>CP046865.1:1417500-2617500 GCA_039640505.1 Rhodobacteraceae bacterium Araon29 | reverse complement strand
ATATCGGCTTCTTTCTTGATGCCAGGAAACGACATTTTCGTACCCTTCATGTACTTCTTCGGATTTTTCAAAAAATTGTTCAGGGTTTCTTCATTCCATACAAAATCTGCTGCTGCCATCGGCTTGGAGTACCTAAATCCCTCCACTGCTCCTGCTTCCCGACCGAAAATGCCAAACAGAGAAGGTCCTAGCTTCTTTTTGCCTTCTTCGATTGAATGACAAGCTTTGCATTTCTTGAAAAATCTTTCCCCTTTTTTGAGATTTTCATCTGCATAAACAGTGGTGCTGATTGCAAGAATTGTGATTGCTGTCATGAGTATTTGTTTCATTTTAAATCCTATGAATGTAAATTGAGTTTCTTGTTCTTTTTTTATCCGGGCGACCTAAAATTATCTGAGCTTTGCGGTTTAACGGCTTAGAGAGAAGGTTCGATATCGCGGACCAGACGAAAACCGATATTCGCTGGCGGAAAACCAATTGAACATCCGCCTGTTGGCACAAAGCGGATCAGTTCGGACTGGTAAGTCATATGCACCCCTGCCAGAACGCGCACGCCCCCGCAATTCTTACTGGTTTCGCCTTTTCCCGCAGCCGTGGAAGTGCGCCAGCAACTATCGGTCCATTCCCATACATTTCCGGCAATATCCGCAATGCCGTTGTCTTCTATGCCAAAATGACCAACCGGACGTGTCTTTCTAACGGTGCGTTTTCCAAAATTCGCGTAGTCGGTTGCCCACGACAAACGAGGATCATCAAAGAGCTTTTCGACCTCCTTATCAAGCACATTAACAGCCAGCTCCCGCCATTCATTTTCCAGCGGCAACCGGTATGTTTTGCCAGTTTTACTTGATATCCAATCAATATAATGTTGCACATCGCGCCAGCTGACTCCAGTGACGGGGTGAGTGTCGTCGACATACTTGCGGCGTTTTGGATGATGCCTGCAGACACCGGTATCGACACATTTCTGCCATTCGGCAAATGTGACCTCATGTTTGGCCACAACAATTTTCTTGCGACCACCGGTGTAATCTGGGATCTCAACCGTAACTTCGTCAATTGAAAGGGCACTCATTGCACTGTCACCAGCGGACGTGAGAGCGTTGCTCGGGGGAACAGGCAGATATGATAAAATCTGGCCTGCCGCGAAAGTGACAACAGCTGTGATGCTGCTGCATGCCATGAATACTAATAATCTCAATCTCTTTACCCCGAGCGAACCAGATTAAACTTTGATCGGTCCGGGCTTATCCAATTGTATCATCAGATCGTCATCCCATTCGCCTTTAACAACAACATGACTTGCTGCTCCTAATTCAACGGCCTCGATCAAATTGTGATTTAGGTAGACGTACACACCGGGCTGTCTAAAGGTGTAAAGTGCCGCACCGGCAGATCCGCCGCGGATAAACCAGGTTTCAAGACCTGTTGCCGGGTCGTCCGCAAATGATCCGGTTTCCCAGACATAATCTCCGTGGCCACCAATTAAATGGGGGCGCGAATCCCGGTTTGATTGAGCATGTATGAAAAGTGCTGTTCGCCCAACCTCTGACTTCAGAGCGCTTTCGCCAGTGATTGCGCCCACCTTGCCGTTGAACACCACATGGGTTGGCGTCAGTGTTCGCATAAGTGGGAGAACATCACCAAAGTTCTCGCCGGGGCTGTCGTAAACTTTCCAGTCTCCATTTTCGTCTTTTGGTATGTAGAAGTCCTGCTCGCCGACGTAGAATATATCATCAAATGGAAGCTGATTGCCGTCTTTATCGGTTAAGCCCTCGCGTGGCAGAACCATAACCGCGCCGTTCATGCCATGAACCACATGATATGGGATCATCTGGCCACCAGGAGCGCAGTGATACACAAAAACACCCGATTTTACTGCTTTCCATCGCAGCGTTGTCTGCTCACCTGGCAGAACATGAGTAAGTCCAGCGCCGCCCAATGCGCCTGTGGATGCATGAAAGTCGATGTTGTGTTCCATAAAATTTTCTTCTGGATTGATCAGTGTCAGTTCGACATAGTCGCCTTCGTGACAGACGATCAGAGGGCCTGGCACTGACCCATCAAAGGTCAAAGCCCAGGTTTCAGCACCGGTATCATCAACCTCCCAGCGTAATTCTTTTATTGTCATTGTAACTTCAACAACCTTTGGGCCACCCAGGTCGATCTGATCAAATTTCGGTGCCTGTGGCGGCGCTACTAGTTCCTGCTTAACGCGCGGAAGTGCCGCAATTTCTGCTTCGCTAAGTTGCGCGTTGATTAGCTTTGCCTCTCCGGACGCAAATGTACTTCCTGCGACAGCTTGATTGCCTGCCGTTGCAAAAGCGCCAAATGCAGCCGCTGAAGATGCTAGGGTGCCGGCCTTTAGAAAATCACGACGGTCTAATCCCTTTTCTATTCCTTTTGACATAATTGAGTTCTCCGATTCCTTGGCTATAAAATGGATATATATCACATATTTTTTAAAAAGATATAAATAAAATATATGTAATGGGCAGCCTTGAGCTTTATGTCAACTTTGGCTCGATGACAGGAGCGAAGATGGGTCAGGTTTTAGGTGCTATCAAGTTGCTATGAGGCGAGGCTCTTAGGGATAAGGGACGTCTGTGCCGGCCAGCGGATATTGGCATATTTGGCTGGCGGTGGTTTTCTTTGCGAAGCTTTTCTTGCCTGACTAAGCATATCAAATTTTCGCTTCCCCATCTTGAGATCTTCCGAACATTGGTCAGCTCAGCCATGTCGATGCTCCATGGATTCTATGTGCTTTGCATGGTCTCAAGCCAGTGGGCGAGAGCAACTTTTAGCGGCTCGGGCGTTAATTTTATTTCACTTTATAGGATTTTTATAAAGTAAACTGCTTTACGGCTGAGCTTTGTGTGTTGTTTCGATCGCTGAAATCTTGATTTCCGATGCCAAGTACATGATCCGCTCTAACTCAATCCGATCGGCAAAAAAATGTTTCATTTAAGGTGCAAAAGCATACTCTTGAAGGATAATATCCTCCAATGTATATTTGCCTAAGGTTTCCATAAACGCGGTCATCGCTTCATTTAATGGAGACTTTAGTCGGCACATCGGCGACAGTTTACAGGTGTTTCCAGCCCGCATGCATTCAACCAGACTGAAATCTGCCTCGGTTTCTCTAAGCACGGCTGCAAGATTGATATCTTCAGGAGGCCGAGCCAAACGCAAGCCGCCCGATCTGCCCCGAATTGATTCAAGATATCCAGACCTGGTTAGTGCATTCACGACTTTCATCAAATGGCCACGTGAGACAGAGTAGAATTCGTTCATTTCATCTATCGTTACCAATTTGTCTTGTTTGGTCGCCGTGAACAATAGAACCCTGAATGATAGATCAGAAAAACCTGTCAGCCGCATTACTTGTTCTCACCTTCTTTCGTGAAACCATACATTTTTTGCATCGGGTTTTAGAATTACACTATACTTAGCAAAAAGATATACCTAAAATAAGTTTATTAAGCTGGTTTTTTTGGCTTTAAACAAAGATATATTTCGCCAAGATTTTCTGGCCAGCTACAACGGCTTTGGCCGTTTCTACCTCGCTTACGTAAGGGAACCAGAAATAAGATTCATTTGGTAAAATATGGCGCAATTTCAATTCACTCCCCACAGTTTTTGTAATCGCTACTCATACATTTCCTAGCCATGGCTTTGGCTTTAAAGATATCTTCTGAGCTCATCTTTTTAGCGACTTCATTTCTATTTTTGCCGCCCAAGTCATTCCCATTAGCAGCGCTTAGATTGTACCACATATGAGCTGTCACGTTGTCTTGTAGAACGCCTACGCCATTCTCGTACATCACCCCAAGGGCGTATTGGGCTATAGCATACCTCTGTTCAGCAGCTTGCCTGTACCACTGAACGGCTTGCTTATAGTCTTGAGTGATGCCTTCGCCTTTTTCATAGATCACACCCAGTGCGTATTGGGCTAAAGCATACCCTTGATCAGCGGATCGCCTGTACCAGTTAACAGCCTCTTTGGAGTTTTGAGTAATGCCTTCACCCAAATCGTACATCACACCCAAAGCGTACTGGGCTAAAGCATAATCTTGTGCAGCAGCTTGCCTGTACCATTTAATAGCTTCCTTGGAATCTTGCGAAACACCTTCGCCTATTTCGTATATAATACCCAGATTGTATTGCGCCAAAGCATACCCTTGTTCGGCAGCTAGGCTGTACCATTTAATGGCTTCCTTAGAGTCTTTAGCGACACCTTCACCCAAATCATACATCACACCCAGAGCGTATTGGGCAATCATGTTGCCTTGCTCGGCTAAAGGCCGCCACTCGTTCATGGCGGTGACATAATCACCTGACCTATAAGCATCAACGCCCCTATTAAAATCCTGTGCTGAGATAGGAACAGCAAAGGCTAGAAACACTGCAGTTATGAAAATGTTACGCATAAAGAATACTCTGATTTACAAGTTACTAAGTTTAAAACTAGGCAATCAGCTGAAACACATCAAGTTTCGAAATCTATATTCCCAGCTTTGGCTAAGCCCTTGGTGGTGACAATAGTAGCCTCGAAGGAGGACGGTATTACGACCTTCACTATTCTCTAAAGCTTATATGGCGATTTTTGGAGCGGGCGATGAAGTTCGAACTCACGACATTTACCTTGGCAATTCTCTTGTTAATCATATCTGACATTTAGTCAAATATGTATCAGGTACATGTTTAACCAATAAAACAAAGGGTTATATGCGGTTTTAGGAAACCTTTTAACCCTTGATGACATCTACCATATTCATATTTGACTATAGCTCAGGAAACATCAGGAAACCGGACAAAATTACCCGATTTACCTGATGCGCAAATGAGAAAGGTAAATGTGCCTGCAAGCTGTTATGAATCATGAACCTGGTGAGCTGGTTGATAAGTTGCACGACAGCCGCCAGAAGTTTTATGAGGGGCTGTCACACTTTAAGACATTCGGCAAAGGCTGGACGCGCCGCAATCAAGAGATGCGTGAGCAGGCGAAGGGGCTTATTGGGTAGTTGTGTTATAATCGCGGTTCGTTATTGTTAGGCTAACAGTGGATAAGGTCGAAACGGCGATGGTCAGTGAATTGGACGGAACGGCTTCAGTAAGTGTTCTATATATTGCGAGAGATGCCGCTGCAGTTGCTGCATTAACCGAGTTTTTTGAAGGTCATATGGAATTTATGAAGGCTAAACGTGAAACAGATGGCCCTCGAAAACTGCTGCACTATTCCATTTCTAGCAGTCCCGAGTGGGAGGGGGAGGGAATTGCTGAAATCGTTGATGGCAAAAGGCCACGGCCGACTGGCAGAACAATTTTTCACCTCTTTGAAATTTATGAAACTGAAGAGGGCCTTAATCATCATTGGAAGGAAGCCAGTCATTTTCTGCCGATTTTAGAGAGCTTGCTTGAGTTATATGACATAGAAATTAGAAATTATACGCATATGAAGGTAATGCAGAGCCTGTAGTTGAGTTGCAAAGGCTGGACGCGCCGCAATCAAGAAACGCGTGAGCAGGCGCATAATATGCTTAAAAAGTGAATTTTCATTCATATCAACAGCTTAGAAATTTCTCAGGAAACATTTCAGGAAACATTTTGATTTTTGCGACTCGGCTCAGGAAACATTGAGGAAACATTTAGTTTGATGCACCAATGCATTAGGAAGCGTTTCTGCAAGTTATTGATATTTACAGAAAATTTGGAGCGGGCGATGAGATTCGAACTCACGACATTTACCTTGGCAAGGTAACGCTCTACCCCTGAGCTACGCCCGCGTCCTTGGGTGAGCGAGAGATATAAACAACCGGCGCAACCTGCAAGAGGAAAAACGCCGAATTGCTATTTTTTTCAATGCCTCGCCTACAGAAGGAATTGCCCAAGATGAACAAAGCGTCGGATTGGGCATTGAATTCGTTGATTTTGGCTTATTCCAACTCGATCAAAAGGTCCTTGGCATCGATTTGCCCGCCAGACTGCGCATGCACCGATTTGATCGTTGCGCTGCGCTCGGCGTGAATGCCGGTTTCCATTTTCATCGCTTCTATGGTGAGCAGCAGATCGCCCTCGTTGACTTTTTGGCCAACAGAAACCGCAACCGAAGCGACCACTCCGGGCATCGGGGCACCAATATGATTTGGATTACCCAATTCGGCTTTTGGCCGCGCGGCGGTTTGGGATTTGATCAAACGATCGGGAACGCGGATGACGCGCGGCTGACCATTGAGTTCAAAGAAAACTTTGACCTCGCCGTTTTCATCGGTTTTCCCAATAGCCTGCAGGCGAATCTCAAGAATTTTTCCGGGATCAATTTCGGCTGTGATTTCCTCGCCCGGTTGCATGCCGTAAAAGAAGGTCTTTGTGGGCAGAGCGCGCACCGGGCCATAGGTGCGGTGGCGCCCCATATAGTCCAAAAAGACCTTAGGATACATCAGATAGCTGTTCAAATCTTCACTATCGACAATCTTGCCCTCAAGCTCTTTTTCTAGATCCGCCTTAGTTTGCGCAAGATCAATGGGCGGCAAATGCGCCCCTGGCCGTTCGACAGAGGGCTGTTCACCCTTTAGAACTTTGTCGATGATTTTTGCCGGAAATCCACCCGGAGGCTGACCTAGGTTTCCGCGCATCATGTCTACAACGCTATCGGGAAAGGCCACATCGGTGTCGGGGGATTCGACCTGATCGCGGCTTAACCCTTGTGATACCATCATTAGAGCCATGTCTCCGACCACTTTTGACGAGGGTGTTACTTTGACAATATCGCCGAACATCTGGTTGACATCGGCATAGGTCCGCGCCACCTCGGGCCATTTATCCTCAAGCCCCAGTGACCTTGCTTGGGCTTTTAAATTGGTAAACTGACCGCCCGGCATTTCATGCAGATAGACCTCGGATGCAGGGGCTGCTAATCCGCTTTCAAAAGCCACATATTGTGCGCGCACCTGCTCCCAATAATCGCTCATTTCGCGCAGGGATGCGATATTTAAACCTGTGTCGCGGTCAGTGTTGCGCAGCGCCTCAACCACAGATCCCAAGCAGGGTTGCGAGGTGCCGCCGGAAAAAGCGTCCATCGCCACATCAACCGCATCAACCCCCGCGTCGCTTGCCGCCAAGATAGTCGCGCCGGCAAGACCTGATGTGTCATGCGTGTGGAAGTGGACGGGAAGGCCCACTTCTTCTTTCAAAGCTTTTACCAAAACCCGAGCAGCCGCTGGTTTGAGCAGGCCTGCCATATCTTTTAACCCAAGAACATGTGCGCCTGCAGCTTTAAGCTCTTGGGCCATGGTAACATAGTATTGCAGATCATATTTTGACCGAGCAGGGTTCAGGATATCGCCAGTGTAGCAAATGCTTGCCTCGCATATCTTTCCGGACTCAATGACCGCGTCCATCGCAATGCGCATATTTTCAACCCAGTTGAGGCTGTCAAAGACGCGGAACACATCAATGCCCTTTGCCGCCTCGGCTACAAAGCTTTGCACCACATTGTCAGGATAGTTTGTATAGCCAACCCCGTTGCTGGCACGCAGCAGCATCTGGGTCATCAGGTTGGGCATATGGGTTCGTATATCGCGCAAGCGTTGCCATGGGCACTCTTGTAAAAACCGATAGGCAACATCAAATGTCGCACCGCCCCAGCATTCGACGCTGAATAAATCCGGCAAATTGGCCGCATAGGCTGGCGCTGCATTGATCATGTCAATCGACCGCATCCGCGTGGCAAGAAGGGACTGATGCCCATCGCGCATTGTGGTGTCGGTGATCAGCAATTTCTTTTGCTCAAGCATCCAGTCTGCTACGCCTTGAGCGCCTTTGGCTTCAAGCAACTGACGCACACCGTCAGGAACATCTGGTGATTGCTGAGGGGGCACTGACGCTTTAAGGTCAGCATCTGGCGCTGGCCGGCCGGTGGTTTCGGGATGCTTATTGACCGAAATATCCGCAATATAGGTAAGAACTTTGGTGCCGCGATCCCGGCGTTTTTTAAATTTAAACAGGTCGCTTGTATCGTCGATAAATTTGGTGGTGTACTGATTGCTTAGAAAAGTCGGATGTTTCAGCAGGTTTTCGACAAAGGCAATATTGGTACTGACCCCGCGGATACGAAACTCACGCAGGGCGCGGTCCATACGGGCGATGGCTTTTTCGGGGGTGGGGGCCCAAGCGGTGACTTTTACCAACAGCGAGTCGTAATAGCGGGTGATCACACCGCCTGAATAGGCTGTGCCGCCATCCAATCTTATGCCCATGCCGGTGGCGCTGCGGTAAGCCGTGATGCGGCCGTAATCTGGGATAAAATTATTTTGAGGATCTTCAGTGGTGATACGGGTTTGCAGCGCATGGCCGTTCAGCTTGATTTCACTCTGGGCCGCTTTGCCGGTTGCCTCGGCCAAGGGTTTGCCTTCTGCGATTAGAATTTGCGACTGAACAATATCAATTCCAGTGACTTCTTCAGTTACCGTATGCTCCACCTGCACTCGCGGGTTCACTTCAATGAAGTAAAATTCCTCACTGTCCAAATCCATCAGGAATTCAACAGTGCCGGCACATTCATAATTGACATGAGCGCAGATTTTGCGGCCCAGTTCACAAAGCTCGGCGCGTTGTGCCTCGCTTAGATAAGGGGCAGGCGCACGTTCGACAACTTTTTGGTTACGCCGCTGAACCGAGCAGTCGCGCTCCCATAAATGATAGATATCACCGTGTTTATCGCCCAATATCTGAACCTCGACATGGCGGGCACGGGTGATCATCTTTTCAAGATAGCCTTCCCCATTGCCAAAAGCGGCTTCTGCCTCGCGGCGCCCTTCAAGAACTTTTTCTTTAAGCTCATCCGGTCCAAGGATTGGCCGCATCCCGCGGCCACCACCGCCCCAAGACGCCTTTAGCATCAGCGGGTATCCAACATCCGCGGCCTGTTTTCGGATGAGGTCCATATCATCGCCAAGCACATCGGTGGCCGGGATCACAGGGACCCCCGCTGCTATTGCAACCTGTCGGGCAGAAGCTTTATCACCAAGTGCCCGCATGGTTTCGGCTTTGGGGCCGATAAAAGTGATATCATGGGCTGCGCAGGCTTCTACAAAATCTGGATTTTCGGACAAAAGCCCATAGCCAGGGTGGATGGCATCGGCGCCGCATTCCCGCGCCACGCGGATAATTTCATCAATCGACAGATAGGCGGCCACTGGACCCATGCCTTTGCCAATGCGGTAAGCTTCATCTGCTTTGAACCGATGCAGGCTGAGCTTGTCTTCTTCAGCAAAGACCGCGACGGTTTTCTTTCCCATTTCATTTGCGGCACGCATGACGCGAATGGCAATTTCTCCACGGTTGGCAATCAGAATTTTCTGAAATTCGGGCATCCTTTAGTCCTTTTTAGCTTGATTTTCGCTGCACTAGGTCAGATGCCCTAGCCCCGCTGGGATGCTGCATTGCAGAAATTAAGGTGTCAATGTGAATTGTAACAAAATTAGTGCTCAAAATGTTAAAAAAATGAACATTTAGAACAGTTCTGGAATCAATGTGCGGAACAGGGCCGATTTAAGTAATTTTTGAACACAGGCAACGAGCGCAATCGTCAAGATCAACCAGACCAAGTTGGCCCATATTTGCAATCAGGTCTTTTTGAAGAATGGAGGTCAGGTGTGCGGGGCCTTGGCGCCCTAAAGCGCCTAGCGCGAAGTGCCATGCTGACCCAAGCATGACAAAATCTGCCCCCAAAGCAAGCGCTCGTAATATGTCCATTCCGCGCTCGACACCGCTGTCGAAAATGATCGGCAATTTAGTTGCACGGCGAATGTCCGGCAGCACTTCCAAACTGGTCAGAGCACCATCAAATTGGCGGCCCGCATGGTTTGACACCCAAAGAGCATCAACGCCGCTGGCCTCAAGGCGCTGTACATCTTTGTGGTTCATGATCCCTTTGAGAACCAATGGCCCCTGCCAATGATCACGAAGCCAGTTCACATATTCCATATCCGGGGAGGTGCGCAGCTGATAGCCGATATGTTCGGTGATCGGCAGCCCGCGACTTGCATCGCCATATTGGCTGACAAAAGGCATTTCTGGCCGCCCATGAAGGGCAGTTGCCATGGCCCAAGCCGGGCGACGGGCAATTTGCGCCAGTAACCTTGCCGTCAAAACCGGCGGATGCGTGATGCCGCCTCTGGCTTGACGCTCGCGTCGGCTGGCTTCTGGCAAGTCGACGGTCAAAACCAAAGTTTCAAAACCTGCTTGTTTCACGCGGCGGAGCATATCACGGCGAATGTCTGGATCGCGCGGCGGATAAAGTTGAAACCACCCATTGCCCTTGGCTTTTGGTCCAACCTGCTCGGGCGTCTGGCAGGCCACTGTTGATAGGCAATAGGGTATGTTGGCCTCATGAGCATTTTTTGCCAGTAAACTTTCGGCGTTGGGCCAAACCAGCCCGGACATCCCAACAGGCGCCACCCCAAAAGGTAGATCATAGGTCTTGCCCAACAGGGTTTTGCGTGTATCTGACTCAATTGGGCCATGCAGGATTGAAGGCATCATTTTGATGTCTTCAAAGATCGTCCTATTGCGTTTGTGCGTAACCTCAGCGCCGGTTCCACTGTCCAGATATTCCCAAACGAAATGCGGAAGGCGCCGACGTGCCTTGGGTTTTAAAAATTCAACAGCCGGATATCTGTACTCGAGTGTCATGTGAACATTTGCCCCAGTTCATTGATATTTGTCCAGAGCTTTAGACAGTTAGCAGGGCAGGAACTTTTATCTGACCATCAGCTTTAAATCACCAACAGCAACAGCTGAATTCACCGCAATCGTCTTTTTTTAGCGAGGCAACAGGATAAAAAAATTAGAACATATGCTGAACATCTCTTTTCATTCATTATTCTCCGCGCTAGTTTGCCCTCATGAGCAGTTTTGATGAAATGGACGCATTTGAAGGCGCATCCCTGTCGGCGCGTGCGATGGCTGCGCGCCCTCAACCCTATCTGGATCAGCTAAATCCAGCCCAACGTGAGGCGGTCGAAACCTTAGAGGGTCCCGTTCTAATGCTGGCCGGCGCAGGAACTGGAAAAACCAAGGCGCTGACGTGCCGCGTTGTCCACCTGCTTAATACCGGCAAGGCGCGGCCCAATGAAATCCTATCCGTAACCTTTACCAACAAAGCCGCGCGCGAGATGAAAACGAGGGTTGGGGATTTGTTGGGGCAGGCGGTTGAGGGTCTGCCTTGGATGGGAACCTTTCATTCGATTTGTGTCAAACTGTTGCGCCGCCATGCAGAACTGGTTGGTCTGAAAAGCAATTTCACAATTTTGGACACAGATGATCAATTACGGCTATTAAAACAGCTGGTTTCTGCGGCAAACATTGATGAAAAGCGCTGGCCGGCGCGGCAGCTTGCTGGAATTATTGATAATTGGAAAAACCGTGCCTGGATGCCAGAGAAAGTGCCAAGCGCAGAAGCCGGTGCTTATAACAATCGTGGCACTGAAATTTATGCACAGTATCAAAACCGCCTTCGGGACCTGAATGCTGTAGATTTTGGCGATCTGCTTTTGTTGATGGTCACTATTTTTCAAAACCACTCGGATGTTCTTGCGCAATATCAGCGCTGGTTCAAATATATTCTGGTTGACGAATACCAAGACACCAATGTGGCGCAGTACATGTGGCTAAGACTGCTTGCTGGCGGGCATAAAAATATCTGCTGCGTTGGGGATGATGACCAGTCCATCTATGGCTGGCGCGGTGCAGAGGTTGGTAATATCCTGCGTTTTGAAAAGGACTTTCCCGGCGCAAAAGTTGTCCGACTTGAGCAAAACTATCGCTCGACACCGCATATCCTGGCCGCTGCAAGCGGGGTCATATCCGGCAATCAAGGCCGGCTTGGCAAAGAGCTTTGGACAGATTTACCAGACGGCGAAAAGGTGCGCCTGATCGGGCATTGGGATGGCGAAGAAGAAGCCCGCTGGATTGGCGAAGAGGTTGAAGCAACCCAGCGGGGCACCCGCGGATTAAAGGGTTTCGGGCTTGATGACATGGCTATTTTGGTGCGTGCAAGCCACCAGATGCGGGCTTTTGAAGATCGCTTTTTAACCATCGGCCTGCCTTATCGGGTGATCGGTGGGCCGCGGTTTTACGAGCGTATGGAAATTCGGGATGCGATGGCTTATTTCCGGGTGGTCACCAGCCCAGAAGATGATCTTGCTTTTGAGCGCATCGTCAATACCCCCAAACGGGGTTTGGGGGATAAAGCCCAGCAAAAAATGCAAATCATGGCGCGCAGCAATGGGGTTCCATTAATTGAAGGCGCGCGGCTGCTGCTTGAAAGTCAGCAGATCAGCGGAAAGGGTGCAAAAGAGCTTTCACAGCTTTTGGATGGCATTGCGCGCTGGGCCCGGCTTACTGGTGATGCCGCTATGAACCATGTTGAGCTGGCGGAAGTTATTCTTGATGAATCCGGTTACACGGAAATGTGGCAAGCCAATAAAACCCCCGAAGCACCGGGCCGTCTTGAAAACCTAAAGGAACTGGTCAAAGCGCTTGAGGAATTTGAAAATATTCAAGGATTTTTAGAGCACGTGAGCCTTGTGATGGACAATGACAGTGAAGAGGGCGGCGAAAAAGTGTCAATCATGACATTGCATGCGGCCAAAGGGCTTGAATTTCCAGTTGTATTTTTGCCGGGCTGGGAAGATGGGCTTTTCCCGTCGCAGCGCAGTATGGATGAAAGCGGTCTTAAAGGTCTCGAAGAAGAGCGCCGGCTTGCCTATGTTGGCATCACCCGCTCTGAGCAAATCTGCACCATATCTTTTGCAGGCAACCGGCGGGTGTTTGGCCAGTGGCAATCGTCAATGCCATCAAGGTTTATTGATGAATTGCCCGAGCAACATATAGAGGTTTTGACGCCTCCGGGGCTTTATGGTGGCGGATATGGTGCAACCGGAATGCAGTCAGACATAGAAAAAACTGCAGCCGAGACCAGTGGATATAATTCGCCCGGATGGAAACGGTTGCAGTCCCGCACATCACAGCGGCCGATTGGCCAGCCTAAAGAGCAAAACCAGATCACGATAAACGCAACTGCAATTTCAGTGCACACAGAGGGCGACCGTGTTTTTCACCAAAAATTCGGCTATGGAACAGTGATCGGTATTGAAGGCGATAAGCTTGAGATCAGCTTTGAAAAGGCAGGTATAAAGAAAGTTGTGTCTCGGTTTGTAACGGGCGCCGATGACATCCCCTTTTAGAGCTTTTGCAGACCCCATAATAAATTAGCAGCGGGAAGGGGGAGGATCCTTCACCGCTGCTATTTTCGTCCAGCCCAGGGAGGAGGAAGGGGCCTTTCGAATCTCGTTTAACCTTTTTGTGCTGCTTCCAATGCAACCGAACGGATCATTGAGCGGCTCAGACCGAGATCTGCAAGTTCGTGGTTGCTAAGGCGGGACAGTTCGCGAATGGTCGAGCGATAGGCCCGACGGCGATCCATATAGTCTGATGCAGCTGACATAAGAGCTGCAGATCTTGCGACTAGACCCGAAGACAATGCGTTGGAATGTGATGCATAAGCCATTTTAATTTTCCTTTTCTAAGAGAGCATTTGTCGCTCTCTCTGATAACACTAAGATATGCTTTTTCTGCAGATGCACAATAATCATGTTTGCAATGCCGCTATGCAGCAATTGCATGGGCATCCCGATAATTGAAGGAAATAGCTCCATGGTTCTTTGCGATTTTTTTCTGGCTAGCTTATTGAGAAAAGGTGTAATTTTTTGCCAGACTATTTGAAATGACTTAAAGCTTGGTCTTTAAAATAATACTATTAAAGTCTAAATGTCTCATAGGGTATCGAATTGGGCAGAACCCGACTGATAAAATATGGTTTAAGGCTTTATCAGCATTGCCAACTTTTGAATTGCAAATGCAGAGCAAATCTCTCATTTCAAGGCGGGTTAATTTGGGAAGGAAGTGGCAATGCGCGACAGAATTATGAATACGCTTAATCAGATTAACCTTCCCGACGGCGGCACACTCGTTTCCCGTGATATGATACGCGCTCTGCAAACTGAAAACGGCCATGTGCAATTTGTTATTGAAGTACCAAACAATGAACTTGCCAAAGCTATTGAGCCTTTGCAGCCCCAAATTCAGTCCGCATTGACCAATTTGGATGGGGTTGAAAGAGTGTCAATTGTATTGACGGCTCACACATCCGCCCAACCCGCAAAAGCGCCGCCCTCTTTGAAGGTAGGGGGGCATCCAAAGCCCCAGTCTGGCCCGATGAAGCCGCCTGGTGTCGACCGGATCATTGCGATTGCATCTGGCAAAGGAGGGGTTGGAAAATCCACTGTCTCTTCCAATTTAGCTGTAGCACTAGCCGCCGAAGGCCGACGTGTTGGGCTTTTGGACGCAGATATTTACGGTCCTTCGCAGCCACGGATGATGGGTATAAACAAACGTCCAGCGAGCCCTGATGGAAAAACAATTCTTCCGCTGCACGCCCATGGCGTTACGTTGATGTCGATTGGATTTATGCTTGAAGAAAACAAGGCTGTTGTTTGGCGCGGTCCTATGCTCATGGGAGCTCTGCAGCAGATGATATCACAGGTTGCCTGGGGTGAGCTTGATATTTTATTGGTGGATCTTCCACCCGGCACTGGGGATGTGCAATTGACCCTATGTCAAAAAACTCAGCTTACAGGCGCAATTGTTGTGTCTACGCCGCAGGATGTAGCCTTGCTGGATGCCCGCAAGGCGATGGATATGTTCAACACTTTAAATACACCGATTTTGGGTTTGGTGGAAAATATGTCGGTCTTTCAATGTCCTCATTGTGGTGAAACTAGCGATATATTCGGTCATGGTGGTGTTGAGACCGAAGCAAAAGATCGGGGCCTGCCGTTTCTTGGAGCTTTACCGCTAGACCTTGCCACACGGCTTGCCGGCGATGATGGCCGCCCGGTGGCCCTAGGTGAAGGGGCTGTTGCCAAAGCCTATGCGCAGCTTGCAAAGGGCCTTATCCAAGGCGGTATGGCCTAATCAACCTAAGGTGTTTTAACCAAAATAAAGCCTGTTGTTTGCCGGCAGAGCCTGGTTCGTTTGGGTCAAGGCATTGCTTTGGGAAATCGTGGGTGAATGCGTAAAAATACCGATTCGTCTAAAGAAATTATCAAGATTATTCTCTAAAAGCTGCGAAGTATTTAAGAAACTCACTAATCTATACAAAAATCAATTTGGACTTTGGGAAAACCTCGCTGCTTGAGAAATCTATATATTGATAAATTATTTAATATATATCTATATGTTGTATCAATATTCCACTCTCTATCAGATCGAGATTATCTTTCTAAGGCATTTCCCAAAAAATACCATGAAATCCCAAATTATTCTTGCATCATGAGGTGTCTCGTGGCATCAATACCCATGATGAGGACGGGAATTTTGAAAAGGACGTTAAGATCCAAAATCCCAGAGCAGGTTTCATACAGGCCCCGCTTTCATCAAATAAAATGATCCGGCGCGCGAGCGAAAATGTACCCCCCCCAGGTGCGCGTGCAGTCGGACATCCCCGCACAGCGGGACGATGACGGCGGATTGGGCAGTGGCAGCAGCTCAATCCGTTTTTTCATTTTAGGGGGATTTGGGATTATACGAGGGCAAACAGAGACGTGGCACGCAGGTTTAGAGGTGAAGGTCTACAAAAGGTGGACGCAAAGGGACGGGTATCTATTCCGGCCCTTTTTCGCCGTGTCATTCAGGCCTGTGATCCAAACTGGTGCGATGGGTTACCCCCGGAGCTGGTTATTGTTTATGGCGATAGCCGCCGAAATTTTCTTGAGTGTTATACGATCGAGGCGATCCAAGAAGTCGACCGTAAAATTGATCAGCTTGCGCGTGGATCACTTGGCCGAAAAACACTTGAGCGCCTTTTTCACGGACAAAGCTTTCCAACCTCGATTGATGATACCGGCCGGCTTGTTTTGCCTGGCCGGTTGCGCCAAAAAATTAATATTGAAAAAGAAGCCTATTTTATTGCGGCAGGCGATACATTCCAAATTTGGAACCCGGAAACCTATGAAGCTGACCAGACTAAGATCGAGCAATGGCTTCATGAGCAACCCGAAGATTTTGATCCATTAAGCTTTCTTGATGAGGATGGAGGGGCTTGAGTATGACGCCGGCGGCTCTTACCACCCAGGCTGATCCTCATATCCCCGTTTTATTGCGCTCAATTTTAGATGCTGCAGCACCGATCTCGGGGGATTGGCTGGATGGCACATTTGGAGCGGGCGGATATGCCAGAGGATTGCTTGATGCTGGCGCGAACACGGTCATAGCTTTAGACCGCGATCCGGCGGTTCATAAAATGGCTGCTGAGTGGGTGACAGATTATGATGGCCGCCTTCGATTGGTTGAAGATGTTTTTTCTAACTTAGATGACCATGCCAAAGACTTGGACGGAGTGGTGCTTGATCTTGGGGTCTCATCTATGCAGTTGGATCAGGCTGATCGCGGCTTTTCGTTTTTGCGCGATGGCCCACTGGATATGCGGATGAGCCAAAACGGCCCATCTGCAGCAGATCTAGTCAATAATATGAATGAAGATGATTTGGCGGACCTGTTGTTTCGTTTTGGCGAAGAGCGCGCCAGCCGCCGTATCGCCCGTGCAATAGTCGCCCGGCGCAATACAGAGCCATTTAACAGCACGCTTGATTTGGCCAAAGTGGTTGAAAGCTGTTTGCCCCGCGCCAAACCAAATCAGTCTCATCCTGCCACGCGTAGTTTTCAGGCTCTGCGGATTGCCGTCAATAATGAGTATGGCGAGCTGTTTGAAGGCTTGATCGCTGCAGAGCGTGCGCTCAAAAAGGATGGTCTGCTGGTTGTGGTTACCTTTCACTCTGTAGAAGACCGAATGGTAAAACGCTTCTTGCAAACCCGTGCGGGGCGCAAAGGTCGATCCAATCGCTTCGCGCCGGATCTCCAGAGGGAAGAGCCTCAATTTGACCTGATTAGCCGCAAGGCAATCGTAGCTGATGCCGATGAACTTGCCGAAAACCCGCGGGCAAGATCTGCCAAGTTGCGGATCGCCAAGCGTACGTCAGCCGCCCCAGGGGGCCGCCTTGAAGCGCGTGAGCTTGGAATGCCGGTACTGAAAGGATAACGATAATGCGCGGCTTTCTTTATGCAATAACGGTCTCTTTGGTGATTGGCTTGGCTTATTGGGCCTATCAAGAAAATATCAAAACACAGGCAGTTCTGACGCATGCAGAAGAGTTGCAAGATGATATTGGACATGCGCGGGCCCGGCTTAAAATACTGCGTGCGGAATGGGCCTATCAAAACCGCCCTGAACGGTTGCAGGATCTGGCGGATTTAAATTATGACGGTTTAAAGCTTTTGCCGCTGAGCGCAGATCACTTTGGCCGTGTTGAGCAAGTGGGATACCCCGAATTTCCCCTCCTTGATCAAGAAGATTTAAGACCGCTGGATGCAGCAAGCAGGAGGATTGACCAATGAGCGATATGCCCCTGCGTGCGCCTCTGCGGCCGCTCAGCCAAATACTGCCAGCGCGTGAGCGCGGTGAAAACCCCGATATCATCGAGCGAAAAAACATCGAACTTCGCCATGAAACCCAACGTGATCCTAGCCGCGCGCGCGCTCAGGGCAGGTTATTGGTTTTAGGCATTATGTTCGTTTGTATTTTTGCGGTGATCACTGTGCGCATTGGGTTGCTTTCTGCCTCTGAACCCATCGAACCAAGATCACAAAAGGCAGGTGCTTCGATTATTGCGCAACGTGCCGATATTGTTGATCGCCGGGGCCGTATCCTCGCAACCAACATGGAAACCCACTCGCTCTATGTTGAAACAGCACATTTGGTAGACGCCCAGAGCACCGCCCAGGCCTTGGCTCAGATTTTTCCTGATTTGGATGCCGATCGGCTTTTCAAGGCCTTCACCAGCCAGCGCAAGTTTTTGTGGATCAAGAAAAAGCTTAGCCCCGAGCAAATGCAAGCTGCGCATGATATTGGGGATCCGGGATTACGCTTTGGTCCGCGTGAAATGCGGCTGTATCCCAATGGTAATCTGGCGGCACATGTTTTGGGTGGCGCAAGCTTTGGTCGCGAAGGTGTTCATGCCGCCGAAGTTGTCGGGGTTGCCGGTGTGGAAAAAAGTTTCGATGAAAGACTTCGCGATCCGGCCCAATCCGGCGCACCTTTGCAGCTTTCTATTGATTTATCGGTACAGGCTGCCGTTGAGCAAGTGCTATACGGAGGCATGCAGCTGTTGAATGCCAAAGGTGCTGCAGCCATTTTGATGGATGTGCATACCGGCGAAGTTTTGTCCCTCGCATCGCTGCCAGATTTTGATCCAAACAATCGACCAAGTTTGCCCGCAAAACTAAAGGCGGCGGATAGCCCGCTTTTCAATCGGGCTTTGCAAGGTGTTTATGAACTGGGTTCGACCTTTAAAATATTTGCCGTGTCCCAAGCACTGCAAATGGGGATGGTCACACCCGAAACCGTCATTGATATCCGTGGGCCAATCAGGTGGGGTAAATTCCGGATCAAGGATTATCATAACTACGGGTCTAAATTGCCGGTCTTTGAAGTGATTACTAAGTCAAGCAATATTGGCGCGGCAAGAATTGCACAAATGATTGGCGCCGAAGAACAGAAGCGATTTCTAGCTTCGCTTGGCTTTCTCGCTCCGATCCAGATCGAAATGCCGGAAGCAAGCGGAGGACGGCCGCTTTTGCCCAGCAAATGGACCGAGTTGTCGACAATGACCATATCCTATGGCCATGGGCTGTCCGCAACGCCGCTTCATTTGGCCGTGGGATATGCCGCCATTGCCAATGGAGGATACAAAGTCTCTCCAACATTAGTTCCTAATCCAAGGGTAGAAAAAGGCGAGCGTGTGATGTCACAAACTGTTTCAAAACAGGCAGTTGAGATGTTGCGCAGCGTTGTCACTGATGGCACAGCCTCGTTTGGAGAGGTGGCCGGCTATGCCGTGGCTGGTAAAACTGGTACGGCGGATAAACCCAATCCACAAGGCGCCTATCATGAAGAAAAGGTGATCTCGACATTTGCTTCAATTTTTCCAGCGAATGATCCCAAATACGTCCTTGTGGTGTCTTTAGATGAACCAGAAGATCGCACTGGAAGTGAACCGCGCCGCACTGCGGGGTGGACGGCAGTTCCTGTGGCTGCCGAAATCATTGGACGGATTGCACCTTTGCTTGGGATGCGTCCATTGATTGAAAAACAAATGCGTGCTGATATAACGCTGACATCAACCAACTAATCAGCTTGGGCAGATGGTCTAACACTGCCCGTAAACTGTTGTGAGCAGTGACGTAAATGGGCAGCACAGAAAAATACCTTAGTGATCTTGGATTGGCTCCACTGCGAGGCAAGGATAGACCTGTTCACAGCCTGTCATCCGATAGTCGAACGGTTGTTAAAGGCAGCCTTTTTGCAGCCTTGCCGGGCACGCAGGTTCATGGGGGTCGGTTCATTACCCAAGCGCTGAAAAACGGGGCGCAAACAATATTGACCGACCGCGCCGGTTACGAGATGGCTCGCAGTGAAATTTCATCCTTCGATGCGGCCGTGGTGGTGGCGCAAGATCCGCGCGCCGCTCTAGCCTCGGCCGCGGCATTATGGTTCGCGCGCCAGCCCGAAACAGTTGTGGCCGTCACTGGCACCAATGGCAAAACCTCGGTCGCCAGTTTTTGTCAACAGATCTGGGCTGAACTCGGCTACTCTTCGGTAAATATTGGCACTACAGGAGTGGAAGGTGCCTGGACAGCACCCTTGGCGCACACCACGCCAGACCCGCTTACTTTACACAGTATTCTATCCGCAGCCGCAGAGGCGGGGGTGACCCATGCAGCGATGGAAGCATCAAGTCATGGTCTGGATCAGCGCCGACTTGAGGGGGTGCGCCTCACCGCTGCTGGATTTACCAATATTTCCCAAGATCATTTGGATTACCACGATAATTTCGAGAAATATTTTGAGGCAAAAGCAGGTCTTTTTGATCGCGTTTTGCCGCAAGATTGCCCTGCGGTCATTAATAGTGATACGCAAAAAGGGCTAGCGCTTGCGGACCGTTTGAAACAGCGTGATCAACGGGTTATCACGATAGGGCAAAATGAGACAGCAGACCTGCGGTTGATGGCGCAGCGGTTTTCCCCAAGAGGACAAGATATCCGCTATCAATGGCAAGGTAGGTCTTTTCAGTCCACTTTGCCGCTGATCGGCGGATTTCAGGCAGAAAATGTTCTCATGGCCGCAGGGTTGGTGATTGCATCGGGCCATGATCCTCATGGTGTGTTTGAAACACTGCCACATCTGGTGACTGTGCGCGGACGTATGGATTTCGCCGCCGAGCGGCTCAATGGGGCATCAGTTTTTGTTGATTATGCGCATACACCGGATGCGGTTAAAACCGCAATTGAAGCGTTTCGACCGCATGTCATGGGCCGTTTGATTGCAATCATTGGTGCCGGCGGTGACCGGGATCCTGGAAAACGACCGCAGATGGGTGCCTTGGCAGCCGAAGCTTCGGACTATCTCATTGTCACAGATGATAATCCGCGCAGCGAAGATCCTGCAGACATACGCAATATGGTTTTGGCGGGCATTGAAAACGCCGATCATGTCAGCGAAGTCGGCGACCGCGCCGAGGCAATACTGCGCGCTGTCGATATGCTCGGCCCGGGAGATGGTCTTTTAATCACTGGCAAAGGCCACGAAACCGGTCAGATTATTGGGCAAGATGTTTTGCCATTTAATGATGCCGAACAGGCAAGTGTTGCTGTTGCTGCCTTGGATGGGTTAATCTCATGACGCTTTGGACTGCAGCCGAGGCCGCGCGGGCAACTGGTGGTACAACCAACACGGATTGGACTGCTTCGGGCGTATCGATAGATAGCCGAAGTTTGCAACAGGGTGATTTATTTATTGCATTGAATGCGGCCCGTGATGGGCATGAATTTGTCGCTGATGCACTGGCCAAGGGCGCTTGTGCTGCTTTGGTATCACGGAGGCCGCCGGGGGTTTCCGTTGATGCGCCACTGCTGACCGTCGTGGATGTTCAGCAAGGCTTAGAAGATTTGGGCCGCGCCGCGCGCGCCCGCACATCTGCAAAAATTGTGGCCATCACCGGCTCGGCAGGAAAAACATCCACCAAAGAAATGCTGCGAGAAATGCTCGCGCCGCAGGGGATAACGCATGCCTCTGTTGCCAGCTATAACAACCATTGGGGCGTGCCACTAACACTGGCCCGAATGGCGCGCGACGTCGATTTTGCAGTGATCGAGATCGGCATGAACCACCCTGGCGAAATTGCGCCTCTTGCGCAGCTGGCACGCCCGGATGTTGCAGTGGTAACAACGGTTGCAGAAGCCCATCTTGAGGCCTTTAGTAATGTTTCAGAAATCGCGGGTGAAAAAGCGGCGTTAATGAGTGGGCTGCAACCAGATGGCATTGCGGTTCTCAATGCCGAGATTGAAACAGCAGGCGTGCTGCGGCATGAGGCGGCAAAATATGGGTGCGAGGCTGTTTGGTTTGGAACTGCAAGCTCGGATGCGCAAGTGCTAAAATTCGAGCAAACCGGCAATACAACCTTGGCAGAAGTTGCGATCTCAGGGCAGAAACACACACTGCATCTAAATACCATTGGACGCCATTTCGCGATAAACGCTCTGGCGGCTCTTATGGCGGTGCGGTCCATCGGGGCGGACCTAGGCAAAGCCATTAAAGCACTGGAAACTTGGCAGCCAGGCCTGGGGCGCGGGGCCCGTGAAGAAGTTAGGTTCGGTGGTGGGACCGTCGATTTAATCGACGACGCTTATAACGCCAACCCAGCATCAATGCGGGCTGCGCTGGATATGATTTCGGTATCGAGCGCGCCCCGCCGGATTGCTTTTTTGGGCGATATGAAAGAGCTTGGGGCTAATGAGGTTCACCAGCACCGAGCACTTGCGCAGTGGCCAGCGCTCGGCGCGCTAGACCAAATCCACACAGTTGGCCCCTTGATGCGGGCGCTTCATACTGCACTGCCCCGAGAAATGCGTGGGGTGCACTTTACCAGCAGCGATGAGATGGCCAAAGCCTGCCAAGATTTGATAAAGCCAAAAGACTGTGTTTTGGTGAAGGCCTCGCTTAGCATGGGACTGCAGCAAGTGGTTGACGTATTGCGAAAATTAGGCCACTCGGAACCAAACGCGGATAACAGGTAACCGCAAGGAGATCGATAATGCTATATTGGCTGACAGCCCTGTCGGATGGCGGTGATGCGTTCAACCTTTTTCGCTATATCACTTTTCGCGCAGGTGGCGCCTTTTTCACAGCGTTGGTTTTTGGATTTATCTTTGGCCGCCCATTGATCAATGTGTTACGCCGCACCCAAGGCAAAGGCCAACCCATACGCGCTGATGGCCCAGAGGGACACTTTGCCAAGGCTGGTACTCCTACCATGGGCGGTCTGTTGATTTTACTTGCTGTTTTAAGCTCAAGCTTACTTTGGGCGCGGCTTGATAACGCCTTTGTTTGGATTGTTTTGTTTGTGACATTTTCATTCGGCTTGATCGGCTTTGCAGACGATTATGCCAAGGTTAGCAAACAGAGCGCAAAGGGGGTTCCCGGGTGGCTTAGGTTGTTGCTCGGCTTTGTTATTGCAGGGATCGCAGCCTATTGGGCCAGCGCACATCATCCTGAGGCTCTACAGAATAAAATGGCTTTGCCAGTGTTCAAAGATCTGCTTTTGAACATGGGCTATGTCTTTTTACCATTTGCGATGTTGGTGATTGTCGGCTCAGCCAACGCGGTCAATTTAACCGATGGTCTGGATGGGCTTGCTATTATGCCGGTCATGATTGCAGCCGGTGCACTTGGCGTAATTGCATATGCAGTGGGCCGTGTCGACTTTACCGAGTACCTTGATGTTCACTATGTGCCCGGCACTGGCGAAATATTAATATTTTGTGCAGGTTTGATTGGCGGCGGAATGGGTTTTTTGTGGTATAATGCACCCCCAGCAGCTGTCTTTATGGGCGACACAGGCTCATTGGCTTTGGGGGGTGCACTGGGCTCGGTTGCCGTCTCAACCAAACATGAAATTGTCTGGGCCATCATCGGCGGCTTATTCGTTGTCGAAGCGCTATCTGTGATTATCCAAGTAGGGTATTTCAAGTTAACCAGAAAGCGTATTTTTCTAATGGCGCCCATTCATCACCACTATGAAAAAAAGGGCTGGGCAGAGCCAACCATTGTGATCCGATTTTGGATTATTGCTTTAATTCTAGCGATGATCGGGCTCGCGACACTGAAAGTCCGCTAAGGTTTTGTGAGTATTCACGGGTTCGGTTGTTGGCGGTAAGATAACTGGTCAAATCCCCTAAAATGGGTTAGCCAAGGCTTTGGAATAGAGACCGCAAGCGGGTGGAAAGATGATCATAGCGCAAGGCGTTTCAGGGTTGAAAGTGGCCGTTCTGGGGCTGGGCCGCAGCGGTCTTTCGGCTGCGCTGTCTTTGCGGGCCGGTGGGGCGGAAGTTCTGGCTTGGGATGATGGTACGCAGGCGCGGGATGCAGCGCGAGATGCGGGTGTTGATCTAAGTGATCTTGGGCGATTGCGCGACTGGTCAGAGGTTGCGGTTTGCATTGTTAGTCCCGGGATTGCGCATCTTTATCCCAAACCGCACCCTGTGATTGCGGCCGCACAGGCCGCTGGCGTGCCAGTGGACAATGATATCGGATTGTTTTTTAGGTCCTTTTCCAGTCCGACCTGGGATAATTTTCAAAGCCCTCCAAAGATTATTGCAGTGACTGGTTCGAACGGTAAATCCACCACCAGCGCCTTGATCCATCACATCCTGACCCAGACCGGACGGCCCAGCCAGCTGGCGGGCAACATTGGTCGCGGCGTGCTAGATCTCGAACCAGCGATTGACGGTGAAGTGGTGGTGCTTGAGCTGTCAAGCTACCAGACCGAGCTGGCACGCGCGTTGACCCCGGATGTGGGGGTGTTTACCAACCTAAGCCCTGATCATCTGGACCGGCACGGCGGTGAGGGCGGTTATTTTGCTGCCAAACGGCGACTCTTTGCGGAAGGCGGCCCGGATCGGGCAGTAATCGGTGTCGATGAACCGGAGGGGCTGTTTTTGGCCGGCCAGCTGTCTGAAAGTGCCAGTGATGATCGGGTGATCCGTATTTCATCGGGCCAGAAACTGACCGGACCGGGGTGGCAAGTCTATGCCCGCAAAGGGTTTTTATCCGAAATGCGCAAAGGGCGACAGATTGCTTCGGTGGATTTGCGGGGCTTGCCCGGGCTTGCGGGCGTGCACAACCATCAAAATGCTTGCGCTGCTTATGCCGCCTGCCGCGGTGTTGGGATCAGCCCCAAGGCGATTGCCGAGGCTCTGGCCAGTTTTCAAGGGCTCGCACACCGTTCGCAACTGGTCGCCGAGGATGGCGGTCTGCGCTTTATCAATGATAGCAAGGCCACCAATTTGGCCAGCGCGGTCAATGCGTTGGCGGCATTTGAGAACGTGCGCTGGATATGTGGGGGCTTGCAAAAAGACGGCGGGCTTGAGGCGCTTAATGCGGCCCTGTCGCCGGTGATCAAAGCCTATGTAATAGGCC
Organism: Rhodobacteraceae bacterium Araon29; assembly: GCA_039640505.1. Taxonomy (NCBI): domain Bacteria; kingdom Pseudomonadati; phylum Pseudomonadota; class Alphaproteobacteria; order Rhodobacterales; family Paracoccaceae; species Rhodobacteraceae bacterium Araon29. The sequence goes on along the minus strand of CP046865.1, from coordinate 2,592,845 downwards.
GCGAGGCGGCGAATTTTGCCCGTCAGCTGACCTGCCCAAGCGCCGTGTGCACGACCATGCAGGCGGCCGTTGCGCAAGCGATAGATGAGGCAGAAGCGGGCGAGACAATATTGCTTGCGCCGGCCGCTGCCAGCTTTGATCAATACGATAATTTCGAGCAGCGCGGCGATGATTTTATCGCCGAAGTACAGCGCCATTTGGCGGCTCAATAGGCAAAAAAACACTGTCGGTATTGGGTCGGTATCACGGCAGTTTCGCGCAGGTGCGATTTTGGGCCGACATCTGCCCCAAAAATCTAATTTTGCAAGTCTTAAAGATTACAGTTTTAAAGTGAAAAAGCGTAGTTTCTGTATTACAAAAATCTCTATGCTGACCCTCAAGATTTGTAAATTCTTGAAGCATGATTACGTAGTATTGAACGCGACTGACATCAAACGTACTTTTGAACAATCTAGGGTCAGGACCTCTAAAGTGGGCGAACTTCTAATGTCTTCTTTGAGCCCATATTGACCGATGCTGCGCTGATCATAAATGTCCGCTTCAGCATGTTTCTGGTTCACCCACGACGTCAGTTTCACCCGCCATCAAGAAGATAAAATCAATATTACTGTCATATGCGAGCACAAAACGGACGGGTTGACTGCGTTCAGTTCTGCTTTCAACGACCCGCAGATATTTTGTGTTTAGATCACCACACTGTTTTATTGCGGCCAGTGTTCCTTGTGAGACCTCATCGTCTGCCCATGCGTTGAAGGCATCTATTACTTGACCATAGCTCATGGTGACACTAAGACCTTCGGCGGCGAGGGTATGCCAACGAACTTGGCATCCATAAAATCTCCCCTCAGAGCTATGTAAGTCAGACAGTGATACGTGCGCATCGAATGGCATCCATGCGCGTCCTGTATTTGCTCCGATGCTGAGGGCGGTTTCTCTGGGTAACAGGTCTAAACCGTCTCCGTTTATACTCTGCTCATCCAATATTGATGGCACGCATCTTTCAAAAAATAGCTCGGACATTCGGAGGGCAGGAATGTTGAGTTCGTCGGCCTGGCCAGTGTCCATAGCCAAGAACAGCGCTATGGCCTCCAGAACCTTTTGAAAATTGGTAATAAACACCACAATACACCTTACTTTTTGAGTGTTTCAGCAAACACACCATTGGCTTTTTTGGGGCAGACAGTCAATGTTTCACCTAACTCAAACCAGAACTTAAGTACAAAGTCACGAATGGCCCGTCTGTCCTACACCTCGGGCATTTGGCTGCAAAATAGGCCAAAAGACATCATCGGTATTGCGTCGGTAACGCGGCAGTTTCGCGCAGGTGCGATTTTGGGCCGGCTTCTGCCCTGAAAATCTTGCTTTTCTATTCTGAAAGCGAGCGGCTCTTAAAGCTAACATCAGAGTGGGGTTTTGATGTTCCTGCATAGATCGGCTGTTGCCCCGGCGGCGAGGTTTGGATCAGCTGTATCTTAAGCGGCCGCATCAAAGGCGCTGTCGGCGTTTTATACCCTTTGGGCCGAAATATATTGACCGAATAAAATACAGCCTATAGGTGTAAAGATCAAACGGCATCAACAATAGGAGGGAAAGTGCTGAACATGCGTATCATCCGCCGACTTCAGCATGGTCCGCGCCAAGCCCTGTAAATCCGTTTGCAGGGCAGGTCAGAGGCGTCTTCTTATACCCTAAAGAGCGCTCGCATAACAGGTCTGCCCAAAGCCGCGCTGCGGCCCTTGTTTCTTTGATGCGAGACCTCAATGACCTTAATCAATATCTCGTCCCTCGGCGTGACCCGTGGGCATAGGCTATTTTCCGATCTAAACCTGACCATTTCTAAAGGCGACCGTATCGGGCTTGTTGCGGCCAACGGTCGGGGCAAGTCCTCGCTTATGGCCTGCTTGGCCGGTGAACTGGACCCCACAGAGGGTCAAATTACCCGCGCGCGGGGGCTGCGTGTGGGCACTGTAAAACAAAACCTGCCCCAAAGGGCCTTGTCATTTTCATTTTATGACTGGGTTTTGGGCGCGCTAGCAAAAGAGCAGGCCGATTATGAAAGCTGGCGCGTTGACGTCGTGCTTGGGGATCTAAAGGTGCCACTTGATTTGGTGCGAAAACCTCTTAACGAGCTGAGCGGCGGGTGGCAGCGCACCGCGATGCTGGCGGCGGTTTGGGTGCAGGAGCCGGATATTTTATTGCTCGATGAGCCGACCAACCACCTTGATTTGGGCCGTATCAGCCTTTTGCAGGCTTGGCTGGCAAAACTGCCCAAAGACGTGCCTGTGATCATCACATCACATGATCGGGCGTTCCTTGATGCGACCACAGAGCAAACCCTGTTTCTAAGGCCGCAAGGATCGCGGCTTTTTCAAAAGCCCTTTGGCCAAGCACGCGATGCGCTTGCAGCCGAGGACGTGGTAGATGAACGCCGCTTTGCCAATGAGATGAGCAAAGCCCGGCAGCTGAGAAGGCAGGCGGCAAAGTTAAAGAATATTGGCATCAATTCGGGATCGGATTTGCTGCTGACAAAAACCAAGCAGCTCAGCGCGCGGGCAAGCCAGATTGAGGGCAGCGCAGCGGCTGCGCATAAAGAAAACAATGCGGGTGCCATCAAGCTGACCAATCGGGGCACGCATGCGAAAGCGCTGATCACTCTGGACGATATTTGCGTTCAAACGCCCTCTGGCAGGCTGCTTTACAAAACTGGTCAAAAGTGGATCTGCAAAGGCGACAGGGTCATTTTACTCGGTGCCAACGGAGCTGGTAAAACGCAATTGATAAAAATGATACACAGCGCCTTTGCGCGGCAGGGCAGTGAGGTTAAATGCGCATCATCTGTTATTGCAGGCTATTCTGATCAAAGCTTAAGTCAAATTAATATGGATCAGAGCGCTATGGAAAGCACAACGCAGCATTTTGAAATTTCAGATCAGCGTGCACGTGGTTTACTGGCGGCGGCAGGGTTATCCGTGGCGCAGCAAAACCGCAAAATAAGTACGTTATCTGGCGGCCAAAAAGCACGTTTGGCACTGTTGCTGTTGCGGCTAAAGACCCCCAATTTCTATCTTTTGGATGAGCCCACCAACCATCTTGATATCGGCGGCCAAGAAGCTTTGGAGGAAGAATTAATTGGCCATCAGCTGTCCTGCCTAATTGTCACCCATGACCGGAGTTTTCTGCGCAATATCGGTACGCGGTTCTGGTGGATAGAGCGTGGAAAACTGCAAGAGTATGACAGCCCAGAGCCCTTTTTACGTGCGGAAATGGACGCTGGATAAGGCGGGGCGCAGGTGCTATGCATCTTCTATCTTTATAGGTGTAATTGCCAGTAGAAATACCCGCTTATGCCTAGGGGCTGTTGTGAGTCAGTGGTTAAATTAACGGTGGCTCTGTGGATGCCTGGGGTATTTTAGGGAGTATTTTTGCGAAGAAAAAATCTGCGGTTTGGATTGTTTTAGGCTTGGCAGGGGCGCGGTTTTTTTGGAAGGAGCGGATGATTGGAAAAAGAGTGTTATGAGAACCCAAGGCTGGTTGCACTTTATGAACTTTTGAACGCGCGGGGGGCAGATTGGGAGTATTATCTTGATCTGGTGGCCGAGGCGGCAGGGCCGATTTTAGATGTGGGTTGCGGCACCGGCGCGTTGACGGTTGAGGCGGCGCTGTGCGGCCCTTTGGTTTATGGGCTTGATCCCTCGTCCGCCATGCTGGATGTGGCGCGCCGCCGCGCGGGCGGCGATCGGGTGATCTGGCAGCAGGGCATTTTAGAAGGCTTTGCGCCAGAGCTGAAATTTGCGCTTCTATACATGACTGGCCATGCCTTTCAGGAGCTGGGCAGTGACGCCGAGATTTTGGCGCATTTTGAGGCGGTGCGGCGGCTGTTGACGCCCGAGGGCCGGTTCGTGTTTGACACCCGCAATCCGGCGCGGCGCGCATGGCTTAATTGGGTGCCTGAGCGTTCGGAGCGGCAGCTTGTGTTGCCCGGTGGCGACCGTGTCCGGGTTTGGCATAATGTGCTGGATGTATCCGCAGGATTTGTCAGTTTTGAAGAGCATTATACCTTTGAGGTTCGGGGGGCAGGCCAAGATGAGCGTCTGGTGTCGCACAGCCGGCTTAGGTTTACCACACTGGAAGAGATCACCGGTTTGGCAGCAGCCGCAGGTTTGGCGCTTGAAAGCGCCTATGGGGATTGGAACCGCCGTGCGATTGGTGATGAGGCGCCCGAACTTATCGTCAGCCTTAGGCCGGCGCCGAATTGATGGCTTGGGCTGCGGCCCAGCCCGATGACCAGGCCCATTGGAAGTTATAGCCGCCCAGCCAGCCGGTTACATCCACCGCCTCACCAATGAAGTAGAGCCCTTTTACAGATTTTGCCATCATCGTTTTGGACGACAGCGCAGCGGTGTTGATGCCGCCCAAGGTGACCTCGGCGGTACGGTAGCCTTCTGAGCCGCTGGGGATCACCTGCCAGTTTTTCAATGCATGCTCTAGCGCGGCGATTTTCTGGTCGGATTGATCGGCCAGTTTACCGGTTATGGACAGCTCGGACGCCAGATGGCTCACCAGACGTGCGGGCAGGAATTGGGCCAGCACTGTGCTTAATTGGCGGCGGCCATTCTGTGCCCGCTCGGCACTTAATTCGGCGCTGAGTGCCCTGTCTGGCAAAAGGTCGATGGTCAAGCTTTTGCCTTCGCGCCAGTAAGATGAAATTTGCAAAATGGCAGGGCCGGACAGACCACGATGAGTAAACAGCAAGGCCTCGTCAAAATATGCGGTTTCGGTGGAAACGCGGGCGGACGCCGATAGGCCGGTGATCGGTTTGAAGCGCTGATCTGAAAACGTCAAAGGCACCAGCGCTGGGCGGGTTTCAATGCAAGGGATGCCGAATTGATCTGCGATGTCATAAGCCAGCCCGGTGGCGCCCATTTTGGGGATGGATTTTCCGCCCGTGGCCACCACCAAATGGTGGCAGTGAAGGGAAATATCTACGCCCTCTTTTTCAACACGCAAGGCAAATCCACCGTCGGTTTTGCGCAGCTCTTTGAGCGATGTCTGAAGCCAGAGCGCCGCGCCCGCTCGCATCACTTCGGCCCGCAGCATCGCCACCACCTCTTTGGATGAGCCGTCACAAAATAGCTGGCCAAGGGTTTTTTCATGATAGGCGATGCCGTGCCGCTGCATCAGATCAATAAAATCCCATTGGGTATAGCGGCTGAGCGCGCTTTTGTGAAAATGCGGATTTTGCGATAAAAACCGATCGGGTGCACTATGCAGATTGGTGAAGTTACACCGCCCACCCCCCGAGATGCGGATTTTTTCGCCCGGCGCGCGTGCATGATCAAGGACCAACGTGGATGGTCCCGCCTCGGCGGCGCACATCAATCCGGCTGCACCGGCGCCAAGAATAATGGTTTCATATTGCATGACCGCCGGATGACGGTTTTTGGCCGATTTTACAAGAGCAAAGCTTTTTTCTGGCATTCAGCGCTTAGATTGCGTAGTTTAGCTGCAAGATCCCGAAAACGGGACATGAGCAGGACATTGAGATGAGGCAGTTTAGGCATAGCCCATGACAGAGATGGTGTATGGTTCGGTTCCCGTGTCGCGCGGCGAGCCGGTGGTATCGAAATGGTGGCGAACGGTCGATAAATGGACCTTGTCGTCGGTATTTTTACTCTTCAGTATCGGAATATTGCTTGGCTTTGCGGCCTCGCCGCCGTTGGCTGAGAAAAATGGATTTGCTCCTTTTCACTATGTCGAACGGCAGATGATTTATGGCGCCATAGGCCTAACCGCTATGGTGATCGGCTCGATGCTTCCGATCCGGCTGATCCGCCGGCTTGGGATTTTGGGGTTTGGCGCGGCGTTTGTGGCGGTTGCGCTTTTGCCGTATTTCGGCACGGATTTTGGCAAAGGATCCGTGCGCTGGTATGCGCTTGGCTTTGCCAGCCTGCAACCGTCAGAATTTTTAAAGCCGGGGTTTATCGTTGTGAGCGCCTGGCTGATGGCAGCGTCAGAGGAAATTCATGGCCCGCCGGGGCGGCTTTGGTCTTTTTTGCTGGCGATAACTGTGGCTGTTCTTTTGATGTTGCAACCTGATTTCGGGCAGGCCTGTTTAATTCTTTTTGGTTGGGGCGTGGTCTATTTTATCGCCGGGGCTCCGATGATTTTGCTGGTGGGTATGGCGGGCTTAATGGTCGCTGCGGGTGCGGGAATTTACACGGCTTCTGAGCATTTTGCGCGAAGGATTGATGGGTTTTTATCGCCGGACTTAGATCCCAATACCCAATTGGGATATGCCACTAATGCAATCCAAGAGGGCGGATTTTTCGGGGTTGGTGTTGGCGAAGGACAGGTAAAGTGGTCGCTGCCGGATGCCCATACGGATTTCATCATTGCGGTGGCCGCCGAAGAATACGGCTTTGTCTTGGTCAGTTTGATTATCGCAATTTATGCTGGCATTGTTGTTTGCTCGCTGCTGCGTTTGATGCGTGAGCGTGACAGTTTTGTGCGGCTGGCCGGCGCTGGTCTTGTGTGCATGTTTACAGTGCAGGCGGTGATTAATATCGGGGTGGCGGTGCGGTTGCTGCCAGCCAAAGGCATGACATTGCCCTTTGTCAGCTGCGGCGGCTCGTCGTTAATAGCGGGCGGCATTGCCATGGGCATGCTCTTGGCCTTTACGCGCAGCAGACCGCAAAAAGACATCACCGATGCCTTTGTAGGGCGGCGCGGATGAGCTCGGCGCCGCTATTGGTCTTGGCAGCTGGTGGCACGGGCGGGCATATGTTTCCTGCGCAGGCGCTGGCCGAAGAAATGCTAGCGCGCGGCTGGCGGGTCAAGCTTTCAACTGATTTGCGCGGTGCGCGTTATACCGGCGGGTTTCCCGAGGCCGTTGAAATCGAAGTGAACACTTCTGCAACCTTTGCACGTGGCGGGTTGCTGGCCAAAGCGCTTGTGCCGCTGCAGATCGGCATCGGGTTCCTGTCTGCCTGGTGGAAAATGCGCCGGGACCGCCCTACTGTTGTGGTCGGCTTTGGTGGCTATCCCAGTATTCCGGCTCTGGCCGCCGCTTGGGTTTTAGAGCTGCCGCGCATGATCCATGAACAAAACGGGGTTTTGGGCCGGGTCAACCAGCTTTTTGCCAAACATGTAGACCGTATTGCCTGCGGCACATGGCCGACCAAAATGCCGGATGAGCTTAGCGGCATTCACACCGGAAATCCGGTGCGGTCGGCGGTGATGAAAAAAGCCAAATCGGGATATATTGCGCCGGGTGACTATCCTATTTCGGTTCTGGTGTTCGGCGGCAGTCAAGGTGCGCGCATCCTATCGGATGTTGTGCCCCCCGCGTTGGCTGATATGCCGCTTGAGATTACCAAACATTTGCGGGTCAGCCATCAGGCCCGTGACGAAGATTTGCCGCGGGTTCAGAAATTTTACGCTGATAACGGCATCAACGCGGATGTGGCGCCGTTTTTTGATGACCTGCCGAACCGCATGAGCGAAGCGCAACTGGTGATTAGCCGCGCAGGCGCGTCGTCTGTGGCGGATATATCCGTGATCGGCCGGCCTTCAATTCTGGTGCCGCTTGCGGCTGCAATCCGCGATGAGCAAAGTGAAAATGCCCGCGCTTTGGTCGATGCTGGCGGCGCAATTATGATCACCGAACCCGATTTTGAAGTTGATGCCTTGTGCGCACAGCTGACTGAGCTTATGCAAAGCCCCGAAACCCTGCAAACTATGGCCGTATCAGCGGCCGGGTGTGGGATTGTAGATGCGACCGAGCGGTTGAGCGATTTGGTCGCAAATCTGGCCGAACGAAAGACATAAAGATGAATGCTGCAACCAAACTTCCCACCGATGTTGGTGCCATCCATTTCGTTGGCATCGGGGGCATTGGAATGTCGGGCATTGCTGAGGTGCTGATAAATCTTGGCTATGTGGTGCAGGGCTCTGATCTTAAGGCGAGCAAAATCATAGACCGCTTAGAGCAGATGGGCGCAAAGGTGTTTATTGGCCAGCAGGCTAAAAATCTAGAAAATGCTGCGGTTGTTGTAGTGTCTTCTGCCATCAAGCCGGGCAATCCCGAATTGGACGCCGCGCGTCTGCAGGGCCTTCCGGTGGTGCGCCGGGCAGAAATGCTCGCTGAATTGATGCGGCTTAGGTCAAATGTGGCCGTCGCGGGTACCCATGGAAAAACCACCACCACGACAATGGTTTCTGCTTTGCTTGATGGGGGTGGGCTTGATCCCACGGTGATCAACGGCGGCATTATCCACGCCTATGGATCAAATGCACGGCTGGGGCAGGGCGAATGGATGGTGGTTGAAGCCGATGAAAGCGATGGCACTTTTAACCGCTTGCCGGCCACAGTGGCGGTGATCACCAATATTGATCCCGAACATATGGAGCATTGGGGCGATTTTGACAGCCTGCGGCGCGGTTTTGCCGAGTTTGTGTCTAACATCCCGTTTTACGGTCTTGCGGTCTGCTGCACGGATCATCCCGAGGTACAAAACCTTGTGGGAAAAATAACTGATCGCCGTGTGGTGACCTATGGGTTTAATGCCCAAGCCGATGTGCGCGCAGTCAATTTGACCTACCGGCAAGGATCGGCCCACTTCGATGTGGAGCTGCGCACAGAGGATCAGGTGCTAAAAGATTGCGTCCTGCCGATGCCGGGCGATCACAATGTCTCAAACGCGCTGGCAGCGGTTGCAGTGGCGCGGCATTTGGGGGTGAAGGGCGATGAAATACGCGCGGCTTTATCCGCCTTTAAAGGTGTGAACCGGCGTTTTACCAAGGTGGGCGAAGTGGGCGGCGTGACCATCATTGATGATTACGGCCATCATCCGGTGGAGATCGCCGCGGTGCTGAAAGCGGCGCGGCAGGCCTGTGAAGGTCGGGTGATTGCCGTGCATCAACCGCACCGCTATAGCCGGTTGCATGACCTTTTTGAAGACTTTAGCAGCTGTTTTCACGAAGCGGATGTGGTTGGGATTTCAGAAGTGTTTTCGGCCGGCGAAGATCCAATTGAAGGCGCGTCACGCGATGATCTGGTGGCCGGACTTATTCGGCATGGCCATCGCCATGCCTGTGCTTTGCATAAGGAAGATGATCTGGAACGCCTTGTGCGCGCGGAGGCAAAGTCGGGCGATATTGTTGTCTGTCTGGGGGCAGGCACGATCAGCGCATGGGCTAATAATCTACCGGCGCGTTTGCAGAAAAGCGCCTAGGAAAAGTTACTTGCAATTCGTTGCTTATTTGCGGCAGGTGGACACAAAAATGAGGTTTAAGCGTGCCTGATATACCGTCCCCGCGGGGAAAGCTAACCCAAGACCGGGATCTTTCAAGCCTGACCTGGCTGCGCGTCGGTGGGGTTGCTGACTATTTCTTTCAACCCGCTGATGAGGATGATCTCTGTCAGTTCATGCGCGACTTACCTTCTGATATTGCCGTTTTTCCCATGGGTGTCGGCAGCAATCTTATTGTGCGTGATGGCGGGCTTCGGGCGGTTGTGGTTCGGCTCGGGCGCGGCTTTAACCAGATAGCCATTGACGGTCGCCACGTGCGGGTCGGGGCGGCGGCACTGGACGCGCATGTGGCGCGCAAAAGCGCCGAGGCGGGACTTGACTTGACCTTTTTGCGCACCATTCCGGGCAGTATCGGCGGCGCGGTGCGGATGAACGCAGGCTGTTATGGATCCTATGTGAAAGACCATTTTATTGAGGCCAGCGTGGTGACTCGGCAAGGCGAGCGCATCACCTTGGGGGCAGATGATATGGGTTTTGCTTACCGCCAAAGCGCGTTGCCCCCGGAATGGATCATCACCGAGGCACTTTTTGAGGCAGAAACCAGCGATCCCGCAGCCCTCGCCGAGCGAATGGCCACCCAGCTTGCTAAGCGGGACGACACCCAGCCGACCAAAGAGCTCAGCGCCGGCAGCACGTTTCGCAATCCGGCAGGTTTTTCCAGCACCGGACGCGCCGACGATGTGCATGATTTAAAGGCTTGGAAGGTGATTGAGGACGCTGGACTGCGCGGCGCACGCTTGGGCGGTGCGCAAATGAGCGAGAAACATTCCAATTTTATGATCAATGCCGGCGGTGCAACGGCTGCTGACCTTGAAGGTTTGGGCGAATTAGTCCGAAAAAGGGTTTTCAAAAACAGTGGAATAGAGTTACAGTGGGAAATTATGCGGGTGGGTGAACCAGCCGTAGGCGACGTCTGATAAACAGGCGCGCAAAATTGATAAGGCCAAATTGGCCGAATTGAGGCGAAGTGGGAATGTCGAGCAGGACAAACCCCAAGGTTGTTGTTTTGATGGGCGGGCCCTCGTTTGAGCGTGAGGTATCCCTATCGTCCGGGCGTGAATGCGCGGCAGCTTTGCGGGGCGAAGGTTTTGAAGTGATTGAATTAGACGCTGGAGCAGATGTCGCCCAGCGCCTCAGCGATCTTTCCCCTGATGTTGTCTTTAACGCGTTGCACGGGCGCTGGGGCGAAGACGGCTGCGTGCAGGGGATTTTGGAATGGATGGGCCTTGCTTACACCCATTCCGGCGTGCTTGCGTCGGCTCTTGCAATGGACAAACAAAAAAGCAAATCCGCTTATCGCACGGCTGGCCTGCCGGTCGTCGACAGCATGATTGCAGCGAAATCCGATGTGATGGCCGATCATGTAATGCCCGCACCCTATGTGGTGAAACCCAACAATGAAGGCTCGTCCTGCGGGATTTATTTTGTCCATGAAGCGGCAAATGGCCCGCCGCAGCTTGGCGATGATTTGCCGCCTGACGTGATGGTCGAGCAATATGTCAAAGGGCGCGAGCTGACCACCACTGTGATGGGGGATCGGGCGCTTGGCGTAACCGAGATCATCACCAATGGCTGGTATGATTATGATGCGAAATACAGCGCTGGCGGATCGCGCCATGAAGTGCCTGCCGCGCTGCCGGACGAGATCACCGAAGCCTGTCTCGACTACGCCCTCAGGGCGCATGATGTGCTGGGCTGCCGCGGTGTGAGCCGCACCGATTTTCGCTGGGATGACAATCAGGGGCTTGATGGGCTGTTCCTGCTCGAAACCAATACCCAGCCGGGGATGACCCCAACCTCGCTCAGCCCCGAACAGGCGCAGGTGCAAGGCATCAGCTTTGGCACTTTTTGCCGCTGGATCGTGGAGGACGCCTCATGTCAGCGATGAACGAATATCGCGGTAGTGGACATGATCCTGCACCATCACGGTGGTCCTATCGGCTGCTGCGCTTGATGCTGACGCCGTTTCTGCGGCGTTTGGTCTTTTTCGGCATCCCTGCCTTTGGGCTTGCTGCCGGTATCGGGCTTTATTTTTCCGAGCAAGATAACCGTGATAAGATGCGGATGCTTTACAGCGAAGCCCGCCTTTTGATCACCCAGCACCCTGAAGTAATGGTCACTCTAATGGCGATCGAAGGGGCCAGTGATCTTGTCGATCAAGATATCCGAGAAGTGCTGCCAGTTGATTTTCCGATCAGCTATTTTGATCTTGACCTACCGCAGATGCGAGAAATCATTATTGGTCTTGATCCAGTCAAAGACGCGGTTTTGCAATTGTCTATGGGTGCGGGAATTTTGCAAATTGAGGTGACAGAGCGTGTGCCTGCGGCTATATGGCGGCATCGCGGCGGGCTTGAGCTGCTGGATGAAACCGGTGCCTATGTGCGCACTGCCTCGTCGCGTCAGGATTACAAAAACCTGCCTTTGATTGCTGGAATAGATGCGGATACGCGGGTTCAACAGGCCTTAGAGCTGATGGAGGCCGGTCAACCACTGGCCAAACGTATCCGTGGGCTGGTTTATATGGGCGCACGCCGTTGGGATGTGGTTTTGGACAACAACCAACGTCTGATGCTGCCCGAGCGGCAACCGGTTGAAACCTTAGAGCGTATTATTGCGCTTGATCAGGCTGAAAACCTTTTGTCGCGCGATCTCACTGTGGTGGATTTCCGGCTGGTAGATCGGCCGACCCTGCGGCTTGTGGACCGTGCCATGATGGATTTTCGAAATATTACCTTTTTAAAATTGGGAGACCAGTAGATGAACGGGCTCTATGAATCTCAGCGCACCATGCGGGCGATGCGCAAAGCGGCGCTGCAACGTGGGGTGATTGCGATTTTAGATGTAGGCAGTACCAAAATCGGCTGTCTTATATTACGCTTTGACGGGCTTGAGCGGGGCGAAGAAGGCGAAGGCGTGGGCGCTCTGGCTGGCCAGTCGGGATTTCGCGTGATCGGCTCTGCCACCACACGCTCGCGCGGCATCGAGTTTGGTGAGATCGTGTCCATGCCACAGGCAGAACGGGCGATCCGCACGGCCCTGCAATCGGCGCAGAAACTTGCCAATGTCCGGGTTGATCACGTCATTGCATGTTTTTCCGGTGGGGCGCCTCGGTCCTATGGGGTTACGGGTCAGGTGACGGTTGAAAACCAAATTATTTCAGAGCAGGAAATCGCCCAGGTGATGGCGGAATGTGATATTCCCGATTTTGGCGAAGGCCGTGAAGTGCTGCATGCGCAGCCGGTGAATTTTGCTCTGGATCACCGCTCTGGGCTGTCGGACCCAAGAGGTCAGATTGGTCAGGTGCTGGGCACAGATATTCACATGCTGACGGTCGAAGAAAAGGCCATTCGCGATTTGGCCTATTGCGTGAAACGCTGTGATCTTGAGCTGGCTGGTGTGGCCTCATCGGCCTATGCTGCTGGTATTTCCGCTCTGGTGGAAGACGAATTGGAACTTGGGGCGGCCTGCATTGATATTGGTGGTGGCTCTGCTGGTGTGTCGATCTTTTTGAAAAAGCACATGATCTATGCCGATACAGTTCGCCTAGGCGGCGAACATATCACCCGCGATATTTCTATGGGGCTGCAGGTACCGATGGCTGTAGCCGAGCGGATCAAAACCCGCAGCGGTGGCTTGATTGCCACCGGCATGGACGACCGTGAAATGATCGAAGCGCGCAGTGATACAGGCGATTGGGAACGCGACCGCCGGGTGGTCAGCCGCAGCGAATTGATCGGCATCATGCGGCCGCGCGTTGAGGAAATTCTTGAAGACGTGCGGGCGCGCCTGGATGTGAGCGGCTTTGATCATCTGCCCAGTCAGCAGATTGTGCTAACCGGCGGCAGCAGTCAAATACCCGGTTTGGACGTTTTGGCAAGCCGCATTTTAGGTCAACAGGTCCGGCTCGGCCGGCCGCTGCGCATTCACCGACTTCCCCAAGCTAACTCAGGGCCAAGCTGTGCCGGCTTGGTTGGGCTCAGCCTCTTTGCGGCCCATCCACAAGATGAATGGTGGGATTTCGAAATGCCAACCCAGCGATATCCGACTCGCACGCTAAAACGTGCTGTGCGTTGGTTTAAAGAAAATTGGTAGCCACAAAATGTAGCTAGAATGCAGATATGATGGATAATTGGCGGTTTTTGGCCTATATTTAGCGCCAAAAATGTGTTTTTTGCGTGACGGATCGCCTTTGTGCGGCTACTATCAATTTAATAAAATCCCAAATAAAGGCCTCAACGGCATGGGGCGAGTTACAGGCGGACAGATCTATGACATTAAACCTTTCAGTGCCCGAGCATGATGATTTAAAGCCACGCATAACCGTTTTTGGTGTGGGTGGGGCTGGCGGCAATGCCGTTGATAACATGATCCAAAAGGAATTAGACGGTGTAGACTTTGTAGTCGCAAACACCGATGCGCAAGCCTTGCAGCAGAGCCAGTCAAAGGTTCGCGTGCAGCTTGGCGCCAAAGTCACCGAAGGCCTTGGCGCCGGAGCGCGCCCAAAGGTTGGCGCCGCAGCGGCAGAAGAAAGCATCGAGCAAATCGTGGATCATCTTGCCGGATCGCATATGTGTTTTATCACCGCCGGAATGGGCGGCGGCACCGGAACCGGGGCTGCGCCAATTATTGCTCAGGCCGCGCGCGAGCTTGGTGTTTTGACCGTTGGCGTTGTCACTAAACCGTTTCAATTTGAAGGCGCCAAGCGAATGCGGCAGGCCGAAGATGGTGTCGAAGCGCTGCAAAAGATGGTTGATACACTGATCATCATTCCAAACCAGAACCTGTTCCGGCTTGCGAATGAAAAAACCACCTTTACCGATGCCTTCAGCATGGCTGATGATGTGCTGTATCAGGGCGTCAAAGGGGTCACCGATTTGATGGTTCGCCCGGGATTGATCAATCTGGACTTTGCCGATGTTCGCGCGGTGATGGATGAAATGGGCAAAGCCATGATGGGCACCGGCGAAGCCGAAGGCGAAGAGCGCGCAATCCAAGCGGCCGAAAAAGCCATTGCCAACCCATTGCTGGATGAAATCAGTCTTCGCGGTGCGCGCGGTGTGCTGATTAATATCACTGGCGGTCAGGATCTGACCCTGTTTGAGTTGGATGAAGCGGCCAATAGGGTGCGCGAAGAGGTGGATGCGGATGCCAATATTATTGTTGGCTCGACACTGGATCCCGATATGCAGGGTGTGATGCGCGTTTCGGTGGTTGCCACCGGTATTGACGTGTCTCAGTCGGAAACCGAAATGCCTTTGCCGCGGCGGCGTTTGTCCGAACCTTTAAGCCAAACCCCCGTTGAAACCATTGAAAATACCGCCCCTGAAGCGGAGCGGCCAGAGGCAGCTGTAGAGCCAGATTTGTTTCATCCGCAGCCCGAACCATCCGAGCAGCAGGATAGCAGCGATGATTGGTCATCCCAGCGTTTTGGGGCAAGCAGTGACGATGATCTGCCGCCACCAGCCTATCAAACTGCGCAAGAGCAACAGAGCTTGGATGAGGCCGCTCGCCGAAACGATCCAGTGAGCGAAGAGACACCTGCAACACCCTCACAAGAGGCTTTGGCGCGGCTGCGCAGCGCAGTGCAACACACGCCTTCTTCTCAAGCCTCTCAGCCAATCGAAGAAGAGCCCGCGGAATCCGAGCGGCCAAGGTTTGGTATTGGTTCCCTGATCAACCGCATGTCCGGAGCAGAAACAAACCGCGATACAGCTTCCACACGCCGACAGCCGCAAGTGCAAAGCGATAAAGCCCAAGAGGCAAGCGATCCACAAGGTGATCCTTCGTCCCCGGATCAAGATCGAATTGAAGTGCCGGCGTTTTTACGCCGTCAGGCCAATTGATCTCTGTTTGACGCGCTATTTTGATCCAAGATTCGAAATCTCCTGTGCAGTGCTGCCAAAGTTGGCAGTGTCTCGGCGGGTTTTCGCCTTCTGGGGTGGCGGATGTTTCAAAGCGTTACAAAGTTTGAGTTGAGATTTAGTCGGGAAAACCTTACTAACGTGTCAGTTGATCACCCGATCAACATAGACAAAACCTGTTGGGGCAGCTTTGCAAACTACACTATCACAACCGCATATCTTTGACGGAATTGGTTTGCATTCGGGCAAACCTGCCCAGTTGCGGATTTGCCCTGCACCGGAAAACCATGGAATTTGGTTTATTCGCACCGATATGCAGATTGGCGATAATGCAATTCCGGCGCGGTGGGACAGGGTCGAGCAATCCTCTTTGTGCACCAAGCTGACCAATGAGGCCGGAATTTCCGTATCCACAGTGGAACACGTGCTGGCCGCGCTCTCTGGCTGCGGCGTACACAATGCCCGGATTGAAATCAACGGCCCAGAAGTTCCGATTTTGGACGGCAGTGCGATCCCATTTGTGCTGAGCATTTTAGAGCAGGGGCTTGAGTATTTTGACACTCCTCTGACGGCGCTTCGTGTGCTGCGGGAGGTTAAGTTCGGAACAGATCAGGGCTGGGCCAAATTGGTTCCTTCGGATGTTCCGATGATGAGTTTTCATATCAATTTTGATGCTGCGGCAATCGGTATTCAGGATAAAACACTGAATATGTCGAACGGATCTTTCGTGCGCGAGTTATGTAACAGCCGCACGTTCTGCCGCAACAGTGATGTTGACGCTATGCGCGCCAACGGTTTGGCGCTTGGCGGTTCGCTGGAAAACGCGGTGGTGGTCGATGGCTCCGATGTTTTAACGCCGGGCGGTTTGCGCCATTCTGATGAAGCCGTGCGCCACAAGATGCTTGATGCTCTGGGCGATCTGACTTTGGCGGGCGCACCGATCTTGGGGCATTACATCGGACATCGGGCAGGGCATGCCATCACCAATGGCTTGCTGCATAAACTGTTCACCTCTCCTGGCGCGGTTGAATTGGTGGTGTGCGATGATAATCTGGCTGAAATACTTCCAGGCGTTGGCGCCACATTAGAAGAATGCGTGAAGGTGGCGTGATTATCTAGGCCTCTTGCGGATCAGGCATTTTGCCGGCAAAATTTCTGTGCTACATGGGATCATCGATCGCGCAATTCGAGAGTTTAAATCAAACGCAAAGGGAAATGGGCATGTCTTTCGGCAATCTTCGTGGTGTTCGGATTTTGGCAATGGTCTGTTTGCTGACCATGACGGCGTGCAGCGACTCGAGTACTTTCAATCTGAGTTCAGATGTAGAAGACCTAACCGCAGAACAGATTTTCCAAAAAGGCGAATATGAGTTAAGCCGAAAAAGGTATAAGGAGGGATCAGTATTCTTTTCTGAAATAGAACGGCTGTATCCCTATTCTGAATGGGCCAAGCGGGCGTTGATCATGCAGGCCTATGCCCTGCATCTTGAACCTGTTTATGAAGAAAGCCGCGCCGCTGCGCAGCGTTTTATTGATTTTTACCCTGCGGATAAGGATGCCGCCTATGCGGCGTATTTGCTGGCCTTGACATATTATGACCAGATTGCGGATGTCGGCCGCGACCAAGGCGCAACCATTGCGGCGCTGCAAGCTCTACGAGTGGTATTCGAGCAATATCCCAATAGCGATTATGCCGAACCTGCAAAGTTAAAATTTGATCTTGCGTTTGATCAATTGGCGGCCAAAGAAATGGAAATTGGGCGCTATTATCTCAAATCCAAAAATTATGCTGCGGCAATTAATCGCTTTCGCACTGTAGTTGAGAAATTCCAAACCACAGCACATACCGCTGAGGCGCTTCATCGTCTGGTCGAAGGCTATCTATCGCTGGGACTTGCCCAAGAGGCTCAAACTGCCGCCGCAATTTTGGGGCATAATTACCCTGACAGCAGCTGGTACAAAGACAGCTATGCTTTGCTAGGCAACGCGGGGCTATCACCCGGCGCTTCCGGTTCGGGTTGGTTGAGCCAAGTTTACCGTCAAGTGCTTAAGGGACAATGGCTGTGAGATCTTCACCAGTAGTACTTAAAAAGGTCGAAACGGAAAGATGCTCAAGGGTTTAACGATCCGCGATATGTTGATCATTGATCATCTCGAGCTTCAGTTTGAAGCCGGTTTGAATGTTTTGACCGGTGAGACCGGCGCGGGTAAATCCATTTTACTTGATTGTCTGGGATTTGTGCTTGGCTGGCGCGGGCGCGCAGAACTGGTGCGCAAGGGTGCAGATCAGGGCGAGGTGGTTGCCTGGTTTGATCTGTCCAAAGATCATCCGGCGCGCCTTATTCTAGACGAAGCCGGGTTGCCGGTGTCGGACGAGTTGATCCTACGCCGGGTTAACAGCAATGAGGGCCGCAAAACCGCATGGGTCAATGACCGCCGCGTGTCCGGCGAGGTATTGCGGTCGCTTTCGCAGCATTTGGTTGAATTGCATGGTCAGCATGATGATCGCGGTCTTTTGGATGCCAAAGGTCATCGGCCTTTACTGGATGCCTTTGGCGCATACAGCCTGCAATTGGACCAAACTGCTAAAGCTTGGGCGAGCCTAAGCGCAGTGCAAAAATTGGTCGCAAAAACTGAGGCAGAGCTTGACGCCTTGCAGGCGGAAGAGGACTTTTTGCGCCATGCGGTGGCCGAGCTTTCGGCGCTTGATCCGCGCCCGGGTGAAGAGGCTGAACTGGATGCAAGGCGCAGAATGATGCAATCGTCGGCGCGTATTCGCGAAGATGTGGCAAAAGCCCAAACGGCACTGGCACGTGAGGGGGCAGAAGGCTTGGTAGGTGACGCATCCCGCTGGCTTGACGGAGCGCTGGAAACGGCTGGGCCGCATTTGCAGGCTCCGATTGCGGCCCTTGAACGGGTAATGGTCGAATTGCAGGACGCTCAAAACGGGATCGAAGCGTGCTTGCAGGCCTTGGATTTCAATCCCGAAGAACTTGAGATCACCGAAGAGCGATTGTTTGCCATGCGTGGACTGGCGCGCAAACATCAAGTGCCGATTGAGGAACTGGGCGCGTTTTGCACCACGCTCAGCGCCCGGTTGGCGGC
The DNA here is from genome assembly GCA_039640505.1 of Rhodobacteraceae bacterium Araon29. Lineage (NCBI taxonomy): Bacteria > Pseudomonadati > Pseudomonadota > Alphaproteobacteria > Rhodobacterales > Paracoccaceae > Rhodobacteraceae bacterium Araon29. The sequence goes on along the minus strand of CP046865.1, from coordinate 2,574,565 downwards.
ATTGGACAACAGCAGCCAAACCCTTGATCAACTGCGTGCGGATTTGGCTGCAGCCCAAAGCGGATATCAAACAGCCAGCACAGAGTTGAGCCAAGTACGGCAGATTGCGGCCAACAAACTTGATGCGGCGATGGCCGCCGAATTGCCACCCCTAAAGTTAGAGCGTGCTCTGTTTGAAACACAAGTAAGCCCCGGCCCCGAGGGACCCGCAGGGGCCGATCAGGTTGCGTTCTGTGTGGCAACAAATCCTGGCGCGCCGTCTGGCCCGCTGGCCAAGATTGCATCGGGCGGTGAGCTAAGCCGTTTTATGCTAGCGCTGAAAATGTGTCTTAGCGATGACCGCTCTCAGGCCACCATGATGTTTGACGAAATTGACCGTGGGGTTGGCGGAGCGACCGCTGATGCCGTGGGGCGTCGGCTTTCCCGTCTGGCGGCTGAGGGGCAGATATTGGTTGTGACCCATTCGCCGCAGGTGGCCGCCTGCGGTCAAGCACATTTTCAGGTTATCAAAGAACAAGCCGCAGATCAAACCCGCTCTGTGGTGCGCGCGCTTGACACAGATGAGCGGGTCGATGAAATCGCCCGGATGATTTCCGGCACTCAGGTCACCGCAGAGGCGAAGGCGGCGGCAAAAGCTTTGTTAAAAGGGCCATAAAATGAGCTAAGCATGCCGCATGGAGAGGTGCCTCCGGCGGGAGTATTTTAGCAAAGAAAAAACACGCCTAGTTCTGCTGCACAAGTTTGCCGGGATTGAGAATGTTTTGTGGATCAAGCTGGCGTTTGAGATCGCCCATCAGGCCCCAGGCAGGGCCATGTTCCTGATCCATAAACTTAAGCTTTCCCATGCCCACGCCATGCTCGCCCGTGGCGGTGCCGCCAAGGTGCAAGGCCCTGTCCACCATACGATCAGACAGGCGCAGAGCGGCGCTGTGCTCGGCTGCATTGTCTGGATCAATCAGCAGGATCGCGTGAAAATTACCATCCCCCACATGGCCTAAAATCGGGCCTGTGATTGGGCTAGCCGCAATATCGGCGCGGGTCTCTTCGACCGCTTCGGCCAGTTGAGAGATAGGCACGCAGATGTCGGTCACGATGGCGCGCGCGCCGGGGCGGGAGGCCAAAATGGCATAATAGGCATTGTGGCGCAGGGTCCACAGCGCAGTGCGCTCTTCGGTCTGTGAAGACCATTGAAAGGCTTCGCCGCCCACGGCTGAGCAAATCTCGCCAAAACTATGTGCGTGCTCGGCGACGCTTTGCTCAGAGCCGTGCAATTCGAACAAAAGATGCGGTTTTTCTGCCATCTCAGCGCTGGCATAAAGATTAAACGCCGCTGCAGTGGCGGCATCAACAAATTCAAGCCGTGCCATCGGTAGGCTCAGCTGGATCGTATCCACCACAGCGCGCACGGCTTGGTCCATTCGTTCAAAAGCGACGATGCCGGCGCTGATGGCTTCGGGCCGGGGGTGCAGCCGCAAGCCAATTTCTGTGATCAGCCCCAAGGTGCCCTCGGAGCCAACAAAAAGGGCGGTTAAATCATAACCGGCGGCTGTTTTACGAGCGCGGGTTCCGGTTCTAATCACCCGGCCATCCGCAAGCACCACCTGAAGGCCAATGACATTGTCGCGCATAGTGCCATACCGCAGGGTGGTTGTTCCACTGGCCCGTGTCGCCGCCATCCCGCCGATTGAGGCATTGGCGCCAGGATCTACCGAGAAAAATAGCCCGCTATGGCGCAGCTCAAGGTCCAGCGCTTCGCGCGTCAGGCCGGGTTGAACCAAGGCGTCCATGTCATCGGGGTTGATTTGCAAAACTTGGCTCATGCGAGAAAAATCAACCGTTACACCGCCGCGCGGCGCTGATGTATGCCCCTCAAGCGATGTGCCGGTGCCCCATCCGATCACTGGGCAATCATGCTTTGCACAAATACGCATCACTTGTTGAACCTCTTCGGTGCTTTCAACATAGGCAACTGCATCTGGCGGCATGGGGGGGAAATGGCTTTCCGAGCGGCCATGAAGATCGCGGTCTGGCGCAGAACGACTAAGCCGCTTTTGCAGCAATTGCTCAAGGGCATTGAGGGCAGCGGCGTTTGTCATCGCGGGTTCCTAAGTGGCTTTTGCCCAAAGGTAACCCCGAATTAAGCCAATAAAAAGACCCGAAAGCCTATCTAACATGCGCCAAAGGCTGGAGTGAGACGTTATGACCAAAAAGCACGAACACTAACTTCTGCCGCAGAGACGCTCTTATTTGAGCTACTTGCATTGATTTAATTGGTTCGCAGGCACCGCGCTACGGGCTACAAAGAATAACGCAGTGCCCGATCAACCGACGGTCACATCATCGTTTGTAAAAAAGGCAAGATGCCCAGCTATGGCGGCGGCTGCCGGATTTGGGGTTTCATAGCTCCAACTGGCATTTTCCAACGTGGTGTTTTTGGTCACGATTGAAAAATAGCTGGCTTTGCCTTTTATTTTGCATTGGCTGGACCGAGCGCTGCGGTCTAAAAACACCATTGCCACATCATTTCGGGGAAAATAAATCACCGAATCACGGCCGTTTTCAACCAATTCTAGCGCTGCATTGCTTTCGCCAATAATCGCGCCGCCGGCGCGCACTGTCCAGGTTCCCCCGGCTTTTGATATTCGTACGGGTGAGGTCATAAAGCCCCTTTTCAAGCAGCAAATTTCTGCAAACTGTGTAAAAAATTATCTTAAACTGGCCGTGTGGCCTGTTCCAACCATAACCTAGAATTGTCGCTAAGGCGATGACCGATTTTTTCACGGCAGCTTTGATGATATGAATTAAGCCACATTTTTTCTGGCTCAGTCAGCAATTCACCTAAAACCATGCGCAAATCGATTGGCACAAAAGTCAGTGTTTCAAACTCGTATAGGGTCTTGATGTTGCCCTCTTCTGGGATCTCTGCACGCTGCACCACCAATAGGTTTTCAGTGCGAATGCCAAACTTGCCTTCTTGGTAAAACCCTGGCTCATTGGAGAGGATCATCCCCTCGTCAAAGGCAATTGTGGATTGACGTGAAAGCCGCTGTGGGCCTTCGTGCACACTTAGAAACTGGCCGACGCCGTGGCCGGTTCCGTGGTTAAAGTCCTGACCGGCCGCCCAAAGCGCAGCGCGGGCAAAGGCATCAAGATCGCGTCCGGCGATACCGGCGGGAAACCGCAGCCTCGAAATGGCGATCATACCCTGCAAAACCCGGGTGAATGCGCGTTTGACCGCATCCGGCTGCACTCCGACGGCAATGGTGCGGGTGATATCTGTGGTGCCGTCCAAATACTGACCGCCGCTGTCGATCAGCATCACTTCGCCCTCTTTGAGTTGGCGGTTGCTGTCCTGTGTCACGCTGTAATGTGGCAATGCTGCATTGGGGCCACTGGCGGAAATGGTATCAAAGCTAATGTCAGTCAGTGCTGGATCTGCACGGCGAAAACCTTCCAGCGCTACGGCGACATCTATTTCGCTTAATGTTCCGATCGCTTGGGCATCCAGCCAGCACAAGAATTCGCACATGGCAGCGGCATCGCGCAAATGCGCGCCGCGCGCCTGCGTCAGCTCGACAGAGTTTTTGCAGGCTTTTGGCAGGATGGCCGGGTCTTGCGCCCGCTGGGTTGCAATGCCTGCGGTGGTCAAAATACTGGCCACAGCCATGGGCACATTATCGGGGTCGATGCCCACGGTACCTGTCAGATTGGCAAGATATTTGTCAAAGCTATCCGGTGCGTGTACGCGGATATCAGGCCCAAGATGTTCGCCAATTTGCGAGAGCTTATCTGCGGCCATAAATAAATCTGCACTGGCATTACTGTGCAAAACAACAAAGCCATGAGCGATTGGCACATGGCTTACATCCCCGCCGCGAATATTTAGCAGCCATGCCAGACTGTCGGGCAGGGTGATCACCACCGCGTCTTGGCCTGCGTCCTTAAGTACGTCCGCAAGCTCTTTGCGTTTTTGGGAATGGCTTTTGCCGGCGTATTTTTCGTCATAGGCAAAAGCCTTTGCCATGGGCGCGTGTGGTTGATCCGTCCAGATAAGGTCGATTAAATTTTCGCAGGGGCTGAGCGTAATATCGCTGCCATCCAAGGCTTTGGCATAGCTTTCAATTTCGCTCAGTGTATGCAGCCAAGGGTCAAAGCCAATGGTGCCCTTGGTCAAGTTGCTGCGAAGCCAGTCGGGCACTTTAACCTCGGGCCAGTTAACCGGTGTAAAAACATCCCGAATTTGGTTTTTAACCTGTACCCGGTAGCGCCCATCGACAAAAACCCCTGCACAATTTGGCAGAACCGCGCAGAAACCAGCTGAGCCAGTGAACCCAGTGAGCCATGCAAGCCGTTCATCGCGCGCCGCAACATATTCGCCCTGATGGACATCGGCGCGCGGCACTAGGTAGCCCGAAAGACCGCGCGCGGCCATCTCGTTACGTAATTTGTTCAGGCGCTCTGGCCCTTGATCGGGGTCGGATTGATTATCAAAACTCTGATACAGCGCTTCTGTCATATTCTATCCGGTCTTGCGCAAACCCATCGCGCGGGCGCGGGCGCGTGGATCAGTGTCGAACAGCGCGGCAAGCTGTTCGGTCATTGCGCCGGCCAGTTGTTCCACATCGGTGATGGTGACCGCTCGCTCATAATAGCGCGTCACATCATGGCCGATACCAATGGCCAGCAATTCCACGGCTTTGCGTCGTTCCACCATCGCGATAACATCTCGCAGGTGCTTTTCAAGATAATTCGCAGCATTGACCGACAAAGTACTATCGTCCACTGGCGCGCCATCCGAAATGACCATCAGGATTTTGCGCGCTTCGGGGCGATTGGCCATGCGGCGGTGAGCCCATTCCAGTGCCTCGCCGTCGATATTTTCCTTTAGCAGGCCCTCTTTCATCATAAGCCCGAGGTTTGAGCGCACGCGCCGCCACGGCGCATCGGCGCCTTTATAGATAATATGGCGCAGATCATTCAAACGACCGGGTTGCTGCGGCCGGCCCTCATTGAGCCATTGCTCGCGGCTTTGCCCGCCTTTCCACGCACGGGTGGTAAAGCCCAAAATCTCGACCTTGACGTTGCAGCGTTCCAGTGTGCGCGCCAGAACATCGGCGCAGATGGCCGCAATGGAAATCGGACGCCCGCGCATCGAGCCAGAGTTATCCAGCAAAAGTGTCACTACAGTATCGCGAAACTCTGTGTCCTTTTCCATCTTAAAGCTGAGCGGTGTGGTCGGTGTGCTGACCACGCGGGCCAAACGCCCCGCATCTAGAATACCCTCTTCAAGATCAAACAGCCAACTGCGGTTTTGCTGCGCTTGAAGCCGGCGCTGCAGTTTGTTGGCCAGACGCGCCACCGCGCCTTTGAGCGGCTCAAGCTGTTGGTCCAAGTAGGCGCGCAGCCGTTCAAGCTCGACCGGTTCGGCCAAATCCTCGGCTTTGATTTCTTCATCAAAGTTCTGTGCGTAAACCTTATAATCCGGATCGGCTTCGGACACCGGCAGCGGCGCAGGTGGTTCTTGCGGGGCATCGCCTTCGGGCATATCCGCATCATCGTCTATTTCGTCATCCGCGCTGTCATCTAGGCTAATTTGCGCAGCTGTAGGGTCCTGTTGTTCATCCTGACTTTGCTCTGGGTTGGCATCGGCCTCATCTTCTGAGCTTTCGTCTTGCCCGGTGCTGTCGGGGTCTTGATCATCTTCTTCGGTTTGGTCGGCGTCGTCCTGCGCTTCATCGTCCAGCTCATCGGGATCATCGCCCAGTTGATCGCCATATCCAAGATCCGAAATAATCTGCCGCGCAAAACGGGCAAAATCGGCCTGATCGGACAGAATATCGTTTAGATTGTTCAACTGTTCGCTGGCCTGGCCTTCGATAAAATCGCGCCATAGCTCCATCACGTTTTGCGCCCCGGCAGGCAGATCACGGCCGGTTGCCAGATGGCGGATCAAATATCCGGTGGCGGTCGCAAGCGGGGCATCCGCGCGATCAGTGATTTGTGCAAAGCCTTTCTGCATGGCTTCCGCGCCAATTTTTGCGTCTATATTGCCGGCTGTTCCCGGCATATCGCGGGCGCCCATGGCTTCGCAGCGGGCAACCTCCATTGCTTCATAAAGCTCTTGGGCAATATTTCCTTGTGGGCAGTATTTACTGTGTGTCGCATCATTGTGGTATTTTCGGTGCAGCGCCAGCGCATCGGCGGTTCCGCGCGCCACGAGAACCTCATCACGGCTCATCCGGCGGCTGACCTGCGGCAACCGCATGGTATCGCCCGACAAACCCGAAGGATCGACCGAATAGGTGACCGACAGCTCGGGATCATTGGCCATCACTTTGGTGGCCTCGGCAAGGGCCTTTTTAAAGGGATCGGCTGGGTTGTCTGAGTGCTGTGCCATTGGCCAAGTCTCGCTCACTCGAAAAAAATTACAAGCCCAAAGCGCAGTTTATTTAAAAGCCTTGTGCCATGCGCCCGCGCCCGAAGGCGCGGATCACCAATGCTTAGCCCAGACTGACGCTGGCTGCGCTTTCCGGCAGCTCTTCGTCAAAACAGCGCTGATAAAATTCTGCCACGGTCTGGCGTTCCAATTCGTCGCATTTGTTGAGAAACGAAAGCCGAAAGGCATAGCCAAGGCTGTTGCGGAAAATTTCGGCGTTTTGAGCCCAGTTGATCACGGTGCGCGGGCTCATCACTGTGGACAGATCACCGTTCATAAACGCGGTACGGGTTAGATCGGCAACGGTGACCATCTGCTTGACCGTTTTACGTCCGGCTTCGGTGTTGTAATGCGGCGCTTTGGCCAGAACAATCGCGGTTTCCGCCTCAATGGAAAGATAGTTCAATGTGGCCACCAAAGACCAGCGGTCCATTTGGGCTTGGTTAATCTGCTGGGTGCCGTGATAAAGCCCAGTGGTATCGCCCAGGCCAACGGTGTTGGCTGTGGCAAACAAACGAAACTGCGGATGCGGCGTGATAATTTCGTTCTGATCCATCAAGGTCAGCTTGCCATCATGTTCAAGCACCCGCTGGATCACAAACATCACGTCGGCGCGGCCGGCGTCATATTCATCAAACACAATGGCCACCGGATTGCGCAGCGCCCAAGGCAGGATGCCTTCGTGAAACTCGGTCACCTGCAGGCCGTCTTTAAGCTTGATCGCATCCTTACCGATCAAATCGATACGGCTGATGTGGCTGTCAAGGTTTACCCGCACCGCAGGCCAGTTTAGCCGCGCTGCAACTTGTTCAATATGGGTTGATTTTCCAGTGCCGTGATAGCCTTGGATCATCACGCGGCGATTGTGTGAAAACCCTGCCAAAATTGCCAGCGTGGTATCTGGATCAAATTTATAGGTGGGATCAACTTCGGGAACCCGCTCGCCTTTTGAGGCAAACCCCTTAACCACCATATCGCTATCAATTCCAAAGACTTCGCGGACCGAAACATCTTCGGTTGGCTTTGCAGTCATATCGCTCATGCCATCTGCCATGCCCAAACTTCCTTCTGGGAAAAATAATCAGTGATGTGGTGCAACATAACGCGGATAAGGGCAAGGGGAAGGGCAAATAATTCTTTTAAAAAATGCAACAATGCCGTTGGGTTTTTTAGCTCACGCAATTGTGGCCCGATGTGACTTGAGAAATGAACGTAAAAACCCACATCATAGGCTAGGAGGTATTCCAATGACTCGACGTGATTTTTTAGCTACAACCGCCATGGCCGGGCTTATGGGCCGCGCCGCTTGGGCAAATGAAGAGGAAACATTCGAGGTGATGCGTAGCGACGACGAATGGAAAGCGATGCTGAGCCCGCTTGAATATAAAGTCATGCGCAAAGAGGGCACCGAGCGGGCGTTCACCTCACCACTGGATAAAAACTATGCCGCTGGAATGTATCATTGCCGCGGCTGCGATCTGGGGCTTTATAGCTCTGAGCATAAATTTGACAGCGGCACTGGCTGGCCGAGTTTCTGGCAGGCACAAGCGAACGCGGTTGAAACCCGCATTGACCGCAAGTTTTTCATGACCCGCACCGAATGCCATTGCCGGCGCTGCGGCAGCCATCTAGGGCATGTTTTTGATGACGGACCTGCGCCCACCGGAATGCGGCACTGTATCAACGGGGTGTCGCTGGTGTTCAAAGCGGCCTAAGGCCAAGATTTTATTTCTTTGCCGGCTTGGCATCAGTGGCCAGCCGGTAGGGTTCTTCGATTGGTAGCAACTCAGCCGTGGCAATCGCCTGATCCACCCATGCGCTGACCGCAGGGTGGTCGCAAACAGCGCTCATATAGCTTTGGGTGGTTTCAAGCAAAGTCGGCAAGGCAAAATACTTTAGCCGCATCACAACCGGCGCAAAATAGGCGTCTACTGCGCTAAACCCGCCACATAAAAACGGACCGCCTGATAGATCCATGCAATCCGCCCAAGCCGCTTCGATCCGCGCCACATCGGCGCGCACGTGCGGCTGATCGCGCCAGATAATCGCCCCTGCATGGCTAAGATCAGCGCCGATGTTCATACCGCAGTGATTACGCAATGCATTGAAACCACTATGCATTTCGGCGCACAGGTTGCGTGCCTGTGTGCGCAGGGCAAGATCGCTTGGCCATAGCGAAAGAGCGGGGTATTTTTCTGCGATATATTCAAAAATCGACAGGGTATCATTGATCACCAGCGGTTCGCCGCGCCTGTTTTGCACATCGCTGTCTATTAAGATTGGCACATTTCCAGTTGGCGATAGGGCAAGGGCAGTTTGTTTGAATTGGCTGTCCGGCGCAAAGCTGTCAAACCGGATCAGCTTTTCCTCAAACGGGATATCATAAGCGCGCAGCAGCACACCCGCGCGCATTGACCAGCTGGAATAATTCCGATTTCCCACATAAAGACATAAACCCATAGCGCCGCTCCTATTAACCACCAATAAACAGGTTAGGAGCGAAAGCGAGGTGTGTAAAGCGCTACTTAAAGTTGCGGCTGTCTTTGATTTGATCCCAGGCCCAGACCACTTCTTGCAGCTGCTCTTCTTGGCTGCGGTCGCCGCCGTTCATATCTGGGTGCAGCACTTTGATCAGCGCTTTATATGCTTTGCGCACATCGGCTTTGGACCAGTTGTCCTGCGCTTCTAGAATTTCCACTGCGCGGCGCTCGGTGGGCGGCAGGCGGCGGCTGCCGGTGGTGGCTTTGCCGGGGTTCTTGGTGGCGTTTTCACCCAAAACCTGATGCGGGTCTTCAATGCCCAGCCGGGCCCATGCGCGCGCTTCGGGGTCGCGAAAGTCGCGGGTTTCACGCTCCCATACTTTGTCCTTGGACATTTGGGCGTTCAACTCGGCTTCTGTGGTGCCGTTGAAAAAGTTCCATTTTAGATTGTACTCGCGCACATGGTCTTTGCAGAACCAGTAAAAGTCGTCCAAAACATCGGGCGCTTTGGGTGCGCGAAACTTGCCAGCTTCGGCGCATCCTTCGTGTGCACAGGGCCGCACCGATGTATCCGAGGCACCGGACATGCTGCGCCGGCTGCGCGGATTTTTCTTCTTCGCAGAAGAAACCGACATGTCAAAACCAAAAGGATCGGATTTTGTCATTTTCACACCTTTTCGACTCAAGGAGAACATCATAGAGTTTCTGTGGATAATTTGAAGGGGGTGGCGAAAAAAAATGTCGAGAGCTGAGGAAATAAAAAATAGGCTTAAGGCGAGCTTTGCGCCGCAGTTCCTAGAGGTCATCGACGAAAGCGAACAGCACCGTGGCCATGCAGGGTTTCAAGAGGGCGGCGAAAGCCATTTTCGGGTACGTTTGCGCGCTGCCAGTTTTGCTGGACAAAGCCGGATTGCCCGCCACCGCGCGGTGCATGCGGCGCTTGGCCGTGACCTGATGACAGCTATTCACGCCTTGGCGCTTGAGCTGGATTTGCCCGAAAACACGTAAATTCCGTACAGCTTTATTGCGTCGGTATCGCGTCTGTATTGCAGAGGTCCGTTTTGGGGCCGCCAAAACACTACAAATGCTCCTAAATCAATCCGTCATGTTCGGATGAAAGACGCGCTTAAAGCCCCAATTTGGCGCTGACCAGCTCGTTTACCGCCTTTGGATTGGCCTTACCGCCCGTGGCTTTCATCACCTGACCGACGAACCATCCGGCCAGTTTCGGATTGGCCTTGGCTTTTTCCACCTGTGCGGGATTGTCGGCGATGACCTGATCCACTGCGGCTTCGATCGCGCCGGTATCGGTGACCTGTTTCATGCCGCGCGCTTCGACGATCTCGGCCGGATCGCCGCCGTCGCTATAGACGATCTCAAACAGGTCTTTGGCGATTTTACCGCTGATATCGCCTTTGGCTATCAGATCAATGATACCGCCCAATTGATCGGGGCTGACCGGGCTATCGGTAATTTCACGGTCATCTTTTTTCAGACGGCCGAACAATTCATTAATCACCCAGTTTGCCGCCATTTTGCCATCGCGCCCTGCGGCCACGGCTTCAAAATACCCTGCGGCATCCAATTCCGCCGTTAGCACGTTGGCATCATATTCCGACAGGCTAAAATCGCCCATGAACCGCGCCTTTTTCTGATCGGGAAGCTCGGGAAGATTGGCTGCAATTTCATCAACCCAAGCCTGTTCAATTTCCAAAGGCAATAAATCAGGGTCGGGGAAATAGCGGTAATCATGCGCTTCTTCTTTTGAGCGCATCGAACGGGTTTCACCCTTGTCTGGATCATAAAGCCGGGTTTCCTGATCCACTGAGCCGCCGGCTTCTACAATTTTAATTTGGCGGCGGGCTTCGACCTCGATCGCGGCTTGTATAAAGCGCATCGAGTTCATATTTTTAATTTCGCAGCGGGTGCCGAGATGGGAAAAATCGCCGCTTTCCATATATTTTTCGTATTGCCCGGGCCGGCAGATCGACACGTTTACATCAGCGCGCAGATTGCCGTTTTGCATATTGCCATCACAAGTGCCCAGATAGCGCAGAATCTGGCGTAGTTTAACAACATAGGCTGCAGCCTCTTCGGGGCCGCGAATATCCGGTCGGCTAACAATTTCCATCAGCGCCACGCCGGTGCGGTTTAGGTCGACAAACGACATATTAGGGTCCATGTCATGCACGGATTTGCCTGCATCCTGCTCCATATGAATACGCTCGATGCGCACCCGACGGGCAACGCCGGGGGACATATCAACGATCACCTCGCCTTCGCCCACGATGGGGTGGTAGAGCTGGGATATCTGATAGCCCTGCGGCAGGTCGGGATAAAAATAGTTTTTCCGGTCAAAGGCCGAATGCAGGTTTATCTCGGCCTTTAGCCCAAGACCTGTGCGCACGGCTTGCTCAATGCAATACTCATTGATAACCGGCAACATGCCGGGCATTGCGGCATCCACGAAAGCCACGTTGGAATTGGGCTCATTGCCAAATTCGGTCGAGGCGCCGGAAAACAGTTTGGCGTTTGAGGCGATCTGGGCGTGAACCTCCATGCCGATGACCAATTCCCAGTCGTGCTGCGCACCGGCGATGGTTTTTGGTTTTGGGGCCTCAGAGGTCAGATCGAGCATTTTGGTCACCTGATGTTTACTGTTATGGGTGGTTTAGCCAAACCAGCGCTGGGTTTCAATCACCTTTGCATGGCGTGAGCTGCGCTTTTCAAATTGGGCTGGGCGAATTGCCTAACCGCGACTTTTACTCTGCCGGTGGGCAAGAATGCGCACTGCGGTTTCTTCGCCAAGTTCTTTGCGCGCCTCGGTGCCAAGATCACCAGGGATACCCAAACCCCGCGGCAGCGAATCGGCCCAGACCAAAGGATGAATTTCGCGTAGCTGGGTTTCAATGATCCAGTCAGCAGCTTCATTCAGTTGAAGCCGTCTGCGCCGCCCTGAAAAGCTTTCACGCCCCGGGGCTGGTTGCACCAGAGTTACTGCGGTAAAGGCGGCAAAAAGGTTTGCGGTGTGCTGGTCACTACAGCGCTCAAGAATATCAATCACCGCCTCCATAAATAAATTAAGATCGAGCACGCCGAACGCGCCGGCATCTTGGCGCAGAGCATCCATATACACCCACGCATAAGCCCCTGTGCCCCACAGCGTGCGGGTATGCTCAACTGCTTTAAGCGCCCACGTATTCAGCATCTCGTAGCTGCCAAAGCGTCTGGGCAGTAAATTTGCACCAAAGTTGCGTAAATACTGCGCCGTCTTTGGGTCCAAGCTGACCAAAGTCTCATAGAGTTTGGTGTTAGACGTTTTGGGGCTTTCCTGCGTGGAAAGAGCTGCACATTTTGCAGCGGCAAGGGCGGGCGCATTGAGCCGTTTGGGGTCAAACGGATCGAGCAACGCACGCGCGATTTTGAAATGGTGGTGCTGGGCATTACGGCTAACTTTGGCTTCAGGCTGTGGGCTGTAGTGCCGCCAAACCCAAGCCGCATCCAAATGCGTGTAGGCCACAATCATGGCAATGCCGTAATCTTTCGGATTGGCATCTGCGATGGCCTGATAGGCAGAAAGCCCATCGGTATTGGGCGAGGTATCTTGATCCTCAAGCGATTGGCGGATCGGTTGGACAATGTCACCACGCGCCCCCCGGGTGAGCAATTCGCTGATCGGAGTGCCACCGCTTGTCATGGCCCGCATTTCATCGAATTGTTGAATTTCAACACTTAGCTCTGTCCAGCTTTCCTGACGGATCAGTTTCTGGCCGCGATACAGATACCAGTCGCGCTCCATTTGCTCTTCGGTTTTGTCAATAACTGGCAGGCCGAGTTGTTCCGTGAGATCGCAGAGTTCAGCGGTTGTGAGTGCTGTTCGTGGTTGCGTTTGAATGGCCGAAATCAACGCCCGATCTGCTGAAAGCGTATCTTGGCCAAAGGCGTGCTGAAGCTTCCGGAAAAGATGTTTTGCTTGAGTCATGCGATCTACACTTGCCTTTCGCTTCGGAAACTATTTTTTAGTATTGCCAGCAGTTTTTGACCGAAAAAAGGCAAAGCCGAAATTTTTATTTCTTGAGCGCACAAATATCAAAAAGAAATTTTTTCGCAACCCCGCCTAACCCTTTAGACATCACATTAGGTTTTCACCTTAACTTAATGATTTAAAATATTTTTTGCTCTATAAAAATAGGTTTTTTCTGGTTCTATCAATGTTTGCTGTGCTTTTCTTCCCAAGAGCGATTGAGCAAATTTAAACTGCGATTGTGGTGAATTGAAGGAATTCTTGTTTTTTTATTCCAGATTTAAAGAGGAATCTTTCGCATAAATTCACATAAACAATATCAAAATGATGAAATCACTCACCTACATATTTAATGCAAGCGACCCAGGTTTTCATTATGGCATGTCTTATCGATCTAACATCCGGTTGGCCATTTCAGTGCTGTCCCGGCTGAGCCCTTTACTGTCCAAAAGCCTTTGAAGGTTGTTGCGGATCAAGGATTGTCTTTGTGGGTCAAATTGTCCGAGGGTCTCGAACACAGTGCAGAAGCGCGCCGCCAATTGTGGATTAATCTGGTCAAGCTTGATGATCCAGTCTGTCATCATCTGATAGCCCTCACCAGAGATTTGGTGAAAGGCGGCAAAATTGCCCGCCAAAGGTCTAAACACCGACCGGAACCGGTTGGGATTTTTAATGGTAAAATCGGGATGCGTGGTCAGCTGCTCCGCCAAGCTGACGGCTGCTTCTGGGGCGGCGCAGGCGATTTGTATCGCAAACCATTTATCAACCACCAGCCGTTCACTTTTCCATTGCTGGTAAAATTCCTCAAGCGCGTTTTCGCCGTGCCCACTGCGCAAAAGACTGCCCAGCGCTGCGATTTGCTGGGTCATGTTATCTGCTGTAGTGAACTGCGCCGCCGCAGCTTTGCCGCCGTCTAATCGGCACAGCAGGCTCAGGGCGGCATTGCTCAGCGCCCGCGCGCCCGATTGCGCCGCATCGGGCCGGTAGGCGCTGCTCACCTGATGCTGGGCATATATGCGCGGCAGCACATCTTGGAAATGCTGCGATAGGGCTTGCAAAAATGTCTCGCGTGCGCGGTAAATTGCATTGGGGTCAGGATGTGCGCCAGCCGCATGAATGGCGCGGGCAATTTCTTCCTCTTGCGGCACCTTTAGGGTCAGGGCGCGAAACGCCGGATCCAGAGTCTCATCCCGAAACACTGCAAGCAAGCCATCAAGCAAACTGGTGTCCGGCGGGGTGCTGTCCTGTGCCATGCGCTGCAAACAGCTTTGCATCAGCGCATTGCCGGCTTCCCAGCGGTTAAACGGGTCGGTGTCATGGGCCAGCAGAAACGTTCTTTGTGCCTCATCGGTATTTTGTTCCAAATAGACCGGCGCGGAAAATTCCCGCAGCACCGAGGCAATGGGTTTACTGGCCAGCCCCTCAAATTCAAAGCTTTGTTCGGCTTCGTTAAGCTCAAGCACTGTGGTGGGGTGAATTTCATCGCCGTTCGCATTCAAAAGGCCAACCGCAATAGGGATCACCTGTGGCGCTTTATTTGGCTGTCCCGGTGTGGGCGGCGTGCTTTGGCTAAAGTGAAGCTGATAGGTGCCATCAGCGTAGCTATCGGTGACTTTCACGCGCGGTGTGCCAGCCTGCTCATACCAGCGTTTGAACTGGCTTAGGTCGCGGCCTGTGCTGTCTTTGAAAACCTTGAGCCAATCTTCGATGGTTGCGGCATCGCCGTCGTGGCGTTCAAAATAAAGGTCGAGCGCTTTGGAATAGGCTGCATCCCCCACCAGCCGTTTGAGCATGCCGATCACCTCGGCGCCTTTTTCATACACCGTGGCCGTATAAAAATTATTGATCTCAACAAAGCTGTCGGGCCTTACCGGATGCGCCAATGGGCCGTTATCTTCGGGAAATTGGTAATTGCGAAGCCCGTTGGCATCCTTGATGCGTTTCACCGGTGCGCTGCGCATATCCGAAGTAAATTGCGCATCGCGAAACACCGTTAGCCCTTCTTTGAGGCAGAGCTGAAACCAGTCACGGCAGGTGATCCTGTTGCCGGTCCAGTTGTGAAAATATTCATGCGCAATAATCGCTTCGATGTTTTCAAAATCGGCATCTGTGCTGGTGGCTGGATTGGCCAGAACGCAGGAGCTGTTGAAAATATTAAGCCCCTTATTTTCCATTGCGCCCATGTTAAAGTCATCCACGGCAACTATGTTGAACAGATCAAGATCATATTCGCGTCCGTAGACCTCTTCATCCCAGCGCATTGAAGCAATAAGCGCCTGCATTGCAAAACTGCATTTGTCTTCGTCGCCCGGGCGGACCCAGATGTTCAGCGTCACATCACGGCCGGATGCAGTGGTAAACTGCCCGGGGTGATTGACCAGATCACCGGCCACAAGTGCAAAAAGATAGGCTGGTTTTGGCCAGGGATCATGCCATTCTGCCCAGCCGTCGCCCGATGCTACCGGATTGCCGTTGGACAGCAACACCGGCACGTTTCCACTGCTGTCTTCAATACGAACGTGAAAACGGCTCATTACATCCGGGCGATCAGGGTAATAGGTGATTTTGCGAAACCCTTCAGCTTCGCATTGGGTGCTATACATGCCGTTTGACATATAAAGACCTTCCAGCGCGGTGTTGGTTTGCGGGCTAATCTCAACTTCGGCTTCCCATACAAACGGTTTGTTCGGGGCCGCAGCGGTTAAAATGCCATTCTCAACCGAGACATTGCAATCCTTGCTATCAATTTTGGCGCTAATCAAAGTTAGGGCTTCGCCGTGCAGGGTAAATTTACGCTCATCGCTTTGAGGGTTTGGGCGAAAAGAAATGCGGCTGATGACCCGTGTTTTGCGCGGGTCCAGTTGAAAAGTTAAATGCACATCGTCAACCAGAAAGGCAGGGGGTTTATAATCTTCTAGGTAAATGGTTTGCGATGCCGCATCTTTCATTTTGCTCTCCAAGCTTTCGGAATTGCCTTTGGCAAATAGAGGCCTAGTTCGACCTATGCATTCGGGCTTAATGGCCCATGTTCCTGTGACACATATATATCGAAAGTTGAAATCCGCAATGCGAAAGGATGCGCAGCCTTGTTTGGAACCTGATGGCGTTACCTTGCTATGGTTTAAACGTGATTTGCGGGTGAGCGATCATGCGGCCTTGGAACTGGCGGCAGAATTGCCCGGCGCTGTTTTGCCGGTTTATATTGTCGAGCCTGACTATTGGCGGCAACCAGACCTATCAGGGCGGCATTGGGCCTTTATTGTTGAATGCTTGAGTGACCTTGATATCCATCTCAAAAGCTTGGGAGGTCCTTTAACCATTCGCGTAGATGAAGCCGTTCCTGCCCTAGAGAAACTTCGGCAGCAATGTGATGTGCAGCGCATGGTAAGCCATTGCGAAATTGGCAATCTCTGGAGTTTTGAGCGCGATAAAAAAGTGGCGGACTGGGCCCGTGTGCATGGGGTAAATTGGAGCGAAGTACCGCAGTCCGCTGTAACACGCGGCCGCGCACGCGCCACTGGCTGGGCAAAGCGCCGCGATCAGTTTGTGGCTGCACCGGTGGCGCAGCAGCCACGGGTGTTAAACCTAACCCATGCGCAGTCTGATCTGCTGCCAAGCGCGGCGCAATTGAAGCTGCGTAATGATTTTCCGGCCTCGCCTCAAACCGGTGGCCGACATAATGCCGAGGCTGTGCTTGATGATTTTTTACTTCACCGCGGCCAAACCTATCGGCGCGCTATGTCTTCTCCGGTTTCAGCCGAGAACGCCTGTTCGCGCCTGTCCCCCTATTTAAGCTATGGGGTGATCACAGTGCGCGAAGCGGTGCAGATAACCCGCAGGCGGCAGATGGCCTTGAAAGGCAGTCGGGATGGCTGGCTTGGCAGTCTTGCATCATTTCAGTCGCGTCTGGCGTGGCGCGATCATTTTATTCAAAAACTGGAAGACCAGCCGGATATCGAAACCCGATGCTTGCACAGCGCCTATGAAGGCTTGCGCTCCGAGACTGTTGATCCTGTTTTGCTGTCAGCTTGGAAACGCGGTCAAACCGGGGTGCCATTTGTTGATGCCTGTATGCGTTATCTAACAGAAACCGGCTGGCTGAATTTTCGCATGCGGGCGATGTTGGTGTCATTTGCCTCCTACCAGCTTTGGCTTGACTGGCGCGTAACCGGCCAGCATTTGGCGCGCTTGTTCACAGATTATGAGCCCGGCATTCATTGGCCGCAGATGCAAATGCAATCTGGAACTACTGGGATCAATACAATTCGTATCTATAACCCCGTCAAACAGGGGCTTGAGCAAGATCCAAAAGGCACATTCACCCGCCGCTGGGTGCCAGAGCTTTCACAGGTGCCCGATGAATTCTTGCAAGAGCCTTGGCGCTGGGACGGAGAGGGCCGTGTTGTTGGAGCATTATATCCAAAGCCGGTTGTAGATTTGGCAAGCGCAACGCGCAGCGCACGCGAGCGGGTCTGGAGCATCCGGAAAAAAGCAGGTTTTGCGGAAAAGGCTGGATCAATTGTAACGCGCCATGCCAGCCGTAAACCGACAAAGCCCCGCCGCAGCGTGAGCAGTAAAAAACCCGATGCAAAGCAATTGAGCCTTAATCTGTAATGGCGAAAATGCGACGAAAAGCTGACCTAGAAACCAAGCTTTGCCGAACATGTGGGCGGCCTTTTTCCTGGCGTAAAAAATGGGAAAAGGTGTGGCATGAAGTTCAGTATTGCAGTCAAAAATGCCGCTCAAAAAGGTCGAAGACAACTGATTGACCAGAAGATTTATCATCTATTTTTGAAACTGTTTATGTGGTTTTGGTAAATAAATATTACCGAACTTGTTGCCTATAGGAAACTTTTTCCCTAAATAGGCCTCATTCAAGACTATTGATAAAGGACTAAAAAATGACGGCCAGAGCGCAAAAGGTAGATTTGAAGATCGCGGTTGAATTGGTCGAGTTTATAGAAAAAGAAGCCCTGCCGGGCTTGGATATCACTGCTGATGCGTTTTGGGCAGGGCTTGCCGACTTGGTGCAGACCTATGGGCCGCAAAACCGCGCTTTGCTTGATGCGCGCAGCGCGATGCAAGGACGGATCGACGCCTGGCACATCGCGCAGCGGGGGCAGCCGCATGACGCGGCAGCCTATGAGACGTTTCTGCGTGATATCGGCTATCTGGTCGCCGAAGGGCCGGATTTTGCCATCGAGACCGCCAATGTTGACCCTGAGATTGCACAGATATCGGGTCCGCAACTGGTGGTGCCGATTATGAATGCGCGGTTCGCGCTCAACGCGGCCAATGCCCGTTGGGGCAGTCTTTATGACGCGCTGTATGGCACTGATGCGCTGGGCGATCTGCCGCCCTCGGGCGGATATAATGTGGCGCGCGGTGCGCGTGTGATCGCATGGGGGCGCAACTTCTTGGACAAAACCATCCCGCTGGGCTCTGGCAGCTGGGCCGATATTGCCGCGCTTTCGGTTGTGCAGGGCCAGTTACTTGCAGATACGGCAGGTCTAAAATCCCCAGAGGGGTTCGTGGGGCATATCGGGGATGCCTCTGCGCCGTCCTCGGTGATTTTGAAAAATAATCAGTTGCATCTTATCATTGATATTGATCGCAGCAGCCCGATCGGAAGTGCTGACGCTGCAGGGATTGCGGATATACGGCTCGAATCCGCGGTTTCGACCATTATGGATTGCGAAGATAGCGTAGCTGCTGTGGATGCGGCCGACAAAGTCATTGCCTATCGGAACTGGCTGGGGCTGATGAAAGGCGATCTGAACGAGCAGATTGTAAAACCGGGCCGCCAGTTTACACGCCGCCTGAACGATGACATCGCTTATGTGGCCGCGGATGGCACAAACGCCACGCTCAAAGGCCGCAGCCTGATGCTGGTGCGCAATGTCGGCCATTTAATGACCAATCCAGCAGTTCTGGACAGTGAAGGCCGCGAAATAGGCGAAGGCCTGCTGGATGCGCTAATCACCACGTTGATTGCGATACATGATCTTAAGCGCGATGGTGGCAATTCGCAGTGTGGGTCAATTTATGTGGTTAAACCGAAAATGCATGGCCCCGATGAGGTTGCCTTTGCCGATCAGCTGTTCACGCAGGTCGAGGCAATTTTGGGCCTGCCGCAAAATACCGTGAAGCTGGGGATAATGGATGAAGAGCGGCGCACCTCGGTGAACCTAAAAGAATGCATCCGGGCGGCAAAATCGCGAGTGGCCTTTATCAACACCGGATTTTTAGACCGCACGGGGGATGAAATACACACCAGTATGGAAATGGGTGCCTTTCTGCCAAAAGCAGATATGAAATCCACCGCATGGATCAACTCTTATGAGGATCGCAATGTCGATATCGGTCTGGCCTGCGGATTGCAGGGCAAGGCCCAGATTGGCAAGGGCATGTGGGCAATGCCGGATCAAATGGCCGATATGCTAAAGGCCAAGATCGGCCACCCGATGGCGGGCGCAAGCTGCGCTTGGGTGCCATCGCCCACCGCCGCAACCCTGCACGCAACCCATTATCACCAAGTTGATGTCAGCGCCGAGCAACAGCGTATTCAAGCGGCTGGACCGCGCGGTACGCTAAAGGATTTGCTGACCATTCCGGTGATGTCCGGCCAAAACCTGTCCGCAGCGCAAGTGCAAAGCGAAATCGAAAATAATGCCCAAGGCATATTAGGCTATGTGGTGCGCTGGGTGGATCAGGGGGTTGGCTGCTCGAAAGTGCCCGACATACATGATGTTGCCCTGATGGAAGATCGGGCCACCTGCCGCATCTCAAGTCAGGCTTTGTCCAATTGGCTGCACCACGGGGTGGTCACTGAGGCGCAGGTCATGGCCGCGCTGCGCAAGATGGCCGCCGTGGTGGATGCGCAAAATGCGGGTGATGCTGCCTATCGCCCGATGGCCCCCGGGTTTGAAGGTCAAGCCTTTCAAGCGGCTTGCGATTTGGTATTCAAAGGTCGGATACAGCCCTCGGGTTATACCGAGCCGGTGCTACATGCCCGCCGCCTTGCGCTTAAATCCGCTTCTCTTTAGCCGTGTCGAGATCGCTTTAAACAGCGCGTATGTGATTTGCAAACACGGCTGCACCCTAGTTTTTTATTTGCGCTAAACTAAAGGTTGAAACCCATGCTAAATTTCAGCACAGTGTGGGGGTTGGTTTATCAGTTTTTATTTGGGTTTTCTTTGCTGCGGTCATTTTAATACGGATAACAGGAAGCTGGGTCTTTTTCTAACAGGTCAGGGATTTAGGGCGGCAATCATAAAAGGCTCGCTTTAGATCTGTCATTATTTCAAACGGGCTTCTGTTTTGCGTAGAAATTGATTTCTGCTTCGCATTTGCAAAAGGGTAAATTGATTTTTTTATTACAGGTTTGGCATCGTTTTGGGCTAATTTTAGGTCTTATAGTTGGATTTTCGACCGCATCGCTCGGATTGGCCGAGAATCTGCGCGACAATGATATTTCGCGGTTGCTGACCTTTGGGCAAGTTGATGCCGCCCGCGAATTGCTTGAAGCCAGTGATCCATCGCCGGCAGACAGGCTATTTTTTGACGCGCGCCTGCTCAAATCACAAGCCAAGTTTACGGCTGCCATCGCGCTCTTTCGGCAGGTTTTGCAACTCGAGCCAAATCGCATGAATGCCCGGCGTGAGCTGGCGCATACACTATTGCTCAACCGCAACTTTGGGCCGGCAGAGTTTCATTTTAACCAGTTGCTGCGGATTGATGAAAACCCAAATATGCGGGATGGATATCGCCGGTTCCTCGCGATGATCCGGCGCGATAAACCTGTTGGGGTAAGTGGTTATTTTTCCATGCTACCCTCGACGAACGTTAATCGGGGCACAACCGAAACGTTTTTTCAGACCACAATAGGTGAGATGTTGATTGATGAAAGCTCTCAAGCAAAGTCTGGCTATGGGCTTGTGGTGGGGTTATCAGGCTATGCGCGCCATTCATTGAGTAAGACCGAGCGGATGGCTTTAAATTGGGGTTTATCCACTACCCGCTATGAAACGGAAAACCTTAACAATCTGGATGGCAATTTAACGCTTGTTTATGAGCGCACAATTCGCACGGGACGATGGTTCATAAGCCCCTACTATCGCAAAATATGGCGCGCCGAAAATGCATCCCAGCAGCATCGGGGGCTACGCCTGGGAGTGGGCAGCCGGCTTACTCTTCGAGACCAACTGGATGTGAGCTTGGTGCGCGAACGGCGCATCTATTCCAGCCAACCTCATCTTGATGGCCCGTTTGCCAGTGTGTCGCTGAATTTTAGCCGCCAGTTGAACCCGTCTCGGTCGCTTCAACTTGGCATTGGCGGCGACCGTAGCAGCCCCCAGTCCAAACATCTTCGCTATGTCGGCTCCAAACTGTCATTTGGTTTGAAGCAAGACTGGCAGGGTGGGTTACAAACTGGTTTCGGACTAGAGCTTGGGCAGCGTGATTTTATTGGCAATTACCCGCTCACGTATACTCCGAGAGCGGATGATTTTCGCCGGTTAAATGCCACCTTGCAACATACTCGTATCGAATTTTCCGGATTTATGCCCAGCCTGTCCTGTTCGCATCAAATCAACCGATCAAATATAGTTTTTTATGACTATAAGGTTTCTGAATGCCGGATTACTATTTCCCGTAATTTCTAAAACACGCTTGTTGGCATAATTTCGCGTGAAATTCAGCCGGCGGCTTTTCCGAGAAGACTAGATATTGAGTTTTTCTTTTGTTTGGGTATGTTTAGCGCATATCCTTGATTGAGGTTTTTGTTTTGCGTCCAGTTGTTGGAATTATTTCAAATCACTATTTGCTCAATGAGCAATATCCGGTCCATGCCTCGGGCACAATGAACGGGGATGCTGTTGCGCATGTCTCCGATTGTATCCCTCTGATTATTCCAACGGACCCTGCGCAGGTGACAATCGAAGAATTGATGGCAACCTGCGATGGTTTTGTATTCACTGGGGGGCGGCCGAATGTCCATCCCGAAGAATACGGCGAAGCGGCAACCGAAGCGCATGGCGAATTTGATCGCGACCGCGATGCATTGGCTTTGGCTTTGATCCGCAGCTGTGTAGAAATTGGTCAGCCGGTTTTGGGAATCTGTCGCGGTTTTCAAGAGGTGGCTGTGGCGATGGGATGTTCTTTGCACCCCGAAATCCGCGATTTGCCGGATCGGATGAATCACCGGATGCCGCCAGATGGCACTCTGGCAGAAAAATTTGAACTGCGGCATGCGGTGAAGCTCAACCAAGGCGGTCCGTTTCATAAGCTGTTTGGGGCCACAGAAGTGATGACAAATACGCTGCATGGACAGGGCATTAAAGACGTGAGCGATCGCATCGTCGTTGACGGTTGGGCCGATGACGGCACCATTGAAGCGATCTATGTCAAAGATGTGCCGGGCTTTACGCTTTCCGTGCAGTGGCATCCGGAATGGGACGCGGCTAATGATCCGGTATCTCGGCCTTTGTTTGCAGCCTTTGGTCAGGCGGTGCGCGCCTGGTCTGATGGCAAAACAATCCGCCATTTGCAATCGGCATAAGTTTTAAAACAACTCACTCATTGGCCAGTTTATAAACCCTGACCTCGACCAAAGCGGTTAATGGGACATCCAGCATCCGCATGGCTGATAATGACAGTTGGCTGCCGCTGGCTGCCTCAAGTGGTATCAGTGTTAAGTTGACTGTAGTGCCTGTCGCAGCACTGCTAATTCTACCCTTGGTTTCTACATCAACCAATGCGGTTTTGAGCCAGAAACCGGTTTGGGCCGGATTGCCCAGTGCCGCAACGGTGACCCCAAGCAGGGTGCTGGCACTATTTTGGGCGGTGTCGGCCGCGGCGGCGCGTTCGCTATCAGTGGCCACATCCAGTTGATTGGCCGGGGTTGGCGTGCCTGTCCCCAAAATTTCGGGGGTCACCGCTGCGGACTGTTTTGCGGCGGCTGGTGCAGGCGGGGCCGGTGCTTTGACCGCTGAACACCCAATCAAAATTCCAAATCCAATGATGCTAAGGTATTTATGTCGCATCCATCCCTCTTATTCTTGATCGGTACTAAAATATTGAACCGATACTTGCCCTTGGCCTGACATAAGCATAGCATAGCAGCGATGAACACACCTTTGATAGACCCCTTTCACCGCGCGATTAATTATTTGCGGATTTCAGTCACAGATCGCTGTGACTTTCGCTGTGTCTATTGCATGTCTGAAGCGATGCAGTTTTTACCCAAGAAAAAGCTTCTGACGCTCGAAGAACTGGACCGTATGTGTTCAACCTTTGTCCGGCTTGGGGTTGAAAAGCTGCGTATCACCGGCGGCGAGCCTTTGGTGCGGCGTGATATCATGAGCTTTTTTCAATCCATGTCGCGGCACCTTGAAAGCGGTGAATTGAAAGAGCTAACGCTAACCACAAATGGCTCGCAGTTGCACCGCTTTGCCGATCAGCTGTTCGCTGCCGGTGTGCGGCGGATCAATATTTCGCTTGATACACTTGATGAAGAAAAATTTGCTAAAGTGACCCGCTGGGGCCGTCTGCTACAGGTATTGAGGGGCATTGATGCTGCGCAAAATGCCGGGTTGAGGGTCAAGATCAATACGGTCGCATTGAAGGGCTTTAACGAAGATGAGCTGTTTTCGCTGACCGAATGGTGCGCAAGCCGCGATATGGATCTTACGTTTATCGAGGTTATGCCGATGGGGGATTTGGAAGGTGAGGATCGGATTGGCCAATATTGGCCCCTCACGGAATTACGTGCAAAGCTGGCGCAGCAGTATACGCTAAGAGATCTTGATGAGCGCAGCGGCGGACCTGCGCGCTATGTTAAGCTTGCAGAAAGCGGCCAAAAGATCGGCTTTATCACGCCGCTGACGCATAACTTTTGCGAAAGCTGCAACCGCGTTCGACTAACCTGTACTGGCGAACTTTATATGTGCTTGGGGCAAGAGGGTAAGGCCGATTTGCGGATGCCTTTACGCGATCATCCAAATGATGACAGACCACTTGAAAACGCCATTAGGCAGGCCATCGGGCGCAAACCCAAAGGCCATGACTTTGACTATTCACGGCAGGAAATAGCCGGACAGATGTCGCGCCATATGAGCCACACGGGTGGCTAATCCATTTTTCGATTGACGCAAGAACAAGGGTCAAAACAGCTCGTGTGGCAAAACCCAATCAGAACTCAGCGCTGCATCGCGGTAGAGGCCGAACAGCAAACAAATAGGCACGTGTTTTTACTGTGCGCACAGGAGCGCATATAATGCGCAACCGCTCTTTCGTAATTGCTCTTTATTTGATGCTGGCGCGGGTCTCGAGCCCGCTGTTTCGGTTGGCGCAAAACCGTCGGCTTCGTCGGGGAAAAGAAGATCCGCTGCGGCAAAACGAACAATGGGGCAGGGCGCGTCATGTGCGGCCCAAAGAGGGCCGGCTGGTTTGGTTTCATGCGGCCAGCATAGGGGAAACCCAGTCAATTCTGGGTATCGCCGAGCAACTTTTGGCCCAGGACACGCAAACCCATGTGTTGATTACATCGGTTACGGTGTCTTCGGCCAATTTGCTAGAGCATTCCACGCACGACCGATTGATGCACCAGTTTGCGCCCTATGACTGCTATCGGCCGGTCTGCCGGTTTCTAGATCACTGGCGCCCTGATATAGCGATTTGGGTTGAAAGCGAGCTTTGGCCGCAACTGATTTGCGAAACCCGCCGCCGCGCAATTCCAATGGCCTTGATTAATTGCCGCATTTCGGAAAATACCAGCCGGCGTTGGCAGCACTGGCCAAAGGCGATGTATAATTTGCTTAGCGCATTTGATGCTATCCTGGTGCAATCGGAAACCACCCTAAAGCAAATTGGCAACTTGGGCGTGGCGTCCAAGAAATTGACCCTTAGCGGGTCAACCAAAGAAGATGCCGCTCTGCCAAATGCTGATCCAGCCGAATTGGGCGCTCTGCAGGCTGCAAAAGGTGAC
This sequence comes from Rhodobacteraceae bacterium Araon29, assembly GCA_039640505.1. Classification (NCBI taxonomy): domain Bacteria; kingdom Pseudomonadati; phylum Pseudomonadota; class Alphaproteobacteria; order Rhodobacterales; family Paracoccaceae; species Rhodobacteraceae bacterium Araon29. The sequence goes on along the minus strand of CP046865.1, from coordinate 2,549,639 downwards.
AAATTTGTTTGGCTGGCCAGTTCGACGCATCCGGGGGAGGATGCAGCCCTTATCGAGGCACATAAAAACGCATTTAAACAACAAGAGGCCTTGATGATGATTGCGCCGCGTCATCCCGAGCGCGGGGCTGAGATTGCCGCTTTGGCGCGTGCGCGGGGATTTAAAGTTGCGCTGCGATCAGCGAACGACGGTTTTAACACTGATGCTGATATCTACATTGCCGATACCCTTGGCGAAATGGGGCTATGGTACCGGCTTGCCGATGCCGCTTTTATTGCCGGATCCCTATCTGATCATGGCGGCCATAACCCGTTTGAACCTGCGCTGCTGGACTGTCCGATTATCCATGGGCCGATTGATTATAATTTTCGGGAAATCTATGCCCGTTTGCAAGCCGCAGAAGGGGCAATTGCCGCAGGGACATCGGATGATATTGCTGCCGCCTTGATCGCGCTAAAAGACCCGAAACGGCGCGCCCAATTGGCCGAAAACGCCCGGGCATGCCTGCGCACAGGTGGGGCGGCAACCCACCTGACCATAGAAAAAATTACTCAGTTGTTGGACCGTGGGCCGCGGTAGAAATCCCAAAGAAAACGGTGTTTTGCACGCTAGGCGGTTGTTTCGCAGCAACAAGACTTTATAAGCAAAATAAAGCAACCAAACTGTATGGACCATGCGCGTCAGTTTATCATCTTTTCTAGACCTGCTTAGCGGCGCTTTGGCGATCGGCACTATCAAGCTTTTCAAGCTGCTGCCCTTTGGTCTGCGCCGCCAGCTGTTTGGCGGGCTATTCGCCACCCTTGTGGCGCCGCTTTTGGGGTATCGTCGGCGCATCCGCAGCAATTTACAGCTTGCATGCCCAGAGATCGGCGCGGCCGAACGAGAAAAATTGATAAAGTCCACCAGCCGCAATATTGGCAAAACGATTATCGAGTTGTTTTCCCCCAAAGATGTTGTTGCCTTGGCCAAGAAAACCAAAATCGAAGGCCCGGGGCTTGCGACCCTTGAACAAGCGGCAAAAGAGGGGCGCAGCGTGATTTGTGTGTCTGGTCATTTTGGCAATTATGATGTCGCGCGGGCTGCTTTGATTGCGCAGGGTTTCCATCTGGGCGCTTTGTATCGGCGGCTCAATAACAAAGCCTTTCACCGCTATTATTTCGACAATATCACCACAACCGGAACACCAATGTTTGAACGCGGCCGCCCCGGTCTTGGTGATATGGTTCGGCATATTAAAAACGGCCGCCCTTTGGCGATGCTGATTGATCAGCATATGGATGATGGTGCGGCTTTGCAGTTTTTCGGACAGACCGCCTATACCGCTTTGTCAGCCGCACAGATGGCCCTTAAAAATGATGCAGAACTGGTGCCGTTTTATGCAATCCGCCAGTCAACAGGAGCGCCATTTCGGATTGTATTAGAGGCCCCGATAACGCGGGGCAGCGCCGAGACAATGACCCAGGCTTTAAACGACAGCCTAGAGGCAAGAGTGCGCGCGAATATGGATCAATGGCTTTGGAGCCATAGACGCTGGAAAGCGCCGAGGAAAAGCCAATAACTTTATGTGGCTGTGTGAACCCTATAAAACCAATTGTGCTTTCACCCCGATAAAGCTAATCAAACAGAGCAACTAAAAACAGTCGGATAAAGCGTTTATGGTCAAAATTCTTAATAGGTTGGTGATGGCTGAAAAACGCCTTAGGGCCACCTATAATGTTGCGCCGGATACCCCCGAAAACCGCCGCAAGGCCGCGATATACATGCTTTGGTTTGATCATGAGGTGCTGCGCAAAAAATGGACCAACTTGGATCAAATCGCACCGGGTGTTTTTCGGTCGAACCAGCCGACATTCGAGCGGTTAGAAAAACTTAAAGCGCAAGGTATAAACGATGTCGTAAATTTACGCGGTAAAAGCGAGGCGGCCCATTACCTGATTGAAAAAGAGCGCTGTCAAGTATTGGACTTGAGGCTTCACAACATATCTTTGCAGGCACGGCGCGCGCCTGAAAAACAACATCTGCAAGAGCTTATCAGGCTCTTTCAACAACTGGATAAACCATTTTTAATGCACTGTAAATCTGGCTCAGATCGCGCTGGGCTGGCCAGCGTAATGTATATGCTGACCCAAGCCGGTGAAAGCATAGCTGCCGCCAAGCGTATGCTTTCCTTTCGGTTCTTGCACTTAAAGCTCACCAAAACTGGGGTTCTTGATTATTTGCTGCATAAATATGAGCGTGAATATGATGAAAAAGGTATGAGTTTCGAGCGTTGGATTGAGACGCATTATGACCCGGATGTCATCAACCAAGAATGGTCGTCAATGTCAGCATTTGAGCGCTGGAGGACCCTGAGGTAGCTCTTTGTTATGAGCGGCCCTGCTCGCTGCTGTCATGCGACAGCCCCGCTGCCGCGATAACAGACAGAGTGGCAAAGAAATATGCCGTCAAATCGTGAAAGAGCAGCACATTGCTCATCCCGCAGCCAACCATGGAAAGCGTCAGGATGCTGGCGAAATAAAGCTCTGATCCAAAGCGCTGTTTTGCATATTTCCACGCCAAAACCACTGGGGTAAGCAAAACGCTGGAAACAGCACAAAGGCCAAATATGCCGGCAGCCACCGCATGGTTGAGAAAGACATTATGTGCATGGCTATAGTCTATGTTGATACCAGTGGGAAAATGGGCTGTTATGGCCGTGAACCGAGCATGTGGGCCGAATCCAAAAAGCCAATTGCCGGAAAAGGCTTCCCAAGCCGCCCCATACATAACTAGGCGCAAATATGTTGAGTTATCATAATTTTGTCCCTCTTGCAGCGTGGTCAATCCGTTGATCAAGCGCTCTAACGCGCTTGCCGCCATCGGCCAAAGCAAAATACCGCCCCCCACAATTACAGCGGCAAAAACCAAGTTTGCTGGACGAAAAATTTTCTTGGAGCGGATGTAAAACCAGGCCCCTAGGCCGATGGGTGCAAGCAACAGCCCTAAGGTTAGCAACGGCCCGCGTGCTTCGCTCCAAAATGCTACAATTGTAACCCCAATTAGAAATGCAGCTAAAGAAACCACTTTACCAAAGGATGATTTTTGCCACCACCCAAGAAAACTTAACCCGCAAAGCGTAATCATAATTGCCCCAAACGGCAGAGGATTTCCGGCAAATAGTCGCAAGCGACCGTTCACAGATGCGTGATGGAGTACACTTTTTCCGAGCACCTGAAAATCGATCTGAAAATGCCAAAGCATCAATGCCCCTAGATACATGGCAATAACTGAGAAGGCCGCGATATCGCCAATCTTTTGGCTCTCAACCTGCAGCGACTTTGGATCTGAAAATATAGCGGCCAACCCCAAAATCAAAACTGGCGAAGCTGGAGATAAGCCATCCAAAGTTTGCCATAAACTGGCGTCACTAATAAGGCCCGCGGCGAAAAGCAGGGTAAAATATCCGATGAAAATTACCCCGAGTGTCTTTAGTGGGTCCCAAGGGCGCCGATGATGTCCTGCTTTTATCCCCACGGCAATTAATATCGCAATAATGATTGCTGAAAAAAGCTCGGAAAAAGGACCAAACAGGGGTGCCATTAGGCATAAAATCAGCAATACAAAACCGGTGCGCTGCATCATCATAAATAGGCTCTCAGAACGCTAAGCTTGGTGTTTCCAACTGCGGCGTCAGTGCTTTGGAAAGTTGGTAAACTGCCTGTGGCGGTCGGGAATGAAGTTGATGTTTTTACGCGAAAATCTGCCAACCAAGTCGGGCTATATAAAGAGCACAGCTCAAGTGCCATGTATGGCCTCATTCGTCACATTCTAAGCGTGCCTACAGAGATTTAGGGACACGTTCAAGCGCAATAGTGATATCAAGTTTATTTGTGCAATCAGGACAGTCCAGGATTGTCAAAAAAAAGCCGGGTCAATTGACCCGGCAGTAACAGTGTATCTCTAGGAGGAAACAACACTTGCTACCCTGCTACGTTCGGGAGTCATGAAACACCAGTGATGCAGAGCGCCCAGCATAAATTTTTCAGCCTTGTGATGAGAAATTAGGCAGATTTGACGCTGTTTTAAGCTGAAACAAAAGTCACTTTAATTTTTTTGATACTTGTAAAATGGAATTATCCACTTGGCCGTAGAAATTTTGCATACCGAGTTTTAAGGCCAATTTGATGACTTGATTTTCTTTCATCTTGTTCAACCGGATGCCTTTTCAATCTCAAAAGAAGATAGGAAAAAGTGTTAAATCAGCGTGTTGCATGCCCATCGTGCCGTAGAACGAAAGTGATTATATTGACCCAGCGGGATATTTTTAGTCATATAGAGCGGAAGATAAGCAGCAAGCGTTTGGGAAACTGACGTTATCGTCACGGCCGATTGGTGATGAATAAGGATTGAGGGCTCACATCTTTTGTGAACCAATTGTGACCAATTTGCTTGAAGCGATCTTTGTGTGCTGTTGGAATAGTTTTATCGGTTAAAAGGTTCAAAATATGGGCTATGCGCAATTTCAAAATCGGGTGCTTGAGGTCCTAGAACCAGGGCGCTCGGGTGACTGGGCAAGCAAGTTTTGTGATTATTTTATAGCTGCCTTGGTGGTTTTGAATATTTTGGCTGTTACGCTTGAGTCGGTTAGTGATTTTTCGGTCAATTACGCGCGCCAGTTTTATATTGTCGAATCATTTAGTGTGGTTATTTTCTCGGTGGAATACCTGATGCGGGTCTGGGCCAGTGCCGCAAAACAAGACAGCCACGGGCGAATTTTTGGCAGTGCGCGGTTGGGTTATATTTTTAGCTTCAGCGGGCTGATTGACCTGGTCTCAATCCTGCCGTTTTATCTTCAGGCGCTGTTTCCGGGACTTGATCTTAGGGTTCTGCGTACCCTGCGCTTGCTGCGCATCTTTAAACTGTCGCATTATAACACTGCGATCGAAGATTTATTCAGCGCCATTTATGAAGAGCGTAAATCCTTCATTGCTGCGTTTTACTTGCTGATTATTGCCTTTGTGCTGACCTCTTCCCTGATTTATTTTGCCGAGCACCGCGCACAGCCGGTTGAGTTTGCCTCGATACCCGATGCGATGTATTGGTCGCTGATCACATTGACCACCGTGGGCTACGGCGATGTCAGCCCGGTGACGTGGATCGGCAAGGTAATATCGGTGATTACCGCTTTGATGGGCGTGTCGGTTGTGGCCTTGCTCACTGGTATTATTGCCAACGCGTTTAGCAATCAAATCGCCCGCCGGAAGCTGATTTTTGAAGATCAAATCCGCGAAGCGATGGAAGACGGGGTTGTGGATGCGATCGAAACGCGCTCGCTCGAAGAATTGCGCAAAGAGTTTGGCCTGTCGAAACAACAGGCCAATGCGTTGATGCGCCATGTTCAGCGGGAAAAAAAGGATAGAGACCCTTAAACGCGATTTATATCGCTGCGCAAATAGTCAAAAGTATATTCCACTGTTGTTGAATGACTGTAGTGGTGGCGGAAACAACTTTATGTCTGATGCTCAACGCGTGTAGATATGCCGTTACTCGTGGGACATTTCCCTTAAGCTCCCAATATTGGGAAGAAGGAGATGTTTATGAATAAAGATCGACACTTATGGGTCCAAATAGCGTGAATTGCTAAGAGAAGGTTTCTGGCTCATCATAACCACCAAGGAGTGGATATGAGACAGACAACTGGCGCGACTTATGCAGAAATATCTACACCTCTTGGCGACAGAACCGTTCGTTTCCGTAGGCTTTAGAACCCGTAGCTTACGACGAATTTTGCGTTGATCACTGGTCATTGGACACTTCTGAAAGGGCAGATGCCAATGTAATTAGAGAATACCTAACAGAATTTGTGCTGGTTTAAAAAAGTATAGAACTCAAGCTAACAAATGTTTGGGTCGGAGATAACTTTTAGAAGGGCTAGTGCTAATTTTTAGTATCGAAATAGCACAATTTTGTTTGGTCTATAACAGGAATGTTTCTAATATTACAATTCAGTAATACATACTAAAGAATATGTAAAATACCTAAAGTAAGTTTTTTAAATAAAAAGTTGAAAAAAGACTAATAGTGATATAACAAAACCGGTAACGAATTTGTGAACTAGTACTAAAGTATATGTTTTTTCAGTAGATTGAAACGATTTAGCAACCCGGAAGAGATGACATGTTTGATATCCAAAAAATTCAAAATGTGAAAAGACATATTCAAGTAAACAAAGGTGTTGGCAGAAAATTCAGAAAAAAAGTTGTTGCGATTTTATCAAGTTTAGTAATTGGTTTTCTTCCACCTTTTGCGACCATAGCAAATGCCGCATCGGGGGGGGAATCAGTGTCGCGGAAGGTTCGACCTTTCTTGGTGAATCGTCGAATGGTGCAGTGATTGTGAACATCGCCGCTGCTAACAGTCAGGGGTTGTCTCATAACAAGTTTATTGAATTCTCAGTTTCTCGTGAAGGTGCTGTTCTAAACAACGCGGCTCCTTTAGCCGGTGCTACAATTACAGGGGTCGCCGGGACGATTTCTGGCAACCCGAACCTTGTAAATGATGGGATCGCGAGTGTCATTCTGAACGAAGTTACATCCAGCAATTCATCTACTCTGGATGGGATTTTAGAAGTGGCCGGGCAACAGGCTTCTGTAGTCGTTGCAAACCCTAATGGAATTCTTTGTAAAAGATGCGGTTTTTCTAACACGCCTCACGCTACGTTGACGACTGGTAAAGCAATTATCACAGGTGGCCAACTTGATGGGTTCAAAGTTACCGGTGGATCGATTGATTTTTCTAAAACATATAAACATGACTTCAGGAATGTTGAAGTTCTTGACATAATTGCGCGTTCCGTCTCTTCAAACTGGACAGTTTACGGTAAAACTTTACGCGTTCTTGCTGGTCGTAACATAACCAGCTTTTCGGCTGAGGGTGACGCGATTACACACACGCCTTTAGGCGCGGCCTCAGGAAGGCCGGATTACGCGATCCAGTTGAATAAAGCGATGCATGCGGATCAGATTAGCCTTGTTTCAACAGAAAAGGGTTTGGGGGTAAACACTAGGGGTGTGATCGGGGCAGGTGTTGGAGGTTTAGCTCTATCCGCTGACGGCGCTATCACTTTGAACAAACCTGTTCACTCGAACGCTGATGTTTCTGCAGAAAGTAAATCATCCAGCGTAAAGATACATTCTATTAATGCGCAGGGCGATATAGGTGTCACTGCCAGATCGCACATTACCTTATCAAGCAGGGCATCATCCCAAGGTTCTGTAGTTCTTAAGTCAAATAAGGGATCGGTCCTTTTTGATACGATTGTTGCAGGTGGTGCGGTCAACATCTGGGCAAAGCAGGAGGTCAACGCAGAGCGGGTTAAAAAAGACCTGGGCGTTAATCTGTATTCTGGTGATACCATTTCTATTAGGTCACTTGGACGCGGGATTAACATTAATCGGACTGTGGCCGAGGGAAATATCAAACTTAGTACCAATAAAGCAATAAACTTACAGACTGTTGAGAGCCGAGAAGGTTCGGTGGCGCTAGTATCGTTTGGTAAGCATGGATTGGGTGGTATCTCTGCAGAAGCTGTTTTGAGTGACGTTGATATTTTAAGTGACGCAAAGGGCGCAAACATCAATGTCGGCCTCTTTGCTGCAGGGGGGGATATTGATTTAAGAGCTGAAAAAGGTGGTTTGAGCGTTGAACAGATTGCCGCGAACGGAACGGTTGATGCGATTGTCAAAACATCATTTGGTGCTGTGGCCGTTGCCGCCAATGATGACATCAGCATTGAAGCCACAAATATTGCAGCACTTAAAATTGTAAGTGGAGGAAGCCTCGACCTAACTGGCGATGACTCCATCATTGTAAACACGATTAAGGCCAATGAGGAACTTTTGATAGACGCTGGTACTCTTGTCGCTAGCACTTTGCAAACCTGGGCGGGCAACACAACGGTGAACGTCACAGATGGATTGACTTCAGATGAGATTTTTTCGGGCAAAGGCACTTCCATAAACGCGGGGAACAGCTCTGTTTCGGTCCTAAACCTCATTTCACAAGAATCAGCCAACATCATTGCAGAAAGAGTCATGCTGAATGAAGCTTCAGTTGGCTTGGATCTTATCGAATACTCTGAAACTGGGTCGATAGTTTTAGTTGAAGGAAGTGATCTTGAGATTTCAACGCGGGACAACGGCACGGCATTTCTAGAAGATCAGGTTGTTCTGGGCAATGTTCTGACATCCGGATCAACTATGATTGCGGCGAATGGCGAAGTTAGTTACGATTCTGCGTGGGCCGGGCGCGATATAGCTATTTTCACCGGAGGTAACGTTCAATACGGATCCACTAACACAATTGGACACTTTCGTATAAAGTCAGATGGAGATCTTGACTTCAGCAACGACAAACTTTTGGAGCAAACTAATGACGACCTTTCAGTGGTGGAAGTGGGAGGCGTAATTGACCTTGAAGCGCTGAATATCGATCTGGGAAATAGTAATTACACTTTTTCCGGCTTCTACGCGAGTGCAGCTGAAGAAATAAATATCAAGAAAACTACCATTTCAACCTTTATGAATGAGGGTTTCGAAAATGGCAACATTGTCTTGTCGGCCAATAAGCTATTGATGAACCAGAGCACTACACTTGATGCTGCGGGAACAATTGTTCTTGAAAGCGTCTCTTTGCTTGAGGGTGGTGGGACGCTTAAATCAGATGGTGATGTGCTTATATTTAGCGACAATGGTTTTATTAACGCTAAAAAAGGCGGCGGGACTATAGACGCGGTTGGTTCAGTGATTGTTGCCAAAAGGGGTGAGGATGATTCGATTGAGGCTACCACCGTTTTTGCAAGCCAACATTGCTGCTCCGCAGCTGGTAATATTACCTCTGAGCTTGGTAATATTGTGGTTGTGGCTGACCGACTTGGAGATACAAGATCAACAGATTTTACTGCCAATAACGGAAACATATATTTCAACGTAGGAGAAATTGTTAACAAGAATGCCTGGCAGGGAGCTTTTAAAGCGCCCGAAGGACTTGTGAGTCTTGCTATTGGTAAGGGAAGTCTCAAAATTATGCGCGGTGTGACTGGTAGTGACATCCAGCTGCTTGCTCCGGACTCAATTGTCACTAAAGATAATGGTTTTGGGGATGTGATCGCAGAGAATAATATTCTGATTGCCGGGTCTGTGGATCAGGAGGGTAATTTAGAGTACACTCAAAATCTAAATATTAACGGCGATATCATTGGCCAACTGGGTGGAGTAGCGATTTCTGCAGTTAATATAGAAACGCCATATCTTATTAAAGGCGGGATCGATGGAATCGGGCTTAATGCTGAGACCATTTCACTCATTGGGGATATTGAGATTGAGACAGGTGATCTGCGCCTGACAGGTGAAAAATCTGTCAAGTTCCATAATCAGGTTGAGATTGATGGCCGAATTGTCGTGCAATCTGCTGCGATCTCGCAGCTAGAAGATGCCGACCTGATTGCGGACGGATCGATTGTCATGCATGGGGGTCTTATTGATGATGAAGTGCTATTGCGCGGGGCAACTATTTCATCTGAAAACGCCAAGGTCCATTCAAAAAATGGTGATGTGATCCTTACAAGCGATGACATCAATATTCTTGATGTTAGATCCAGTCGCGGGAATGTGGTTATAGATAGTGACACACTTTCTGTCCGAAATATTTATTCCATGGCCTCATTCCATAACCTTCTCATGGGAGGAGGTACGACCTTTGTTAAAGCCTCTGACTCCATGTTACTTTCAGGTCGTATATTATCCCACGAAGCTATTCAGATTGTAACAAATGATTTCCAAACTTCTGAAATTGCGCCCCATTTTAACCAAATCAAAGCGGTTGACAATGTGGTCATTGCAGGTGGTTTTGATGAGGATGGTAATATGATCCGTGCCGGATCCGTGCTTAACCACCGCTACATTACGAGCCTTGAAGGTTCTGCCTCGATTATTGGCGATAATGTTGATTCCCATTACCTCAAAGCAGAACAAGGCACAGTTCATGTTGACTCGACGATAGGGGATTTAGCAGCAGTAATCGCAGATTCGGTTTACCTAACAGCTGATGATACACTTACTGTTAGTGGAGACATCACTGCTCATAGTGGTATTGTTGTATTAAGTGACATCCTTAATGCATCTGGCGATGCTTGGAAAACTGGCATCGACGGCATTCTGATTGCCGGTGGAATGGATGATACTGGAGCGGTGTCAGACGCATCACAGATTAACAATTCGGCTGATTTGACATCTACAAGCGGAAATATTTTTGCAATTGGCGATGTGCTGGTAAATACAGGCTCTGTGACCACCTCCGAAGGCTCTATTCAATTCTCCATGACTGACGAGATCACAAATTCGGCTGAGATTAACGCCACTAATGGATTTGTCATGATGTCAGCCGGAAAACAAATCACAAATAGCGGAGATATCACAACCGGTGATCAGCTAGTCCTTTTGAGCGATAAGCTTGATCTGGCAGAAAATGATCTGACTGTGGCAAAAGATGTCTTTATTGGTGGATCACTTGATGACGAAACTCGCTTGACCGGTGCTAGTTACTTTAAAAGTTCAGCTCAAATTTCAAGTAGTGCAGGTGAATTGGTTGTAGTTGCAGATGAAATTTTCAACCACGGTAGTCTTTCAAACACGTCAGGTGGTATCGCCATCAAAGCAGATACGATCAACAATATGGGAGAACTGAACGCCGGCGGATCACTGCATATTGATGCCAGTACAGGTGTAACCTTAACTCAGGATATAACCTCTGGTGATCAGCTTACTTTACTGGGCGGTGTTATAGAAACAGGCAACTTTGCCGTAACAGCTGAAAACCATATTGTTCTGTCAGGCGGTGCGGACAGTGAGAACAATTTGATCAACGCGAGAGCCGTTCGCTCGAGTGGTGCCATTCTGGCGAAAAATGGTAATGTCGTGATTGGCGGTAACACTGTTGACAACAGAGGAAGCTATACAGCACTAAATGGCTCTGTCCTTATAGACTCCGTAATCGCTAGAAATCTTGGAAAGCTTGACGCCCAAGGTGGTGATGTTTACGTCACCGCTTCTAGATGGGTAAACCTAACTGGCGATGTTACAGCTAACGAATTCGTCACTATCCTTTCTCCGGTCATCAAGGCTTCGCGAAGCCCCATTTTGACATCTTCGGTAACGGCTGGAAGCGGTATTCTTTTCGCTGCTAGTGTTGAACAGTCTCCCGATGAGGATGGGGACAGTGTACCCATCCAGGCAGACAGCATAAACATTCGCACTGACCTATTCACTACAAACGGTGATATTGTTTTCTTTGGCAATGTGATTGAAAACTCTAGCAATGCGAAATCTAAAACTGGCAATATCAGGGTATTTGCTGATGGGAACGTGCAATTAGGTGAGCTCTCGGCAGAGGATGGCTATATTGATATTCGCGGCGCAGAAATTGCGCAATTGGATGGTGCAATAATAGCTGGTATCACCGCTAGCGTGTTTGGCGATGACATTCGTTTAACAGGCGATGTAACAGCTGACGGAATGATCGCTTTTGGTGCCGATGTTAATGATGATAATACAATCGCACGAGCGTCAAATATTGAAATTAATAGTAGCGCTATATCGAGTAATCTCGACGATGTTATAATTTTCGCCGACAATATTGAGGCTACTAATAGCCAAATTATGTCTGGAGGAGATATTTTGATTGCCGGAACAGACCTTTCCGGGGGTATGAGCTATGATGCAGTTGATGGTAATGTAAACCTAATGCTTGAAAACTCGCTCACACTGCTCGAAGGCTCTAATGTAACAGCCGGTGGTGTAGCTTTGTTGCTGGCAGATGAGATAATAGTTAATTCGAATGTATCAGCTGTTGATGACATTGTTTTAGCGGCCGAGATTAATGATGAAGAAAAACCGGTTGCGGGCACTGCTGTTTCCATTGGTAGCAATGGGATTTTGACCACAAGTACAGGAAATGCAATTGTCGTTACTGACAGCTTCGACTCTTTGGGTGAAGTTAATTCAACAGAGGGCGCAATCGCAGTTGAAGCTGGTAGCATTTCGAACTTGGGTAGCCTGTTATCCTTAAAACACCTGGTTGTACGAGTTAGTGGAGATTCAGCGATCAACGTGAACCGCGAAGTGCGCGGCGGCGAAGGCACTGCGCTTTTTGCTGAAACCATAAATATATCTGAAAGTGGCCTTGTAAGGGGTGCCGGTGGGAAAATTTATCTTGGCAGAGGAATAGATGACGAGGATCAGTTACTGCGATCTAACTCCATCACAAACAGTGGCTTAATTGATGGAGAAAACGGAGATGTACGTATTTCTGCCGACATCATCGAAAGCGGCACTGGAGAAATAATATCGGGCACGGCTGATACTATCATAACAGGTGGAACAATCACCACAGGCACAATAACTGGTGGAAAGATTGCACTGATCGCAGACAGCAGTGTTTCGGTCAAAGGTTGGATAGATGCTTCTGACCGATTGTTTATTAAAACTACAGATGTAGAAGGCGGCGAAATTAAGATCGGAAGAAATGATGAAGGTGAGGATAATAATAAAGTCCAAATCTCTGCCGCAGCTATATCGTTGTTTACAGCAGGTTCGATCACTGTTTCGCATTCCAGTCTTGATGCGGAAGGCAGTGCTGACCTTGGTATATTAGGCGATCTATTTATTCAGGCTGGAGGTGATATCCACGTATCGTCTTATTATACTTCAGTCTATGAGGAAAAATACTGGGATACTACAGATCCCAATGAATATCCCTATGACTTTGATGCCATCGGGGGTTCTGAAGTGAAAACCACCCATACCAATTTAATTTCAGTCCTCACAGCAACCAATGACATAGGAATCGTTTCTTCGGGCGAAGAGTCAGAGTTTAATTTGGTATCTTCAAAGATAATAGCTGGTGGTGGTGTCATTATAAATGCTGGTTCAGTTAACTTGAACGCGAATAGAGACGGCATAGATCTGACTCGTGAAGAATGGCGTTGGGACGGCGGCTGTGATAATTTACCTCTTAACGCCTGCCAATATAAGAAAGTTTGGGAACGCGAACATAATATAGCTCCTTTAGCTGGGGTCTCAATCACTGCTCATGACCAAGACTATGCTAGCCGCATAGAACTGGATGCTGCTGCTATCAATGAAATTACCGAGGCGGAAACCGACCAAGGAATTATAAATTTCCGAGACGCTGCAGGAACAGGCAATATCGTAATCTCAGCTAAAGGTGATATTTATGGTTTGGCACCTGTAATAACGACGACAGAATTTATAAGTTTAAATTCAGAAAATGGCGACATTTCCATAGAAGCAGCAACATATACAATTTCTTCTTCAAGTGAGACATTTACGCCCAATCCCACGCTCTTTTTTGGTGACCCACTCGTTGATATCGACGCATCGGCCATCACTACGGCCATAACCGGCGAAATATCTGGGGATCAAGGGGTTCAAATTCTTGCGCCAGAAGGGCAAATTCAGGTCACCGGTGCAAATATACTTTCTGAGCAGGGTAATATCCTAATTGCAGGCGAACATATTGATTTCGACTCAATCACCAGCTCATCTGAATTAATTTCAAGCAGTAATACGACGGATTTCCTATACTCAAGTTCCACATATAGTTTTTACTATCAAGAGAGTGAGGTTCCAACTGTCGTGATTGCGGGCGGACAACTGGTGATTTCTGGCGAGACGGGCGTTATTCTTGACACCGTTATACTAGAGTCCGGTGGAAACATGCTTTTGACGGCAGGTTATGATTTTGACGGCGAGCTTGTTATGGAAGATGCGTCTATCCTATTTCATGCCTCAATAAATGTAACCCATACGGAAAATTCTACATCCGAGACAGGGCTTTCTGTTGGTAGCGAAGGAAGCTGGTTCTCACTCTTCGGACATGAAAAAAATACGGTTGAAAAATGGATGGAAAACGTTTCCGCCACACAAGCGATTGCGGGCGGCAATATTTTGATCAAAGCTTCTGGTGATATCTATTCAGAAGCGGCACAATTTACAGCTGGACAACACATTTTTTTCGAGGGAGACGATGTAACCTTAACCACAGTTATATCTGAAAGCTGGGTAAATATGTCGAACTCAAGCTGGAGCCTTGGGGTAGGTATTGGACTGCCTGACTTTCCAAAAGAGTCTACGTTTAAAATAACGGCTGGCCTAACGGTAGATAATGACAGCTCAAGTCTAGTCAATCTCACACACGCGGGAACGATCGTAACGGCAGGAACATCCGAAAACCCGGGCAACGTCGTGATTATAGATGGAGGGGATACAACGATTGAGGGTTCGGTGATCACCGCGACAGGTGACATCAAGATAGATGCCGAAGGCAATGTAACTATCGCCGCGGTGCACAACCAAATGACCCTGACGACCCATGAGGATTACACATTCGTTGGCTTTACAGTTGGACTTAATAGTCCCGCATTAGACGCAATTTCAGCCGCCTATAAGAAATTTATGGCAATTCAGACTGCTGTCCAAAATGCGGGGGTTGCTTTGGAAGACTCGGATGATCTTCTGAGCGCCATTCACGGTGCTGCTTCCATCGCAGAAGTTTTTAATGCAACTCTAGCATTCCAAGATTCTGTCGAGAAACTCCAAAAAGAGCTGGAAAAATACGCGGCCTTTGTAAAACATGATGAGGACGGTCTGAAGGAGCTTATACTCCTGAAAATCAAAGCAAGCTTTGGAGTTGAGCATAACAACACAACTACCACCACTGAGACGACTACGTCACAAGGTTCAAACTTGATCGCGGGCGATAACATATATATCGAAACTGGAATTGATTTCAACTTTATAGGCTCAGGCATGCTTGCCGGAGAAGACATTACGATTACCAGCGAAGGAGATATAATTATAAAACCCGGCACAGAATCAACCAATACGGATACAACCAGCTCTTCGTTCGCCTTCAACATTGGCCTAGAAGCCAGCATTAACGGTCTTCTACAGGGGTCCATCGGGTCGTTTTTTGCAAATGCGAATTTCAAAGTTGACAACTCCACCAGCAGCTCGACAACGACTGTTGCTTCGACCATCCATGCCGGCCATGACGTGTCCATCAATGCGGGTGGTAGCCTTACAGGTATAGGTTCAATAATCCAGGGAGAGAATATTTACCTCACCGCCGGCGAAGATATCTCTTTTATCGCGGCGGAGAACCAGACTTTCGCAAACAGCATTGGATTTGGGGCAGGTATTGGAGTATCAGCACCCTTGGATGGCTGGAACCCCACCGGATTCGGATTTAGCCTTGATATGAAGTTTTCTCACAGCTATGCAACAACCACGACCTATGTGAACTCAAGTGTCACAGCAACAGAGGACCTGATTGCAAACAGCGGCGGCGATACTAACATTATTGGAGCTGTTTTGGGAGGCAATAATATAGCTCTAACTGTAGGTGGTGACCTTACCATTCAAAGTCTTCAAGAAACGGTTGCATCAAACATGTTTGGTTTTCACCTTGGACTTGGACTTGGGACAGACGCTGATTTTATGCCGACATCTGTGAGCTTTGATTTTGGTATTAAAGGAGAGGTCGCAAGTGTAGCTTGGGTTGAGGATCAGTCAGGCATCATTGGAACTGAATCAGTCAATATCGTAGTCCAAGGCGATACCAACCTTATTGGTGGTTTGATACAATCTGAATCGAACCAGCTTACTCTTGAGACAGGTTCATTTACTTTCAGTAATATATACGGCAGCAATACCTCATTTGGGGCTTTCTTTGATACGGGCAAATTTGAAACCCAGTTCGGAAGCAGCACTTCGCTGGCATCCCAACTGGGTAGTCATTTTTCTGTGCTGGGCGGAAGTTGGGATGCAGGCTTTGAATTCTATGACATTCGGCAAACCACCCATGCTACAATAAGCGGCGCATCAAGTATTACAGTAAACGGAGAAGAGATTGATTTACCGCACGCACTGAACACCAACATTATGGTTGCTCAGGAAATCACAAGCAACATCAGCATCAACGCAATGAAAATAATTTCGGATATCCGCGAACTTAATAACGCACGGGTAAATCTGATCGAGTTATTGACGGAAGATGATGATGATTAAAGATAAATAAAAAATTCAAAAAAACAGGGACTTTAACATTGTAACTAAAGTTGGCCCCAAACGGGCCAACTTTTAACATATAAGGTTGAATAGATGAAAAAATTTTTAATGATCACGACAATTATGTCCGCCATTTATCTTGCAGGGCTGCAAACAACGATGGCTCAAGTAAGAGCAGAGGACAGTAATATGCAACTTGGCTTGCAAGCCCTAGCAAAAAAGCAATTTCCTGAGGCAGCCCAGTTTTTTGAGACAGCCTATAAAGCGGGTAATGCGGATGGGGCTTTCTTTCTAGGTAGCATGGCTGAGCTAGGCACTGGTACTGAAAAGAACATAGCAACAGCTGTCGTTCTTTATCAGGCAGCTGCTGAAGCGGATAATGCGCTTGCTTTACAACGTCTGGGTCTACTACAGTTTCAGGGGGAAGGCGGATTGCTGCAAGATTTTGAAGCTGCGCACACAATGCTTTGTAAATCTGCTGATCTCGGACTCGTGGAGGCCATGGTTAACTGTGCTCAGCTTTATCAGAGTGGGCGTGGACTGGAACAGAACACTGAAAAAGCGCTCGAATATTATCAAACAGCAATTGACCTTAGCTTCTCACCAGCACTGGTAGAACTTGCCCGAATGTATTCAAAAGGTGTTGCGATCGAAAAGGATGAAAAAAAGGCACACGAGTTGCTAAAATCAGCCTCTGATCTTGGGAATGTTGCGGGACTTTATCATATGGCGCTTGCGGCGCAAAAAGGGAACTTTGGCGAAAAGAACCTTCAGAACGCTCATATGTACTTCAATCTTGCATCTGCACGCGGCCATGAACCTTCTAAAGAAGCTATGATGAAGCTTAGTAACGAGTTGTCACCAGAAGATGTGAAGGCCTCTCAAAAAGCAGCTATTGCTTGGACTGAGGAACGGCAAAAGGCAGCTGCAGAAAAGCAGGCTAGCGTTAAAAGCGAATAAGACAACGCTGAATCGTTAACCCCCAAACAAGGTTTTTTGTTATGTCTATGCGAGGATGCACTGCTCTGTGTATAATTGTTCTTGGCCTATCTGGTGGGCAGGTATTCTCTCAGGATCTGCACATAATTCCAGAAACCAACCTGCCAAGCACTGAGCAAATTCGCAAAACTGGGCAGAATCTTGCCGCGCAGCAGCGTGCTGCGCGGCAAGAGCTCTTGTCGCCAGAAGCCTCTGCTAGCACCGAAATGCAACCTGCTCTTGATAATGTGACGGATGCAAATTGCATTAACCTTTCGAACATCATTCTGCGTGGGGTTACCTTGTTAAGCGCAGTAGAGCGTACCGCTGTCGTTAAACCCTATGTCAAAAAGTGCGTGGGTTTGAAATCGGTTGATGATCTAACGCGCGCCATCACAAAGATCTATTTTGATAAGGGCTATATTGCGGCACGGGTTTATGTTCCGCAGCAGAGTATTGCTGATGGTCAGTTGGAACTTCAAATTGAGGAAGGCCGTGTTGAAGCTTTAACCTTTAACGGTGACTTTGAAGTCAATCAGAAAGGACTTGGCTCGTTATTCCCCGGAATTATCGAAAGTCCGGTAAACTTGTACACAGTTGATCAGGGGATCGAATTTATTAACAGGTTGCCCTCAAGCCAGGCCAAAATTGAATTTGTTGCCGGTACACAGCCTGGCTATACGATCGTCAATCTCAAGGATTCCTCGGAAAAACCAATACGCTTTACCATTGGAATTGACAATGAAGGTACAAAGTCCTCAGGCATAATCGGTACCAATTACAGCGCCTCATTTGACAACCCAGTTGGTCGCTATGATCAGCTGCGGCTATCCTACGGATTTACAAGCGAGCAAGCGTTTTACTTTAATCATGAACCTGAAAGATCAGAATCCTATTCCCTATTCTATTCCATTCCATACGGCAAAACACTCTACAGTGTTTCAGCGAGCCGCTTTTCCTATGACAACTGGTACATACCCGATCCGGGAACACCTTACGGTACCAGCGGCGAAACCAAGAGTTTTAACCTTGAAGGTGAACACACTATTTTCCGCGACCAGGCACAGATTTTGAAATTTAATGCAGCCTTGTCGAAAACAGAAAGCAATAATTTTCTGGTAACTTACGGCATACGTGTTCCGATTGAAGTACAAAGCCGGTCGCAGGCAGCCTTGAGCATTGGTATGAATTATAGCAAACTGCTTGCTAAGGGTCGGTTTTCATCTTCTCTTACTTACAGACAGGCCATTTTTCCTAGTGGGGTCAGCGATGATGATCATCCATCTTTTGGTGTTTATGAGGCGCGCTATAAGCTTGTGAAGGCCAATATTGGCTATTCCCGACTTGTTTCGCTCGGCGGGAAAAGCCTGATCTACTCGCTCTCTTTCGTTGGTCAACAAAGCGACGATAATCTGCTATCTGCCCAGGGTTTTGCGATTGGCGGCAAATACTCTGTAAGAGGAACACGCCAAAGCTACGCAGCGGGCCCAAAAGGCTATTATGTTCAAAATAACCTTGTACTTCCCCTCAACCAACTTGATTTTGCCAGTGGCTCTCGTTTTAAATCAGGGCTCAGTGCAAATATAGGTTTTGATCACGGCCTTATAGAAAGCTCATTTGACTACGAATATGCGACAGCAACAGGGCTTTCCTTAGGGCTAAAGGGCAGCTGGAACAATTACACCGTTGACCTTTCGGCTGAACGATTGATTGCAGCCTTTGACCGAGCGGCAATAGCTGATCGGCTTGGTATGGCACGTGAAGATCTTAATGGAACAAGATGGTATCTTAAGTTGGGGGTAAATTTTTAAGATGGTATTCCGTATATTAATCGGGGGTCTAGTCAGTTTCTATACTGTCTTTATGCTTCTGCCGGCCGCAAATGCGCAGGAAACTGAAGTTTCCCAGGGGGTAGGCGAATGGATTCTACAATGCGCTGACGAAGGTGATATTTCCTCCTGCGAAGCCCTTTATATTGCTGACATTATTGTTGAGGATACGCAAATATCCCTCTTCCGGTTTTCTCTATCAAAGACGGAGGACGGCAAAGACTATGGTATTTTGTATTTTCCATATGTAGTAGATTTGTTTTTGGGAGCACCGCCAACACTCATTGTGGATGGGCAAAAGCAAGATAAGATTCCTTGGATCAACTGCAGCATTGATGGCTGCTGGGCGCATAAAGTAATATCACCACAGACAGTCAGTGCAATGAAGGGTGGACGCGACGCGGTCCTTCGTTTGCAGATGCTTGACGGTCGAAACCTGGACGTGAGCTTCAGCCTCATGGGAATTACAGCCACGTTGGGCAAATTAATTCAATCCGAATAGAGTGACCTGCATTGCCAAGATGTTTTAGCTTGAAACTCGTTCTCCTGTTTAGCCCAATTTTCTGTACCAGTAATTTTTAATTTTCCTATTCTTTGAATGCCTTAATTGGGATATTGGGGCCCATTGATTTGCAGTGTCGTTGTCGACTAATGCTTTCGCTCTTTTTTAGGACAAGTTCTTGCCAAGCAGCCAAACGTTTATCTTAAGAATATTCGACACAATCTAGGTGCGCGGCTGGCTTAGGGTCTCTTATTTCTCACATAGGTCCAGATCCGCGCTCTTGCGCATTTCTTTTTTGCCTGCATTTTGATCGGGGTACCGTCAGTAAAGACTGCCTACCCCTGGCGAACATACCGACCAATCGCATCAGCCAGCGTTTCCAGCAAAGTTGTGTATTGACCAACCCAGCATGCCAGCGTGGCGTGATCCAAATCGATACCCTGAGTGAAAGAAGCCGATTTGATCACTGTGCCAGATTACGTGGTGATCAAGGCCGCCGAAGATTTCAAAGACAAAACGACAGCTATTTTTCTAAAAATCTATGCCTGTCACCCGATATAATTGGTTTTTCTCTGGGCCAGTCGAATTAAAACTGGGCAAGGGTGCTACCACCTATCAGAGGCCATAGCTTGATGCATCGCCTTTCTCGGCTGCCGTCAGATTTAAAGAATTCAACCCCTTTATTTTGTGATTTTTCTGCCCAATCTCATTTGTTTTTTGCAGGTGTTCACGGAAATACCTTTTCGTATCGCTTTGATAATTTCCCAGAAAAATAAACACCCCATCGTCCATGGGCAAAATGTGGTGAAAGAGAGTTTTCTTTTCATTGTTAGGTTAAAAACTCACGAGAGCACCTTAGTAATTTTAAAACAAGTGTGCCTGTCTCTTACCTTTCATTTTCCATGAATTTTTATATTGTCAGTGCGTTAGCGACACTTTCAAGATGAATATGCAGAACAAACCTTGGTTTAATAAATCCTTGATAGACCCTTTGTTCCACTATATCGTTGTTGCTGTTTAGTCGGGGGGTTTCTTCTGCAGACCTGATATGCAAATTTACTATAATCTATTTTCGTCCACCTATGAAAATTACAAATCATTCGCAGTGCCAATTATTTCTTTCTGAGACAACAACAGAACAAAGAAAAAAGGAAAAACTTTTAACCAAATTGCAGAGTGGTTAAATTATAAAGGACACTAACTTTTGACTGAACGAATTTCAAAGGTAATCACGCTCATTCCATCGTGAAAAGAAAAGGCGAAAAGATGAAAAGTTAGAAAATAAATATCCAAAGGTTTGGTCTGATTTTAGTTTATAGGTGGTGGGTAAAACTTTTTTAATATGCTTCACACATTAATTAATTATCCCCAAAAGCAGCAAATTTTCTTGAATCAGAAACGATATAAATTTCTAGATGAAAATACATATTAACTATAAGAATTAGTAAGTGTTAAAATTTTTATTATTGAATATTTTGGAGAAATTAAAAATGAATAATCGAGAGTATCATTTCGAATTCGTATCAATAGGATCTAATCTGCCAGAAGAAAAACGTACTGCATTTATCACAATGTATAATACGCGGGCCTATAATCCTGTAGTGTTGTTTGGTCTAAGTGTTTTTTTGGGCTCACTTGGAGTGGACAGATTTTTTTTAGGTCAGGTGCTTCTTGGTTTCTTGAAGTTAATTACCTTGGGTGGGTTAGGTATTTGGGCTTTCGTAGATTTGTTCTTGATAGGCTCTGCGGCACGGAGAAAAAATATTGAAATTGCAACCGCTGTTGCTGTCAGTTTGAAAAACTAAACGTCCATTGGCGTCAACTCACTATATGAGTTTTGGTAATTGGTAGATATGTTCAATTCCTACAGAAACATTTACCCTATCACTTTTAATACTACGGATATTTAGAATTTTATTTCAAAAGTTAGGAATTAGTTATGAGTGGCAGAACAAAAAAAATTGCCAGAGCTACAAAAACTGACCGGGAAATTGTTTTTCTTTGCCTGGCTACTCTCCTTGTGCTTGGCGGTGTAAAAGTCATTTACAAACAATCCGAATTGATCGCAGAGCTTGGGCTCTATACCTCGGTTTACAGCCCTAACAGCCTTGGGTTCAGTAGTCAGTGGTTTGAACATAATGCGAACATTCGCAAGGATCATGGCTTGAACAAGAATACAACCTTTATGGTCATCCCGGAAGTCTGGGCAGGTCGTTTTGGGTACGAGCTTTATAACCAAGGTTTTAAATACGCGATCTATGTGCAGAACGCGTATTATCTCGATGCTGCATTGAAATGGGGTCACAGCTCGGAACAGGTCAAGCAGGTCTATGAAAACGCTGAGCTTATTCTATCCATCTCACGCGATACATCTGCAATGGTATCGATGATCTATCCCGGCCTTGATAAGAAAAAAATTATCAACATACTGCCGCATGTCAGCGACGAATTTGCACCGGGCAGGAAGGAAAAAATTATTTCCTATATGCCGCGCAAACTACCGACCCACAGCAAGCGTATGGCGTTTTTCATTAAGGAGTATCTGCCGGAGGATTGGAAACTCGTTCCGATTGAAAAAATGAGCGCCCCTGAGACCGCCGCGATTATGGCCAAATCCAGTATTTTTCTATCTTTCAGCGACATAGAAGGCATAGGCTTGCCGCCGTTGGAGGCGGCTCTCTCGGGTGCGGTGGTGGTTGGATATACGGGGCAGGGTGGTCGGGAATATTTTAAGAAACCCAATTTTGCCCTGGTTCAAAATGGTGATTTCCGAACCTTTACGCTAGCAATATCTGACGCGATTAAAACCGTCGATAAAGGTCTTTTAGAGAGTAAAGAGTTTGAGGCGGGGCGTGTCGCACTGGCGAAAAAATACAGCCGGGACAAAGAGCGTGCTCGGCTTGCGGATTTTGTAAGTCGGGTGCCGATGAGTGAGTGAAGATCCGGCTTAGGTCGCACCGGCCTAAGTTCTTGGCATAGCGATTAGGACTAAAGGCGGTCAGCCCGACATGTTGATGGCCAAAGGCATTATAGATGCCCATTGGGGTAAAAAAACAAAAACAACATCTTACTCCGCCTTGACTGATTGTTTGTGAAGAAGGATTTAATTTAATTTCGCCGTTTTTACCAATCTATTCATCACTGAGGTTGCTACGCGAGACAATTGGGTTTTCTTAATATCTTCCAAATTGTGAAAATCATTGCCTACGACCACTAACCCTAACATTCCCATGTTACCATGTGGGGTACACTGATATAAATAAATTCCAGGAACTTCAAAAACAACAGAGTGAAACGCGTCTATTTCTGACTTTGCTGGAAGCGCGTCCATTTTTGGACCTGCGAGAAACTCTACATTATGCCCCTTACTTTTTGGCAACCATTCTATAGTGTCTCCTATGTCGATATGTGCAACTTCAATGCTGTATGAGTCATACTCTGTAAAATTAATTTGAATAGTGCCAGCGGCAGCAAGGTTGGTATTAATTAAAAGGGTGAAAATAGAGAAAAAAGACAGTAAATAGTGCATAGTTTGAAACCTTAAAATGAGATGACGATCCATTATGTCGGCGCTAGATCGAGTTATAAATGTAAAGTAGGTGCTGGAAAGTAAATAACCATCACTCTGATATAATATTGATGGGAAGTATTTGAAAATTATTTTAATTATTTAAATAATCTCGAAATAGTAGTTTTAATAATATCCTATATCTTATTGATTTTTAGAAAGGAAATTTTTCATTTTATCTTATGTTTTCTTGTAAATATAATGCCCGCTCTCCTCTCCTTTAAATTTTACAGATAATGCGAATTCAATCTATTAATAGAGGCATCAACATTTGCAAAAATGAAAAACTGCTCCAAACTATTCCACAGTTAATGCTTTTGCTAGATTTCTTGGATGATCGCTGAATATCTGTAATTTCATTCTGAAAAATAATCTTCGTCTATTTTGTAGGTATGGTGCGTTGAACGCAACTCCACACCAACTTTATTTTCAATAAGAAGACTGAGTAATCTCTCGCGATTTACGCAGACGATTTTCTCACGAACTGTCTCAAGATAACTGAGAGCATCTGTGGTAAAATCAGATGTTGTAAAAAATACACCCTTTGTTGCTTTTCTACCGCTTAATGAACCAACAAATTTTTGTAAATCTGGACGACCAACATTATTGCCCTCCTTATATCGTTTCGCTTGCACATAAACTATCTCCAACCCTAAAACATCTTGATAAACTAGTCCGTCAATCCCACCATCCCCACCTTTGCTTGTAACGGTAGTTCCATCAAAGTTTCCGTATCCCATCTTTTTAAGCAAATCTACAACAATGCGTTCAAAGAAATATGGAGATGAATCATAAACTTGATTCAGCAACTCTTGCTTTAATTCATTTGTTATATTTTCAAAAATGCCATCAATCTGTTCAGTTGGGGTAAGCATATCTGCTTGCTGTTCTTCAGAAACTGGTATTTTTTCAGATTTTGCTCCTTTGAATGCTCTATATTCTTCAAATTTTTCCAAAGTCTTGTTTGTTATATTTTTCCCGAACTCGCCTCTAATTTGTTTTCCTCTCTCAGTTATCACGTATTTACCGCGTGCTGGTTTATCCATCAACTTTGCGTGTCTAAGATAGTGAATACCCCACCGTAATCTGTTCCTTACCGTTGGTTCGCCAGAAGGATTTTTTACTTTTTGGGCATCATCGGAAATATTCATTTCTTCACATATAAGAGTTAAATACTCATCTGATGTTTGCGGTTTATCTGCAAACATCAGAATATATGGGTAATAATCTTGATAACTGGGAAGTTTCATTTTAATAAATCCTAGTTTTTATTTTTATTATTAAATATCAATAGTTAAATCGTTGCGGGACTGCAGGGTTGATCACTTTAAGACAATGGCATTTAATTTTTTACCGTCGACAATGACGTAACCAGCATCGGGACAAGCAACAATGGTTGGGTAATACTCATACATGTATTCGTACTCATATTTTATTTGCCAAACGCTTCCGTCTGACAACACAAAAATTTCATCGTTATTGCCCATAAATGGCGTAGGTTTCACTATTGATGACTTATAGCAACCACCTGAGGTTTGAGTTGGCATTGAAGAAGATTTAATCGCTAAAGCGCTAATTTTTTCGCCATCATCAATATTGGTAATCTCATATATTTTATAAGTTGTGCCCGTATAATCAAAAAGGTTAGGTCCACAAACCAACAAATCACTCATCGGCAACCAGAGGAGTGCAGTTATGCTGTCGCCTCCAAGCGATTCAAAAATGTCCCCAGAGAGCGTTTGAAGCATTTCACCATCGCTATTTTCGGTTAACGTATCTTGCTTGCATTCGAGAGCAAGCGCCGACGAGACAAAACCAATATAAAAAACAACACTTAAAAAAAAATGTCTCATACTTTTGCCTCAGTATTTAGAGATGTATCTCACAAACCTTTACTTGATCCATATCACATCGTTAGAGTTTTTCCCACCTCACCTCAAACTTTGAAATCTCTGGTTCAAACACTTCCTCTTTTCTAGATAATCTCTCTTCTCTTTGTCTGTATCGCTTCAGGACTGCAAAGACATGATTGCCCTTCCACTCCTTCCCAGTCAGAGTGGTGATGTTCTTTGAGTTGAGATGTTGCGCAATTCTTCGATATCCAAGACCGCTCTCATGAAGTGATTTGATAAGGTCATGGATTTCTTTTTGAGACTTGGAATAACCAATTCCACCTCTTTGACTAATCAGTTTATTAGTCTGAACAGAGACTACAAAGCAAAGAAAATTTGCATATTTTGGTTCTGAGTTTTCACCACTCAAACCTACTCGACTGTCACAGATTTCGCGAGGTTTCGCGGTTGATCCACGTCTGTGCCTTTGGCGACAGCGGTGAAATATGCGAGCATTTGCGCCGGAACGGCATAGACTATTGGGGCAATGATATCATGGCATTCGGGCATTTTGACGCCTTGCCATATGCCCTCTCCTGCCTGCGACACACCTTCTTGGTCAGATAAAAGGATGACTCGGCCCTTGCGCGCCATAACCTCTTGGACGTTCGAGATGGTTTTATCAAACAGTGCATCGCGCGGGGCCATCACCACCACGGGCACCTTGTCGTCCACAAGTGCAATCGGGCCATGCTTTAGCTCGCCAGCAGCATAGGCTTCCGCATGGATATAGCTGATTTCTTTAAGCTTTAGAGCGCCTTCATGCGCTAGCGGATACATGATGCCGCGTCCTAAAAACAGGATATCGCGGGCCTTGGCCAATCCGCCTGCCACATTGCGAAAGCTGTCCGATTGATCTAGCGCCAGATTGATCAAGGATGGAAGGTTTCGGATTTGGCTAATCAATTCGGCCCGTTGATCAGCGCCCAGCTCTCCGCGATCTTCTGCGGCTTTGAGCGCCATCATAAGCAAAACTGTCAACTGGCAGGTAAAGGCCTTGGTCGAGGCAACGCCTATTTCCACCCCTGCATGGATTGGCAGCGACACATCGCTTTCCCGCGCGATCGAGCTTTCGGCCACATTGGTCACTGACCAGATATGATCGGCCTTATGGCGGCAATACCGCAGCGCGGCCAAAGTGTCGGCGGTTTCGCCGGACTGGCTGACGAAAAGCGCCATGGTGCGCGGCGGCACTGGCGGCTCGCGGTAGCGGAACTCAGAGGCGACATCAATCTCAACTGGTATACGGGCCAGCTTTTCAAACCAGTATTTGGCGGTCAGACAGGCAAAATAGGCGGTGCCGCAGGCCACCAAAGTCAACCGGTCAATCTTGGTAAAGTCGATCTCGGCGCCAGCAAGGTGAATTGTGGCGCCATCGGGAATATAGTGGCTTAGCGCCGCGCCAAGCACGCTGGGCTGCTGATAGATTTCCTTTTCCATAAAGTGGGTATACCCATCTTTGTCGATCCGGTTTTGATCGCCGCGAATAACGCGAATTTCACGGTTGACCAAAGCACCATCGCTGCCAAATATCTCGGCGCCGGAGCGGGTGATGACGGCATAGTCGCCCTCTTCAAGATAACAGATGCGGTTGGTCATCGGGGCCAATGCGATGGCGTCCGATCCAATAAACATTTCTCCGTCGCCATAACCGATGGCAAGTGGTGATCCATGCCGCGCCGCAATCATCAGGTCTTCTTCGCCTTCGAATAAAAAGCACAAAGCAAAGGCGCCTTTCAGGCGTGCGAGCGTATTTTCCACGGCGACCTGTGGGCTGTGACCTTTTAAAAGATAGCTCTGCGCCAGCATGGCGATGGTTTCTGTGTCGGTATCGGTCGTGGGGGTAATCCCGTCACTGGCAAGCGCTTCACGTAGCTCTTGAAAATTTTCAATAATGCCGTTGTGCACAACGCAGACCCCGCCGGTGCGATGCGGGTGGGCATTTTCCACATTCGGTGCCCCATGGGTGGCCCAACGGGTATGGCCAATGCCAGACTTGCCGACCAGCGGTTCATGCACCAAAAGATCGCTCAGCTCGGCAAGCTTGCCAACTGCACGGCGCCGCGCGAGACGGCCGCCATTAACCGTTGCAATGCCGGCACTGTCGTAGCCGCGATATTCAAGCCGTTTGAGTGCATCGACCAAAATAGGCGCCACTTCGTGGTTGCCCAAAACACCAATAATTCCACACATTACTTGTTCTCCAAATCACTTTTGGCTTTTCGTTTTTTAAATAAATCAAATAATTTGATCGCCAGACCGGTTTTATTGACCTGTTTGGCCCGCGCCAGTGCCAGATCACCCTCTGCAACATCATCGGTGATGACCGATCCGCTGCCAGTCATGGCTTGCGCTCCAATGCGCACTGGCGCCACCAGCATAGTGTTTGATCCGATAAACGCACCAGCGCCAATATCTGTGCGATGTTTCATCACCCCATCGTAATTGCAGGTGATGGTGCCAGCGCCCAGATTTGCCTTGGCGCCAACCGTGGCATCACCGACATAGCTCAGGTGGTTGATTTTAGCACCTTCGCCCACTTCGGCGTTTTTGATCTCGACAAAATTACCAACCTTTGCTGCTTCGGCCAACTCTGTTCCCGGGCGTAGCCGCGCATAGGGCCCAACCACGGCGCCTTTGGCCACATGGCACCCCTCTAAATGCGAAAATGCACGGATCAGCGCGCCGCTTTCAATCGTCACTCCGGGGCCAAAAACAACGTTCTGTTCGATTGTGGCATCGCGTCCGATCACCGTATCGTAGCTAAGATAAACGCTTTCTGGCGCTGCCATAGTGACACCGTTTTCCAGTAGGTCATTGCGCGCGCGGTCCTGAAAGGCTGCTTCGGCTGCGGCAAGATCAATGCGCGAATTGACGCCCAGAGTTTCGGCTTCGTTGCAAATCACCACCTGTGCGCTCTGGCCTGACTGCTGCGCCAAAGCAACACAATCTGTAAGGTAGTATTCACCCGCAGCATTGTCGTTGCTGACCTGATCCAGAAGGGCAAAAAGCCCGCTGGCTTTGGCCAGCATGACGCCGCTGTTGCACAGTGTTATGGCGCGCTCTTCGGCGCTTGCATCTTTAAACTCGACTATCCGCTTAAGGCTATCACCTTGGGTGATCAACCGGCCATAGCGCCCGGGATCAGCCGCGTTAAAGCCCAATACCACCAGATCAGCCGTTGCCCGTGCGGCGGTCATCTTCGCCAGAGTTTCTGGGCCAATAAAGGGCGTATCGCCATAGAGTACTAGCAGATTCCCATCAAAATTTTGCAGCTCAGGACGGGCTTGCAACACCGCATGGGCTGTGCCCAGTTGTTCCTGTTGCAAGACAATTTTTGCCTCTGGTGTATGGTCTTGGGCGCAGGTCCTAACCTGATCCGCGCCATGACCAGCGACAATAACCGTGCGCTCTGGCTCTAAAGGCGCTGCCGACGCCATAGCATGTTGCAAAAGGGCTGCACCGGCCACAGGGTGAAGCACTTTGGGAAGATCAGAGTTCATCCTTGTGCCCTGTCCGGCAGCCAAGATCACAACGGCGGTTTGCATATATAAAATCCCTTATGTTTTGCCAGCACCTTATCATATGTCTTTGGCTTTGGTGCAAGATAGAGATCGTCAACTTGCATTGCAGATTGTAACACAGCATGGCAGGGTTTCGCCGACCGACTATATTGATGGCTCAAATCACAGGTGAATTTATGACAACGGTAATCTTTGATCTTGATGGCACATTGGCCGACACCAGTGGCGATTTGATCGCTGCTGCAAATCAATGTTTTGCGCAGATGGGGCATGACGATCTTTTGCACCCCAAAGCAGATGCGGCCACAGGCATGCGCGGGGGCGGGCGATGCTCACCTGCGGGTTAGAGCGTTTGGGAAAGATGGATGAGGCAGTGGTGGATGCCTATTACCCAATTTTGCTAGAGGCTTACCGAGATAAGATTGATGTGCACACAAAGCTGTTCCCCGGGGCAATGGAGGCGGTTGGGCGGCTACGCGCGAACGGTGTCAAAGTGGGTATTTGCACCAATAAACCCGTTGCGCTTGCCGAGTTACTGCTTGACCGGCTTGGCGTACGTGAGGCCTTTGCCGCCCTTGTCGGTGCCGGTAGCCTTGCGGTGCGAAAACCTGATCCAGAGGCGTTTTTTGAAACGGTGCGGCAGCTTGGGGGGCAGGTTGAAGAAGCCGTTATGGTGGGCGATACGGTCACTGATCACAAAACGGCCCGCGCGGCCGGAGTGCCATCCATTCTTGTCGATTTTGGGTTTGGAGAAGGCGATCTGGCGTTGCTAAAGCCCGATGCGATCCTAAAGTCGTATGACGATTTTGAGGATTGTTTGGAGCGGGTTTTGGGGCAACCTATCGGCGGACTCTAGCGCGCCAGTATCTATTGGATGGCAGTAAAGGTATCACTGGTAATTATACTAAGGATACTGCCATGATATTACATCACCTTGCACTTTCAGTTGTTTGTTTGGAAGAAAGTCAAAAATTCTACGATGCGGTTTTAATGCCTTTGGGCTACGAGCTTGTTGAGCAAAATGAGGCTATTTTGGTTTATGATAAAGATAATGAGTGTGAGTTTCTGCTTTATAAATCTGATCCTAAACGCTCAGGTGACGCGCATCAAATATACCAACCCGGTTTCCATCATATAGCTCTAAAGGCTTCAAGCGCTGAACAAGTAGATGCCATCTACAAATCTATTGTGAGACTATTTGGGAAAAATCACATCATAAATGCCCCTAAGAATTACCCTGAATACCACGGGTCACGGTATTATGCTGCCTTTGTTTTAGACCCCAGTAACCTAAAAATAGATATTATGTATCAAGAGAAGTCTTAGAGACTTGGTGGAACCCTTAGGGGCAAGGCGCGGTAATTGCTACGCTCCATCAGCGGCCTTAAAGCAAGCGTTTTGGAGGGCTGTTACCGTTCTTAAGTGAGTATTTATGCAAAGAAAAAATATGAACTGATTTAATCTGACCTGATTTAAAGTGGGCACAGGATGTGTTGGGATAGGGTGCTGAGGGCAGTTTTGTCCAAGGTCTCTACGGCACTTTCAATGTCGCCGGCGCGGTGCGGCCCCAAAACCGGATCGGCAAGCGCGTGATATTTTTCGCGTAGCTCTTTCTCGGATGGCGGCGCGGCAGCATCCCAGCGCGCTTCGCTCCAGTCGCTTTCATAGTGGCGCCCATCCAAAAGCGTGATGGCGACCCGCGCCAGGCGCCGCGCCGGAAAGGCGGCATTGGCGGTGTCATCTTCGCGCAGGGTTATAGCATGCGACAGACGCAGGATTTCTGGGTCGGTCAGATTGTCGTCTGCGATATCTGCAGGTGTAACAGTGCCGCGCGCCAGCGCTATGGCGACCGGAAATGAGGTTGAGTATTGCGCCTCTTCCGTGGTGCGCGGCGTTGAGGTGGCCAGGCGTACAGACTGATGGAAGGTGATGATTTCGATCTTATCAATCTGCGCGGGTTGGATGTGATGGGCTTGGCGCAGCTTGAGTGCTGCCTCAATCGGTGGCTGGGCCCAGCGGCACACCGGATAGGGTTTGAAATATTGCTTGCGCAGGTACCAATCTGCGCCAAGATCCTGCCAGTATTCCGGCGCTTGCTCGATGGTCAGCGCCGGGGCGCCGGTAAAGCCGCTAAGCGCCAGTTTTACCGCCGCAACCCCGGTCATGGCGCCCCAGCCTGCACCGTCTTTGAGCATTGTGGGGTGGTCAATGCAGCGCATCATCTGGCTGCGCGGGCCGTGGTATTCTGCAATCCCGAGCGCGTGTCGTGTTTGGTCAGAGGTCAGGTTTGCAATGCGCGCGCCAGCGGCAGTCGCAGCGGTGGCACCCCAACTGCCCGAGGTATGATAGTCGGGCACGGTGCCATGCTGCGCCATCGCCGCCCGCGCGCCAAACTCATAACCCATAATCAGGCTGTTTAAAAAATCTTGTCCACTGATGTTGGCCTCATGGCCAAACATCAGTGCAGCGGGCATCATCGGGCATCCAATATGGCCCTTGGCCGGGTTGAACCCGTCGTGGCCATCAAGGCTGTCTATGGTCATACCTGCTGCGAGCGCCGCGCCTTGGGCGCTGGCATGGCGGCCGTCAAACAGCATTGGCAGGGTGCCGCCAAAGTTCTCGGTGGCGTGATCGTTTATAATCTGCGCTAGACGGGTTTGGCGGCCCGCGGCGGCAATGCCGATTAAATCGAGAAGATTGAGTTTGATGCGCGCGCGCAAATCAGGTGGTGCGGCGTGCATATCAAAAGCATGAATGAATTTGAGCGGCGTCATAAAACATTCCTTTCGGGGCTAAAGGTATTGTTTGCCTGACGCCGATGGCTTTCTGCGGCCTTTGCGACATGATTGCAGTGCATATGTCGCTCAAATGCCATTGACCTCGCGCTTTCTCTAGCGCATCAATGCTGCATGATTGAACGATTTTCTGGTCAATTTACACAGCAAGAACCGATCCCTGAGGATGCGGTGGACGCCGCTGTTGCGGTGCTAAAAACTGGTCGTTTGCACCGCTATAACGTGGCTGAGGGCGAGCTGGGTGAAGTGGCGCTTTTGGAGCAGGAGTTTGCCGCCTCGGTTGGAGCGCGCTACTGTTTGGCGGTGGCCTCGGGCGGGTACGCTTTGGCCACAGCTTTGCGGGCTTTGCAGGTCGGGCCGGGCGATGCGGTGCTAACCAATGCCTTTACTTTGGCACCGGTGCCCGGCTCTATCGCTGCGGTGGGCGCGCGGCCGGTGTTTGTTGGCGTGACCGAAGATCTGGTGATCGATCTGGCGGATTTGGAAGCCAAGGCGGATCAGGCCAAGGTTTTAATGCTAAGCCATATGCGCGGGCATATATGTGATATGCAGCGCCTGATGGAGATTTGCGATGCGGCCGGAATTACCGTTATTGAAGACTGTGCGCACACGATGGGGGCACAGTGGGATGATCAATGGTCTGGTCGCTTTGGCCGCGTGGGCTGCTATTCCACCCAGACTTATAAACATATGAATTCGGGTGAGGGCGGATTTCTAATCACCGATGATGCACAGGTTATGGCGCGGGCGATTATGCTATCAGGATCCTATATGCTGTATGAAAAGCATCTTGCCGCGCCGCCACCAGCGGCTTTTGAGACATTGCGCTATGAAACGCCGAATATTTCGGGCCGCATGGATCATCTGCGTGCGGCTATTTTGCGTCCGCAACTGCGGCGGCTTGAAGCCCAATGCGAGGCTTGGAATAGCCGTTATCAAACAGTTGAGGCCGGCTTGCAGGAAACGCCGGGGCTGTCTTTGGTGCCGCGACCTGCTGCGGAAAAATATGTCGGATCTTCTATTCAGTTCTTGCTGCTCGACTGGCCGCCAGATGCGGTGCAGGATGTGCTTACGCGCTGTGCAGGTCGCGGCGTTGAGCTAAAATGGTTTGGCGGCGCCGAGCCAAGCGGTTTTACATCGCGCTATGACAGCTGGCGATATGCTGAAAGCGCCCCGATGCCGAAAAGTGACCGCATTCTTGCTGGCTTGATTGATATGCGCATTCCGCTCACCTTTTCGCTCGAAGACTGCGCGCTTATTGCTAGAATAATCCGGGCAGAGGTCAGCGCGGTCTATCAAGCCGCCTAAGGCCCAGCCAAAGCGCTCTGCTGGCTTGATTGGGGCCAGTGGCACGCTCTTTATTTGCCAGTATGATCCTATAAAAAGCGTGAAACCTGCGAATATTGCTTGACCTATTAGCTCCCACACGGCTAAATATGAACAGTTGTTCAATAAATGAGGTTGCGGATGTTTAACGCTGCGATGGAATTTGATCTGGGTGAAGATGTGACTGCTCTGCGTGAGCAGGTGCACCGCTGGGCGCAAGAACGGGTTGCGCCCTTGGCCGCCGAGATTGATCAAAGCAATCAGTTTCCCGCGCATCTTTGGCGTGAAATGGGGGATTTAGGCCTTCTAGGGCTGACGGTTGATGAAGAATTTGGCGGCGCTGGTATGAGCTATCTGGCCCATACGGTAGCAGTGGAAGAGGTTGCGCGCGCGAGCGCCTCTGTCAGCTTGTCCTATGGGGCGCACTCCAACCTCTGTGTTAACCAGATCAAGCTCAACGGCACCCAGGCGCAAAAGGAAAAATACCTTCCACGGCTGATTTCGGGCGCGCATGTGGGTGCCTTGGCGATGTCTGAGCCTAGCGCCGGCTCTGATGTGGTGTCGATGAAGCTAAAGGCAGAAAAGCTAAACGGCTATTATCGGCTCAACGGCAATAAATACTGGATCACCAATGGGCCGGATGCAGATACGCTTGTGGTTTATGCGAAAACCGATCCGAGCGGCGGCTCAAAGGGCATCACGGCTTTTTTGATCGAAAAGGAAATGACCGGATTTTCCACCTCGCCGCATTTTGACAAATTGGGGATGCGGGGCTCGAACACCGCCGAACTCATCTTTGACGATGTCGAAGTGCCGTTTGAAAATATGCTCGGCGAAGAGGGTAAGGGTGTGCAGGTGCTGATGTCCGGTCTGGATTATGAGCGGGTTGTGCTTTCGGGGATTGGCTGCGGGATTATGGCCGCCTGTCTGGATGAGGTGATGCCTTACATGGTCGAGCGCAAGCAATTCGGCCAAAGCATTGGCGATTTCCAACTGATGCAGGGCAAAATAGCCGATATGTACACCGCAATGAATTCAGCGCGGGCCTATGTATATGAAGTGGCCAAAGCCTGTGATCGCGGCGCAGTGACCCGCCAAGATGCTGCGGCCTGCGTGCTTTATGCCTCAGAACAGGCGATGCAGGTTGCGCATCAGGCAGTACAGGCGCTGGGCGGTGCGGGCTTTTTGGCAGATGCACCGGTGGCGCGCATTTTCCGCGATGCAAAGCTGATGGAAATTGGGGCGGGGACCTCGGAAATTAGGCGCATGCTCGTAGGGCGCGAATTGATGTCGGCCATGCGATGAAACAGGTTTTCGCGATCACAATTGCGATAATCTGGCTTATGGGGCAGGGGGCTTTGGCGGATATTTTGAAACTTTTAGAAACCGGGGAAAAGACCTCCAACCAGCCGCATGTGAACGCCGGTGCAAACTGTGATTTGAAAATGACTGCGGATCCTGCATTGCTCCTTTGGTCACTGCGGCAACCGTGATGCAAATTGGAACGTTCTCTTTTGCTTGGATTGCTATGGCGCTGTTTATAGCGGTTGTCGGACTTATCGCGCTGCGCCTTGGGGTGCAAACCACTACCTTAAGCGAGACTGACATCATTGATCACTACAGCGCGCTTTACCTTGAAAATGAAAGTGCCGAGGGACGGTCTGCGCAACTGACAGATTGTTATGCTCTCGCAGGTCGCGCTTTTTGGGAGCGGATTGAGGTCGTTTGCCAGCCGGCAAATGCTGCACCCTACAGGTATGTTGCCGGCTATTGGGGGCAATTGTTGCACTTTAAAAGAAGTCTTGCCAACGACCTTGTTCCAAGAGCTTAGTGTAAAGAGGATGCCATGAAACTTAAGTCAAAAGTGATCACAAATTCCGAAGACTTCAACGCAAATCGGCAGTCCCAGCTTGCCGCCCTTTCTGCGGTGCAAGAAGCGGTGCAAATGGCAGAGCTGGGCGGCGGTGAGGCGGCGCGGGAACGGCATCTGTCGCGCGGCAAGCTGTTGCCGCGGGATCGGGTATCAAACCTGTTGGATCCGGGCAGTCCGTTTTTAGAAATCGGAGTGACCGCCGCGCATGGGATGTACGAGGGCGCAGCGCCATCTGCCGGTGTGATTGCAGGGGTCGGTCAGGTGAATGGCATCGACTGCATGGTGGTGTGCAATGATGCAACGGTCAAAGGCGGCACATATTTCCCTATGAGCGTGAAAAAACACCTCAGAGCTCAAGAAATTGCCGAAGAATGTCATCTGCCCTGTATCTATCTGGTTGATAGCGGTGGGGCGAATTTGCCCAATCAGGATGAGGTCTTTCCCGACCGAGATCATTTCGGCCGAATTTTTTACAATCAGGCCCGCATGTCGGCCAAAGGCATTGCCCAAATCGCCGTGGTGATGGGGTCTTGCACGGCGGGCGGCGCCTATGTGCCGGCAATGTCTGATGTGACCATTATCGTCAAAGACCAAGGCACGATCTTTTTGGCCGGACCGCCTTTAGTAAAGGCGGCAACTGGCGAAGTTGTCAGCGCCGAAGCGCTCGGCGGCGGCGATGTGCATACCCGGATGTCGGGTGTGGCCGATTACCTTGCCGAAGATGATGCGCATGCTTTGGCCTTGGCGCGCCGCGCGGTTGGCAATTTAAACCGCCAAAAGCCGACAGGGGTCGTTTTGCAGTCCCCCGAAGATCCCGCCTATGATCCCGAGGAAATCCTTGGCATAGTGCCGCCCGACTTGCGCAAACCCTATGATATCCGCGAGCTTTTGATGCGCGTGATTGATGGATCGCGCTTTGATGAGTTTAAACCGCGTTTTGGGGAAACTTTGGTGACAGGTTTTGCCCATCTTATGGGATGCCCTGTGGGGATCATTGCCAATAATGGTGTTTTATTTAGCGAGTCTGCGCAGAAAGGCGCGCATTTTGTTGAACTGTGCAGCCAGCGCAAAATACCTTTGGTGTTTTTGCAAAATATCACTGGGTTTATGGTGGGGCAAAAATACGAAAACCAGGGTATAGCGCGCCATGGTGCCAAAATGGTGACTGCGGTGGCGACCACTGCCGTTCCGAAAGTCACCATGGTGGTCGGCGGCAGCTTTGGGGCCGGAAATTATGGCATGTCCGGGCGTGCTTATCAGCCGCGCTTCATGTGGAGCTGGCCAGCGAGCCGCATCTCTGTCATGGGCGGCGCGCAAGCCGCAGGCGTTTTGGCAACGGTCAAGCGCGATGCCATTGAGCGTAAGGGGGGCTCTTGGAGCAACGAAGAAGAAGAGGCTTTCAAAGCCCCGACCATTGACATGTTTGAACGCCAATCCCATCCGCTCTATGCCAGCGCACGGCTTTGGGATGACGGCATTATTGATCCCCGGAAATCCCGCGAGGTGCTTTTCCTGTCGCTGCGTGCGGCTCTTAATGCCCCAATAGAAGACACACAATTTGGCGTTTTCCGGATGTAAGTGACGCCC
Source organism: Rhodobacteraceae bacterium Araon29 (assembly GCA_039640505.1). Taxonomy (NCBI): domain Bacteria; kingdom Pseudomonadati; phylum Pseudomonadota; class Alphaproteobacteria; order Rhodobacterales; family Paracoccaceae; species Rhodobacteraceae bacterium Araon29. The sequence continues at coordinate 2,513,641 of CP046865.1, read as the reverse complement.
GATCTAACAAAAGGCTTCTAATAGTGAGACCTAAGATGTTTGAAAAAATTCTGATTGCCAACCGCGGTGAAATTGCGGCTCGGGTGGCGCGAACAGCGCAAAAAATGGGCATTGCCACGGTGGCGGTCTATTCTGATGTGGACCGGGACAGCTTGCATGTCGCCAGCGCGGACGAAGCTGTGCATATTGGCGCCGCATCGCCTGCGCAAAGCTACCTAAACAGCGCACGCATCATTAAGGCTGCGCTTGATAGCGGCGCTCAAGCGATACACCCCGGGTATGGATTTTTATCCGAAAACCCTGAGTTCGTTGAAGCGGTGGAAGCCGCTGGATTGACGTTTATCGGGCCATCGGCTTCGTCCATCCGTGCCATGGGACTTAAAGATGCAGCCAAAGCGTTGATGCAAAAGGCCGGCGTGCCGGTGGTGCCTGGCTATCACGGGGCTGATCAAAGCGATGCGTATCTAGCCGAACAAGCAGAGCAGATCGGCTATCCTGTTCTGATCAAAGCGGTCGCTGGCGGCGGCGGCAAAGGCATGCGTTTGGTGGAAAGTGCAGAGGAGTTCACCAACGCTCTGCAATCGGCCCGCGCGGAGGCCCAGACCGCCTTTGGCAATGACGCGGTTCTTATCGAAAAATATATCAGCTGTCCGCGCCATATCGAGGTGCAGGTTTTTGGCGATGGCCACGACGTGATCCATCTTTTTGAGCGCGATTGCTCATTGCAGCGGCGCCATCAGAAAGTCATCGAAGAAGCGCCCGCGCCCGGAATGTGCGAAGATATGCGCAGCGCCATGGGCGACGCAGCTGTTCGCGCAGCGCAGGCCATCCATTATAAAGGCGCAGGCACCATCGAATTTATCACCGATGCAAGTGACGGTCTGCGACCCGATCGTTTCTGGTTTATGGAAATGAACACACGCCTGCAGGTCGAGCACCCGGTTACCGAGGCGGTGACTGGCATTGATCTGGTAGAATGGCAATTGCGTGTGGCAGCAGGCGAGCCGCTGCCAAAGGCGCAAAATGATCTGCACCTAAACGGCCATGCGATTGAGGCAAGGCTCTATGCCGAAGATGCCGAAAAAGGCTTTCTGCCGGCCGCTGGCCGCCTTGAGCATATTGCTTTTGCCGAAGGGTGCAGAGCCGACAGCGCGGTTCGCTCTGGTGATGACATATCGCCGTTCTACGATCCAATGATTGCCAAGCTTATTGTGCATGCGCAAAGCCGCGATAAGGCGATGGACAAGCTGACCCATGCTTTACAATGCACCCATGTGGCGGGCGCTGTGACGAACCTTGGCTTTTTAACGGCTCTCAGCCAAAATTCAGCCTTTCGAAGCGGCGATGTGGATACCGATCTAATCGCACGCGATTTTGAGGCATTGGTTGCGCCAAAATCTGCTCCGCAGAATGCGATCATTGCTGCAGCGCTGGCCGTTATTGATTTACAATTTCAACCCAATCCACTGGCAGGATTTACACTTTGGTCACCCCTTCAAAGCCGATTGGGGCTCAGCCACAAAGACAACCTTTATGAAGTCACGGCGACAGTTCTTGGGGACCGCTGTCTCCTAGACTATGATTGCAACAAGGTTGAGGCTCATTATGATGGCCAAAAATGGCAACTTACAGATCAACATTTGCCGCCGCTTTATCAAAACGGTCCTGAGATCACGGTCTTTGTAAATGGCGGATTGCTCTTTGACGTGCTCGACCCGCTCAACCGGACATCCAATACTCTCGATCAGGCCGTTCAGATCAATGCGCCGATGCCGGGCTTGGTGCGGGACATACTGGTTCAACCTGGACAGCAGGTAGCCCAGGGCACGCGTTTGCTGGTACTTGAAGCGATGAAAATGGAGCATGTTTTGGTGGCGCCGCGCGATTGCCATATTAAAGATGTTCTGGTCAAAAGTGGCGCTCAAGTTGCGGCAGATGATCCGTTGATTGGGCTCGCAGATGATGCCGATGGTGAGTGATAAAACCGTTTAATCGTCCGCTTAAGGGGCTTGCGAGTCGCCGCTGTTAAAATTCGCCGGCGTTAAATATCATGAAGAAGAGCCGTTTAAACTATTTAAGCGCTTTGTAATTAGAACAGACCTGATAAAAGTCCACTTAAAACCCACGCTTGAACAATAAAGTTTTAAGGTTTTTACAAAATTTGACTTTACATCAGGAATGTTGCGAACCCTTGTTGACCCCGCATCAAGGCAAGAGTAAACCACCCATCAAGCCAAATCGAAGAGTAGTCATTTTGAGCTGCTTGCAGAAAGGAGCCACTTGTGGGTGAGATGCTAAGGGAATACCTCCCGATTTTAGTGTTTCTGGCCATTGCCATTGGGCTGGGCCTTGTGTTGATATTGGCCGCCGCAGTGATCGCGGTGCGCAATCCTGATCCCGAAAAAGTATCGGCCTACGAATGTGGGTTCAACGCGTTTGATGATGCTAGGATGAAATTTGATGTCCGGTTCTACCTAGTATCGATCCTGTTCATCATTTTTGATCTGGAAATCGCCTTTTTGTTTCCATGGGCGGTTGCGTTTAAGGACGTGAGCACCCTTGGATTCTGGTCGATGATGGTCTTTCTGGCAGTCCTGACCATCGGGTTTGCCTATGAATGGAAAAAGGGGGCGCTAGAATGGGAGTGATGGCCGGAGCCAACACGGCGGCAGCAGATAAAGATGTCGCTACTGCAGATCTGAACCGAGAGTTGCAAGACAAAGGGTTTTTGCTAACCTCGACCGAAGATATTATCAATTGGGCGCGGACGGGAAGTTTGCACTGGATGACGTTTGGACTGGCATGCTGCGCGGTTGAAATGATCCACACCTCAATGCCGCGCTATGACCTTGAACGGTTTGGCGCCGCGCCGCGGGCCTCGCCTCGGCAATCTGACCTGATGATTGTCGCCGGCACCTTGACCAATAAAATGGCGCCGGCGCTGCGCAAGGTCTATGACCAAATGCCCGAGCCACGCTATGTGATCTCGATGGGATCCTGTGCCAATGGCGGCGGGTACTATCATTATAGTTACTCAGTGGTGCGTGGCTGTGACCGGATTGTTCCTGTGGATGTTTATGTCCCGGGTTGCCCGCCAACTGCCGAAGCGCTGCTTTATGGCATTATGGCACTTCAGCGCAAAATTCGCCGTACGGGGACAATTACACGATGAGCGATGCACTAAAGGAACTTGGAGCCCATATAGAAGCCAAGCGCGCGGATTGTGTGTTGGCTTGGGATCTGAGCTTTAACGAGCTTAACATTGATGTCGCACCGGCGAATATTATCGGTTTCATTGAGTTTCTAAAGACGGATCCCACCTGCCGGTTTTCAACCTTGGTGGATATTACGGCCGTGGACTATCCTAATCGCCCGAAGCGTTTCGATGTGGTCTACCATCTGCTGAGCATGTATCAAAACCAGCGTGTTCGCTTGCGGATATCAATTCGCGATGATGAGATGGTGCCATCGCTGACCGATATTCATCCCTCTGCCAATTGGTTCGAGCGTGAAGTTTTTGATATGTTTGGCATATTGTTTACGGGTCATCCAGATTTACGGCGTATTCTGACCGATTATGGGTTCCGCGGCTATCCGCTGCGAAAGGATTTTCCGACCACAGGGTATACAGAGGTGCGCTATGATGAAGTCCAGAAGCGGGTGGTTTATGAGCCAGTGAATTTGGTGCAAGAGTACCGCCAGTTTGACTTTATGTCCCCATGGGAAGGTGCAGATTACATTCTGCCTGGCGACGAAAAGGAGGCCGGTAAATGATGGATGGCTCCAAAGGGTTTGAAGATGCCCTGACTGGCGAACAGAAAATTCGCAATTTCAACATCAATTTCGGCCCGCAACACCCGGCTGCGCACGGTGTTTTGCGCTTGGTGCTTGAGCTTGACGGTGAAATTGTCGAGCGCTGTGATCCGCATATCGGCTTGCTGCATCGCGGTACGGAAAAATTGATGGAAAGCCGTACCTATCTGCAAAACCTGCCATATTTTGACCGGCTGGATTATGTGGCGCCAATGAACCAAGAACACGCTTGGTGTTTGGCTATTGAAAAATTGACAAATACGGAAGTGCCGCGTCGTGCGTCTCTGATCCGCGTGCTGTATTCTGAGATTGGGCGTATCCTCAACCATTTGCTGAATGTCACAACACAGGCCTTGGATGTTGGGGCATTGACCCCACCGCTTTGGGGATTTGAAGAGCGTGAAAAGCTAATGGTATTCTATGAACGTGCCTGCGGCGCGCGGCTGCACGCCGCCTATTTCCGCCCCGGAGGTGTGCATCAGGATTTGCCAGATCAGTTGATCGAAGACATTGACACATGGGCGCAAGAGTTTCCCAAAGTGATGGCTGATATTGACGGTTTGCTAACCGAAAACCGGATTTTCAAACAGCGCAATGTCGACATTGGAGTGGTTAGCGAGGAAGATATACTGAACTACGGATTTTCCGGCGTCATGGTGCGCGGCTCTGGCCTGTCTTGGGATTTGCGCCGTGCGCAACCTTATGAATGTTATGACGAGTTTGATTTTCAAATCCCGGTGGGTAAGAATGGCGATTGCTTTGACCGTTACCTCGTGCGGATGGAGGAAATGCGCCAGTCTTTAAGCATCATCCGTCAGGCTGTTGCAAAGCTGCGCGTCGAAAAAGGTGAAGTGCTTGCCCGCGGCAAGCTGGCCCCGCCCACACGCTCGGATATGAAAACCTCAATGGAGGCGCTGATCCACCATTTCAAACTTTATACCGAAGGCTTTCACGTGCCAGAGGGTGAAGTTTATGCAGCGGTGGAAGCGCCGAAAGGCGAGTTTGGCGTTTATCTTGTGGCCGATGGCAGCAATAAGCCCTACCGCGCGAAACTGCGTGCGCCTGGCTATCTTCATTTGCAAGCAATGGACTATATCGCCACGGGGCACCAATTGGCCGATGTGGCCGCCATTATCGGCACAATGGACGTCGTCTTTGGGGAGATAGACCGCTAATGCTTCGCCGCCTTTATCCCGATCAACCCGAAAGTTTTGCCTTTACCCCTGCCAATCTTGCCTGGGCTGAAGCGCAGATCACCAAATATCCAGAAGGCCGTCAGGCCTCAGCGATTATTCCGCTGCTTTGGCGGGCGCAAGAGCAAGAAGGCTGGCTCACCCGTCCTGCGATTGAAACTATCGCTGAAATGTTGGGGATGGCCTACATCAGAGCGTTAGAAGTTGCTTCATTTTACTTCATGTTCCAATTGCGGCCGGTTGGCAGCATAGCGCATATTCAGGTGTGCGGAACCACGTCTTGCATGATTTGCGGTGCAGAAGACTTGATTTCTGTATGCCGTGAGAAAATTGCACCCAAGCCACATGAGCTGTCTGCAGACGGAAAATTTAGCTGGGAAGAAGTTGAATGCCTTGGCGCGTGTTCAAATGCGCCAATGGCCCAAATTGGCAAAGACTATTTTGAAGACCTTACTGCCGAGCGATTTGGCGAAATGATCGACCAATTGGAGCGCGGCGAAGTGCCCAATGCTGGCCCGCAAAATGGCCGGTACGCTTGTGAACCGGGCACAGGCCTTACCAGCCTAACATCCCACAACAAAGGCCGCGTTGAAACCAACGCGAGTGTTGAATTAGCGCGGTCAATTGGCGATACGGTCAAGCGGATTGATGGCAGCGAAGTGCCGCTCATCACCCCGTGGCAAGGCAAACCTTCTAAGGCTAAGCGCAAGCAGGCCGCACCCAAGGCTGACGGCGTTAAAAAACCGCGCACGCTAAAGACGGCACGCAAATCCGGTGCAGATGATTTAAAGAAAATCACTGGCATTGGTCCAAAACTGGAAATTTTGTTGAATGAAACAGGATTTTACCACTTTGACCAGATCGCCAAGTGGAACGATCAGGAATGTGCGTGGGTTGATCAAAACCTCAAAGGCTATAGCGGCCGCGCAAGCCGCGATAAATGGATTGATCAAGCCAAAGCCTTGATTGGCGAGGGATGAAGAAAAAAGCGAATACCGATGGAAAGCGGTGTTTAAGGAGTAAAGAATGGAGCAGAGCACAGACCAAAAGATAGCCCAACGCGGGCGTCTTCTGGCAATTGTGATTGCCGGAACAATGCTGTTCTGGCTTGCTGCTCAATGGATAGGGCCAAGGATTGGTCTGGCGGGTGAATATGCCGTATTGATAGATCTTGTGGTTATGGCAACGTTTGTCATGGCGCTCTATAACGGCTTACGGCTCTGGCGCATACGCCAGAAGGACAAAGGATGAGTGCGAATGCTTAAAGATGAAGATCGGATATTTACCAATCTTTACGGCATGCATGACCGCAGCCTGAAAGGCGCGCAGCAGCGTGGCCATTGGGATGGTACGGCAGCCATACTCAAAAAGGGCCGAGACTGGATTATTGACCAGATGAAGGCATCGGGCCTTCGGGGTCGTGGCGGCGCTGGGTTTCCCACCGGTTTGAAATGGTCTTTCATGCCCAAGGAAAGTGACGGCCGTCCGGCATATCTTGTTGTTAATGCAGATGAATCCGAGCCAGGCACCTGTAAAGACCGCGAAATTATGCGCCACGATCCGCATACATTAATCGAAGGCTGTCTGATTGCCAGTTTCGCGATGAATGCTCATGCTTGCTATATTTACATTCGCGGCGAATACATCCGCGAACGCGAAGCCCTGCAGGCTGCTATTGACGAAGCCTATGATGCTGGCTTGCTTGGTAAAAATGCGGCCAAGTCTGGCTGGGACTTCGATCTTTACTTACACCATGGCGCGGGCGCCTATATTTGCGGTGAAGAAACGGCCTTACTTGAAAGCCTTGAAGGGCGCAAAGGTATGCCGCGCATGAAACCTCCGTTTCCTGCTGGCGCTGGACTTTATGGCTGTCCGACAACAGTAAATAATGTTGAGTCCATTGCCGTGGTGCCAACCATCCTTCGCCGTGGTCCAGAATGGTTTTCTAGCTTTGGGCGGCAAAATAATGCCGGAACAAAAATCTTTGCTATATCGGGTCACGTGAATGCGCCCTGCGTTGTCGAAGAGGCGATGTCCATTACCTTTGAAGAACTAATCGACCGTCACTGCGGCGGTATCCGCGGTGGCTGGGATAACCTCAAAGCGGTGATTCCGGGCGGTTCTTCGGTGCCGTGTATTCGCGGCGAGCACATGCGCGAAGCGATCATGGATTTTGATTATCTGCGCGAGCAGCGCTCGGGTCTTGGCACCGCAGCCGTTATTGTGATGGATCAGTCAACCGATATTATCAAGGCCATCTGGCGGCTTGCCAAGTTCTACAAACACGAAAGCTGCGGCCAGTGCACGCCGTGCCGCGAGGGCACGGGCTGGATGATGCGGGTGATGGACCGTCTGGTGACCGGCGAGGCCGAGGTCGAAGAAATTGATATGCTGCTTGATGTCACGAAACAGGTCGAAGGCCACACAATCTGTGCGCTGGGCGATGCAGCTGCTTGGCCGATCCAAGGTCTGATTAGAAATTTCCGCGATGAAATAGAAGATCGGATCAAACACAAACGCACCGGCCGCGTCAGTGCAGTTGCGGCTGAGTAAACCCATGACAAAGCCCCAAATCATATCTGCCGAGACTGTCTTGGCTGCCTGCTTGCAAAAAAGCAGTGCATCCATGGATATAACAAAAAGGCGCCCCTTGGGTGCTGACGCCAAAGCAAAGTGAGAACGATGACAGATCTGAAAAAAATCATCATCGACGATAAAGAAATCGAAGTTGACGGGGCCATGACCCTTATTCAGGCCTGTGAGTTGGCCAATGTGGAAGTGCCACGGTTCTGTTACCATGAGCGCCTGTCAATTGCCGGTAACTGCCGGATGTGTCTGGTTGAAGTGGTCGGCGGCCCGCCAAAACCTGCGGCCTCCTGCGCCATGCAGGTGCGCGATTTGCGCCCGGGACCCGAAGGCCAGCCGCCAGTGGTTAAAACCAACTCTCCGATGGTCAAAAAGGCCCGCGAAGGGGTGATGGAATTTTTACTTATCAACCATCCGCTGGATTGCCCTATTTGCGATCAGGGCGGCGAATGTGACCTGCAGGATCAGGCCATGGCCTATGGCGTTGATTTTTCACGCTACCGCGAAGTGAAGCGCGCCAGTACCGACCTTGATCTAGGACCGCTGGTGGAAACCCATATGACCCGCTGCATTAGCTGCACGCGCTGTGTGCGGTTCACAACCGAAGTTGCCGGGATCACGCAAATGGGCCAAACTGGCCGCGGCGAAGATGCTGAGATCACCAGCTATCTAGGGGAAACCTTGGACAGCAACTTGCAGGGTAACATCATTGACCTGTGCCCAGTTGGCGCGCTGACCTCAAAACCCTATGCCTTTACCGCGCGGCCTTGGGAACTGACTAAAACAGAAACGATAGATGTGATGGACGCTCTGGGCTCAAACATCCGAGTGGATGCCAAAGGCCGAGAAGTGATGCGGATTATGCCGCGCAACCATGATGGCGTAAACGAAGAGTGGATTTCGGATAAAACCCGATTTGTATGGGATGGCCTGCGCCGGCAACGGCTTGATCGTCCCTATATTCGCGAAAATGGCAAATTGCGACCCGCAAACTGGGATGAAGCGCTTCGTGCTGCGGCTGCTGCGATGAAAGACAGAAAAGTTGCTGGTCTTGTTGGCGATCTGGTGCCGGTTGAGGCCGCCTTTGCGATGAAGCAGCTGATCACCGGTTTGGGCGGCGAAGTAGAATGCCGCACGGATGGAGCAAAGCTTCCAGCTGGTAATCGGTCTGCCTATGTTGGCACCGCAACCATAGAAGATATCGACACCGCCGATATGATCCAATTGGTTGGCTGTAACCCGCGTGTGGATGCGCCTGTGCTAAATGCGCGTATTCGCAAAGCCTGGATTAATGGGGCGATGGTTGGGTTGGTTGGTGAGCCTGTCGATCTTACCTATGACTATGCACATGTTGGAACCGGGCGTGCGGCACTGGAAAGCCTGTCTTCAAAATCAATTGGGGCCGCCAAGGGTAAAAATACACTAGTAATTATCGGCGCATCTGCCTTAACCGGTGCGGATGGCAAGGCCGTGCTTGGCCACGCAATGAAGCTGGCGGAAAATTCTAACAGCAAATTCATGGTGCTGCAAACCGCTGCTGCGCGGGTTGGTGCGATGGATATCGGTGCTGTGTCAGAAGGTGGCATTACCAAAACCCTGAAGACTGCAGAGGTTATATTCAATCTCGGGGCAGATGAAATTGAGATCAAAGATGGACCTTTTGTGATTTACCAAGGTAGCCACGGTGACCGCGGCGCGCATCGGGCAGACATTATCTTGCCTGCGGCAGCCTATACAGAAGAAGCCGGTCTTTTCGTCAATACAGAAGGCCGCCCACAACTCGCCCTTCGGGCCGGTTTTGCACCAGGCGAGGCGAAGGAAAACTGGGCAATCCTACGTGCCTTATCGGCTGAGTTGGGCGCAACATTGGGATATGACAGCCTTGCGCAGCTGCGGCAGGCACTCATTGCTGAGGTGCCGCATTTGGCAGAGGTGGATCAGGTTGCCGATAACCCATGGAAAGCCGTGACAGCTGGCAAGCTGGGCACAGCGGAGTTTTCAAATGTGACCGGCAGCTTTTACCTTAGCAATCCGATTGCGCGCGCCTCTAGCATCATGGCAGAGCTGGCGGCAAACGAAAAAGCCCGTCAGACAACAAAGGTTGCGGCTGAGTGATGCAGCAGCTTGCAGCGATATCCCCGGCCTTTGTGGCCTTGGCATTGACGGCACTTCTCGCCGCTTGCCAAGCGTCTACTTTGGCCAGCTCTGATACGCCCACAGGCGCGCCAGTATACAAAGGGATTGTGACGCGTCTTTTGCAAACAGACCTTGTCCAGTTCAAGGTGCAACTGGCAAATAGCGCAGACCCTAAAGCGGTGCAGGACTATGCAAAATGCGCCGCGGCGCAATATACGCTCATTCGAGGCTTTGGGTTTGCCCGCCATGTTAGGACAACCGTTGATCGCAGCGCAGATACATGGACGGCGGACGCAGTCTATACAATCTCGGACGATATGCCGAGAGGATTTAAAACCATCGACGCAAAGGCCGCAGCGGCCGACTGCGTGGAAAACAATATACCTATGGTGTGAGGACCGATGGCAGAGTTTTTAACAACACCGGCCGGAATTGGCTTAATCATCGTGGCGCAAGGCCTTTTGATGGCGATATTCTTGCTGCTTTCAGCCTATTTCCTGATCTACGCAGATCGAAAGGTCTGGGCAGCCGTGCAAATGCGGCGTGGACCAAATGTCGTCGGGGCATGGGGTATTTTGCAAAGCGGCGCAGATATGCTCAAACTTGTTTTCAAGGAAATTATTGTTCCTGCCGGGTCTGACAAAGCGGTATTTTTCCTTGCGCCATTAGCCTCTTTCTTTTTGGCAATCGCTGCTTGGGCGGTGGTCCCCTTGAACGAAGGCTGGGCGCTGTCGAATATCAATGTGGCTATTTTATACGTTTTTGCGGTCTCTTCACTGGAAGTTTACGGCGTTATCATGGGGGGATGGGCCTCGAACTCAAAGTATCCTTTCTTGGGGTCTTTGCGCTCGGCGGCACAGATGATCTCATACGAAGTATCGATTGGCTTGATTATCATTGGTGTGATCCTATCGACCGGATCAATGAACTTTGGTGATATTGTGCGCGCCCAGGATGGCGATTACGGGATCTTTAGCTGGTATTGGTTGCCGCATTTCCCAATGGTATTTTTGTTCTTCATTTCGGCATTGGCTGAAACCAACCGGCCTCCGTTTGACTTGCCAGAAGCCGAGTCTGAGCTGGTTGCCGGATTTCAGGTTGAATACAGCTCAACCCCGTTTTTGCTCTTTATGGCAGGCGAATTGATTGCCGTGTGGCTGATGTGTGCCTTGACGGCATTGCTCTTTTTCGGCGGTTGGCTTTCCCCAATCCCGGGTCTGCCGGATGGTCCGGTGTGGATGATTGGCAAGATGGCATTTTTCTTCTTTATCTTTGCCATGGTCAAAGCAATCACCCCGCGCTATCGGTACGACCAACTGATGCGCCTTGGGTGGAAGGTGTTCTTGCCAATGTCTCTCGCATGGGTTGTGATCGTTGCCTTTTTAGCAAAATTCGAAGCCTTTGGCGGTGCCTATGCCCGTTGGGCGATAGGAGGATAATATGAGCCAGATTGATTACACGCGTGCGGCCAAGTATTTTCTGTTGGCTGACTTTATCAAAGGGTTTGCCTTGGGAATGAAATATTTCTTTGCTCCCAAAGCCACATTGAACTACCCGCATGAAAAAGGCCCTCTCAGCCCCCGATTTCGCGGCGAACATGCGTTGCGGCGCTATCCAAACGGCGAAGAGCGCTGCATTGCGTGCAAACTGTGTGAAGCGGTGTGCCCGGCGCAGGCGATTACTATTGATGCCGAGCCGCGCGATGACGGCAGCCGGCGCACGACCCGCTATGACATCGACATGACAAAGTGCATTTACTGCGGATTTTGTCAGGAAGCCTGTCCGGTAGATGCCATTGTCGAAGGCCCGAACTTCGAGTTTTCCACCGAAACCCGTGAAGAGCTTTTTTATAACAAAGAAAAGCTTTTGGAAAATGGCGACCGCTGGGAATCCGAAATCGCCCGCAATCTTGAAATGGATGCGCCCTACCGATGATAGATATTTCCTGCCCTAATGGTAAAAGCCGGCGCAATGCATCAGGCTTTAATCGCTCAAAAGACCCTGCCAGTGCCGCTTGGTCTTTTGCGCGATCATTTCCGGCGAGCGGAAACAAAGAGGACAATCAATCATGAGCGTTTTGAGCTTTACCTTCTATCTGTTTGCTATTTGCGTCATTGTTGGCGGCCTTTTTACCGTTATCAGCCGCAATCCGGTACACTCGGTGCTTTGGTTGATCCTGTCATTTCTATCGTCAGCAGGTCTTTTTGTGCTGCTGGGCGCAGAGTTTGTCGCGATGCTTCTGGTGATTGTCTATGTGGGCGCCGTTGCGGTGCTATTTTTGTTTGTTGTGATGATGTTGGACGTGGATTTCGCCCAGCTCAAAGCGGAAATGGCGCGCTATCTGCCGCTTGGGCTTTTGATTGGTGTGGTTTTGCTGATGCAACTGGGAATGGCATTTGGAAACTGGACCGCATTTGAGGGCGCCGAAGCAGCCCGCGCGGCCATAGCGCCTGCGGATACCCACAATACCGCCGCTTTGGGGCTATTAATCTATGATCGCTACTTTTTGCTGTTTCAACTCGCTGGCCTGATCCTTTTGGTGGCGATGGTAGGTGCAATTGTGTTGACGCTTCGGCACCGCAAGCATGTCAAACGCCAAGATGTGCTGGCCCAAATGTATCGCGATCCGGCGACAGCAATGGAACTAAAAGACGTCAAACCGGGGCAGGGGCTCTAGGCCTGCACCGCATAGGACAAGGAAGACCGAGGGAATTATGATTGGTTTAGAACATTACCTGACAGTGGCGGCTACGCTATTTGTCATTGGTATCTTTGGGATCTTCCTCAATCGGAAGAATGTCATCATCCTGTTGATGTCCATTGAGCTTATGCTGCTGGCTGTGAACATCAATCTGGTCGCCTTTTCCAGTTTTCTTGGTGATTTGGTCGGACAGGTCTTTACGCTTTTTGTTTTGACTGTGGCAGCAGCAGAGGCGGCCATTGGCCTAGCTATTCTGGTGAGCTTTTTCCGCAACCGCGGCACCATTGCGGTTGAAGACGTCAATGTGATGAAAGGGTAGCAAAGATGGAACAGATTATTCTCTTTGCTCCGCTCATCGGGGCGCTTATTGGCGGCTTTGGATGGCGGTTTATTGGCGAAACCGGCGCGCAGGTGGTGACCACAGGGCTGCTTTTTCTATCCTGTTTTTTAAGCTGGATTGTTTTTCTAACTTTGGAAGCCGGTACACAGCATATTGAAATTTTGCGTTGGATCGAAAGTGGTGCGTTAAGTACCGATTGGTCGATCCGTTTAGACCGCATGACAGCCATTATGTTGATTGTGGTTACAACAGTGTCCGCGCTCGTGCATCTTTATAGCTTTGGCTACATGGATCATGATCCCCAGTGGAAAGACGGTGAAAGCTATAAGCCAAGGTTCTTTGCGTACCTTTCGTTTTTCACCTTTGCAATGTTGATGCTGGTAACCTCTGACAATCTGTTGCAGATGTTTTTTGGTTGGGAGGGCGTGGGCGTAGCCTCATACCTGCTGATTGGTTTCTACTACCGCAAACCCAGCGCCAACGCTGCAGCGATCAAAGCGTTTGTGGTTAACCGTGTGGGTGACTTTGGGTTCGCGCTTGGTATTTTCGGGCTCTTTTATCTGACTGACAGCATCAAGCTGGATGATGTTTTTGCAGCTGCGCCGCAGTTGGCAAAAACTCAGATCCATTTTCTTTGGACAGACTGGAACGCAGCTAATCTTTTAGCTTTTCTTTTGTTTATCGGCGCTATGGGGAAATCAGCACAGCTGTTTTTGCACACATGGCTGCCCGATGCGATGGAGGGTCCAACGCCGGTTTCGGCTTTGATCCACGCGGCAACCATGGTGACTGCAGGGGTCTTTTTGGTCTGCCGCATGTCTCCTTTGATGGAATACGCGCCTGCAGCGCTTGGCTTCGTGACAATCGTCGGTGCCTTTACCGCATTTTTTGCCGCCACCGTGGGGCTTGTTCAAAACGACATCAAACGAGTGATTGCCTATTCAACCTGCTCTCAGCTTGGCTATATGTTTGTGGCGGCGGGTGTTGGGGTTTATTCGGTCGCTATGTTCCATCTTTTCACGCATGCCTTCTTCAAGGCCATGCTTTTTTTGGGCGCAGGATCGGTCATTCACGCCATGCACCATGAACAAGACATGCGTAACTATGGTGGGCTGCGCAAAAAAATCCCGTATACGTTTGCCGCCATGATGATCGGAACTTTGGCCATCACCGGTGTGGGCATTCCACTAACCCATATCGGTTTTGCAGGCTTTTTGTCCAAAGATGCAGTGATTGAAAGTGCATGGGCTGGTACGGCTGGTGGCGGTGCCTTCTGGCTTTTGGTGATCGCGGCGCTGTTTACATCATTTTACAGCTGGCGGCTGATGTTTATGACATTTTACGGAACGCCGCGCGGTGACGCGCATACCCATGATCATGCGCATGAAAGCCCAAAGGTTATGTTGATCCCGCTTGGTGTGTTGGCGCTTGGCGCTATCTTTTCCGGTATGATCTGGTACGGAAGTTTTTTCGGCGATCATTCACAAGTCAATAAGTTCTTTGGAATTCCGGATCATCACGCGGAAGCTGGCCATGACGACGGCCATGGTGCGGATCACGGAAAATCATCCGAAGATCATGGCACGGCCCATGTGGATAAGGCACATGATACCGACACCCATGCAGATGACGGACATCACGGCAAAGAGCATGAGGCAGATGGCTTGCATGCAGCAGCGCCCGAAGGTGCGATCTTTATGGGCCCAGGTAACCATGTCATGGACGAAGCACACCATGCACCCACGTGGGTCAAGGTCAGCCCCTTTGTCGCCATGCTGATTGGATTTATAACCGCGTTCTGGTTTTATATCTGGGATCCCAAAATGCCGGCACGTTTGGCAGAGAATAATCGACCGCTCTATCTGTTTTTGCTGAACAAATGGTACTTTGACGAAATTTATGATGCGATCTTTATACGCCCTGCAAAAGCCTTGGGGCGGTTTCTATGGCGTCGGGGTGATGGCGGTGTCATTGACGGTACAATCAACGGGATTGCACTGGGCATCGTGCCGTTTTTCACCCGTCTCGCAGGGCGGGCACAGTCCGGATATATCTTTACTTACGCTTTTGCGATGGTCATCGGCATTGTTGTACTTGTTACCTGGATGAGCTTTATCGGAGGCGGGAGCTGATATGGATACTCTACTGCTCTCAATCGTTACATTTGCTCCCGCTCTTTCCGCTGTAATATTGCTTATTTTTGCCCGTGGTGAAGACGAAGCAGCCGCGCTTGTTGCAAAACGCTTTGCGCTTTTTGCCACCGGTGCAACCTTTTTGATCTCATTGCTCATTTTGGCCCAGTTTAACCCCGCTGATCCCGGCTTTCAGATGGTGGAAGAGGCCGAATGGCTGCTTGGTCTGCAATACAAAATGGGTGTGGACGGGATTAGCATTTTATTCGTCATGCTGACCACGTTTATGATGCCGTTGGTAATTGCGGCGTCTTGGGGTGTTAAAACCCGCGTCAAGGAATACATGATCGCCTTCTTGCTGCTCGAAACGCTGATGCTTGGCGTCTTTATGGCCTTGGATTTGGTGCTGTTTTATCTATTCTTCGAAGCTGGCCTCATTCCGATGTTTCTTATTATCGGTATCTGGGGTGGTTCTGAGCGTGTTTATGCGTCGTTCAAGTTTTTCCTTTATACTTTCTTGGGATCAGTTTTGATGTTGATTGCGATGATCGCAATGTTTGCCCAAGCTGGAACGACGGACATTCCATCCTTAATGATCCATCAATTTGATTTTGCAGATATGAATGTGCTCGGCATTCATGTTGTGGGCGGAATGCAAACCCTGATGTTCCTGGCATTTTTTGCCAGCTTTGCGGTAAAAATGCCCATGTGGCCGGTGCACACATGGCTGCCTGATGCACACGTTCAGGCGCCCACCGCTGGCTCTGTTGTGCTGGCTGCGATCCTGTTGAAAATGGGCGGATATGGGTTTTTGCGCTTTAGTTTGCCGATGTTTCCTGTGGGCTCTGAGGTGATGACAAACTTTGTTTTTGTGCTTTCGGCTATTGCTATTGTCTATACCTCTTTGGTGGCATTGGTGCAGGAAGATATGAAAAAGCTCATCGCCTATTCCTCGGTTGCGCACATGGGATATGTCACAATGGGTATTTTTGCCGCCAATCAACAGGGCATTGACGGCGCTATTTTCCAAATGCTGAGCCACGGGTTTATCTCGGGCGCGCTGTTCTTATGTGTCGGTGTGATTTATGACCGGATGCATACGCGCGAAATTGATGCCTATGGTGGTCTTGTCAATCGGATGCCCGCCTATGCAGCGATCTTTATGCTGTTCACCATGGCCAATGTGGGACTGCCTGGCACCTCTGGTTTTGTCGGCGAGTTTTTAACGCTGGTCGGGATTTTCAAGGTCAACACCTGGGTCGCCCTCTTTGCAACATCCGGCGTCATCTTATCAGCAGCCTATGCGCTGTGGCTATATCGCCGCGTTGTGATGGGTGATCTGATTAAAGAGAGCTTGCGCAGTATCACGGATATGAGTTTCCGCGAACGGGTCGTCTTTGCTCCGCTTGTGGTCATGACGATACTGCTTGGGGTTTACCCTGCTCTGGTCTTAGACCTGATCGGGCCTTCGGTAGAAGCGCTGGTCTCGAACTATCAAACCGCATTACTGGATGCCGGTCGCGGCACCCAAATTGCCGCCTCGCATTAATTAGGAGAACAAGGCAAATGATCCAAGCTGATCTGAATATCATCCTGCCAGAGGTTATCCTTTCGCTCTATGCGATGCTGGCTCTGGTTGCTGCGGTTTATTCTGGAAAAGACAAACTTGCCCCCTTACTCGTCTGGCTGACGGCCGGATTATTCGCGCTCTTGGCTTTTTGGATTGCAGGCTCAACCGGGCCAAGCCAAACCGCCTTTGGTGGGATGTTTGTTGATGACGGGTTTGCACGGTTTTCCAAAATTATAATCCTGATTTCCGCAGCCGTCGTCTTGGTCATGAGCCAAGATTATATGCTTCGACGTAACCTGCTACGCTTTGAATACCCATTGCTGATCGCTCTTGCCGTGGTCGGTATGATGATGATGGTGTCGGCGGGTGATTTAATGTCGCTTTATATGGGGCTAGAACTGCAGTCTCTATCGCTTTATGTGATTGCATCCTTGCGCCGTGACAGCGTGAAATCAACTGAAGCCGGACTTAAGTACTTTGTTCTTGGGGCTCTGTCTTCGGGGTTGCTGCTTTATGGTGCGTCGCTGTGCTATGGGTATTCCGGCACGACCCTGTTTTCTGGTATTATTACTGCGGCCGGGGATCATCATGCGTCGCTTGGTCTATTGCTCGGCTTGGTTATGATTAGTGCAGGGCTTGCCTTTAAAGTGTCGGCTGTGCCTTTCCACATGTGGACTCCGGACGTCTATGAGGGCGCGCCGACGCCGATCACCGCATTCTTTGCAACAGCGCCAAAAGTGGCGGCCGTCGGGCTTTTCGCTCGGGTTATGCATGATGCTTTTGGCGGCATCACGGCTGATTGGCAACAAATCATCGCGTTGCTGTCCTTGCTATCCATGTTTCTGGGCTCTATCGCCGCGATTGGCCAAACCAATATCAAGCGGCTGATGGCCTATTCATCCATTGCCCATATGGGCTATGCTTTGATGGGGCTGGCGGCAGGTACAGCTTTTGGCATTCAAGCCTTGCTTATTTATATGGCTATTTATGTAACCATGAGCATTGGAACCTTTGCGTTTATCTTGCTGATGGAAAAAGATGGCCAACCGGTGACAAATATTTCCGCTCTGCATATGTTGTCACGCGCACATCCGGGGCGGGCCATTGCAATGTTGGTATTGCTCTTTAGCCTTGCCGGGGTTCCACCCATGGTTGGCTTTTTCGGCAAGCTATATGTTTTAAGAGCAGCTTATGATGCTGGTCTTGCATGGTTGGCGCTGGCCGGAGTTATAGCCTCGGTTATAGGGGCGTTTTATTATCTTAGAATAGTCTTTTATATGTATTTTGGCGATGATCAGGATGATAATTTGGATCGGACAAGAGCGCCGGTTTTGCAAACGGTTTTATTTGTATCTGCCTTGATCATGGTGGTCGGCATTGCAAACTTGTTTGGCATCGAAGGGGCTGCAGAAGCCGCAGCCGCAACACTTGTCCGCTAGTTTTCCAAACGGATATAACAAACATGTGCTGGAAACGGTAGACAGCACCAATGCAGAGGCTGCGCGCATTGCGGGCTCTTTATCATCACCAACGTGGATTTTGGGACTGAAACAGACCGCTGGCCGCGGCCGCGGTGGCCGCCAATGGGCTGACCCACAGGGCAATTTTGCGGCGACGCTTGTTTTATTTCCAACTGATCCGCTCCAAACCCGTGTTTTACGCTCATTTGTAGCGGCTGTCGCATTATTTGACGCTTTGGTCACACTCACAGGCCGGGCCGAGGCCTTTTCACTAAAGTGGCCCAATGATGTGCTGCTCAATGGCGCCAAGCTGGCCGGTATATTGCTTGAAACTGTACCACTTTCCGCGGGCCGTTCGGCCTTGGCGATCGGGATAGGGGTCAACCTTGTCGAGGCGCCGCCTCTATCCGAGCTTGCCACGGGTTCTGTGCCGCCCGTCTCGCTGCAGGGCGCGACAGGCACCACTGTGACAGCAGAAGAATTTTTAGAGTTTCTAGCTGCGTCATACGCTGCCTGCGAAGAGCAGTTTTCCACCTTTGGTTTTGATTCTATTCGCCGCGCATGGCTTGCCCGCGCTGCCCGTTTGGGCGAGGTGATTACAGCCCGCAGCGGTCAGGCCGAAGTCAGCGGAATATTTGACACCATCGACGATACAGGGCATTTGATCCTAAACACCGCTGAGGGCAAACAGGCCATTGCGGCAGCCGATGTGTTCTTTTAAGGGAAAAAAGATGTTACTGACCATTGATTGCGGCAACACCAATACCATTTTTTCAATCTGGGATGGGGATAAGTTTATTGCCACTTGGCGCACTGTCACAGAGCATCAGCGTACTGCAGATCAATATTTTGTCTGGCTAACAACGTTGATGAAGGCTCAAAACCTAGACGCAGATATATCCGAAGTGGTTGTGGCCTCATCGGTTCCCAAAGTCGTTTTTAATCTAAGGGTTCTATGCGACCGTTATTTTAATTGCAGACCTTTGGTGGTGGGCAAGCCAGAGTGCAAATTGCCAGTGGCACCGCGCGTTGATCCGGGCACAAAAATAGGTCCGGATCGCTTGGCCAATGTTGCTGGCGCCTTTGATCGCCACGGTGGAAATTGTGTGGTTGTCGATTTTGGCACCGCGACCAATTTTGATATGGTGGCGGAAGATGGCGCTTATATAGGCGGTATTATTGCCCCCGGTGTGAACTTAAGTCTTGAGGCATTGCATCTTGGCACAGCTGCTTTGCCGCATGTGGATATTACCCAGCCTGAAAAAGTGATCGGTACCAATACCATCGCCTGTATCCAGTCGGGTGTTTTCTGGGGCTACACCGGCCTAATCCAAGGGTTGGTTAACCGTATCAGAGATGAATATGGAAAACCATTGGTTGTGATTGGAACGGGCGGGCTGGCACCGCTTTTTGCACAGGTTAGTGGTTTGTTTGATTTCATTGAGGATGACCTGACCAGCTATGGGCTGACAGTGATCCACAAATATAACAAAGGATAAATATATATATGAGCAGTGATCGTCTGATTTATCTGCCGCTTGGCGGAGCCGGCGAAATTGGCATGAATGCCTATGTTTACGGATATGGGCCTGCTGGCCAAGAGCGGCTTATTGTCGTTGACCTCGGAGTGACCTTTCCAGATATGGATGGCACCCCCGGTGTTGATTTGATTTTACCCGATATTACGTGGTTAAAAGAACGCCGCAACCAGATTGAAGCGATATTTATCACCCATGCCCATGAAGACCATGTTGGGGCGCTCGGTCATCTTTGGAACGATCTGGGTGCGCCGGTCTATGCGCGTGCGTTTACCGCCAATATAGCGCGGCGGAAAATGGACGAGTTTGGACATTCCGAAAAAGCCATTACGACCGCAACAAAATGGCCTGACACCATTCAAGCGGGACCGTTTGAGGTGGGATTTTTGCCCATATCCCATTCGATCCCCGAAAGCAGTGCTTTGGTGATTGACACGCCCGAAGGCAGGTTGATCCACAGCGGGGATTTTAAGCTTGATGAAACACCTGTGGTGGGCGAGCCATTTGATGCAGAGCTGTGGGGCGAGGTTGCAAAGAGCGGTGTGAAAGCGCTTATTTGCGATAGTACAAATGTATTCTCAACCCATGAAGGCCGATCCGAGGCCAGTCTGGCCCAAGACATCGAAGAGCTGATCTCAAACGCGCCAAACATGGTGGTTGCGACAACCTTTGCCAGCAATGTTGCGCGGGTTAAAACCCTTGCCGACGCGGGCGTGCGCGCTGGCCGCTCGATCTGCCTAATGGGGCGGGCCATGCGCCGTATGATAGAAGCGGCCCTTGAAACCGGGGTTCTTACGGATTTTCCAACGGTTGTCAGCAGTGAAGATGCACAGCAGATCCCCCGCCAGGACCTAATGCTTTTGGTCACCGGCAGTCAGGGCGAACGCCGTGCGGCTAGTGCCCAGCTTGCCAATGGAAAATTTCAGGGCATCAAGCTTAAAGAAGGCGATCTTTTCCTTTTTTCGTCCAAAACAATTCCCGGCAACGAGCGCGGCGTTATCCGGATAATCAACCAGTTTTCTGAAATGGGCGTTGATGTGGTTGATGATGATTCCGGTCTTTATCATGTCTCAGGTCATGCCAACCGGCCAGATTTGCAGAAAATCCATTCTCTTGTGCAGCCGCAGATGATTATTCCAATGCATGGAGAGCATCGCCATTTGCGCGAGCACAGTAAACTCGCAAAGCAAAGTGGCATCAGTTCGGTTATCTGCGTCAATGGAATGATGCTTGATTTATCGGGCAACGCCCCAAAGGTTGCCGAGTATATTGAAACTGGACGATCCTATTTGGACGGTTCGGTTCAGGTTGGCGCGCTTGACGGTGTGGTGCGAAATCGCATTCGAATGGCATTAAACGGTCATGTTGTGGTCAATGTTATCTTGGATGAAGACTATGAAATGCTAGGAGAGCCATGGGCAGAGATCAGTGGGCTGGCGGAAATAGGGGTATCTGCAGCGCCTTTGGTTGATGCACTGGAAGAAGACATTAGTCAGTATCTTGGCCGTGCGGGTAGAAAAACCAAAGCAGATGATGAGGCGTTGGAAAAAGAAATGAAGCGCATAGCGCGGCAAACATGTTTTGCGGAAATTGGTAAAAAACCCGAAGTAACAGTGATCGTCAGTCGATTGATGTAAGCGAACACGCTATTGATGTACTAGGCCTAAAGGAATGCGCCGGTGGCATAAAATTAATTTGTCCGCCGCTCTTCAAAGCTCAATGCGATAAAGCTTGGCATGTGATCGCCCATTCCTAGGGCTGAATGGGACTGGTTTCTACGGCTGCGGTTGCGGTCTTTTGTCTCCACTGGAGCCTTTTCGGTGGTCTCATTTTGCGGAACTGCTTTTTCGGACGTTCTTTTTGGCTTTTCAGCCTCAGAGTCTGCCTTAGACCGGCGGGGTTTGGAATGCGTTTGCGCCCCATCAGGCTGAGCATTAGGGTTTTCTATCCGCGGTATTTCTTTTTGAATGAGCTTCTCGATAGCATCAAAGTTTTTCTCGTCGCGCTTCGCGCAGATCATCATGGCTTTACCATCACGCCCCGCCCGGCCCGTTCGGCCGATCCTATGGACATAGTCCTCGGCGTGACTGGGTACATCAAAATTAAACACATGGCTCACCGATGGCACATCAAGACCGCGTGCAGCCACATCTGAAGCAACCAGAATTCGTATATTGCCTTCGCGAAAGCCGTCAAGTGTTCTAGTGCGCTGGCTCTGATCAAGATCACCATGGATTGGCTCTGCATCATAGCCGTATTTTTTAAGCGATTTGGCGCAGATATCCACATCTGTTTTGCGATTGCAAAATACAATCGCGTTGGTGCATTTGGGGCCTTCACTCTCAATCAGGGCCCGTAAAACAGCCCTTTTTTCGCTGCCTTCACGCTCGCGGCGCGAAGCTTTAAACATCACCACCGCTTGTTCGATGGTTTCTGAGGCGGTGGCTTGCCGCGCCACTTCTACCCGCGTTGGCGCAGACAGAAAGGTATTTGTGATACGCTCGATTTCAGGCGCCATTGTGGCGCTAAAGAAAAGCGTTTGGCGGGTAAACGGGGTCAGTCCGAAAATACGCTCGATATCTGGGATGAAACCCATATCAAGCATCCGGTCTGCTTCATCTACCACCATGACCTGAACGCCCGTTAGCAGCAATTTTCCACGTTCAAAGTGGTCCAGTAACCGTCCGGGCGTTGCAATCAGAACATCTACACCTTTGTCGATGAGAATGTCTTGCTCTTTAAAGCTAACCCCGCCGATGAGCAAAGCTTTGGTCAGCTTTAGGTGTTTGCTGTAGGTGTCAAAATTCTCGGCCACTTGTGCGGCCAGTTCGCGGGTGGGGCATAAAACCAAAGAGCGTGGCATCCGTGCTCGCGCGCGGCCTCGGGCCAAAAGATGGATCATCGGCAGCGTAAAGCTTGCGGTTTTTCCGGTGCCGGTCTGCGCAATGCCCAGTACGTCTTTGCCTTCTAGCGCCGCTGGTATTGCGCCATCTTGGATCGGGGTCGGCGTTTCATATCCGGCCTCGTCAATTGCTTTTAGAATCTTTGCATTCAAGTTCAGGTCTGAAAATTTAGCCATCTGTATCCGTGTCTAACGGACGCATCGGGCCCGTTCCATCCTAGTTGCCTCAGGCCCGTATGGCCCCGCAATTGATTGCTGATAGAGACAACGCGCTCTTCCTACTCGAAAAGAGTGCTTCAGGTCAATGCCAGTGGTCAAACTGGGGTGTTTGCAGGCTGCTTCAAAAGGTATATTTTCAAAAAAGTAGCCAAGAATGCGCCTGCCTGCACCATTTTGCTGTTTTCTGAAGTAAAAAGCGGAACCGAAAAGCCTGCTAATAGGTTCCAAAGCGGAAGAGCTGAGGTGATCCGTTGATATAAAGGGCCTTTAAACCATCATCTCTTTGGTTGCGGAGAGCTCAATATCCGGAAAATCACGCTCTATGCGGTCAATATCCCACTGCAAGCGCGTAAGGTAAACCGGATCGCCATCATGGTCTGTTGCGATATGTTGCTTATTTGCCGTGGAAAATTTATCAACAGCAAGTTTTTCACCGTTCACCCAGCGAGCAGAGGTAAACTGGCTGGTTTCAAAACGTACTGGCAGACCATATTCTAACTCAATGCGGCTGGCCAAAACTTCGAATTGCAGTGCGCCCACAACCCCAACAATAAATCCGGAGCCGAAGCTGGGCTTAAAAACTTTTGCCGCACCTTCCTCGGCAAATTGCATCAAGGCTTTTTCCAGATGCTTTGCTTTCATCGGATCCCCTGCACGGCAGCTTTGAAGCAATTCAGGTGCAAAAGAGGGGATGCCCGAAACCCGCAGGGCTTCGCCTTCGGTCAGGGTATCGCCGATGCGCAATTGCCCATGGTTGGGAATGCCGATGATATCGCCGGCCCAAGCCTCTTCCGCCAATTCGCGGTCCGAGGCAAGAAACAGCACAGGGTTGGAAATGGCCATTGGTTTTTTTGTACGCACATGGGTTAGCTTCATGCCGCGTTTAAAATGTCCTGATGCCATCCGGACAAAGGCCACCCGGTCGCGGTGCTTGGGGTCCATATTGGCCTGCACTTTAAAAACAAATCCGGACACTTTGGTTTCTTCGGGCAGTATTTCGCGTGGGCTGGCGGTTTGAACTTGCGGTTGCGGCCCAAAGCTTGCGATGCCTTCCATCAGTTCTTTGACGCCAAAAGAGTTGATTGCAGAGCCAAACCAGATCGGGGTCATTGTGCCCTCTAAAAGCGCTTGGGGATTAAGCTCGGGCAGCAATGCCCGGGCCATTTCCACCTCTTCAATCAGTTTTTCCAAAAGATGCGCAGGGATGTGTTCGGCAAGCTTGGGATCATCAAGCCCGTTTATTTCAATGCTGTCCGCAACCTTGTTCCGGTCAGCGCGGTCCATCAACTCAAGCCGGTCATTGAGCATGTCATAACACCCCATGAAATCGTGCCCAACACCGATTGGCCAACTGGCTGGGGTGACGTCAATGGCCAGGTTTTCTTGGATTTCATCAATTATATCAAAAATTTCGCGGCTCTCGCGGTCCATTTTGTTACAGAATGTAAGGATTGGCAAATCACGCAGACGGCAAACTTCAAATAGTTTCTGGGTTTGGCTTTCAACACCCTTGGCCCCGTCTATCACCATAACGGCGGCATCCACTGCGGTCAGTGTGCGATAGGTATCTTCGGAAAAATCACTGTGGCCAGGGGTATCAACCAGGTTAAATCTGTAGGCTTTGAAATCAAAGGACATGGCCGATGCGGAAACAGAAATCCCACGGTCTTTTTCCATTTGCATAAAATCTGAACGGGTGCGCCGGGATTCGCCTTTGGCGCGCACTTGGCCAGCCATCTGAATTGCGCCGCCAAATAAAAGAAATTTTTCGGTCAAAGTCGTTTTGCCCGCATCTGGATGCGAGATGATCGCAAAGGTCCTGCGGCGGGCAATTTCAGGCGGCAGTGCGGGGCGATTTGAAGAATTGTCTAACATATTTGCTCGTATAGGGCGAGGGATCGGGCTTGGCAAGACATCGTCAGGAGTACGGTGGCCGCGCAAAATTCAATATTAAATTTTGGGTGGAACAAAATGATCTATTTGCGGCGCAGCGCTTTTTGTAGCGAGCTAAGAACACCATTACCATCTTGGGTTGGTTCGGGAATTTCCATATCGGTGCCGTAGATTGTCTTTTGCAAGCTTAACCCTTCAACGGCATCAACTTGCAACGATGGCTGCGTGCGGCGATCAAATAACAGGCTTTCGGCAGCAATGCCCTCGGCATAAATTATTTGGTGCTCATCAAACAAAATTTGGTAGTAATCAATATACCCAATATCAAGCCAAACGACGTTTTTTCCGTCAAGCAAATGCCGCACCCGCACCAATGCCTCTGCTCGCTCATTGCTTAATAGATCATCCTGTTGATAAACATAAAGCCTATGATCTGAACTAAGCACCAAATCATTTTCGTTTTGCAACACACCAGCTTTGATTAGGATAGGGGCTTGTGCGCCTGTCGCGCGCACTGTGCTATGGCCGATCCACCGTATTTTTTGAATGCCTGCATCTCGTGTGAGCAATTGATCCCCCACCTTTAGGTTTTCGATGGGTTTCATCTCACCTGTGGGCAAGGTAAGCCGCGTGCCTTTGGCAAAGGAAACATAAGCCAAATGAGCTAGTTTCATCTCAGCAGTTTCAGGATCAATCTTTATAAGAGAATATTTGGTCTTGTGTTGGAATGAAGCAAGCGGCAGCAGATAAATTGAAACTGCCAAATCTTCAGAATTGACCTCAACCAAGACTATTGCTTCAACAGTCTGGCCCGTTTGTGACATGAGGGTTAAACAGCAGTCTACAAATAACTGGTTGGCGGCAACCCCTGTTTCGCCGTGCTCGCTTATTTGCAACCCACCATCGGACAATATGATGGAAAGTTGATGCAGAGCAGCATGTGGGGACAACATATAGGCATCATCCAAAATTAGATCGTCCGCAAATGACAAGGTATCCCCAAGATTGACGCCATCGACAATGTGAATATCAGCTGCATTATAGACCGAAAGGAATTGCATTTTTGAATTTTGCTCTGGTTGAGGAAATGTGGTTAGGTACAAATCATGGCCTTGATTAGCTTTCTGTGTAGCATAGATAAGTTAGTGTTACGAACACGTTTACTTTGACTGCGACGTAAGTTTCAAAAATCTGTGGCAAAATCATAGCAAAGGATTGGCGTTTTTCGGGCTTACTTAAAACAGTTCATTTGTTGTTGAATTTTGTGGTTCATTTGCCATAGTCAGCCGAAACATAACAGGAGATAGAAATGGATCTGGGAATTTCCGGAAAAAAAGCTTTGGTCTGTGCGTCCAGTAAAGGCTTGGGGCGCGGCTGTGCTGTCGCCTTGGCAGAGGCTGGTGTTGATTTGGTTCTAAATGCGCGCGGTGCAGATGTTTTGGAACAAACAGCAGAAGATATTCGCAACCGGTATAATGTAAATGTCGAAACAGTTGCATGTGATATCACCATAGAAGAAGGCCGCGAAAAGGTTTTGGCAGTGGCCGGCACGCCGGATATTTTGGTTAACAATGCAGGTGGGCCGCCCCCGGGTATATGGTCTGACTGGGACCGTGATGATTTCATTGCTGCGATTGATGCCAATATGCTGACCCCAATCGCCCTAATGAAAACATTGTTGCCTTCAATGATAGATCGAGGTTGGGGCCGCATAGTAAATATCACCTCACAGTCGGTAAAATCGCCAATAGCTGTTTTAGGCCTTTCCAATACGGCAAGGGCTGGTTTGACAGGATATGTAGCTGGAACTGCCCGTCAGGTTGCTGGAAATGGCGTGACGATCAATAACCTATTACCGGGCATTCACGCCACTGACCGGATTACCGCATTAAATAAAGCTGTGGCAGACGCAAAAAACATCACCATTGAAGAGGCCGCTGCTGAGCGCGCCGCATCCATCCCTGTCGGAATATATGGAGAGGCTAGCGATTTTGGGGCCGCCTGTGCATTTTTATGTTCACAGCAAGCCTGCTTTATCATTGGGCAGAATATTTCGCTTGATGGCGGTGCGTTTAACTCAACCATATAGCCGGATTTCTACGTCATTCTGTATCTGCAAAGGAGAGATTTGGCGGTATAAACATAACCGGCTACGGGCTTTTGAAGTCTGGTTTTCGATGGTTGCGCCTTTGACAATGGGCTGATACCTGACTGGTATTGTCGATTATAGCTATACGCGAGCATGACAAAGGAGCTGTAACTGTTGGAATCTGATCCTGTTGCACGGCTTGAGATTAAGAACCTCTGTCGCCATTTCGGGCCACAGACGGTTGTTGATGACGTTTCTTTGCGTATTGTTCCTGGACAGGTAACCTGTTTGCTTGGGCCTTCCGGGTGTGGAAAATCAACCACCCTTCGGATGATTGCGGGTGTTGACCGGCAAGATGCTGGTGAAATTTATATAGATGGAAAATTGATCAGTGGGAGCAATATTGATTTGCCTCCTGAGCAGCGCTCTGTTGGGCTAATGTTCCAAGATTTTGCCCTTTTTCCGCACTTAAGCGTGGCAGATAATGTTGGCTTTGCTCTCACTGGTTCGCGTCTCGAAAAGCGCGTGGCGGTGGAAGAATTGCTCGTTCGGGTGGGATTGAGCCGCTTCATCGACCAATACCCTCATGCGCTCTCTGGCGGCGAACAGCAGCGGGTTGCACTGGCGCGCGCGATGGCGCCAAAGCCAAGAATAATGTTAATGGATGAGCCATTCTCGGGGCTCGATAACCGGCTACGCGATGGTATCCGAGATGAAACCTTGGCGATTTTAAAAGCTGATCAAACCGCAGTTTTACTGGTGACTCATGAGCCCGAGGAAGCCATGCGGATGGCGGATGAAATTGCATTAATGCGCGATGGACGCATTGTTCAAAGTGGCGCACCCTACAACATCTATAACGCCCCATCCGACCAAGCCGCTCTTGCCTTTTTTTCCGATGCCAACATTATTAAAAGTCAGGTCAGCGGCGCTTTGGCCAATACCCCTTTTGGGCAGTTCTTGGCCCCCGGGTTGGGGGATGGAACTTGGGTGGATATTGTCTTTCGGCCGCAGCATGTTCGGATTGATTTTGACCGCAAAGGCAAAGGCCCTAATCCAACACCTTCCCAAGGGGTTGCTGCACTCGGGATTGTTGAAAGAGCTCGGTTTCTAGGCAATGAAAGCTTGGTAGAGTTTCGTATGGAATTTGACGGCTCGTTGATAAAAGCAACGGTTCCCAATGTATTTTTGCCCAAATCGGGGCAACCGCTTTGGCTGACAATTCCGCGCGATAGATGTTTTGTTTTTCCCTCTTAAAAGACATTGCGCAGTTTTGAAAAATTCGTCTGCTTTTGTGATCAATAAATATTAAAAGTACTGGGCTATAAGCAAGTTTGTTTAATTTAAGAACTTCAAAAGGCTCCAAGCTTTCAAGCATTCGCCCCGAAAACTGGTAAAATTTGATGGTGAAATCGATTTGATGCTTTAATCATGGGCCTGAAAGCCATACATAGATTATATAAACACAAAAATTGAGCGAAAGCTTTTAGTGTCAGGAGAAGAGAATGCTAAATAACATAGGCCTTCCGGGTCTTTTATTGATCGCCGTTGTGGTATTGGTTTTGTTCGGTCGCGGCAAAATCAGTTCTTTGATGGGCGAGGTTGGCAAGGGCATCACGGCATTTAAGAAAGGCGTCGATGACAGCTCTAAAGAACTTGAAAATGAAATGGCGGCAGAGCCAAAGGACGTCACACCGGAAACCGACAAAGACAAGGTCTGATAGATGTTTGACCTTGGCTTGACCGAGCTACTTCTGATCGGGATAGTGGCCCTTATTGTGGTTGGTCCGAAAGAATTGCCGATGCTATTTCGAAAAGTGGGGCAATTCGTTGGCAAAGCACGCGGCATGGCAAGAGAGTTCACGCGTGCTATGAATGATGCCGCAGACGGCACAGGTGTAAAAGATCTAAGCAAGACACTTAAAGCGGCCAGTCAACCGGTTCAAACCGGACTGGACAGCGTGCGAAAAGCCGCCAGCGATCTGACAAAGTACGACCCGGAAAGTGAAACCGGAAAATTAGCAGCTGACCGTCAGAAAAAAGTTGAAGTCGCCAAAAAGACCGCTGCTAAAAAACAAGAAGAACGCC
The DNA here is from genome assembly GCA_039640505.1 of Rhodobacteraceae bacterium Araon29. Lineage (NCBI taxonomy): Bacteria > Pseudomonadati > Pseudomonadota > Alphaproteobacteria > Rhodobacterales > Paracoccaceae > Rhodobacteraceae bacterium Araon29. The sequence continues at coordinate 2,484,981 of CP046865.1, read as the reverse complement.
AAGAAGCGGCAAAGGCAAAAGAGCAAAAATCCACCGAGAAAAAGCCAAAAGCAGTGGCAAAGAAAACAGCAGCCAAAAAACCTGCTGCAAAAAAAGCTGCGGCCAAACCAGCAACGGTTAAAGCGCCTGCTCAAAAATCTAACACAAAATCTGCCAGTAAGAAATCGGCTTCAAAACCCACGTCCAAGGATAAGGCATGAGTGAAGATAACGATATTGAGGATAGCTCAGCCCCTTTGATTGAGCATCTGGCGGAATTACGACAACGGTTGATCAACTCTGTTCTAGCCTTCATTGTTGGCATGATCATTTGTTTCACCGTGTGGAACCCGATTTTTGATTTTCTGACCCAACCGCTTTGTTCCGCGATGGCTGTCCGCGGGCATGAAGATTGCGGATTAATCCTGATCAAGCTGCAAGAAGGGTTTTTTGTTGCCATTTCAATTTCGCTTATGGGGGGGCTGATGCTGTCCTTTCCTGTGATCAGCTATCAGATGTGGCGCTTTATTGCCCCCGGGCTTTATAGATCTGAAAAAGGGGCGTTTTTGCCATTTTTGCTAGCGTCGCCTTTTATGTTTTTCCTTGGGGCCACCTTTGCGTTTTACGTGGTCACCCCGTTGGCATTTGATTTTTTCCTAGGATTTCAACAGTCTGGAAGTATCCTGAGCGAAGAGATGTCCGAAAATGCGACCGCGGGCATCGCATTTCAGGGCTCGGCGCAGGAATATCTAAGCCTTACAATTAAATTCATTGTTGCCTTTGGCATGTGTTTCCAATTGCCGGTCCTGCTGACCCTTATGGGCAAAGCCGGTTTGGTCAGCGCGGAAGGCCTGGGCAATGTTCGTAAATATGCAGTTGTGGCGATACTGGTTCTTGCTGCTCTGGTGACACCTCCGGATGTTATCACACAAGTTATTCTTTTTGTGGTGGTTTATGGCCTTTACGAAGTTTCCATCTTTCTAGTGTCCCGGGTGGAAAAAAAGCGTGAAGCAAAATTGCGCGCCGAAGGGTATTACGATGACGAGGATGACGAGGCCGCAGCGGATGAGGCCGATTTAGACAGCCAAATAGATGAAAAAAATGGCTGATCCGATGGAGCGGATTGCCGACGCACTTGAGCGTATCGCTCCTGCGCCGCTGCAAGCGCCGGATTTTGAAGCCTCTGCGGCCTACGTATGGCATGTTGCGCCCGACGCGCTGCATCCCGTTTCTGACGTCTCTCGCGTGGACTTATCGCTCTTGGTTGGCATTGAGCGCGCGCGCGATACGCTGCTGCAAAACACGCTCCAATTCGCCCAAGGATTTGCCGCCAATAATGCACTGCTCTGGGGCGCAAGGGGCATGGGTAAATCGTCATTGGTCAAAGCGGTTCATGCTGCTGTTCTAAATAAGGGGCTGGCGTTAAAAATAGTTGAGCTGCAGCGCGAAGACCTACCCAGTGTTGGCCGCTTGCTGAATATCCTGCGCCCGTCACCACACCGGTTTTTGTTATTTTGTGATGATCTTAGTTTTAGCCATGATGACCAGCATTACAAATCCTTAAAGGCAGTGCTGGATGGCGGTATCGAAGGGCGTCCGGAAAATGTTTTATTTTATGCGACGTCAAATCGCCGTCACCTGATGCCGCGCGATATGATTGAAAATGAACGCTCCAGTGCCATCAACCCCTCTGAAGCGGTCGAGGAAAAGGTTTCTCTGTCGGATCGGTTTGGATTGTGGCTTGGGTTTCATCCCTGTTCCCAAGATGAATATCTAGAGATGATAAACGGCTATTGCGCGGCTTACGGGCTAACCCCAGAGCCAGAGAAAATGCGGGCGGAAGCGATAGAATGGCAAGCAACACGCGGTGCGCGCTCAGGCCGGGTGGCATGGCAGTTTTTCATTGATCTTGCCGGACGCTCGGGCGTGCAGGTGAATTAAACCAGCTTACAACAAAACGGGTGTCGGTATTACGGCGGTATCGCGGCTGTAATGCAGTGGTGCAATTTGGGCAGTCTCTAATTCAAATAATCCATCGGATCGACACTTTCAAAGCCTTTGCGCACTTCGAAATGTAGATAACTGGGATTGCCTTTGCGAATTTTGCCAATGCCTTGACCCCGCGCAACCCCTTGGCCTTTTTCGACCGATATATTGCCAATATTGGCGTAAACCGTCAGCAGATTATCCGCATGTTTCAGCACTAAAATAGGCACCTGATCGGCGTCCGCTGTAATGGCAGCAACAGTGCCACTTTCAGCGGCTACAACGGTGCTGCCAACCGGGGCGCTTAAATCAATGCCATCGGTTTTACCCTTTACATATTCGCGAATAATTTTGCCTTTGACAGGATAGGCAAGGCGGCCGCCACTTGCGGTCTGCGTCGGCTCGGTTTGGGTTGTTTCTGGGGGTTCTACCTCTGTTTCCGGCATTGGCTCTGCAGCGCTGGGCGGCGAAGGAGTTGCGCTAACAGCTCCGGGTTCTGATACCGGATCCGGCCGCGCACCGACATTGTTCAAAGTGGCTGGAACCAAAAGATATTGGCCTTCACGGATGGTGAAATTACTGTCCAGCGCATTCCAATCTGCAAGGGATCGCACCGATACATTATAGAGCCGTGAAATGGTAAAAGCGGTTTCGCCGCGGCGCACTTTATGCCGGATTGGTTCCGCCAGCGGTTTGGCACGTGGCTTAGTCACAGGCTTTATGCCTTGATCTGCTTGATTAAGGGCGCTTTGGGCAAGCTCTGCAACATCGATTTCACTTCCATCAGCGCTTGTGGATGGTTCACTGCTGGCCACGGGTGTGGGCAACGCAATCACTTCACCTGCGCGCAGGCGGTCGCCAGTTCTAAAGCCGTTAAACCGTGCGAGAGCCTTGGGATCAAATCCGATCCGCTCTGCCAAGCTTGTCATGGTATCACCAAAGCGGGCAATGGCCACTTGATAGTTTGGATAGGTTATTATCCCTCTGTTATCCGGTTTTGGCCTCTTGGCTGCAATTTCTTGCGCCGCAGAAGAGGTGTTATATTCGTTATTTCGAAGATCAAGATCAAGTTGCGATGGATCGCAGGCCGCCAGAAAACAGCCCGAGGTTAGAATAAGACCTGTGCGCCTAAAATAACCAACGGACATATTCACACTCCTTTAGTAAGCATATAGTTTTATATCGCTTTTGCCCCAATCGTGCGAGCATTTTTACAAAACTTAACTATCTTTACCTAAACCTTCAACAAGCGGTACAAAACGCACCGCTCTTAAATCATCATAATGATATCCATCTTCGGTGCGGGTCACACGAATAAGGTTTTGAACAGTATCTGATTGACCCACGGGAACCACCATTATCCCGCCCTCTTTTAATTGTGCCAGTAGCGGGCTTGGCGGATCTTCTGCTGCGGCAGTTACTATGATCCGGTCAAAGGGCGCTTGGTCTGGCAAGCCTCGGCTGCCATCGGATAAAATTGGAATAATATTGCTATAGTCCAATGCCTCAAAGAGGGATTTCGCTTCACTAACAAGTGTTTTATGCCGCTCGACAGTATAGACGCGCCGCGCCAGGTGACTAAGGACGGCGGCCTGATACCCAGACCCTGTGCCCACTTCAAGAACTTTATGGCGAGGACTCAAATCAAGCGCTTGAGTCATCAAGCCAACCACAGAGGGTTGCGATATGGTTTGACCGCAGGCGATGGGTAGGGGCATATCTTCGTAGGCTCGCTCGGCAAAAAGTCCGCGTACAAAAAGCCCACGGTCGATTTTTTCCATGGCGGATAATACGCGGGTATCGGTCACACCTTTTGAACGCAGCGCAAACAGAAACTGCATTTTGCGTTCAGCTTCTGAACTCATTCGATGATCCTTAAGGCATCAAGCGCACTATAGTCAGTCAAATCTGCACGCATCGGTGTCACGGTGATATAGCCTTCTAAATTTTCGGCCGCGTCGGCGCCCGGGGCTGTGGGCACCTGCTGATCGCCGATCTGTGCAAATAGAAATTGACGTTTTGAAGCTGAAGTATAGGAGGATACGCTAAATTTACTGTTCTGGCGTCGGCCTTGCGGGGTCACTTTGACCCCTCGCACATCCAAAGCGGGAAGTGGTGGGAAATTCACATTGTAAAAAAGAGGATAATCTTCACCAGAAGGAACCGTTTGCTGACAAAGCTTTACGATCAGGTCTGCCCCATGCGCGGCGCTGGCCTCAAAGGGATTTTCCAAATCGCGATTTTTGGGGCCAAGGTATTGCGACAAGGCAACCGAGCGCACGCCTTGTAGCGCGCCTTCTAGCGCCGCCCCAAGAGTGCCGGAATAAAGCGCATTCTCAGCTGAGTTATTACCGCGATTAACCCCTGATAGAACCAAATCAGGCGGTGCGCTTTTAAGGACATGATGGATCCCTGCCAAAACGCAATCGGCTGGATAGCCTTCGACCGAAAAACACCTTTCACTATGCTGAACGATCATGGCTGGATTGGTATAACTGATGCAATGCGCTGTACCGGATTGCTCGTGGGCCGGCGCAACCGTCCAAACCTCACCATCTGAACCGGCAACTTCCTGAGCAATTGCTTGCAAAACAGCCAGCCCGGGGGCGTTTATCCCATCGTCATTGGTAACCAAAATGCGCATTATATCGCCCAGTATTGCCGTATTTTCGACCCCTGCATAGTTCAGACAAAGGCTTTGGGCAAGAGATCAGAGCCCTCATAGGTTTGGTTAAAGGCCAAGTTCGGCCATCAGTCGCTGCGCTTCGGCTTCGGGGTGGGTAAGTTGATCGCGATCTTCGCCTGGAAAGAACCGCGCCCGTGTGGCCGTTGGCATTGGTTCAGGTTCCAAAATATGCACGTTGGGGCCGGTCTTTTGGCTTTCAGCAGCCCAGCTTTTCGCCAAAGAAATCTGGGCTGTTTTACTGGCTCCATAGGCACCAAAGAATTTCGCACCAGCCCGCGGATCATCGAAAAAGACAGCTTTGCCCGCCGCCCCCAGAAGTGGGGCTATATAAGGGATCAAAACGCCGGTGGCCGTGACATTCACAGCAACTGATTTTCCCCAATCTTTGCTATCCAAGGTACTTGTTGGCGCCAGTGGTGCAGCGTGAATGGCCGTATGAGCCCAAAGGTCAATCTGACCCCAGCGATCATAAATAGACCGGCACAACTGTGCCATTGCATCCGGGTTGGTAATATCCATCGGGGCAAGAGTCGCTTGTCCGCCGCTGGCTTGAATACGGTCATCCAGCTCTTCCAAAGACCCTGTGGTGCGTGCGACCAAAACCAAATGATGGCTTTTGCCAAGATGCAACGCTAGGGCTGCGCCCAGCCCACGTGAGGCCCCTGTGATCAGTGCTATTTTCTTGCTCATACAGCCTGATGATCAATTTACGCGGGTCCGTCAAGACGTGGTCGTCAAACAAGGGAAATTTGCCGCTTTCAATTGGGGCATAGATCCCGCGTTTTTTTATTCTGCAGCCTTAAGCTCAAACCCTTTGGTAATCATATCCGACGGCGCTACAGGATATTCGCCTGAAAAACAGGCGTCACAGTATTGAGGGCATTTTGCTGAACGGCCTTTGGTTTCGCCCACTGCGCGATAAAGACCATCCAAGGAAATAAATTTCAAACTATCGACGGCAAGATGGCTGCGCATTTCCTCTTCGGTCATGGTGGCAGCCAGCAGTTTTTCCCGCTGTGGGGTGTCCACGCCATAAAAACAGGGCCAAGCAGTGGGGGGGCTTGCAATTCGGAAATGAACTTCTGCCGCACCGGCATCCAAAATCATTTCCTTGATCTTGCGCGATGTGGTGCCGCGCACAACGGAATCGTCGACTAAAATAACCCGCTTGCCCTTTATGAGCGCACGGTTGACATTTAGCTTGAGACGCACGCCCATATTGCGAATTTGCTCAGTGGGTTCAATAAAGGTGCGTCCCATGTATTGGTTGCGAATAATGCCCATCGCATAGGGAATGTTCGCTTGCTGCGAATACCCGATTGCTGCAGGGGTTCCGCTGTCGGGAACTGGGCAGACCAAATCGGCGTCAACCGGGCTTTCTTTGGCCAATTCAACACCAATCTGCCGGCGCGTTTCATACACTGACTTGCCACCGATAATGCTATCAGGGCGTGAGAAATAAACATGCTCAAAAATGCAAAAGCGTGAATTGCGCGGACGAAATGGAAAATGGCTTTCGATCCCTTTTGAAGTGATGACGACCATCTCACCCGGTTCTATTTCGCGCACGAAATCAGCGCCGATAATATCCAAAGCGCAGGTTTCAGAACTCAGCGCCCAGCCCTCGCCAACGCGGCCAAGCACCAGCGGGCGAACACCTAAAGGGTCGCGAACGCCAATTAATTTCGTGCGGGTCATGGCAACAATGGAAAAGGCGCCTTCTACCCGGCGCAGTGCATCTTCCATTCTTTCAGGGATATTACGCTGCAGTGAACGGGCCATTAAATGAATGATGCATTCGCTGTCTGAAGAGCTTTGAAAAATTGAACCGCGTTCGATCAATTCGCGCCTTAGCGCATTGGCGTTGGTAATATTACCATTATGCGCAATTGCGGCGCCGCCCATGGCAAACTCACCGAAAAAGGGCTGTACGTCACGGATCACTGAGCCTTTGGTGCCCGCTGTAGAGTAGCGCACATGGCCAATGGATAATGGCCCCGGTAAAGTTTGCATCAGGCTTTGTGATGTAAAATTATCCCGCACATATCCAAATCGCCGGACTGAATTAAAACCGGCCTCCGGATCATGGGCAACAATGCCGCCAGCCTCTTGCCCGCGGTGTTGAAGCGCATGTAGCCCCAGAGCAACAAAATTTGCTGCCTCAGCTGTTCCAATAACTCCGAAAACACCACATTCTTCACGTAGTTTATCATCATCAAAAGGGTGGGCCGGGGGCATCTGTTGGCGCGACACGTCAGGCAACTCCGAATCTAGCACAGCTTGTGATCACCGTCTTAGTCTGTTTGCCGCCAAGTGTCACGAACCTATCCATAATCTTATCGTTGATTTTGGTGTAAAAAGGTCTCTGTGCACAAATGCGCGCCTATGCTTCGCATACTGCCACTAATTGCTCATATTGGGTTGTGATCCAGCCAAGCGCGCGTTCGGGTCTTCGGTCTTCTATGTTTTGCGCAATATCGCTAAAAATCCGCGCCGATTGACTTTGGTCAACCACTGCAAAGGTTTCGGTGCTTAGAACTGATTGATAGGCAAAAAACGCAATTGCCACCAAAGCCAGACCGCGTAATATTCCAAAAAGCAATCCAAAACCGCGATCCAAACGGCTGGCGGCGGTTTTGTCGATCAAGGCAGATAGGAGTGGTGTGAAAAAGGATAATATGACCAAAGCCACCGCAAACACCGTAGCAAATGACGCTATGATTGCCAACTCGCAACTGTCCGCAAGGATCGGACCAACCATCGGAATTTCTTTGACCAAAGGCATCAATTGTGGTGCAAAAATAAATGCCAAAACTGCTGCTGCCACCCACCCAGCGATGGCCATAATTTCACGCACCAATCCGCGTGAGTAAGCCAGCAGCGCTGAGATCAGCACCAACAAAACCACAAGGCCGTCAATTAAGTTAAGATTTTCCATCAATCATGCATCCCTTACATGCAGCCGCTTTTCCGCACAAAATTGTTCCTCTACAAAGGACACCAAATCCGCAATTTGGGTCACTTGTATGTCTGTGACAGCCGATTGTTTTGTGTTGGTCGGCGCTAGTGCCTTTGTGAAACCAAGTTTTTGCGCCTCTTTCAACCTATTTTCTGCGTGCGGCACCGGTCTAAGGGCTCCTGAGAGACTTATTTCCCCATAAACAACTGTATCGGCCGGTAAACTTATGTCTTCGCGTGCAGAAAGAAGTGCTGATGCAACCGCTAGGTCGGCAGCCGGTTCGCTAATTTTCAAACCCCCGGCAACATTTAGATAAACATCAAGCCCGCTGAAAGGAATGCCGCATCGGGCTTCAAGAACTGCAAGTATCATCGCAAGTCGCGCACTGTCCCAGCCAACAACCGATCGTCTTGGTTGGCTGTGTGGGGTCGGGGCGACCAAGGCCTGAAATTCCACCAAAACCGGCCGTGTTCCTTCGACCCCGGCAAAGACCACTGATCCGGGGGTTGGTGTGCCGCGGTCGGCCAAAAACAAAGCAGAGGGGTTGCTCACCTCGGACAAGCCCTGACCAGTCATTTCAAACACACCAATTTCATCAGCTGCGCCAAAGCGGTTTTTCACAGCGCGCAAGATACGGAACTGATGCCCGCGTTCGCCTTCAAAATAAAGCACTGTGTCAACCATGTGTTCGACCACGCGCGGGCCGGCAATCTGGCCGTCTTTGGTGACATGGCCAACCAAAATCACCGACAGGCCGCGGCGCTTGGCAAACCGCGTCAGCTCATGCGCGGTGGTGCGTACCTGACTAACGCTGCCCGGAGCGCTTTCGACGGTATCGGCCCACATGGTTTGGATCGAGTCAATTATGACCAGCTGAGGTTTTTCTTCTTCGAGCGTGGTCAGAATATTGCGTAAGTTGGTTTCAGCGCCCAATTGCACGGATGTATCGCTCAGCCCAAGGCGCGCAGCGCGCATGCGCACTTGTTCGCTGGCTTCTTCGCCAGAAATATAAATAGTTTTTAGGCCAGCTTGAGCAAATCGTGCAGCGGCCTGCAGCAGCAGTGTTGATTTACCAATTCCCGGATCACCGCCAACCAAAAGCGCTGAGGCCGGGACGAGCCCCCCACCCAAAGCCCGATCAAGTTCGACAATCCCGCTTTTGGTGCGTTCAGGCGGCGCCTCGGTGCTTTTCAACCCACTGAGCTTCACAGCCGCCCCACGCTTGGTGCCCATTGATGCTTTCGCAGGTCCCGAAGAAAGGCCTGCGTCTTCTGAAATTGTATTCCATTCGCCGCATACTTCGCACCGGCCCGACCATTTGCTGGTGACCGCTCCGCAGCTGGCGCAGGAAAAGGACTTTGTTTTAGCCATGCTGCGCTTGTGCCAAGTCTTTTACCCTATGGCAAGGTTGATTGGCGAAATTCTCTTTGGCTCAGCGCCTGCACTGCCACAGACGCCAGAATGCAAAAGCTAAAAAAGTATAGCCCCCAAGCGGTTTCAACATGGCCCAAACCAACGCCTTTAAAGATCACAATATAAAGCGCGATTAAAAATACATCCGCCATGGCCAGTTTTCCCAGCAGTGCCAAAAGTGAAAACCCGCTTGGCGGCACAACGCCAAAATGCATCAGTGCAAGTATGCCGGTCTTAAGCATTGGGGCGATCAAAGCAAAAAACATCACCAGGCAGGCCAATATGATATCTGTTTGCCACAGGCTCTGGACCCCGGTGATTATACTGATCTGTGACAGGCCAAACAAAGGCAAAAGTCCGGCGTGCATCAGCGGTGCAAACCAAGACAGTGGGAATAGAACCAACAAACCAAGATTGAGATAGCGCAGCATGGGCGGATAGGCCTTTAGTAGTCTATTCGTTTTACATAATCATTGCCCAAAGTGCGATCAATATGATCAGCAAAACTGCATGCAGCCCATCCACCCAGCGATATCTCCGATGCAGACGGATCGCTGATAGTGCCAGAGGTAATGAGGCAGCCAGCATCATGCCGGCCCCATCCGCAAAGCGGCTCCACCAAAGAGAAAACTGGCGAAGCGGTCCGCTGTAAATTTCAAAAAAGCCGAGCCCAAAGAGGGCAAAAAGACCCATTGCAGTGAGCAATAGCGATGCCAAAGCCAGCTGTGCTTCGCTTCTGGAGTCAATTAGACAGCGAAATGCCGACAGTAAAAGTAATGTTTGAAGATAGATGTATTTTTTGAATGCTATAAACGCCAGCACTTCCGGTGGTGGTTTAAAGAAGGCCTCCATTAGCGAATGGCCTCAATGGGGCCTTCCGCTCGGCCATGGATAAATTGATCAAGATAGGGATCGCCAGATTGGTCAATATCTGCAATTGGCCCGGTCCATTTAATAACCCCATCGTGCAGCATTGCCACCTCGTCTGAAATTGCCCGTACCGAAGACATATCATGGGTAATGGTCATGGCAGTGGCGCCCATTTCAACCACAATCTCACGGATCAAATCATTGATTACACCGGCCATAATTGGATCAAGACCGGTGGTAGGTTCGTCAAAAAAGATGATCTCGGGCTCGGCAGCTATGGCGCGCGCCAGACCAACCCGCTTTTGCATGCCGCCCGACAGTTCGGCGGGGAATTTATCGGCCACATCGGCGCCAAGTCCCACCCGCCTAAGCTTATCAATCGCTATTTCCCGGGCCTCTTCAGTCGGTCGTTTTAGAGCGCCGCGTAACAGACGAAAAGCCACATTTTGCCAAACAGTCAGGCTATCAAACAGTGCACCGCCTTGAAACAACATGCCAAATCGCGCAAGAAAAGCATCGCGTTCGGCGCGTGCAGCATCTTGGCCGTCGACTAATATACGCCCTTGATCAGGTGCGATAAGCCCGAGTATGCACTTAAGCATGACCGATTTTCCAGTGCCGGAGCCGCCGATGATAACCATAGACTTTCCGGCCGCAACTTTTATGTCCACACCTTTGAGTACAGCATTGTTTTCAAATGATTTATGAATATTTTCCAAGCAAATCATGCGTTAAAAAAAACCTCTGTTAACACATAGTTAGACGCTAGAATAAGAACGCTTGATGCAACCACTGCCGATTTCGTTGCGCGCCCAACACCTTGGGCTCCGCGCCCAGAGCGCATTCCATAATAACAGCCCATGAGCGCAACGATAAACCCAAACACAGCGCCTTTGACCAAGCCGCTGGCGATATCCCAGAACTGGAGGAAATCGACGGTATTTTTAAGGTAGGCGGCCGAGTTGAAATCCAGTCGATTAATTCCGACGAAATACCCGCCCATAATGCCAATTGCATCACCAACCGCAACCAGTACAGGCACTGCCAGTGTCGCCGCAAGAACCCGCGGCACCGTCAAATAACGCATAGGGTTGGTAGACAGCGTCACCAGCGCATCAATTTGCTCGGTTACTTTCATTGTACCAATTTCCGCAGCGATGGAACTTGCAACCCTTGCGGCGACCATCAAGCCTCCTAGCACAGGTCCCAACTCACGTGTCATGCCAATAGCAACGATTGAAGGAACCACGGCTTCAGCGTTAAAGCGGGCTCCGCCCGAGTAAATCTGCAAAGCAAGTGCCCCACCGGTAAAAAATGCTGTTAGCCCGACAACCGGCAGCGATAGCCAGCCGATCTGCAACAGCGACAAGCCAAATTCACGAATGTAAAAGGGCGGCAAAAACAATTGGCGCAGTGTATCAAGAGCGAACAAAGTAACCCGCCCGATCGCAGCTAAAAAGCTTAGGGTATTACGGCCAATAAATTCCAGAGGTGCAGTAAGGATCATATCTCTTTATAGCGTCTTTGATAGCGAGAACCAAGCGAGGTTAAGACCTCATAACCAATGGTGTCAGCAGCGGTTGCCAAATCATCGATACTTTGCAAGCTGTTTAAAAGTTGCAAGCTGCTTGGGGTATCGGCCAGCAAAGTAATATCAACACCGATAAGATCCATAGAAATACGGCCCACCACAGGGCAGGCAACGCGATCGGAATATAAACTTAGGTTCGGACCAAGATTGCGCATTATCCCATCCGCATATCCGGCCGAAACAGTGGCAATCTTTCTCGGGGTCGGGGCTGTCCATGTGTTGGAATAGCCCACCGTTTCGCCGGTATCAACATCGCGCACTTGGATCACGGGAACATCCAGAGTGACCACGGCTTGCGCTGTCTCAAAGGGGGCGCCGCCATAAAGCCCCACGCCGGGGCGCGTTAATTCAAAATGATAACTATTTCCGAGCAATATTCCACCTGTTGCCGCCAGCGAACGCGGCACATTAAGCCCGTCGGTCATATCACGAAATTCACGCAATTGCTGACTGTTCATGGTGTGCTGCGGATCATCTGCACAGGCCAGATGGGACATTAAAATTTCTGGTCTTAGGCGCAGAACCAAATCGCGCACAGCCTGCCATTCCGCAGGTTCTAAACCTAGCCGGTTCATGCCGCTATCAAGCTGCACGCCAAATTCAACATCTGGCATCGCGTCCACATGGCGCAGAAGCTGATCCACCGAGTTGATCATCGGGGTCAGCTGGTGGTCACGGATCAATGAAGTGTCGTTTTCCATATGCCCCGAAAACACATATATCTTGGGTCCGGGGCCTAGAGCGCGGCGCACCACGGCGCCTTCTTCTGCCACCGCAACGAAAAAATGCCGCGCACCTTCTTGCGCCAATGCGCGCGAAACCCTTGCCGCATCAAGCCCATAGCCATTGGCCTTGACCACAGCGCCGGTCACACCGGCGCTGAGCGCGCTTAGGGCCCGCCAGTTGGCGCGGATCGACATTAAATCTATTGTCAAAGTGGCTGTGCTCATAAGCTTTTTTTGACTGGCAAGACGTCAAGGTCAAGTAGAAAGACATAAAATCTTAGCATGAGTATCTACTTGCTGCGGCTGAAAGTGAGGCGCTAACCCCTAGACTTTGGGTGCAAAAGCGATAGGCGGCCCACACGGTTACTCAGTTTCAAGCACTTTGATAAAATGTGCTCCGCCGTATTCTCGCCTCTTGAAGCCCATTGATAAATAGGCTTGCTGCGCGGCTTCATTTTGCAAATCTGCACCAAGCACCAATGCAGCGGCGCCCTCCGAGGCGGCAATCTTTTCAAGATGCTGCATCATTTGGTGACCTGCACCGGTTTTACGGTGCGCTTCATCCACATAAAACAGGTGCACGCGCAAACGCCTTTGGCCAATATGCAGACCAAATTCATTGTAGCAGAGTGCAAAAACCACGGCGGAGCCCTGCCGTTCACCAAAAAACACGCGGGCGCCGGCTTGCGGACCAAAGACATCGCGGATGATCGCATTGGGATTGCGTTGATAAGTGTCATTGTGAAAAACGCAGAGCGCGGCAATCATATCCTCGATAAGCTCAATATCTGCGGGGACAGCATTGCGAATATGTAAATCTGTCGTCATCTGAAAATCCTAATATGACCCAAAATAAGGTCTGCACAAAGCATCGGGTCATGAAAGTAATGCAACGGCAGCCAAGTTAGCTGCTAAAATAAAGCCAGTATGTAAGGGCGATCTGTTGCACATCCTCAGAATATACTGAGTTTTTCAAATTACAACCAAAAATAGAAACTAAAGCGTATCGCTGCCTTGTTGCCACGGTTTGACAAGATTGCCAAAGCGGGTAAAGCGGCCCTCGAAGCTAAGCTCAACAGTGCCAATTGGCCCATGCCTCTGTTTGCCGATGATCACTTCGGCGCGGCCGTGCAGGCGCTCCATTTCATCCTGCCATTGCGCCATTTTTTCAAGATCATGATCGCCGGGCTTTTCGCGTTCTTTGTAATATTCCTCACGGTACACGAACATCACCACATCCGCGTCCTGCTCAATCGATCCTGATTCGCGCAAATCTGACAGTTGTGGGCGCTTGTCATCACGGTTTTCCACTTGGCGAGAGAGCTGTGATAAAGCAATCACTGGAATGTTTAATTCTTTGGCAATGGCTTTTAGGCCTTGGGTAATCTCAGAGACCTCGTTGACTCGGCTGTCTTTTGCCGATGCCGGACGCACCAGCTGCAAATAATCCACAATCAACAGATCAAGTCCGTGGGTACGCTTTAGGCGCCGCGCGCGGGCAGATAATTGCGAAATGGGCAGGGCGGCAGTGTCGTCAATGAAAAGTGGGCAGCTTTCCAGTGATTTTGCCGCCTCGACAAAACGGCGAAACTCGGTTTCGGTCATGTCACCGCGCCGAATTTGGTCAGAGGGCACTTCGGCGGCTTCTGAAAGGATGCGCGCAGCCAGTTGCTCGGCGCTCATTTCCAGCGAGTAAAAGCCGACAACGCCACCATCAACCGTGCCTTCGGTGCCGTCAGATAATGTTCCGCGCTTGTAGGATTTGGCTATATTATAGGCGATATTTGTGGCCAATGATGTTTTGCCCATAGATGGTCTGCCAGCTAAAATCAGCAAGTCAGATTTATGCAAACCGCCAAGCTTTTTATCCATATCGATCAAGTTTGTGGCCACTCCGGCCAGACCACCCTCGCGTTTATAGGCGTTATTGGCCACATCCACCGCCGAAGTGACCGCACGCAAAAAGGACTGAAAGCCACTGTCGCTTTGACCATCCTCACCTAGCTTATAAAGCGCCTGTTCGGCTTCGATAATCTGATCTTTTGGCTCTTGTTCGACATCTGCTTTTGTCGCACGGCTGCTGATATCCTGACCCAGTTGGATCAATTCACGGCGGATCGCCAGATCATAAATCATCTGCGCGTAGTCACGCACCGCAAAACCAGCGATGGCCGAGGCCGCAAGCCGCGCAAGATAGGCCGCTCCGCCCAATTCGCTCAGTCCTTCGTCATCTTGCAAAAATGTGTTTAGAGTCACAGGAGAGGCAAGATTGTTCTTGGCGATCCGCGCCGCAGCAACTTCAAAAATCCGCGCATGAACGGGATCAAAAAAATGCTCAGGTTTGATAATACTTGCGACCCGGTCATAGATATCATTATTGGTCAGGATAGCCCCTAAAAGCTGTTGTTCAGCTTCGATCGAATGCGGCATCACGTCGGGTGATTGTATGTCGGCTGCCGGGGTGTTGATATCCGCGATCTTGTTCATTGGTGTCCTGTTATCATCTTCGCTAGGTGATAAAGCCAAAGCCTATCTTGGGGCAAATTGTATGTTTCTGTGGATAACTTGTGGAATAGCATATTTCGTGGCTTAAGTACACAAATCCACAAAATATAGCGCAAATTTTCCGATTAGATCCCTAACTGGCTCAAAATAATTGACTTTTAACCCGATCCTACTTCTCGCGTGCTTGCTGCCACGCAACTGGAGCGTTCAGAAAGCTCTCAACTTCTGACAGGGTTTCAGAATCAAAAGCCTGTTGCGCTTTTGCCTCTTTAAGCACATCCCACCAAGTGCACAAATGATGTAGAGTGACGCCGTGGTCGCCAAGAGTTTTCTTAGTTTGCGGAAAAATATCATAATAAAAAATGACCGCAGTATGGTTGCAACTCGCACCGGTTTCGCGAATGGCATCCACAAAACTAAGTTTACTGCCACCGTCAGTGGTCAAGTCCTCAACCAAAAGCACGCGCTGGCCGTCTTGCATCGTGCCTTCGATACGGGCATTGCGGCCATAGCCTTTGGGCTTTTTACGGACATAGCTCATTGGCAGTCCCATCCGCTCGGCCACAAGCGCCGCAAAGGGTATGCCTGCAGTTTCCCCACCTGCAATATTGTCAAATGCCTCAAAGCCTGCAGTTCGCATGACCGTGACGGTCATGAAATCCATCAAAGTGCTGCGAATGCGCGGATAGCTGATCAGCTTACGGCAATCAACATAGGTTGGGCTCTGCAGACCGGACGCAAGCGTAAAAGGGTCGCTGCTGTTAAAGTCCACCGCTTGAATTTCCAGCAGCATGCGTGCGGTTAACCGGGCGATTTCGGATTGCTCAGGATAGCTGCTGGGTATCATTTTCTCGTTTTCCTTTTACGGTTTGTTTTTGTCATGTTTGGTTCATACCGCCTCGGTCATTTCCGGTCATAGTGATATATTTTCAACCTGCCAAAAAATCTCAACACCTGGATCAAAAACCGTTACATCCCCTTCATCAGAGGACACTGATTTAGCAAATTGCATAGGCTGCTCTGATTTTCTAAGTGTCAAAAAGCCTTGGCTTAGAGGCAGGCCGTAGAACTGCGCTCCGCTATGGCTGGTGAAAGCTTCAAGCTTATCCAGTGCGCCTTCTTCTTCAAAAACATGTGCCAAAAGCGGCATTGTGTTCAGCGCTGTAAAGCAACCGGCACAGCCACAGGGGCTTTCTTTGTCATGATCAAGGTGCGGCGCGCTGTCTGTGCCGAGGAAAAACCGATCATCGCCGCTGGTGGCGGCTTTGCGCAGGGCAAGCCGGTGTTCTTCGCGTTTGGCCACCGGCAAACAGTAGTAATGTGGTTTTATACCCCCAACCAATATATGATTGCGGTTTAAAAACAGATGGTGGGTGGTGATCGTTGCTCCTAAACCATCGTCATTCGCCTGCACATAATCAACGCCTTGCGCGGTCGTGATGTGTTCCATCACGACCCGAAGTTCCGGTGTGGCGCGGCGTAGCGGATCAAGCACGCGGTCAATAAAAACCGCTTCACGATCAAAAATATCAACTGCATCGTCGGTGACTTCGCCGTGCACACAAAGCGGGCAGCCGATATCGGCCATCCGCTCAAGCACTGGCCGAATCCGTTCAAAGTTACTCACGCCTGAGGCTGAATTGGTCGTGGCGCCTGCAGGATACAATTTTACCGCACGGATCAAACCGCTTTGATAAGCTGCACTTAAATCGTTTGGGTCAGTGTCCTCGGTCAGATAAAGTGTCATCAAAGGCTCAAAAGGCAGATCATCTGGCAATGCGCTCAAGATCTCGTCTCGATAGGCGCTCGCTTGCGCTGCGGTGACTACGGGCGGCACCAAATTTGGCATGATAAGAGCACGGGCAAAATGCGCTGCGCTCGCAGGCAGCACTGCCCTGAGCATAGCGCCATCCCGCAGGTGTAGGTGCAAATCATCGGGGCGGGTCAATTTTAGCAGATCACTCATGCGGCAGGCATTACACAAAGCTGATCGGTTGTACCAGTGCAGAGCTCACAAAAGCACATGATTTTTGAAACCTCTGCGCATAATTTCTTTGAACATAGCCCAAAGATAAAATTGTAAAGCGGCCATGTGCAAGCTCGTGTTGGGTGAGTTTTGAACAACAGTGTCAAAAACCTAACGGGAGGTTTGTGCCATGTTCCAATTTAGCGGTGCGCTGCCCTCTGCCAAAAAGCCGTCATAACCGATCTGCCTCAGTCTGTGTTTTGGTCGACTTTCGCGTATCCGTGCTATCAAAATCAACATTTGGCGCACTGCATGGGGTTGACCCGCAGAGCACAAGATGCAGCTATAGCTCATAGAGGTGAAAGAATGACACAAATTCAATCAATTGATGCTCTGCAAAATATGCTGGCTGCACAAAATTATGTTGTTGATAGATCTTTGGCAACGGTGGTTTTCTTATCTCTGCGGCTCAATCGACCGTTGTTTTTGGAAGGTGAGGCAGGCGTTGGCAAAACTGAAATAGCCAAAGCCTTGGCTTTGGCATTAGACCGGTCATTAATCCGTCTGCAGTGCTATGAAGGGCTGGATGCATCGACGGCTGTTTACGATTGGAATTTTCCGGCGCAAATGGTAGCAATTCGCACTGCGGAAGCCGCAGGAGGCGCGGATCGCGACGCGTTGCAGGCTGAGCTTTTTAGCGATCACTACCTGATTAAACGCCCTTTGCTGCAGGCCATGCAACCTGATGAAAAGGGCCCACCCATTTTACTCATCGACGAGTTGGACCGCACTGACGCCCCATTTGAGGCATTTTTGCTCGAAGCACTGTCCGATTTTCAAGTCACCATTCCCGAACTGGGCACCATCGCTGCTCCGCATCCGCCAATCGTTATTGTGACATCGAACCGGACCCGAGAAGTTCACGATGCGCTCAAGCGCCGTTGTTTATACCATTGGCTGGATTATCCTGATTTTAACCGTGAAATGGATATTTTAAATGCCCGGCTTCCAGATGTTGCGCAAAACCTTAGTAAAGAGGTGGTCGCCTTCGTGCAGCGCCTACGGCAAGAGGACCTGTTTAAAAAACCCGGTGTTGCCGAAACAATTGACTGGGCCAAGTGCCTGTTGGCGCTTGATATGATCGAGTTAAGCCCTGAAGTGATCTGCGACACATTGGGTGCTATTCTGAAATACCAAGATGATATTGCAAAGCTGCAAAACTCAGAGGCACGCCGCCTGCTAGAAGATGCGCGTGCAGCATTGGAACCGACGTGATACTTTTTCTTTGCTTAAATACTCATGAATGCGCCGCGGAGGCGACTTTGGAGGCAAAGCATGGTTGAATTTGCGCCGCTCGACTTGCCTGACACGCCTCGGCTTTCTGACAACATCACTCATTTTGCCCGCGCGTTGCGGCGCGCCGGTTTGCCGATCGGACCAGGGCGCGTTGGTGATGCGCTGCGCGCGGTAGAGGCTGCGGGCTTTACTGAAAAAAAAGATTTTTTTTGGACACTTCAAGCCTGTTTTGTTACCCGCCCTGAGCACCGTGCGATTTTTGCTCAGGTTTTTCGCCTTTACTGGCGCGATCCGAGGTTTTTAGAGCATATGATGGGTCTTTTGTTGCCTGCAGTGCACGGGGTGCAAGAAGATCGACAGCCGCAAGCTGGTGAAAAGCGGGCGGCGCAAGCCTTGCTTGATAACCAAGCCCCCACACTGCCGGCAGCCTTAAAATCTGAAAATGAAACTGAAATTGAGGTCAACGCGTTTCAAACCATGTCGCCGAACGAACGTTTGCGGCAGTTGGATTTCGAACAGATGAGCACTGCGGAAATGGTACAAGCGAAGTCCATGCTTAAAAAGTTAAAATTGCCTGTCAAACCGCTGATCAGCCGGCGAACCGTTGCCGCTTCACTTGGGCGCTGGGTAGATCGGCCGGCCACGTTGCGTTCGGCCATCCGCCATGGCGGAGATTTGAAAAACTTACACATGCGCAAAAGCTGTATTCGCTGGCCGGACCTGGTGATTTTATGTGATATTTCCGGCTCAATGCGCCAATATAGCCGGATGGTTCTACATTTTGCGCATGCTGTAGCCAATCAAAAAGGCGCAGGATGGGCAAAGGTTCACAGCTTTACTTTTGGCACTCGTCTTACAAATATCTCGCGCCAATTGCAGACCAAAGATGTTGATGCCGCGCTGGCGGCTGCCGGGAGCGAGGCGAAAGATTGGGATGGCGGCACGCGGATTGCGGCCTGTTTGCATTTATTTAATCGCGACTGGTCACGGCGCGTGCTGGGGCAGGGGGCTTTGGTTTTACTCATCACGGATGGTTTGGAAACAGATCAGGGCTCGGATTTATCGCGTGAAATGCAGCGGCTGAGGCTAAGTGCTCGGCGCCTAATCTGGTTGAACCCGCTGCTTCGATGGGAAAAGTTTGAGGTCAAAGCAGGTGGAATAAAGGCGATGTTGCCGCATGTAGACAGCTTTCGGTCTGCACATTCTATTGCGTCGTTGCAAGAGCTTGCTAATGTAATCTCAGAGCCAGAGGATTACGGTGAAAAACGCCGATTATTGTAATTCTACCAAATCCTTAAAGGACGTTGCCTAGTATGAAATTACCTGAAGCCATCACTTTTGATACTATTCCGGAACTGGCGCTTGACTGGCATCAAAAGGGTCGTGGCGCGGTTCTGGCAACTGTGGTGCAGACTTGGGGGTCAGCGCCGCGCCGTATTGGCGCTCAACTTGTGGTCAGCGGAGACGGCAGTATGCAAGGCTCGGTGTCTGGCGGCTGTGTCGAGGGCGCTGTAGTGCTTGAGGCTCAGCAAGCCCTTTTGGATGGCAACAGTAAGGTTTTAGAATTTGGGATTAGTGACGGGGACGCCTTTGCCGTGGGCTTGGCCTGCGGTGGGACAATTCGTATTTTGCTAGAACCGATTGGCTCCGTATTGCCTGAGCCAATGCTGCAAGAATTGGTTGAGGCCCGCGCACAGCGACGTGCAGTTGCCTATGTCGTCAATGTTGAAAAAGAAACCCGAACGCTTGAGTATTCGGGCCATTCCAAGCGGATGCAAATGGACCGGTCGGGATTTGAGGAAGATGGGCAAACTTTTGTGGCTATCCACATGCCGCCGCTACGGCTTGTGGTTGTTGGCGCTGTTCACATTGCACAGGCTTTGCTGCCCATGGCCAAGATTATCGGATTTGATCCGGTGGTGGTTGATCCACGCGAAAGCTTTGCCTCACCAGAGCGATTCCCAGATGTGGACATATTAAATGATTGGCCAGACGAGGCTTTACGCAGCCATGGGCTTGATGCAAGAACCGCAGTGGTTTTGCTCACCCATGATCCAAAGCTGGATGATCCCGCTCTTGAATTGGCATTGCGGTCCGAGGCTTTTTATATCGGTGCGTTGGGATCTAAACGCACGCATGAAAAGCGCTGTGTGAGGCTGCAGGAAAAGGGTTTTTCCAAGGGTCAGATCGACCGCATAAACGGGCCTGTTGGATTGAATATTGGTGCAGCGACCCCGGCGGAAATCGCAACCTCAATCATGGCTGAAATGATCCATTTTTTGCGAAGCGACGGATGAAGTTCGGCCCGGTTCCAACACTGCAGGCCAAAGGCAGCATTTTGGCACATTCGATTGTCTGCTCTGGCCGCCGTTTGCGAAAGGGGGTGATGTTAGAAGATGCTCACATTGAGCAGCTCTCTGTATCAGGTATTACCGAAGTGACCGTCGCACAGTTGCAAGAAAATGATGTGCACGAAAACCAAGCGGCTGCTGAATTGGCGAAAGCTTTGGTGCCAGATGTCAGGGCTGCAGGTTTAGAGTGCACAGCTGCCTTTACCGGGCGGGTTAATCTGGTGGCTACTGGACCAGGTATTGTGGATCTTCAGGCCGACCGGTTGATTGCGCTCAATTCGGTCGATCCTATGATCAGCTTTGCAACGGTTCCAAACTATCAGCAAATGCAAAAGGGCGGGCTTGTTGGAACAGTGAAAATCATCAGCTATGCAGTGGATGGCGAAAAGTTACGATCCGCTTGCGCCTTGGGCGCTGCCGCGATCAGAATATTGCCGCCGCAATTGAAAACAGCCAGCCTGGTGGTAAGTCAAAATGCAAACCGCAATGACGATAAAGGTATTTCTGCGATAAAAACACGGCTTGATGCATTGGGCATCACACTTGAGAAAGTCGTCACTACGGAGCATGAAATAGATCCTATGGCAAAGGCCATTGGCTCTTTGAACAGCGAGCTTTTGCTCATCTTGACCAGTTCTGCAACATCCGACCCTAATGATACGGCGCCTGCCGCTGTTCGCGCTGCTGGCGGCCAAGTTCTGCGGTTTGGCATTCCGGTTGATCCCGGGAACCTGCTGTTTTTGGGGAACATTCAATCCAGGCCGGTGATCGGTTTTCCCGGCTGTGTGCGGTCTCCTGCCTTGAACGGGGCGGATTGGGTGCTTTCGCAAGTGGCCTGTGGGATTTCGCTGGATGACAACAGCTTTGCCCAGATGGCCATCGGCGGCCTTTTAAAAGAAATCCCCACGCGTCCCCAGCCCAGACGCCCCAAAAAATAACAAGCGCATTTATCGGCAGTATCACGTCAGTTTTAAATTTCGCGGTGCGATAATGCGGTGGGATAATAAGGATGCATACTCCTACGACCGAATTGACCTAAGTTTTGCGCGGGTTGCGGAGATGCTACAAGGCGGCGAATGGTAGCGGTGAGCCCAATTCGACGGTATTCACTGATGTTGGATAAGCTTGAAAAACACATCAAGTGCATTTTTGCTTCGCACTTCGATTTCGGCTTTCGTGGGTGCATTTAGCACGCCAATGACGCGCCTGATCTGAAGGTCTCCAATCAATAATCCCAGAAACCGATCTGCTAGTTCACGTACATCAGCACCATTATCCCCGCACACGGTACGGATCAGTTTCGCAATGAGCGGCTGGATTACATCACGACCTCCCGCAGCAATTGCCGCACCCAATTCCCCCGATGGATCTGCCGCTGCCGCTCTGTTGAGCAATATCGCACGTTCTCCCAAGAGCATTGTCAACAGGAGCGGCGCAACATGCCTCAGTGTTTCCGAAGGTTCGTCTTCCCTCACGACAGCTTTTTCCAGTATAATTTTAATGTCCTCAGCGTTGTCACAAACCATCGCTTCAAAGAGCCCCCGTTTGTCACCGTACCAGCGATACAGCGTCTCATTGGATGCTTTTGCGGCCTTGGCAATGCTCAACATTGAAGCGCCATCGTATCCCTTCGCTGCGAGCATGTTATAGGCAGCATTTGTGATTACTTCGTGTCGTATTTGTTTCTTCTCATCACGCATATCAACCTCCTGAATGTTCTTGCCATTTATCGTACACATCATTACGGATTAATAAATACGCAATGATGTGTACGCTTATAAGGAGAAAACAATGCGCTCAAGCACTGTGATACTGGTCTTATCCTCAATGTTGCTAAGTGCGGCAATATTTGGCTTCTTTTATGCTTGGGTGTGCTCAACAATGTGGGGATTGGATAAAGCTGATCCGCGCATCGCAATTAAAGCCATGCAAGCAATGAATGCCTCGGTTCGAAACGGCGTTTTTGCGCCAGCATTCTTTGGCACCCCCCTTGTATTGGCTGTCACGGGCATCGTGTTGTGGCGACAGGGCATTCGCAAAAGCGCGACGTTGTTTGTGGGCAGCGCACTCGTCTACCTCTGCGGTGGGCTTGTCCTAACTATGGTTGTAAATGTTCCAATGAATGAAGCATTAGCAACAGTGACCGTTTCCGATGACCTGTCCAGTGCTCGACAGATATGGCAGGACTACTCACCTACATGGCAATTCTGGAACCAAGTGCGCACGGTCGCATCCGGAGCATCGTTTCTCATCGCGATCCTCGGCGTCTTATACATATCCTTTGACAAACATCTTTGATGACGTCGAACGTGCGAGCGGCAGAAAAGTCCGCAGTGCTGACCTTGAGTGGGTCGGCTGCCTTATGCTAAATAACTCTGTATTTCTTGAGGGACACCAAGCGAAAATTGTCACTGACGGTGTCGCGAAACGCTTTCCAATTATCGGGCAGCGTCTTTCGGAAGAATCTCAGTATGGCCTCTGTGAACTGGTTGAAAGTGTCGTAGTGCCGATTGTGCGTCACCCATTTGTGCATAACGCCCCAAAGGCGTTCAATCGGGTTCAGATGCGGGGCGTATGACGGCAAGAAGTGCAGCTTAACCTTGCGATCTGGGCTGTTCAACCAAGGTTGAAGTGTCTTGGCGTGATGATAGCGCGCGTTGTCCAGATAGACATGAATCGTTGCCATCGTACGATTGTTCTGTTCCAGCTTTTCCAACATCTGCCTTGTCGTGTGTGCATTGATCTTTTCGGCTTCGACAAAGGTGAACTGGAATGTTTCAAGATCAATCGCGCCTTGGATATTGAGGCGACCACGCCTCGAGCTGGTTTTAAGAGCGGTCTTCTGGTCTTTGGGGAACCAGCCGTGTGCGGGGCGGCTTTGATGGGTCAGATGTACTGCGTCCGAGAATACAACCATCTCGTCGACCCCCAGTCCCGTCATAAGGGCCTCATATTGAGCAATAAAGGCTTCTTGCTTTGCCTCATCGGCCTGAGATGGCAGGGACTGGGGCTTTTTATACACGAAGCCCAAGCGCTGCATCAACTTTGCGGCTCCCGATGTGCAATAGCTCTGCCCGTACTCCGTCAGAATATAAGCGCAGACCTCATCCGCGCTGCTAGCAGGATTGTCACTGAAATACGCTTTTAGCGCCTTCTCTTGCGCAACAGACAGGTGACCCTGACGTTGGCTGTAGTCTTTCAACCCGAAAAATGACAAGCCAGTACAAGCAAAGGCGAATTTCCATTCGGTGAGAACCGTAGGGCCAATATCAAGAATGAAGCAAATCGTCTTCGCATCAACGCCAGAATCCAAAAGAATGAATGCACGGGCGCGCTTCCAGACAAGAACTGGGACTTTACGCTGTCGGCAAATAGTCTGAAGTGCAGATCGCTGATCTTCGGTCAAACTTACTGATTTTGGCTTGTCATTCATGCGCGAAGTTTGCTGTTGGAAGCCGTAAAACGCCATGCGACAATTGGAATCTATTTCTGCCAAGTAATTCAGGTCAATTCAGTCGGCCGAGTATAAAATGCAAAAAGGCGCCTATTCGGCGCCTTGTGCTTTTCCATATCGCACTCTTTTTTTATGCCGAGCGCGGTGGTGGTAAAATTACTTTGTAAGAGGACCAATCATCATGGTCATTTGCCGACCTTCCATCTTGGGCATATTTTCAACTTTACCCATTTCTTGGACATCTTCGGCAACCCGCTCTAGCAACTCGCGGCCAAGGTTGAGGTGTGCCATTTCACGACCCCTAAAGCGAAGGGTAATTTTGACCTTATCGCCATTTTCAAGAAACTTGAAAACATTACGCATTTTCACATCATAGTCGTGCGTGTCCGTTCCTGGACGAAACTTGATTTCTTTAATCTCTATGATTTTCTGCTTTTTACGTGCTTCGGATTCGCGTTTTTGCTGTTCGTACTTATATTTTCCGAAATCCATGATTTTACACACGGGCGGTTCTGCATTTGGGGAAATTTCAACCAAATCCAAACCGGCGTTTTCGGCCAATTCTATCGCGCGCTCTGGGCTGACGACACCAACATTTTCGCCTTCTGCACCAATAAGACGGACTTCTGGACACCGGATCCGGTCGTTTACGCGGGGGCCGGTTTCGCGCGATGGGGGCGCGTTGTGAGGTCTGCGGGCTATGATGGTCTTCCTTTTGTAGTTGTAAAATTACCAAAGAGGTCTAGCGGTCTATCATAAGCTGTTCAAGTGCTAATCCCACTAACGGTCGTGAGTTTGACAGCGGATGTTGCCACAAAGACAACGCTTTGGGTTTTATGCCCCAAAAATTTGCATGTTTTTTAAAAGTGCGCAAAATTTAGATTAACCGACAAACGCTTTTTCAACCACATATTCCGCCGGATCAGAATTTGCGCCCTCACGCAGGCCATAACTTTCCAAGATTGCTTTCATGTCGGTATTAAGACCCAAAGATCCACAAACCATTGCACGATCCTTGTCTGGATGCATGGCTTGAATTCCCAGATCGTTGAAAACGTCTTTGGATGTCAAAAGATCCGTAATCCGGCCTGTTTTCGCGCTGGGTTCACGGGTAGTTGTTGGGTAATAGGTCAGCTTATCACCGACCAGTTCACCGATTAGCGGGTCATCTTTTAGGCTTTGCACTAACAAACGCCCATATTCCAAATCCGCCACATCGCGGCAGGTATGTGTGAGAATAATCTGTTCATAGTCTTCGTAGGTTTGCGGCTCGCGGATCAAAGACGCAAAAGGTGCTATACCCGTCCCGGTAGAGAAAAACCAAAGCCGCTTGCCGGGCAGCAAAGCATCATGGACCAATGTTCCCACAGGTTTTGGGCGCATAATAATCTGATCGCCGGGCTTGATATGCTGCAATCTGCTGGTCAGCGGGCCATCCTGCACTTTGATCGAATAAAATTCTAGCTCTTCATCCCATGCGGGTGAGGCAATTGAATAAGCCCGAAGCAACGGTCTGCCGTCGTCTTTAAGTAGGCCAATCATAACAAATTCCCCTGACCTGAACCGCAGCGATTGTGGCCGCGAGACCCGAAATGAGAACAAGCGATCCGTCCAGTGTTTTACCTCTGTGACGGTTTGGGCGTCGGGCAATGTGGGGGCCTTTGTTGCTGTTGATTTGGACACTGGAAGTTGCTCTGTCATTTTGTTTTTTTCTCTGCAGGGGTTTAAACGGTTTCAAAAGGAGTTACTAGCGCGATGCGCGCAAACGCTCTTGATAGTCATGTTTTTGCCAGTTCGCCCGGCTAAGCCATAATGCTTCGGGTTGCCGATCCGCCAAAGCTTGGTCAATTTCCACCGAATCAAATCCAGACCGCCGTGCCATCGCGTATTGTTCACAAATTACATGTCCTTTGGCGCGAAGCTCTCCGCTATAGCCGCGTAAACGCAGCAGACGCGCCAAAGTAAAACCGCGCCCATCTGCGAAATTGGGAAAATCGATCCGAATTTTTTCGATCGCTGCATCAATTTCCAAAGTCTCGAGATCGGTTTCAGGGCCGAGATCAATAACCTCATTTTCGATCCAATTATTGGGGCCAAACCCATCGTCGGTCACAATTACGGTCATGCTCTTTCTCCTACCGGTGACTGCACTGGGTTTTTTACATGCAGACCACATTCCGTTTTTGGGTGATTGCGCCAGCGACCAGCGCGCTGATCTTCGCCCGGTTGAACTTTGCTGGTGCAAGGAGCACATCCTATGGATGGATAGCCACGATCAATCAAAGGATGGCGCGGCAAGCGATTTTCTTCCATATAGGTGGTGATATCTTCCGCAGACCAATGTGCCAGTGGATTGATTTTTATTTTGTTTTCATCCGCATCGTATTCAAAAAAATCTAGCGTTTTGCGGGGTCCACCTTGAAATCTTTTGCGGCCGGTTATCCAAGCGCTAAACCCATCCAGAGCTTCTTGCAAAACCTGAGTTTTGCGCAGATCACAGCACCGGTCGGGGTTTGTAAATCGTAAAGCACCATAGGGATCTTCGCGCGTGATACTTTGCCGTGAAGGTTGCAAAATTCTAATATCTTTGAGGCCCAGCTTTTCGCTGACATCTGCTTGGTATACCAAAGTTTCGGCAAACAGCAGTCTTGTGTCGATAAACAGGACGGGGACCGTATTATCACTGATGGCCAAAAGGTGCAGCAGAGCGACGCTCTCAGCCCCAAAGCTTGATACCATCGCAATTTTGCGCGGCGCCAATTCTTTTAAAGCAAGCTGCAAGACCTCAGTCGCGCTGTGGTGGCGATATTTCTTATTCAGGGCAGCGACCTCGGCTGCGATTGATTTATGCGGCATTGGCCCGCACCGCGCGCTCGGGGTAAAGCGCGGCTTTGAATGGGGTGGCTCCAACTCGGCGATAGGTTTGCAAAAACGTCTCTTTTGGCTCGCTGCGGAGATCCAGATAGGCGGTAATCAGGCGTTCAAGCGCAGGCAGTAGGTCATCCGCTGAAAAACCTGGACCAGTTCGCTGGCCAATGGCCGCGGTTTCTGTGGCATCTCCGCCAAGGGTGATTTGGTAGTTTTCAACCCCCGCCCGATCAAGGCCCAAAATGCCAATATGGCCCACATGATGGTGACCACAGGCATTGATGCAGCCTGAGATTTTAAGTTTCAGTTCGCCAATATCATGCTCTAGTTTTAACTCATCAAAACGGGTTGCGATTTGCTGTGCGATGGGTATCGAACGCGCCGTGGCCAAAGCACAGTAATCCATGCCCGGGCAGGCAATGATATCCGAGATCAACCCAATATTTGCAGTGGCCAGTTGCGCAGTCTTTAGGCTGGCATGGACCGCTGGAAGGTCGGATTTATGCACATGTGGCAAAACAATATTCTGCTCATGGCTGATCCTGATTTCATCATGGCCATAGCGTTCTGCTAGATCGGCGATTAGGTGCATTTGCTCAGCCGAGGCATCCCCCGGCGTTTGTCCATGCGCCTTTAGGCTAATCGTGGCAATTCCATAATCAACATTTTGGTGAGCCATCACATTTGTATCAACCCACGCGCGGAAAACCGGGTCGTTGGAGTAATTTTGTTCGAACAGCTCTGTGCTATGCTGCTTATAAGCAGGGGCTGCAAATGCTGGTTTGATGTGATCGAATAAGGACTGGTCTGCGCCATTAAAACTAGGCCGCAGTTCTTTAAAGCGGGCTTCTACAAGTTTGCTAATTTCATCAATGCCATGTTCGTGAACCGTGATCTTGATCCGAGACTTGTATTTATTGTCCCGCCGGCCCAACAGGTTCCAGACACTGATCGTAGCCTCAATGTAGGGCAGCAGATCTGCTTTGGGTAAAAAAGCCCGCAGTATTTTACCAATCATCGGAGTGCGCCCAAGACCGCCGCCCACAATAACTTCAAATCCGGTTTCACCGTTTTTTTCAACCAACCGCAAACCGATATCATGGGCGCGGGTCACGGCCCTGTCTTGTGCGCTTCCGCTGACAGCAATTTTGAATTTGCGCGGTAGAAATTGAAATTCGGGGTGATCTGTAGACCATTGCCTAATCAGTTCGGCATAGGGGCGCGGGTCTTCTAATTCATCCGCCGCTGCGCCTGATAGGTGATCCGCCGTGACGTTGCGCACAGTGTTGCCGCTGGTTTGAATGGCATGCATTTCAAGCTCGGCCAGCGCATCAAGAATATCAGGCACATCTGGCAGCTTTGGCCAGTTGAATTGGATATTTTGCCGTGTGGTGAAATGCCCATAGCCTTTATCCCAGCGCTGGGCGATGTTTGCCAACTGGTGCATCTGGCCGCTGTTTAATGTCCCGTAGGGAACCGCCACGCGCAGCATATAGGCATGAAGCTGAAGATAAAGCCCGTTCATCAAGCGCAGCGGTTTAAATTCATCTTCGCTCAGCGCGCCGCTGATCCGGCGCTGGACCTGAGCGCGGAACTGTTTGTTGCGTTCAGCCACAAAGCCAGCATCAAAATCATTATATTTATACATGGATTAGCCTGCCTGTTTGCCGTGGAAATAGTTAGAGGGGCCCAATTTGCGAAACTCTTCGCGAAAATGTTTGGTTTTCAAACCATCAGGATGAAGTTCAATATCTGCGAGATAAACGCCGACCGCGACAGAAGTTTGCGATGCTGCACTGATCAAGCGAACATCTGCGTCCGTTTCATCTGTGATAACATCTGCAGATTGTAAATCGCGGGTCCACGTATCATCGGCACAAAGGTAGATCACATCCCCTTCGATTAGGGCGTTTGCGGTGACGATTTTCGGTGAAAAACTGCGGGCCATTAAGCAAACTCCTGCAAAGTTGTCGCGATTAGATCGGCCTCAGTTGCGCGTGGGGCAAGCCCATAAAGCGTAAGAGCAGGGCCAGAAACATTGGATGTTTCCAAAATATGTGGAAGCGTATCTAACGTAGCTGCCAAAATGCGTTGGTCCGGTCTTGATGCATTTTCTACAATGGTGACGGGCGTGCTGCGCTCTGCCCCGTGCATGAGCAAGCGTCCTTGGATAAAACGCGCAGGTTTTTTCCCCATATAAATCGCGGCAACGGTGTCTTCTTTGGCTAGGGCGGCCCAGTCGTGATCTGCAAAGCCGCGCATATCATGGCCGGTCAAATACCGCACTGATGTATTTCGCCCTCGCCGGGTCATGGATTGACCAATGGCTGCAACAGAAGCCGATGCCGCTGTGATGCCCGGCACGATATGCCAGCTGATACCTGCCGCCTCGCAAGCTTCTATTTCTTCATCAAGGCGCCCAAATACTGTTGCGTCCCCGCCCTTTAAGCGTAGAACCTGCGCCCCTGATGCGGCATGTTCAACAATCTTAGTGTTAATGTCATTTTGACAGGTTGAAACGCCAAAGCCTTCTTTGCCCGCGTTAATTAAAATAGCTTCGCGGCGCGCCAGCTCTAAGATCGGGGCACCCACCAAACGGTCGTAAATAACAACATCTGCGGTATCCAGCGCCTTGCGCGCCTTGAGTGTCAGCAATTCTGGATCGCCCGGACCAGAACCAACAAAGGCCACATGACCGGATGCCTTACGACTATTTTGATGGCTGTCCAATAGATCAACAAGACCACTTTTCACCCGTTCCTCGCCGCCGTCTGCAAGCGCGCGCGGCCCGACAGAAAAGAAAAATTCACTCCAGAATTCACGCCTTTTCCGCCCAAACGGCAGTATCTCTACTTTTGAGCGAAAAGAATTTGCCAAACGCGCCAGGATTCCAACCGTGCTGGGAAGGCGAGTTTCAATATCGGCTTTGATCGCGCGGGCGAGAACAGGCGCAGTTCCTTCTGTGCCAATTGCCACCGTGACCGGGTCGCGGTCTACGATGGCCGGTGTAATGAATTGGCTATCTTGAAGATTATCTACGATATTGACCAATACCCCGACTGAGCGGGCCAAAGCGGCGACCTTATGATCTTTACTGGCGTCTTCATTAGCAGCATAAAACAATGCTGCGCCTTCAATAAGTTCTGCTGCAAGTGGTGTTTCAACTAAGTGCAGCCGTTTGGCGCGCGCCCACTTTATGATCTCTGGGTCTGGCTGTTTTGCAAAGACCTCAATATTTGCTGAAGTCTTTAACAATAGGCGCAATTTTGCTTTTGCGGCTTCGCCGCCCCCCGAAAGCACAACACGGTTTTGCTTTAGCGAAAGAAAGATCGGAAAATGGTCCATATTGGCATCCCGCAGTTCAAGTTGACTCTTCCTCTAATATAGGAAATATTCCCTTGTAATAGCCAGTATGACCGCCAAATAAGGAATTAAATTCTAAAATAGGTGGAAATAAGCAGATTTGTTCCAAGCACGAAGGGGAATTGGAAATGTCAGTTCGAATAGATGAAACGGATCGGAAAATTCTCATCGAGTTGCAAAGTGATGCCAGTCAATCATTGGACGAAATTGCCAAGAAAGTCAGTTCGTCCAAGACCCCTGTTTGGAACAGGATTCGTAAACTTCGCGAAGCAGGCGTTATTGGACAAAGCACTGTTGTTTTGGATGCCGAAACGCTTGGGTTCGAAGCCTGCTTTTTTGTTTTAATTCGTACCAGCGAACATGATGCTGCATGGCAGTCGCAATTTCTGAAAGCACTTCGGGACCGTCCCGAAGTTCAAGAGGCCCATCGGTTGGCCGGTGATATTGACTATATTTTGAAAGTTCGCGTCAGAAACGCCCGCGCCTATGATACATTTTATCAAGCGCTGATCTCAGAAGTAAGAGTGCATAATGTGACAGCTCTGCTCAGCATGGAAGAGATCAAATCAACGACGATGCTGCCTCTTAATCTAAGCTAAGATTGCGCCTTGTAAAAAGGCTAACGGTTAGTTTTGGAGAGCGTGTTTTGAACAATGAACACGGCAAAAGATCCAGCCGCCATTGCAACAAGACCCCACTTCCAAGCCGTATAGCTTTCCAGACCGCCACTCCAATCCAAAACAAATCCAACCATCGGTGGCCCAATGATCGAGCCGACAAAACCGAACATGGAATAGGCTGCCAGAATAGATCCACGGTTTTGGTCATCACTTTCTTTGACTACGCCTGCTGTAAGGGCACCTGAATCCATCATAATCGCTACGTAGTATAGCAAGAGCAGCAAGATCGCAGGCCAGAGCGGACCTTTTAGGATCAGAGCAGAGAAAATGGCCAAAAAAGTTGCACCTAAACCGATCACTCCAATCACTTGATTGCGGTCAAAGTGAAGGCAAAGCTTGGCACCGAGGATGGACACGATAACCCCAATAAGGGTCATGATCGTGACCAGCGCCCCGGCGCTGTTGACCGAAAAAAGACCGCTATTCTGCGATTGTAGAAAAATCAATAATGCAAAGATCCATGATCGAAATGCAAAAAGTTCAAAATTATGTGCTCCGTAACAGAAAATATAGGCAACCGTTTTGTGTTTGGATAAAGCGGGCCGGAAGTTGATCAATTTTCGCTTTGGGCAATGGTCAGTATCGATGTTTTTCGAAGGAATAAAAAATAAAGTAAGCAGGGCCGCTGATAAGGGTCCTAATGCGGCCAATGCTGCGGCTGTTTGCGCATCGAAATTCGTCAAATTATAGCTCATGAAGTAATAGGACAGCCCCGTGCCTATGCCAAAGCACGAAGTGTACCAAGGGACCACCTTAACTCTCATGTCGCTTTCAAGCCGCGCATTTAATATCTGCAGGCCTGGCATGTAGGTCCCAGCAAGCCCGGCCCCAATAATGCCCCAGATAATCAAGGCGCTCCAAAATCCGTTTGCAAAAGTGGAAAATGCACAGCATCCCACAAAACTGATTAAGCTGCCCGTGATAAATACTTTTTTTGCATCCCAAAAGTCTGTCGAACTAACCAAAAACGGAGTCGCGATAACATAGCCAAAAAAATAGGCACCGCCGATTATCCCCATTTCAGTATTATTTAGCTTCCAAATGACGCCAAGTTCTGTCAAAAAAACTGGCCAAAGCGCAAAGCTGAGCATTGCCAACACGGATACCAAGCAGACAAGGGCTGTCAATTTACTTTATGCTGCATTTGGAACCACCACCATATCGACAATTCATTGGTTAAGTGTGACGCTATAACCGGGCGTTTTCAAGGATTAGAAAATTACACAGTCGGCAATAACAAATTTGGGCGCCAGAACTCAGGCTCCATAGTTTTAAAATTTTCACCAATTTTTTATGATCCTTATGCGAAAATTTGCAGATGCTTTGACGCAAAATTGCATCATAGAAACCTGCACCCACTACTTTTACGAAACGTAAATAAATCAGATTGATATCTTTCCATATAAAAAGTAACGTTTTTTAACTTTTGAGCACTCACTATAGAAAAGTTGTTGCAAGAAAATGCAGAATGATATCGAACGAAAAATAGCCGTCATATTTGTGACAGACGCTGTCAGTTTTAGTAAATTGATGGAAAAAAACGAAGATGAAACTCTGCGCAGTTTTCGGTCGTGCCGTGAAATTTTAAATAATCTATTTGAAGAGCACGGTGGACGTATTTTCAATACTGCAGGCGATTCAGTGCTGGCGGAGTTCCAAAGTGCGGTGTCTGCTGTGATCTGCGCTAAGGAATTTCAAAAACTGGTCAAAGAAAGAAATCAAAATGTTTTGCCTGAGGCACAGATGACTTTCCGTATCGGTATCAACATGGGCGATGTAATCGTAGAGGGTGATAATCTATATGGGGAAGGGGTTAATTTAGCCGCCCGTTTAGAAGCCTTAAGTCAACCTGGCGGTGTTTGCCTTTCAAAAAGCATCATTGATTTTGTAAATACAAAAGTTGATCTGGTCTTCAACGATCTTGGCGAACAAAAGGTCAAAAACACCGTTCTTCATGCCTTTGATATGGCAGATTTGGGTCTTGAAGAAAGACAGCTTGATGTTGCTGAACGCTCGAGTGAGCAACTCAATCAACCGCCGACGATCGCGGTTCTTCCATTTAGCAATTTAAGCAATGACCCAGAACAGGAATATTTCGCAGACGGTATTACAGAAGATATAATTTCTCATTTGTCCCAGTGGAAAACATTTCCTGTAATTTCAAGTAATTCAACTTCTGCTTATAAAGGATCAAAAGATCCGACCAAGCAAATTGCCGATGAATTGGGTGCCCGTTATCTTGTCGTAGGTAGCGTCAGAAAAGGCGGCAATAAAGTTCGGATAAATGCAAAGTTAATCAACGTGGAAGACGATACCCAGATATGGTCACAAAATTGGGATAGGTCTTTAGAAGATATTTTTGAAATACAAGACGAAGTATCCCAAAAGGTCGCTGTTTTTATTTCCCCCGCACTTAAAGCGAATGAGCTTAAACGCCTTAATAATAGGAAAAATATCAATCTCAGCTCCTGGGACCAATACTTACAAGGTTTGGCATTTTTAAATAAATCCAAAGAAGTTAAAGAGCTTGAAAGCCAATTTGATTTTAAGAGAAAGGCAGTTTCTCATTGTGAAAAGGCAATCGAAATAGACGCAAGTTTCAGCGAACCACATTTGGTCATTGCATCCTGTATGATTGATTTTATTTTCATTCCCCAATTGGCATCTGAGCGCTCTGAGAATGAGAAAAGATTCTTTGAACATTGTGAAAGAGGCTATAGCTTAGATCCAAATAATCCTGATGCCATCAGCTTGAAGGGAATTTCTTTTTATCTCAAACAAGACCCTGAAAGAATGGTTGAATTCATCAAAAAAGCGCTTGAATCAAACCCCAACCACCCGCGTTCGCTTGAAATGTATTCTATACAGCTTCAGCGTGAAGGTGACTTTGATCAAGCGATAGAAGTTATCAAAAGAGCAATGGAAATTGATCCAGTTTCAAGAGGTGAATTAGAAAGTTGGCTGGTATTCTGCCATATCGGAAAAAAAGATTGGGCCAGTGCCATTATATCCATTGACAGATGTATTGAAACTGCACCGCTTGATAGGCTTTTTGGGTTCAAGGCTGCTGTCTTGGCTTCGGATGGGCAAATCGAAGAAAGCAAGATCTGGTTGGCCAAGTACCAAAAAGCGAGACCAGAGATTAAAACGCTAGAAGATTACCGGAAAGTCGTGCCTGAAATGAATGAGTTCCTAAAAGAAAACTTAATTGAGGGTATTAAACTTGCAGGGCTCCCAGAATAGGGCTGAAGTGGCCTTCTTAACCGGTGCGATCTTAAAAGCTTAAGAGTACTTCTCAAACAATATTTTTACTGCTCCCAGTTTGGATCCCGCTTTTCAATAAAGGCGCTGATGCCCTCTTCAGTATCACGAAACAGCATATTTTCAGCCATCACGCTGCCAGTGTAGTCATAGGCGTCTGATATGGGCATCTGCAACTGGTTATAAAAGGCTTCTTTGCCGATTTTCACGGCCACGGCCAGTTTGCTAGCCACTGTTTCTGCAAGTTCAGCTGTGGCAGCTTGCAGGTCATCTTCACTTGCAATGCGATTGACCAAACCCAACTCGCGAGCACGTTCGGCATTAATAAATTGGCCTGTGGTCAGCATTTCAAAGGCTTGCTTTCGAGGAATATTACGAGAAAGTGCAACCATAGGTGTGGAACAGAACAGACCGATATTAACGCCATTTACACCAAAGCGAGTGTTATCTGCCGCCACAGCCATATCGCAACTGGCCACCATTTGGCATCCGGCAGCGGTGGCAATGCCGTGCACTTGGGCGATCACAGGTTGAGGAAGCTTTTGGATTGAAGTCATCATTCGGGCGCATTTTTGGAAGAGCTCTATGAAGTAGGCTTTGCCGCCGTCTTCTGCCTGCCGACCCGCAGTCATTTCTTTAAGATCATGACCGGCGCAAAATGCTTTCCCGGCTCCTGACAGGATTACAGCCCGAACATGGCGATCATTTTGCAAACTATCGAATTGACTTTGAAGCGCGCTGAGCATCTCCTCTGACAAAGCGTTCAACTTTTCTGGCGCATTCATTTTTAGATGCGCTATTGCATTTGTGTCGTGACGTTCCAACAAAGTCATCTTGCTCTCCACCCTGTTTAGGTGAAACCTTAGAGTAAATAAAATATAAGGAAAAGGATGATGTTACATTTTACGTCAACTACTCTGATTGAGTACTTAGAGCAGGTATTTCCCCAAATTAAAGGTGAGTTTACTATTCTTGAGTTGGCTGAGCGCCACCTAAAGGTAAAACTCAATATTCAAGATAAACATTTACGCCCCGGGGGCACAGTTTCTGGCCCCAGCATGTTCAGCCTTGCTGATGTATCGGTCTACATGGCCATTATGGCAATGATTGGTCCGGAACCCCTAGCGGTCACAACTGGGTGTTCGCTCGATTTCATGCGAAAGCCAGTCGGCGGTCGGGATATTATTGCTAGCTGCACATTGTTAAAGCTTGGTCGAAGTTTGGCTGTCGGGGATGTCTTAATTCATTCAGAAGGTACGTCAGAGCCTGTCGCGCGCGCCACGATGACTTATGCCATCCCGCAAAAAGCGAAGCCTTGATGCCAATGTCAAAGACACCCCGAAGAGTTGGTTGATTAGGCTTTCGGCGCAGCCGCAGACCCGGGCACTGGCTTGCTGCGTGCGCCTTTGGTAAGCGGGTCATCTTGCCGTTGCACTGAGCCCTCAAAATGAGCACCAGACTCAATTGCGATAGTTTTATGAATGATATCGCCTTCAACCCGCGCTGTTGCCGTTAAGCGCACTTTCAATCCTCGTACGCGACCAACAATGCGTCCGTTTATAACCACATCATCCGCGATAACTTCGCCTTTGATCGTAGCACTTTCACCAATTGTCAAAAGGTGGGCTCGGATGTCACCTTCTACAGTACCTTCAACTTGAATATCACCGGTGGTTTTCAAGTTTCCTGTGATGTGCAAATCTGAAGAAAGAATTGACGCCGGCGGTTTAGCCTTTGGAGACTTGGCTTTGTACTCGCCGCTATCTGACGACTTTGATGTCTCGGGCGAAGATGCCGGTGTAGCAGCATCCGTATCTGTTTGTGCGGGGTCGTTTATTTTACTTTTAGAAAACATCTTTTGCAGCCTTGATATAGTTCATCGGGTTAACAGCTTTTCCATTTGACCGGATTTCATAGTGTAAATGGGTTCCTGTTGAGCGTCCAGTATTTCCCATATCACCAATCCTCTCGCCGCGCGAGACCCTTTGGCCATTTTTCACGCGGATTTTTGAAAGGTGAGCATAGCGGGTTTCGTAGCCAAAGTCATGCTTGATTTTTATCAAACGTCCATAGGCAGATTGCCGACCTGCAAAAATCACTACGCCATCGGCAGAAGCATAAATGGGGGTGCCGTGCGGCGCGGCAAAATCTAATCCATTGTGCATGCGGCCCCACCGGGGCCCAAACCCGGACGTGAATCTATGTTTGTCCTTAATAGGGTGTGCAAGTGGTACTTTTTCAATAGCAATCCGATATATATTTAGTGTCCCCAAGTCAGATAGAATTTTACTAGCTCGTTGCTCTTCAAAACTCATCTGCGCATTTTTTTCGCTTGGTTGCATAAACGGGCCGCCGTACCCAGAGTAGCCACGCCGGACGGCTTCTAAAATCGCTTTTGGGTTCATCCCCGCTGATCGGAACATTTTTTCCAAAGGTTGCACTGAAATAATCATTGCT
This sequence comes from Rhodobacteraceae bacterium Araon29, assembly GCA_039640505.1. Taxonomy (NCBI): domain Bacteria; kingdom Pseudomonadati; phylum Pseudomonadota; class Alphaproteobacteria; order Rhodobacterales; family Paracoccaceae; species Rhodobacteraceae bacterium Araon29. The sequence goes on along the minus strand of CP046865.1, from coordinate 2,448,572 downwards.
TCTTCAATTTGACGGAAAATTTGGTCGTTCCTCTCTTCCATTAATCGCATTTCAAGATCGATTTCTTCGACTTGCTGTTGGGCTAAATCTGCCTGCATCGTCATCAAGTCCCGCTCTGCGGTGGTTTCCTTCAATGCCGTATTGAGAAAATCAATTGTTTGTGAGCCAACATTGTCGTCTTGATAAATATCATCGGTTGTGTTTGAGACATCGCCGGTTTCAGAGAGACGGCGAATTTCAGCTTCGGCAGTTCGGCGGGCTTTAAGCGATTTTTGCAGTTTTCCTCGGACTGTTTCCATGCTGACCGCTAATTCACGCCGGCGCACTTCCAATGCAAGTAATTGAGACTGCATCCCAGCAACCTCGCGCAAGGCAAGATCAAATTTGCGATGGGCAGTTTTGGTTTCATCTGATCGCAAATCTCTTTCGTTTGAAATTGTTTTGAGCCGGTTTTGATAGCTATGCTGATCTAGAATGGCCTGTTCTCTAAAACTTCCTGCGCCCAGCGAGTCCATCAAAAAAATAGAAGTTGCCAGTATTGTCCATGCTAAAATAAGGGCCAAGCAGAAAAATAAAATCGCTTGCGTGGTCGATCGCAACCTGAAAAAGAGCGTATTGTTTCTTGAACGCAGATACACTTTACGCTCGGGGAAAAAGCGCTCCCAGAAGGTGTCTAATTTTTCTGACAGCCGAACGTTCAACGACCTGTTCCCCAATACATCCCATTGGATTTCTTTAGACAAAATAGCTAACAATCACTGATCTTGGGTGCAAGCGCTTTTCTGGGGTGGGCTCTAAGTTGGCAAAATTGTTCTCATGCAACGACTACATAAATTATTATGAAAAATGAGCCGGTTTTAAGTCTTCGGCCAGAGGCCAATAAAAGTCTGGCGGCAAGCCAGCATCAGCCCGCTTTTCTTCGTTGAAAGGAGGCTTGAGGTTACCCTTGAAGTATTTTCTGACCAAATTGTGGAAAACTTCTTTTGGGTCCAAGTTATCGCGCCCACACATGAAATTAAACCACTTTGAGCCATAAGCGACATGAGATACCTCTTCGCTATAAATAACCTCAAGTGCAGTGACAGCCTTATCCGCTTTTGCTCTGCGGAAAACTTCAATCATATTTGGCGTCACATCTAGCCCTCGGGCTTCTAATACCATTGGTACCACGGCCAAGCGCCCGAGAAGGTCGGATTTTGTATCTTCGGCTGCGCGCCACATGCCTGCATGTGCTGGCAAGGCGCCATAATAACTGTCCATTTCCTCAAGGCAGGAACTGACCAGTTTGAAGTGTTTGCTTTCTTCTGCTGCCGCCTTTACCCAGTCGTCAAAAAATCCAAGTGGCAATGGCACGTGACTGAAACGCGCGATTATATCCCAATGGAGGTCCACGGCGTTTAACTCTATGTGCGCAACAGCATGAAGAAGTGCTGTGCGCCCCTCAACAGATCCAGGTTTGCGTTTTGGTACATCCCTTGGAGACAGAAGTTGGGGGTGCTCTGGCCTTGCCGGGTGCAGCGGCGGGGCTGCGGTTCCGATAGCAATCGAATTTTTGCCGTCTCGAGCCTGCCGCCATGTTTCAGCATGACGTAATGAAAGGTCTGTTTTGGCTTTGCCGTCGGCCGTGGTCAAAACCTCTACGGCCATCTCAGCCAAAGACAGGTCGCTCGTGTTCATTTTTATCCCTGAAGGTTTAAAGTGATTTTGCTGCTTCTAAAACGTTCTCGGCATGACCGGTGACCTTTACTTTTCGCCACTCTTGCACAATCTTGCCTTGCCCATTGATCAAAAACGTTGACCGTTCAATACCAAAATAGGTTTTCCCATACATTGATTTTTCTTTCCAGACTCCAAATGTCTCAGACACATTGTCATTTTCATCTGACAGTAAGGGAATTGTAAGATTCTGTTTTTCAACAAACTTATCATGACTTTTAACGCTGTCTTTGGATATGCCAACCACATGTACTCCAATTTTTTCAAAATCAGCTTTCAGGGCAGAAAAAGCTTGGGCTTCTTTTGTGCACCCACTCGTGTTGTCACGCGGGTAGAAAAACAATACCACTGCTGATGGCTGAAAATCGGCCAAATTTATGGTCGCTCCCCCATCGCGTGGCAACTGTACATCTGGGGCAGGGTAGGGCAAGTTTGACATAGAGCTCTCCTCTCGGTAACGCACTATCGCAGTATGATAGAGCGCCGTAAATTGAAAAAAGTGCCAAGGCCAACGAAATGGTGAAAAATTCAAGCAGATTATGGAGGGGGCTTGCGGTGCTTCCACCGTTTTTGCGACGAATACTCACAATATTTGTTGCAGTACTCACATCGGGCTTTTTTACTGCTGTGCTTTTTATCATTTTACTTCACAACCGTGAGGTTGAGCTTCCAGCTTGGGCGGAAACATTTGTTAGCAACCAAATTGATGCGTCGCTTTCTGACTTAAGTGTGAGTTTTGAAAGAGCATTTATAACCTTGGATGAGAGTTGGCAGCCCAGCTTGGGGTTAAAAGACATTAAAGTCACTTCCAGTAAAGCGCCGGGTCCAATTTTACTGAACCGAATGGCAATAAATCTATCTTTGGCGCGGGCTCTGGAAGGAAGTTTTAGAATTAGAACGGTACAGGTCGATGGGGTATTTGTTACGCTTTTTCGTGACCAGTCTGGAGCGGTTACAGCGCAGTTTGGCGATTTTGATTCACAATTTGAAAAAACTCCTACTGCATCCGATCTTATCTCAACGGTTGATACTTTCCTATTGCAACAAGCTTTATCCAGTTTTCACTCTTTAGATGCGAGGGGCATAACACTTGAATATATTGATCGCCGCTCAAATCGCCGTTGGGCTGTGGATGGAGCTCGATTTAACATTAAGAAAACAGATGATAAATTAGTCGCTCGCGCGGATATGGCATTGCTCACTGGGGGCGCTGATGTGGCCACTTTGGAGACAAGCTTTGAGCATGTGATTGGCGAAAATGAAAGTCTTTTTGAGCTGAGTTTTATTGATATGCCGGCCGAAACCATCTCAAGCCAACTGCCGGCTTTAGCATGGTTGGGTGCCCTACGTGCACCCATTTCGGGGGCTTTGCGCGGCGGCTTTAATAACTCGGGCTCTTTAGGGCGGATAAATGCCAATGTGCAAATTTCAAATGGAGCCCTTCAGCCAAGTTCTGAATCGCGCGCAATTCTATTTGATGCCGCTAGTGCCTATTTTACCTATGATACTGATAAGGCTCTGCTGAACTTTGATGATGTTGTGATCTCAAGTCGCGATCTAAGCCTGTCAGCACAGGGATACGCCATTCTTGAGCCGAACGATGACTGGCCTACCGGCTTATTTGGTCAGTTTGAATTTTCCGACATTCGCGTTAATCCAGACGGGCAATTAGCCGCACCCGTGACGTTGGATCATGGCATTATGGATTTTCGCTTATTGCTAGAGCCTTTTGAATTGCAAGTGAAACAATTTTTTGCTGAAGATACTGGTCGCGATGTCGCCGTTCGTGGCGCTGCGACATTACGCGCGGATGAGCAAGGCTGGAGCGCTAAGGTCGATGCAGAAGCCCCGCGGGCAATGTCTCATGATGTTTTGGCCTATTGGCCGCCTAATTTTAAACCAAAATCGCGAAACTGGGTGAAGCAAAATATCAAAACTGCTGTTTTAAAAGATATTCGATATTCAATGCGTTTGAAAGAGGGTGAACCACCCAGAACCGACTTGGGATATAGCTATCACGATGCGGAAATTCGGATTCTGAAAACACTGCCATCCATTAAAAGTGGCTCAGGACAATTTTCGTTGGCCAATAACCGATTGGTGACAAAACTTACAACTGCGACTTTTGTTCCTCAAAACGGAGAGCCAGTTGATCTATCCGGCTCACATCTTGTCATTCCAGATGTGCGGATAAAACCGGCTCCGGCGGTGGCAGAGATCAGAGCTAAGGGGTCGTTGACCTCTGCTTTAACCACATTGAACTATCCTCCCATGAAAGCGCTAGATAGACTAGATTTCGCAACAGATTCTGTCGGTGGGCAAGCTGAGATCAAGGCAAGAATTGAATTTCCTGTGATGCGCGGTGCGCCGCCAGAGCAAATTCGGTACACCGCTTCAGCCGTCATAAATAATGCAATAAGCAACCAAATTGTTCCCAATCAAACTCTTTCCGCAAAAGTTGTTAATGTTCAGGTAGACAATGACGCCTTGCAAATAGACGCTCTGGCAGAAATACGTGGAATTTCATTTGATACTGCATTTCGAATGGGAATGGGCGAAAATGCAGCAAAAATCCCAGCTATTTTGAACTCGAAAATTTTACTTTCAATGGATTTGATCGAAGCGTTTTCTATTCCTCTGCCTAAAGGTCTTTTGAGCGGCTCAAGCCCAGCGGATTTAACGGTTGAATTCAATAAAGACGCTGATCCTGAATTTTTTGTGTCCAGTGATTTGTTCGGTTCAACCCTCTCAATTGACAGGCTGAATTGGCGCAAGCCTAAAAAGAGCCAAGCGCAGTTTGAACTCACAGGAACCCTAAGCAAGAATATCAAGGTAGACCGTTTTGCTTTGAGGGGTGCTGGTTTAGTGATGGATGCAGTAGTTGAAATAGATGGTCAAAATCAATTTAAGGCCTTAACCTTCTCTAAATTTGCAATCTCGGATCAGTTAAATGTCTCTGGAATGCTGGACGCAAACGGGGATATCAAAATTTCAGGTGGCACTTTGAATTTGCCAGAGTTTTTGGACTCTGAATCTGAAACCTTGAACAACCCCAAGACTGAGTTCGACTTAGAAGTTACTCTAGATACAATCAAAATAAGCAAAAATAACGCATTGCATCAATTCACAGGCAAGTTCACCAATGGCACGACATTAGCAGGAGAGTTTAGGGCAAATCTTAACGAGCGCGCGCCATTTGGTGGTGAAGTAAGACCGAATAATGGGAATATTAGAATTAAGGCCGGATCAAATGACGCTGGTCAATTTTTAATAGCGCTTGACGTTCTTGAGCGGGCGCAGGGTGGTCGGTTACTTTTGACATTGGATCAAAGAGATACTGCTGGTGAAATGGATGGGGTTTTGAGAGTAACAGATATAAAACTGCAAAAAATGCCACTGCTTGCAGAACTGCTAAATGCGATGAGTATTGTTGGTCTTTTGGATCAATTAACTGGCCCTGGCGTGATAATGAATGAAATTGATGCAGTCTTTCGTATAACCGATGATCAAATCATTGTTCAAAGTGCATCTGCTTTAGGACCGTCGATGGGAATTACCCTAGATGGATATTACAACCTCGAGAGCAAAACCTTTGACATGCAGGGGTTTTTCTCTCCTTTGTATCTAGTGAATGGAATAGGGTCTATTCTATCTCGAAAAGGCGAAGGTTTTTTTGGTTTTGGCTTCAATCTTGAGGGGACCACAGATAGACCGAGGTTCATTATCAATCCTCTTTCTGCGATTACCCCAACTATTCTTCGTGATCTTTTCCGAAGACCGCCTCCTAAGTTAGAGTAAAGTGAACACATGCACCTAAGTGATTTTGACTTTGATCTGCCTGAAAATTTGATTGCTACGCGCCCGGTAGCACCGCGCAGCGCGGCACGATTGCTTTGGTGTGAAGGTGAAAACACATTTGACCGACAGGTTTCTGATCTTGTGGATATCTTGCGTCCGGGTGATCGCCTTGTGCTGAACGAAACGAAAGTCATACCGGCTAGACTTTTTGGCACGCGTCACCGCCCTGAAGCTGTTGGGGGAAGCGGTAAAGCCGCAATTGAGGTCACCTTGTTATCTTTTACCCCTCAAGCGCAGTGGAACGCTTTGGTGCGGCCACTTCGAAAAGTTTCAATTGGGGAACGAATTGAATTTGGGAGTGGATTAATTGCGATATTGGTGGACAAGTTTGACGGCCAAGCGGTGTTGTCATTCAATCTTGTGGGTGAGGATTTTGATACAGCATTGGCCAAGATAGGAAAAATGCCATTACCGCCGTATATCGCGGCCAAAAGACCCGCTGATGATCAGGATAAATTGGATTACCAAACCGTTTTTGCGCACACCCAAGGCTCAGTTGCCGCGCCAACGGCCTCGCTGCATTTTGACGCTGAGATACTTTCAGCTTTGGCTGAAAAAGGCATTGAGCTTACATATGTCACTCTTCACGTTGGTGCCGGCACATTCTTGCCGGTTAAAGCGGACCTGATTAAAGATCATAAGATGCACTCTGAAACGGGCTATGTTTCGCCCAAGGCAGCTGCAGAAATTAATCAAACCTTGGAAAGTGGTCGGCGCGTCATTCCCGTTGGCACGACAGCACTACGATTAATTGAAACGGCTGCGAAAAAAAAAGGTGTTATTGCGCCTTGGTCTGGGGCAACTGATATATTTATTTATCCCGGCTATAAGTTCAAAATTGCAAGTGGGTTGATGACCAATTTCCATTTGCCAAAATCCACCCTGCTCATGCTGGTTTCTGCTCTTATGGGGCAAATTAGGGTAAAAGAAATTTACGATCATGCTATCACTAAAAATTATCGGTTTTTTTCTTATGGTGATGCGTCGCTTTTGATCCCTAGTGAGGCGAATAAAGTAGATTAAAAATTTCATTCCTCTTTAGGTAAAGCATAGATTCGCATTTGCAATTTATATTCATTGCATAGGAGTGGAATTTTGTTTTCTGTTTTCACCAATTCCTGGGCCTTGCTTTTTGGAATGATGCTTTTGATGATTGGCAATGGCCTTCACGGTACGCTTTTAGGCGTTCGTGGAGAAATTGAACAATTTTCGACCTTTCAAATGTCCATCGTGATGTCTGCTTATTTCGTTGGATTTTTAGGGGCGAGCCGAATGGCGCCAGACATGATCCGCCGCGTTGGGCACGTTCGGGTTTTTGCTGCCCTGGCCTCATTTATCTCAGCCGTGCTGGTTCTGTTCCCTTTGATCGCTAATCCATGGGTTTGGGCTTTAGGGCGGGTCATTATAGGATTTTGTTTTTGTGGGGTCTATGTGACTGCCGAAAGTTGGCTCAATAATGCCGCCACAAATGAAAACCGTGGACAATCACTTTCTCTCTATATGATTATCCAAATGTTAGGTTTGGTGGTCGGGCAAGGGCTCTTGATGCTAGCAGATCCAGGCGGTTTTGTTTTGTTTATTGTAATATCTATTCTAGTTTCGCTGTCGTTTGCTCCAATTTTATTGTCTATTACACCCACCCCCGCTTTTGAAACAACCAACCCGATGCAACTAAAACAACTGATTGTAACCTCACCACTTGGATGTGTTGGAATGTTTCTGCTTGGCGGAGTTTTTTCAGTGCAATTCGGCATGGCATCTGTTTTTGGTGCAGAAATATCATTAACTCTTGCAGAGATATCTGCTTTTGCAGCAGCATTTTATATAGGAGCTATGTTGGTGCAATATCCGGTCGGTTGGATGTCTGATCGCATGGATCGTCGCCAATTGATTATGGGGCTCTCGGTCATGGGCACTGGAGGGGCGATACTTGCGATCATTGCAGGTAGTAACTTTATCGCGCTATTAATATCGGCTTTCCTTATTGGTGGCATGTCCAATCCGCTGTATTCACTTCTGATTGCGCATACCAACGATTATTTGGAGTTTGATGATATGGCCGCCGCCTCAGGCGGGCTGCTGTTCATTAATGGCGTTGGTGCGATTTCTGGGCCTCTTATTGTGGGTTGGGTGATGCAGTCCTATGGGCCTTTTGGATATTTCTTGATTATTGCCCTTTTGCTGGGAGCCCTAGCACTTTATGCCGCATATAGGACAACACGTCGTGCCGCGCCTTCGGTAGAAGATGCCAACTCTTATACGCCTGTGTTGCCAACAGCGTCGCCCGTTGCGCTTGAGTTGGCGCAAGAATTTGCAATTGAAGCAGCTCAGGAAGATGAAAATATACAAAATGCAGACTAATTTGTCAGTTTTATGCCATATATAGTAAAAAAGTGTTTTCTTTTGGTTGAAAATGAAATGTAACATTCTTGTAGGTTGATTGTGCATAAGGGAGTCGTCGTCATGGATCCAGATCACGTTTTGCGGTTTTGGGTAGATGAAGTTGGGCCTAAAGGTTGGTATGACACTTCTGAAACGTTAGACGCGGAAGTACGTAATTTATTTGAACCCGCTTGGCAGCGGTTAAAGCTTGGTGCATTTAGTCTTTGGCTGACTTACCCAACAGGGGCATTAGCCTACATTATTTTAGCGGATCAATTTCCACGCAATATGTTTCGTGGAACCGGGTTGGCATTTGCAACAGATAAAATCGCAGTCTCTGCCGCAAAATCTTCCATCAAGCAATGTTGGGATATGCGAATCGATGAACCAGCCAGGCAGTTTTTCTATTTGCCTTTGATGCATTCTGAAAATCTATGTGACCAGGATCGCTGTGTTAGACTAATGTCTGAGCGTATGAAAAAAACTGGGGCTTCCAATCTTTTGCATGCCCAAGCACATCGAGAGATTATTAGGGCATTTGGGCGATTCCCCTATCGCAATGAGGCACTTCAGCGCCGGTTTACCCATCCTGAGCAGGAATTTATTGATCAAGGGGGATATGGGGCAACGCTAACGGAATTGGCGCAGGCCAGCTGAATTTCAGAGAGGCATTGAAGCAAATTAAAAAATAGTTTAACGTTAAACTGAATTTTTATTGCGGAGTCTTTTATGTCATCTAATTCTTTTGATGTCGTCGTCGTTGGGGCCGGGCCAGGCGGGTATGTGGCTGCTATTCGGGCGGCACAGCTCGGACTGAAAACCGCTATCGTTGAGCGTGAACATATGGGCGGCATCTGTCTGAATTGGGGATGTATTCCGACGAAGGCCATGTTGCGCTCATCTGAAGTTTTTCATTTGATGCATCGTGCCAAAGAATTCGGGCTTGGAGCTGATAAAATTAGCTTTGATTTAAACGCTGTTGTATCGCGTTCGCGTGGTATCGCAAAACAGTTAAACCAAGGCGTAGGCTACCTTATGAAGAAAAATAAGGTGCAAGTTTTCATGGGAACCGCGACTTTGACCGATCCCAAAACCGTGTCGGTAAAAACGGACAATGAAACCCGAAAGTTAACCGCAAAAAATGTGGTTTTAGCAACTGGCGCACGCGCAAGAGAATTACCAGGGCTTGAGGCCGACGGCGATCTGGTGTGGACCTACAAGCATGCTTTGACCCCGTCTAGAATGCCGAAAAAGCTCTTGGTTGTAGGATCTGGTGCAATTGGAATTGAATTTGCAAGCTTTTACAACACGTTAGGGGCGGAAACCACGGTTGTAGAAGTGCTAGATCGGATTTTGCCGGTGGAAGATGCTGAAATAGCAGATTTCGCCAAAAAACAATTCCTTAAGCAAGGCATGGTTGTCCGAGAAAAGGCCATGGTGAAAAAACTTGAGCGCAAGTCTGGCAAAGTTATTGCGCATATTGAACAAGATAAGAAAGTGGAAAAGCACGAATTTGACACTGTTATTTCCGCAGTTGGGATTGTTGGGAATGTAGAAAACTTAGGCTTGGAAAATTTAGGTGTGAAAGTTGACCGCACCCATGTTGTGACCGATGAATACTGCCGAACATCGGCCAAAGGCGTTTTTGCCATTGGCGACTTGGCAGGGGCGCCTTGGTTGGCGCATAAAGCCAGCCATGAGGGCACTATGGTGGCAGAACTGATTGCTGGGCAGAACCCGCATGCAGTCGATCCTAATAGCATTGCCGGATGCACCTATTGCCATCCCCAAATTGCCAGTGTTGGCATGACCGAAGCTCAGGCAAAAGACGCCGGTCTTGACATTAAAGTGGGACGGTTTCCCTTTATTGGAAATGGGAAAGCAATCGCATTGGGCGAACCTGAGGGCATGGTCAAAACCATATTTGATGCAAAAAGCGGCGAATTGCTGGGTGCTCATATGGTGGGCGCAGAAGTAACTGAGCTTATTCAGGGCTATATTGTAGGCCGGAAACTTGAAACTACCGAGCAGGATTTAATGGAAACGGTGTTTCCACATCCAACATTATCTGAAATGATGCATGAAAGCGTGTTGGACGCGTTCGATCGGGCGGTCCACATTTAGCGTATAACTGTCAAATAAGGGCTTATCTGTACCAACCTTTTGATGGGTTGGTTTAGGCCATTATTCCATTTTAATATGCCAAGCTTAATATTGCCTGCTTTTTAAATTCAACCGGTGCGCCTGCGCCCGCCGCGGCGTCCTCCACGGCCACCAGCCTCTCCACCTGATCCCGCTGGTTTGTTGAAATGTATCCAAGCCCCACCATGCGGGTCGTTGTCTGTCAAAAGGTTAGCCGCTCGGATAGCCTCCATTTCTTTTCCCGGTTTTGGAAGAGTTGATCCAAGACCGAAAAGCGAAACAAAGGCTTCATCCTCCATTCCAGCGGGCAGGATAATGCCCGCGGCTTCTATTTCAGCCTTTTTTTCTGCAATTTTCTTTTGTGTCACAGGTAAGGCAACGGGGTTCATGATTGCCGACGTCATTCCAGCCCCCATTGCCATCGGCAAAAATGCATTGTTAATCCCGTGGCGGTTTGGCAAACCAAATGAAACATTAGAAGCACCGCAGGTAGTGTTCACTCCCAATTCTTCACGCAGTTTTCTAACCAAGGTAAAGACTTGTTTGCCGGCGGTTGCCATCGCGCCGATTGGCATAACAAGAGGATCGACCACAATATCATGCGCAGGTATTCCAAAATCTGCTGCGCGCTCAACGATTTTTTTCGCTACAGCAAACCGAACGTCGGGATCTTCTGAAATGCCTGTGTCATCGTTTGAAATTGCGACAACGGGAACATTGTATTTTTTTACCAGTGGAAGGACAAATTCTAAACGCTCTTCTTCACCAGTAACGGAGTTAAGAAGGGGCCGGCCTTCTGCGATTTGCAATCCTGTTTCCAAAGCTTCTGGAACAGAACTATCAATGCAAAGTGGGATGTCTGTTAAACCCTGTACCAGCTCAATGATTTTTTTCATCAAGGGAGGTTCGGTTTCGTTCGGATTTGGGTTTGAATTGTACACCACACCCGCGTTAATATCGAGGATATTGGCGCCAGCAGCCACTTGGGCAATCGCATCCTTTTCAACGGTTGAAAAGTCGCCTGCTTCTAATTGAGCCGCTAATTTTTTCCTGCCGGTTGGATTAATACGCTCGCCGATCACGCAAAACGGTTCGTCAAAGCCTAGTATCGCAGTCTTGGTTTTCGATTCGACAATCGTGCGGGTCATAGTAAGTCCTTATGAAGCATTGGAGGGAACAGCAGATCGACCACCGTGGTTGATTGCCCATGTTGCATTGGTCTTGATCCCTCCAAGTGGAAAGAAATGCACATTTGTGATGTTGAAGTCGGGTGTGGCGGCTTTGTGTTTTGCCAACTCGCTCAAGACATTTTTTGGCTCATAAGGCAAAAGCAATTTGGTGACGTCCATCGCGCGTTTTTGAAGAACTTTAAGGGAGGGACCAACACCGCAAGCGATGGCGAATTTAATCAAAGTTTGAAGTTTTGCAGGTCCGGCGATGCCAATATGAATTGGGATATCAATGCCCGCCGCCTTGATCGAATTGGCCCACTCAATGATTGGTTTTGCTTCAAAAGCAAACTGTGTAGCAATGGCCAATTTGGCGTCGGTACGCTCAGAAAATTTTTGCTTCCACTGCAGCGCCGCATCGACATTTTGGGTTGAGCCATCTGGGTCAATATCTTTGTTGCCTTCGGGATGGCCAGCAATGTGCAACCGGCTGAATCCTGCCTTGTCAAAAAGACCAGTTTCCATCAATTGCATTGAGCTGTCAAAATCGCCGTGTGGGGTTGTAACGCCTCCGGCCAAAAGCAGCGCTTGATCAACCCCGGCTTCGCCTTGATAGCGGGCAATCCAATCATACAATGTTGCAGAATCTCGAATAATTCTCGCTGGGAAATGGGGCATGACTTGGTAGCCTTCGCGTGCAACCCGTTTGGCTGTTGCGATCATTTCTTCGATTGGCGTGCCTTCGATATGCGCGATATATACCCGTGTTCCCTGCGGTAATAATTCGCGAAAGTCATCTACTTTTTCTGCGGTTCTAGGCATGACTTCAATCGAGTAATCCGCTAAAAAACCTTCAATTTCAGGATCGACAAAGTTTGCGTTACCCGAGTTGTTTTTGAGTTTGAATAAAGCCACTATGACCTCCAAAAATGTCATTGCGGGACTACGCCCGCCCGTTATTCGCAATCAGTGTTTTAACCAGTTTGTGATCGTATTCGGCTTCCAGGCGTTCTGCTTCTGCATCTGCAATCGCATTCGGGTCGCCTTCAATGGTAGCCGTTTGAACTTTTCGCCATTCTGATAGATAATCGTCAGTTCCCGCCAGCCCGCTCTTCATTGCAGCACGGTCAATCGCTTGTTCAAAACGTTCCGCCAATTGCCTCTTTGCGCCTTTGCGGCCTCTGCCAACAATGACCTGAGCGGGTATATCGCGCCAATAAACTATAGTTACCTCGGGCATAGATGATTCCTCGTCTTCACTGGACTGCTTTTAGAATAGTCTTCAGCATGCCCTGCGTCGAATTTCGACAGATGTCGCGCTGTCCGCGACGTATTTCACAATAAACCAAAACTGCCAAAATCAATAGGCCGAGCTTGTATCGAAATGTGAATAATAACTATGAGCAGGTAACGTAGATGTGCTTTGTAATGGCACGTTCGCTCAAATCTTTGTGCAAAAGAGCAAAATGTGATCTTGCAGGAAAACTGTATGCGCCGTATCGTGGGAACAACTTGAAATATTGGAGGGCGTAATATCATGGCGCCCAAGCGTCCTAAAGGTGCGGGCGCATTCCCAAAACCGGTTGAGAGCCCCGCGCCAAAACCGCCTAGTCCAACGGAGCTCTATGCTGCTTTGGACTTGGGGACCAACAGTTGCAGAATGTTGATTGCCCAACCAAAAGGCAGTCAATTTCATGTCGTTGATAGTTTTTCAAAATCTGTGCAATTGGGCGCTGGTCTTGAACGCACCGGAAAACTAAGTGCCAAGTCCATGCAAAGAACACTTCAAGCTCTGCGCGTGTGTCAGCAAAAGTTAAAGCGATACAAAGTAAGGCAGATGCGTCTTGTAGCCACCGAAGCGTGTCGCCGCGCAAATAATGCCGATGAATTTATTCGTCAGGTCAAACGTGAAACAGGTTTAAATCTGGAAATTATCCAACCTGAGGAAGAGGCGCGCTTGGCGGTCATATCCTGCGCGCCGCTGGTCAGCACCAAATCTGAACAACTGCTAGTGGTTGACATAGGCGGCGGATCAACGGAATTGGTTTGGATTGAATTGTCATCGGTGCCCAGTCGTGAGCGACCTCGTGCTATTATGCGATTACATGCAGGTTTTCATGCAGTGGATAGCCCTTTTGCAGCGGCTAAAGTTGTTGACTGGATCAGTGTTCCCCTTGGTGTGGCAACCCTTAGGGATCACTTTGGCGATGTTGAGGATGATGCCGCCCGTTATGCCCTAATGAGTTGGTATTTTGAGGAAAACCTTGCTGAGTTTGCGCCATATAAAGACCAGCCGCCGCGTGAAGGATTTCAAATTATAGGCACTTCGGGAACAGTCACCACCGTGGCGGCAAGTCATCTAGGGTTAAAAAGATATGACCGTACAAAAGTTGATGGGCTTAGGATGACTTCTGACCAAATAGATAGGGTGATAAATTCTTATTTGGAAATGGGACCCTCCGGCCGAAGAATGGATCCAAGAATAGGTCAAGATCGACAAGCACTTATTATGTCAGGCTCTGCAATTTTGCAGGCTCTATTGCGGAGTTGGCCAACAGATAGACTTTCCGTTGCGGATCGCGGTTTGCGCGAGGGGCTTCTTTATGCTCAGATGAGCGCCGATGGAGTATTAGAGGATGCGCCTTTTTAATGCCTGAAAATAGCAAAAATACGTCTGGTCGAGGACAACGCGACTTAAAAGTCAGGGTCAAGAAAGCGCGCGGTAAGTCCGTAGCGCAAGTCCGTTGGCTGGAACGCCAACTCAATGACCCCTATGTTAAACGGGCCAAAAACGAAGGGTTTCGCGGGCGTGCGGCGTTTAAATTGGTCGAGCTTGACGATAAATATCACTTTTTAAAGCCCGGAGCACGGGTCGTCGACCTAGGGTCAGCGCCTGGTGGGTGGTGTCAGGTGGCGGTGGCTCGGGTGAATGCGCTTGGTGAGAAAAAGGGCAAGGCCGTTGGCAAAGTTCTGGGGGTGGATTTGCAAGTGGTCGAACCTGTTGCTGGCGCTGAATTGTATCAACTTGATTTTTTAAGTGAGGGTGCGGATAGCCAAGTGCACAGCTGGCTGGGCAGCCCTGCAGATGTGGTTCTGTCCGATATGGCGGCGGCCAGTTCTGGCCATAAGCAGACAGATCATCTACGGATCATCGCGCTTTGCGAGGCAGCGGCCTATTTTGCCTTTGATGTGCTCGATATTGGCGGCAGCTTTGTTGCCAAAGTACTGGCTGGCGGAGCAGAAGGCGATTTGCAGAAACTTCTCAAACAGAGATTTACCAAAGTGGCAAATGTAAAGCCTCCTGCAAGCCGCGCGGACAGTTCGGAAAAATTTGTTGTCGCAATGGGCTACCGCGGCGCGCCTTGATGCAGGCCAAGCGCTGTGGGTGCCACCCCAAAGCGCAGCCGAAAGGCGCGGCTGAGCGCTGCGGGGCTTTCATAACCGCAGCGCAGTGCAATTTCAGAAATGCTTAAGCTGGTGCTTTCGATCAACTGACGGGCTTCGGTCAGACGGATATGGCGATAGACCTGCCCCGGGCTGGTCCCGAGGCTGGCCTGAAACCGCCGCGACAGGGTTTTAAGCGGGCAGGCGGCAAGCTGCGCAATGTCTGAAAGTGGCAGCGGGCGTTCAATGTTTTTGTGCATTTCCGCAATCGCCCGCTGTACAGGATTATGGCCCGAGTTTGGCCGGCGTGCATCTTTCATGCCCAGCCCCTCGTCGTGCATCAACATTGCATCCACATCCAAAGCGATTGCATTGCCCAAATGGCTTTGGATCATTTGTCGGGTCAAATCAAATGCCGCCATTGCCCCGGCGCAGGTGACACGGTTTCCATCATAAACCACACGTTGGCGCGTGGCGTCGGTGGTCAGGAACCGCTCGGAAAAAAGATCCAGCATTTCCCAATGCACAGTGGCGCGTTTGCCGTCCAGCAAGCCGGCTGACGCCATAAGCCATGGACCACTGTCCAATCCCACCAGGGTTCTACATTTTCGCGCGGCCTGCCGTAAAGCTTGCCGTAGGGTGGCGGTGTCATGTTTTAGATAATCATAGCTTGCGACGACACATAAATAATCACATTGGGCCATATCTTTTAGCGCCGCATCTGGCAAAATTTGTAGCCGGCTTGAAGAAGCTGCGCTTAGGCCATCTGGTGTCAGAAACTGCCAGTTATAAACCTGCCTGCCGGCAAGCGTATTTGCGGCGCGCAACGGCTCAAGACAATTGGCAAGACAGATGTTGGAAAACCGGTCGAACAGCAAAAAACATATGCTGACTGAGCTTTCCGCAGGGATTGTCCATTTTTGCATCATTATTGTCTTTTACTGCATTAAACTCTGAAGTGCCAGATTTATGCTTGGGTCAAATAATCGATTTTGACAGGAGGTCACGATGCCACTTGCTATGAACCGCGAGGTATTTATCACCTGCGCCGTCACTGGATCAGGAAGCACCCAAGACAAAAGTCCCCATGTTCCCCGCAGCCCTCAGCAAATCGCAGACAGTGCTATTGCAGCGGCCAAAGCCGGTGCGGCGGTTGTGCATTGCCATGTAAGGGACCCCGAAACCGGCGCGCCCAGTCGGGATCTGGGGTATTTTCGCGAACTCACCGATCTGATCAGGGCCTCGGATGTGGATGTTGTTCTAAACCTCACCGCAGGTATGGGCGGCGATATGGTTTTCGGCGGTAGCGAGCAGCCACTGCCGCTTACCGAAGGCACCGATATGGCCGGCGCAACCGAGCGGGTGGCGCATGTGGCGGAATGCCTGCCTGAAATATGTACGCTTGATTGCGGTACAATGAATTTTGCCGAAGCAGATTATGTTATGACCAATACGCCCAATATGCTTGAAACCATGGGCAAGATGATGACCGACTTGGGCGTCAAAGCGGAAATAGAAGCCTTTGATACCGGCCACCTCTGGTTTGCCAAAAAGCTGGTCCAAGATGGCGTTCTTGAGCCTAATGCACTTGTACAGCTTTGCATGGGGGTTCCTTGGGGCGCGCCGGATGACCTCAATACCTATATGGCGATGGTCAATAACGTGCCTGATAACTGGACATTTAGTGCGTTTTCTTTGGGCCGAAACCAGATGGCCTATGTTGCGGCATCGGTTTTGGCTGGTGGCAACGTGCGCGTGGGGCTTGAGGACAATCTGATGCTGGAACGGGGCGTTTTGGCTGAAAACTATCAGCTGGTGGAAAAGGCCCGCGGGATTATCGAAGCCATGGGGGCCAAAGTGATCGGCCCGCAAGCGGTGCGCGATAAGCTGGGGCTGACCAAACGCATGCCGCGCGGCTAGCCATGGCGCGGCGAGTTGTCATCACAGGCGGCGCTTCTGGCATTGGCCGGACGATAGCAGAACGCTTTGCAGCACTGGGCGATCGGGTGGCCATTTGTGACGCGTCAGCAGGCCATATTGCGGCAGTGCAAGCCCAGATGCCCGAGGCGCTGAGTGTACAAGCCGATGTGACCGATGAACGTCAAATGCAGGCTTTTTTTAATCAGGTGAAAGCCGCCTATGGCGGGCTTGATGTGCTGGTTTCAAACGCGGGTATTGGCGGGCCAGCTGGCAGCATTGAAACTTTAAAGCTAGAGGATTGGCGCCGGTGCCTTAGCGTCAATCTTGATGGGGCATTTTTGGCCTGTAGGTGGGCCGCCGAGCTGATGCGCGCCCAGAAAAGCGGTCTTATTTTGCTTATGTCTTCAACCTCGGGGTTATACGGCGTTCCCAACCGTGCGCCCTATGTGGCGGCGAAATGGGGATTGGTGGGATTGGCCAAAACCCTTGCCATGGAATTGGGCCCCGCAGGGGTGCGGGTCAATGCGATCTGCCCCGGCGCCGTCGAGGGCGCGCGGATGGATCAGGTGCTGGCCATGGAAAGTGACTTTACCGGCCGTCCGGCTGCGCAAATTGAAGCGCAATACAGCCAAGGTGTGTCTTTGCGCCGTTTTGTAAGCCCCGAAGATATTGCGGATATGGCGGTTTTTCTGGCGTCGGATGCGGCGCGGCAAATCACCGGTCAGGCCATGGCTGTGGACGGGCATACCGAGCGGATGGTGTGAGCTTTATGATGTTGGAAGGGACGAAAAATGAATAAGACAGCAGCCATTATTGGCGGCGGGGTCATTGGTGGTGGCTG
This sequence comes from Rhodobacteraceae bacterium Araon29, assembly GCA_039640505.1. Classification (NCBI taxonomy): domain Bacteria; kingdom Pseudomonadati; phylum Pseudomonadota; class Alphaproteobacteria; order Rhodobacterales; family Paracoccaceae; species Rhodobacteraceae bacterium Araon29. Next base: position 2,431,160 of record CP046865.1, on the reverse strand, counting down.
GCTGGCGCGGTTTTTGTTGAACGGCTGGGACATCAAGCTGTTTGATCCCGATCCTGAAGCCGAACGCAAGATCGGCGATGTTTTGAAAAATGCACGCCATGCGCTGCCGATGCTTTATGAAACCGCGCTGCCAAAGGAAGGCCGGCTTACGGTTTGTAAAACCGTCCAAGAGGCCGTCGCCGATGCCGACTGGATCCAGGAAAGCGTACCCGAGCGGCTCGACATCAAGCATAAGGTCTTTGCTGAAATTCAAACCTATTGCCGCCCTGATGCGATCATCGGGTCTTCAACCTCTGGCTTTAAACCATCGGAGCTGCAGCAAAATGCGCAGCGCCCAGAGCAAATAATGGTCACCCACCCGTTTAATCCGGTTTATTTGCTGCCTCTGATCGAGGTCGTTCCAAGTGATCAGACAGGCGCGCAGCATGTTGAAAAGGCGAAAGAAATTCTAACCTCTGTGGGGCTATACCCGCTGCATGTGCGCAAGGAAATAGATGCGCATATTGCGGATCGGTTTTTAGAAGCGGTATGGCGCGAAGGGCTTTGGCTCATCAAGGACGGTATCGCCACTACGGAAGAAATTGATAATGCCATCCGCTATGGCTTTGGCCTGCGCTGGGCACAAATGGGGCTTTTCGAAACCTACCGCATCGCCGGCGGCGAAGCCGGTATGGCGCATTTCATTGCCCAGTTCGGCCCTTGCCTTGCCTGGCCATGGACCAAGCTGATGGATGTGCCCGAGCTGACCGATGAACTGACCCAGAAAATCGCCGATCAATCTGATGCGCAGTCCGGGCATAAATCCATTCGCGAATTAGAGCGGTTGCGGGATAACAACCTGATTGCGATGATGCGGGCGCTGAAACAGCAGGGCAGCGCTGCGGGCCGTTTGATCAACGATCATGAAGCCGCTCTGCGCCAAGCGCCAGATACATCCGCCCCGATGCGCACCGTGGAGCGCACCGTGGAGCGCACCGTACCCATAGACTGGACCGACTATAACGGCCATATGAATGAAAGCCGTTATGGTCAGGTGTTTTCCGATGCTGCAGATGCTTTCATGATCGCAGTGGGGGCAGATGCCGACTATATTGCTGCCGGACATAGTTTCTTTACCGCCGAAACAACGGTGAAATACCTTAGAGAAACCCACGCAGGGCAAAAGATCACCGTTGATAGCCGCGTGGTTCTTGCCGATGGCAAGAAGGTAAAACTATCGCATCAGATGCTTGACGCGTCTGGTCAGCTTTTGGCCAGCTGTGAGCAGTTCATGCTGCACGTAAGCCTTACAACCCGAAAATCCTGCCCACCGCTCGCCGGCGTAGAAGCCAAGATCACCGCGCTTGCCGCTGCCCATAAGGAGGACATCACATGAATTTTGGCCTAACCGATGAACAACAAATGATCGTCGATACGGTCCGCAGTTTTGTGGAAAACGAAATCTACCCGCATGAAGATGCGGTTGAGCGCAGTGGTACTGTGCCGCCCGATATTGCCGAGCAGATCAAACAAAAAACCCTCGATCTTGGGTTTTACGCCTGTAACTTTCCCCAAGAGGTGGGCGGTGCGGGGCTCAGCCATCTTGAATTTGCATTGGTCGAGCGCGAACTGGGCCGCGGCTGCATGGCGCTTAATCATTTCTTTGGGCGGCCGCAGAATATCCTCATGGCCTGCGAGGGCGATCAGAAAGAACGCTATCTGCTGCCCGCTGTGCGCGGTGAAAAAATGGACGCTTTGGCGATGACCGAACCGGGTGCGGGCTCGGATGTGCGCGGCATGTCCTGCGCGGCCGAGCGTAAGGGCGGTGACTGGGTGCTCAATGGCACCAAGCATTTTATTTCTGGCGCCGATCATGCAGATTTTGTGATCGTCTTTGTGGCCACCGGCGTTGATGACACCCCGCGCGGGCCAAAGAAACGCATCACCACTTTCCTGGTGGATCGCGGCACGCCAGGGTTTACCATCCGCGATGGCTATAAGTCGGTCAGCCACCGGGGCTATAAAAATATGATCTTGGAATTTGATGACTGCCGCCTGTCCGATGATCAGGTGCTTGGCGCCGTTGACGGCGGTTTTGCTGTGATGAATGAATGGCTTTATGCCACCCGCATCACGGTAGCCACCATGTCGGTCGGGCGCGCGCGGCGCTGCTTTGACTATGCGCTGAACTATGCATCAGAGCGCGAACAATTTGGGCAAAAGATCGGAAAATACCAAGGCGTAAGTTTTCAAATCGCTGATATGATTACAGAAATTGATGCTGCCGATTGGCTTACCCTTGCCTCGGCCTGGCGGCTTGACCAAGGGCTGCCAGCCAACCGTGAAATTGCCAGTGCTAAGCTTTATGCCAGTGAAATGCTAGCGCGGGTCACTGACACGACCTTGCAGATTTTCGGCGGCATGGGGTTGATGGATGACTTCCCGATCGAGCGGTTCTGGCGCGATGCACGGGTGGAGCGCATTTGGGACGGCACCTCGGAAATCCAACGCCATATCATTAGCCGCGATCTGTTGCGCCCGCTGGGGGCGTAACGGTCTAAGGAGCCGAAGATGCGCTTTGATCTTGCAAGGCTGTTCAAACCCAAATCCATCGCTGTTGTAGGCGGCGGTGTGTGGTGCCGCTCGGTTCTTGAGCAGTGCAAAAAAATGAACTACCAAGGCGCGCTTTACGCAGTGCATCCCAAGGCCGACTATGTGGCGGGCATTAAAGCCGCGGCTTCGGTTCTGGATTTACCGCAGCCGCCGGATGCCTGTTTTGTCGGGGTCAACCGGCATGCCACCGTCGATGTGATCGCGAACCTATCGGCCATGGGCGCCGGCGGGGCCGTGTGCTTTGCCTCGGGGTTTTTAGAAGCGCACGCCGAGGCAGATGACGGTGCATCCCTGCAAAACGCGCTGCTTGAAGCAGCAGGGCCGATGCCGATCATAGGCCCCAATTGCTATGGCTTTGTGAATTATCTGGATGGCTCACCGCTCTGGCCCGATCAGCACGGCGGGCAGGTGGTTGAAAGCGGCGTTGCCATTATCACCCAAAGCTCGAACATGGCGATCAACATCAGCATGCAGCAGCGCGGCCTGCCCATTGCTTTTATGGTAACGGCTGGAAATCAGGCGCAAATTGGTCTTGCAGAGATTGGCGCTGCGTTGCTGCGTGATCCGCGCATTACCGCGCTTGGCCTGCACATTGAAGGGATCGGCGATATTGCTGCCTTTGAGGCGCTGGCCGCGGAAGCCAAGGCGCAAGGCAAAGGCATAGCCGCGATCAAGGTGGGCCGCTCTAGCCAAGCCCAAACCGCAACCCTATCGCATACTGCGTCACTCGCTGGCAGTGACGCGGGCGCCGAGGCGGTGCTGCGCCGGCTAGGTATTGCGCGGCTTGAAAGCTTAACTGAGCTGTTGGAAACCTTAAAGTTGCTGCATTTCACCGGTCCGCTGAGCAGCAATAAAGTGGCGTCTATGTCCTGTTCCGGCGGCGAGGCAAGCTTGATGGCCGATACTGGCATGACCCGTGATATTGTCTTTCCAGAGCTTAATCCCGCGCAAAAGGCGGGATTGCGCGCGGCGCTTGGTCCAATGGTGGCTTTGGCCAACCCGCTTGATTATCACACCTATATTTGGGGCGATGGCCCCGGCATGGGGGCGGCGTTTTCGGCTATGATGCAGGGCGATATTGCGATCGGCTGTATCATCGTGGATTTCCCCCGTGCAGATCGCTGCTCGCAGGCCGCTTGGGATTGTGTGCTTGAGGCTGCCGTTCTTGCGACCCGTTCTAGCGGCAAGCCCTTGGCTTTGGTGGCCTCTGTGCCAGAGAATATTCCGGAAGATATTGCCCTAAGGATGCTTGAGCACGGGATTTTACCGCTGTGCGGTCTGCCCGAGGCGCTCGGCGCCATTGAGGCCGCGGCCTTTATTGGCAGTAAAATTGGCGCACAGAGCCCACCGATTTTACAAGGGCAGCAACCCGTTACAAGCGCATTGCTCAGCGAACATAGGGCGAAATCAGACCTGTCCGCTTTTGGTCTAAAGGTGCCAAACGGACAGCAAGTGAGCAGCCTTGATAACATACTGATTGCTGTGGATAAAATCGGGTATCCTGTAGTTTTAAAAGCCATGGGATTTGCGCATAAATCCGAAGCTGGCGCGGTGAAAGTCGGGATTGAAGATGCCGCCGCTCTCGCGGCTTCCGTGCAAGATATGCAAGCCCAGACATGGCTTATCGAAGAAATGGTGACAGGAGCGATTGCCGAATTGCTCGTCGGTGTGCTGCGCGATCCCGCCCATGGCTTTGTTCTGACCCTTGCTGCGGGCGGGGTTCTGACCGAAGTTTTGCAAGATCGTGTATCGTTGATTTTGCCGGTGGAAAAGGGCGCGTTGCACAGCGCCCTAGATCAGCTCAAAATCGCCCGCGTCTTGGCTGGATATCGCGGTAAGCCAGCGGCCAACCGAGATGCAATTGTTGATGCAATACTGGCAGTGCAAGACTATGTGATTGCGCATTGTGACCAAGTAGAGGAAGTTGAAATTAACCCGTTGATTGTTACTGAAAAGGGCGCAGTGGCGGCGGATGCATTGATCAAAATAGGAGAGCGCGATGACAGATGATCCGATTAAAACCGAGCGGCGCGGCCATATTCTTGAGGTGACCATTGACCGTCCCAAGGCCAATGCAATTGATCTGACCACCAGCCGGATCATGGGCGAGGTGTTTCGCGATTTTCGCGATGATCCTGAGCTAAGGGTGGCCATATTGACCGCAACGAATGAAAAATTCTTCTGTCCGGGATGGGATTTGAAAGCGGCGGCTGATGGTGATGCGGTCGATGGCGACTATGGAGTTGGCGGTTTTGGCGGATTGCAGGAACTGCGCGGCTTAAACAAACCTGTGATTTGCGCTGTGAATGGTATTTGCTGTGGTGGCGGACTTGAAATTGCGCTGTCCTGCGACATTATTCTGGCGGCTGATCATGCCAGTTTTGCGCTGCCCGAAATTCGCAGTGGCACCATTGCCGATGCGGCAAGCATCAAGCTGCCCAAGCGCATTCCTTATCATATTGCAATGGAAATGCTGCTAACGGGTCGCTGGCTGGATGCCGAAGAAGCCGCGCGCTGGGGGATGATTAACAGGGTACATTCCTCTGCTGATCTCATGCCCGAGGCGCGAAAAATGGCAGAATTGCTGGCCTCTGGCCCCCCTCTTGTCTATGCGGCGATCAAAGAAGTGGTGCGCGAGGCCGAGGATATGAAGTTTCAGGACTGCCTTAATAAAATCACCCAATCGCAGTTCGAAACCATCGATGTGCTTTATCATTCTGAGGATCAACTCGAAGGCGCCCGCGCCTTTGCCGAAAAGCGTGATCCGGTGTGGAAAGGCCGCTAAAGGCGGCCAAAGCGGCATCTGTATCGCGTCGGTATTACGGCAGTTTTGCGCAGGTGTGGAAAATGGCTGGAATTTGGGGATATTTGGCGGCTTTGCGCCCAGTTTTACGCATTCCTTTAGGGGCCAAAAGAGTTAGGCTTGCAGCTTGTCAAACGACACCATGACATGGGCTTTATAGGCAGGGCGCCGCGCGAGCCGGCTATAATATTGCGCAACTGCGGGCAGGGGGCGCCGCGCGATTGGGATGGTGTAATACCGGTAAAGTACGTGGCCAAATTGAATATCGGCCAAAGCCGCTGCCTCATCAGGGCTGCGCTTGATTTGCCAATGTTCAAAAAATATGTCGTTTCGATCCAGCATGGCAATACAGCGCTAAAATTGACGATGTAAAACCATCTGAACTTAATTTAGGGCAAGGCGCGCGCGCATCAAAATCCGATCACAGCAGGTTCTAAAAACCTAGAGGCAGCGCATCTGTTGAAAGCCGCCGGTGACTTTCAGATAGAAAGGCGCGCCGAGCATAGACATTAGACTTTGCTTCACGCATTATGACCTTTGCGAGTATTTGAAAACGGCAATCTATTTTTAGGTGTGATTTGAATTTCTATGGGTGATTTGAAATCCAAAACGTTAGATTGGGGGTTACCTTTAGCAATTTTAGGCGCAATCACGGCTGTGGTGTTGGCGGTTGCGAGACTTTTTGATCACTGGTGGATTACTGCAATAGCAGCGTTATGGGTTGTTCTAATGCTGATTGCGCTTGTGAAAACTTTAGAGCAAAAACCACGCGACTATATTGAAGGCGCCCTGCGCGAAAAAGCTTTTACTCAGATCTATAGCTATCCAACTGAAAGGGTTGTTGATTATTTATGGTCCCGCCTTTGTGATCCTTTAAAAGAGCGCTCTAATACCCTTGAAACCGCTTGGGCGGCGCTAAGCTGGAAGCTGTATGATCGGGCTTTGCTGCTTGCTACGGTATACCCAATTCTGTGCTTGCTGATTGTCTGGGTTGGCTTTGGACAGGATGGCCGGCTGGGAACGTCGGTTATTTTACCCGCAGCCCCATTTTGGCCAGACCGTGCCGCGACACTATTTGCAATTGCATTTGTTTTCGCATCATGGCCTTTGTCGAAATGGGCAGCAGCCAGCCCGAAACGGTTCATGCGAAGTGTTTCGGGCTGGCTGCCATTATTCGCATTCGCATTCACAGTCGCAGGCGCAGCCGCAGCCGCAGCCGCACCCGCAGTCGCAGCCGCAGTCGCATTCGGAGGCGCAGCCGCAGTCGCATTCGCATTCGCAGCCGCAGTCGCATTCGCAGGCGCAGCCGCAGTCGCATTCGCAGTCGCATTCGCATTCGCATTCGCAGGCGCAGCCGCATTCGCAGGCTTAGCCGCAGTCGCATTCGCATTCGCAGTCGCAGTCGCAATTGAGAGGCTTGACGAAAAATCACGACAAGGTCTGGCCAGGCTTGTTTTAACTTTGCTGCTGCCCATGGTGTGGGTTGTAGTTTTCACCCTTGTGCCGGTTGCTGATATATCACAACAAAACCGAGGCCTGTTTTTGTTTTTAGGTGTTCTGCCGCTTTTAAATGCAATCTTTGATTTTCTGTCTTACGCCGCCACCCTTACATTAATGCGCCTTGGTTTAAGCGCAAAACAACCCATGCTCTATGGCGCCTGTGACATTATTGTGGCGCTTGTTCTTTTTCTGGGCCTCGGTGTGACGCTGACGGTTGTTATCGCCGGATTGAACCAGATTTCCGGGGGGGTGTTTGTGGATCTTGGGGCGCTGTTTGGCGTTATTTACACTGATCCGCATGCCTATTGGTGGCTGTATGCCATGGTTTTTTCAACGGCTCTGCCGACGACATTGCACGGGGTTTTAACTTTGCTGGCGGCCCAAGCCTTGGTGCCGTTACCTGTGCGCCGCATTGCTGCAAACCTTGTTGATCGCAGCGCGCATTCCCCCCAAGCGCACGTATTAGCGCCATTAGCCGTTGGAACAATTTGGCTTATTCCATTTCTGGTATTAGGTGGGTTTGGCTGGCTTGTTTGGCATTACTGTGGCTCGGTGATAGAAACCCTTGCTGAATATTATCTTGGCATCTTGCTAAGCGTTGCGATGTGGATTGGGGCCTTTTAAACCGCCGTTTTGCCATTGAGCTTAGGGCTTTGGATCTGCCGCCGCCTTTTAATGCCCATCTGTAAGGCCAAGCTTTGCAATGCACTACATGACGGTTTATTGGTTAAGGCAATCCGCTCTGCCCCAGATTTTCAGCAGGCCGCAATCGCTAGATTAATAGCAAAGCCTTATCTTCGCTGCCGGTTTATGGCCGCAAATCTAATGCTGCGATCTGTTAGCGCATAGCACGAGTAACCGCCTAGATATCCAGCGTGTTTTCCCGCTCCCATGTGGAGAAATGCGACACGAAGGCATTCCACTCTTGATGCTTTAGCTTCAAGAAAGCTTCGGAAAATTCATCGCCCATCATCGCTTTCAGCTCTTTATCACGGTTATAGGCGCGCAGCGCATCTAGCATATTCAATGGCAGTTTCGGTGCGCCGCGCACTTTGTGACCTTCGGCATACATATCTATGTCATGGCGCTTTCCGGGATCAGCCTCGGTTCTAATACCGTCCAGTCCCGCAGCGATGATGACCGCCTGCAGCAAATAGGGGTTGGCCGCCCCATCTGGCAGGCGCAATTCAAACCGCCCGGGGCCGGGAACGCGCACCATATGGGTGCGGTTATTACCGGTCCATGTCACTGTATTTGGCGCCCATGTGGCCCCCGACATGGTGCGCGGTGCATTGATCCGCTTATAGCTGTTGACGGTCGGGTTGGTGATGGCTGCCAAAGCACTTGCGTGTTTCATAATGCCGCCCAGAAAGTATTTTCCTTGCTCAGAGAGGCCAAGCTCTCCTGTTGGGCCATCGCTTTTGCTGGTGGCAAAGATATTGGTTGAGGCGGCCTCACCTGCGGCGTCCCAAACCGAGATATGCGCATGGCAGCCATTGCCGGTTAGCCCTTCGACCGGCTTGGGCATAAAGGTGGCGCGCAGCCCGTGCTTTTCGGCCACTGATTTGGTCATGAATTTGAAAAAGCTATGGCGGTCTGCGGTGACCAGAACATCGGCAAATTCCCAGTTCATTTCAAACTGGCCATTGGCGTCTTCGTGGTCGTTTTGGTAAGGGCCCCACCCCAGATCGAGCATATAATCGCAAATCTCGCGGATCACATCATAGCGCCGCATCACTGCCTGTTGATCATAGCAGGGCTTTTCAGCCGTATCATAGGCATCGCTGATTTTATTACCCTCGGGGGTCATGAGGAAAAACTCTGCCTCAACCCCGGTTTTGACGTGCAGCCCTTCGCTGGCTGCTTCGTCAATCAGGCGGCGCAGCACATTGCGCGGGGCTTGCGCCACATCTTCGCCTTCCATGACGCAATTGGCCGCCACCCAGGCGACCTCGGGCTTCCACGGCAGTTGGATTACGGATGAGGGGTCCGGCACCGCCAGCATATCAGGATGCGCCGGGGTCATATCCAGCCATGTGGCAAAACCAGCAAAGCCAGCGCCGTCCTCTTGCATGTCGGCAATCGCTTGCGCTGGGACTAGTTTTGCGCGCTGCCCTCCAAACAGGTCGGTGAATGAAATCATAAAGTATTTAACGCCGTTTTCCGCGGCAAAGGCGGCTAAATCTTGTGTCATGGACGGTTTCCTTTCCCTGTTCAGTCATGTGGCAAAGTCGCAATGCGTTTCTTGCCTTATGTAATCTCTCCTGCAGCGCCGGGCACCCAGGCTGTTCCAGCCAAAGGTACTCCGGCCATGGCGGCCGCTTCAATGGTTAATGCGCATAAATCCTCAGGCTCAAGGTTGCGCAGGTCATTTTTACCGCAGGCACGAGCAATGGTTTGTGCCTCAAGCGTGATAACCTTTAGATAATTGCGCAGTCTTCGCCCACCTTCAACCGGATCAAAGCGGGCCATCAGATCGGGGTCTTGGGTGGTAATCCCTGCCGGGTCTTGGCCTTCGTGCCAGTCGTCATAGGCCCCCGCCGTGGTGCCCAGCTTTTGATAGTCTGCTTCCCATTTGGGGTCGTTATCACCCAAAGCGATGAGCGCAGCGGTGCCGATGGCCACCGCATCCGCGCCCAAAGCCATGGCTTTGGCCACATCAGCGCCGTTGCGAATGCCGCCGGACACAACCAGTTGTACCTCGCGGTGCATCCCCAAATCTTGCAGGGCTTTGACCGCGGGGCGAATGCAGGCCAGTGTTGGCAAGCCTACATGTTCGATAAAGACATCCTGCGTGGCGGCTGTGCCGCCCTGCATGCCGTCGATCACCACCACATCAGCGCCGGCTTTAACCGCCAATGTGGTGTCAAAATAGGGCCGTGTTGCGCCCACTTTTACATAAATCGGCACTTTCCAGCCGGTGATTTCACGCAGCTCGAGGATTTTAATTTCAAGATCATCAGGGCCGGTCCAGTCCGGATGGCGGCAGGCCGAGCGTTGATCAATACCTTTGGGCAAAGTGCGCATTTCGGCCACGCGGTCGCTGATTTTCTGTCCCAAAAGCATCCCGCCGCCGCCGGGTTTCGCGCCTTGTCCCACCACCATTTCAATGGCGTCGGCTTTGCGCAGATCATCGGGGTTCATGCCATAGCGTGAGGGCAGATATTGATAGACCAGCTTGCTGGATTGGCCGCGTTCTTCAGGCGTCATACCGCCATCACCTGTGGTGGTTGAGGTGCCGGCAGCCGATGCGCCGCGTCCAAGCGCCTCTTTGGCGGGGCCAGACAATGCGCCAAAGCTCATGCCGGCAATTGTGATCGGGATATCAAGCTCAATTGGATTTTGCGCATAGCGCGTGCCAAGGCTCACGCTGGTATTGCAGCGCTCGCGGTAGCCTTCTAAGGGATAGCGCGACATTGACGCGCCCAAAAACAAAAGATCGTCGAAATGCGGCACCCGCCGTTTCGCGCCGCCTCCACGGATATCATAAATGCCGGTGGCCGCAGCGCGGCGGATTTCAGCGTTCACTGCCGGAGTGAACGTGGCGGACATAATGGGTTCGGTGCGCGGAATGTTTGGTGATTTATCGTTGCTCATGTCGCGGTTCCTTAATAATCGCCGGCGTTGTCGATATCAAAATTATACAGCTTGCGCGCGGATCCGTAGCGCTTGAACTCTTCGGGTTTGGCGTCACACTCGCCAGCCTCTAAAAGTTCGCGCAGCAGTTCAATATGCTCCGTCCGCATTTCTTTTTCCACGCAGTCAGCGCCAAGTGACTGGACAGATCCTCGCACGAAAAGCCGTGCCTCATAGAGGCTATCGCCCAGTGCATCGCCTGCATCACCGCAGACCACCAGTGTGCCGGATTGCGCCATAAAGGCCGACATATGGCCAATATTGCCATGCACCACGATATCAATGCCTTTCATGGAAATGCCGCAGCGCGATGCAGCATTGCCCTTGATAACCAACAGGCCGCCATGTCCTGTCGCGCCGGCATATTGGCTGGCATCGCCTTCGACGATGATGCGGCCTGACATCATGTTTTCTGCAGCGCCGGGCCCGACCGATCCGCTGACGCGGATGCTGGCCTGTTTATTCATGCCGCCGCAGTAATAGCCGGTTGAGCCTTTGACCTGCACGTCAATTGGCGCATCAAGGCCCACCGCAACCGCATGAGCACCCTTTGGGTTCAGCACCTGCCAAGAGGTTTGATTGGTTTCTTGGGTTTGGGCTTGCAGCGCAGCGTTCAAAGCGCGTAGCCCATCAGCTTCTAAGTCAAATGTTTGCATCGTCAGTGGTTCCAAAAATAAACGGTTGCAGGCTCGGGTTCCCAGACCTGGGCCGCTTCGATGTTGGGCAGGTTGACCAAGGCGCGGTATTCCGATCCAAAGGCCACATAATCATCGGTTTCGGCCAGCACTGCCGGTTTGCAGGCAATTGGATCGCGCAGCACGCCAAAGCCGTCTTTGGTGCCCACCACAAAGGTGTAGAACCCGTCAAGATCGTCAAGCCCGCTTTGCAGGGCTTCACCCAAGGTGCTGCCAGTTTGCATTTTCCAAGTGAGATAGGCGGCGCCAACCTCGGTATCATTGTCAGTTTCGAACGCCATGCCTTCGCGGCGCAATTTGCGGCGCAGGGAATTGTGATTGGACAGTGAGCCGTTGTGGACAAGGCATTGGTCTGGACCGGTATTGAAGGGGTGCGCCCCCATGGTGGTCACTGCGCTTTCCGTGGCCATACGTGTGTGCCCAATGCCATGTGTACCTGACATATTTTGCAGCCCAAAACGGTCTGCGACCTCTGCAGGAAGGCCAACTTCTTTGTAAATTTCTATCGTGTCGCCAGCGCTCATGATCCGCACATCTGGGCGCAGCTGCGGCAGCTTTGCCCGAGCTTTTGCGAGAGATGTTTCATCCAACTCTAAAACTGCATGGGTGTCATTGACCACTAGGGAGACATCCCCACCAAGCGCAGCGCCAAGCTCTTTGGCCAAAGTCGCAAAGTCCCGCGCGGGCTGTTCTGACTGCAGGGTCAGTTTGGCACGGTTTTGCGCCTCTTGACCATAAATGGCGATGCCGGCGCTGTCGGGGCCGCGGTCGCTCATGGTGACCAGCATTTCGGTGAGCATACTGCCCAGTTCGGGTTCAAGTGATGGGTTTTTGAGAAACAGCCCAACAATACCGCACATAAGCCCCGTCCTTTCGCATTTATAACGATTCGAAGGCTAGCACTAACGTTTCAGGTATTCAACTAATACGAAACAAAGTTTCCTTAGATTAAAAATACTACTATGTATCAAGAGTGAATTTTTGATGTCCATCCTTAGGCCAATCATGGGCCTTATGATGTAAAGGCGCGATTGTCTTCGCGCCAACCGCCCATCTATATGGTTCGGTCAACGTATTTAAACCAAGGCAGAGGGCAAAAAAAAGACCCGTTCTGTTTAGAAGGGTCTCGGCCGGGCAAGAGACAGGGGCGGGGCCATATCTGGCCCAGCCCCCCTTGCAAATGGATTACTTTTCAGCATCCTTATATTTTGCTTTTTCAGAGCTGTTGCCCACCCAAAGCACTGCCACGCAGATAATCGCTGCGATCAGGGTGTAAATGCCGGGGGCAGAGCCGCCCCAACCCATGAACATAGCGCCATCTACAACGGCCCAATCTGCGGTATCATATGGAAATCCCATATCAGTTCTCCTTTATTTGGTTAGATTAACTGCTTGCCGCAGGTGAGGCTGAAATGCCCTCTGGATAGGCCTGTGCAGGTACTTTGGTTGGATCAAGCCCCGCTTTTTCAGCCGCTTCAGGTGTGCGCAGCATGCCCAACATGTTCAAGATGAACGACACGACATAGCCGGGTACAAAGCCGAGCAGGAAGAAGACAACCGCGCCAACAATCTGGCCAACCAGACTGATGGTCGGAGCGCCCTCGCCTTGAAGAGCAGGGTAGCCCGATGCAAAAATGCCCAGCGCGATCAATCCATAAAGACCGATAGTGCCGTGCACTGTTACTGCGCCAACCGCATCATCAATGCCGCGTTTTTCAAGCCAGACTGCACAGGGTTGAAGGATTACACCTGCACCAAAGGCAATGATAAAGGCCAAGCCTGGGAAGTAGATATCCAAACCTGATGCCACAGAGATGATCCCTGCAAGCGCACCTGACATCATCCAGAACGGATCTTTTGTGTATATCCAAGCGCCAATGATACCGCCTGAAATACCCATCAAGATGTTAAAGGCAAGCGCTGATAGGGTGATCGGCGTGCCGTAAATCGTTGCTGGTGCGGCTTCATACCATGAAAAGCCTTCGCCGGGTACAATCACACAAGCCATCAAGAAACCCCAGAAGCCAACGATAATCAGCATCAAACCGGTAACGGTCAGGGGCATATTATGTCCGCCGATATGATTGGCAGTACCGTCAGCATTGAATTTGCCGATCCGTGGTCCAAGATTGACCAATATACCAAGGGCAAAGAAGCCGGCGACCGCGTGGACAAGTCCTGCTGCTCCGAAATCGTGAAGACCAAACATGGTGACCATCCAGCCATCTGCGTGCCAGCCCCAGGCCGCTGCAACAACCCATGCGAACGAGCCAAGAACGATGGCCAAAATAGTGAAACCAACAGTTTGAATACGTTCAATGACCGCACCGGACATAATCGAGGCCGTTGTACAGGCGAAAAGGGCAAATGCGCCAAAGAAGACACCGGAAGCCTGATCTGCAATATTTGGCCCCATATACTGAGCGCTTTCACCCCAACCAAATGCAATCGCTGATGCATATTCGGCGCCGGATATGCCAGCTGCACCGGCCGAAAGTGTTATGCCTGTGGGAAAGGCCCAATAGATCCACCAGCCAAAGAAGTAGAAGGTTGGGATCATAAAGGCAAAAGCCAGAATATTTTTGACGCCGGATGACAATACATTCTTCATCCGCGATGCGCCCATTTCATAGGCCAGAAACCCGGCGTGTATGATGATCATCAGGGGTATGGTCAAGTAATAATAGGTTTCGGCAAACATGGTGTTGGTCACACCCGCGCTCGCCTCTAGCGCTGCCACCTGAGCGGCCAGCTCTGCGATTTGTTCTTCCACTATGTGAGTCCTCCAAGTTGATTTTTTGTTGTTGGCACAATTTAGTGCTGATCTCAGCAGAGCATGTTTTATTTTTTCATGCAAAGGAAAATGTAGAAAAAGGAATAATTGGATCTAAATTGGTATATAAAAATAATTTTGAATTTAACAAATTTGTTTAAATTAGTAAAGAAATTGATGCTAACCAATTGTAGATTGGGATAAATATTCCAAAAAGAATATTGTAGAAAAATAACACCACCTAAAGGATATATTGGTACAAAATTGGGTCACATAGATTAATCTTTAAGTTTTTATGGTTTCGAGAATGCTTAGTTTGCGTATTAAATGATTGACTGAATTCACAAAGCACTTCCAAATAGTACAAGAAAAAGGACAACAAAATGTCCGCTTAATGGGAGAAATTCATGGATAAAAGAGTGGCTGTTATTGGTGCTGGTCCGTCAGGACTGGCGCAGCTTAGAGCGTTTCAATCTGCTGCCTCAAAAGGCGCAGACATTCCGGACATTGTTTGTTTTGAAAAACAGTCCGATTGGGGCGGTTTGTGGAATTATGACTGGCGCACTGGGGTGGATGAAAACGGCGAACCCTGCCATGGCTCGATGTACCGGTACCTTTGGTCAAACGGTCCCAAAGAGGGGCTTGAGTTTGCCGATTATTCCTTTGAAGAACACTTCGGGCGTCAGATCGCTTCCTATCCGCCGCGCGCAGTTTTGTTCGATTATATAGAAGGCCGCGTTGCAAAAGCCGATGTACGTAAATGGATCCGGTTTTCAACTGTGGTGCGCTGGGTCAGTTACGACCCTGACACTGCGCAATTTACTGTTACGGTACATGATCACAACTCGGACAGCTGTTACAGCGAAGAATTTGATCACGTAGTGGTGGCAAGCGGGCACTTCTCCACCCCGAATGTGCCGCATTATGAGGGCTTTGAAAGCTTTAACGGACGCATATTGCACGCCCATGATTTTCGGGATGCACGCGAATTTGCTGAGAAAGATATCTTGATCCTTGGCACCAGCTATTCAGCTGAGGATATCGGGTCGCAGTGCTGGAAATACGGTTGCAAGTCGGTCACTGTTGCGCATCGCACTGCCCCGATGGGGTTTGATTGGCCAGACAACTGGCAAGAAGTACCGGCGCTACTGAAAGTCGATGGAAAAACGGCCCATTTCAAAGACGGTTCCCAAAAAGAGGTCGATGCAATTATCCTATGCACCGGATATAAGCATCATTTCCCGTTTTTGCCTGACGATCTTCGTCTCAAAACCGTCAACCGTCTTGCAGCAGCAGATCTTTATAAGGGCATGGCTTGGGTGCATAATCCTAACCTCTTTTACCTAGGCATGCAGGATCAATGGTTTACCTTTAATATGTTTGATGCCCAAGCGTGGTGGGCGCGAGATGTGATGATGGGCAAAATCGAAATTCCATCAGATAAGGCGGCGCTTATGGCTGATGTGGCCGAGCGTGAAACCCGTGAAGAAGCCAGTGACGATACAAAATACGCGATTAAGTATCAGGGGGATTACGTCAAAGAGTTGGTCGCAGAAACAGATTATCCTAATTTCGATGTGGATGGCGCTTGTGAGGCTTTCTATCAATGGAAAAACCACAAGTCGGTCAATATCATGTCGTTCCGAGACAATGCCTATAAGTCGGTCATTACTGGCACAATGGCCCCGATACATCATACCCCGTGGAAAGATGCATTGGATGATACCTTAGAAGTATATTTGCAGAATTAGGCCCAGAGCTTGGATAGGGGCAGGGGGGATGCAACCCTGCCCAAATCATCCTAGGCTGCGTATTTTCCAATAAAGGCAGCCTTACGCGTATCGGCTGGAAGCGCACCAAATTTTTGGCGATACCATTTTGCTAAAAGCGCGGTGGTGGAAAAGCCGCAGGCAAGCGAAATTTCCGAAATTGGCAGAGCTGTTTGTTCAAGCAACGCATGGGCCCGTTCAAGCCGTAGATCACGATAGACATAGAGTGGCGAGCGGCCCAGCTTATCACCAAAACTGCGCTCTAGCCGCCGTGCGGATACGCCCATGATATGGGCCACTTGGCCGACGGTCAGTGTGTCTTCTAGATGGTCCAGCATGATATCTAAGGCTTCGCAGACCGCCCTGTTCCCTTCGGCAAGCCGCTTATAGCGCCAATGCTGCTTAGATTGGGTTTTTTCCGCTGGCGCCGTAAGCCCTAAGTGTTCACGTAGGGCATTTTCGGTATATCCACCCTCATGCGCTCCAATGAGCTCAACAAGCATATTTATCGCGGCAACTGAACTAATCGCGCTGCTTAACGTTTTATGGTGACAGGTTGTTCCGGAATGAAAATCAGCCAGATAGCCACTTTCGCGCGCACTAAATTTAAATTGCGGGTGTATTGCCGCCCGCTGCGTTTTCAAGACGCCAGCTGAAAGCAATACAAACACTCCAGCGCCTATAATGCCAACACGGGCCGCACTCCGAATGGCGGGTTTGATGCGGCTCAGTTGGTCGGGTGTCATAAGCCAGGGTTCATGGGTGCCGCCAACAAGTATAAATGTCTGATGCGGACCACAAAGTGAGTTGGTGTCTTTTGATGGAACTCCGACGTGATGGGACCAGCTATATTTATCCTTGCCAATGAGCTGATTAGCTGTTCGCAACACGTCGATACAGTTTTCAGTGACGAAACTGCTCGAAACCGCTTGGGTCAGAAAAACAAAATCTGTGGTCAAACTGCGGGTTGCGTTCAAAGGCTCATTGCCAAGATCAGAGCTGCGATCAAGCGTTTCCAAATACATTTTGCATTCTCCAAATTAGGGGCGCTTTATGGCAAAACCAAAGCCAAGCGCCCGGCTCAGGCCGTATTTATGATCGACGTTTCAAGCGCGTGTAAAAATGACTGTGCTGAGGAACTGGCTGACATAAGCAAAAAGCTGTCTGCGTCGTTTCGAATTATGATTGTGCCGAGATGCTCCATCGTGGTGCGTGCCGCTGCGCCAATGCCAAAGGATTCGGGCATTAAATCAAGCGGACAAATGCGTTCCAGCGCGCGTCTTGCACCCGCCCCGGATAGCTCAAGCGTCACCCAGACGTCACTTTGGTCTGTTGTGTAAAAACCTCCGCCCAAAATCTTAGCGGTATGGGGCTCAGCGCCTGCGTCTTTCTGGGCGCGTGGGAACATGATGAATAGCTGATCAATGCCCAGCCGAACCAGTCGCATGTTCTCATCTTTAGAAAGTGCTGACCTACCTACTTTGGGCATGGTTACCCCAAAGGCTGTTTTGATAGATTTTTGGGATGCTGTTTCTTTGCCCAATGGAATGGCCGCAGAAACCACAGCAACATCATAAATTTCACGCAGTTTGACGGCCTCATAGCTGCGCTCATAGCGCCCAAGGAACGGCTCTGCTGTTAAAACATAGTCACCCACGTTGCAGCCCTCCTTCGGGATCATAGAAGTGCGGTGATACAATTTCGGCTTCCACCTCGATACTGCGTGCCGGATTGACCACTCTTATGATTTCGCCCTTGCGCTCATGGCCGCGCTTGATAAATCCAAGCCCGATGGAATGCCCGAATGTGGGGGAATAGGCGACCGATGTCATCCAGCCTTGATCGTTCGCCATATTTGCGGTCTCGCCTTTGGTGATGAAATGTGATCCTGCAAGCAGAGGCTGGCTACGATCCACCGGCTTAAAGCCCACAAGACGTATGGCGTCATCGCGATTTAGCTCGGGGCGCTGTGACAGGGTTTTGCCGATACAGTCCTTTTTCTTGCTGACAAACCCGCCAAGCCCCAAGTTCAGGGCGGTGGTTTGGCCATTGAGCTCATTGCCGGCAGCATGCCCTTTTTCAATACGCATTACACCCAAGGCCTCGGTGCCATAGGGGACGGCATTGTATTCTTTGCCGGCCTCCATCAGAACGCCCATCATGGCATTGCCAAACCGCGCGGGCACGGCAATCTCATAAGCCATCTCGCCTGAGAACGATATCCGAAAGAGCCGCGCAGGGGTGCCGCCGCAAATGGTCAGCTCGCTACAGGCCATAAAGGGAAAGGCTTCACTAGAAAGGTCAAAAGGCGCATCCACAACCTTGCTTAAAAGATTGCGTGAATTGGGCCCGGCCACGGCAAACTGCGCCCATCCATCCGTGGTTGATATTAGATGCACATCAAGTCCCGGCCATAGGCATTGGCGGGCAAATTCAAGCCGGCGGAACACAAGCACCGCATTCGCAGTGGTGGTGGTCATCACAAAATGGTTTTCACCAAGCCGCGCGGTGGTCCCATCATCATAGGCAATGCCGTCTTCACGCAGCATCAACCCATAGCGCACTTTGCCAACCGGCAATTTCAAAAACGCGTTGGTATAGACATGATTAAGAAACTCAGCCGCGTCCTTGCCCTGAATGTCAATTTTTCCAAGCGTGGTCACATCGCAAATGCCAACCGAGGCGCGGGTCATTTCGACCTCACGGTCTACGCTGTCACGCCAGCCTTTTTCGCCAGGTCGCGCAAACCATTGCGCACGCAGCCAATTGCCGGTTTCCACAAAGGTCGCCCCATTGTTTTCTGCCCATTTATGGCTTGGGGTTAGACGGTAAGGGCGAAAATCTATGCCGCGCGCGCGGCCTGCCAAAGCCCCCATTGGAATGGGCGTATAGGGGGGGCGAAAGATTGTCGTTCCGGTTTCGGGAATGGTTTTGCCGGTGCATTCGGCCATAATGGCCAGGGCTGGAATATTGGATGTTTTGCCCTGATCTGTGGCCATGCCCAAGGTGGTGTAACGCTTAAGATGTTCAACCGAGCGAAAACCCTCTTTATAGGACTGCTTGATATCCTTGACGGTGACATCATTTTGCATATCCAGCCACGCGCGCGCGCGGCTTTCGGGCACATGCCAATAGGCGCTGCTGCGGTGGGCTTCATCGCTGGCAGTGGGCGCTTTGGAGGCTTTGCTTTTGATGCCCACATCAGCCAGAAGGCTTAAGGCGCAATCGGTGCCGTCCCGCAGTGCCGCGCCCAAGGACAGGGCGCCATTGGCGGCGCCTGCCACACGCATACCTGCTGGCAATGTGCCGCCGGGAACAAAGGCGTTAATTTCATCGCGCCATTGCGGTTTGCCGCGCTGGTGACAGGTCAGATGTACATTTGGATTCCAGCCCCCCGATACAGCCAGACAATCGCTTTCAATCCTTTCGCCAGAGGCCAAAGTGATTGAGTTGAGCCCTTTGCGGCCTGCGGTGTCGACAACGCTGCTGCCCATATAGACTGCCGCACCGGCAACTGAGGCAGGCGGCTCGATATCGCGCGCATCTATCACTGCGCTGATATCAACCCCCTTGGCTGCCAAATCTGTCGCGGTGCGCCATCCGTCGTCATTATTGGTAAAGATTGCAACCTGTTTGCCGGGGGTTACCCCATAGCGGTTGACATAGGTGCGCACAGCGCCCGCCAGCATAATGCCCGGCCGGTCATTATTGCCAAAGGCAATCGGCCGCTCGGTTGCGCCCGCGGTCAGCAGGGCGCGTTTCGAGTAAATCCGCCACAAAATTTGCCGCGGCTTGCCATCCGAGCTTGCCAAATGATCGGTGCAGCGCTCAAGCGCGCCATAGACACCATGATCATAGGCGCCGTAAACCGTCGTACGGACCATCACACGCACATTATCCATCGCGCTTAATTCGGCCAGCGTTTGCGCCGCCCAATCGCTGCCAGAAATGCCGTCTATGTCATAGGTCTCGGCGTTTAGGCGGCCGCCTGCGCGATAATCTTCATCAGCCAGAATGACCTGCGCACCGCTGCGGGCCGCGGTCAGCGCTGCGGCAAGACCAGCAGGCCCCGCACCGATCACCAAAAGATCACAGTGCAAGAAACCCTTGTCATAGGTATCCGGATCTTCTTGCATGGAAAGACTGCCTAGCCCGGCTGAACTGCGAATAATAGGTTCGTAGATTTTTTCCCAAAAGGCCTTGGGCCACATGAAGGTTTTATAATAAAAACCGGCACTTAAGAAAGGGGACAGCAGGTCTGTGACGGCCATAAAATCAAATTCAAGCGGCCCGCGGTGGTTTTGACTGGTGGCTGTGAGCCCGTCAAACAATTCGGTCACAGTGGCCCGCGTGTTGGGTTCTTGGTGGGGGCCCGAGCGCAATTGAACCAAGGCGTTCGGCTCTTCTGATCCGGCGGTAAAGATGCCCCGGGGTCTGTGGTATTTAAAGCCGCGGCCGACGAGGCGTTGACCATTGGCAAGCAGCGCCGATGCCAATGTGTCCCCGGGATGGCCCTGCATTGGTTTGCCGTTAAAAGTAAAGCCGATTGTGCTTGATCTGTCGATCAGCCCGCCGCTGATCCGATGGGTTTGCTGGCTCATTTGTCGCGTCCCCGCTTTTTGGCCTCATCGCGGGCCAGTTTAACACTGGTAATTTCATGGGTAAGAGTGTCTCTGGTGACCACGAGCCAAGACCGATCGCCTTGTTCGTGATACCAAAGCTCTTGGTGCTCACCTGCGGGATTGTCGCGCAGATAGCCGTATTCATAAAACTGCTCTGCGGCGTCTTCTGCCTCGGGATCAGGTCGGTCCATTAAAGCCGCGTCGCCTAGATACACAAATTCAGCGGCATCTCTGGGGCCTAGAAGAGGGTGATTTATAATCATCAGGCTATCCTCTGCAGCAGATGCAGCCGCCGGGCCAAATTCTGCTGGATGGCGGGTTCATCGCTAGGGTTTATGGGCTGATATCTCATCATGTCAGTGCAAGTTGGGCTGATTGCCCTGTCCTTTTTCGTCAATAATGTGACCGCGTTTAAACCGATCAAGCCGCATTTCTGTAGCCACCGGGTGCGGGGTGTCATTGGCAAGCAAATGGGCATAGCAATAGCCGCTGGCAGGGGTTGCTTTGAACCCGCCATAGCACCAGCCGCCATTGAAATAGAGCCCGTCAATATGGGTTCTATCGATAAAGGGTGATCCATCCATCGACATATCCATGATGCCGCCCCAGCTGCGCAGCAGCCGCGCACGGCCGATCATCGGCATGATTGCCATGCCGCCTTCGGCGACATCTTCGACCACGGGCAGATTGCCGCGCTGGGCATAGGTGTTGTAGCCGTCGATATCACCGCCGAACACCAAACCGCCTTTGTCAGACTGGCTGACATAAAAATGGCCCGCCCCGAAGGTGATCACGCCGGGAAGTGTTGGTTTAAGGCCTTCGGTGACGAAAGCCTGCAGAACATGGCTTTCAATAGGCAGGCGCATACCGGCGAGTGACATCACGCGGCTAGAAGAACCGGCAACGCAGACCGCGACCTTTTTCGCGCGAATGCTGCCTTTTGAAGATTGAACGCCCGTGCAGACACCGTTTTCAATATCAAATCCGGTCACTTCGCAATTTTGAATAATGTCGACGCCTCGGCTGTCTGCGCCGCGCGCATAGCCCCAAGCCACCGCATCATGGCGGACTGTTCCTCCACGTCGTTGGTAGAGCCCGCCCTTGATTGGAAAGCGCGCATTGTCGAAATCCAGAAATGGCAATTCGCGCCGCAGTTGGGCCTCATCCGCAAGCTCGGCGTCAGCGCCCGATAAAATCATCGCATTGGCGCGGCGCACGAAAGCGTCGCGCTGTGGGTCGGAATGAAACAGGTTCAGGATTGATCTTTGACTGACCATCGCATTGTAGTTAAAATCCTGCTCAAGCCCTTCCCAGAGTTTCAGTGAGAACTCGTAAAAAGGCTGGTTGCCGGGCATCATATAGTTTGATCGGATGATCGTGGTGTTGCGGCCGATATTGCCAGACCCAAGCCATCCTTTTTCCAAAACCGCGATATTGGTCATGCCAAAAACCTTGGAAAGATAATAGGCGGTAGAAAGGCCATGACCGCCGGCGCCGACAATAATAACGTCATATTCGGCTTTTGGCTCTGGTTCCCGCCATACCGGTTTCCAGCCTTTATTGCCGCTTAAACCTTGCTTAAGAATTTCAAATGCGGAATATCGCATACCTGCGCCCTTTAAACATTGCCCTTTTAAAGTTTCTGGATTCGGACAACTATACTTTTCTAAAACAGTCATTTATAGTTCCGTTATGGAAAGTTTTGGTTCATCTTTAGAAACCTACCGTATTGGTGTTTTGCCAATCGAAGGCTTTGCGCTGATGTCCTATGCGTCAACCGTTGAGCCGTTCCGTGCGGCCAATACCCTTAGTCGGCGCAATTTGTACGAAGTGATTAACATCAGTTTCGATGGCAATGCGGTGCAAAGCTCTGGGGCTGCAAGCGTCACACCCAAACAGTCCATTCAAGATCAGATAAACCTCGATTACCTGTTCGTGGTGGCCGGCGGCAACCCAGCGCAGTTTGACGACAAGGCTGTTTTCAACTGGCTCGGTCGGATGTCTAGATTTGGGGCGCGCTTGGGGGGTGTTTCGGGCGGGCCAGTGATTTTGGCCAGCGCCGGGCTTATGGCTGATCGGCGGATGACTGTCCATTGGGAACATGCCGAAGCTTTGGCTGAAATTTCGCCCCATCTTTTGCTGGAGCGCACGCTCTATGTGATGGACCGCGACCGTCTGACCTGCGCCGGCGGCACAGCTGCCTTGGACTTAATGCTCGCCCTGATCACCCAGCACCACGGTAGCCTTTTTGCCAGTCTTGTCAGTGACTGGTTTATGCATACAGAAATTCGCCCGTCAGTCGGACCGCAAAGAGGCGGGATTGCAGCCCGGGTTGGATCAAATAACGCGCTGATTCTAGACGCCGTAAAAGCAATGGAAAGCCATGTGGCCGACCCAATATCCTTGGCGCAGCTCTCGGCGATGGTGGGCATTTCGCCGCGCCAGTTAAATCGTCTTTTCAAGCAACGATTGGGGCGTTCAACAATGGGATATTATCGTGATATGAGATTAGATAAGGCATTGAGTTTGCTTAGAAACTCACCTTTGCCTTTGACAGAAGTGGCGTTGGCGACCGGGTTTGCTAATTCGTCACATTTTTCAAGATTGTTCTCAGAATATTTTGGCCGCACCCCTTCTAGTTTTCGCTGAATACTTGCAACAATCCGAGAACGCTGCCTATGTTTCAGGCAAATTAGGAGGCCCAAATGCACATACTTGTCTTGCAACACGCACCTGTAGAACACCCAGGAATTTTCCGCCGTTTTCTAGAAGAAGACGGGCACAGCTGGGATACGGTTGAACTTGATGAAGGCGATCAGCTGCCCTCACTTGATGGATATGATGCGCTCTGGGTGTTGGGCGGACCAATGGATGTTTGGCAAGAAGGTGAACACCCTTGGTTAATAGAGGAAAAGGCCTTTATTCAGGAAGCTGTCGAGCAACGGGGAATGTCCTACTTGGGGCTGTGCCTTGGGCATCAATTACTGGCTGAGGCGCTGGGCGGCAGTGTTGGTCCGGCCGCCACACCAGAAATTGGTGTGATGGATGTTCAAATGACCGAAATGGGCGCAACGGGTATTTTTATGGATGACTTGCCTGATCTGTTTCCCTGTTTGCAGTGGCACAGCGCGGAAGTGACAAAACTTCCACAAGGCGCTGAGGTCTTGGCCACATCACCCGATTGTGCAGTCCAAGCCATGGCTTGGGGCCCGCGCGCCTACTCTGTTCAGTTTCACGTCGAGATCGAACCGGATACAGTTGCGAACTGGGCCAAAATACCAGCCTATAACGAGGCCTTGGAAAAAGCGATGGGGCCAGGAGCGGTCGATCGATTGGCGGCTGATTGTGACCGCCACATGGGCGAATTTAACCAGCTTGCCGAGCGTCTTTATATGAATTGGCTTCAGACATCTGCAAAAGCTTAGAGCTATTGATTGTCTAGGTTTCGACCGCACGCGTGAGCGACAGGCGCGCGGTTTCCAGATGCTCTTTCATGATTTTTGCCGCCCGTTCGGGTTCGCGGGTGCGCAAAGCGTTTAGGATTTGCCGGTGCTGGCCATTGTATTGGGTTATGATCGACTGATTCAAAGTAATTTGCCGCATCCGCGTCCAGTCATCCTGACTGCGAACTGATGTAATTTGGCCAATAATCCAGATCAGCAATGTGTTGCGGGTGCAATTTGCAAGGGCGCGATGAAATTCAGTATCTGCATCTGCAAAACTGACAGGATCATTTAGGCTTTGCTCCATTTTGCTGCACAAGCCGTCCAAAAGATCGAAATCGGCCCGCCGTCCGTGCAAGACGGCAAGTCTACAAATATGTGGCTCAAGAGCGAATCGCGCATCCATGAGTTCAAGCGGATTGGCAGATTGAATTGGCGTCGCCTCTGAAAAATCCTCTTGATAGGTCACATAGGTACCACTACCTGCGCGGATTTTCACCCATCCACTGTCCATCAACTGCGTCAAAGCTTCGCGGATAGTGCCGCGTGCGACGCTATAGGCGTCGGCCAATTGCCGCTCGGGGGGCAGGCGATCATGTAACTGTAAGTTTCCGTTCGATATTTCGCGGCGTATCATTCCAGCGATATCGCTTGCTCCAAGCTTTCGTTTTCCTTGTTTCATTCCGTAGACACTTTCAAAGGCAATCCAATACTATACCAATTTAAGCATATAATGGATAAATGCGCAAGCATTGGATCAAAATAGGTTGACTTTTGGCTTAACTAAGCGAAAACTCGGTCGCAACAATAACGAGCGGACCATATCTGGTTTAAGCTGGGTCAAGTGGGAGTTTACAAAAGATGGCATTTCCTAATCACGCAGATTTTGTGATTATCGGCGCTGGCGTTCATGGTCTATCGACAGCATGGCGTTTGGCGGAGCGTTTGAGCGCGCGTGGAGAAGAGGTCGAAGGCAGAATAGTTGTCCTTGATAAATCAGGTATTGCGGCAGGTGCGTCCGGCATTGCCTGCGGTGTCGTGCGGAACAATTATTTTCAACCTGCGATGCGCCGGTTGATGGCGCATTCTGTTGGCGTTTGGGAAAGCGACCCCGAAGGGCTAAGCTACCATCCGGTCGGATATTTGCAAATCTCTAGCGAGTCCATGCGCGATGACGTGCGCTCAATCTACGAGCAGCAGCAAGAGATCGGCTATGAAAGCGTGTTCATCGAAGGTGCGGCTGCGTCAGATGCCTATATGAAAGATATGTTCAGCGACTGGCAGGCACAGGGGATTACCTCGGTTCTACACGAAAAGCGCGGCGGTTATTCCAACAATACTAAATCCATGTACGGGATTGCCAAAAAGGTCGAAGATCGCGGCGTGCGGATAATCACTGGGGTCGAAGTGAAAGGCATGATCAGCGAAAGCGGTTCATCAAGCATTCAAGCGATTGAAACCAATCGGGGCACTGTCACCTGTGAACGCGTCATTATTGCACCGGGCCCTTGGGCGCGGGACTTTTGGGATATGCTGGGCATGCCCAAGCAGATCACCCTTAAAGACTTGCAAGGCAATGTGCATAAGGGCATCGACATGTGGCGTTTTTGGCAGCTGGAAGAGGGCGTTCTTCAGGTTGAGCCAGAAATGCTTCAAACCAATGACGGTAAAGTGCCGCCCGTGATCCATGTGGATACCGATGCACCTTTGAAGTCTTGTGTGGATGGCTCTTTGATCACCGAAGAAATGTGGGGCATTTATTATAAACCTGATTGGCATTTTGGCGGCATTCAGGGCGGCGCCTCGCCATATAAAGTCGAAACAGCCGTTGATCAGGTGAAAATTGATCCCTACGGGCCATCATCGCCCGAATTTGTCGCGTCAGATACCTTTGCCCATATGTGGGTGTCGGCGTTGGCGCATTGCCACAAGCGCTTTGAGGGCATGATGGGCAAATATCACCGCGAAGCTTCGGGCGGGATCGGGTGTTTTACCGCCGATAGTTTTCCGGTGTTTGATCATTTCCACGATAATGCAACGCTTATTGCCGACAGCAACCACGGCTGGAAAATGTTGGGTGTCGGCCACCTGATTGCCGATGAAGTGTTGGGTGAAGCGCAGGATTTGCTTGAACCCTTCCGGTTCGACCGCTTTGAAAAAGGAAACCTTCATCCGGTTTCTAACAGTCCATATCCATGGAGTTAAAAGGATGCAGAAAACGCCATAAATAATTGGTTGAAACCAAGGAAATTAACAATAACCTAGGGAGAAGAAAATTGGCTGAAACGGATCTTGAGAAGTTTGTCGAAGCGCCAGGGCGTGATGAAAAAATCAAACAAGTCAGGGAAATGATTGATCGGATGGGGATTGAGTATCTCTATCTTCAATTCGTCTCGGTAACCGGTAAGATTATGGGGAAGGGCATTCCCGCGGATCATTGGGAATCGGTCGCCAAAAAAGGGTTTCAGCTGGTATATGGTGCGACGGTAAACCTGTTTACTGACCGTGCTGGAAATTACCTTGGATATGGCCCTGAGGCCGCCGAACTTGTCGGTATCCCTGAGCCAGAAACTTTTATGCAATTGCCATGGGCACCGCAAATTGGCCGGTTTTACTGTACCTTGTTTCGCAACCGTGAGGAAAAGGAAAATCCGGGCGGGTTTTTGACATCAGATTGCCGTGGAAATTTGCGCCGCATGCATGAAGAGTTCAAAGCCAAGCATGGCCGGAGCTTGCGGATCGGCACCGAGCCGGAAATGATGTGGCTTAAGTTTGATGAAAACGGCAAGCCAAAAGATGGCTACTCCAAGCCTTACTGCTATCACATTGACCAGTTCGAAAGCCTACGGCCTGTGTCCATGCAGGTGATCCGCTACGCCCGCAAAATGGGCCTTGATATGATCCAGGGCGATCACGAGGATGCGCCGGGTCAATTGGAATTGAACTGGATGTTTGATGACGTGCTGCGCAATGCCGACCGTCTAACAACATATCGGCAAATTTGTGCGCAGGTGGCCCGTGAAAACGGCATCTTTGCCTGCTTTATGACCAAACCGTTTATGGGGGTGTCGGCCTCTGGGTGTCACCACAATATGTCCTTGTGGCGCGGCGGCGAAGATGAGTTTGTTAGAACTGGAAATAACCCTGATGAGCTGCCAGGAATGTCGGATAACTATATGTACGTCCGCGGCGGTGAAAACACATTTATGCCGGATGATGATGATCCGCAGATGCCCGGACAAGAGGGTCTTGAAGCCATTGGCGGCGTGGTACATCACTTGCAGGCTCTGACGGCTATCGGATGCTCGACCGTAAACTCGTATCGCCGGCTTTGGGACACCGGCTTTTGGGCCCCTGTGTTTGCGGATTGGGGTTTCCAAAACCGCACAACAGGTCTGCGCGTTTCTGCACCCGGACGGTTTGAGTACCGCTCTGTGGATTCGATGGTGAACCCTTATTTGATGGGCTCAACCCTCTTGGCTGCAATGGATGATGGGATCACCAACAAGCTTGATCCGGGCGCACCAGAAGAGCGCAACATCTATGAGGCGATCAAAGAGGGCAAGCAAGTTAAAAAGCTGCCTATGTCGCTGGGTGAAGCGCTTGTGCATCTTGAAAATAGCGAAGTTGTAAAGCGCGGTATGCCGGGTGAAATGTATCGCTTGTTCCACGAGTATAAATACGATGAATACGCACGCTTTATGTCTACAGTCACGGACTGGGATAACGATACCTACATGGAATGCTTACCGTAAAGCACGCCTGAAAACACATCTGGCGGGCGGGTTTGCCCGCCGCCATTAACACGCAATAAAAAGGAGGCGTTTCTAAAAATGTGTGGAATCGCAGGACTGATACACAAGGGCAAAAGCTCTAACGTCGGGGGGGAAATGACCGCGATGTTACAGGCCCTAAAGCACCGGGGCCCGGATTCGACTGGCTACGCGGTCTATGGAAAGCCAACCGAAGGCGATTATATTATGCGCCTCAAAGTGGCCGAAGCTGAAGATATGCACAAAGGCCGCGGCATCCATCAGGTGATCGTAGATCGCATTGCTGCTGTGGAAGAGATTTTGGCAGAGCATGGCGCGGCTGTGAAAAGCAAAGAAAGTGTCACTGAATATGCGCTGCGCTTTGTGCTCAGCCATGAAGGTGATACCGCGGCAATGGCAGAACACATCGAGGAAACTGATGGTGTTGAAATTCTGTCTATGGGCAACGGGCTTGAGTTGATTAAAGACTTGGGTGATGCCGCTGACGTAGCCGGACTCTACGGTTTGGAAAACTTTGAGGGTACGCACAGCATCGGCCACACCCGCATGGCAACAGAATCCGATGTGGATATCCGCTCTGCGCACCCTTATTGGGCGTTTCCGTATAATGATGTGAGTGTTGTTCACAATGGCCAGATCACAAACTACTGGATTATGCGCCGCGAAATGGAACGCAAGGGCCACCGCTTTATGTCAAATTGCGACAGTGAGTTGCTGGCGGTTTATACAGCGCACAACCTGGCCAATGGCATCACATTAGAACAGTCGCTGCGCAATTCCATCGAAGAAATCGACGGAGTGTTCACCTATCTTGTGGCCACCAAAGACCAACTTGGAATGGCAAAAGACACAATGGCTGCCAAGCCGCTTGTGCTGTATGAAAGCGACGATCTGATCGCGATGGCCTCAGAAGAGGTGGCGATCCGCGCGATACTTCCACAAGAAATAGACACTTATGACCCGTATGATGAGGAGGTTCGAGTATGGCAAGCCTAAGCGATGCTGAGCTAAAGCAAATGAGCCAGGAAGAGCGCGTTACCGCGCTTGGAATGCGCACCGAGCAGCTGACAGGAAAGACGCTGCATATCGAATTTGATCCCGAAGCAGAAGAGCGGTTCACATACCCGTGGGCGCCCGAAGTGGATTTCAACAAACGCACTGAAATTGACACTGTGGATATGACCACGACCGAAGTCAACGGACGTATCCGCGAGCTGATGGCGGAAGGATACGGAACCATTGTGCTGCAAAACCCCCGCGGCAAGCACTCGCTTGGGGTTGGAATACTCAGTAAACTCAACCTGATCATTGAAGGCTCTACCGGCTACTTTGGTGTGGGCCTAATCGATGGCCCCAATGTTCGCATCAATGGCCGCGTTGGCTGGTCATGTGGTGAAAACATGATGTCCGGAACCGTGATGATAGAAAAGAACGCAGGGTCAACCTTTGGCGCGGCTATTCGTGGCGGCGATCTTGTGTGTCGCGGCTCTGTCGGTTCGCGTACGGGCATCGACATGAAAGGTGGCACAATTATTGTTGGTGGTGACACTGGCGCGCTGTCTGGGTTCATGATGCAGCGGGGACGCATGGTTGTCTGTGGTAACGCAGGCAAAAACCTTGGCGACTCTATGTATGATGGAACCATCTATGTGGGCGGCGACATTAAGTCCTGCGGTGTTGATGCGGTTGAGGCCGAATTGACAGATATGGACAAAGCCTGGCTTACCCGCAAGTTAAAGCAATACGGTTTAATGCCAGACAACGGTGTTGACCACTTCACAAAGGTTGTCGCTGGAAAACAGCTGTGGAACTACGACAATCTTGAACCCTCTGAAAAGAAACTCATTCTTTAAGTCACCGGAAAGGAACTGACCCATGGCTGACGGCGACATGCCCACCAAAAAACAGCTTGATCGCGATGTAAACCGCATCGGTGACAGCTTTATCTTCCCACCACGCGTTATGGATGACATCCATATCAAATCCGAGCTTGGCCGCTACCGGATGCGTGGATTTTCATTGTTTAAGAAAATCCCCCATTGGGATGATCTTACATTTATGCCCGGAACGCTGACGCGTTTTGTGATCGAAGGCTATCGCGAAAAATGCGAAACCCGTACGGTCATCGGCCCGCGTGCCAAACGCCCGATTGAACTGGACATTCCGGTTTATATCACCGGCATGAGCTTTGGCGCTCTGAGTTACGAGGCCAAAACAGCACTCGCACGGGGCGCAACCATGGCTGGAACAGCAACCTGTTCAGGTGAAGGTGGTATGATCCCGGATGAGCGCCGCTATAGCTCGAAATGGTTCTATCAGTGTATCCAATCACGCTATGGGTTTAACCCAAACCACTTGGTCTTGGCGGATGGTGTTGAGTTCTTTATCGGTCAGGGCTGTAAAGTTGGTCTTGGCGGCCACCTTATGGGCCAAAAAGTAACTGATCAGGTTGCTGAAATGCGCTCACTTCCCGCTGGTATCGACCAACGTTCACCGGCCCGTCACCCTGATTGGCTGGGTCCAGATGATCTGGCGCTTAAAATTCAGGAAATTCGGGAAGCGACCGACTGGCAAATTCCAATTCAGCTTAAGCTGGGCGCGGCGCGGGTTTATGACGATGTGCGGATGGCGGTGAAATGTGATCCAGACTCGATCTATATCGACGGTATGGAAGGCGGCACAGGAGCCGGCCCCCACCTTGCAACAGAAGATACCGGCATTCCGGGCATCGCGGCGATCCGTCAAGCACGCAAAGCGATTGATGATCTTGGCAAAAGGGGTCAGATCACATTGATCTATGCGGGCGGTATTCGCAACGGCGCGGATGTGGCAAAAGCCATTGCGCTTGGCGCAGACGCCATTGCGATCGGACATTCGGCCATGATGGCGTTGAACTGCAACAAGGATATTCCTGAAGCGAACTATCCAGAAGAGGTCGGCGCAGAGCCCGGGTATTGCTACAACTGTCACACAGGGCGCTGCCCGGTGGGCGTTGCAACACAAGACCCAGTTCTTCGCGCGCGTCTAGACCCGGATGAAGCTGCCGAGCGTGTCTATAACTTCTTGCATACATTAACCATTGAAGCGCAGCTTTTTGCGCGGGCATGTGGCAAGACCCATCTTCACAGCCTTGAGCCAGAAGATCTTGCAGCGCTCACTATGGAAGCTTCGGCCATGGCTGGTGTTCCATTGGCCGGTACCAACCATACGGTTGGCGTCGAAGATTATCATCACCTGTAAGGAGGGCTTGAATTATGGCTGGAACACAGTACCGCGGCTCTGAGATCGTCGACGTTAATCAGTTTTTGAATGACGCAGATGGTCTTGTCTCAGAGCGGGAGAAAGAAATTGGACAACATATCGGATATCGTTACGATGTGAACTTGGTGCCTGACTATGGTCGTGTCACGCCGTTTCTTTCGAAATACATGGAAGTTATGGGATGGGATGATTTAAACTGGCTCGAAGATGTCCACATGGGCTATGAAGAGGGCGCGCCAGCGGTTTTTGACCGCAACAACAATGGCTGGGTTCGCATCCCCGATTCAATCGAACTGCCTGATAACCAACAAGATCGTGATATGATTGCGCGTGAGCTTTTGATTAAATTTCAAATGTCTGATCGTCATCCATTATCGGATCTGAGAAAAGCTTATATGAAGTTTTAAAGCAAATGCCGCGCCCGCTTTCAATCGCTTGCCTGCAAACCCGGCCGATGCCCTCCATCGGTCAGGCCATAGATGAAGCGACGCCGCTTGCCGAGCAGGCGGTTAGAGCGGGCGCGGAGTTTTTATTTCTGCCGGAATATTGCGGCGGTTTGAAAAGTGAGGGCTCTGCACTTACCCCGCCACATGCGACAGAGGCAGACCATCCCTTTCTAGCGGCGCTTCGAGATTTTGCTGCGCAACACAATGTCTGGATTATGATCGGATCTATTGCGGTTTCTGGCCATGATGGGAAAATCCTAAACCGCGGCTATATCTTGGATCAGCAGGGTAATATTCACAGCCACTATGATAAAATCCACCTTTTTGATGTGCAGATTTCGCCAACCGAAGTGTACCGCGAAAGCACCCGCGTGACAGCTGGAAATGCGATGAGCTTGGTTCAAACCCCTTATGCCCAGCTTGGTCATACAATTTGTTATGATCTAAGGTTTCCTAAACTTTACAGAGATTTAGCGCAGGCTGGTGCGGAAGTTTTATGCACACCGGCAGCCTTTACAAAGAAAACGGGCGAAGCCCATTGGCATATTTTAAACCGCGCACGGGCGATTGAAAATGGATGCTTTATGATATCGGCCTGCGCAATCGGTGAGATCGCCGGTGGAGGCGCCAGCTATGGCCATAGCTTGGTGATTAATCCATGGGGAGAGATCATTGCAGATGGCGGGGATACACCTGGTGTTGTCTTTGCCACCATAGATCTAGATGAAGTGGCCGAGGCGCGCGGACGAATTCCAAGCCTTAGCCATGATCGGAATTATAAGATTACCAGTGTAAAAGAACGGGGTATAGCATGAGTTCAGTCGCATCAATTTTTGGCCAAACCTATGTAAATCACCCAGTGAAGGACAAATTTATCAAATGGCAATGTCATACAAGGCAGATGATGATGCGGGACAATCAGGGCCGACCTGATGCAGCGATTATGCCTGAGGTCCACCTCGCAGGGCAGGATGCCTCTCTAGGGGCTTTGATTACCATTTTGAACAAACTGCCGACGTATTCGCTAACACCAGAAATGTTGCATATGGCGCGCAAAACCAATGATCCGGCGCAGGCGCGTAGTCAGGCTATTCAGTTTTTTTCCGCCACCTACTACCAAAAGTTCCGTCAGTTCTCGGATGTTTTAACGGCGACATTTCCCCCCGGGTCCGGCGGGGCTGCTCAGCTGCAAACTGCGGGCAGCTGCCGGTTGGTGTTTGAAGCCTACGCGCAGCGGTTTGATCTTGAATGCGCGGTTATGCCGATGGCCCAGCAAAACGCTCTACATCAGGCCACGATGGCCCATAACCGATTGTTTAATAGGGGCCTTTCGGCTGAAACAATCGTCTTGGGCTTTGAGCCGGACTGGGAAAAATCCACTGCAACACCCTAAACTTTGGACTGTTTCAACCTTTTCTGGATGTCATGTTTTTATGTGACAGCGGGCTTGTTTTATGCATAAATTGATCAGGGGCTGCCCAAAATAGCACAGCAAAAATGCAGCGCAAACACGCGGCTGCACCCCCCGCTGCGAGGTCAAAAAATGCGAAAATCACATGTCGGTATTGCGTCGGTATTGCGGCTTTATTGCATCGGAGCCATTTTCGCCCTGCCAGCACTGGCCGGAGAGTTTTCGCCCGCACAAAATCCACGCCCTGAATGCCCGGCAGATTTTTTTGTCAAATCTGCCGTGGTGTTTGATGCGCTGACAATTTGCGGCACAAAATCCGTGCCCGATGACAAGCTTTCGCATGCTGCGCAGGTTGCGGCGCAATGGCTGGACAATGATCAAAATGGCCGCGTGGATGAACCGCGGCTGCTGGCCAAGCTGCGCGATAACAGGCCGGTGTTGGTGATGTCGGCGCGCGGGTTTCGGGGGCGCGTGATTGATAAAATCATGGACCGTCTTGATGAGCGCATCGGCCAAGACCTTGCCGCAGATGAAACCGCGCCGGCGCGCCGCGATGAACGCGATGCATCGCAGGAAGAAATTCATCACCTCATCGTCAACGCAGGCTGGATCCCTTTGGCGCCGCAGCTTTTTAGCGATCGCCGCGCCAAGGGCAGTGCGCTTTTTGCCGCTTGGCAAGAGGCAGAGAGCAAGCGGCTTTACGATTATAATGACTGGACCTGTGATGATAGCTGCAAGGTGGTCGAGTTTTTCTATCTGGCAACGGCCGCCTATTTAGGCTCGGCAATCGATGTGGCGCATGATGAGCTGCGGGTCAAAACCCGCGCCGCTTTGAAACAGAAATTACCGCAAGTCGCGGCGGTGATCGAAATCAAAGACTACGCATATCCGCGTCAGATGTGGCCTAATGGCCGCTATCCGCATGCAAAGAATATCAAGTTTTCAAACTGATCGCTTGCGAGCTTTGGGCGGCTAAGTGTTTTGTGGATACGAGATCACCGATAAAAACTTTGCTGGTAGCTGGGTGAAAACCTCTGGCCCATGAGGCGCGTCGGCATCAAAAAACAATGTATCGCCGGGGCTAAGGTGATAGATTTTTTCCCCGTGCCGGTAGCCTATTTCGCCCTCGAGCATATAAATTGTCTCGATGCCGCCATGTTGGAACGTGGGAAACACATCCGAGGCTTCGGTCAATGTGATCAGATAGGGCTCGACGATCACGCCGCTGGCGTTTGATCCGATATGACCAAGCAAATTATACTGATGTCCGGCGCGGGTTCCGGCGCGCTCCATTTCCACCCCAGCACTGGATTTGGTGTGGATGCAATCGCGGGTCTCTTCAAAACCGCGGAAAAAGGACGTGAGCGGCACAGACAGCGCCTGGGCAAGGCTGCGCAGCGTGGTCAGAGAAGGCGAGGTATTGCCGTTTTCAATTTTGGACAGCATCCCAATAGACAAGCCGGTCAGTTCGGCAAGCTTGGCCACCGTGATATTTTTTTGCCGTCGGTGCAGACGCACCTCGCGGCCAATGGCCGCTTCTAGGTTCAATTCGTGGTGCTGGCGCAGACGGTGCGGATCTTGGTTCAAAGGGGTGTTTGGCATATTTTTCCCCTTTTAGGGCAGGCGCCGCCCAATGGGACAGGAAAGCGCAGAGATTTTGTTTCCTGAGATGAAAATTTGCAAATTTCATGCAAAAGATCAAGCCGCAAACTTTACTGGCAAACCCCGCCCTGATTCAGGGCTTAGGATAAATCCCCTTTGTTGACGCAGCCAGTGCCGCTTGGATTATTCCTATTTGTATTTGGCGGGCAGACAAAGAACGCAACATATGTTTATCGAATTGCATCGCGCGGATGGTCAGCTTGAAGTTCTTTTTCACCCCAAGCATACATTGCGTCGATAACAGTTTTGATGCCCATGCCTTTTTCTGTAAGCGCGTATTCAACATGCGGTGGCATCACGTTCAGGATTTTGCGTGACACAAGCTCTTCTTCTTCTAGCGCCCGAAGCTGCGCGGTCAGCAGACGTTGAGACACTTTTCCTGTTTGGCGCTTAAGTTCGTTGAACCGCAACGGGCCGTCCAATAATGAATTGATGATCAATAAGCGCCATTTGCCGCCTACGATGCTCATCGTGCGCCGTACGGGACAGGTAAAATAACCATCGGGTTTTTCGGTGATCTGCGGTTCTGGCATTTAAGTACCCTTTTATATACCACATGCTAAAATAGTGCCTACTTGATAGGTATGTGGATAACGTTTAGATACCAAATTGTTCGATATAACACAAATGCTAATATTGGAGATATAGATATGAAAAAGACACTCATTGCCGCTGCTGCGACCGCTTTGACAGTTGGGGCTGCTCAAACTGCCTCAGCGAATGAAGCCGTTACTTTGATGGAACAATTTTATGAAGTGGCTGATACGCGGCCTTTTGATCTTTCTGCGCTGGCAGAATTTTACGCTGACGGGTTCGTGGATCATCATCCAAACCCGGCCATTCCAGCCGATGCGCCCGTTGGTCTGCTGTATCAGTTACTTGCCGATGGTGCGCCGGATTCAGTGCATAATATTGAAATGATTTTGCCCTCAGGCGATGATACAGCAATCGTTGTTTGGTCATATGAAGGTACCAATAGCAATACGCTTTTTGGCATTCCATCCCAAGATCCCGCCGCTGCCTTTGCGATTGCCGGTATCGAGATTTGGAAAGCAAAAGATGGTAAACTTACCGAATTTTGGCATGTCGAAGATATTGCAGGCCTTATGGCCCAGCTGGCACCAAAATAATCAAGTTCAGCAAGCGCAAATTATTTTGCGCTTGCACCCCCGCCGCCTTATTAGTGGTAAATGAAGGTTATACACCCAGTGCAATGGCCCGGTGACTTAGGATCGAAAACGGATATTTGGTGATTTTAGCAAATTGCAAGCTATTCTACTTAGATAAAAATCGGTCTGTTGGTGTTGTCACATAATGTGATGAAAAGCCATCAATCGCTCAGATCCAAAGGTTCATAGCGCCGCCGCGATGCGGATAGCTCTAAAAGCCATTGTTCGACCACATCGCGCTGCGAAAAGCTTGATGATTTTTCCGGTTTAATCAGATAATAACCATATTCGGTGCGCACCGAAATATCACCAAGCGGTCGCACCAGCTTGCCTTGATCCACCAGATGATCAAGCAAATGGCCCCATCCCAGCGCAATGCCCAGCCCGTTCACGGCGGCATCGATAGACAGAGGGTAGGTGTTAAACAGCACGGTTTGGTCGAGTTTTGGGACATAAAGTTCATTGCGCGACAGCCATGTGTGCCAAGTCATCCATTCGGTATGGGTGCTGGCCACCCCGATAAGAGAATGTTGCGCCATCGCTGATAAGTCGGCTATTTCGGGATGTTTTTCTAAGTAATCGGGTGAGCAGACGGGAAAAATAGTTTCCCCGAACAAAAGCTGCGCCGAATATCCCGGCCAATGCCCATCACCGCGCAAGATGCTTAAGTGAATGTCTTCGGCCAGACATTCCTCATCACTGTCGGATGAGACAAGTTTGATCCGCAGCTCTTGATTGTCCGCATTGAACAGCGGCAAACGCGGCATCAGCCACAGCCCCGCGACGGAATTGGTGGCTGCAAGCGTAATGGCCTCGGCCTTGGCGTCTTTAAACCGATTCTCTGAAATTGACCGTAATTGCCCAAGAACAGGCGATATTTCATCAAATAGCTGCTGACCATGGGGGCTAATTTGGATGGAACGGTGACCGCGGATAAACAAATTTAACTTATAATGATGTTCCAGCAGTTTAACTTTGCGACTAATGGCCGTTTCGCTAATATTTAGAGCCTTAGATGCGCCCGAAAAACTACCGGATTCCACCGTTGCCTCGAAGGCTAGAAGATAATCTAGTGGTGGCAGTGAATTGTTTTTACTCATTTTTATTCGCTTACTCTCTGAGTGAGAATTGGCTTGTGACGTACCTTTGCCTTATTCAAGCACAGATTTGTGTCTTTGCCACTAATTTTTATCGCCTTAGCCTCACAAATCTCTACGTTGAGAACCCCAGCAAATTTGCAATTATCGTCCGTATGCTTGGCGCTTGTTCAAGCCAATGATATTCTAAACAGGGGAAAACACATGAAACTAAAAAACTTGTCTTTTGCTGCTGCCACTGCGTTCAGTGTCGCACTGGCGCCGGCTGCCTACGCAGCCGATAGCAGCGAACCGATCGTCATCCCAACCCACAATTGGTCCAGCCAAGTTGTTATGGCTTATGTTATTGGTGGTATTTTTGAGAGCATGGGGAACAATGTTGAGTATGTTCCCGCGGATGCGCAAGCCGTCTATGAGGCTATTCGCAACGGTGATGTTACAATTTCACACGAAGTGTGGCAGTCGACCTTTGGTGACTCATTTTACAATGCAATGGCCAAAGGTGGGGTAATCGATGCCGGTACGCATTCTGCACCCACACTGGAAGAAATGGGCGTGCCGCAATATGTCATCGATGATAATCTCTGCCCAGGTCTGCCCAATTGGGAAGCGTTGTTAGATTGCCCAGAAGTTTTTGCGACTGCGGATTCAGGTGGTAAAGGGCGTTGGTTGGAAGGCCCACAAAGCTGGCACGGTGATTTGATGCCTGTTCGGGTAGATGCCTTAGGTCTTGGGGATCTTTATACGGTTAAATTTGCCGGGGGTGCCGATGCAATTTGGGCCGAGCTTGCCTCTGCCAAAAAAGAAGGTCGCGGGATCATTACGTTTAACTGGACGCCGAACTTTACGGATGCTGACGGGTTCGTGTTTATCGAGTTCCCAGAATACACTGATGGTTGTCGCAAAGCAGACGGCGGTGAGGGAAAATGCGGTTCGCCAAAAGGGTGGCTGAAAAAGGCGGCTAACTATAAGTTCCCAAAAACGCATCCTGCTGCATATACGGCGTTTTCAAAATTATCATTCTCGGCACAGCAAATTGGTCAAATGGCCGCTTTGGTTGATACTGATAAAATGAGCCATCAAGATGCCGCTAAAAAGTGGCTTGCTGATAACGAAGCCGTCTGGAAACCTTTCACCCAGTAGTCTTTACGGATCACAATAAAGGCTTTCGATGGGCGGTTTGCTCACCGAAAGCCAAACAATTCCCCCGCGCCTTTGGGTTGGGGGAAATGGTTCCATACCACGAGTGTCACATACGAAAACGGAAAATAATGGTCAAAAAAGTGCATCAGTTTCGAAGAGATATGCGCCTCGTACGTTATAAAGAGTTCATGCCAAACTTATCCAATGGCCGCAAGAACGACAGTTTTTATCGGCGAGGGCAAGGCTTAAAGTGTGACAGAACATAAGTTGTGAAAGCCCGGCACACATGGGGATGATAGCGCGAAATTATAGAATTTTGCTTGACATATCAAAGGTGACCTGGGTCCAAATGTAGAAGTGAAATGCCCTAAGTGAAAAAAGTAAACCCAAAATCGGAAGCACAAAAACGTCCAGAAGTTAAACGGATGAAAGCAAACGCTATGCCTAATCAATCTCTCCCGTCTAAGAAAAAACCTGTAATCGAATGCAAATCGGTCTATAAAATTTTCGGCGACAATGCCCGCCGGCTGATTAAAAGTTCTACCGCTGATATTGATATTGGCGCTCTACAGGATGCGGGGTGTATCGCTGGTGTGAACAACGCCTCTTTCAAAGTTTATGACGGTGAAATACTGGTTGTGATGGGCCTTTCTGGGTCTGGAAAATCCACTTTGCTGCGCTGTATTTCGCGATTGACCGACACGTCGGCTGGTGAAATTTTTATTGATGGTAAAAACCTGCTTGAGATGTCCAATAAGGAATTGATCGAACTGCGCCGTAGCAAAATGGGCATGGTATTTCAAAGCTTTGCTTTGCTGCCGCATAAAACCGTTTTGGAAAATATCGCCTTTCCGCTGCAGGTCAAAGGCCACAGCACCAAGGACAGCATGCAGCGGGCGATGGATATGATTGATCTGGTCAGCTTGGAGGGCAGAGAGAATTACTTCCCACGGCAGCTTTCCGGTGGCCAGCAACAGCGCGTCGGGATTGCAAGATCTCTGGCGGTTGAGCCTGACATCTGGTTTCTGGACGAACCGTTTTCCGCCCTCGATCCGCTTATTCGTAAAGAAATGCAGGACGAATTTTTACGGCTTCAGTCGGTGTTGGGAAAAACAATTCTGTTTGTCACGCATGATTTTGACGAAGCGCTCCGGTTAGCAGATCGCATCGCCATCATGAAAGACGGCATTATTGAACAAATCGGTGCTCCTGCTGAGATTATACTGAACCCTGCAACTGAATATGTTGCTAAGTTTACCCGTGAAGTGCCGCGCGAGCGGGTTCTGACCTGTGCAAACGTCATGGATAAACCGTCGGGCGCGATAGAGCTAAGCGCGCTTCGTGTGGATCAAAATGCGCTGATAGAAACAGTGGCCGAAGCGGTTTTAAATGAAACCCAACCTGTTGCAGTTGTCGATGAAAATAACAAAGTCATTGGCGTTTTAAATAATAAAACAATCATTCACGTCTTGTTTGGCAAAGGCCAATCACCCCAGGCAGATAGTTGATTTAGGGGATGGATAGAGTTATGAACCTAATAAATAACCATCCGAAGTTTGCTCAGTTCTTAGTTTTGCTGATCGCTTTTTTTGTGCTATGCTTTGCGATAAGCCCCTCAGCTACAAGTATTTTATGGAGATTTCCACCGTTCTTTGCGGGCATCCCGGAAATGCTAAACAACTCAGTTGACTATCTGATGTTTGAGTGGATGCCGATTGATATTTATGATCCGGATATTGACGAATATGAAAAATCACCACTGTTAAAGGAAGTTACGCGTGGTTTTTCCCGGGGCATCTTGTTCTGTATTGAGTTCATACGCGAATTCTTGATCGGCGGTGTCAAAACTATTGTTGCCTTTTCCAGTTGGGATTTTGTGCGTGAAAATCAGTGGGCATATTGGCCAGCGTTGCCTTGGACAGTTGTGGCCGGCTGCGCGACCACCCTGGGCTATGCTTTAAAGGGCAGGGGCCTTGCTTTTTTCGCAGGTTTTTCGACGGCTTACATTGCCCTTTTTGGTCAGTGGGAACCGTCTATGGAAACCCTTTCATTTGTTTTGGTCGCAGCGCCGGTTTCCTTTATTCTGGGTCTTCTCTTTGGCGTAGCCGCTTTTAAAAACCGTGCTTTTGAATCCCTGATTATGCCACTTTTGAATGTTGCACAGACAATGCCGCATTTTTCCTATTTGGTTCCCGTGATGGTGCTATTTGGTGTGGGTGACCACGCTGGAGCCATTGCGACCATCATCTTTGCCACGCCGCCTATGGTCCGTTTGACATTGTTGGGTTTAAAAAGGGTGCCTCCAGAAGTGACTGAAGCCGGTATGATGAGCGGTTGCAGTAATTTTCAATTGATGTTTAAGGTCTTGTTGCCCACGGCGCGGCGCGACATTCTGATGGGCGTAAACCAGGTTATTATGCAGTGCCTTGCCATGGCTGTGATCGCTTCGTTCATTGGTGCTAAGGGCTTGGGGTTCAACCTATTGCTGGCGCTCAACCAGCTTAGGATTGGGCAGGCGTTAGAGCTTGGAATTTGTATCGTTCTTATTGCCGTGGTGTTGGACAAGCTGTCGCTTGCTTGGGCCAACAAGCAGATTGATTATTTTGCCAACCTAAATTTCATTGGACGGAACAAATATTTGCTGGTGATGCTGGCGGTTTTGGTTGCAGGAAGTGTCATCGCGTATTTGGGGTCATTCATCTTTAAGGGTGGCACAAACTTTTTGTATCTCATCCCGCATAACAAAGGCTTCACAACCGAAAACTTTTGGCAGTCGGGCGTAGATTGGATGGTGGATAATTGGTACCAAGGGCTGCAAGGTTTTAACAAGGGCTTGATTGTCAATGTGTTGATGCCAATGAAAAACGCGTATCTTAGTATGCCCGTTTCTGCCACATTTTTGCTGGTTATGGGGATAGGATACATTATCGGTGGGGTGCGTTCTGCCTTAATCGTTGGTGGTTTTTTACTGTTTATCGCAATGACCGAATGGTGGGACAGAGCGTTAATCACCGCCTATATGACAAGTTTTGCGGTAATTGTATCCGTCACCATCGGCATTACGGTGGGCTCAATCTGTGCTCAAAGTTCGTTCGCCTCCAAAACCATCTTATTGGTCTGCGATACCTTTCAGACCTTTCCGTCGTTTATCTATCTTATCCCAGTCATTATGCTGTTTGGTGTGACCGATACCTCTGTGCTTATAGCTGTGATTGTTTATGCAACAATTCCGGCAACGCGTTACACCGTTGAAGGGCTTCGAGGTGTGCCGCCTTCGCTGCAAGATGCAGGCTCAATGTCCGGCGTTACAAAGCTTCAAAGGTGGGTCAAAATCGAGCTGCCATTGGCATTTCCTCATATTATGTTGGGAATCAACCAAACAGTGATTTTTGCCCTGTTCATGGTGATTATCGGGGCCATGATTGGCACAGATGACCTTGGACAATATATTCTTAAAGCGCTTTCCGACAAAAATGGAACCGGCAACGGTCTAATGCTTGGGTTATGTGTCGCGTTTATCGGTTTGGCCGTCGACCACCTAATCAACACTTGGGCGCAAGAACGTAAAACAGTTTTAGGGTTAACTTGATGAACGAGCAAACGGTATTTCCTAGGCCAAAATCAATTTCGGGGGTGATTACACCGGGGCTTCCGGTGCTGCCGGCAGGGGTTGAACGTCACCCAGTTCCGGGCGGCGGAAGTCGCGCAGTACCGATTTTTGCGGGTGACGAAATAACGCTTCAGGATGTCGAGGGATTGCAACCCGCAGAGATGGTATTCTTTTCGCCGGACCGGCGTTCGGATGCGGCAATGATCGGTGCCAAGGGGGGACGCTCCCCTGAGGGGCTGAAAGCATCCCTTTTGCAACATGCCTCGGGGCGTCAGGTTGTCCAGGCCCTCGACAAGGCTGGATTTGATTTGGCGCAGGCAGATGGCACGCTGGTTTTTGACGAAGGCTCGCGACCGGGCGACACGGCCAGCTTTACCGCCGCAAATGACGGGCTTTTGATCGTCTGCGCCGCGGGCGGCGCTATGGACGCCCATACCCAATGGGCCCCATCAGAGATCGTGCTATTCATCAAACGGCTTACGCCGATTTTGCGCAAAGGGGCAGCGATGATGCCCGACCCTCTGGCAGACCCTTTGGTGGATATTAATATTCAGCCCGGCGAGGCAAAGCCCTATGAGGTCAAAGCTGGTGAGTTTATTCAGGTCGTGGATATTCAGGGCCGTGAATGCAGTGATTTTCAGGCCTTTTCTCGGCGCGCGCTGGACCGGGGGCTCGAGCGTGATATCGACCCGACCACCACCCGTTCATTAATGGGATCGCTCTATCCTAGCCCCGGATTGCACGCGAAATATTTTTCTGTGGATCAAGAGCCGCTGGTGGAAATTGTACAAGATACTGTGGGCCGCCACGACACCTTTGGGCTGGCCTGTACGGCGCGTTATTATGAAGATCTGGGCTATCCGGGGCATGTGAATTGTTCCGATAACATCACCCGAGAATTGGCGGCTTATGATATTCGCCCGCGGGTCGGCTGGCCAGCGATCAACTTCTTTTTCAATACGATTTTGGATGACACGCACGCGATCTCTATGGATGAGCCGTATTCGCGTCCGGGGGATTATGTCTTGCTCAGGGCATTGACGGATTTAGTTTGTATTTCAACAGCTTGCCCCTGTGATATTGATCCTGCAAACGGCTGGAACCCGACCGATATTCAGGTTCGTACCTACAAGAAATCCGAAGATTTCAAGCGCTCAATTGGATGGCGCAAAACCCCGGGGGCTGATATGGAAGAAACGAAAAAAACCGGCTTTCATGACTGTTTTGCGCGGCACACGCGCAATTTTGTCGAATATGCAGGCTACTGGTTGCCCCAAGATATGACCAACCATGGCAGCATCGCCGAATACTGGGCCGCGCGCGAGCGGGCAGTAATTATGGATCTGTCGCCGCTGCGCAAATATGAGGTCACCGGGCCAGATGCCGAGGCGCTGATGCAGCTGTGTGTAACCCGCGATGTCAAAAAAATCCCGGTCGGCGGCATTTCTTATACGGCCATGTGTTATGAACACGGCGGCATGATTGACGACGGCACTGTGTTTCGTTTGGGCGAGACCAATTTCCGCTGGATCGGCGGCAATGACCAGTCCGGTCTGTGGCTGCGCAAACAAGCGCAAGAGCGCGGCATGAATGTCTGGGTGCGCAGCTCGACCGATCATCATTGCAACGTCGCCGTACAGGGGCCGAAGTCGCGTGATATCCTAAAAGACATCATCTGGACGCCGCCGCATCAGCCAACGGTGGAGGAACTGCCTTGGTTCCGCCTGACGGTTGGGCGGCTCGGCGATTTTCATGGTCCCTCTGTGGTGGTCAGCCGCACGGGCTATTCCGGCGAGCTGGGCTATGAAGTGTTTTGCCACCCCAAAGATGCCACACAGATTTTTGACGCCATTTGGCAAGCCGGCGTGCCGCATGAAATGGTACCTCTTGGTCTAGGGGCGCTGGATATGGTGCGCATTGAGGCCGGATTAATTTTTGCCGGATCGGAATTTGATGATCAAACTGACCCGATGGAAGCCGGTATTGGCTTTGCTGTACCTTTAAAAAGCAAAACCGATGATTTTATCGGCCGCGCTGCGCTTGAGCGGCGCAAAGCACATCCGCAAAAGAAACTTGTGGGGCTTGAGCTTAGCGGCGGTGTGGTGCCCACACCCGGCGATTGCGTGCATATTGGCAAGCCGCAAATTGG
Organism: Rhodobacteraceae bacterium Araon29; assembly: GCA_039640505.1. Classification (NCBI taxonomy): domain Bacteria; kingdom Pseudomonadati; phylum Pseudomonadota; class Alphaproteobacteria; order Rhodobacterales; family Paracoccaceae; species Rhodobacteraceae bacterium Araon29. Next base: position 2,387,606 of record CP046865.1, on the reverse strand, counting down.
CGAAGTGACATCCGCGCTTAAATCGCCGGTTCTCGGGAAAGTTATTGCCTTGGCCCGCCTTGATATCGCCCATGCCGATATGGGCACTGAGGTTGAGGTTGGACGGCTGGATGGCGACCAGCTGCGGCTGAGTGCAAAGATTGTCCCGTTTCCGCATTTTGATCCTAAAAAAGAACGTGTCAAAGGCAATTATGAAACGGTTGACCCCGCCGGATCCTAAGCGTAGCCCTGCAAAGTCAGTTCAAGCAGAGCGGTGAACCAACGCAATGAGTTTAATTTTCGGTGTCTTGGCGGCTTTGGCCTGGGGGGTGCATGATCTTTTAGTGCGTCAGGTGTCCCAACGGCTCGGTACGGTAACGGCGCTGAGCACGGTGCTGGCGCTGAGTGTGGTTTTACTGCTTGCAGCTTTGCTGATCCTACCCAACGCAGGCTTTACCATCAGCCCTGAGGGGGTTGGGCTTTGCGTCCTTTCCGGTCTGACCTTTGCAGTTGCCTCGTTTAGCCTTTATCGGGCGTTTGAAATTGGCCCTGTGCGTTTGGTTGCACCAATTATTGGCGCCTATCCGGTTATTTCTATCGCATGGGCCTCGGTTTTCTCAGTACCCGCCCCTTTGAGCGATTGGCTTGCAGTGGCAGTGGTAATCTTCGGGGTTGCACTGGTCGTCGTGCTCTCGGAAAAAACACCGGGTGCGGGCGATAACGATCAGAGCAGGGCAGTGATATGGGCTCTGCTTGCAGCAATCGGTTTTGCTTTTACCTTTATTATCGGTCAACCGGCGGTCAACACCGGCCATCCGCTGGCGCTGAACTTGGTGACCCGCTGTGTTGCCTTTGCAGTGATGTCGCTTGTGGTGCTGCGGAGCGGAGGATTTCACTGGCCGGGACGCAAGTTTTTACCGCTTTTGGCAGTGCTTGCCGTTCTAGATGCGCTTGCGCTTGGGCTTGTGCTACAAGCTGGTGGGCTTGCGCATCCCGAATATGCATCGGTTGCGGCCTCAACCTTTGGAATGGTGACGATCATTCTGGCATGGGCATTTTTGAAAGAGGAAATACGTCCAAGCCAATGGGGCGCAGCCGCAACTGTCTTTGCCGCTATTGCCTATTTGGGCATGTGATCGGCCCACGTGTTCAATCCGTAAAGCGAACCTTGCCGATAAAGCCGAGGTTTCGATTGCGCTCGGCATAGTCAATGCCGTAGCCAACCACAAATTCATCCGGGATTTCAAATCCTGTCCAATCCGCTTTGATCGGCACTTCGCGCCGCGAGGGTTTATCCAGCAATGCAATGGACTTCATTCGGGCGGGTCCGCGCGATTTGAGCAATCCAATCACATGGCTAAGGGTGAAGCCCGTATCGACGATGTCTTCGACCACCAAAACATCACGGCCTTCAATGGCGCCGCGCAAATCTTTTAAAATCCGCACTTCGCGCGAACTTTCCATCCCATCGCCATAAGACGAGGCCTCAAGGAAATCGACCTCGACCGGTAGATCCAATTCGCGGACAAGATCGGCGATAAAGACGAATGAGCCACGCAGAAGGCCCACCACGATGAGCTTGTCAGTGCCGTTGAATTCATCGTGAATTTCGCGGCAAAGCTCTTCGACCCGTGCAGCAATTGTTTTTGCTGAAATCATTTCATCGATGACATAAGGACGCTGCACCATAGTACCCTCTTGATTTTACCGCTCAACAATACGTATTCAGACGCAACTGTCACGCGCTAAAAGAATCTTTATGCCAAAACATTCCGAAACCAAGCGTCTTGCCTACACGGCCGAGCAGATGTACGCCCTTGTGGCGGATGTGGGCAGCTATCCACAATTTTTGCCGTGGTGTTCAGCAGCGCGCGTCCGATCGCGCCAACCGCAGCCCGAGGGTGAGATCATTGAGGCGGATCTGGTCATCAGCTTTAAGGTTTTTCGCGAACGCTTTGGCAGTCGGGTGACGCTTTTTCCCGCTGCATTGAAAATTGAAACCGAATATCTGGACGGGCCTTTTCGCTATATGCGGTCGCACTGGGCGTTCCGCCCTGACGGGGCAGGCTGCGAGGTGGATTTTTTTGTAGATTTTGAGTTTAAGAACGCCATTTTGCAGGGCATCATCGGGGTGGTTTTCAATGAAGCCATGCTGCGCATCGTACGTGCGTTTGAACGCAGGGCGGCAGAGCTTTACGGCCCATAAAAAAGGCGCGCAGACCAAGCCGCGCGCCATCTAGTTTCCACACAGGAGAGTGTAATTAGCTTGTCATGTCATAGGCGCGCTCACCGTGCACGCTTAGGTCCAGCCCGTTGGTTTCGGTTTCTTCATCAACGCGCAGCTGCGTAAATGCCCCGACAACCTTGATCAAAATAGTGGTCACGATAACGGTAAAGATACCGACGATCACCAATCCGCCCAATTGCGCTGCCCAGGCACCGTGGCCAAAGACTGCAATCATAATGGTGCCGAAGATACCGCCGATGCCATGCACTGCGAAGACATCAAGCGTGTCGTCAATCTTGAGAGTATTGCGCACCAGATTGACACCTTCTTGGCAAAGCACGCCAGCAATCGCACCGATGACAAGCGCTTGGATGGGGTCAACGAACCCCGAGGCGGGTGTAATCGAGGCCAAGCCGGCAATCGTACCAGTCACCAGACCGACCAAAGAGGCTTTGCCATATTTAAAGCGCTCCCACGCCGCCCAAGTCAGGGAAGCCGTTGCAGCAGAGATATGGGTAACCGTCAGCGCCATGGCCGCGTTGCCATCGGCGGCCAGCTGCGAGCCGCCGTTAAAGCCAAACCAGCCAACCCAAAGCATCGCTGCGCCGATCATGACATAGCCGGGATTGTGCGGCGGTGTGGTTTTGTTTTTGCGCGCACCAAGGAAAAACGCCAAGACCAAAGCGGCCAGACCAGCGGTTTCGTGCACGACAATGCCGCCGGCAAAATCTTTGACGCCCTCCGCGCCAAGAATGCCGCCATCAGCTAACATGCCGCCGCCCCAAATCCAGTGCACAACCGGCGCGTAGCACAGCAGCATCCAGAGGCCCGAGAAGGTCAGCACAAAGGCAAAGCCCACGCGTTCAACATAGGCGCCCACAATCAGTGCCGGTGTGATGATCGCAAAGGTCATCTGAAAGGCAAAGAACAGAACTTCGGGTAGGGTGCCACTTAGGCTGTCGGTTGTAACGCCGGACAGGAACATTTTGTCCAATCCGCCCCAATAGCCGCTTGTGCCACTGCCAAAGGCAATTGAATAGCCAAAAGCAAGCCACAGCACGCTCATCAGGCAGGCAATTGCGTAGCAATGCATAAAGACGCTCAGCACGTTACGCGCGCGTACCAGCCCGCCATAGAAAAGGGCAAGCCCCGGCAATGTCATAAACAGCACAAGCGCTGTGGCGACGATAATCCAAGCGGTATCCGCTCCGTTCATTTGATTGATCCTCCTAGATACATTTTTTTAGGGCAAAGACCCTAAAAACGATCAAAAACAAAGCATTTGCTGTAAAATAGAGCGCGTAGATGAGGGGCTAGACACAAAAAGCACAAAATTTATGCATAAAATTAGAAATAAGATGCAATATTAGGCGTAAATTCAATGGTCTTTGAGTGCCCGCATTAGGAGTCCCATGGCGTGGTCACGTGCCGCAATGCGGACGGCCTCGCGGCCTCTTGCACCAAATTCGATGGTTTCGCTGGTCACAGCGCCGCCAGAAATGGCCAGCCCAAAGCAGACCCGCCCTTCGGGTTTATGGTCGCTGCCGCCCGGTCCGGCGATGCCGGTAATCGAAAGCGCGATATCGCCATCTGAGCGTTCAAGCGCACCGCGCGCCATTTCTTTTGCCACTGGCTCGGAAACCGCGCCATGACGCGCCAGCGTATCTGCAGAAACCCCAAGCAGTTCAGTTTTGGCTGCGTTGGAATAGGTGACAAATCCGCGCTCAAAGATGGCCGATGATCCGGGAAGGTCGGTCAGCGCCGCAGCCAGCATCCCACCAGTACAGCTTTCTGCGACGGCAATCTTTTGCTTTGTCTGTGTTGCCAGTTGTAAAATAGTCTCACGCATGGGGCTATAATCCTTGCCGAGCAATGGTCAGGATCACGACGCCGACCGCAGCCAAAAGGCCTGCTATACAGTCGTCGAGCATGACCCCCAAGGCGTCATCGCGTCTGTCAGCCCAGCCAATCGGTCCGGGCTTGGTGATGTCAAACAGGCGAAACAGCACAAAGGCCGCGGCCCATTCCGGCCAGAGCGCACTGGTGGACGCGTTTGAAAACGACATCACAAAAGCGATAGGCATTAGGGCAATCCATTGGCCGGCCACCTCGTCGATCACCACTTCAGAGGGATCGTGGGATGCGGCGGCACGGATATAGTTTGCCGTGGCCCACCATCCTAAGAAGAATATTGCAGGGGTGCATAAAAGGACGCCGCCAAAGCCAATGAATTGATAGCTTGCCCAAAACAGCGGCAGCGTAGCCAGTGACCCCCATGTGCCTGAGGCCGGCCGCAGATAGCCAATGCCAAAGAGTGTGGCGATAGGCGCGCTCATGACGTCTGCAGCGCTGCGGTTGCAATTGCAGCGATCCCTTCTTGGCGGCCGGTAAATCCCAAACGCTCGCTGGTGGTGGCTTTCACGCTGATGCGTGTTTGCTCTATGTCTATAATCTTTGCCAGATTGGCTTGCATGGCGGCCGCGTGCGGTCCTATTTTGGGCAATTCGCACACAATTGTGCAGTCTATATTGCTAATTTCAAAGCCTCTTGCGCGCACCAACTCTGCCGCATGCGATAAGAACACCGCGCTTGCGGCATCTTTCCATTGCGGATCAGATGGCGGGAAATGCCGTCCAATATCGCCTTCTGCTATTGCTCCATAAAGCGCATCGGTGATGGCATGCATCGCCACATCGGCATCCGAATGGCCTTTCAGCTGGGCTGTATGCGCCACCGGCACACCGCATAGGATCACTTCATTGCCGGGTTCAAACGCATGTACGTCATAGCCATTTCCCAAGCGAATATCTGTCATATGCGATCCTTTTAGTGCTAGGGCGGCGCGCGCAAAATCCTCTGACCGTGTGATTTTTAAATTGCCTTCATCGCCGTCAACGATGGCCACCTCTAATCCGGCGCGCCGGGCCACTTCAACATCATCCGCCGCAGGTGCGTTATTGGCATGATGGGCTTTCAAAATGGCATCAAAATGAAACCCTTGCGGGGTTTGGGCCCGATATAACCCTTCGCGCGAGCAGCTGCCGGTGACGGTGCCATTCGCGCTACGCCAAAGAGCGTCGGTCACCGGCAGGCCGGGGGCTGCGGCTGGATAATCTTCTAGGGCGTCCAAAACGCGCTCTATTACATCATCGCCGAGGGCGGGGCGGGCAACATCATGGATGAGCACCTGATCGGGCGGGTTGGCGGCCAAAGCGTCTAGCCCATTGCGGACCGAGGCATCGCGCGAGGCGCCGCCTTGAGTGACTTCGCAGTCTGTAGATTTGAGCAGGTCCATATCGTCTTGATGCAGCACTACCATAATGCGATCAATGCGCGGATGTTGGGTGAACCGTTCCAGCGTATGGTCAATGACAGGCTTTCCTGCAACACGCTGCCATTGCTTCGGTTCTGCGCCGCCGGCGCGGCTGCCACGTCCTGCGGCGACAATTAAAGCGGCAACGGTCATCTGGTGATCCACAGTTGTTCAGTCAAAAGAATTGCTCACTGTCTACGCGGTCACAAACCATGACGCAATCTTGGAATCGAGGCCAAATATATGATTATAAAATAGGCATATAAAGAAATTTGGCTAAAAATTCGGCGCGATTGACTTGTTTTGACGCGATTGTTTGCCTATTCTGCCCGAAAGGAGCCTATTTCGTGCAATTACTCTCTGGGGCTTTGCCGCTTTCACCACCAATATTCTTGGCGCCACTGGCCGGAATAACCGATCTACCGTTTCGCCAAATCGTTTCGCGATTTGGGGCGGGAATGGTTGTAAGCGAAATGGTTGCATCACAAGACATGGTGATCGGGCGGGCAGGCACCCGCGAAAAAACCGAATTGGGGCTAGAGGCTGAGAATACGGCTGTTCAGCTTGCTGGGCGTGAAGCCCACTGGATGGCTGAGGCCGCGCGCATGGTGGAAGCCAATGGCGCGCAGATGATTGACATCAACATGGGCTGCCCGGCGAAAAAAGTGGTCACTGGCTATTCCGGATCTGCGCTTTTGAAAGATCTTGATCACGCTTTGAGCTTGATCGAAGCGGTCGTGGGCGCAGTCAAGCTACCGGTTACATTAAAAACCCGTTTGGGGTGGGATGATACAAACATCAACGCGCCAGAACTTGCGAAACGGGCTGAAGCGGCGGGTATTCAAATGATCACCATTCACGGCCGTACCAGGTGTCAGTTTTACAAAGGCCACGCAGATTGGGCCGCCATTGCGCGGGTCAAAAACGCGGTCAACATCCCTGTGATTGCAAATGGTGACATTACAAATCTAGACAGTGCAAAACGGGCCTTGGCCTTGTCTGGTGCGGATGGGATCATGGTCGGCCGGGGTGCACAAGGGCGGCCTTGGCTTCTTTCGGAATTGGCCCACGCGCTTTTTCAAGCCCCAAAGATTGCACGCCCTAATCTCAAAGAGTTCGGTCAATTGGTAGCAGAACATTACGACAGTATTTTAAAGTTTTACGGGCGCGATCTTGGGATACGTGTCGCGCGCAAGCATTTGGGGTGGTATATGGATGAAGCAGGCACAACGCAGGCCCTGCGCCGCAAAATTCTGACAGCCGTAACCCCTGAGGATGTTTTTGAGGTTTTGCCTTATGCGATGGAACAGGAGCAAGCGGCATGAGTATGTCCAATCCGCTAGAGGCCATTTGGAATTCACTGCCGGTGCCGGCGGTGGTGCTGGATGCCCAAGATCTAATTGTTGAAATAAACCCTGCCGCTGAATGGTTTTTTAACCTCTCGCAGCGGGCAGTACAGGGCGAGCCCCTGTGGGACCGGTTGATGGTTGACGCGCCGCTTGAAAAAAGTTTTCAACGCGCGCGGCGCAATGCCACGCCGCTCTTTGTCAATGACGTAGATGTTGGCACCGGTGATCGGGCGCCAATGCAATGCAATCTTAAATTTGCACCGATTGTAGGTCATCCAGAGATGATGATTTTACTCATCGCCCCACGTGAATTGGCCGGGCGGATGACCCAAACCCAAACTGTTAAGTCCGCCGCAAAATCAGCGATTGGAATGGCCGAAATGCTGGCGCATGAAATTAAAAATCCACTTGCGGGAATTACTGGCGCTGCGCAGTTGCTGTCCATGGGGCTTGATCCCAAGGATTTGGAGCTGACCGATTTGATTGTCACGGAAACCCGCCGGATTGTGAAACTGCTTGAACAGGTCGAGCAATTTGGAAATTTGAAGTCATTGGAGAAAAACGAAGTCAATATTCACGATGTGCTGGACCGTGCGCGCCGGTCGGCGCAAGTGGGGTTTGGCGCGCATATGAAGATCGTTGAAGATTACGACCCCTCATTGCCGGCCGTTCTTGGCGACAGTGATCAATTGCTTCAGGTGATGCTTAATTTGGTCAAAAACGCCTCAGAGGCCGCCAATACAAACGGTGGCACGATCCGGCTGCGTACTTATTATGAGCATTCCTTTCGCCTGCGCCGCTCGGATGGAGAAGGCAAGTCGCTGCCGCTGCAAGTTGAAATTTGGGATGATGGGCCCGGACTGCGCGAAGATATCCGCGCCGATATTTTTGATCCCTTTGTGTCGGGCCGTGAAAACGGAACCGGTCTTGGGCTGGCCTTGGCCAGTAAAATTATTTCCGATCATGACGGTTGGATTTCTGTAGATTCGGTTCCTGGCAAAACCGTATTTCGTATTTCCCTGCCAGTTATGCCGCCCGATCGGGCCAATAAAGGAGAGCTATAATGGATGGAACTGTCCTTGTTGCCGATGATGATCGCACAATACGCACCGTTTTGACCCAAGCGTTAACCCGTGCGGGCTGCCGCGTGCATGCAACGTCCAGCCTGACCACATTGATGCGCTGGGTAGAAGAAGGCAAAGGCGATGCGGTGATCACCGATGTGATGATGCCGGATGGCAATGGATTGGAAATGTTGCCTAAAATATCCAAAGACCGCCCGGATTTGCCGGTGATCGTGATCTCAGCGCAAAATACCATTATGACAGCAATACACGCGGCCGAGGCCGAGGCCTTTGACTATTTGCCTAAACCCTTTGATTTGCCTGATCTGATGAAGCGATGCGCCAAAGCCTTAGAGCACCGGCGCCCTGCACGGCGTCAGGTGGCCGAGCCGGACATGGGTGATGAAACACAAGAGGGTCTGCCCCTAATCGGAAAAACACCCGCCATGCAGGGGCTCTACCGACTGGTGGCGCGGGTGATGAATGCAGATCTTCCCGTGCTCATTTCGGGCGAGTCGGGGACCGGAAAGACGCTTATTTCAAAGGTGCTTCACAATTATTCGGATCGCCGAAACCTGCCCTTCGTCACTGTGACCGAAGCTGATTTGGTGGCGCTCGACGGACCTGCCAAAATTTTAGCGCGGGCCAAGGGTGGGACGATTTTAATCGAGGAAATTAGCGATATTAACGAAGAAGGGCAGGGGCGTATTGTCCGGATGATCGACACGCCGGGGGATTTTTCACCGCGCTTTATCGCCACCATGCAGGGCGAGGTTAGCGAAGCTGTTGATCAAGCCGCGGTGCGGCGTGATCTGTATTACCGGCTTGGCGGGGCGACGATCCAGGTGCCGTCCCTGCGTGAAAGGGTGGATGATATCCAATTGCTCTGCGATCATTTTTTAAACCGCGCCGAGCGGGACGGGGCCATCCCCCGCATGATGTCCGAGCAAGCGGCGCAGCTGTTTCGAAACTATAGCTGGCCGGGCAATGTGCGGCAGCTTGAAAATGTTGTGAAACGGCTTGGCCTGACAGCAAGAGGCGTTGAAATCTCACTTACTGAGGTCGAACAGGCATTGAGCAATCAACCGGCGATGAACCTTAATTTGCAAAAAGGGTCCACGGACCGTTTATCGGCAGATGTCGAACGTCATTTGCGCCGCTATTTTGATCTGCACGGTAATATTTTGCCGCCGCCCGGGTTGCACGCGCGTATCCTGCGAGAGGTCGAAGGCCCCTTGATCGAGATTGCGCTGGAAGCCAACGGCGGAAATCAAGCCAAATGCGCCGATTTGCTGGGTATTAACCGCAATACTTTGCGTAAAAAAATCAATGAGCTTGACATTAAGGTCACACGTCGACGAAAACTGATGTAATCAAGCAACAGGCAGAAGGATGCCGACCGTTTTGTCACATTGGGGAAGGCCGTGAGCAAGCCATCAAAAACCCGAGCTTCGCGGCTCATTTGGAGCCGGGCACTGCAATTGCAGCGTCAGAAACGATTTTCGACTGTTGTCAACGTCGGTTTGGTATTGCTAGGGCCGATTTTGGTGCTTGGCACTTATCTTGTGCTCGGCCCGTTAGAACAGAACGCGCGTTCGAATGTGATCCGCTTGGTGGTCATGGCCGACATCATTTATGTTTTGGTCACGGTTGCAATGGTATCGCAAAGAATACTGCGCATCATTTCGCAAAGGCGCCAGAAATCGGCCGGATCACGATTGCATTTACGTCTCACCGGCGTCTTTACAGTCATGGCTTTGCTACCCACAATTACCGTGGCTGTCTTTGCTCTTTTGTCGATCAATATGGGGCTTGAGGCCTGGTTTTCAGATCGGGTGAAAGGCGTCATTGGAGATTCTCTTGCCGCCGCACAGGCCTATGAAGAAGATCAAAAGGCTTCCATGTCCGAAGACACCGCAAGTCTCGTGCAAATCCTTGAGCAATATCGCCGAACGCAAGTTCGCTTTGACCCGCAGGCGCTGCGTGAAACGCTAAGCCAAGAGCAGCAGGACATTCAACGTGGTCTGCGCGAGGCGTTCATAATCAACGGTCAAGGAGAATTGATCCTGCGCGGACACCGGTCTTATTTATTTGATTATGAGAAACCTGATCTTAGCCAGATTGATGCCTCCTTACAGGCGGTGGTTTTAATCGAAGACTGGCAAAATAACGAGCTCAGGGCACTGGCCTATCTGTCTGGGTTTCCAGATTATTATTTGCTTGTATCCCGTCAGGTTGATGGAAATTTGCTGGCCTTGCTAGACGAAACCCAGGCAACAGCCAAGCTTTACCAACAGCTTGAACAAGACGCTAGCAAGCAGTTATTCGAATTTGCATTGCTATATCTCGCCTTTGCAATTTTGCTCATTGTATCCTCAATCTGGCTTGCCCTGCTGTTTGCAGAGCGTCTGTCGCGCCCAATAGGACGCTTGGCCGGTGCAGCACAGCGGGTTGGTGAGGGTAAATTTGATACCCGTGTGATTGAAGAGGATGGCGAAGATGAGTTATCTCTTTTATCAAAATATTTCAACCAAATGACAGGGCAACTTAAAGTCCAAAGGGATGCCTTGGTTGAAAATACAAATCAAATTGAACGGCGTAGAAGGCTGTTTGACTCGGTGCTTAGCTCGGTCACTTCGGGTGTTGTCGGGCTTGATCCAGAGGGGCGGGTGTCATTTGTTAACCCGTCGGCCCAACGTTTGCTCAGCTGGAAAAACGAACAACAATTAACAGATTTATCCGTCGCGGTGCCAGAATTTTTTCCACTTTTTGAGCGCTTGCGCGGGGCTCCGCTCGACAGCATCCAAGAGGAAGTCAAAGTGGTCAGAGCGGGGCGCTTGGAAAACCTTTTGGTGCGTATGGCTCCTCGCCGCCAAGAAGATCAGAGCCTTGAAGGCTATGTGATCGCATTTGATGACATTACCGATTTGGTTTCTGCGCAAAGATCGGCGGCTTGGGGCGATGTGGCGCGGCGGATTGCTCATGAGATTAAAAACCCTTTGACCCCGATCCAGCTGTCGGCTGAGCGCATCCGGCGCAAATTCATCGCAAAACTAGATGGCGACGAACAAGCGGTTGAACAAATGACCGATGTCATTATTCGTCAAACCAATGATTTACGCCGAATCGTTGACGAGTTTTCCAAATTTGCGCGCATGCCCGAACCTGATAAACGTAGTGAAGATATCGCCGAGCTCCTGCGCTCTGCGGTAGTATTGCAAGACGCCGGTCAACCCAATGTTGGCTTTGACATCGACATACCCAGCGCACCAGTTTTAACTGAAATAGATGCGACTATGATTTCGCAAGCCTTTACCAATCTTTTAAAAAATGCCGGTGAGGCAATCGACGCGCGAATTGAAAAAGGGCTGGGTGCCAATGTGCCCGGGCGTATCATCGTCAAGCTGCTGCCGAGCGCGCAGCAGCTTTGCATCACGGTGGCCGATAACGGAACTGGGCTTCCAACTGATCGCAGTCGTCTTTTTGAGCCCTATGTAACAACCCGGGAAAAGGGCACGGGTTTGGGATTGGCGATTGTGCGAAAGATTATCGAAGAACACGGAGGCAGCCTTAGACTTGAGGATGCCGATTCGTTTGACGGAGCCGATTTTAAAGGGGCCAAAGCTATTATTCTATTGCCAACACAGGCTTTGCAAGGCGTGACAGTGATGACTAAGGAAGCATATAAATGAACGATATTCTAATTGTAGATGACGAACGCGATATTCGCGAGCTGATCGGCGATATTCTTCAAGATGAAGGCTATAGCACCCGGCTGGCGGGAAACTCAGAAGAGTGTATGCGTGAGGTCACTGCCGAGCAGCCGGGCTTATTGATCCTTGATATCTGGCTCAAAGACAGTGACATGGACGGGATTGATATCTTGAAAAAGGTCAAGAGCGAGTATCCACACGTCCCTGTCGTGATTATTTCTGGCCATGGAAATATTGAAATTGCTGTGGCTGCAATTAAGCAGGGTGCCTATGATTTTATCGAAAAGCCCTTTAACATTGACCAACTTTTGGTGGTGATCCGGCGTGCCATGGAAACCTCTCGGCTGCGCCGCGAAAACCTTGCTCTGCGGCAAAAAGATGGCCCGGCAAGCGAAATGATCGGCCAAAGCACAGCATTTCGCACGCTTATTTCCCAATTGGATAAGGTGACAAAATCAAATGGCCGTGTGATGCTCACAGGGGCCTCTGGCACCGGCAAAGAAGTGGCTGCGCGCTATATCCACAGCCACTCAGATCGGGCATCTTCGCCATTTGTGGTGGTCAATTGTGCAGCGATTGAGCCCGATCAAATGGAGCGCGTGCTGTTTGGGCAAGAAAGCAGCGACAAAGGCATTACCGAAGGGCTGTTGGAACAGGCCAATCAGGGGGTCGTGTATTTTGACGAGGTGGCAGATATGCCACTGGTGACCCAATCAAAGATCCTGCGGGTTTTGGTTGACCAACGCTTTCAACGTGTTGGTGGGAGTGAAAGTGTAAATGTGGACCTGCGGGTTATTTCTTCGACCAGCCAAGATTTAAACCAAGAAATTAATGAAAAAAACTTTCGAGAAGAACTGTTTCATCGGTTGAATGTCGTCCCTATTTCTGTGCCGTCTTTGGAAGAACGGCGTGAAGACATTCCTCTGCTTGCTACACATTTTCTGCAGTATTTTCACGAATCTCAAGGCCATAGCCTACGTGAGTTAAGCGAAGAAGGCTCTACGATGCTGCAAACCATGGCCTGGCCTGGCAATGTACGGCAATTGAAAAATATTGTTGAGCGGGTATTAATATTGGGCGACAGCAGTGATCCTATCTCTGCAGCCGATTTGCCAAATGATGCTGCCGGAGACAGCTTAGAAAATACTCAAGGACTGATTTCAAGAAATATCGCCACAATGCCTCTGCGCGAGGCGCGTGAAGCTTTTGAGCGCGAATACCTAATCACTCAGATCGACCGTTTTGGCGGCAATATTAGTAAAACTGCGCAATTCGTTGGCATGGAGCGCAGCGCGCTTCATCGCAAGCTAAAGTCGCTCGGTGTTGTTTCGGCTGGAAAAGCCAATGGAGAAACCGCAGAGGAAAACAGCAATTGACCAATAGCCTGCCTTCTGCCATGCAAATAAATCAAGATCTACCAGGTCAAAGGGGATTTGGATGAAAGTCATTATTTGCGGTGCCGGTCAAGTCGGTTGGCAAATTGCGCGACATTTGTCCAACGAACGTAATGACGTTACGATCGTTGACAACAATCCTAATCTGGTGCGCCGCGCTACAGATACGCTTGATGTTCAGGGCATCGCAGGATTTGCGTCCTATCCTGATATATTAGAGCGGGCGGGTGCACGCGATGCGGATATGATTATCGCTGCAACTCATTCGGATGAGGTCAATATGGTGACCTGTCAGGTGGCGCATTCTGTATTTGATATCCCCAGAAAAATAGCCCGCCTGCGCAGCCAGTCCTATCTTGATGCAATTTATTCAGATCTTTACCGCCGCGATCATATGCCCATTGATGTTGTGATCAGCCCCGAGCGTGAAGTTGCGCAGGCAGCACTTAAACGTCTGTCGGCCAATGCTGCTTTTGACACAGAAACTTTTTTAGAGGGCAAAGCTCAACTGCTCGGACTGCGCTTGGATGAAAATTGCCCAGTCACCAACACACCGTTGCGCCAATTGACCGATCTGTTTTCGACCCTTCGTTCTTTGGTTGTTGGTGTGCGCCGTGAAGGTTTGCTTTTTGCCCCCGATGCGGGCGATCAATTGTTTGCTCAGGACGAAGTCTATGTCATGTGCCATATCGACGATACGGATCGCGTGATCGAGGTCTTTGGCAAACCTCAAAGCAAAAATGACCGGGTGCTTTTGATCGGCGGCGGCAATGTCGGTCTTTCGATTGCAAAAGCACTTGAGTCGGGCTCTCAAAGAGTGCGTGCCAAAGTAATTGAAAAAAATCGCATCGTTGCTGAGCATGCGGCCAATGAATTGGAAAAAACCATTGTTCTGCATGGGGACGGGTTAGAAGCGAGCCTTCTGACCGAGGCGAACATTGCTAAAACTGATGCAGTTTTGGCCGTCACTGATGATGATAAAACAAATATGCTTGCGGCGGTGCGCTCAAAGCAGCAAGGCTGTCCAAAATCAATCGTACTGATTAATGATCCAACGCTTATCCCTTTGATGGGTCCGCTGGGCATCGATGCATATATCAACCCTCGGGCCACCACCGTAAGTTCGATTTTGCGCCATATCCGTCATGGCAGAGTGCGCGAAGTCTATTCTATCGGTGATGCCGAGGCCGAAGTTATCGAAGCGCAGGTGTTATCAACTTCGCCCATAACGGGCCAAAAAATTCGTGACATTGATTTCCCCGAAGGGGTTTTGATCGGTGGGGTTCTAAAGGGGCAAGAACTGGTCAAGCCCATAGGAGAAACCCGCATTGAAGAAGGCGATGTGATCGCGCTTTTTGCGCTGTCCAAGGATATTCCGGAAGTCGAGCGATTGCTGCAAGTCTCGATTGACTTTTTCTAGTCGATGCTCAGGCGTTTCCTAGATCTTCCTGTTCTTTTCCACCTGTTTGCAGTGGCCGCTACTACAATGTTGTTGCCAAGCATTTTTGCTTTATCGCAAGCGGCTTACTTCGATGCGCGTATGTTCTTTTACACTGGTGTTTTGGGATTGCTTTTCCTTGCAATGGTGGCCTTGGCAATGTCCAATCGAAAGATTGAGGAAAGCGGGGTACAACAACTGGGCTCATTAGGCCTTGGGTTTGTCATTTTGCCAGTTTTCTTGGCTATACCAGAGGCCGAGATACTTAAATCCACCAATTTTTCAACGGCCTACCTTGATATGGTTAGCGCGCTAACCACAACTGGGCTACGGGTTTTTGACCCAGATCGTCTCCCGGACAGCTTGCTGTTGTGGCGGGCATTGGTGGCATGGTTTGGCGGCGTTTTAATCTGGATTTCTGCGGCTGCTATTCTAGCGCCGATGAATTTAGGCGGCTTTGAATTGGTCGGCTCTTCTAAAAGCCGTCAAACAAGTTTTTTGACCGCTAAAGAACGCCGGTCCTTTTTGCTCCGCAACTCGATGCAATTATTTCCGATATACGCGGCTTTGACTGGCATATTGTGGTTGGGGCTTACCCTTAGCGGGATGGCGGGCTTCGACGGGTTAATATATGCTATGTCGGTTCTGGCCACCAGCGGCATCACCGGGGCGGTTCAATTGTCTGACTTGTCTGGGCAATGGTTGGTGGAGGGGCTAATTTTCGTCTTTTTGCTATTGGCAGTATCGCGGTCAACAGTGCAGGCAGATCGCGGTGGCCCATCGGCCAAACAACTGCGCCGTGATCCCGAAGTACGCTTTGGTATGCTAATTATTGTGATTGTCAGCCTCGGACTGCTTGCTTGGCAAATATTGGGGGTCATGAACGCTAGCGGCATACTTACCTTTGCGCAGGCCTTTGAGGTCTTATGGGGTATTTTGTTCACCACTTTGTCTTTTATCACAACGACTGGATTTGTGAGCGCCCATTGGGGCGCCGGGGAACAATGGTCCGCGCTCAGTACGCCGGCGCTTTTATTCATGGGACTGGCTCTGATCGGGGGCGGCGTTGCCACCACCGCAGGGGGTGTTAAATTACTGCGCGTCTATTCGCTTTACCTCAATGCAATGCGAGAGGTTGATCAATTGATCCATCCGTCATCTGTCGGCCAGATGTCCAATCGGCATAATCAAGAATTGCGAAGCAATGCTTTTGTCGCGTGGATCTTTTTCATGATGTTTGCCATTGCGCTGGCATTGATTACCTTGGCTCTTGCAGCAACAGGTTTTTCCTTTGAGACGGCTTTAGCGCTTTGTATCAGCGCTCTGAGCACCACGGGCCCCTTGATTGATCTGGTGGCCCCTGACACTGTCGATCTGGTGTCTGCGGGCGGTTGGACCAAAGCCATTTTATGCTTTGCAATGATTTTGGGGCGATTTGAAATCTTGGTGGTTTTGGCCATGCTATCGCCAGAAGCGTGGTGGCGTTAAGAATTAGAATAGACCCTGTTTAAGAGATGTGGTTGTATTGCGGCGTAAGCATTGCTATTTCATTGTTGATTAGGATTGCGTGACTAGGGCGTAAAAACAAGAAAAGGTAAAAAAATGGCCTCAGATCGTCAAAACCTGCAAGATGCATTTTTAAATCATGTACGTAAGACCAAAATCCCGGTGACGGTATTTTTGATCAACGGTGTTAAACTGCAAGGTGTCATAACATGGTTTGACAATTTTTGCATTCTTTTGCGCCGCGATGGGCAATCGCAACTGGTGTATAAACACGCCATTTCGACGATTATGCCGTCACAGTCCATTTCCCTTTATGAAGGTGAAGACGCCAATTGAGGGCAACAGAGAAAAGCGACACCCGCGCTTGGGTTTTGCTTCCAGACATTAAATCTGATCCTGATCGCCGAGAGCCGCTTTCGGCGATAGGCGAGGCCGTATCACTTGCGATGGCGCTGCCTGGCCTAGAGGCCGTAGGATCTACCATTGTGCCTTTGCCAAAGCCGAACCCCGGCCATCTTTTTGGCAAAGGCAAGCTTGAAGAGCTAAAACAGCTGTTTCACGACCAAGATATCGAGCTGGTGATTATCGACGGGCTGGTTAGCCCGGTGCAGCAGCGCAATTTGGAAAAGCTTTGGAAAGTGAAACTGCTGGATCGTACCAGCTTGATCTTAGAAATATTTTCCGACCGTGCCGCCACCCGTGAAGGGGTTTTACAAGTTGAAATGGCGGCTTTGAGTTATCAGCGCACGCGTTTGGTGCGAGCCTGGACCCACCTTGAGCGTCAGCGTGGCGGGCTCGGATTTGTCGGCGGACCCGGCGAAACCCAGATTGAAGCAGACCGGCGGGCGATTGATCAACAATTGGTGCGATTGCGGCGGCAATTGAGCAAAGTGGTTAAAACCCGCAGTCTGCACCGTGCTGCACGGGCCAAGGTGCCCTTTCCGGTGGTGGCTCTTGTGGGCTATACCAACGCCGGTAAATCCACCCTGTTCAACCGTTTAACCGGGGCTGGTGTGATGGCAAAAGATATGCTCTTTGCAACGCTGGACCCGACCATGCGATCGGTCAAGCTTGGCCCCGGATTTGAAGTGATTTTTTCCGATACCGTTGGGTTTATATCCGATTTGCCAACCGAATTGGTTGCAGCCTTCCGCGCCACGCTCGAAGAGGTGCTGACCGCCGACATTATCTTGCATGTGCGCGATATTTCACATGCGGCAAGCGAAGAACAAGCTGGCGATGTGGATCAAATTATCACCAATCTGGGCGTTTCCGAAGCCACTCCGATTTTTCAGCTTTGGAATAAAATTGATTTATTGCCAGAAGAAGATGTTGCAGCCACAGCGGCCCGCGCCGATCGCCAAGACGATGTTTTTGCCATATCAGCTCTGTCGGGCGATGGGATTGAGCAGGTTCTAGACACAATTGCAACAGCGCTCAATGCAGCCGCGCAGTCAGATGAGATTGTTTTGGATCACGCTGACGGTAAACGCCGAGCGTGGCTTTACGCACAGGGCGTTGTTATCGAAGAGCAAACGCGCGACACCGACAGCGTGTTGTCTTTAAGCTGGACATCAAAGCAAAAAACACAATTCGCTGCGCTGTGATTTATTCGGGATTGATATAGGTCACACCCACCGCGGCCGCACGCGCCAGATCAAGATCCAGCGACATCGGGATATATTCTCCGCGCCGCCAAAGCTGGCCGAGATCATCATAATGCCGTGATAAAAAATGACCCGATTGCCCGGTGGCGATCACAAAGACCGAACTGTCGGGGTCAGCAAAATCATAAACTCCGCGATAGCCGGCAGCATGCACATTGAAAAATGGCTCTGGCTCGGCGCCGGATGTTTTTCCGCGCAGCAGCGTGTTATCTCCACCACTTGTCGGTTGGTAGATATTTACAAAATAGCTTAGCAGCGGCACCCGCCCCAAAGTTGCATGGCGGTGCAGGGCTTGATGCGCTTCTCCCCAACGCAAAGCTTCCATGTTTGATCCGTATTTTTCAGCCAGCCACACTAATGCATCGTCAAGTGCTAGACGCGATATTTCATCACAGGTTTCCTGTTTTGCACTTTGGATCACGTCACACCATTGCGCTGCGCCATCGATATTGCGGAAAACCCGTTCGATAAACAGCGGCTCCATATGGGCAAACTTATCCGCCAGCGGTCCAAGCTCGTCGCGGATCAAACGGTTTTGCAGCGCCCGCATCCATGCCGAAAAAATCAAAGGCTCTGGCATATGTTCGTTCATCTCACCGTTCCATTCGGCAAGTAAATCCAAAGCGGTTTTGCGGTTTCGGGCCAGAGTGCCTTGCGGTGCGGCTTGGCTGGTGAACCACAAATCTGACCCGATCAATGGCAGCAGCGCACGTGCGGTGAAGCTAACCGTGTCCAGCTGCGCCTCAATAAAGCTTTCGCGGGTGTGTACCTTTCGACCCTGCATCAGGCGTTTCCAGCGTTGAATACGCTGGCTGTCGCCCCAGCTAAATGACATGTGCTCAGGAAATTCACCAGAGGATACCTTATTGTTTGTATTACCTAAAACACCCCCGTCGGGATCAATAAATTCGGGGTTTTTGGCGTATTCAATACGGCCCTTCCAGCGGTTTTCTGTGCGCCAACCGAGGCTGGGCATACGGCCTTGGGTCTGGTGGGATGCTGCGCGCAGTGGCATCACACCGATTGTTTTCATTGCGATCTGCTCTGTATCTGCCAGAATGATATTTTGCGATGGGCTGTGATAATCTTTCAAAAGCGCAAGAGCCTGCGAGGTAGTTTGCGCGCTCATTAGATTAAATCCTGCGGTAAAGGATGTATCCGCGCTGCCCAAAGCTGTCCACGACAGTGCGGCCACATGGCCCCGTGGAGTAATTTCTGAAATGCCGTAATGGGTGCCGGGCAGGATCGGCCCATTATCGCTCCATCTTAGAGTGATCGTTACCGGAGCGTGGTCTTTGATATTGATAATCGTCTCTCGGCTGCGGAACTTTTTATATCCTTCCGGCGCGCGGTAATATTCTGGCCGTTCAGGGTCTAGCTCTTCGATCAAGAGGTCTTGGTCGTCAAGATACGACGATGTCAGCCCCCAGCCCAACATCGCACTGCGCCCAGAGAGCACAGCCGGAATTCCGGGGATGGTGGCGCCTATCACGCCGCCAGTTGTCAGTTCTAAATGCGCCAGATACCAGATTGCGGGTGCAGTCAGTCCCAGATGCGGGTCATTTGCCAAAAGCGTGCCGCCGGCTGCTGCCCGAAAAGGCGCTGCTGCAAAGACGTTTGAGGCACCGGCCATCTTAACGCTTGGAAAGGGCGATAAATCATCTGCAGTTTGGCTTTGGGCTGTTTTGGGTGTGTTGCCAAGCTTAGGGATCACGGTGGAATATTGCTCTAGGTCGGCGATCACCTGCCCCGGGGAATCTGGCATAATATCTGATAGTCGGGCGGCATCGTCCAATTTCAGCGAGGTTTTGGCCCGCAAAACCTCATTCGCCAAATGGCCGCTGAGTTGCACAGACATGAGTTTCAAAATGGCAAGGCTGTCTGCTGGCCGCCAAGGCGAAACATCTGTTGGAAAAATAAACATCTCTGGTGCGCCGCGGCCGAGCGCATCTCTGTTTATCTCATGTATGCGCGCATTTATCCCCTTTGAATAGGCGTTTAAGGCACGGCGGGCATCAGGCGACTGCGCGGCCACTGAGGATTGCGCCAAAGAATATAAATCCAGACGGCGCAGAAGTTTGTCCGTTTGTAAGGTCTCGGGTCCAAAAATTTCAGATAGCCGGCCTTGGGCTGTGCGGCGCATCAGCATGATTTGCCAAAGCCGGTCTTGCGCATGGGCATAACCAAGGCCGAAAAACACATCCTCGTCGCGCGCCGCAACAATATGCGGAACATTAAAGGTATCACGAATAATTTCGCCAGGCTCAATTGCTCCGGGTAAGCTTACGGTTTTTTCGTAGTCGGGCAGGGACTGTGATGCCAGATAATAAATCAAAAAGACACCGGCAATAAGCAGCCCGATCATTGCCAGAGCAATCCGCAAACTCCACCGAAATAAGATTGCCATGCATTTTATCCCTTTTTTATGCGCTCTGCTCTTGCAACCGATATAGCAACGCGACACAACAAGAGATACAAATTTTTTGGGGAATTACGATGGCTAAAATTGCTTTTCTTGGTCTTGGGGTGATGGGTTTTCCGATGGCAGGTCATCTGCAAGCAAAAGGTCACTCGGTCACGGTCTATAATCGAACGACTGAAAAGGCGCGCAATTGGGTGGCCGAGCATGGTGGAGTGATGGCTCAAGCGCCTAAAGAGGCTGCAGAAGGTGCAGATTTTGTAATGGCCTGCGTCGGCAATGATGATGATTTGCGCGTCGTGACGCTTGGTCAGGACGGCGCGTTCGCCGGTATGCGGAAAGGCGCGATTTTCGTAGATCACACAACGGTTTCAGCGCAGGTTACCGATGAGCTTTACGGAGCGGCAAAAGCCAATGGGCTGTGCTTTGTGGATGCGCCAATTTCCGGCGGTCAGGCGGGCGCTGAGAACGGAGCATTATCCATCATGTGTGGTGGCGATCTGCCGGCTTATGAAACAGCGGAGCCCATAATGGCGGTCTACGCCAAAATTTGCCGAAGACTAGGGGGCAGCGGCGCTGGGCAAAAGACCAAAATGTGCAACCAAATTGCAATAGCCGGATTGGTTCAGGGGTTATCGGAAGCTTTGCATTTTGCTGAAAATGCTGGATTGGACGGGCGCGCGGTGGTCGAAGTTATTAGCCAAGGCGCCGCAGGCAGCTGGCAAATGTCAAATCGCTATGAAACCATGCTGGATGATCATTTTGAACATGGCTTTGCCGTGGACTGGATGCGCAAAGACCTTGCGATCTGCTTGGCAGCGGCCGAAGAAAACAAAGCTTCCCTTCCGGTGACAGCTTTGGTGGATCAGTTTTATAAAGACGTCCAAAAACTTGGTGGTGGTCGCTGGGATACCTCTAGTTTGCTCAAAAGACTGCGGGCTTTGGGTTGAATTTCCAAAGAAATAAAAAACTAATCGCACTTTGCCCATTGTCATTTGCCAGTCGGAAGCC
This sequence comes from Rhodobacteraceae bacterium Araon29, assembly GCA_039640505.1. Classification (NCBI taxonomy): domain Bacteria; kingdom Pseudomonadati; phylum Pseudomonadota; class Alphaproteobacteria; order Rhodobacterales; family Paracoccaceae; species Rhodobacteraceae bacterium Araon29. Next base: position 2,366,526 of record CP046865.1, on the reverse strand, counting down.
TTATGTTGCAAACAAGCGATGTGTTGTTTTAATCGCGCACCGCGACAAAGTTTCACTGCACAGCGAGCAGCGTTATTGCATATAAATGACGCCCGCAGTGCAGATCGATCAGACCTTAACAGGTCACTATATAATCCCCTGAACCGATCGGTGAAGGGACATAAATTGGTGGGATCTTGTGCGGATTACCACTGGAAAGAAACGCGATGCAGAGCGCAGAACTGATTTGTACGGGCAACAAGGTTGAAACAGACCCTATATGCCGTGCGCCGAATATCGCCCTAGTAAGACATATCGCAAAACAGTCCGATACCTTTAGGATCGGGCGAAGTTGCGTGTGCAATTGGAAAACATGGCTAAGAAAATGCTTATCGACGCCACCCATGCCGAGGAAACTCGGGTTGTGGTGGCGGATGGAAACAAAGTTGAGGAGTTCGACTTTGAATCAGAAAACAAACGCCAACTTGCAGGCAATATATATCTAGCAAAAGTCACACGGGTCGAACCCTCGCTGCAGGCTGCTTTTGTAGATTACGGTGGAAATCGCCACGGGTTTTTGGCGTTTTCGGAAATTCATCCGGACTATTATCAAATCCCAGTTGCGGATCGCGAAGCGCTGATGGAAGAAGAGCGCGCCTACGCCGAAGCCCAGCGTGCGCTTGATGAGGAAGAAGAGACCTCGAAAAAGCGCGGCCGTGGACGCCGGGGCCGCACCCGTGCACAATCGCTGAAATCAAAAGACGCGGTTGAAACCAAAGACGTCGAGGATGCCCAGCTCACCGGCATGGAAACCATTGATCTGGACACAGAGGGCAATGGTCTCACAGAGCCAGCCGATGAAGGTAGCGCGGTTGAAGAAAACGCGCAGCCAGAAACATCCCAGGTGTCTGTTTCTGTTGATGAAGCCGATACCGCAGATGCGCCCGAGGCTACCGATACAGACAGTGTTGAGAATGATCAAAGCGCCGAAGCTGATCAACCACAGCCTGAAGTAAGTCAGGACGTTGAGCAAGAGGCCTCAGACACATCTTCCGAGGGCGCCAGTTCTCAAGCTGAGCCTGCATCTTCGGATGAGGCCGGCGAAGAGGACGAGGACAGCACAGAGGATGAGGCCAGCTCCGCTGCGGAAAAGGATGAAAGCATCGAAGACATCGCTGATGACGATGATACCTTTGATTTACGCCAAATCCGCAAGCCGCGTCCGCGGCGTTACAAAATACAAGAAGTCATAAAGGTCCGTCAGATTATGCTAATCCAGGTGGTGAAAGAAGAGCGCGGTAATAAAGGCGCTGCTCTGACCACCTATCTTTCACTGGCGGGCCGCTATTGTGTCTTAATGCCAAACACTGCCCGTGGCGGCGGCATTAGCCGTAAGATTACCAATGCGGCTGATCGCAAAAAGCTCAAAGAAATTGCCCATGAAATTGATGTCCCGCAGGGTGCGGGGCTGATTATCCGAACAGCGGGCGCCAAGCGCACCAAAACGGAAGTCAAACGCGATTATGAATATTTGCAACGGCTCTGGGAACAAATTCGCGAGCTGACATTGAAATCCACCGCACCTGCGAAAATTTATGAAGAAGGCGATCTGATCAAACGTTCGATCCGCGATCTTTATAACCGTGAGATTGACGAGGTTCTGGTTGAAGGCGAGCGCGGCTATCGCATCGCCAAGGATTTCATGAAAATGATCATGCCATCGCATGCCAAAAACGTGAAAAACTACCAAGACAGTTTGCCGCTGTTTGCGCGCTATCAAGTGGAAAGCTATCTGTCTTCCATGTTCAACCCGGTGGTTCAGTTGAAATCCGGCGGCTATTTGGTGATCGGTGTAACCGAAGCTTTGGTGGCCATTGATGTCAACTCGGGCCGGGCTACGAAAGAAGGCTCGATTGAAGAAACCGCACTGAAAACCAATCTTGAGGCCGCAGAAGAAGTTGCACGTCAATTAAGGTTGCGCGATCTTGCCGGACTGATCGTGATCGACTTTATCGACATGGAAGAGCGCAGAAATAACAATGCGGTCGAAAAGCGGATCAAGGATAAGCTAAAAACAGACCGCGCGCGCATTCAAGTGGGCCGTATTTCTGGCTTTGGCTTGATGGAAATGAGCCGACAGAGGTTGCGGCCTGGCATGATCGAAGCCACAACACAGCCATGCCCACATTGCCATGGCACCGGTTTAATTCGCTCGGATGATAACCTTGCCCTGTCCATCTTGCGGCAGATTGAAGAAGAGGGCGTACGGCGCCGAACCCGTGAAGTTCTGGTCAAATGCCCGGTTCCAATTGCTAATTATATCATGAACCAGAAGCGCGAGCATGTGGCGCAAATAGAAAGCCGTTACGGGCTGTCGGTGCGCATAGAAGGGGTTGCCAGCCTAGTTAGCCCTGATTATGAAATCGAAAAGTTCAAAACGGCAACGCGGGTCGTTCCTGAGCCAACCGAACCTGTTGTTTCAGTCGATGCCGTCGATATGGAGCATTTTGACGATAGCGAAGAGAGCAGCGAAACCCCTGAGGCAAAAGATGATGCTCAAGAAGAGGGGAACAAACCGCGTAAACGGCGCCGTCGTCGGCGGCGGCGTAAATCTGGCCAATCGCAAGAAGACGGCGCGCTCAACAGTGATGGCGAACCGTTAAGCGATGCCAAAGAGGATCAAACCGGCGCTGATGATGCGCAGGGCGAACCGGTGCAATCAGAAAAAACAGAAGATGACGCAACGGTGGCAGTAGATGCACCCGCTGAGCCTGTGGCAGAGCCGCCTGCCGCAAGCGAAGAAAAACCGGCCAAACGCCCGCGCAGGACCAGAGCAAAGAAAAAAGTCGAGGATAAGCCTGATCAAGCGGCAGAGGCCGCGACCGAGACACCTGCAAGCGAGACACCCGCCAAGGCAGAGCCAGAGGCTCCTGAAGAGGTCAAGCCAAAGCGCAAAAGAGCTCCAAGAAAGACCAAAGCCCAAAAAGAAGCCGAGGCTGCAGCGGCGGCGTCTGACGGTGGAGAGGGCGGTTCAAGCGCGGAGGGCGAGCAGGTTACGCTGGCACCTCAAGCGCAAAGCCCTCAATCCGCGGATGTGCAAGCGCCATCTGAAACGGCCGATGCACCTGTTGAGACGAACAAATCAAAAAAGCGCGGCTGGTGGTCAATCGGTAAGTAAACCAATCTGCCTAAAAAGCGGTCCACATTCAGTGTGGTCCGCTTGAAACGACTAGGCTTTTTCAATTAGGTAAAGCGTCTTTCCCTGTCCCTCATCAACGGTTTTGATCAACCGATGGCCATTTTCATGGCAAAAATGCGGAACATCTATAATCGCTGCGGGGTCATCACAGAGCAAGGCTAACATCTCGCCCGAAGCAAGTGGTGAAAGCCTTTTACGAGCCTTTAAAACAGGCAGCGGACAGAGCAGACCGCAAGCATCAAGGTTATAGGTCATGTGGGATCATCTAGGGGGTGCTTTGATATTTGTCCACAAAGATGTGATGTTTGGCCCCCGTGACCAGAGCGTTAAAATAAACTAAGGCTTTGCCATGGATGGAATCACTTTGATCAATGCTGGCCTACTGCCAGCTATGGCGATTGCACTTTTTGCAGGGGTGCTTTCCTTTCTTAGTCCCTGCGTTTTGCCTATTGTGCCGCCCTATCTTGCCTATATGAGCGGTGTATCGCTTTCAGAGCTTTCCCAAGGCACGCGCCGCTATGCGGCTCTGTTGCCGGCGCTTAGTTTTGTTTTGGGGCTGTCCACTGTTTTTTTACTGCTTGGCTTTACCGCCTCGGCGCTGGGGATGTTTTTCCTCAGTTATCAAACAGGTTTTAACGCCGTTGCAGGGCTATTGGTGATGCTGTTTGGGCTGCATTTTATTGGAATATACCGGATTGGATTTCTCGACCGTGAAATGCGCTTTGATGCCGGGGATCGCGGCGGATCAACACTCGGCGCTTATGTGTTGGGGCTGGCCTTTGCGTTTGGCTGGACGCCCTGTATTGGCCCGCAGCTGGGCGCTATTTTGTCGCTTGCGGCGTCAGAGGGATCGGTGGCAAAGGGTACATTATTGCTTGGGGTCTATGCCGCGGGTCTGGGCATTCCTTTTATCCTTGTGGCGGTCTTTATATCCCGTTTGAGCGGCGTGCTTTTATGGGTGAAGACCTATATGGTTCAAATCGAACGGTTGATGGGGCTGCTATTATGGACCATTGGATTGTTGATGCTAACCGGTGGATTTTCTAGTTTGACTTTATGGCTATTGGAAATTCCTGTTCTTGGCAACTTGGGTTAGTCAAAAATGATTCAAATCGCCATACTTGGTGGAAAGTTATAGTGGATAGCGGCATGAATATGCAGCAGATTAAGCGGCGAAAAGTATTCTATATACCGGGGTTTGATCCTTTCCCTGCACGCCGGTATCGTGAACTCTACCGCCAAAATTCCCAAGAGCAGGCGGCGATTTCAGGCTACACTATCAGCCAAAGCGCGCTTCACCTGAAAGATCGTTTTGGCTGGCAGGTTAATGCAAGTTTTGGGGATCAGGATTGTGAGGCTGAAATTGAGGTTCTTGTTTGGTCTGATTTGGTCAAAGACACCATGCGCGCAGGTATTTTAGCCACCTATCTGCAATTGCTGCGCACAGCGTGGATTTATCTGTCGACAGGCGCTTTGGCAGATGTGATTAAAGTGCGCAAAGGCCCGGTGATCGCGGCGTTATACCCTGTGGGATTTTTGCTTGGCCAGTTAATAATTGCACTGGCAATTGGCTTTATTTCTGGCACAATTTTGGCCAGTATCCACCCTTATTTGTTTTGGCCGGGAATGATTTTAACCTGGCCGGTTTTAGAGGTCTTTCGCCGCTTAGACGGGCGCATTTTTGCCTATTACCTGATGCAGGATTATGCCTTTACGGCCCAGTTTGGCGGTGCTTATCCACCAGAATTAAGCCAGCGCCTAAAGCAATTCGGGCAAAAAGTAACCCAAGCGATGGCAGAAGATTGGGATGAGGTTCTGGTCGTGGGGCATTCATCTGGTGCGCATTTGGCTGTATCTGTTCTGGCCGAGCTTGGCCGCCGTAATCAAATCAAGTGCGCGCCTATGCCGATTGGACTTTTATCCTTGGGTCATGTGATGCCGATGGTGACTTTCCTGCCAAAGGCGGCGGCATTGCGCCGTGATCTTCATGACCTGTCGCAAATGGGTGAGGTGTCATGGGTGGATGTATCGGCTCCGGGAGACGGATGTTCTTTTGCGCTGTGCGATCCGGTTGCAGTCAGCGGCGTAGCTTCTATCGGCAAAACCGGTCCTTTGGTCATTTCAGCAGCCTTTACCCAGAGCCTGTCGCCAGAGCGTTGGAAATCACTAAGATGGCGGTTTTTCCGGCTACATTTTCAATATCTATGCGCCTTTGATCGCCCACGGGATTATGACTATTTTCAAATTACCGCTGGGCCAATAAGCTTGGGGCAGCGGTTTCAGGATCGCAAGGCTTCGAAATCACGTATTGAAACCGCCTTTGCACGGCATCGGGATATGGCATGATAGATCCGCCAAAACCTACATCTCGACAGGGAAAAACATCTCTGTGGCGCTATATGTTGGCGTTCCGCAAAGATATTTTATCGGCCCAGCCTGAACGCTTATACCGTGCTTGGATGGCAGAGTTTAAAACACCGTTTTTTCGGTCTTACCTGATCAATCAACCGGATTTGATCCGCAAAGTCTTAAAAGAAAGTCCTGATGATTTTCCAAAATCAGAACGCATCAGTGAAGGCCTGCGACCACTTTTGGGCAATAGCGTTTTTTTAACCAATGGGGCGCTTTGGAAACGTCAGCGGCGGATTATTGACCCCGCCTTTGAAGGCGGGCGGCTAAGGCAAATTTTTCCGGCGATGAAAGCCGCCAGCGAAGCGACCGTAAAGCGCATTAAACCCGGCATCATCGAAGTAGAAGAGCTTGCCAGTTTTGCAGCAGCCGATGTGATCTTCAGGACTTTATTTTCCGTTCCAATCGAAGATAAAATCGCAAATGATATCTTTCGGGAATTCCAGCGCTATCAACGTCAGCAACCTATTTTAAACATCGCAGCTTTCGTGCCTCTGCCGCGTTGGGTACCACGGTTTCATCGGCGTGCAACTAAAGCCTCGGCCCGCAAAATACGCGCTCTGATCCAAGAGCTGACTGATAAACGTAGTACAGAAATAAAATCCGGGCAGGCCCCAGAGGATTTGGTGACAAAATTAATGACAACACCCGATCCGGAGACTGGTGCCTGCTTTTCGCGTGATGAAATGGTGGATCAAGTTGCGATCTTTCTTCTTGCCGGGCATGAAACCAGCGCATCGGCTTTGGCTTGGGCGCTGTATTTAATGGCGCTTTATCCTGACTGGCAGCAGTATTTGGCCGATGAAGCTTCGGTTTTGGACGACAGCAGCGGTTTTTCCGTAGTTAGCCAGCTTCAAATATCGCGCGATGTGTTTCGCGAAACCCTAAGGCTTTATCCGCCGGTGCCGATGATGGTGCGCCAAAATGCCAAGCCCGAATGTTTTAGGGATCGCAAAATCGCCAAGGGCAGCGCGATTGTTCTAAGCCCCTGGCATTTGCATCGCCACCAAAGATTGTGGGAAAATCCTGATGGTTTTGATCCTGGCCGGTGGCAAACAGGCAATGGCAAAACCTGCTTGCGGGATGCATTTTTGCCATTTTCCAGCGGCGCACGGGTTTGTCCCGGGGCAGGGTTTGCAATGATTGAGGGACCGCTTTTCCTGTCGCGTATCCTGCGCAGTTTTCGCATCAGTTGCACTGAGCATGCGCCGCCTGTGCCGGTCGCCCATTTAACTGTGCGGGCAAAATCTGGTATTTATTTGAACTTTGAAGCGCGTCAAACCGACACCTGATGGGGCGAAAAAAGAGCGCGCCTCCGGCGGGAGTATTTGGCCAAAGAAAAAGCCAGTTTAGGCGCGGCTGTCTTTATCCATATAGTGCTGCAAAACATAGTCGCGAATAGCCGAGGCCAGTCCTGTATCCAGTGCGCGCGCCGCATCTATTTCAGCCGCAAGAACATTTATGGGGCGCTTTTTTTCTTTTGCAATGGTGCGGAACGCCAGCCAAAAGCGGTCTTCCAAAGATACGCTGGTGCGATGACCGCGCAGTGTCAAAGAGCGTTTTTGGGGCCGCAGGCTCATTGGTCGCGCCGGTGCTGATCAAGGCGCGAACTCTCGGCCTCGAGGCGTTTTTTTACAGCGGTCTTTTCCACTTTAGAGACGCCAAATTTGACCGAATTTTCCTTTGCTCGCGCCTGTTTTTCGGCGCGCGCTTTTTGTTTTCGGGCCCGGTTCAGATTGACGGGCTGGGGCATTACTTGGGGCCAACCATATTTTCCGGACGCACCACCTTGTCAAATGTTTCACTGTCCACAAATCCAAGGGCGATGGCCTCTTCTTTCAGTGTGGTGCCGTTTTTATGCGCCGTTTTTGCGACCGTTGTGGCGTTGTCATATCCAATCTGAGGCGCCAGCGCCGTAACCAACATTAGACTTTCGCGCATTAGTTTGTCGATCCGTGTCTCGTCGGCCTTGAGCCCGGTAATCAGATTATCGGTAAAGGCAGAGCAGGCATCCCCGATGAGTTGCATCGATTGCAAAACATTATAGGCCATCATTGGTTTATAGACATTAAGTTCAAAATGCCCTTGCGATCCGGCAAAGCCAACCGCTGCATCATTGCCAATGACATGGGCGCAAACCTGGGTGAGGGCTTCGCATTGTGTAGGGTTCACCTTGCCTGGCATGATCGAACTGCCGGGTTCATTTTCAGGTAGCACCAATTCGCCAAGCCCGCAGCGCGGTCCAGAGCCCAGCAGTCGAATATCATTGGCGATTTTAAACAGGCTTGCGGCAACAGTTTTCAAGCTACCAGAGATTTCAACCATTGCGTCATGGGCGGCAAGAGCTTCAAATTTATTCGGTGCAGTCACAAACGGCAATCCGGTGATGTCCGCCATATTCTGCGCAACCATTTCATCCCAACCCGGTGATGTGTTGAGCCCGGTGCCCACCGCAGTGCCGCCTTGGGCCAGCTCATAAATATCGCCAAGCGACCGTTTTATGCGTTCAATGCCCTTCGCTACCTGATGCGCATATCCGGAAAACTCCTGCGACAGGGTGAGCGGAGTGGCGTCCTGAGTATGGGTGCGGCCGATTTTAATAATGCCGTCAAACTCTTTCATTTTTTCTTCTAGGCCGGCATGAAGTTTTTCCAAACCGGGAAGCAGCACGTTATGCGCGCTCATGGCTGTTGCAATATGCATGGCTGTGGGGAAAGTATCGTTTGAAGATTGCCCCATATTGCAGTGGTCATTGGGATGCACCGGATCTTTGCTGCCGATGGTACCACCAAGAATTTCAATCGCACGGTTGGCGATCACTTCGTTGGCATTCATATTTGACTGTGTGCCCGAACCGGTTTGCCAAACGACAAGCGGGAAATTATCGTCAAATTTGCCCTCAACCACTTCTGAGGCCGCCTGAACAATAGCTTTTGCGCGGCTTTCATCAAGTTTGCCCAAGGTTAAATTGGCCTGTGCGCAGGCTTGCTTGATTACCCCGAGCGCGCGTATGATCGAGACCGGCTGGCGTTCCCATCCAATTGGAAAGTTTAAAATAGAGCGCTGGGTCTGTGCGCCCCAGTATTTTTCTGCCGGCACCTCAAGAGGGCCAAAGCTATCGGTTTCGGTGCGGGTTTGCGACATTATATACTCCGGTTTTCAAGCTTATGCAGGACATGTATAAAAGCTGACAGGGGCAGGCAATGTTAAATTTCACCCGGGTCTCTTTGAATTGCCGACCGTTCATTACATTTTTCTAGAACTGCACAACAGATAGCTAAGCATAGAAAGTTATTTGCGAAAGCTATCAAGGCTTACCACTTCGGCGTCCCCATCGCGTTTCTCGGCTGTGGTCTCGGGCTCTGGCTCGACAGAGGCAAGGGATGGCTTCTCGTCTTCTGGCCCGTCGATTTTTTCAAATCGCACACCAAACTCGACCGAAGGATCGACAAAGGTAATGATGGCGGCATAGGGAATATAAAGCGGCTCTGGGGTGTCGCCGAAGTTTAGCGTCACGTAAAAGCCGTCGTCTTGCACATCAAGATTTTCAAACCAGTTTTGCATCACAATGGTTATTTCATCAGGATAGCGCATGATAAGCCATTCAGCGATCTCGACATCTGGGTGCTGGGTGTCAACAGTGATGAAAAAATGATGCTCTCCGGGCAGCCCGTGATCTGCCACTTGCTGTAGGACATCCCGTACAAATACACGCATCGCGCGATTCATAATATTTCCGTAGTCCAAAGTTTGCGACATCACATCATCCTTTTACTTTAGCCTCACAATACGAGGTTTTGGCGAAAACTAAAGAGGTCAAACTGGAAAAAATGTTTGGATTATAGTTTTTCTAAAGCTGCTGGATCTGTAGCATTGCCAACTCGCCCGATAAAGATTGTCGAAGGACAAAGATTACGCCCTACTTAACCCAGTCCTGCCGAGCAAGCCAGTCTTTGCTCATGGTCACAAGGATATTCAGCCAAAGGGGTGATCTATACAGTATCAACTGCATACGAAGGCTAAACCAAAAAGGCTTTTTTAACGCAGTGCCTTGCGGTCTGTAAACCACACCATGTTTTCAGCGGGACTGAATTTGCCATCTTATTTTGCCCTCTTATAAAGCTTTGAGTTGCCATCATGCATCAAATCCAAACAAACGATCAGGCCGTCAAAGCAAAATTTGCCGATATTGCAAACCTGATTTGAAGAAAAAAGTGCCCTGATGCCAACGTTAGTTCTATTCGTGAGGCCAGCCATGGGTTTCCTTTAGCCCGTCTCTGGCCCAAAGGTACAAAGCATCATAGAGATGTAATCCAGCTTCCATTTGCGCAGTGTCACTTCGGTGGAGTTTGGATAATCCTACCGAAAATGCGAGTAAACCAGCCGCTTCAGGCGCATCTTGCAAGCGGCCGCTGTCTGTTGCACGAATAACCCCCGCCATTTTGGTCAGCGCCGGGTGTTTTAGTCCGATCTTATCGAGTAGCATGTCAAAGCTAGAAAAGGGATCTTGGTCAAAGAATTCACCGCCATGAATATCAAAAGAAATGGCCTCAAATCGTGCAGCAACATCTAGCACGTGGGCGGGTGGTACATATAAAAATCGCGCCCTGCGATCAACAAATCGGCGCACCAGCCATGGGCATGCAATACGGTCAATTTTGGGGCGATGGCGGGTGACCCATAAGCCATTTATATATTGTTTGGGCGGCAGTTGGCTTGCCGAAATAACCGGTAAGTCCTGCTTGCGCCATTCGACGAAACCACCGCTCAAGGCACAGGCATCTATCATATTGCTGCGCAGTTTCGCCGCCACGCCATGGGATAATTTAAGCCCTTCGTGGCAAACGACAATAACCTTTGAGCTCTGAATGTGGTCCAAAGATTTTTCAACCTCTGTGTATGGAAGGCGATAGGATGAAGGGATTAAAAATGCATCGGGTTCGAAATCCTCATCCAATCTTACATCTAAAATCTGCGGGGTATCTTGCAGGCCGATCTGCTTGAACAATTGGGCACAAGAAATTTCGGTAAACGAGACCATGATCCATCCTCTTGAGTTAGGTGAAAAGGATGCGTCGCTTTGGCCTTGGCCTCACGGGGCAGGCGCTAACCCCACGCTCTACCTTAGGGCGAATTTCTAATTTTAATCAAGTTATATCTGATACCCAGAAATTAAGAGTGCCTAGAGCATGAGCGCTTTTGTGCCCGCCTGCTTTTGAAGGCCGCGTGATATGCCTACTATCAATACTATCTTGAAGATTGATTTTTCTGATGTTTTCTAACAAGATAGGGCGCAACCTTGAGGATCACGATGATGAGAAAACAATTTCTCGCAATTCATACTTACCTGTCAGACGAGGTAAAAAAACAATTCTTGATGCCGCCGCCGCGCGAGGATTGGCAGACAGATCATGAATGGGCGCAGGATTGGACTTTTGAGCAAGCCAAATGTCTTGGATATTGGGTGGGGAACGATGATTTCTTTTTCTGCCATTGGGAAGCAGAAGACGAGCAGGATATTCACGATGCCTTGGCGTCCAAAGGTCTAAACGAATTTGTTGTTACCGCCTGCTATAGAGCTCATGACCATGTCCATGTCAGTAGCCTTACCGGCAACCAACGCAACTATGGGCCATGGAGGGACTAAGTTTTGCCGCGTGACTTTAGACACCCGATGTTGCTATGAATAATCCCCTGAACCCTGCTAATCCATATCAGCAGCGTTGCCCAAGGTGCCATTCACCATTGAAGACAGTGGTGGTTCACGGACATGAGCAGTGTTTGTTTTGCAAGTCCAATATTTTTGAATGTTGTTCGGGTGACACCTGTGAAACCGAACATGCCTTAGCGGTCGGCTTTGAAAGAGAGTAGCCGTCTTGACGCATAGGGCTATGCCAGCAGCTTATGGAAAGTGGAGGTATTCTGTTGCCAGGAACCTCCGAAACCCCGCCTGACGCGGCTAGGCGACAGGGCTTAAAGTTTCAATAACTCAGGTTGCTTACGCAGCCATCGCCATTGGAGCACGATTGTCATTTGCAATTGTACTGTTTGAACCGGTACGGTGGTATCTCGCCGAGACAAAGCTAACCCCTTTAGACGTTCGTCGATCCTATTTCGGCCCCAAAGCCGCCAAATGAACGGGTGTTGGTGGAGCCGCCGGGTACCGCCCCCGGGTCCGATCCGCTTATTACGAGCGCGTTTATGTCCATAGTTCTTGCGAACAAAGCGAGCATAGGTGATTTCAGTGCCGGTTTGAAGGGTAATAATGACTTCCTAAAATAAATCTCTGGATTTTAATCGGCTTGTGCCAACAAAGCGTCGATCGACTCTGCTATGCGAAAGGCTTTTGCATCATACCCGATATTGGCAATCAGCGACAGCCCAACCGGCAATTCGCGCACGCGGCCCATCGGAAGTGTAATATGGGTGCTTCCGGCAATTGCCGGTAGGCTGGTATCTGCACTGCCGCCGCGCGTGTCGCCATTCACATGATCAATTTTTGCAGGCGCTACATTGCTGGGCGAGATTAAGATATCAAGCCGGTGGGTTTGATACAGCGCTTCGATGGCCGCTTTTGCCTGTGTGCGGTAGTCTTTGCGCAGCTTTTGGTATTTTGGCTTTAGGTTTTGGATATTCAACGCCTGAGACTGCTCAAAAAAACCTTGTTGAAAATATGGCATCTCTTGCAATCGGTGGGTTGCATTAAAATCAATCAGCTGCGCAAGCGATCGGGCGGCGACCTTTGCAGGTGTTTTGGACAGATAGCGATCAAGGTCTCTTTTTAACTCATAGAGCAGAATAAAAAACTCGCTCTGCCGCATTTGTTCGATCTGTTTTAGCACCTTTTGGGAATGCTGTGCTGGTATAATTACCCCACCGGCGATTTTGAGCCGCTTTAGGCTGCGCTCAAAAAGCGTGCGGGTAGGGGCGCAAAGTCCAGTCAAATCCATAGTTCCAATTCGCAATCCTTTAATAGGAATGGGCCTGCCTGAAAGTGGCGCTTTAGGTTTTCTTATCGTGGCTTTATCTTTTGGATCACGGCCCGATATGACATCAAAAACCTTCATCGCATCGCTAAAGCTTTGCGCCATCGGTCCCACGGTATCCTGACTTTCGGCCAAAGGAATAACACCTGTCCTTGAAACCACTCCGCGTGATGGTTTGATGCCATAAATCCCGTTGCTGGCGGCCGGGCTGATGATCGAGCCATCGGTTTCCGTGCCCAGAGCGATCGGGGCAAGCTTGAGCGCAACAGCAACAGCCGAGCCGGAACTTGATCCGCTCGGCGTTCGGGCGGCATCATGGGCATTGCCGGTTTGCCCGCCGAGGGCGCTCCAACCCGATGATGATTTCGGATCGCGAAAGTTGGCCCATTCGCTCAGGTTGGTTTTCCCAAGAATGATTGCACCGGCGCGGCGCAGTTTTGCCACCACGGTGGCGTCTTTGCCGGTTACATTGTCCAAAAGGGCCAGCGACCCCGCGGTTGTGGGCAGCGCACCTTTGGTTTCGATATTGTCTTTGATCAGCACAGGAATGCCGTGTAGCGGGCCGCGCCAGACGCCTTTTGAAAAAGATAGGTCGATCTTTTGGGCTTGTTCAAGCGCGGTTGGCTCGAGCTTTAGGACAGCTTTAAACTCTGGATTTAGGCGGTGAATGCGATCGATGTAGCTTTGTGTCAGCGCGGCGGCGGTTGTATCGCCCTGGCGGTATTTTTGGTGAATCTCATCAATTTTCATGTCTTAAGCCTGCGCAGAAGAGCGCTGGATAAACAATATGAAAACCGGAAAAATCAGATGATAAGTTTGCGTAGATTTATTTCTGATTTGATTTTTGCTTTGCTGCAATGACGTTATCAGCCAAGGTTTTTGTATAATTGCTAAGCTCTGTGAGCGACAGTTCGATTGATGCGCTGTCCTGCGCGTCAAGAGCATCTGCTATATCACTGTGCAATGCAATAATCCGCTCGCGGCTGCGGGCGGTAAAGGTGATCATATTCATCAATGGTTGCATAGCCTCAACGGCGCCGGCCAATTGATAGGACAGAACCGGATTATCTGCGGCATCCACAAGCGCTCGGTGAAAGGCCACATCCGACGCGCACCAGCTTTCATCGCTTAGCCCGGGCTGGCTTTGGCGGTGAATTTCAGCGCGCATGGTGGCCAGATGATCCGCATTGCGGTGCTCGGCTGCAAACGGTGCGCAGGCGCGCTCCATCGCGAAACGTGCATCGCACGCGACATCAAAACTCACGGCATTCATAGATAAAAGAAGGGTTGAGGTGGTGATTTGCTGCCCGTAGGCCTCTTCAAAACTGATCCGGTTCACAAATGCACCGCCAAATGCGCCGCGTTGAGTGCGGATCAGGGACTGCGCAGCAAGACGCTTTAGCGCTTCGCGTACAGTCGAGCGAGAAACATCAAATTGATCGGCCAATTCGGCCTCAGAGGGCAAGCGCTCATCGACGATCAACTGACCGTTAATTATTGCATCTCGGATGGCTTCGGCGATTTGGGCCGAAAGGTCCGCTGCGTCATTCGGGTTAATTTTCATTTGTCAGACATTTAAAAGTCTGACATTTAAAAAGCAAGAATTGATTCTAGGAAAATGCCAATGGTGTCAGACCGGATACGCGCAATGGGAGCTTTGCATTGGATTGTGCTGTTTGCACTCATCCTCGCAGCATGGCTTATGCTATTTGCCATGTCGGTCCCATCAGATTTGCGCATAGCAGCGCGGGTTTACGGTGCGGACTTCTGGGCTTCTTTATGCATCGTGACCCCAGATGCGGCCGGTTTGGCGCGTGTGTTTGCCATGTGGATGCTGATGTCTGGCGCGATGATGGCACCAACCGCTTTGCCTGCTTTTGCCACCTATGAAGATATTGGGCGTCAAACCCAAACCAATTTTGCCGCGCTTGTGGCAGGCTATGTTGCCGTTTGGGTGGGGTACTCGGCTGTGGCAGCTCTTTTGCAAATGTGGCTGTTTAATGTGGGCCTGCTAAATGCTGTTGGCGATAGTCAATCCGCGCTATTTTCCGCCGCGTTGCTTGGGCTCGCGGGTGCCTATCAGTTTTCACCCGTAAAAGACGCCTGCTTAAGCAAGTGCCGCCAGCCTCTGACCTTTTTTATGGGTCACTTCGAAGAGGGCCCGTGGCGTAACGGACTACGGCTTGGGCTGGTGTGTTTGGGCTGCTGCTGGGCGCTCATGTTGCTGGCCTTTGCCGGCGGTGTGATGAATTTGGCCTTTATGGGTTTGGCCACTGTGATTATGATTTTGGAAAAACTGCCAGAGATCGGTCGTTATATCACCCGACCTTTGGGCATTATATTGCTGCTAAGTGCAGCCAGTCTTGCGTTTAGCGCGTTCATCTAAGGGAGAAAATAGATGGCAAGTGATCGTCTTGAAGTGCCGGCTAAAATTGACAGCCGCCATCCGTCAGCAAAAAAGACCGACCCGGGGCTGACGCCTTGGGCAATCAAAGGGGAGCTGATCCTAAATTGCAACTGCACAATTTTTTGCCCCTGCGTTGTGTCATTGGGTAAACACGCCCCCACTGAAGGATATTGTCAGGCATGGGCTGGTATCCGGGTGGATGAAGGCCATTATGGTGATGAAGATTTGAGCGGTCTTAATGTTGGACTGGTTTTGGAAATCCCCGGCTTGATGGCGCGTGGAAACTGGAAAGCCGCCGCTTATATCGATGAGCGCGCCAGCCATGAGGCCTATGATGGTCTGCTTAAGATTTTCACTGGCCAAGCCCGTGGAACAACAGGTCTTTTCAAGGTTTTGGTCGGAGAGTTTTTGGGCGCAGAACGGGCGCCTGTTGAATTTACAACCGAGGGCAACGCCAGGCGGTTGATGGTTGGTAAAAAAATTCAGGGTGAAATTGTCCCTGTGCCCGGTCACAAAGGCGAAGATATTGTCGTCACCAATACCGAATATTGGATGGGCCCCGATATCACCGTAGGCACCGCAACCAAAGGCCGGGTACGCGCCTTTGGCAGGGTTTGGGATTTTGATGGAAGATCGGCAGAAATTTGCCAGATCGACTGGCACGGTCCGAACTAAATGGCTGGGGTGGTTCCCTCACGCCGTGTGCGCGGTACGCCCTTCACGCCTGGTGTTCAGGCCGCAGGGGCGAAAGCCTATACAGTCTATAATCATATGCTGCTGCCGAGTTATTTTGAAAGTTATGAGGCAGATTACCGGCACCTTAAAGAGCATGTGCAGGTCTGGGACGTGTCTGTTGAGAGACAGGTAAGCGTCAAAGGCCCAGACGCGCTTAAACTGATGCGGCAAATGAGCCCGCGCGATATGGACAAAATGGCAGATGACCAATGCTATTATGCGCCTATCTGTGACCATAAAGGGGGGATGCTAAATGATCCCGTCCTGATCAAGGTCGCCGAAGATCACTATTGGATGTCCATTGCGGACGGTGATCTTTTGCAATGGGCACTTGGGCTTGCTGTAGGCCAAGGGCTTGATGTCGAGGTCGTTGAACCGGATGTATCACCTCTCGCAATCCAAGGTCCAAAGGCAGATGAACTTATGGCGCGTGTTTTTGGCGAGGTTGTTCGGGACATTAAGTTTTTCCGCTATAAACGCCTTGCATTTGAAGACACCGAATTTTTGGTCGCGCGCTCAGGGTGGTCGAAACAGGGCGGGTTTGAGATTTATGTCGATGGGACCGAGTACGGAATGCCGCTTTGGAACCGATTGTTTGATGCGGGTGAAGACCTGAATGTGCGGGCAGGATGCCCAAATTTAATCGAACGGATCGAGGGCGGTCTTTTAAGCTACGGGTCCGATATGCGCCGTGAAAACACGCCTATTGAGGCAGGATTAGCACGGTTTTGCAATTCGCCCGAGGATTACATCGGCAAATCGATTATTGAGGCACAAAAGGCGCAGGGCCCAAACCAAATTCTACGGCCTATTGCCATCGATGGGGCGGGTGATTTGCCACATAATGCCGTGGGCTGGGATGTTTATGCCGACAACAAGAAAGTTGGTTTGATTGCATCGGCCGTGTGGTCCCCTGATTTCAATACCAATGTCTCTATAGGCATGATTGACCGCGGTTATTGGGAGCCCGGCACTGTTTTGAACGTAGATATTGGGCCTGAAGTGCGCGCAGCCACGGTACAAGAGAAATTCTGGATTTAAGTCGAAGGAGAGAAAAATGACAACGAAACAGCTTTATGACCTCGGTGAAATGCCGCCGCTCGGGGAAGTCCCCGAAAAAATGCACGCCTTTTTGGTACGGCAAGATCGGTTCGGTGATCCGATTGATGCCTGGCAGCGCGAAGTGATCGACACACCCAAAATTGGTCCTAAGGATGTGCTTGTATATGTGATGGCAACAGGGGTTAACTACAACAATGTATGGGCCGCACTTGGCTATCCTGTGGATGTCATAAAAGATCGCCAGAAAAAGGGTGAGCCAGAGGATTTTCATGCGGGCGGATCGGATGCTTCGGGCATTGTCTGGGCCGTTGGTGATGACGTTTCCGATGTAAAAATTGGCGATGAGGTGGTGGTCCACTCTGGTTGGTGGGAACCAGATGATGCATGGGTTCTTTCCGGTAAAGATCCGATGCTGGCGCCCAGCGTTCGCATTTGGGGGTATCAAACCAATTACGGCTCTTATTGTCAGTTCGCCAAAGCGCAATCGCATCAGATTAAGAAAAAGCCAAAGCACTTATCTTGGGAAGAAGCTGGCTGTTACATGCTGTGCGCGTCAACAGCCTATCGTCAGTTGATGGGCTGGTCGCCGCATACAGTTGAAAAGGATGACGTTGTGCTGGTGTGGGGTGCAGCTGGCGGTCTTGGGGCGATGGCCTTGCAAATTGTCTCGGCGCTGGGCGGCAAAGCGATTGCTGTCATCTCTGACGAAGACAAGCGGCAGTTCTGCATGGACAAAGGTGCTGTTGGGGTTATCAACCGCAATGAGTTCGATCACTGGGGGCCGATGCCCGATACAACATCCCCGGAATATGGCGGCTTTATCAAAGGTGCGCGCGCCTTTGGCAAAGCAATCTGGGATATTCTTGGCGAGCGTAAAAACCCCAAAATTGTTTTTGAGCACCCTGGCGAAGCCACGCTTGCGACCTCGGGATTTATTTGTGACACAGGCGGCATGGTGGTCATCTGTGCGGGGACAACCGGCTATAATATCACGATGGATTTGCGCTATCACTGGATGATGCAAAAGCGTTTTCAAGGATCACATTTGGCCAATGATGAGCAATCCGAGGCCGTGAATGAGCTTTTGTTGGACGGCAAGGTTGATCCCTGTTTGTCGGAAACCTATAGCTTCGATGAAATCGGCCATGCCCATCAGTTGATGTATGAAAACAAGCACCCGTATGGCAATATGGCCTGTTTGGTAAACGCCACGGAAACCGGGCAGGGCGCTTCTTAAGCCTGATCTATTATTGTTTAGCATTTAAAACGCCCCCTTGTTTTTATCAAAGGGGCGTTTTTTAATTTAAGCCTTCAAGTGTGGGCCAGAGAATTTAGCTGCCCGATTGTGATAAATTAGGCTTCAGAAGCTTTTGATTTTTCCCGCAGGTTGTCGCGATAAAGCGCTTTTCCAAGTGAAATCATCATCAGGACCATGATAAAGGTAAATGGCAATGCACCAATGATCATAGCATCTTGCAGAGTGCTAAATGGATCCGCCTGAGCCCCGCTCGTGCCGGCAATGATCAGAACGCCGATGACTGCGGTCAGTATCAGGCCCCAGATAATGCGGTGCTTGATGCCGGTTTTTTGCTCACCGCCTGACATGATTGTATTCATGACTAGAATGCCAGAGTCCGCCGAGGTTACAAGAAAGGTCATTATTAGCACTACACACATGACGGTAATCGCAGATAGGAAACCACCAGATATCATGTAACCAAGTGTGACAAATAGTTTTGCTGTATTGCTGGCGCCAATAAGAGCCCCATTTACATCGCCATTTAGTTCTAGGTCGATTGATGTTGCACCAAGAATTGTCATCCATAAGAAACAGACGATTGCCGGAGCAATCACGCATCCTAGAATAAATTCCCTTATCGTGCGTCCTTTGGAAATTCGCGCCAAAAACAAACCCACAAAAGGTGAAAAGGCGATCCACCAAGCCCAGTAGAATGTTGTCCATCCTGACTGCCAGCCAAACTGTCGCCCCTGTTCGCCGGCCGCATAGAGGGCCGAGGCGTCAAAGCCCTCAGCGCTTGTGACTGCTTCTGGAAGGTTGGCTGCAAAGCCGGCCAAAGACCCCCATGCATTTGTTGCGCCGCCGTACACAGCTGCTATGTCCTCTTGGGGCAAAGCTTTGATGGCTTCTGGTAGTGTTTCAGCGAAAGCTGCAGGTGATTGAGGGCTATAAGCGCCAAACGACATCTGAACAAAATTCAAGATATAATCAAACAGCCCAGAGGCAAATGTAGTCATGGCAAAAAAGAAAGAGCCAAAAATCACAAAGGTCAAAAGCAAAATTATCGATAAAACGAGGTTAAGGTTTGATAGGTACTTAATACCGCGCCCTACACCTGACACAGCTGATAAAATTGATAAGCCCATGATGATGATGAGCGCCGCGATTAGTCCAACGGTGCTCGGTTGAGGAGCCTCTGCATCGCCATTCATCAACCATCCAACACCCGTAACAGAATAAACGCCGTCAACAAATTGGCTGACCCCGAAACCGATGGTGACCGACACACCCAGTATCGTGGCGATAACGCCCAAAACATCTACCAGATGGCCAATTATCCCATTTGCAGCTTTGCCCAGCAAAGGTGTTAAAGCAGAGCGAATGGTTAAAGGCATATCGCGGGTATAGGCGTAATAGGCCAAAGACAGCCCCGTGAGCACATAGATTGACCACGCATGAAAGCCATAGTGCAAAAAGGTATAGCGGTAGGCAGATTGAACTGCTTCTTGAGTGTATGGGGCCACAGAGCCGCTTAGCACCACTGGATTAGATCCCCATAAACCTAATGGCTCGGCGGTTGCAAATACCATCAATCCAACACCTAATCCGGCGCCGAACATCATGGAAAACCAAGAAAAATTGGAAAATTCCGGCTTAACGTCTGGTCCGCCCAAACGTTTGGTGCCAGTGGCTGGTAAAATTGCTAAGAGGAACAGAAAAAATGCAAAAAGGCCAACTGCGACAATATAAAAAGAATTAAAGCTATTTAACAAAGTTCCGTTGATCGCAGATAAAGCGTTGCTGGCATTGCCCGGAGCAATCAGCGCCCATAGAACAAGAGCCGTCATGCTTATCTTGCTGATCAATGCAATTGGTAAACTAGTCCCTTTATAAAAACCGGACGGTTCCTTCGTGATCTCCAACTCTGTAAATGGTGGTTTTAATGACATATTTTACTCCCTAAGGTTCGTAATTTTGGATAAGTTTTTGCCCGATTGGCAAACATCGCAGGAATATTCACCGACTATTTATTGGTTTTTGGTTTAAGGGGCTTTGATAATAAATTCTGCAGGAGGTTAAGACGGCGTGATTTTAAATTTCAGGTCTTAATGGTAACCTTGAAAATACAGATCCAATAAAAATTAGTCTTTTAGTCTGCAGTTTTTTTCCCTTAGCTGTTTATATTTTTTTACCGTTGAGTTGTGTAATTTTCTCTGTAGCGACCGTGTCCTTTCGATGGTGCCATAAAGACTATGCCCAAGTTTTAACCAGAATTATAACCTTTGAGATCGCCAAAACTACCCTTTTGGATTAAAAAACGACATTGACATGGCAAAAAGTTTTGGGGGAATA
Organism: Rhodobacteraceae bacterium Araon29; assembly: GCA_039640505.1. NCBI lineage: Bacteria > Pseudomonadati > Pseudomonadota > Alphaproteobacteria > Rhodobacterales > Paracoccaceae > Rhodobacteraceae bacterium Araon29. Next base: position 2,346,157 of record CP046865.1, on the reverse strand, counting down.
AATTGTTTATGGCCTTTCCAAAACTGTCCGTCTATGTCTTGAAAGTCAGTTTATACCAACAACAGAGAGCTTCCGGAAATGGGTTTGGACATTGATTTCGTACGCAGTAATTTTCCGGCTTTTGAGCAAAGCAAACTGGAAGGGTTGGCGTTTTTTGAAAATGCAGGCGGATCTTATACCTGCCGTCAGGTGATTGACCGGCTTTATCGGTTTTACACGCAGCGCAAAGTTCAACCCTATGGTCCCTATGAACCAGCTCAATTGGGCGGGGCTGAAATGGATGAAGCGCGCACGCGTCTTGCGGCGCTCATGGGGGTTGAAACGGATGAATTAAGTTTCGGGCCGTCAACCACACAAAACACCTATGTTCTTGCACAAGCTTTTGGTCAATGGATGCAGGCAGGCGAGGCAGTTGTTGTCACCAACCAAGATCATGAAGCCAACACCGGTCCTTGGCGACGCCTGGCCGATCGCGGCATTGAAGTCCGTGAATGGCGCATAAATCCAGAAACCGGTCATCTTGATCCTCAGGATCTGGCGGCGCTTTTGGACGACAAAGTCCGTTTGGTGTGTTTCCCGCATTGCTCGAACGTGGTTGGCGAAATCAATCAGGTAGCGGACATATGCGCTATGGCGCACGCATCGGGGGCTTTTGTCTGCGTCGATGGGGTGAGCTATGCGCCGCATGGTTTGCCAAATGTTGCGCAGATGGGCGCAGATATTTATCTATTCTCGTCCTATAAAACCTATGGGCCGCATCAAGGGATTATGGTGATCCGGCGCGCATTGGGGGAAACCCTGCCCAATCAAGGGCATTATTTCAATGAAGGCTCGCTCTATAAACGTTTTACACCGGCCGGTCCGGATCATGCGCAAATTGCCGCCAGTGCGGGTATGGCGGATTATTTTGACGCGCTTTATGATCATCATTTTGATGGTCAAGCGTCACCTGCTGACCGCGGTGAAGCTGTTCATACGCTGATGCGTGATCAAGAAAAGATACTTTTGCAGCCTGTTCTAAATTATTTACGGCAGAAAAATTCGGCGCGACTGCTAGGTCCGGATCAAGCGGAACATCGCGCTCCGACCGTTGCTGTTGATCTAGGAAAACCAGCACGTGAAGTGGCGCAGAAATTATCAGACTACGGCATTATGGCTGGCGGTGATAACTTTTATGCGGTGCGCGCCCTTGAAGGGATGGGAGTAAATCCAGACCAAGGCGTTTTAAGAATGAGTTTTGTGCATTACACCGAGCAAGCGGAAATAGATAAATTATTGAACGCTTTAGACGATATTATTTGATCCAATAGTGCTTGCATATCCGTATTAATCTTAAACGGAACGGGGTCGAGTATGCGCCATCAGTCAGCGGTAATTTATTGGGTAAGGCGTGATTTGCGCCTTTCCGACAATCCAGCCCTGACTGCGGCTGTCCAATCCGGTAAGCCGGTGATCCCTGTTGTCATAAATGATCAATTGCAACAAGAGCTTGGTGCAGCGCCAAAGTGGCGACTGGGGCTTGGGCTTGAACACTTTTCAGCAGTGCTTGAAAAGGTTGGCGCCACTTTAATCTTCCGCTCTGGTGAGCCGCATCAGGTGTTAGAGGCCTTGATCAATGAAACTGGGGCGGATCATCTAGTGTGGAACCGGATGTACGAAACCAAAGCTATGATCCGGGACAGCGCCCTTAAAAAGACTTTAAAGCAGCGCGGTATCAAGGTCGATAGCTTTGGCGGGGCTGTTTTGTTTGAGCCAATGAGCGTTGAAACAAAAACTGGTGGCTATTACAGGGTTTTCACTCCGTATTGGAACGCAGTTAAAAATCGTGATGTTACTGCGCCTTTGCCCAAAGTGACTACATTTAACGCGCCCTCTGAATGGCCAAGATCAGATAAGCTAAGCGATTGGCAGATGGCGAAAAGCATGGGGCGCGGTGTAGATGTCACGCGCGCATACGTGCAACTTGGTGAAACAGAAGCCAGGTCCAGATTGGCGGATTTTCTACAAAATGATGTGGCGTTTTATTCCCAGCGCCGGGATATACCCTCGGTGCATGGCACATCTGGGATTGCGGAAAACCTTGCACTTGGGGAAATAAGCCCGCGGCAGTGCTGGCATGCGGCACTGCGTGCTCATTTTGATGGAAATGCAGGGGCTGAGGCGTTTTTGCGGCAGTTGGTCTGGCGCGACTTTGCCTATCATCTCTTGTACCATACGCCGCACATTGCCCATTCGAACTGGAAGCCGGATTGGGATAAATTCCCATGGTCATGTGATGAAGATGATCCCAAGGTACAAGCGTGGAAACAAGGGCGTACCGGCGTGCGTTTCGTAGATGCCGCCATGCGTGAGATGTATGTCACCGGCAGGATGCACAATCGCGGCCGGATGATTGTTGCCTCATATTTAACCAAGCATCTAATGTGTCACTGGCGCATTGGGCAAAAGTGGTTTGAGGAATGCCTCATAGACTGGGACTGCGCAAGCAATGCAATGGGGTGGCAATGGGCAGCCGGTTCCGGCCCGGATGCTGCGCCCTATTTTCGAATTTTTAATCCTGATACCCAACTGGGTAAATTTGACCCTGACGGCGTCTATCAAGAGCGTTGGATTGCAGAAATTGCAAATGATCCAACCATAACAGCAACGAGTTACTTTGATGCTATACCAAAAGGCTGGAAATTAAAACCAGACTTGGTTTATCCTGACCCTGTCGTCACTCTCTCCCAAGGCCGCCAAAGGGCTTTGAATGCTTATGAAAACCGTTGTTTCTAAAGGTAAAGGTTTATGCACTTAACATCGACAAAAAATCAAAAGAATCTGCCTCGGTATTTTAGCCAAGTCTTTGAGATGGCGGACGCTATGAATACGGGGAGATTGGATTTTGTTTTGCCTGACGGGCGGGTTTTTCGCGCCAGTGGTAAAAACTCCGGGCCCGTTGCTCAAGTTGATATCCATAACCCCGAGATCTTTGCCCGTCTCATCCGCGAAGGTGATCTTGGGTTCTCAGACGCCTATCTTGATAATTGGTGGAGCACCCCAGATCTGCAATCCTTCATGGATTGGGTCCATGCGGAAAATGAGGAACTGTACGACGGCTTTCCCGGAATGGGCTTGGTACGGGTTTTTGAAAAAATCCGCTTTTGGCTGCAGAGTAATTCGAAAAGACAAGCTCGCAAAAACATCAGCCACCACTATGACCTTGGCAATGATTTTTACGGATTGTGGCTTGACGATACGATGACATATTCCTCGGCGCTTTTTACGACAGGTCAGGAAAGCCTTGAGGCCGCACAAATTGCGAAATACGCCTCAATGGTGGATCAAATGGGTGTCAAAGAAGGCGATCATGTCTTGGAAATAGGCTGTGGCTGGGGCGGTTTTGCCGAATATGCTGCGAAAGAAAGAGGATTGAAGGTCACTGGCCTAACAATCAGCAAGGAACAGCTTGATTACTCTAAGAAAAGAATCGAAAGCAAAGGCCTACAGGATAGAGTTAATATAAAACTTCAAGATTACCGTGATGAAAAAGGCCGCTATGATGGGATCGCCAGTATCGAAATGTTTGAAGCGGTTGGGCAAAAATACTGGCCGGCGTATTTCGAGACGATAAAAAATTGCCTTCATCCGGGCCGGCAGGCAACCTTGCAAATCATTACGGTACAAGATGCCCGCTGGGAGGTTTACCAGCGCGGTGTTGACTTCATTCAGAAGTATATTTTCCCCGGTGGTATGCTGCCCAGTCCGAATGCGCTGAAAGCGGAAGTTCAAAATGCAGGATTGTCGGTGGTTAAGTCCAAAGAGTTTGGCCTAAGCTACTCGCAAACATTGCGGCGCTGGCACGATGTTTTTAACGCCAAATGGGATCAGGCGGCGGCTTTGGGGTTTGATGATAGGTTTCGCCGTATGTGGAATTTTTATCTCACGTCCTGTGCTGCAACTTTTGAAAGCGGTAATTGTGATGTCACGCAGATAACCATTGCCAATTCAGGTGGTTCAAAAACTTAGCCAAGGGCGAGACGCGCTGCGTGCGCATCTAAAACCTGCCTGCTTAAAGTGCCGCTAAAATACGATATCTGCGGCGATGCAATAACGCTGCGAGCATTGGCTTGAGTTCATGCGGTAATCTGCCTACATGTGGCTGTCAGATGTGAAATAAAGGACTGCCCTAATGGACTATGCAAGTGACCTTGCTCGTATGGTGGGAAACACGCCACTGATTAAACTTCGGCGCGCAAGCGAAGAAACTGGCTGCACGATCTTGGGCAAGGCCGAATTTATGAACCCCGGTCAATCGGTCAAAGACCGAGCCGCATTGTTCATCATTCGTGATGCAATTGAAAAAGGATTGCTGCAGCCGGGTGGAACCATCGTGGAAGGTACTGCGGGAAATACCGGAATTGGTCTGGCGCTTGTGGGAGCGTCACTGGGCTACAAAACCGTCATTGTAATCCCTGAAACCCAAAGCCAAGAGAAAAAAGACATGCTGCGGCTTGCTGGCGCCGAATTGGTTCAAGTGCCTGCTGCCCCCTACAAAAATCCAAATAACTATGTGCGGTATTCTGGGCGCCTTGCGGACGAGCTGGTGAAGACACAGGAAAATGGAGCCGTTTGGGCCAATCAGTTCGATAATGTGGCCAACCGTCAAGCGCATGTTGAAACAACCGGTCCGGAAATTTGGCACCAAACAGGTGGCAAAGTTGACGGATTTATATGTGCGGTTGGATCTGGCGGCACACTGGGCGGTATTTCACAGGCCCTGCGGCCAAAAGGCGTCAAAATCGGTCTGGCTGACCCCATGGGCGCGGCGCTTTATTCGTTTTACACCGAGGGCGTTTTAAAGTCTGAGGGCAACTCAATTTCCGAAGGTATCGGGCAGGGGCGCATTACCAAAAATCTAGAAGGGTTTACCCCTGATCTATGCTATCAGGTCACCGATCATGAAGCCCTGCCCATTGTGTTTGATTTGCTGCAAAACGAAGGCCTTTGTCTTGGGGCAAGCTCGGGTGTAAATGTGGCCGGCGCGATTAAAATGGCGCGAGAATTGGGGCCGGGGCATACGATTGTGACGATTTTATGCGACTATGGAACGCGCTATCATTCCAAACTCTTCAACCCTGATTTTCTAAAAAGCAAAGAGTTACCCTTGCCGCCTTGGTTAAGCATGGCGCCCCAGTCTATTCCGGGCGTTTTTGAGGAGATGTGATCTTCATCCCAGGCCAGCCTTGGGGTGCTTGTCTTCCAAGGCGTTTGATATCTGCGTGGACAGAATTCCAAGAAAGGACTTAACATGACCGAAAAGCAATTTCTGCAAGACAGTTTTCTGCGTGAAGCACCAGCGAAGGTTGTTGATGTAACCCAAGAGGGCGGCATAGTTTTAAACCAAAGTCTCTTTTATGCCACCTCGGGCGGGCAACCTGGCGATGGCGGTGTCTTACGCTGGAACGGTCAGGAAACAGTGATTTCAACGACCGTAAAAGGTGAGGCAGATCAGATCATTTGCCTGCCCGCCGAAGGCAGTGTTCTGCCAAAAGTAGGACAAGAGGTTTTGCAGGTTCTGGATTGGGATCAGCGCTACAATCATATGCGGATGCACACGGCGCTGCATCTTTTGTCGGTTGTCATTCCCTTGCCGGTGACCGGCGGGGCGATTACGGCAGTCAAAGGCCGTTTGGATTTTAACATGCCACAAGCGCTAGAAGACAAAGACGCTTTGACAGAGGCACTGAATGCGCTGATCGCCCGGGATTTGGAGATCACAGAAGAATGGATCACCGAGCGCGAGCTGGATGAAAACCCGTCCTTGGTCAAAACCATGTCAGTGGCCCCACCCCGCGGCGCCGGAAAAATCCGGTTGATCCGGATTGGCACAAATGAGAGCAGCGTTGATTTGCAACCCTGCGGCGGCACCCATGTGGCCCGCACAAGTGAAATAGGGCGGGTTAGAATTGGCAAAGTTGAAAAAAAGGGTCAGCTAAACCGGCGGGTGCATTTGCATTTCGATGCATAATTTTTTAAGTTATTCAACGAAGATGCCTTGCTTTTAGCCTGCCGTAACAGCTAAAAGGCAGGCTAGTGGACAGGTGGCCGAGTGGTCGAAGGCGCACGCCTGGAAAGTGTGTAGGCGGGAGACCGTCTCCAGGGTTCGAATCCCTGTCTGTCCGCCATATGCTGTCTGGGATCAGCGCTTATGGGTCCAAAATAGCGTAAATTGCTAAGAGAGGGTTTCTGGCTCATCATAACCACCAGGGAGTGGACATGAGACAGCAGAGATTTTTTGATGCTTTGCGTGTTTTGATTTCGGTAATCGTTCAAATATCGCTGACGATGTCTGGCCCCAATTTCCTTCTCTATTTTTCTGTTGAAGATGGGTAAAATTATTCTAGCTTAGAAATAAATTAGTTAGGATATCGCAATGCGCATTTTTGCTCTCATTACTGCAACTGTTTTGTTTGTTACGCGGCCTGTTTATGCGGACATCTACCAAGAGCTTTATGCAGCGCTGCATATGGATGAGGTTGTGGCGGTCATGCGCCAAGAGGGATTGGAAGAAGCCGAAACGACCGCTGAAATGTATCTTAAAAACAGCGTTAGAAATAATTTTGATAGCGCTGTTGATGCGCTTTATGCAGAGGCTTCAATTAAGAGACAGCTGCTTAAAGGGTTAAGGGCTGCCTTAGCTAAAGCTGATGCCGAGCTTGCGTTGGATTTTTATCGCACTCCACTTGGGGTGCTCGTGGGCCAACTTGAAACCACGGGCCGCGTTGCAATTTCGAATGATGCAGTTGAAGAAATGGCGATTTCTATTGCGCAGGACGCGCTGCAAGCAAAAGATGAACGTGCAGAGATATTGCAAAGCGCTGCTGAGGAAATGGGGTTGACAGAATATAACCTGTCCGGAGCTTTTGCGGCGCGTTTTGCATTTTTATCTGGCTTGGCTGAGGCCGATGAACTGGGCATAAATCAGGATCAAATCATTGAACTTATTGCGCGGGATAAAGATAGTCTGCGCGCTGAAATAGACAAATGGGTTTTGGGCTATGTCTATATGGCTTACCGGCCGCTCAGCGACGCAGAGCTATCAGATTATCTGGCGTTTCAAAATTCATCTATTGGCAAGGCATTGAACCACGCATTATTTGAAAGTTTCAATGCGGTTGCAACTGATAGCGCAGGGCAATTGGGCAAACTACTTGCGTCGGCATTAGAAGCGCGGGATTTGTGACCTGTTATCTGTTAAAGTCCTTGACTTTCTTTTGCGAGTGCCGGATAAGCGCGCTCTGTTGGCGGGCTATGGCTCGCCAATTCTTGTAATAACGTTTTAAAGACGCGCTGTTCGAGGTGGCCATATGGCCGAAACGCCCTGATATAGGGGGCCGCAGAACGCGAAACCAAAAGGAAAGACACATGTTTGCGGTCCTAAAGACCGGCGGTAAGCAATATAAAGTTCAATCTGGCGATATGCTGAGGGTTGAAAAGCTGGCCGCTGATGCAGGTGAAAAAGTTCAATTTAACGACATTTTGATGCTGGGTGGCAAAAAGCCAGTGCTGGGCACACCAATGGTGTCAGGCGCAGCCGTACAGGCTGAGGTGATCGATCAGATCAAAGCCGACAAAGTCATCAACTTTGTAAAACGCCGCCGCAAGCACAGCTCGCAGCGCACCAAAGGCCATCGGCAAAAGCTGACCTTGGTTAAAATCACTGACATTTTGGCCTCTGGCGCAGATGCATCAGGCGTAAAGGCCGCTTTAGGGGCTGGCTCAGTGCCAGCTGCGGCGCCATCAGCGCCAGCCAAAAAGCCGGCAAAAGCCAAGGCGGAAAAAGCGCCAGCGCCCACGAAAGCGCCAGCAGCGAAAAAAGCTGCTAAGCCTGCAAAAGCAGAAGCGGCCCCGGCGGCATCTGACGATCTGAAAAAATTATCTGGTGTCGGACCGGCATTAGAGAAAAAGCTAAATGCAGCCGGCATTACATCTTATGCGCAAATTGCAGCATGGACGGATGCAGATGTTGCTGCTATAGACGAGCAACTGTCATTCAAAGGCAAGATTGAGCGCGAAGGCTGGATTGATCAAGCCAAAGAACTGGCCAAGTAAGAGGAGTACGCACCCATGGCACATAAAAAAGCAGGCGGTTCATCCCGTAACGGTCGCGACTCTGATGGTCGCCGTCTTGGCGTCAAGCTCTATGGTGGGCAGCACGCTATTCCTGGAAATATCATCGCGCGTCAACGCGGCAACAAATGGTGGCCGGGCAACGGCGTTGGTCAGGGAAAAGACCACACTATTTTTGCGACCGTAGAAGGCAATGTGAAATTTCACAAAGGCTTCAAAGGCCGCACCTTTATTTCCGTGCTTCCTGCAATGGAGGCCGCTGAATAGCCGAAACCTTAGGTTTAAAGTTTTAAAGGGATCGGCGAAACCGCCGGTCCCTTTTTCATTTTGGGGATACACCCAGAACAGGTGGAAACATGAGCGTTGGTATCATCAGTTTTGTAGCTTTTGCGTTTTCGCAAGTGGCCACTCCCGGTCCTGCCAACATGGCAATGTTGGCAACCGGTGCGCGCTATGGGTTCCGTGCAGCGCTTCCCTTTGTGGCGGGCGTGGTGCTGGGCAAACAGCTGATTATCTGGCCGATCGGCTTTGGTCTAATGAGCCTTGCAGATCAGGTTCCACTGCTTTTTGTGCTGCTTAAATATGTCTCTGCTGCCTATATTATCTGGCTGGCATGGCGGGTCGCTAATATGCGTTTGTCAGTCAATAAAGACACTGCGAATGCCCCCGGTTTTGTGGCAGGTCTTTGGGTGCATCCTTTGAACCCAAAAGCATGGGCGATGATCGTTGCGGGATTTACCAATTTTGTTGACCCCAGCACACCAACGCTTACTGCCACAGCGATTATTGCGCTTTCATTGATGGGTATTCAGATTATTTGCCATCCTGTTTGGACTTTCTTTGGAGATCGTATTGCAAGATTGCTCATCGGGACCCCGTCGGAACGCTATCTGATGTGGTGTTTGGCGGCTTTGACTGTGGCTTTTGTTGGCTACGCTTTGATGAATGGAGAACTTTGATGAAACTGGAACAGATTACCAACCAGCCTTTCGTAACCACCGACCGCTTTGATCTGCGCCCTTTGCGCCGCTCGGACGCAGGTCTGGTCGAGTTTTACACCAAAGACGAGCGTGTGGCGCGGATGACACCGGCGATCCCGCATCCAATGCCGGCGGGGGCAACCGAAGCTATGATCGCGCGCGCTTTGTCACCAGAGCGCGAGCAGGACATCTGGGCGATTGACGGCGTGAAATCGGGACTATCAGAAGTTCTGGGTCTCTTATCGCTGGATCGGTTGAGCAAAAACCAAAGCGAGCTGAGTTATTGGGTTGCGCCTGCGTTTTGGAACAAAGGCGTTGCCTCCGAAGTGACCGCAAGTTTGCTGGCGGCCAACCCGCTGCAGAACGAAACAATTTTTGCAGCGGTGTTTCAGGATAATCCTGCCTCGGCGCGGGTGCTGACCAATTGCGGATTTGCCTATATCGGTGATGCCGAAGCGTTTTGCGTGGCCCGCAATGCGACCGTTGCAACGTGGACATATTTAAAGACCTTTCAAATCAATGGATAAATTTAATGGAACATATTTTAACAACCGAAAGGTTGGTGCTGCGCCCGATTGAGGACAAAGATAAGGATGATATCATTCGCGGCGTAAGCGATTTTGCGGTGGCAAAATGGCTTAGCATGGTGCCGCATCCCTATACCGGGGCAGATGCGCAGTGGTTTATAGACCATGTCAAAGCATCGCCCCATGGGTATTGGGCCATCACCCGTGCAGGCCAATTTCTGGGCATCATTAGCATCAAGCCTGATCTTGGCTACTGGCTGGCCCCTGCGCATTGGGGGCAGGGCGTGATGAGCGAAGCCGCAAGCGCTGTCGTTGCCGCCTATTTTAAAAACCCTGCAGCGGGGCCTTTGATGTCGGGCTATTTCATTGAAAACGCTCGGTCGGCTGCTGTCCTTTATAAACTGGGGTTCGGTAATAAAGGCCCGGTTGAAGAAGAGTATTCCAAATCCTTGGGCCGTAAAACCTTGCATCGCAAAGTCGCGATAACCCCTGAGCAGTGGCATTTTTTAAATCCGGTTGAGATTAAAACCGAACGGCTGCGCATCCGGCCGGTAATGCCCGAAGATGCCGAGGCGCTATATCCGATTGCTGCGTAGAAAGAAGTTGCGCAGATGCTCAGCGGTGTGCCGCATCCGCTTGAGCTATCACATCTGGAAAAGCGTTACGAAAAAGACCGCTGGCGGGGAAAGATCGGGACGATATTTGCAATTGAGCAATCTGAAAATGTAAGGGGTGTTTTCGGCTTTTTCTACGATCCGGTAAGCATCGGATATTTCATTGATCCCAAATTATGGGGTCATGGCTATGCCACGGAAACCGTTCGGGCGATGGTTGATTTTATCTTTGAGCGTTTTCAGTGCGCTGAAATTACTGCAGATCATTTTAACGACAATCCGGCCTCGGGCAGGGTGCTTGAAAAAGCTGGCTTTAAAGTGACCGGGCAGGGCGAGGCCACATCAAAGGCGCGCGCGGCTGCAGCGCCAAACACGCTTTATGCGCTTAAGCGGCCAGATTGGGCCAAAGGATTAAGGTTAAAACTAGGGGGCGATCCCCAAAACATCTAAATTGGATGAAAACGATGATACCCAAGATTATTGAAACAGAGCGGCTTATTCTTCGCCCGCCGCAAAATTCAGATGCAGATCAAATAGCGCCACGGATCACCCATGATGTGGCGCACTGGCTGGCACGTATGCCCTATCCCTATTCTCGGGCGGATGCGGTGGACTGGCTCAGCGAAATGCAAAAGGATCCCGATAAGGCCGTCTGGGCGATCACCTTGGACGGGCGGTATATCGGCACCATTGGTCTAGAGCGCGAGTTTGGCTATTGGCTGGCGCAGGAGCGCTGGGGGCAGGGATTAATGAGCGAAGCGGGCCGCGCCGTACTAGACTCGTATTTTAGAGATCCGGCGGCAGGGCCGCTGGCCTCTGGTTATTTTATCGGTAATGAGCGCTCGGCCAATGTTCTGCGTAAACTGGGTTTTGGCCCTAAAGCGGCGCCAATCCTGCGCTATAATCTTGCGCAGGACAAGGATTTGCCGCTGCAACAAATGTATCTAACCCCTGAGCAGTGGCATTTTTTAAATCCGGTTGAGATTAAAACCGAACGGCTGCGCATCCACCCCAATGAAGCGCACCACATGGCGGCCATCCATGCCATCATCGCACAACAAAAGGTGGCTCGAAATCTGGGAAGTTTTCCGCATCCGCTGGACATTGAATTTATTGAAGAGCGTGTAGAAAATGGACGTTGGCGCGGTGGGTGGAATGGATGGTTCCATATTGCCGATCCAGCCGGCACTGTGCTGGGCATGATCGGGTTTTATTCGTCCACACAGGGGCAAGAGGATGATATCGGCATCGGTTATGCGCTTGATCCCAAGGCTTGGGGGCAGGGCATTATGAGCGAAGCCCTGCGCGCGTTTTGTGACTTTATCTTTGAGCGCTATCGGGCAGGAAAAATCCAAGCAAGCTGTTTTGATGACAATCCTGCCTCGCAAAGGGTGCTTGAAAAAGCCGGGTTTGAGCCGTTTGAAAAAGACATGGAGAAATCAGCAGCGCGCAGTGAAAAATCACCTATTACGCGTTACCGGTTGGTGCGAAGAAAAGGAGCATCTGATGGCACGGGGCATTAAAACCGAACGGTTAAGGATCATTTGAGAATGATCCAGCGCATATTGATCAGGTCATGGCGCTGATGTCTTTTTGGGAGGTTTCTAAAAACACGGGCACATGGATCTTCCCACCAGATCGTGATCAGGTGATTGAGCGCATGCAAAAATTGCAGGCGGGCAAAGGGTTTGCCGGGTGTATTTTTGCAGGTAATGAATTTATCGGAACTGGTGGCCTAAACGAAGCGACGCTGTGGTATCTTTTGCGTCCGGATCACTGGGCGAAAGGCTATGCCAGCGAAGTGGCAAAGGCGCTGATTGCATATGGGTTTCAAAGATACGCTTGGGACGTGATTTATGCTGGTGTTTGGGATGATAATCCGGCCTCTCGAAGCGTGTTGGCAAAATGCGGGATGAAACAGCTTGGCACTGCACGGTATTGGTCGCGTGCACGCAGTGCGCCAGTAACGTCATGTGAACATGTGTTAACGCGGCGCGAATGGCTTTTGAATAATCCGATCATGATCGACACCCCTAGAGTGATATTGCGGGGTTTAAATGCTGATCACGTAACAGATATTGCCCGTATTGGCGGAGATCAAAAAGTTGCGCCGATGATTATGCGCGCCACCGTTCCTTGGCCGGTTCACGATGCAGCCGCTTGGATTGAAGCTTCTGCCTATAATGGTCAATTGGGGTACCGTTTGGGGATATTCAAAACGGATGGGCAGCTCATTGGGTGTATTGGCGTTGGGCCGGATAAAAGCCTTATGTATTTTCTTGGTCCTGCCTATTGGGGGCAGGGCTATGCCACCGAAGCCGTGCGGGCATTTTTGAAAGATTGCTTTTGCCGCTTTGACCGAGAGGAAGTGATCGCAGATCATTTTCATGATAACCCGGCCTCGTGCCGCGTTCTGCGCAAAGTAGGTTTTGAATATACTGGCCGCGCGCTTGGGCAATCAGCGGCACGTGAAAAGAAAGAAGAGGTCTTCGAATATAGCTTATCGCGCGCAGCGCTGTGCGCCTTTTAAATTGCGCCAAAGGCTTGAGCCTTGGGCCAAGTTTAACTATTGGCTTGTTGAGCATAACCCCAAGAGGCAATAATGAAATTTCTTGACTTGGCAAAGGTCTACATCCGATCCGGTTCCGGCGGCGGCGGTGCGGTCAGCTTTCGCCGCGAGAAATATATCGAATATGGCGGCCCTGACGGGGGCGATGGCGGCAATGGCGGGTCGGTTATTGCCGAAGTTGTTGATGGTCTCAATACATTAATTGATTTTCGCTATCAGCAACATTTCTTTGCCGATAATGGCCGGCCGGGCATGGGCCAGCAACGTTCTGGCGCCACTGGCGGTGATATCATTTTGCGGGTGCCGGCAGGAACCGAGATTTTAGATGAAGATCAAGAAACCGTTATTGCAGATCTGGCCAATATTGGTGATCGGATTGTTCTTGCCAAAGGCGGCAACGGCGGGTTTGGCAATCTGCATTTTAAATCGGCGACCAATCAGGCACCGCGGCGGGCAAATCCCGGACAAGAAGGCATCGAGCGCACCATTTGGCTGCGGTTAAAGCTGATTGCGGATGCCGGTTTGCTCGGCATGCCCAATGCCGGAAAATCCACTTTCTTGGCGGCCACATCCAACGCCCGCCCTAAAATTGCGGATTATCCCTTTACCACGCTGCATCCGAATTTAGGCGTGGTTGGGATTGATAATACCGAATTTGTCATGGCCGATATTCCCGGCTTGATCGACGGAGCGCACCAAGGTCGCGGGCTGGGAGATTTGTTTTTAGGTCATGTTGAAAGATGCTCTGTTCTGCTGCATCTGGTGGACGGGACCGCCGGTGATTTTCTGACGGATTATAAAACAATAATCCACGAGCTGACCGCCTATGGCGGGGCACTGGCCGAAAAACCGCGCATCACCGCATTGAACAAAATTGACGCTTTGGATGCAGAAGAGCAATCCTTCTTTAAGGCCGAGCTGGAACAGATTAGCGGCGGTGAGGTGTTGTTGGTGTCGGGTGTGAGCGGTGAAGGTGTAAGCGATGTACTGCGCGCTTTGCGTGCGGTGATTGACGGGGCAAAGGCCGAACCTGAACTGACGGATGAGGGGCAGGATACATGGCGGCCCTAAGCTCTGCAAAGCGGATTGTGATAAAGATCGGATCGGCGTTGTTGGTCGAGCCGCAGAGCGGTGTTTTGCGACGCGACTGGCTGGTTTCGCTTGCCTCGGATGTGTCACGGTTCAAAAAAATGGGCGTTGATGTGGTTCTTGTGTCTTCTGGATCCATTGCGCTGGGCCGCAGGGTGCTTGACCTTCCCGCCAATGATCTGGCGCTGGAGCAGTCGCAAGCTGCTGCTGCCGTGGGGCAAATCCGCCTGGCGCAGGCCTATGAAGAAGTGCTGGCCCCACATGATATTAAAACTGCACAGATCCTTGTCACCCTAGAGGATAGCTCGAACCGCCGCCGCTATCTCAATTCGCGCGCAACCATTGAAACTCTTCTTGGCTTGGGCGTTGTTCCGATCGTCAACGAAAACGACACCGTGGCGACAGACGAAATTCGTTATGGGGATAATGACAGGCTTGCAGCTCAGGTTGCGGTTACAATTGGGGCAGACCATTTAATTCTACTCTCGGACGTTGATGGTCTTTATAGTCAAAACCCCCATTTGGATAAATCTGCAAAACTGATTGAAAAAATAGATGAGATTACTCCCGAAATTGAAGCCATGGCTGGTGATGCAGGATCTGGTCTTTCGAAGGGGGGCATGAAAACAAAGCTCATGGCTGCCAAAACGGCCACAGCGGCGGGCTGCATCATGGTGATCTCAAAAGGATCGCGCTTGCATCCTCTGCAGGCTTTGGTGGATGATGCGCCGGCCACTTGGTTCGGGGCACAGCTTGATCCGCATACGGCCAGAAAACGCTGGATTGCATCGCTAAAACCGATGGGCCAAATTGCTATTGATGACGGTGCCGTAAAAGCCCTAGGCACTGGCAAAAGCCTTTTGCCTGCGGGAGTTACCGATGTGAAAGGCAAGTTTTTTCGCGGTGATGTGGTGGTTATTTGTGACCAGACAGGGCGCGAAATAGGTCAGGGTATAAGCGGATATACATCAGCAGAAGCGCGCGCTCTTATTGGGTTGCGCAGCTCACAAATTGAAAAGGTTTTGGGCTATCCTGGACGTGCAGCTTTGGTGCACCGAAATGATATGGCCACATAAAGATATAAGGGCGTAAGAATGAACGATATTGATAAAGTGATGCAAGCCATTGGAACACAGGCAAAAGCGGCCGCAGCCCAGCTTGCATATGCACAAGATCGTCAAAAGACCTTGGCTCTAGAGGCCGCCGCAAAGATTGTTTGGGATCGGCGCACATGGATCATTGGCGAAAATACCAAGGATTTAAAATACGGGCGGCAAAAGGGCTTAAGCGACGCTATGATGGATCGCTTGTTGCTAGATGAGGCGCGGATCAAGGGTATCGTTGACGGTTTAACGGCGGTTGCCCAGCAATCTGATCCTGTCGGAAAAGTGCTTGATCAATGGGATCGTCCTAATGGGCTGTCGATCAAAAAGGTCTCTACACCTTTGGGGGTGATTGGGGTGATTTATGAAAGCCGTCCCAACGTGACTGCGGATGCCGGAGCGCTGTGCCTTAAATCGGGCAATGCGGTTATTTTACGCGGCGGTTCGGAAAGCTTTCACAGCTCTCAGGCTATTCATACCTGTCTGGTTGCTGGGCTGAAAGAAGCGGATTTGCCCGAGGCGTCTATTCAATTCGTACCAAGCCGTGATCGCGCAGCCGTTCAAAAAATGCTGACCATGACAGACACGGTTGACGTGATTGTGCCGCGCGGTGGCAAGGGACTGGTCGGCTTGGTGCAAAGCGAAGCACGGGTTCCTGTTTTTGCGCATTTGGAAGGCATCGTTCATATTTATATCGACAAGCACGCTGATGCGGGAAAAACTTTGGATGTTGTGCTAAATTCTAAAACACGTAGAACTGGCATCTGCGGAGCAGCAGAATGTTTATTGATCCATCAAGACCTTGTGGATGGCTTGGGCGCAGAAGTTATCTCAGCTTTGATCCAGGTTGGTGTTGAAGTGCGTGCTAATGAAGACTTAAGCCATATTGCGGGCACCAAAGAAGCAACAGTGGAAGATTGGGGCAAAGAATATCTGGCCAGTACAATCGCAGCGCGCTCAGTTCGTGATATTGATCAGGCCATTGCGCATATCCGAACCCATGGTTCAAATCATACTGATTGTATCATGACCGAAGATGACGCCGCAAAGCGCCACTTTTTCGAACGCGTTGACAGTGCAATTTTAATGCATAATGCATCCACCCAGTTTGCCGATGGTGGAGAGTTTGGGATGGGTGCAGAAATTGGCATTGCGACAGGAAAAATGCATGCCCGCGGTCCGGTTGGGACAGAGCAATTGACAAGTTTCAAATACCTGGTTTCTGGAAATGGCTCCGTCAGAACCTGATGTAAACGGCTTTATTTTCGGTGGATTGATCTAGGTTTATAGGCTTTTCCATCTGTTGGCAGATCAAAGGCAGCAACAGGAAATGAACATGTGCAGGCGCAATATCGTGCCTTTTTGAAGGCTGCAGTAAGCTGTTCCAAAGCTCTGGATTTTGGGAAAAATTGGACGAAGATCCCTTTACAGTGGTTTTATCCTTTTGCCTGCTTATATGGATTTCCCCACCCAGCGGCATTGCTGTTTCCAGACAAAGAATAGAAAGGAAAATAGCCTGCGCTTCAATCCGTGTGATGTTCGTTTCAATGGACCAGCTCAAAACTACACGAGAGCCATTGAACAAGGGGAACAGTATGTTTCGGGCTCTGTCGGGGGAAAGTTCCGCGTGTTTACTCCCCATGCCAAAAGCAATGCGGAAAAAATTTACCTGACCGATGGCATTTTCGCTGCTTTCCTCAATGAGACAGATTTCAGGCCCCCTAGAATTTTCAGAAGATAAATGGAGCAATTCAAGGCCATTTTTAACAGCGCCTATCGGGCTTGCGAGGTCATGGCAAATTCTGGACCCAATTAATGTTGCGAGTTGTAAAGGATCATGTTTCATTGTGGAAAGAAATTTCTAAGGGTATGTGAATTGGATAATTTGAATAACTTCTTGGAACCGGGGATGATGGTGAAACACCCGTCACAGCCAGATTGGGGGATTGGGCAGGTGCAATCACGGATTGGTAATCGGATCACCGTGAACTTTACCGAAGTTGGAAAAATAGTCATTGACGGATCACGCATTGTTTTAATTCAGGTTCTTTTTAAAGAATAATTTTCAAAAAACAACCCTGAGTTGTAATTCGTGGGTTTTAATCTGGTCTTATCTTGTCAAGAAAGAGTGTCTTGGCTAGAGAGAGCATCTAAAAAAGGGTAATTCCTTGGTAACTTCGCCTGAGTTCACTGTTAAATTTGCGAAAACAGAACAAGAGTTTCTGGCGGCTCAGAGGCTAAGGTATGATGTCTTTATTTCCGAACTTGGTGGGTGCGGAAACCTTGTTGACCATGAAAACCGTTTAGAGCGGGATCGTTTTGATCCCTATTTTGATCACCTGATTTTGGTAGATCAGACAAAACAAAGTGACTGCAAAAGCGGTGTTGTGGGGGTTTATCGCTTGATGACAGATGAAAAGGCCCAGGAGCTTGGGCAGTTTTACTCAGAGGACGAGTATGATCTTTCAAAATTAAAAAGGTCTGGCCGTAAATTGTTAGAACTTGGCAGATCCTGTGTGCATCCCGATTACAGAGGCGGAACAGCGCTCTATCATCTGTGGAAAGGTCTGTCTGAATTCGTGCTTGCAGAGAAAATAGAAATTTTGTTTGGGGTGGCAAGCTTTCATGGCACAGATGCAAATGCGTTTGCTGCTCCGCTTAGTCTTTTACATCAGCGCCATCTTGCTCCGCCCGAATTAAGGATAGAAGCCAAAGCGCCTCATGCTCAGATCATGGATTTGATCCCACCGGAAAATTTGGACCGCCGTAAAGCCGTATTGGAAATTCCCGCCTTGATTAAAGCCTATCTGCGATTGGGCGGGTTTGTCGGGCAAAATGCATTTATTGATTATGACTTTAATACAATTGACGTATGTTTGGTTTTAGATATCGAGCGTATGAATGGCCGGCAGAAAAATATTTATTCAAAAGCTGAGATATTGACATGACAACGTGGCGAAGTTCACACGGCGATCTAAACATAAATGAAATATCGTTTATGGGGTGGATCATAGTTATAATACGCGTTGTGCCGATGTTCGTTGTTATCTTTGGTGGGCTTTTGATCTTACTCCTGCTGCGTATTTTTGAAAAACCCCTATTTGGTCACAATCGGCCGATAACGCCCTTTCTGAACCAAGCCGTCTGTAAAATATCTCTGCGCATTATGGGCATAAATCAGCATATTTTTGGCCGAGCCATGACCAATAACGGCGCTGTCGTTGCCAACCATTCGTCTTGGCTTGATATCTTTACTTTGAATGCCACGCAGCAAGTGTATTTTGTGTCAAAGTCTGAAGTTGCCGCCTGGCCTGGTATCGGGTGGCTGGCGCGTGCAGCCGGAACAGTTTTCATAAAGCGTGACAGGCAGCAAGCCAAATTGCAACGCGATATGCTTTCATCGCGCTTACAAATGGGACATAAATTACTGTTTTTCCCAGAAGGCACCTCAACCGACGGGCGGCAGGTTTTGCCTTTTAAATCAACGCTTTTTGCGGCTTTATTCGAGCAAAACCTAAAAAGCGATATATATGTTCAACCTGTGAGCGTGGTGTACAAAGCCCCGAAGGGATGTGATGACCGATTTTATGGTTGGTGGGGTGATATGGCTTTTGATTCCCACTTTCTGCTGACCCTCAGCACGTGGCGCCAAGGCAGGGTTGAGGTTATCTTTTCACCGCCCGTTGCGATTGCAGATTTTTCATCCCGAAAAGACCTGTCAAAGCACCTGCAAAGTCAGGTGAGCAGCGCCCACCAACAGGCAACTAGCCGGTTGAAGTCATCGCCGTGATATAGGCGCTCAAAGCTTCCGATGGGTTGTCTTCGCGCCAAATTTCGTCTTGCAGGGCAACAAAATCAGTGACTTTGCGCAAATTGGCCATTGTAGGAATACTGAGCGCCCCCTCTGCGACGACAGGCACTTCAATCATTTCTGACCACCATGCGAAAAGATCGATGTCCGCCACCTGGCCATCGCCTAGTTTGGTGTTTTGCACCGGACCAAAACTAACATAGTCAGCACCTGCTTCGCTTGCGGACATTCCATCATGTTTTGAAGTGCCGCAAAATGTACCAACAATGGCCTCTTTACCCAGAGCGTCACGTGTTTTTCGAACTGCGCGCGCACCATCAGATAAATGAACCCCATCAAGCCCCAAACGCTCGACCAGCATAATGTGGCTTTCGATCACCAGCGCAACATCACGAGCATGACAAATATCGCGCAGGCTATCTGCGATTTTGGAAATCTCTAATTCGTCTTTTGTGGTCAGAGCAAGCCGCACGCAGGCCACTTCATTGCCATCCAGGACATTGCCCAATTGATCACCAAAACGGGAAAGTTCGAAGTCGCCTGGAGTGATCAAATAAACCTGTGGGTGCTCTTGGTCCATCATCTGAAAGTTCCTGATAGCAGTTTTAAACTTCCATAATCTTAAATTTCGTAAATGGCTATGGCTTATGGTCTCCAAAGGGCTTTTCAGGGCAGGTTTTCTAGCATAGATGAGCTGCATACATTCAAATGGTGACCCAATGACCAGTTTGCATCCACAACCAACCTTTATCCTTGTCCGCCCACAAATGGGTGAGAACATTGGCGCTGCTGCGCGAGGCATGCTTAATTTTGGTCTAGATAGAATGCGGGTTGTTGCCCCCCGGGATGGTTGGCCAAACCCAAAAGCCATTGCAATGGCGAGTGGTGCGGGGCGCGTTTTGGATGAAGCGGGCCATTTTGAAACCGTTGCAGACGCCAGTGGTGATGGACATTTTGTCTTTGCCACAACGGCCCGAAGCCGCGGCCTCACAAAGCCGGTTTATGCGCCGCAAGCCGCAATGGAGAAGGCGGCAGAGTTGATCGCTTCTGGACAAAAAGTGACGGTTGTGTTTGGCCCTGAAAGGGCTGGATTGCAAAACGAAGATGTTGCTGTGGCAAACGCAATCATTACCTTGCCGGTCAATCCAGAGTTTCCATCGCTCAATTTGGCGCAATGTGTATTGCTGCTGGCCTATGAATGGCGGCGCGCTCAAGGCCAGATCGAAAATCAAAGAATGGAATTGGCTGGCACCGACTGGGCCGCGGTCCAAGATGTTGAGAAACTCGCAGAGCATTTTGAGCAGAGATTGGAAACGGCCGGGTTTTTCTTTCCTGAGACCAAGGCGCAGGGCATGAAGTTAAATCTTCGCAATATGTGGTCCCGTTTGCCTTTGACTCGGGCGGATGTACAAATATTTCATGGCATGTTGCGACAAATTGTAAGGTGGAAAGAACGGGGTGAATGACTTGAAGCTTATATGTCTGCGCTCTACTCTTTAGTTGGAAATAATAGAAAGCCTGAACCCGCATGACCCGTAAGAGATCAATATTTGAAGATGTTGCCGCCGAGACTGAAGCCTCGTCACCGGTAAACAAAGCAACCGGAATAATTGACCGAGGTCGCGGGCAGGCGAACCGGTCTATTTTGCGCTTATGGCTCATCTTACTATTCTTGCTGGTAGTGATGATGATCCTTGTTGGAGGTCTTACTCGGTTAACTGATAGCGGATTAAGTATAACAGAATGGCGGCCGGTGAGCGGAGCTCTTCCGCCTTTGTCCGAACAAGACTGGTCTGAGGAGTTTGAAAAATACAAACAAATTCCAGAATACCAGCTGCAGAACAAAGGTATGAGCCTGCAGAGCTTTAAAGTTATATATTGGTGGGAATGGGGCCATAGGCAATTGGGCCGTGTGGTTGGCCTGGTTTGGGCCATCGGATTTGCGTTTTTGTTTTTTACAAAGAAAATTCCGACAGGCTGGACGCCCAAATTACTGTTTCTGGGGGCTCTGGGCGGAACACAAGGTGCAATCGGTTGGTGGATGGTCTCAAGTGGGCTTTCTGGAACGATGCTGGATGTTGCCAGCTACCGCTTGGCGACCCACTTGGGCTTGGCCTTTGTAATCTTAGGTTTTATTGCTTGGTTTCTACTTCATCTGAGCGAACGCGAGAGTGATTTAATCCAGCGGCGACGCAGCCGAGAGGGACGTTTGTTTTCACTCTCAACGGGACTACTGCATTTCACATTTCTGCAGATTCTTATTGGAGCGCTGGTGGCGGGCATAGATGCTGGGCGCAATTATATTGACTGGCCCCTGATGGCTGGAGAGTTTTTTCCATCGGACTCGTTTTTGCTCAACCCTTGGTGGCGCAACTTTTTTGAAGACGATGGACTGGTTCAATTTATGCATCGCATAGCCGGTTACGGCGTTTTCGTCTTGGGCGTCATTGCTTGGCGGCGCTCGCGGTCATCAGGAAATGCAATGGTTAGATTTGCCTTCAATGCAGTTCTTGCAATGATGAGCCTGCAAATGGTTTTGGGCATTACAACCGTCTTATATGCGGCCCCTTGGCACATCGCTATCGTACATCAATTAGGAGCAGTTGTTCTTTGGGTTTTAATTTTGCGTGCACGGTTTTTGGCTGCTTACCCTCCACAACAATCGGTAAAAGGAATTTAACCTGTGACTGCTTTTTCAAATTTAATGGATTATCAATATCAAACAGAAGCCCTCGCTAAAATTGCAACGCGACTTGGATGGGACCAAGAAACAGTCATGCCCAAAGGCGCATTGCAAGACCGGGCTGAAGAATCTGCTGCACTTGAAAAAGCGCTCCATGATCGGCGCAGTTCGAGTGAGCTAGAAGATTTGTTAGCAACTGCCCAATCGCAGGCTTTGACGGCCCTTGAAAAACGGCAAGTGAGCTTGATTGAGCGCGCGCTTCTTCGGACCCGAAAAGTGCCTGTTGAGCTTTCGGTTGCATTGGCACGTATTACCCCAAAATCTCATCAAATTTGGGCCAAAGCCCGGGCAGAAGATGACTTTATGGCCTTTGCGCCCATTCTTTCTGAGGTCATTCAACTGCGCCGCCAGGAAGGCGAAGCCTTGGCTCAAGGCAGCGCTGTAGTGGCTTATGAAGCGTTGCTGAAAGATTATGAGCCGGATGGAGAACTCCCAGCTCTGATGGACATGTTCGATCAACTCAGATCACCGTTGGTGGAATTGCGTTCAGCCGTGTTAGATTGCCCGCAGCCAAAAGCCTTGCAGGGACATTTTGATCCTAAACAGCAAATGCTGATAGCGCATGAACTGGCGGAATGTTTTGGCTATGATTTTTCACGCGGGCGGATTGATAAAGCTGTGCATCCGTTTAGTTCAGGCTCGGGTAATGATGTGCGGATCACAACAAGAACTGAACCAAGCGACCCGTTAAATTGCTTTTACTCAACCGTCCATGAAGTGGGTCATGGAAGTTATGAGCAAAATATTGATCCAGAATATGGATTTTCTCCGATTGGGGCAGGGTGCTCAATGGGGGTTCATGAAAGTCAAAGCCGAATTTATGAAAACCAATTGGCCCGATCCCGCGCTTTTACAGGCCATTTATACCGCCGCATGCGCGCCGTGTTTGGAGATTTTGGGATAGAAAACGAAGAGGTTTTCTATCACGCTGTTAACCGGGTGTCGCATGGCTATATTCGGACCGAGGCTGATGAGCTGCAGTATAATCTGCATATCATGCTGCGCTTTGATCTAGAGCGTGATCTGATGTCTGGTGCATTAGAGGTCGCAGATTTAGAAGCCGCATGGAATGACCGATTTGCAGCAGATTTTGGCTACAAAGTCGATAAAGCCTCAAATGGTGTTCTGCAGGATGTCCATTGGTCCGAAGGGCTGTTTGGTTATTTTCCAACATATTCTTTAGGTAATGTTTATGCCGGATGCCTTTTTAAAGCGCTAAGAAATGACTTAGCTGATCTCGATGTACACCTTGGCTCTGGAAACCTAGAACCAGCTGTTTCATGGCTGCAGCAGCGCCTTCAAAGACACGGAGGGCGTTATCCGGCCGCTGAACTGATCGCGTCAGCCAGTGGGAATGCGGTTTCAGTTGAACCGTTGCTGGAATATTTAAAAAATAAATTTTCTGATCTTTATGGTCTTGCTGCCATGTAATTGACCTGAGCTACGCGAGCCGATTTCTTCATCAGACTACTTTCGATCCAATCCCGTGCCAGCTTTAGTGCAGGGTCTTTTTTTCGAGTATAATGGTAAGAAGCCCAGATTTCATTTTGATTTTTTCCAGTAGGCTCATAAAGCATAAGATCGGGCTTACTATCGGCAAAGCTACAAGGCAAATAGGCCAAAAGCGGCATTGTGCGAATAAGCTGATGTGCGTTTAAAAGACTTGAAACGGTAAGTCGTGGGCTTTGATTTAGGGGGCCAACATTACTTTGTAATTTTGGGCGAGGACCGGTTTCGCTATCAACATCCACCCACCCTTGTAGATTGTTTTTAAAGCGTGCTGCATGATAGAATCCGCATATTTGATGCCCAATTCTAAATCTGAAAATGCGACCTTCTTCTGGTTTTAAGAAAGACAAAATAAGGTCAGTTTCGCCAAATGCCAAACTTGCGTGAGTGGACGCTAACTTCATCTCCAATTGAGGGTAGGTGATTAAAAGCTTATCTGCTTCTGGAAGCAAACAGGCTTCAATTATAGTTTGTGGCGCAGTAATATGCAGCTTGTAATTTTTTTGTTGAGTTGATGCATTTATCTCAGCAGTTTGAATTCGCTCTTCAATACGTCGCGCTACGGCAGAAAATTCTTGCCCCAGACTTGTTGCCATCCAGTGGCAATTTTGCCGAATAAACAGGGGTTGGCCTGCTTCTTCTGTTAGCCTTTCAATGCGGCGTGAAACAGTTGCAGTGTTGGTGCCAAGTGCTTTAGCCGCAGCAGTCATTGTCCGAAATTCATCAAGGGCTAAACAATATTTAAGATCATCCCAGTTTTGCATAATATCCCTTCCACTCAATTACTCTGTTTAAATGTCCCGCTTTAATGCATTTTTTGTGGGTAAGGTTTAAAACACCTCATTTAGATAAAACGAACACAATCTATAGATCAATTGTGCAATCAGCTTTAAGTAAAGTATACGCCCAATAGGGGTATTTTTAAGGGAAAAAGTATACCTATAAGAGTGCTGTTATTGGCTCTTAATGCTATTGGGGCACTTTTAGCAAAACGAATTTACTCTTCGTCTGTAGGGTCATCCGCTTGTTCAGCTATCCATGCAACTGATACAACCTCTTCACCTCTGCCGGTGTTGAAAACCTTCACACCCCCAGCGCTGCGCGACCGAAAAGAAATACCTTCTACGGGGACGCGTATGGACTGACCCTTGGATGTGGCCAGCATAATTTGATCTTCTATATCAACAGGAAAACTTGCAACTAAATCGCCGCCGCGCATGGCTTTGTCCATAGCCGCAACACCCATGCCGCCACGCCCGCGCACAGGATAGTCATGGCTTGACGAAAGTTTGCCAGACCCGCCTGCAGAAATAGTTAGGATGAGGTTTTCTTCGGCTGACATTTCGGCATAGCGTGCAGGGCTTATGGTTGCGTGTGCATTGCTGTCATCTTCGTCAGTGATTTCTTCGTCATCCGTCATACCAGCCACTGCGCGGCGCATTTTCAAATAGGCGGCACGTTCATCCGAAGTGGCGATGAAATGCCGAATAATCGACATAGACACCACGCGGTCCTCGCCTGACAGGCGGATGCCTCTGACGCCGGTTGATTTTCTGCCTTTGAAAACTCTGACATCGGTTGTGGAAAACCGAATTGCACGGCCGGAATTTGTAACCAGCATGACATCATCATCTTCATTGGCGATCCGTGCATTTACCAACTCTACATTTTCCGGCAAATCCATCGCAATTTTTCCATTTGCCCGCACATTGGTGAAATCTGATAGGGCATTACGGCGAACATCGCCGGCGGATGTGGCAAAAATAATCTGAAGATTTTCCCATTCGGCCTCAGGCGCATCAACCGGCATAATAGCCGCAATAGAGACGCCGGTTGGAATAGGAAGAATATTGACGACAGCTTTTCCTTTCGCTGTGCGGCCCCCAAGCGGAAGCCGCCAGGTCTTGAGTTTATAGGCCATCCCATCGGTGGTGAAAAACAAAAGCTGTGTATGGGTGTTTGCGACAAAGAGCGTGGTGACCACATCTTCGTCTTTTGTTTGCATTCCTGACAGCCCCTTGCCACCGCGCCGCTGGGCACGAAAATCGGCCAACGGCGTGCGTTTTATATAGCCTGCAGCCGTTACGGTCACCACCATATCTTCGCGCTCGATGAGATCTTCATCTTCCATATCGCCAGACCACTCGATAATTTCGGTGCGGCGTGGAACGGAAAATTTTTCTCGGACATCTTCAAGCTCATCTTTGATGATCCGCATTATACGGTCTCGTGAACTGAGTATTTCGAGATAATCAATTATATTCTTTGCCAAGGCCTGAAGTTCGTCAGTGACTTCTTTTACCCCTAGCTGAGTCAAACGTTGCAGGCGAAGTTCAAGAATTGCTCGGGCCTGTGTTTCAGATAGATTATATGATCCATCGTCATTAATTTTATGCGTCGGATCGTCTATCAACTTGATATATTCGACAATGTCTTGTGCTGGCCACCGCCTGGTCATTAGCTTTTCTCTTGCATCAGCAGCATCAGCAGACGACCGAATGGTTGCAACCACTTCATCTACGTTAGAAACAGCCACAGCCAATCCACATAAAATATGGCTGCGCTCGCGGGCTTTGCGCAACTCAAATGCCACCCGACGGGCCACGACATCTTCGCGAAAATCAATGAAGTTTGTCAGGAAAGAGCGCAGCGTCAATTGTTCAGGACGCCCCCCGTTCAAAGCCAGCATGTTGCAGCCGAAGTACGTTTGCATCGGAGTGAAGCGATAAAGTTGATTTAGAACCACCTCGGCTGTGGCATCCCGCTTTAATTCGATCACAACACGCACGCCGTTTCGGTCGCTTTCGTCTTGGACATGCGAAATGCCATCTATTTTTTTATCGCGGACTTGCTCTGCGATTTTTTCAATCATTGAGGCTTTATTCACCTGATAGGGGATTTCATCAATGATGATCGCATATCGATCTTTTCGCAGTTCTTCGATCCGTGTCTTTGATCGGATAATAACGCTGCCACGTCCTTCTAGATATGCTTTGCGCGCACCAGAGCGGCCCAGCATTAGGCCTCCGGTCGGAAAATCCGGCCCCGGCACATATTGGATCAAATCTTCGCTGCTTAAGTCAGGATCTTCAATCAAAGCAAGTGTTGCTGTGACCACTTCGCCCAAGTTATGCGGCGGTATGTTCGTCGCCATCCCAACAGCAATTCCGCCAGCCCCGTTGACAAGCATATTGGGGAAGCGAGAGGGCAGAACTGTGGGCTCTCGATCTTTGCCGTCATAATTGTCCTGAAAATCAACCGTGTCTTTGTCTATGTCCGCAAGAAGATAGGCGGACGGTTTATCCATGCGCACTTCCGTGTAGCGCATGGCCGCCGGGTTATCACCATCCATCGACCCAAAATTACCTTGGCCATCTAGCAATGGCAGAGACATTGAAAAATCTTGGGCCATCCGCACAAGCGCATCATAAATCGCGCCGTCGCCGTGTGGGTGGTACTTACCCATGACATCACCAACAGGCCGGGCTGATTTACGATATGGTTTGTCGTGGCTATTGCCGGTTTCATGCATCGCATATAAAATTCGGCGATGCACAGGCTTTAGACCATCGCGTAAATCAGGGATTGCGCGGCTCACGATTACGCTCATGGCATAATCAAGATACGAGCTTTTCATCTCATCTGTGATCGATACGGACGGGCCGGAAAAAGCGCTGCTTGTTTCAGGCTGTTCGTCGTCTGTCGGAGGCAATTCAGGCGTGTCGGTCAAGGGGAGCGCTCATCTCTATGAAAGTCTAGATTTTGTTATTTTATGTATAACAGACCATGTATCTTGGGCGCAATGGTAGAGGTAGGATAAACCTGCTATTTATGCTGTTAATTTACCATGAGCAATCTAGGGTATAATGCGGGTGTATTTGGTGCCCTCAAGTGTTGCACCAATTTTTAACCCTGATTGTCCAAATATTACGGCAATAACTGGCGATAAAGCAGTCGTGGTTTCCGCTCTGACGTTTTCACCGCGATCTCTGAATGCATATTCTATATCCCCTGTGACGGCCCAGCCTTGGGAAAAGCGGAAGCTCTGAAGTGCATCCTCTGTTATAAAGAACAACACATGGGCATATTGTTGGGCGCCGACTTGCCACCCAAATCCTGCTGATGCAGTGGAATAATAATCAACGCTTACATTGCCAATGCGCAGCGCGCCGCGGCCATAAGAGCCGCCAAAACCAAAGCCTGCCTCTGTGACAAGCGGCATAACCAATATTCCGGATGACTTATTCGCAAGGTTTTTAATGTTTGGATGATCCGAGTACAATTGAGCCAGCGTTGCATCAACGCGGGCATCTATTTTCATGGCATTTTCGTTGATTATGTCGGTGCTAAAATTGTCACCAGTACAGGCAGCTAAGCCAAAGTATGAACCAACGCATAACGCCGCAAATGCCCGGCGCGAAAAAAGTTTAAACATTTTGTACCTGCTCGTGTGACTGGGTTTTCCCAATTTATGAGTAATTTATAGGCGAGGATTACCCTGCTGTCACTATCCTTGAGTTATTTGGTTAGGTTTTGGCAAGTTTGCGCGCTATTTCCAAAGCAAAATACGTTAATATTCCATCGCATCCAGCCCGTTTGAAGGCCAAAAGGCTTTCCATAACGACTTTGTCCCCGTCGAGCCAGCCATTTTGAATAGCAGCTTGTAACATCGCGTATTCACCCGAAACCTGATAGGCAAAAGTGGGCACGCCAAATTGCGCTTTTACACGGTGGCAAATGTCCAAATAGGGCATGCCGGGCTTTACCATCACCATATCGGCCCCTTCAGATAGGTCTCTGGCAACCAAACGCAACGCTTCTTGGCCGTTTGCCGGGTCCATTTGATAGGTGGACTTATCCCCTTTTAGGGTTCCACTGGCGCCAACAGCCTCCCGAAACGGGCCATAAAAGCCACTTGCGTATTTGGCTGCATAGGACAGCAAAAGCACATTCGGAAAATCATGCTCTTCCAAAGCCGAGCGGATTGCTCCGATCCGGCCATCCATCATATCTGAGGGTCCAATAATGTCTGCCCCAGCCTCTGCTTGCGATAGGGCTTGCTTGACCAACGCTTCCACTGTGAGGTCATTGACAACCTCACCATTCACCACCAAGCCATCATGGCCATTGGCATTATAGGGATCCAAAGCCACATCTGTCATCACGGCAATGTCTAGGCCCGCCGATTTAATCGCTCGGGTGGCTCGGTTTGAAAGGTTTTCTGGGTTCCAAGCTTCGGAGCAATCAGGTGTTTTTAATTTTGGGTTGGTATAGGGGAACAAACAAATTGCCGGAATGCCAAGACCCGCAGCCTCTTTGGCCGCGTCAACGACTTTGTCGACGCTGCGGCGCACGACCCCCGGCATCGATGCCACGGGCTGTTCAACGTTATCACCGTCACAGATGAAGATTGGCCAAATCAAATCACTCACAGATACACTATGTTCACGCGTTAAGGCGCGTGTTGCAGGTGATTGCCTAATGCGCCGAAGGCGGGTTTTTGGAAAAGGGGCGATGTTATCTGATGGCATTGGTTTCTCCATAACGCAGCTCTAAATGCCACGGATATATGCTCTGAACAAGTCTTTGAGTTCTGCGGGCAGCTTGCGTATTGAGTATTTCAGTTTAAATCGATGTGAGGAAGCATTTATGCGAGTGAGAATGTGTTAATATTTGAGGTTCTAGAATTTACATCTTTTTTCAGTTTTTGGTATTGGGTCTTGGTTATACTCGTTTGGGGTATGAGCGCTCAGATCATTCTCAGTGTGCCCTTTCATACGCTGCAACAAGCTAAATCCCAATCCAAAGAGCAACAAAGTGAATTGTTGATCTCCCTGCAACTGCATGCCCGACGTACTGTCGCAGCCTATACGCCGAATATGTCACTATTTTTAATAATTATGGGTGGGTTTTTATTTGGATTTTGCGGGTTTACGGGGTTCTTTTATCACAGTGAGCCGCTTCAGGCCCTGTTCTTTTTAATGGCTCCAGTAACATTCGTGGCATACTTGCGTTTGCGGTTGGCACGCAGTATCTGCGATGCTGTTCCAGTCTTTGATGTGGTCTATAGAACCCTTTGGTGGTATCGATTTTGGACTATTTTAATTGCGGGGTTGAGCATATTTTTGACGGCTTTCTGGGGGCTTGCCTATAATATAAACAATCTTGTACTTGGCCTTTGAATATCGGGCAGGAAGCGCAGACAAGGACGGAATGAGTAAACACAAAATAATTACAGTGGGCGGCGCCCCCGAAGGGTATGATGCGCAGCTTATTTTGCAAGAAATGCAGCAAAGTTCTTTGCCTGTTGTTCATATTGCACGAGACGATAAACGTTTGACGGCCTTGGTCGACGCTTTGAGGTTTTTTTCGCCTGATGTTCCGGTGGTTCAATTCCCAAGCTGGGACTGTATGCCCTATGACCGTGTATCTCCCAATGCAGATATTTCAGCGACCCGCATGGCAACCCTTGCAGGCTTGGTGCATGGAATGCCGGAACAATATGTGCTACTGACAACGGCTAATGCTGCCATGCAAAGGGTGCCGGCCCGCGTTGTGCTGAAAGCGTCCAGCTTTGTCGCAACTGTAGGTCATCAAATTAGCGACGCAAATTTACGCCAGTTTTTAACGGTGATGGGCTATGTACAAACATCCAAAGTGATGGAGCCGGGCGAATATGCAGTGCGTGGAGGTATTATTGATATTTTTGCGCCGGGTGACTTGGGGCCAATACGGCTTGATTTTTTTGGCAATGAGTTGGATGGGGCAAGGCGGTTTGACCCCGTTACGCAGCGCACAACAGAGCAATTGAAGCAGATCGAACTTGCGCCGGTGTCTGAAGTCATTCTGGATGAGGCCGCAATCACTCGCTTCCGGCAAAATTATCGAATTGAATTCGGAGCAGGCCGGTCTGATGATCCATTATATGAAGCCGTCAGCGCGGGCCGAAAATATCAAGGGGTTGAGCACTGGCTGCCGTTTTTCCACGAACACCTTGAAACCCTGTTTGATTATGTGCCCAAGGCAACAATCTGTTTCGATGATCAACTCATGTCGGCTCAATCGGCGCGGTGGGACATAGTCGTCGATCAATATGAAAATAGACAGCACGCCTTAGCGCAGAAAAGCCGATTGGATACGGTTTATAAACCAATTACTCCAGAGCTTTTGTATCTGAATGAAGATGGGTGGGACGCAGCCCTTCAAAGCCGCCGTATTTTACAGTTCAACCCCCTGCCGCAAAGTACTGGTTTGGGCGTGGTGGCCGCAGGCGGCCGCATAGGACGCAACTTTTCGCCAGAAAGACAAAGTAAAAATATAAACCTTTTTAGCGCCTTAGCAGACCATATTAAAGCCAAAATGGCGCAAGGGCCTGTGGTAATTGCAAGCTATTCTGAGGGCGCTCGAGAGCGTATTGGTGGGTTGCTCGAAGATCAAAATCTGCAAGGCGCCCTACCTGTCACCAACGGCAAAAGCTTGGGTGAGCGGGGGCTGTATTTGGCTGTTTGGGCGCTGGAGCACGGATTTGAAACCAACAATTTAACCGTGGTTTCCGAGCAGGACGTGCTTGGAGATCGGTTGATCCATCGGGCCAAAAAGCAAAAGAAGGCGGAAAATTTCTTAACCGAAACCCAAAGTTTATCGGTCGGGGATTTGGTTGTTCATATTGATCATGGAGTGGGCCGTTATCGCGGATTAGAGGTGGTCACAGCTGCTGGTGCTGCGCATGAGTGTCTTTTGCTAGAATATGCAGAAAATGCGCGGCTTTATTTGCCCGTTGAAAATATTGAATTGCTGAGTAAATTTGGCCATGAAAATGGACTTTTGGACCGCCTTGGCGGTGGGGCATGGCAAGCAAAAAAAGCGCGCTTAAAGCAAAGAATTCGCGATATGGCCGAGCGACTGATCAACGTTGCTGCCGAGCGTGCATTACGAAAAGCACCAATTTTAGAGCCGCCCATGGGCATGTGGGATGCCTTTTGTGCACGTTTTCCGTACCAAGAAACCGATGACCAGTTGGGCGCAATCACCGAGGTCGTGTCTGATTTGACCTCTGGATTACCTATGGACCGGTTGATTTGTGGCGATGTCGGTTTTGGAAAAACTGAAGTTGCAATGCGGGCTGCTTTTGTTGCCGCGATGTCTGGCGTACAGGTTGCGGTAATTTCTCCCACAACTTTGTTGACGCGGCAACATGCGCAAAGCTTCAAAGACCGCTTTCGGGGCTTTCCGCTCGAGGTTCGGCAACTGTCCCGATTTATAGGGGCAAAAGAAGCTCAGGAAACCCGTGATAACCTTGCAGCCGGAACAGTGGATGTTGTGATCGGCACGCACGCATTGCTGGCAAAAAATATTCGTTTCAAGAATTTGGGGCTCTTGATTATAGATGAAGAGCAACATTTCGGTGTGCAGCACAAAGAGCGGCTGAAACAAATGCGTTCGGATATTCATGTGCTGACTTTAACCGCGACCCCGATCCCGCGCACGTTGCAGCTATCTCTGTCTGGGGTGCGGGATTTGTCAATTATCGGCACTCCGCCAGTAGATCGCTTGTCCATTCGCACCTATGTCAGCGAATTCGATGCCGTGACCATTCGCGAAGCATTGCTCAGAGAGCATTATCGGGGCGGGCAATCCTTTTATGTCGTTCCAAGGTTAAGTGATCTGCCTGAAATTGAAGAATTTTTAAAGGACCAACTTCCCGAGCTTAGCTATGTTGTGGCCCATGGTCAGATGGCTGCAGGTCAGCTTGATGAGCGCATGAACGCTTTTTACGATGGCAAATATGATGTGCTTTTGGCCACCAGCATCGTCGAATCAGGTCTGGATATTCCAACCGCAAACACCATGGTGGTGCATCGAGCAGATATGTTTGGGTTGGCGCAGCTCTATCAAATTAGGGGCCGGGTCGGGCGCTCGAAAACCCGTGCTTATGCCTATGTCACCGTTAAGCCCAAGGCCAAATTAACACCAACGGCGCAGAAGCGTCTGAGAGTGCTTGGATCACTTGACACGCTGGGCGCCGGATTTTCGATTGCTTCGCAGGACCTGGATATTCGAGGGGCTGGTAATTTGCTGGGTGAAGAGCAGTCTGGGCAAATGCGCGAGGTCGGCTACGAACTTTATCAATCGATGCTTGAAGAGGCGATAGCAAAAATTAAAGCTGGAGAATTAGAGGGCCTATCGCAAGCGGATGACCAATGGGCACCACAAATCAACCTTGGGGTCTCTGTGTTAATTCCAGAAAGCTATGTGCCTGATCTGGATGAAAGACTTGGTCTGTATCGGCGGTTATCGAGCCTCAGCAAAAAGGTTGAATTGGAAGGCTTTGCCGCAGAACTAATTGACCGATTTGGAAAGCTGCCCCGAGAGGTTAATACTTTAATGCTGGTGGTTCGCATAAAATCCATGTGCAAACGAGCGGGCATTGCAAAGTTGGATGGCGGGCCAAAAGGTGCGATCATCCAATTTCACAACGATAAGTTTGCCTCGCCAAAAGGGCTGGTCGAGTTTCTGGAAGACCAGCGGGGGCTGGCCAGAATCAAGGAAAACAAACTGGTCATCCGGCGCGATTGGAAAAAAGATGCGGATAAGATCAAAGGTGCGTTTGCTGTCGCAAAAGATCTCGCCGAAAAAGTCATTTTGGAAAATGAGTCCAAAAGAGCCAAATCTTCTGCCCCGCCCCCCGCTTAAGGGGGCAGAATTTAACTTATTCCCTCAAGGTTAGCGCGTGTTTTCTGTCAGACGCCTTTTGACATAGCCTGTGACATGATCAATCATCGTGTCCATATGTGGCTCTTCAAAAAAATGCCCCGAGCCTTCAAGCTCGGTATGAGTAATCGTAATCCCTTTTTGCTCATGCAGCTTATCAACCAGACCGACGGTGTCAGCCGGCGGCGCAATGCGGTCTTCTGTACCGTTGATAACCAAGCCTGATGAAGGGCAGGGCGCGAGAAAGGAAAAGTCATACATATTTGCAGGTGGTGAGGCGGAAATAAAACCTGTGATCTCAGGCCTGCGCATCAACAATTGCATGCCGATCCAGGCTCCAAAGCTAAATCCCGCCACCCAACAATGTTTTGAATTATTGTTCATGGACTGAAGATAATCTAGTGCTGAAGCCGCATCGCTGAGTTCACCAACACCCTGATCATATTCGCCTTGACTGCGACCCACGCCTCGGAAATTAAAACGTAAAACGGTAAAGCCCATGTTATAAAAGGCATAGTGCAGGTTGTAGACCACCTTATTGTTCATTGTTCCGCCAAATTGAGGGTGCGGATGCAGAACAATCGCGATGGGGGCATCGCGGTCTTTTTGTGGGTGATAACGACCTTCTAGACGGCCCTCGGGGCCAGGAAAAATTACCTCGGGCATGGTTTCTGATATCTCCTCAAAAGCCGTTTGCTTATTCTTGACAAAACCGGTTGGCTAATTTAGAACAATTCTAAACACGGACAGGATTGTTCGGTTGACATGCAGATAAGCGTTGCTGGCCGTTAGGTCAATCAATTTGCGGGAAAGCTAAATGAAACTAAGTACAAAGGGGCGCTATGCGATGGTCGCCTTGACTGATATCGCTCTGCAGAGTGGTCAGGAATTGGTGACGCTTGGTGATATATCAAAAAGGCAAGATATTTCCTTGGCGTATCTTGAGCAATTGTTTGTAAAACTGCGTCGCAAGGGATTAGTGGATTCTGTTCGAGGGCCAAGCGGAGGTTACCGACTGGCAAAATCAATGCACGAGATTCGAGTGATTGATGTGCTGTCAGCTGTCGATGAAACAGTGGATGCATTGTATAAGGGTGCGGGTGCATCTGGCGGCCTATCTGGTAGTAAGTCTCAATCATTAACCAACCGCCTTTGGGAAGGTCTGAGCGCCCATGTTTATGTTTTCTTGCATCAAACACGCTTGTCGGATGTGATCGAAAACGATCTTGTGCCTTGTCCGGCAGTTCCGAATATTTTTGCTGTTGTCGATGAGTGATGGATCGGGCGTATCTTGATTATAATGCCAGCGCCCCGCTGAGGTCAGAGGCAAGGCAAGCGATGGTTCAGGCAATGGATTGCGTGGGTAACCCATCGTCAGTTCATGCTGAGGGGCGGGCCGCAAAGGCAATTCTTGAGCGGGCGCGTGAGCAAATCGCACAAGCCTTGGGTGCCCAAGGCGCAGATATTATTTTTACATCTGGGGCGACCGAAGCAGCTGGTCTGGCGTTGCATGGTCGCGCTTTTAGCTGCGCTGATGTCGAGCATGAAGCTGTACGTGCATGGTGCAAAACTGACTTAAGTGTCGATAAACAAGGACAAATCACAGTTCACGAACCTGAAAGAAGTGCAGTGCAATTGGCCAACTCAGAAACGGGCATACTCCAAACTTTGCCTAAAGGGGTGGCGGTCTGCGATATGACCCAAGCCTTTGGCAAATTGCCCGTTGCCTTCAATTGGACCGGGGCTCAGATGGGACTGATCTCAGCGCATAAAATAGGAGGCCCGAAAGGGATCGGTGCTTTGGTGATCAAGCGTGGAACTGAACTCGCAGCTCAGATCAAGGGCGGCGGCCAAGAAATGGGGCGGCGCTCGGGTACTGAAAACCTTGTTGGCATCGCCGGTTTTGGAGCGGCCGCAGAGGCCGCAATCCGCGATGTTGAGCAGGGGGTTTGGGCGCATGTTGAAAAACTTAGAAACATTCTAGAAAATAGTATTGAACAAATATCTGCGTCTACTATTTTTATAGGGAAATCGCGACCTAGATTACCAAATACAAGCTGCATGGTGACCCAAGGCTGGAAAGGTGAAACGCAAGTGATGCAGATGGATTTGGCTGGGCTGGCCGTTTCCGCCGGATCGGCTTGTTCAAGCGGCAAAGTAAAAGAAAGCCGCGTTTTGCGGGCTATGGGATTTGGGGCAAGCAGTACGGGATCTGCCTTGCGGGTAAGTTTGGGGCCTGAAACCCGACAAAAGGACATAGATTGGCTGGTTGAAAGTTGGTCAAAACAATATAAAAAATGGGCTGCTCGCGCTATGACTGCACAGAATGAACAGGAGACCTTGAATGGCAACTTTGGATAAAATCGAGGTCAAGGAAGGGGTTGATCAAAAAACTGTGGAAGCAGTTCATGAGGTTGGTCAAACCTACAAGTATGGCTGGAATACTGAGATTGACATGGACTATGCCCCGAAAGGCGTAAATCCAGATATTGTGAAATTGATCTCTAAAAATAATGACGAACCTGAGTGGATGACGGACTGGCGCTTGCAGGCTCTTGAGCGGTGGGAGCAGTTGAAAGAGCCTAACTGGGCGATGGTCAGCTATCCTGAAATAGATTATCAGGATTTGTATTATTATGCCCGCCCAAAATCCATGATTGAAAAGCCTAAATCTCTGGATGAGGTCGACCCAAAATTGCTTGCCACCTATGAAAAACTAGGCATTCCCTTGAAAGAACAAATGATTTTGGCAGGGGTAGAGGGCGCAGAAAATGCCCCAGCAGAAGGCCGCAAAGTTGCTGTAGACGCTGTGTTTGATAGCGTCTCCGTCGGCACCACTTTTCAAGCCGAGCTGAAAAGGGCGGGGGTTATATTTTGTTCGATTTCCGAGGCGATTAAAGAGCATCCGGAACTGGTGAAAAAATATTTGGGCACAGTTGTTCCAGTGTCAGATAACTATTTTGCCACCCTCAACAGTGCTGTTTTTTCGGATGGATCGTTTGTCTACATCCCACCGGGCGTCCGCTGCCCGATGGAATTGAGTACCTATTTTAGGATCAATGCAGAAAATACGGGACAGTTTGAGCGCACTTTAATCATTGCCGATAAAGGCTCTTATGTCAGTTATTTAGAAGGCTGCACCGCGCCAAAGCGTGATACCGCGCAACTTCACGCTGCAGTGGTCGAAATCATTGTCGAAGAAGATGCAGAAGTTAAATATTCCACAGTGCAAAATTGGTTCCCAGGGGATGAAGACGGCAATGGTGGTATTTATAATTTTGTAACGAAGCGTGCTGATTGTCGCGGTGATCGGGCAAAGGTTATGTGGACGCAAGTGGAAACCGGCTCTGCTGTCACTTGGAAATACCCGTCATGTATTTTGCGCGGCAATGAATCACAGGGTGAGTTTTATTCGATTGCAATTGCCAATAATCACCAGCAGGCAGATACCGGCACGAAAATGGTGCATCTTGGGCAAAATACCAAGTCCCGCATTGTATCCAAAGGTATCTCTGCCGGGGTTGCTCAAAATACATATCGCGGTTTGGTTTCCATGCATCCAAAGGCAAAGAATAGCCGAAATTACACGCAATGTGACAGTTTGCTCATTGGTGGTAATTGCGGGGCGCACACTGTTCCGTATATTGAAGTCAGAAATAACTCTTCGCGTGCAGAGCATGAGGCAACCACTTCAAAAGTAGATGATGATCAGCTGTTTTATTGCCGCCAGCGCGGCATGGATGAAGAAGCGGCTGTGGCGTTGGTTGTGAACGGGTTTTGTAAAGAAGTGCTGCAGGCGCTTCCAATGGAGTTTGCAATGGAGGCACAGCAGTTGGTGGCAATATCGCTCGAAGGTTCAGTTGGTTAGCAAAGAGACCAAGGTTTTCATTTCTCAATTCATTCAAAGATTGGGATTTTGGAAGTCACATACTTATGACCCAAATGGGCTCTGTGAAAGTCTCTAAACAAGAAAAAGGATGCAGCAAATGATAATCACCACCACTCACAGTATCGAAGGGAAAACGATCAAAGAATACCGCGGTGTTGTGGTCGGAGAGGCGATTATGGGCGCCAATGTGGTACGTGATATCTTTGCATCGATCACCGATGTGATCGGGGGACGGTCAGGCGCCTATGAAACAAAATTGGCAGAGGCGCGTGAAGTCGCAATGCAAGAGTTGGAAGAAAGCGCAAAAAGCAAAGGTGGAAACGCTGTTGTTGGCGTTGATTTAGATTATGAAGTGGTCGGGCAGTCGATGCTCATGGTGTCAGTAAGCGGAACAGCGGTTGTAATTTAACCCTAACCGTAACATAGACAGGCCACAAAGACCCCTGAAGGAAACTGGAATGCTAGAAATCAAAAACTTACACGTTTCTTTGGAAGAAGAAGACAAACAAATCCTGAAAGGCGTTGATCTCAAGGTTGAGGCCGGCAAAGTGCATGCCATTATGGGGCCCAACGGATCTGGAAAATCAACACTTTCATACGTTTTAAGCGGAAAATCTGGTTATCAGGTCACAGATGGAAGTGTGATGCTTCGGGGCGAGGAAATACTTGACTTTGAACCCGAGGAACGGGCTGCTGCGGGGCTATTTTTAGCGTTTCAGTATCCGGTTGAAATACCTGGGGTTGGAAACATGACCTTTCTACGCACGGCGCTAAATTCCCAGCGAAAGATGCGGGGAGAAGAGGAAATGAGCGCGGCAGAGTTCCTGCGAGTTGTGCGGGAAAAGGCGAAGAGTTTGAAAATTGACGCAGATATGCTGAAGCGACCGGTCAATGTTGGCTTTTCAGGTGGTGAGAAAAAGCGAAATGAAATTCTTCAAATGGCTCTTCTAGAACCTAAAATGTGCATCTTGGATGAAACCGATAGTGGTCTTGATGTTGATGCCATGAAACTTGTTGCCCGTGGTGTTAACGCTTTGCGGGATGAAAATCGCGGATTTTTGGTGATTACCCATTATCAACGGCTGTTAGATCACATTGCGCCTGATGTTGTTCACATTATGGCTGATGGCAAGATTGTGAAAACAGGCGGTCCTGAACTTGCCCTAGAAGTTGAAGCCAACGGGTATTCAGACATTCTTGCGGAGGTCGCCTAGATGGGGTTTGCCAAGCCTAGTAACGCGTTGGTTGATCTTTGGCTGGACCGTGCGGAAAATCCCACTGATCAAGGTTGGTCAGAGCAGCAGCGTGTAAACGCGAGGGCTCGCGTTCAATCAATGGGCTTGCCAAACCGGCGTGACGAATACTGGAGGTATACACGGCCAGATAGGCTGACTGAGGCGGCGGCGCCGACAGCGGCACTGTTGAGCAGCGAAGATCAAGCGATCTTTTCAGGTTTTGACCAGATTAAAATAGTGTTTGTCGATGGTGTGTTTTCCCCGGAAATGTCGGATAATTTGGAGGGGCAAGAGCTCAGCATTGAGTTGTTATCGCAAACCCAAGCTCTAGGTGAGCATTGGGCGTCAGATATTTTTGGGAAATTGGAAACCGCAGGACAGTCACCCGTTGCGCGCCCTTTGGCGGCCTTGAACACTGCGTTGGCCGACGACGGGGTTTTAGTGCATGCAAAGGGCGCCATATCAAAACCCGTGCATTTAATTTATTTGCGGCAAAATCAAACTTGTGATGTGATGCTTCATCATATTGTAAAAGTTGATAGCGGGGCTTCTTTATCTCTCTTGGAAAGCGGTTCCATTGGAGCGCGCAGTAATTTAGTATTGGAAACAGATATCGGTGCGGCAGGTAGCTTTCGCCATATCCGGATTCAAGGTCGCGATCATCAACGGCTTGCAGCAACGCATCACTTTGCAAGGTTACAGCAGGAAAGTACCTTTAAGTCTTTCACACTGACTGCAAACGGGGCTCTGACCCGCAATGAATGTGTTATTGAATTGCTTGGAGATGATGGTGTTGCCCATGTGGCAGGCGCCTGCGTTGGTGATGGTGATTTTGTTCATGATGACACTGTCTTTGTGACCCATGATGCAGTGGGATGTGAAAGTCGCCAGGTCTTTAAGAAAGTGCTCCGAAATGGAGCGACCGGCGTTTTTCAGGGAAAGATTTTAGTCAAACAGCATGCACAAAAAACGGATGGATATCAAATCAGTCAATCCCTGCTGCTTGATGAAGATAGCCAGTTTCTTGCCAAGCCTGAATTAGAAATTTATGCGGATGATGTCGCGTGTTCACACGGCTCTACATCAGGCGCGGTGGACGAAGATGCACTCTTTTATCTTCGGTCTCGCGGCGTTCCGCAGGCAATGGCGACCGATATGCTCACTTTGTCTTTTCTGGCGGAAGCGGTGAATGAAATTGATGATGCACAGCTCAGAGAGTGCGTTGTCGAATGGCTTGAAGGCTGGCTAGCAAGGCGGCGCACGTAAGATGTCTTTGATTGGGAATATTATTAGAAGTTACCACCGCCCACAGGTCGTCGTCGCACAATTTGTGGCCAATGGAGCACGCGAAGATAGGGCGTTGGGGTTCTTAGCCGGCGGCTGCGTTATTGCCTTTATTGCACAGTGGCCCCGATTGGCACGACAGTCTTTTATTGAAGGGCAAGCTCTTGATATGTTGATAGGTGGAGCCTTGTATGCCTGGATTTTTCTGGCCCCTTTAATGTTCTACATTTTGGCTGGGCTGGTTCAGTTTATCGGCTATCTTATGGGATCAAAGCGCTCGGGCGCTCAAACAAGAACTGCAATATTTTGGGCTTTTCTGGCCACGGCGCCTTTGCTGCTCGTGGTTGGGGTAATTGGTGGATTTATTGGGGCCTCGGCGATGAAAACCTTTGTTGAAGTGATCTGGCTGGCAAGTTTTATTTGGTTTGTCATTGCCGGTCTTCGGGCTGCAGGACATCAGCCAGAATGACATCTAGTGTCAATATACAAATGCTGTTTCGACAGAGCTTTGTTGAACCCAAAGCCGCCGCAAAGCAGTTTTTGGCGCTTGATCTGTCCTATGATGCGGTTTTTTCTTTATTTTTGGTAACGGTTTGCGCCAACACTGTTTTGATTTTTGGCTTTGAAACACTTTTTCAAGAGCAACAGTGGCTGGTTGTATCTCTCCTTTCACCTTGGCAATTTGCTGCAATTACACTGGTAACCAATCTTGCTATTTCTCTTGGCATTGCTTGGATCGGGCCAAAGTTCTCTGGACAAGGGTCTTTCCAAGCCGTGATGGGTTTGGTCGCATGGTTCCAAGTAGTTAAATTGGGCATGCAGGTGGTTCTCACTTTCACACTGATTTTACCATTTGGATTTGCGATATTTGTTCTCCTTGGAACAATTGGCTGGTCACTTTGGATTTTTATTGCATTTTTTGACGAAGTGCATCAATTCGATAACATGCTTAAATCCTCCCTCGTTGCTTTACTGGGCAGTGCAATTGGGATGTTTGGACTGATTTTGATTATTTTATTATTTGTCGATCTGGGGGGTGTGGGTAGTGGTATTTGATGTTGAAAAAATCCGTGCTGATTTTCCCATTCTGCACCGGCAGGTTAATAATAAACCATTGGTTTATCTTGATAATGGCGCATCCTCCCAAAAGCCAAATGTGGTGATTGATGCCATCTCTAATGCCTATTCAAACGAGTATGCCAATGTGCATCGCGGGCTGCATTTTCTCAGCAATCTGGCAACGGATAAATATGAAGCAGTACGCGGCATTGTCGCGAAATTTCTTAACGTTTTTGATGAAAATGAGATTGTTTTAAACTCGGGAACAACCGAGGGGATCAATACAGTTGCCTATGGCTGGGCAATGAACGTGATGCAGCCGGGCGATGAAATTATTTTAAGCGTTATGGAGCATCACGCCAATATCGTCCCTTGGCAGTTTTTGCGCGAACGCTATGGTATCAAGTTAACATGGGTTGATATCGATGACAGGGGCGCACTTGATCCGCAAGCGGTCATCGATGCTATTGGGCCGAAAACCCGGCTCATTGCCGTCACCCATATGTCGAATGTGCTGGGGTCCAAAGTGGATGTGAAATCCATCTGCTCCGCGGCCGCCAGCAGGGGTGTACCCGTATTGGTGGATGGGTCGCAGGCCGCGGCACATATGCCGGTAGATATATCAGACATTGGCTGCGACTTTTATGCGATCACAGGCCATAAGCTTTGTGGGCCTTCGGGCTCTGGTGCGATCTTTATTCGCAAAGATCGGATGCTTGAAATGCGACCGTTTATGGGCGGCGGCGATATGATCCGCGAAGTTCACAAAGACAACGTGATCTATAATGATCCACCAATGATGTTTGAGGCAGGAACACCTGGAATTGTCCAAACGATCGGCTTGGGTGTTGCGCTTGATTATATGATGAATCTAGGTATGCAAAATATTGCAGCACATGAAGATGGCATAGTAAAATATGCACTATCTCGTTTACAGGCGTTGAATTGGCTTAACCTGCAGGGACCAGCCAATGAGCGAGGCGCAATTTTCTCGTTTACCATGGCGGGGGCAGCGCATGCGCATGATATTTCAACAATTCTTGATAAAAAAGGCATAGCAGTAAGAGCGGGTCAGCATTGTGCCGGGCCGCTTATGGATCATTTGGGAATTACAGCATCCTGCCGCGCTTCATTTGCTTTCTATAATACTAAACAAGAGGTAGACGCTTTGGTGGATGGTTTGCAATTGGCCCAAGACCTCTTAGGTTAGAGCGCCGCATTTAATCGTTGCGGCAAGAATGCCTAGCCGCTATACCGCGTCGCAAAGGCACCCGTAGCTCAGCTGGATAGAGCGCTGCCCTCCGAAGGCAGAGGCCAGAGGTTCGAATCCTCTCGGGTGCGCCACTATCAAGCACGTATATTGTAATTATTTCTGATTAAACCGTGAACTATCAGTGTCTTATGGGTTTTGGCGGTGAGGCTGTGTTAAAATATCTGCCTAAATCCCTCAACAAATCCCTCAACATTTTCACAATTTATTAACCAATTTAGTCCCTCTCTTGTGACTGCGGGCGCATGTTGATTTGGCGTTGGTCCCGTAGAATGGAAGAGATGTTATGGGTTTACGCACGCATTTAAGGTGGCCTTTTTATCAAAGCTGGTTTTGAGCGGGTGGGGGTTCATTTGGACAGGGGCCGCTATTACTGGGTCAAGCGGGTGCCAAAGCGATTTAGGCGCGTGGTGCTTGGCGTGTCTGGGCGGCCGGTACAGCAGCTGCGTGTGGCGCTCAACACTGATAGCAAAACAGTCGCATTACAAAAATCAGCGATAATCGAGGCAGCAAAGCTTGCCGAGTGGGAGGCACTGGCCAGCAGTGATCCGGGATCGGCTCGGCAACATTTTCTGGTGGCGCAAAAGCTGGCGCAATCGCGGGGATTTCCATATAAGCCATTCTCTGAGCTGCTCACAGGTCCCATTGATGATCTGGCTGAACGGCTCATTAGCCTAGAGAATGCGATTGATAAGCCTGTTGTTCT
This sequence comes from Rhodobacteraceae bacterium Araon29, assembly GCA_039640505.1. Taxonomy (NCBI): domain Bacteria; kingdom Pseudomonadati; phylum Pseudomonadota; class Alphaproteobacteria; order Rhodobacterales; family Paracoccaceae; species Rhodobacteraceae bacterium Araon29. Next base: position 2,303,946 of record CP046865.1, on the reverse strand, counting down.
GGATGCCGTTTTGGGTCTTTCTGGAGTGGTTTTACCGGATCTTGCAGGGGTTCTGAAAGAATATATCGATCTGACACGCCATAGGCATTTGAAGAAATCAGACGGGCAAAGGCATCGCTGGGCGTTGCCGCGTCAAAGGGCAGTGAAAAATTTCCTAACGGTCATGGGGCCCGGTTCTGCACGGCCCGTTGATGAAATAAGCCGCGCTGATGCTTTGAAGTTTCGCGCTTGGTGGTTTGATCGCGTGGCCAATGGCATGGCGCCCGGTTCAGCAAATAAAGATTTTACGCATTTAGCAGAAATTTGGAACACTTGGACCACTCTTACTTCGCATGATTTGCCAAACCCGTTTGCCAAAATGGCTTTGGCCAATGAAAGCGAAACCACCCGGCCGCCGTTCAGCCGCCAATGGGTGGCAGAGCGCTTGCTGGCTCCTCACATCTTTGACCAGCTTAATGCAGAGGCGCGGGACATATTTCTGATGATGGTCAATACCGGGATACGGCCGAGCGAAGTAACCGATGCACCACTTACCGATTTTTACCTTCAAGAAGACATCCCGTTTTTGCGTATCGCGCCACATGGCCGTGAGCTAAAGGTCAAACACACGCGCCGTGATATTCCTTTGTTGGGGGTTTCGTTGGAAGCGGCGCAGCGTATTATGGGGCGTGGCGGGGTCCAAAGATATGCAGGTAAAGCTGGCGGGTGGTCCGCTGTGACCAACAAATATCTACTCAATAACGGGCTCAAGGAAACGCTGTCTCATACGGCATATTCACTGCGCCATTACGTTGAGGATGAGCTTTTGGCCGCAGGGGTTGATGATCGGATACGTGCGGATATTTTGGGCCATAAATACCACCGCCCAAACTACGGCCAAGGAGGAGGTCTTTTGGGACGCTATGGCGCATTAATGAAAATCGCGCTCTAGTTTTGGTGTGAATTTTTAACGCTAAAGCCTCTCAAACAAATGACCCCAACCGCACCGCTGATTTTTTCCGCTGTTTTAAAAATTGGGCGCGCGATAATGGCGCGCGGATTTATTCGGATGCAGCGCTGCGCGATACGGTGGTCGAAAAGGGTTTTCCAAAAATCAAGTCACATGGCTACATGGTTTTTGCCGGATTCAAGCTGCGCGAGGATGAAGCTACGACCCGATATCTCACCGAAACCCCGCCGGGCGGGGCGTCCTGATGCCCCGGCAACGCTATCCCCGCGCCCCTATAAAGACCCCGAACCGGGGGAGTTTGGGGAGTCCAGAAAGATTAAAAGGAATGGCCGCGTGCGGCCATGCTTTGATTTTAAAGAAAAAAACGAATTTTTGGGGATGCTTTGGGGACACTTTGGGGACACTTTTTAGGGGTTTGGGGGAGGGTGAAATTTTGATAAATCGTTTATATATAAGGGGTTATACCCCTTATATATTATGGGGAGTATGGGGAGGGTATATATAGGCATAAAAAGAAATTATGTGTTTAAAGGTGTTTTATTTATAAGTAGCTGGCACCCCTCCCCAACATCCCCAAACTCCCCAGGCATAGAAAAAGGATTATTAAATGCAAAAAGCACCGCATCACTTTGAGTTAATCCGCATCGGCCGAAATGGCCGCTAAACTACACCGTTCAAGCGCCGCCGATCTTTGGCTGTTGAGCATCCTCTATCACCGGCGCGGTGAGGCGCCATAGAGGTCTATCAAGCGGTGGCTGAAGCGGTGGCGGCTGGCGGTGCGCGCGGCCCGGCGGATCTGTTTGCCGCGACCGGCGGCGGCGGCGCTGGCCCGCGTGAGGGCCGACAATCGGGTTTTGTTGATCAAACCCATTTCTTGCGCCGGATGGATGCGGCGGCCAAGGCCAAGCCGCTGGTTTTCGGCGGCCGCGCCCCGGTCAAGCGTTGCGGCTTGGAGATCTGGCGCGCGGTGGTTTTAAACGGCGCAACACAAACCGAAATTATCAACCGCGCCGGCTTTGGGCAGAGCAATGCGCGCAAAAGCGATTTTAAAGCCGGGCTGAACGCGATCGCGGATGCGGTGGCCGCGGTGATCGCCCGCGCGCCCAAAAACCTATCAGATATTTCTTGACATAAAAATTTCTTTACGTCCTTTGGTACATAAGATTGCAAAAATTGCGCCGGGTTGATCGCCCGGCGTTCTGCGTTTTAAGGGGGCCGCCATGTGATACAGATAAAATCAAACATCGACGCATTGCAGCCCCTGCATCCATTACGATGATTTGAGGAGTTAGGTTCTTTCTAGGCTTTTCTTACGTGGGTATATTCGCACCGCGCTGCGGATATCCAATTTCAATTTTAATTCACTTGAACTTTTTATTGGGGTTGTTGTTATGAAACTTCCACCAAAAATGATCAACTCCGAGAAGAATAATACTGGCGCTTGCATCATATCTTTAAAAAATCCCGAGCATATTGCACTTGATGGGAGGGGCTACACGATGGTGTTTTGACTCCTAACGTCAGGCAGCCCAAACTGCGCCAACCAAAGTGCGGTAGATGCGGGAAATCTGCGAAGCCTTGCAAGCTGCAACAAGCCCTTAATGTCGTGACACAAATAATAGCAGGGCAGGGCTTTTGTGATGAGCTTATAAACCTCTATGAAATCTTAGAAGTTGAGGAAAGGGCGATGATGGAAAAGCCCGGCATTGAACGGGTTTTGCTGCATGCTAAGCAGGCTGGATGGCAATACTTTGGCTGAGTGGTCAGCTTTGGTATTGAGAATTTTGGCTTAATTTTCAGAGGTTTTGTGTGGGGATTATTTTATGTATTCTAGATTGAAATAACATAAAAAAATTTGCTTTTGTTGAATTTTTAGCTTAAGAAACAATCAAAGCGTGTATTTTTTATAGTTGTTTTGAATAAGGCTCTTGATGATTTCTCGTGCAATATTATTAAACGGTTCACTAGCATTACCTCAATCGAATTTGGGAGAGACCCTCTTTTACGATTTAGTAGTTTCAAACGATCTGGCATTCATATGCTCAAATGACCCAAGAGCGTTCTCATGTATCGTTTATATGGGGTCCGTACTGGCAGATACGGCGGACAAACGGGATAGGGCGTTTTTTGAAGATAGGACCTTCAACTATGTTGACAATGACGTAGGTAACACTTCAGTAAGGATTTGGGCACATTCTGATCGTGGATCTAAAGCTGCAGTTCGAAGATCGATAGAACCGGTCGCTGGACCTCTTGGTAACCCGCCGAGTATCATGCCGTTTTGGTATGGCTATTTGGTGAATCACAAAGAGGATGTTACAGCTTTTGGCAAGACGGATTTACATTTGTTTATTCATTACTTGGAGAACATCCATGCTCGAGTTCGTAATGAAGAACTGGAAGAAACAGTTTTTCATAGACTGTCCATACTACACTGGAATTGGGTTATCCATGCAGTCGGATATGGCGTAAGGTAAAATGGGCGGATGGTGCCTTAATGACAGACTATGCAACCAACCAATCTAACGGAAAAAACAAGACTGAATCTGCGCTCTTTGCTTGGGCAGTGCTTGCGCACCCTGAGCGGTTGCCGCAAATTATTGACGTAAGGAAGAAGGAGATTATGCCAAACAGTTTAGCCTTTTTTGAGTATCTGCACTTGAAAAACAAACCGTGTTTTATCGAATTGGCTCTGAAGAATGTTGTTGATCCAGAATGAAAGCACTTCGAAACGATAACAAGGCAGGAAACAGGGAGTTACGCGAAGCTCGCAATGCTAGCCTCCATTTTCTTGCGGCAGTGTTTGGGTTTAGCATTTTTGTGAATCTGTTAATGCTAACTGGCCCTCTTTTTATGCTGCAAATCTATGACCGGGTGCTTGGCTCTGGATCGGAAGAAACGCTGGTTGCGCTTTTTTTACTGGTCGGCGGGCTTTATGCATTGATGGCTCTTTTGGATTTTGCCCGCGGCAGGTTGATGGCAAGATTTGGAGCACGGTTTCAAGAATCTATGGATGGGCGGGTTTTTAGTGCAGTCATTTCACGCAGCATTAATGCCGACCCGCAAAAGCCTTTAGGCAATGAACTGCGTGACATAGAGAGTCTGCAATCATTCTTTTCTTCGTCGGTTATTCTTGCGCTATGCGATATCCCATGGTCACCGATCTTCTTTGCTGCAATTTTTATCTTCCACCCCAGTCTGGGTTGGCTTGGGGTAGCTGGTGGGGCTATTCTCCTAACTGTTACGCTTATAAATCAATGGAGCACGCGGCGTAAAACCAAAGAAGCGGCGCAGACTTCAACGCAAGCCCACAGCTTCAGCACGCAATCGCAAAAATCGTCTGAACTCATCCTGTCTCAGGGTATGTTGCCTGATGTTCTGAAACGCTGGGTATCCTATCGGCGGAATGCCCTCGATCACTCAATGCGCTCAAACGACCTTGGTGGAGCTTTTTCGACTCTGTCAAAGTCCTTCCGCCTATTTTTGCAGTCGGCTATGTTGGCTTTTGGAGCTTATCTCGTACTCAAAGGCGATTTGACAGGTGGGGCGATTATTGCTGGATCGATCTTATTAGGGCGTGCGTTGCAGCCTATTGAGCAAACACTTTCAGGCTGGTCACAATTTCAGCGAGCTATTGACAGTTGGCAATCCCTTTCAACCTTGCTTACAGAAGTCCCAGTAACCAAAGAAAAGCACGGTCTTACCCGCCCCAAAGCACATTTATCTGTAGTTGGAGTAACAGTCATACCGCCAGCTGGAGACGTGGCTACGCTACAACAAATTTCGTTTGAGGTTGCGCCCGGTGAGGCACTGGGGTTAATTGGAAATTCAGGTTCAGGCAAGTCGACTATGGCCCGTGCCATTACGGGTCTATGGCCAACTACACTTGGAGAAATCCGCTTTGGCGGTGCTACAATTGAACAATACGATCAGGTTACGCTTGGTAAGCTCATTGGCTACTTACCCCAAAATATAACTCTTTTTCAGGGCACTATTGCGGAAAACATTGCACGTATGAGTGACAAACCCGATGATTCAGCCGTGGAGGAAGCAGCGCAAAAAGCACATGCACATGACCTTATTACTTCTTTACCGCAAGGCTATAACACGCTGCTTGATGGTGGCGATGGTATGCTTTCGGGAGGTCAGCGGCAACGGATTGCTCTAGCGCGGGCCTTCTATGGCAATCCATCGTTGCTGATCCTTGATGAACCGAACTCGGCGTTGGACTCCGAAGGCTCTGAAGCATTGAATAAAGCTATCATAGACATGAAAGCTGAGAATAAGGCCGTGATTGTCATGACGCATCGCCCAATGGCAATCTCACAATGTGATACTCTTGTCGTTTTAAAGCAGGGCCTGATCCGCGCCCATGGTCCACGCAATGAAGTCTTACAGCGGCTAGTGAAAAATGTACCGCAAATTCATCAAGCTGAAAATCAAAAGGAAGCTTTTTGATGAGTGGCGGCTACTCCCACCGCTGGAGGGGGCGGTTTGCTTTCCTCACTGGTTTTGTCGCACTTATTATGCTGATTGGTCTACTTGGTGTCTGGGGAACGCAAACAAAGATTGCCGGGGCTGTTATCGCCACGGGGCTTATCAAAGTAGAAAACAACCGGCAAGTTGTTCAGCATGCGGATGGTGGAATTGTCGGATTCATCTACGCTCGCAATGGTGATCGCGTTGAAGCCGGCCAGACTTTGCTACGACTTGACGACACTGACATACGTTCAGAACTTGCGATTATTGAGCAACAGATCGTTGAAAAGTCAGCCCGGATAGCACGGCTCAGAGCGGAACGTGATGGAGTAGCAGACTTCACAGTTAACCTTAATGGCTTGATGCATGTTCCTTCTGAGGAATTAATATCTGGCCAGTACCGCTTATTTTTAGCTCACCGAGCCTCGTATGAAAATGAGTTGGCGCAACTAAAAGAGCAAATCACTCAAACTCTAGAGCAGGTTAGCGGTGTCGATGCGCAAATAGATGCTCTACACATTCAGATTGATTTGCTGGATCAAGAGATATCTGCCAACGAAAAACTTGAGGGACAGGGTTTGGTTATTCGCTCCAAGCTCCTCGAACAACAACGTAATCGTGCGCGCTTGCAAGGGGAACGTGGACGTTTGGTGTCTCTACGCGGTCAGCATATGAGTGCGATTGCTGCGTTAGAGCTTGGCAAAATTCGACTCAAAACAACCATTAGGGAAAAAGCTATAACCGAGATACGGGATCTTGAAACTGTTCGCTCAGAGCTTTTTGAAAAGCAGGGTGTTGCACTGCGAAAATTGTCGCGCATGGAAGTCACGGCTCCAGTCGCAGGAATTGTCTTTGGCTCACAAGTATTTGCTCTGCAATCAGTGGTCGAAAAAGCCAAAGCAATCATGTTCATTGTACCCCAAGATCAAGCTCTCGTGGTTTCAGCCAAAGTTCCCGCACCGGACGTAGATCAGATAGTTGTTGGTCAGGAAGTTTCCTTACGATTCACCGCTTTGGATCAACGCTTTACGCCTGAAATATTTGGTGTTTTAAATACGATTTCTGCCGATAGTTTCCTCGATGAAGCTACCGGGAAAGCCTACTACGAAGTCGAAATCTCGCCAATAAAAACAGAACTTTCCAAACTAGGGGACCAATCTCTTGTTCCTGGAATGCCGGTCGATGCTTATATCCGCACCGCTGAAAGGTCACCGCTCAGCTATTTGACCAAGCCGCTTGCGGATTACTTCTATCGAGCGTTCAGAGAGGGGTAAAAATCGAACAGGTGAAAAGTTCTATTTTCAAAAAGCGTTATATCGCAGACAACAAAAAGCCAATAAACGTGAATATGCCAAGTGCAGCAACTGGATAGGAAAGTAGCGTCAAAAGTTTTTCATATAAAGCTTGATCAATGCGGTGATTAGAATACTTCACGCGGAACGGGATTACTATTCGAGAGATCATCTGAAATTTGCCCTGCTTGTCAATTGTCATCTTAGAGACTGCAACACCCATCTTTAAAAGGCCAAAAAAAATCCAGAAAATCACAGTGGCTGCTAGCCAATCTAGCGCAACTTCGGAGCCAAGTGAAAACATGAATAAATCCAATAACATAGATTAATTTATTGGCTGTCCATGGTAGTTTGGATGCACAAGCCAACTGCTGAATTCATACTGACGCACTCATATAATTCAGTGCGTCAGTAGTTTTCTATAGTTAGGATTACGCTCCATCCTCATTGATTATTTCGGTTGGTTCTTCTGTTTCAAGAGAAGCTGATGGAACCACTGTAGCAGCCGCGACGACAACAGTTTCCTGATCTGCTTCTGCAATCGCTTGCGCGGTCAAGGCTGCTGCGGTGTGGTCGTCAGGCGCATCACCTTCTGCGTCTTCATCAAACTCGAACGTATCACCATCATAAGCGATCAGCGGATCGTTATCGACGAGCGCCGCGTTTTCATCAAGCATTTCCTCATCGGCCATGGCTTCGTCAGTGTCATATGTATCTTCAAACAGCAGCTCATCTTCGGCCGTATCGGAAGAAGGATCACTATTCTCGGTGGCCTCGCTTGCTGCTAAAGGCTCAGGCACTTGAATGTCGGCGACCATGGCGTCGGCTAAGGCAGCGATGGTTGTGTCTTCCACTGCGACCAATGTTACCCCGTCTTGCTTAAAGACAACATTGTCACCCTCTTGTTCGGCTAGCTCCATAACCGAAAGGGCGTTATCCATAAAGCCCATCATGTGCAGATGGTGGATAAGCTGGGTTTGATCCCCGAAGCTAAAGCTCACCACACCTGTGGTGTCAGTGGATGCGCCCGCTTCATATTCGATCACCGTATTGCCGTTTTCATCGACACCCTCGCGCTCGCCATTTTGATCAAAGGCAAAAGCGATATCCCCGCCATCTACGACTGAGCCATCTTTCATGGTCACATCGATCAGGCCGTGATTGACCGTACCATCAGCAAGCACTTCTGAGCTGCCTTCACGGGTGATTAGACCTATTTCGGTGATGCCAAGTTCCTCAAGGCTCATCAATTCGCCGTCTTCGGAAATACCGTTCTGGTTGCTGTCTTTCCAGATTTTGAACTGCGCCCAGTCATCATCCAGCGCATTCAGCAGGTCATCGCCGTTGGTATCAAAGACTTCGCGCAGGGCTTCTAGGTCGGTGTCGTCCTCGTCTTCGGTAAGGTAGGCAAAGGCGATTTCCTTGGCCTCGGTGACCTTGCCATCATTGCCCACATCGAAGACCAAAAGGCCGTCGTCCTTGCCAATCCAAGCGGTTTTTTCGCGGTAGCCGTCATTGTCGAAGTCAAACTTTGCCGTGCTTTTGCCAAGTTCATCAATCTCAACTCCGTCACCATCAAGGTCAACCACAACGGGCTTTCCGCCGCGACCCGAGCGGCCTCCGCCCTCGTTCCCTTCGTTGCCCTCGTTGCCTTCGTTGCCTTCGTTGCCTTCGTTCCCTTCGTTCCCCTCGTTACCTTCGTTGCCCTCGTTACCTTCGTTGCCCTCGTTCCCTTCGTTCCCCTCGTCTCCCTCGTTGCCCTCGTTCCCTTCGTTCCCCTCGTCTCCCTCGTTGCCTTCGTTCCCCTCGTTGCCTTCGTCTCCCTCGTTGCCTTCGTTCCCCTCGTTGCCTTCGTCTCCCTCGTTGCCTTCGTTCCCCTCGTTGCCTTCGTCTCCCTCGTTGCCTTCGTTCCCCTCGTTGCCTTCGTCTCCCTCGTTGCCTTCGTTTCCTTCGTCTCCTTCGTCTCCTTCGTTCCCTTCGTCTCCCTCGTCGCCTTCGTTACCTTCGTTACCTTCGTTGCCATCATTAGCCGACGAAACAGCATTCGATCTTGCAGGATTAATTAAGTCATTTCCTGCACCTGGCGCAATGCGATTTGCTTGAGGCATGTCAAGCCCCATGCTGTTCATCAGAGTATTCGCGACGGAATTACTGTTTTGGTCTAGCAACTGATAATCGAGATTTTTTGCGTTGATTTGCTCCCCAGCAGATAGCGCTTGCGCGCGCATCTGTTGCATTTGTGCGTCTGAACCGCTCCAAGCATTGTTATGGGCTGAATATTTACCGTTATACTCAACACCTAAGGCTACGGGCTGACCATTGGGGTAAGAATTTTGAGTGGAAGAATAGAAATCAATCGTGTCTGAGGTATCCCACGGCATTCCAATAGCTTTAGGGACTCCATTTGCACTGGTTGCTAGCCCATTCATTTCATCAACCAATCGGCCATTACTGTCATAAAACGAAACAGTTAGGTGTGTGGTTCCACCTGGCAATTTGTATTCGGAAACAACAACATTCGCTTTCCCAGCTACAACACCCCGACTGTCGGTATTGCTTGGAGGCGTATAATCATTCCCTTCGTTTCCTTCATTGCCATTGTGATCTCCTATAAATCCAGCGGCACGATCGATGGCTCCACCGACATTCCCGGCGATGTTGCTTATACCGCTACCGATGTCACGAAAGAAATTGCCTTCATTCCCTTCGTCCCCTTCGTTGCCCTCATTTCCCTCATTATTCTCGTCACCCTCATTGCCTTCGTTCCCCTCGTTGCCAGTATTCGCACCGCCCCCGAAAGCATTCGACCAAAAGCCACCACCACTACTACTGGAGCTGCCTCCGCCACCTCCTGACGATCTACCGCCACCGCCACCGCCACCAAAGCTGAGAGAGGTTGCTAAATCCCAAAAGGGATTAAATTGGGTTGAGGTTAATTCGGTAGTTTTGGACATCATCTTTGTTCCTCGTTTATGGTTGTTGCGATGGTGATGTAACTCAGTTGTTACGAATGACGTCAAAAGTCTTTGAACCGGTTTCTACATTGATGCAGGATTGGACCAAACCTGGGGCATTCTTATCTGTCACAGTGCATAGAGTCTTGTTTTGATCCGATCTAAAGTGAAGATCTATTTTGTTAGGGCTTTCTGCGCCATTATGGACTTCTGATCGCGAAAAGTCAGAGCGACAACTCGCGTGGAATTCGAATCGTTCATGACTAACTATGTAGTCAAGAATATTCCACTGTCCGGCCCGGTGTATCGCTCGAGTTAGAGAATCCTGATCTTGTCTTAATATGTCCCAGCTATAAGAACGCTGATTTCCCCACGCCCCTGTTTCATAATATTCTTGTACGATTTCTGATACGGCACATTCATCGCGCTCAACATCAAGCGCCCATGTTTGTCTGGGGTCTTGGCGGTATTTGTGCTGTGGATCGTCAGTTGGATCTTTCGCACATCCAGACAGCGCTGTTGCAACAGCGACGACAAATGCCGTCGATATACCAATTTTGCTCTTCATCTCATCCTCCTGCAAACTCAGTGGCTTTGTTTGCGTTTCCAGACTTTATTTCGATCTGAGATTTCTGAAGATTTCGCCCGGTCCACTTATTGAAGCTTTTTCTGATCGGCTTGTTTGTAATCCCTAAAATCTTGTATATTCCAAAGAAGACCCACATTTGCTCAGCAAGAAGCAAACCAACTACAATCCAAAGGCCAAGAATAAGAAGCAAGAATGGTGCTATCAAAAAAATAGCAATAACCATGTAGCTTCCCAGAAAATTTGCAAAAGCTGCCAAAACCCAAGTCGCTATCAATCCAAGTGAAATAGAAATTAATAATCCCAATAGTGAAGCCACAAGGGGCTTCTTGTCATACTCTTGCAAATATCGATTCAACATTTTTTTCATAGCTATATCTTCACCCCGTAATTTCCTTCGTCGCCTTCATCACCCTCGTTGCCTTCATTTCCTTCGTTTCCACTGCTTGAAGAAGAGCTTCCGCTGCTGGACGAGCTGCTTCCGCCGCCGCCTCCAAAGCTAAATTCGGAAAACAGATCGAATAGTGCGTCTGAGACAGTTTCGTTTGCTAAATTCTTTTCCATTTTTGCACCCCTTAAAATACCTTGGCGTTTAATTTAATTTTACTTTTTATGGTCCGGCGCGAATTTGATATCGACATTAAAATCGTCTTGTAAATTTTCCACATGCACACAGGCCCGCACCAGCACGTGTTCAGCATTATTCTTTCCATAGTAGTCATTATGCAGACACAGCTGATTATTGCTGTTGGCTCTAAAGTCATAAACCTCTGTCGCACTAACTTGCGGGCGCGGGTTTAAGGTTGTCCAACTGGTTCTTTCTATTTCCATCCACGTTGAACAGTTTGGTTGATAGCCAAAGTCATCTTGCGACACGACATAGTGCAACAAATGAATATAGGCGTTTTGATATCTATATTCGTAGTAGCCAACCTCACCGGGGTCATATGCATTTGCAGCTGTCCAAAACATCTCTTTCAGGGTTGTGGGTTTGCGGCGCGGTATATTACGAGCTTCTCCGGCGGCAAAATAGCGCTCTACCGCATCCGAAATCCGGCATTGATCGGTTTTGACCCGGGACGCCCCAAGTCCGGCATAGGATTGCGAAGGTTCCTCTTTTTCGGTAGGGGCTTGCGAAGGTACCTCTTTTGCACATGACATCAGCACCGCGCATGCGGCAATGATCAGCACACTATAAGTGACGGAGCTTTTGAGTGTTCGTGCTGGCATAAACTGTCCTTTGTCATAAAAAACCGGTAAAATCCGAAAAGCGGCAGAGTGCGCCTAGCCTCCAAAGCTAAATTCGGAAAACAGATCGAATAGTGCGTCTGTGACAGTTTCGTTTGCTAAATTCTTTTCCATTTTTGCACCCCTTAAAATACCTTGGCGTTTAATTTAATTTTACTTTTTATGGTCCGGCGCGAATTTGATATCGACATTAAAATCGTCTTGTAAATTTTCCACATGCACACAGGCCCGCACCAGCACTTGTTCAATCACCGTTTTAAATTTATATGTGTCATTATGCAGACACAGCTGATTATTGCTGTTGGCTCTAAAGTCATAAACCTCTGTCGCATTAACGCGCGGGCGCCGGCTTGAGGGCACCCAACTGGTTATTTCTATTTCCATCCGCGTTGAACAGTTTGGTTGATAGCGAAAGTCATCTTGCGACACGACATAGTGCAACAAATGAATATAGGCGTTTTGATATCGATATTCGTGGTAGCCAACCTCACCGGGGCCATATGCATTTGCAGCTGTCCAAAACATCTCTTTCAGGGTTGTGGGTTTGCGGCGCGGTATATTACCAACTTCTCCGGCGGCAAAATAGCGCTCTACCGCGTCCGAAATCCGGCATTGATCGGTTTTGACCCGGGACGCCCCAAGTCCAAAACGGACTTGCGAAGGTACCTCTTTTGCACATGACATCAGCACCGCGCATGCGGCAATGATCAGCACACTATAAGTGACGGGGCTTTTGAGTGTTCGTGCTGGCATAAACTGTCCTAAATAATCAAAAACAGAAACTATCCCCAAGGGGGAATCGCATTTGGATAATATTCCAAAGGTTGTATAATGCGTAGCATGATTTTAGCGGGAGGTCGATGTTTTTTTAAAGTCTTTGGACCTTTCGTCCCTTCCATGTGTTGATCCGGCGGACAGACCCGTCGGGATTTCGGCGCAGGCTGCTTGCGGTCTTAGTGGGAAAAATGTCTTGGGCCATATTGGCCGTGGCTGGTCGAAAAGCCTTTGGATCTGTAATCCAGTCGTTAAAAAACAGATTGGAACCGCCTGACCATTCTAAACTTTGTAAGGCGCGGCCAGTGATATGCACGTCGTGCTTTGAAGCATCTGACAGCCATGCCCAGGTTGTCAGGCCGACGGGATTGCCCGCGGCATCGACAAAACACCTCAGCTGTTTGGCTTGAAGCGGCGGCAAAATTTCAACCGGCAGATAATAGGCAAGATTAAACTGCTGATGATAGGGTGATGCGGCAAGTTGTTGGATTGTCATGCCCACCGCCGTGAGCGCATCGAATTTCAGCGGCTGCACCCAAGGTGTGGTAAATGAAAACGAAAGGTCAGAGGCCTGCTCTGCCACGGGTTCATATTTCTGAAGGAAAACCCCGGGCAAAATATCAGCATTGCTGCGCTTTAGCGCTGCAAGAGCCAAAACGCCAAGTGAGCGCCACTTTACCCAGAGCTGCGCGGGCAGATAAGATATTTTCTCAACCCGATCCCCGTTAATACAGCCTGCGCTGGCTGGGCGATAGAGCCATGCAAAGTCAATTTGAGCTTGGCTGACTAAGTTCGAAGCTTGTGGTGATAAGCTCATTCGAAACGCCAAAATATCTTCTTTCGCCTCGTTAGAGATCTGTCTGCTAAAGTGAACGGCATCATTGAGTTGTAAATCGCTCATCATGGTTGAAAAGTTCAATTTAGCCATTGCTGATGATCCACTGGCAAAGAAGTCGGCAAGTTGGTCTGAACTGGAAGTTGCAAATAGAGACATGGCCGCAACGCGCGCTAACGGATAGTTATAGCGGTAGTTATAAGGCGGCGCAGCAGCATTTAGGTCATCTGCAAGCAGGGTGACATCGCTTGCAAAATAACGCTGGTTTTCGGTATGCCAAACAGCTTGCAACCCCAGATACCAATCGCTGCTTTGATTTTTTGAAAATCGGATGAGCGCTAGCTCGCCCAAGAACGCGCAGACCTCACGCGCAAGAGGCGGCATGAATGATTGCTTTGATAAGATCATCTGTGCGGCATGGGCGATTTCATGGGCCAGACAGATGAGGTCATCCGCGGTGCCCGACCACACCAAATGGACTATCGGCGCGTTAGTTTTATCATTCCACTCAGTAAAGGGCAGCTCAAGCTCTCCAGCTTTGTGCTGGACGATCTTTATTTTGGATAAATCATAATTTGTGGTCACTGTAGACCCTAAGAGCGCTTTTAAGGAAGGCAAAACCAAATATTTAAGGCTTTTATCGAAATGGAAGCGCAGGCCTTTCGCGGGACTATTAAAGGAGAAATTAATGCTGTCAGGTTGGTAACTTAGAGTAATGACGCTGCAATATTTTTGAACATCTGAAGACGTTAGGCCATGTAAGTTCAGCCAATCAATCATAAAATATCTTCGCTTCGTGGGCATCAGCCCAACATCAAGCATTCACTGTGGAGAGGAACATCATAATTTCCTGCTAACATTACCATCCCCATTGTTGAAAAATGCGATCCCCACCCGTTTTCACGGATGGGGCTGTTTTGACTATTTGAAGAGCATGCCGCCTATGCGGCCTCATCCGAGAATGTGCCGTCAGCAGGTAGGTCGTTCTCAGAGCTATCTGGCGCGGCCACAAGATTGGCAGCCCCCGGTTCAGTTTCCTCATCCGCGTCAGGGACAGGCTGATCTGCTTCTGCAATCGCTTGCGCGGTCAAGGCTGCTGCGGTGTGGTCGTCAGGCGCATCACCTTCTGCGTCTTCATCAAACTCGAACGTATCACCATCATAAGCGATCAGCGGATCGTTATCGACAAGCGCCGCGTTTTCATCAAGCATTTCCTCATCGGCCATGGCTTCGTCAGTGTCATATGTATCTTCAAACAGCAGCTCATCTTCGGCCGTATCGGAAGAAGGATCACTATTCTCGGTGGCGTCGCTTGCTGCTAAAGGCTCAGGCACTTGAATGTCGGCGACCATGGCGTCGGCTAAGGCAGCGATGGTTGTGTCTTCCACTGCGACCAATGTTACCCCGTCTTGCTTAAAGACAACATTGTCACCCTCTTGTTCGGCTAGCTCCATAACCGAAAGGGCGTTATCCATAAAGCCCATCATGTGCAGATGGTGGATAAGCTGGGTTTGATCCCCGAAGCTAAAGCTCACCACACCTGTGGTGTCAGTAGATGCACCCGCTTCATATTCGATCACCGTATTGCCGTTTTCATCGACACCTTCGCGCTCGCCATTTTCATCAAAGGCAAAAGCGATATCCCCGCCATCTACGACTGAGCCATCTTTCATGGTCACATCGATCAGGCCGTGATTGACCGTACCATCAGCAAGCACTTCTGAGCTGCCTTCACGGGTGATTAGACCGATTTCGGTGATGCCAAGTTCCTCAAGGCTCATCAATTCGCCGTCTTCGGAAATACCGTTCTGGTTGCTGTCTTTCCAGATTTTGAACTGCGCCCAGTCGTCATCCAGCGCATTCAGCAGGTCATCGCCGTTGGTATCAAAGACTTCGCGCAGGGCTTCTAGGTCGGTGTCGTCCTCGTTTTCGGTAAGGTAGGCAAAGGCGATTTCCTTGGCCTCGGTGACCTTGCCATCATTGCCCACATCGAAGACCAAAAGGCCGTCGTCCTTGCCAATCCAAGCGGTTTTTTCGCGGTAGCCGTCATTGTCGAAGTCAAACTTGGCCGTGCTTTTGCCAAGTTCATCAATCTCAACTCCGTCACCATCAAGGTCAACCACAACGGGCTTTCCGCCGCGACCCGAGCGGCCTCCGCCCTCGTTACCTTCGTTGCCCTCGTTGCCTTCGTTGCCTTCGTTGCCTTCGTTGCCTTCGTTGCCTTCGTTGCCTTCGTTGCCTTCGTTGCCTTCGTTGCCTTCGTTGCCCTCGTTGCCTTCGTTGCCTTCGTTGCCTTCGTTGCCTTCGTTCCCTTCGTTCCCTTCGTTGCCTTCGTTGCCTTCGTTGCCTTCGTTGCCTTCGTTGCCCTCGTTGCCTTCGTTGCCCTCGTTGCCTTCGTTGCCTTCGTTCCCTTCGTTACCCTCGTTGCCTTCGTTACCCTCGTTGCCTTCGTTGCCTTCGTTACCCTCGTTGCCTTCGTTCCCCTCGTTACCCTCGTTGCCTTCGTTACCCTCGTTGCCCTCGTTACCTTCGTTGCCCTCGTTGCCTTCGTTCCCTTCGTTGCCCTCGTTACCTTCGTTTCCCTCGTTACCTTCGTTTCCCTCGTTTCCCTCGTTACCATCATTGTCAGAGAATCCGGGAGAGCTTTTTGAACTAATGCGGATGGAAGAAAGCGAAGGCGACGGAGGATCTGCTGGAAGGGAAGGGGGATCTGCCGGAAAAGAAACGGGCTTGGATGGGGATTTGCCCGCAGTGCCGGAACCGCTACCACCAAAAAGTCCTTTAAAAAATCCACCTAAAGCTTTCCCAAGCCCGTCTTTCGCAGGGTTCTCCCAATCAGGTACATTATTTTTATTTTCAGCTATCGCATCGAGTGCATTGTATTCAAAACCAGGACGTGTTCGACCACCGTAATTGTCAGGCCTCATCGAAGAGGGCTGGTGAGATGAAAAGTCAGTCGTAGGAAAATGCTCTGCTATGGATGTGCTCGAGCTTCCATCCAAACCGCTCCTAGGTGTCTGAAAGTTGTCGTTGATCAAAGTCTGACCTTTAAATTTCGCAGCAATTTTGTTGATTTCGTCCTGTTCAGAAGATGTAATAATTCCATCTTCCTTGGCATCATTAATTGCGTTTTGATGCCTGTGTTCATAGATTTCAGCCCAGCTGTCTCCCAACCCAAGAAATGCGTCTTTTGCTCCACTCATCTTATGATCCTTTCAAAAATTTAGTTTGTTTCTAGCCCAACTTGTAGCATTGCTAATTCAACATTATTTATGCACAGAGATATAAGTTCTTCATTTTCCATAGAGGTGCAAAATGAAATTAACTCATTGTATTCTATTGAGTTTTTCTCATCCATATGGATTGGGCCATGAATTTTGGCCAATTGAGCAAACTTGTGAGATAGAGCATCGAAACATTTGATAGATTGATCCGATTCTGTGCATTTTAAATGTTCACTTTGAGCACAACCTATAATCAGTTTTTGTAAGTTTATGTTTGGTTTGCTATTTTCGATTTGCTCTGCAACCGCCGCAATGCAAAGTTCCATCTCAGCATATTCGTCAAATTTTGAAACTTGCTTTAGCACAGCTTTAGTAACCCAAGATTCTATCTGTGCAGAAAATATAGCGACGGCCACAGCAAAAGCAGCAAGTCCAAAAACTATGGCTCTCTTAAAGCCTAATCCCATAATTTCCTCCAAGTGTTATCATGCCAAGCTTTCGGAAAAAGCGATCCGAGCTGGTTGGGTTGGTGCCGGATGTGGCGTGATAGAGCACGTATGATGCACCCATAGCCTTGGCCCAAATTTCAATACCGCGCGTAAGACGAAGGGCGGCTTTGCCGCCGAGAATGCGTGATCGGGTTTCCGGGGCGATGGCAATGGTGATGACAGTTACAATTTTGGCGTCTTCGCCAATGTAAAAGCCGCCAAGCAGCGCATAGCAGAACCCGATGATTTCATGTCCAAGGCTGACCTTTAGACCAAGATAAGTATCCGGCTCGTGCAATGTGTTATCGAAGGCATTAAAAAACTTTGCCTTTGAAAACGCGATATCCTTAAACAGGCTTTCCCCATGGGCAAGACGGGCCAAAGCGCAGATTTTGCTGCGATCAGTTTCGGCTACACGGTCTACCTTTAGTTTAGCCATGATCAACCCGTTTGCGTCAAATTAAAACTGATGATGACGCGTTCCCCATTTTTGTCTTTTTGATCCGACATATTCGGGTCCACACTGTGGTATAGCCAACTGGGAAAGATCAGCATTTTTCCGGCCTTTGGCGTAAAGCGCACTTTGGTCCAGTTTTCCTTGCTGCGCTGTTTCTTGGGCGCAAAGCTTGGCTGGTTCATCACATGGGGTGTGCGCGGATCGGTGAACTCGATATCCCCGGCATTTTTGGGAGTCTGGACATAATAAACCCCGCTCCAATGACAGCCGGGGTGTACATGCGCCTTGTTTGAGCTGCCCGGTGCATTGATAATCGACCACATTGTACCGATCTTAAGATGTTTTTCAGGGTGATATCCAAGTTGGCGCGATATACGGCGCCCCGCTTGATTCACCCGGTCCGTGATCGGTTTGTAGTCTGTTTCACGGTGTAAATTATTGTGGCTATGCCAACCACCAAGCTTGCGGAAATTCGAACGTTCAATACCCTTTTGATCGCGCTCACGTTCGGCATTTATAAGGTTCAAAAGGTACTCATTCAGCGCCTCATGATCGGCGCAGATGATATTGAACACCAATGTTGGAAAATACAGCTCACCAGAAAAACTGTCATCTTCAAAACTTGCAAAATTATACTGATCGGTTACCATTTTCTTGTAAATCACAAAGCTAAATTTAAAGTCTAACAAACAATAGGGCGATACTACTTAGGGTGGAGGGATTGTCAAATAGAAATCCTAAAATTGTAAGAAAATCTTTGGTTTTAGATATATTTTTATGATATTAAAAAGCTTTTTGGTCTGAAGTCAGGGGTCGTAAGTGATTGCTATAAAGTGAAAAAATGCATTCAGGGTCTAGGATAATTCATGTTCAGGCGAAGGTTGGGTGGAATAACTTAGTCAACTCTGCAGGAGACGTATTCCTCTGTTTGCACCATTATATCATGTCCTTGTCTACTATGAAAATCTGGGTCTTTCTGTATCTCTGTGCCTCAACTGCTGCGGCTGGGAGGTATCGCCAATCAACCTATCAGATGCCGGGTTCAATCTAGTTGCGTGCACGCACAGCAATGACGGCTATTTGGCCTGTCGATATTATCTGTTGAAAAACCCTCAACAAATCCCTCAACAATTATTAAGAGGAAACAATTTAGAAGCCATTTACCTTATTGAATTTAAACAATAAATTTAGATTTTTCAATTCGATATGAATCCTCTCGGGTGCGCCACTATCAATCAGACTACAGCAGTCTACTGATAGATAACCTACTGATAACATTCTCATAAATAGCATTGCCTTAGTATTGGGCTGGAGAGAATGTTGACCAGATTACTGACCAAAAAAGTCCCTTACACGTTTAACCGTGCCGGGTTTTACTACTTCTCGAGACGTGTTCCCGCAGACCTTTTGAGCCATTATTCCTATCCCCGTATTGTTCAGGGGCTTAAGACGAGGTCTGCGCAGACTGCTAAATCGGGTGCTATGTTGGTTGGGCTAAGTTGGATGAGTACTGGTCTCATCTCAGGATGACAGGCTCTCACGTTATTGGGCGCGGGCACTTGGATTTTTACGGCTATACGTGTTTTGAAATGTCTGGTTTTGAAGTCTGTTCGCACTGAATAAAGAAGTGTGCCACAGCGCCTTGCTACAAATCCATCAGGTTCAATTTTTTGCGTAAAATCGGGATATACCGGCTGGCTTCTGGACTTGCCGGAAAGATGCGCTGCAAATTCTTATATGCGTTCAAAGCAGCGCTTAGATCACCAAGGCGAAGGTTAATCATGCCAAGGCCAGAAATCGCACCGAAATGGCGGGGTTCACGTTGAAGTACTTCAAAGACATCGTCCCGCGACTCTTTGAAATTGGACATCATGTAGCGCACAGTAGCCCGTTTATTCCAAGCTTCTGTGAAGTTAGGGTTTTGATTTATGAGATCCCCGAAAAGCATTTCCGCCTGCTCAAGGTTGCCTTTTCTCATTGCGAGAACGCCTTGCTCCATCAAAACTTTTTCGTTCTCGACTCTATGACTGCTCATCCAAGTTTCCCAAAGAGCAGAGATAATCGGTTCTGCCTGCTCAAGCGTTTTTGCATTTGCTAGGTTATCTAAAAGGGTTTGGCTTGTAGTTGATGCAGCAGCTTGTGACAGCTGCAAAAATGCGGCCAAAAAAATAGAAATACTAAATTTCAAAACTTTCATTATCTACCTCAATTCAGAGTAAAAATCCTCATTACACGTGATGAAGGTGCCAACGACCAACAAGCAATTTCATGCAGTATTGATGGATTTCTGTTTCCAGACCGCTGGCATTCATCGGCTGAAAGCAAAAAAATCAAAAATTGGCGTCTCAAGCCATTAAAATGCAGTCATTTGCGGTTTCACTCCATATTTGCCCAACTGGGCAAAATTTGGATGGGTCATTTCCGGGGTCCGGGCAAGCAGGGAACGTTTGCCCAAATGCTGCTGTGGACAATAGCCATAGTGCTACCGCTAAGATAAAATTTCTTTTCATAGTCTTAACCTCGATGGCTACCCTTTACGTTAAGTATATAAAACTGCATTGCATCAAGGCAAATAACACTATTTTAGTCAGTTTTGCTGAAAATTCACTTTACCTTGGAATTCAAGAATAAAAGGACGCAATCTTAAACTTTGCCATATCTGAGTATGCGCTTGAGCTTAAGAAGTCTTTTGTAGGGAAGTTGTCTGACGTCATCGCCTACCGGAAAGATTTAGCGGTTTAAGCAAGGGAGGGTTTCTGGTTCATCGCAGCTCTTAAGGAGCGAAGATGAATAAGAGATCCGGAACATCGAAAGAAGCCGCTGATAAGTTGGTCAGAGGTATCAAGCGTAAGACGCGTAAGCACTATTGTGCAGAAGAGAAGATCAGGATTGTGCTGGCTGGTCTACGCGGCGAGGAAAGCATTGCAGGTCTGTGCCGCCGCGAGGGTATTGCCGAGAGCCTTTACTACTCATGGTCGAAGGAATTCCTGGAGGCTGGCAAGAACCGTTTGGCGGGCGATACTGCACGCCAGGCGTCCTCTCCTGAGGTCAAAGAGTTGCGTTCGCAATCATCTGCCTTGAAAGAGGTGGTCGCGGAGCTAACGCTTGAGAACCGCCTGCTTAAAAAAAGCATGCTCGGGGATGGGGAGTTCGACGAATGAGATATTCCGCCTCTGAGAAGATTGAAATCATCCACACCGTGGAAGCCTCACACTTGCCGGTCAAACAGACCCTGTCGATGATTGGGGTTCCTAGCAGCACCTATTACGATTGGTATGCTCGGTGGGTTGAAGGCGGCCTGAACGCGCTGGTGGATCGTTCTCCACGACCGCAGTATTGCCCAACAAGCTTTGCTATACGATCCGCTGGAGCCTTTCCAATACAGTCCACTAAACCATTATATCCTCGAAGTTCATCGTGAGGCTTGCCAACTGAAGTTCTCACGCAGTTCATACGATCCTGCTCATCTCTGTCGCCCGTTATCTTGCAAATACGCTGTATAATATTAACAAGCAGTTGATGATCAATTTAAAAAGCAATAAGTTTCTATTGTATCAAAATTTAGTGCTTGGCATACTTCATTTAATGCCTTTCTATTTTTTTGATGAGTAAAAAATATTTAATAAATTATTAACATCAAAGTTTTTGACTAGAGGGAACTGTCCCAATAGTAAGTTCCATTTTTACGATAAGTTTGTCTGTAATGCGCATAAATAATTATTGCTAACAGTACGACAATGTTATTTATCTTGTAAAAAAAAGTGGGGTGATCCATGTCAAATAATGAAAAATTTTATATAAATGGCGCTTGGTCTGATCCGGTTAGTGCAAAGAAATTTGATATAATTCATCCTGGTAATGAGGAAATAATCGCGTCTATTTCGATGGGTAGTGAAGCTGATGTAAATATGGCAGTTGACGCTGCTCGCGAGGCTTTTAAATCCTGGCAGTTTAGTACTGTTAAAGATCGCGTAGCATTGTTGGAGCGCATCCTTGCAGTATATGAATCTCGAGCGGAAGAATTTGTCAAAATAATGCCATATGAAATGGGGACAACAATTTCATTCTCTAGGGAAGTTCACATGCCAGTTGGTATAGGACATATTGAGGCGGCTGTAGAGGCTCTTAAAAGTCATAGATTTGAGAGACCCTCAGCACGAGGAGGTTCAACTTTGGTGGACGAGCCCGTGGGAATTGTTGGGATGATTACACCATGGAATTGGCCCGTGAATCAAGTAATGATCAAAGTTGCACCGGCATTGGCTGCGGGGTGTACGATGGTGCTTAAGCCTAGTGAATACTCTCCACTAAGCTCTGTCATGCTGGCAGAAGTTCTTCATGAAGCAGGATGCCCCCCCGGAGTTTTTAACCTGATTAACGGTGATGGGCCAAGTGTCGGTCGAGCGATCACAAATCATCCAGACATTCATATGATATCATTTACTGGATCAACGAGAGCAGGTAAAGCCATCACTAAAGGCGCAGCTGATAGTATAAAGCGGGTGACCTTAGAGTTGGGTGGCAAGTCTCCGAATTTACTTTTTGCAGATGCAAACTTAGAGACAGCAGCAAGAATTTCAGTCGATGCATGTTTTATAAATAATGGCCAATCTTGCGATGCTGCTTCAAGACTTCTTGTTGAGAAATCTGTATATGACAAAGTTGTCGAATTAGTTACGGCAGAAGTTGCTTCCGTAAAAATAGGTGATCCAATGGTCGAGGGCACCCATATTGGGCCTGTAGTAAACAAACGGCAATTTGATAATATTCAAAATTTGATTAAAATTGGCATAGATGAGGGGGCTAATCTTGCTGTTGGAGGATTGGGCCTGCCCAAAGGCTTCAACAAAGGGTATTACATTAGGCCAACTTTATTTACAGATGTGGATAACGATATGTCTATAGCGCAGAATGAGGTTTTTGGCCCTGTTTTATCTATTATTCCATTTGAAAACGAAGAACATGCTATAGAACTTGCCAACGATACTCCATACGGTCTCGCTGCGTATATACAATCAACGGATAATAGCCGAATTGACAGAGTTAGCCGTCGTTTAAGGGCTGGTGTCGTCAATGTGAATGGGCATGTGGGTGACTATGATGTGCCATTTGGTGGGTATAATCAATCTGGAAATGGACGTGAAGCTGGACCTTTGGGGTTTCATGAATACCTAGAAACTAAAGCTATAACAAAAAAATAGTCTTCGCATCCAGAAGGGTTGTGTAGAGCCATAATGGTCATCCCATGAAATGCATCACAGACCCATACATATTGCCCAAGGAGAAGCCTAATGGACCAAGATCAGACGGAGTAGCCTAAGCCACCAAGAACTCTCTCTGAGTTCAGCGAATTTACTGCGAATAACCGTAAAATCGTAACTCTTCAGAATGGAAAAATATTAAGAAGGATGTCTGAAATTGAATGGATAGACATTGCCAAAAGGCACAATCGGGACAATGCTTTAGAGAGCCAGAAAAGTTCTCTGATGTCTGGCTACGTGATTGCTGACAATGGTTCTTTATTGATGCAAAAGGTTGGGACCAATGTGAAGTATAAGGTTACTGCGGATTAATTCTTTTTCTCTTTCCTCAGTGATTGTCTGATAGAAAAAGAATTGGTAACCTGAGTATATGGGACACTTTATATTTGTCTCAATTATCGCAGGCATTTTTTGTTGTGTTGGGATGGATCTATGGCAAAGAATTTTATTTTTGATATTTAAAATTCCACCTACGAACTGGTCTACTGCTGGTAGATGGTTGATAATGTTGATTAGCAACAAAATGATCGTTAATCAAAATTTAGAAGATGAAAATCCAGTAAAATATGAATAACAAATTGGATGGTTTTTTCACTATTGTGTCGGCGTAGGTTACGGGTTTGCTTACTATCTTTTTCTGGCAGCTTTTGATGTTTTAGACACTTCAATCTTATCTGGATTAATTTTCGGATTAATGTCAGTGATTGTTCCTTGGTTTTTTTATCTTCCTGTAACTGGAAAAGGTTTTATGGGAAATAAAACACCTAACCCAAATCTAACCAGATTACTGTCTACTTCTAGTCATGTCGTTGTAGGGATATTTTTAGCGATAGGATTCTCTTTTTTAGATTACTGGGGATTAGAAACGATCACAAGTCGCAGCAATCAAGATTGCACCTCCTAGATATGCCAATGCGTACGTGAACTTTCTCTCTTTAATGACAAATCTATCATATTCGCCATCGGTCGCCCAAATATCACTTACCTTACCATTTTTCTTTGAAGCTGGAATTACTAGGATCGCAGATCACTGGTCTCTTTCAGGAAAAACATGCCCAGTTCACCTTCTAAATGCCAGCCCGTTTGTTTGTCTTTGTGCTCTTTGAAATGTTGATCACGTAAAGCCAAAGAAGCCTCTGCACTTACTTCATCAGGATAAATAGAAATCGTTAAGGCAGATGTGGCGCTGACTTTGACGGTCATCAGAATTTCCGCATCAGTGAAGATACTCTGCGCTTTGGCTTCATAATCAGCCAACCTAATGGCCATATCCTCTTCAGAAGAAAAATCAACCATATTGATCCGGGCTATTTTTTTTGTACCCCTCTCCATTTCGCTGGGACTTATTTTTTTGATTCCATAAATGTTCTGTCGCCAAAACAATCCATCTTTTTTTTGGATAATATTCCTCACTCTGTAGGTGTCACCTGCTACTATTCCTCTATGGGGCTCAATGGCTGTAACATCATGCTCAAATGTGCTTGAGCACTCGTCCTCATGCAGTGTTTTACGATTTTTTGAAATAAATTTTCCACTCACAAAATCATCGATGATATGTTGCCCTACGTCCTCAAAAGAAAGCATTTCTGTCTCACGCAGATAAATGAAATCTTCGTGGTAGAATTGTCTAAGGTTATCTATATCATGCTCGTCTACCTGACGACGCACGACTTCCTCGTATGGCACCCAATTCATCAGCAAATCCCCTAGATTTTCCATAATTCTAGACCTTTGATTTACATGAAACAATAGCTGATAACGGTAGAAACGTCAGTGCTGATGTCGAAAAATTAGGATGCTTGTAAAAATAGGATGAGGTGTTTCAAGCGTTAGTCTTTACTTTTTTCAACAGGCGTTGATCCTGTTTCAGTTCGCCATAGTAGGACAGCGACTGCAGAAGATCGTCTACTTTATTAAAATAGGTTAAAAGATTTTTATTTAACACAAGGCATAAGCTCTATGGACGGCAATGATTTTATAAACTCATTGATCAACGGAAGTTATGCAGTACTTTTTTTCTATGCTGGCCGCTTTATTTGGTGGCCTGAAGGATCAATAAGTGAAGCGCTTCGGTCGTTTGGAAAAAATATTTATTGGAACTTGTATGGCCTAGCTTTATCTATCGGACCCGCAATAGAGTCACTATCCAATGTAAATCTTGATAGTAACAGCAATTTTTTTGTGTATTGCTTGGGGGCTTATTGGGCATATTATTGTTTGAACGGGACCGGTTTAGAAAAACTCAAAGGAGGAAACGCGATTAATTCTATTGTGGGAGCACTCTTCCTGCTATTCATTCCCCCGCAGTTATTGTTTGCTTCAATTGGCTTCTTGGAGGTTTTCGACTTAGTACCTCCATTGAGAGCTGATGACGTTACATGGGCTTTAGCCGGGCTTACACCGATCATTTTTGTGGTATCTAGCTTAGTTATTTACTCAAATACAATCGGTCCTAGTAAATGAAAAAGTGCGCAAATTGCGCAGTTTTTCCTAAGCCGCTGAAAACAGTTAGACGGTGAGCGTGATACATAGATGGTAGTGGATCTTTTGATGCGAACAGTATTGAAGCCCTTCTTGGCGATATTCATTAAGCGCCTGACCCTCAAAGCGGGCAGAACTCCAGACTTATTTGATAGAGTGTCCACATCAAATACCGAAAGGTTACTTAATACACAGCTCTCGCCAGAAAAAAATCTCAGCGCCTCTGATCCCTGGAGACCGCCCGTTCCAGAAACTCTATTAAAAAATGGTACATAAATTGGGGGCTGGACAATCCCTCGAGTGCCATAAAGTTTTTTGTAACCCTTAGTAAATCGTTCAGTTGGATAAAATCATTATTTACTGTCATCAGTATTTATGTTTATCAATGTGAATGCGCTTGTCTGGAACCGATTTTCGTCTTCTCAAAGTTTTTGATGCCGTTGTACGGCATGGCGGTTTTGCGGCTGCGCAAACAGAGCTGAACGTTGGGCCTTCAACAATCAGCAACCATATAACTGCACTAGAGCAGCGGTTAGGTGTCATCCTTTGCCAACGGGGTCGGGGCGGATTCAAACTAAGTGACAAGGGCAAATTGGTTTTTGTGGAATCTCAAAAACTGTTACGTAATATCGAAGAATTCTCGGTTGGTATCAGCACACTCAAAGGGCAATTGGTTGGTAAAATAAAGGTCGGATTAGTAGATGCGATTGCCACCGACAGAGGCTTACGATTGGAACAAGCTTTTGCTGAATTTCTTTCAGAGCCCAACGATATTCGATTTGAGGTTTCTCAAAATACGCCACAAGAACTGCAACAAAGAGTTTTGAATGGCAGTCTTGATGTTGGTATCGGCAGCTTTCCTCATAAAGCCACAGGTTTGAAGTATCAGCCTTTGCATAAAGAGGTGCATTCTTTGTACTGCGGCGCGACGCATCCGCTGTTTTCGGTGAAGCCAGGTGATTTAGACGTGGAGACTCTGCGCAATGAAAGCATAGTCGGGCGAGGGTATTGGCGTGATCGGCGCCACGAAGAGTTAGGATTGGTGAACGTAAAGGCCGTGGTCTACGAGATCGAGCCCCAATTGATCCTAATCAGGAGCGGGAAATTTATCGGCTATCTACCAGATCATTTTGCAGAGCAATGGGTTCAGAGCGGGCAGTTACGTTGTTTGTCACCACTTGCTGCACGGTTTGATTGCGAATTTGACCTGGTTTCCAAAAAAGGACTTAAACCCTCCCAAGCTTTGAGTACATTTGTTGCGGCTGTATTACGTGTTCACGCAGTCATTTAATTGATAAACATCAAACCTTACTTCAAATAAATCGCATTTAATCAATGTAATTTCTAAGCCATGATACGCGCTCACAATATATGTTGGGGGAATGCGTTGCCAAAAGAATATTTTCAACCGTTGTGTGGAGATGATATGCCGCGTTTTGGGGGGCCGTCTACTATGATGCGTCTACCTGCTCGGGAAAATGCAAGTGACCTCGACGCCTGTTTTATCGGCATCCCATTAGATATCGGAACATCGAACCGATCAGGAACACGCTTTGGTCCGCGTCAAATACGCGCTGAATCTAGCATGTTGCGGCCTTATAATATGGCTACTGGAGTGGCACCGTTTGATGCCATGAACATTGCCGACATCGGTGATGTGGCAATTAATACATTTGATTTGAAAAACAGTATTAGGTTAATTTCAGAGTATTATGACGATCTGCTAAAGCACGATGTTATTCCACTAACGATGGGCGGGGATCATACGATTAGCTACCCGATTTTGCAGGCAATCGGGGCCAAATATGGGCCAGTAGCTTTGATCCATATAGATGCGCATGCCGACATTAATGATGATATGTTTGGCGAAAAAATTGCGCATGGAACACCATTTAGGCGTGCCTTCGAAGAAGGCTTGCTAAATAACGATAAGGTTTTCCAAATAGGATTGCGCGGTACAGGGTATTCACCGGATGACTTTAATTGGTCTCGCCAACAGGGTTGGACTGTCATCCAAGCCGAAGAGTGCTGGGGCAAGTCCCTTGCACCACTGATGAAGAGTATCAAGAAAAAGATCGGCAACACCCCGACGTATATAACATACGATATTGACAGCCTTGATCCGGCATTTGCACCAGGCACTGGTACAGTGGAGATCGGCGGATTGACCACATGGCAGGCTTTGGAACTCATTCGGGGATGCGCTGGCCTGAACGTCGTTGGAGGAGACCTGGTTGAGGTTTCACCACCTTATGACCCCAGCGGCAACACAGCTTTAATCGCAGCAAACCTGCTTTATGAAATGCTCTGCGTTCTACCAAGATATAATCAAGACTAACCAAACTTAAACAGGGAGAAATGAAAATGACAAAATCTAAAAACCCAATCGAATTGAACCGCCGAACCTTTGTCGGTTCGGCAATTGTTGCAGGCAGTATTGCAGCAATTGGCGCTCCTTCTATTTTGCGCGCTGCTTCCAACAAAACTATAAAAGTCGGCACCTATGGTGGTTACTTTCAGGAATCTTTTGATAAGCATATCTTCCCTGATTTTACGACAGCAACAGGGATAAAAGTTGAATCAATCGGGGAACCAACTGGGGAAGCTTGGCTTGTGCAACTGATGACAGCAGCGCATGCGAACCAAGCCCCAGCTGATGTCTCTATGATGGCACAAGTTGCACGCCTGAAGGGAGAAAAGGCAAAGCTTTGGGCACCACTGGATGAAAAGGCTTTATCAAACGCATCGAATCTACCAAACCATTTTGTTCACCGCTACGAAGATGGCCAAATCAACGGTTTAGGCGCAGTGGCGTGGTATATCACATTGGTTACAAATACTGATGTTTACGGAGATGCGCCGACATCCTGGAAATCTCTTTGGGATTCGGCAAACGCTGATCGTCTTGGCCTTTTGGCGCTTGCGAGTAACTCTTTTCTTTTGGAAATCACAGCTAAGACATGGTTCGATGGAACTGGCATATTAGACACCGAGGAAGGCATTTTGAAGGTCATGGACAAGCTGGCTGAAGTAAAACCAAACGTACGGCTGTGGTATCGCGACGAAGGACAATTCCAGCAGGCCTTGGAAACCGGTGAGATCCCGATGGGTCAGTATTATCATGACGTGACCGGGTTGGCGGCATCAGAAGGTAAGCCTGTGAGGTCAACATTCCCCGCAGAAGGCGGTGTGCTTGACTCTGGGTCTTGGTGTGTTTCCAAAGCATCCGATAAAGTGGCAGAAGCACAAGAGTTCATGAACTATATGTGCCAACCTGAAATTCAAGCTAAATTGTCTCGCTTTGTCGGCACCGCACCAACTGTAGGGCGTGAACTGACCGATTTGACCGATGACGAATACGGTGCGGTCGCGAGTTCAATTGATCCAATCATTCCACGTTATGATATGTATAGCGAGCGTGAAGATTGGCTAAATCAGAAATGGGCTGAACTGGTCGCCGGATAAACCAATGGTGACCCGCCAAGAAGTCTTGGCGGGTCAAAAAAACAAATTTAACAGAGAATATCCATGACACAGATCCAAATTGAAAACATCACAAAGAAATTTGGTAATTTTACCGCCGTGGACAACGTCTCTGTTGATATACCTGATGGCAGTTTTGTCTGTTTGTTGGGTCCTTCTGGTTGCGGTAAGACGACTTTGCTGCGTTTGGTTGCTGGTTTAGAAGACCTTACTGCTGGAAAATTGAGGGTTGGCGGCAAGAATTATGGCAGTGTTCCGGCGCATAAACGTAATTTTGGGATGGTATTTCAGTCTCTAGCCCTTTTCCCGCATCTGACTGTGGCCGAAAACATTGCATACCCTCTTAAGATCAGGGGAGTTACTGCCGCCAAGCAGCGAACTCGTACAACCGAACTGCTCGAATTGGTCAAGCTGCCTGGTCTGGAAGATCGCCAAATTCATCAACTGTCAGGTGGCCAGCGACAACGCGTGGCAATCGCACGTGGCCTGTCAATTGATCCTGATGTATTTCTGTTAGATGAACCGCTTTCGGCACTCGATGCCAAATTGCGGGAACATATGCAGATTGAACTCCGGCAATTGCAAAAAGACTTAGGAGTTACGACAATGGTAGTGACTCACGATCAACGCGAAGCCATGTCGATGGCCGATATAGTCATGATTATGGAAGCTGGCAAAGTACAACAAGTTGGATCGCCAATAGACATTTATCGAAACCCAGCAAACGCCTTTGTCGCCAATTTTATCGGCGTCAGCAATTTGCTAACAGGACAGATGCATGATGCATCGACCTTTGATTTTGGCGGCAAACATATAGGCCTCACAGACGACGACATTGTACATTGCGAAATTGGGAAGCCAGCCACATTATCAGTTCGGCCTGAAGATGTCGTTGTGTCTACTGAAAGAGACGGTGCACAACTTGATGGGGAAGTTCTTTTTATTCGTGATCTGGGGGCAAGTGTGGAAATTTTAACTCGTGTTAGAGACATTGAGATCACATCAGTTTGTACGCCAAAGCGTCGACCAGATGTGAACATTGGTGATTGCGTCGGAGTAGAGATTCACACAGGTCGCACAACGGTACTGGCATCATGAGTACACACATGTCTCGGTTTCAGGATAATAAGGAGGCTGTCTATCCAACGCTCATGTTGGCCGTATTTTTCTTTATTCCCTTTCTTATCATGTTTTCCGTAAGCTTCTTCAATCGGGACGAAGGCGCATTTTTTCAACCCGCCTTTGAGTTGGACAATTATGTGCGTTTCTTGGCCCCATTCTTCGGAAAAGTACTTTTAACATCGCTTGGCCTTTCTATGGCAGCGGCACTCATATCTGTTTCCATTGCTGTTCCATTCACTTATTTGGTGACCCGTATGTCAGTGATCCGACAATCCATTATTCTGGTTTTTCTATTGTCAGTGCTATCGCTGTCGGAAGTCATTATCGGTTTTGCATGGTCCACCCTCTTGTCAAGAACAGCAGGAATTGGAAACCTGCTTGCTGCACTCGGCATTCTTGGGACATCACAGAGTTTCACACCCAGTCTGGGTGCATTACTGCTGGGCTTGACCTATCTTGGGTTTCCGTACGCGGTTCTGGTGATCTACCCCGCCTTATCACGGCTTGATCCAGAAATTCCCGAAGCGGCGCGGATGCTTGGCGCTTCTCCGGTCAAAAGTTTCCTTAATGTCACTATCCCAGTGATGAGAAATACCATCATAGGGGCGCTCATTTTGGTGTTCGTCTTCACCTTGGGTGCTTATCTGTTACCACAGGTTCTGGGCCGCCCCCAACACTGGACCTTATCAGTACACATTACTGATCAAGCGATTTTTCAATCAAATCTTCCATTCGCAGCCGCAATGGCCGTCTTCTTGATGCTTGTCTCATTGGCCTTGGTTGGGCTATCGACGCTTCTCGGTAAGAGAAAGACATAAACTATGTCTAATTTGATGAAAACCACCTTTATACTGTTGGTCTTACTATTCCTTGCCGCCCCACTTCTTGTTGTTCTTGGAGTTTCAGTAAATGAGCCCAAGCGGCTGCTGTTCCCGCCCGAAGGCTTCTCGCTACAATGGTACGGTGAACTGTTCCAGGAAAAGGATTGGCTAAATGCCTTAGGCAACTCGCTGGTTATTGCGCTTGGGGCAAGTACACTTGCCGTCTCGATTGCCTTGCCGTTGGCGCTCTACATTTGGCGAAAACAGAATACCCTCGCCAAAGCGCTTTTTGGGCTTGGTGTCGCACCGTTCATGCTGCCACCGGTCATTTCGGCGCTCGGTTTCATGATATTTTGGATAACAATTGGATTTTACGGGCAAATCTATGCAACGATAATTTCTCATGGCGTTTTTCTGGTGACGCTACCGCTTGTCACGATTTCACTAGGTCTTGATTCCATCGATAAACAGTTGATAGAAGCCTCTCGCACCATGGGAGCCAACGAAAGAAAAGTTTTTCGCACGGTCATCTTTCCGTTGGTAAGGCCCTACATGATTTCAGGTTTTGCATTTGCGTTTGTCCTTAGTCTGAACGAGTATATTATAGCATATATGGTGGCAGGCTTTACAGCAGAAACGCTGCCCATCAAAATATTTAACTCACTTAGATATGGCTATACGCCAGTCATGGCGGCAGTCGCAGTGTTCTTCGTAATGACAGCGATTTTGGTTTTCGGAACCATTGCCCGGTTTGGTGATCTTCCCAAACTTCTGGGCGCAGAGAGATCGGACAAATGAGCGGAACAGATAAAGAGATGATCCTTGGTCTTTGGCAGGGCGTCGGTGTACCCGGTGATGTGGCGTCTAACATTGATAACATTAGTCGAATAGCAAGGCAAGCGGCTGCCGAGGGTGTCAAACTCTTGGTCTTTCCCGAATGTTTTTTGACGGGATACTTCACGTTGGTTGACATCGCGGCAATCGCAGCGCAAGTGGATGATCTAGTTTTTGATCAATTGGCGAGCATAGCGGATGAATACGATATCGCTTTGGTTGTCGGATCCTATGAAGCCTCCACGCAAGGGACCTGTAATGCCGCCTTTGTGGTGCATCCAGGCATTGGATTGGTCGGAACTTATCGAAAACGAATGCTCTATGGGGATTGGGAAAAGCGGACATTCCAACAAGGCACGAAACCGCTGACCTTCACATGGAAGGGGCTAACGGTCGGTGTGTTGATCTGCTTTGATCTTGAGTTTCCAGAACGGGCAAGAGAATTAGCAAATCTGGGCGTAGATCTAATAGTTACACCAACCGCACTAATGGAGCCGTATGAAAACGTTTTATCACTTCTTGTCCCAACGCGGGCACTGGAAAACGGCATATATGTAGGCTATGCAAATCGGATAAATCGTGAAGAAGAATTCGAATATGTTGGTGGCAGCTGTATTGTCTCTCCAGATGGGAACGATATGGCTCGGGCAGCAAGAGCAAAACAGGGACTCTTAACTGCCAAAGTATCCAATATGACTCGGCTCCAAGTGACTTCAAAAATTGACTACTTGTCTGAACTTGCAAATGAAATACTAAGCCGCGAGTAAAGTTTGATCCTTCATTTTTTTGAGAATGGAACGCCGCAAATTTCTCAAGTGCGCTTTTTTAATAATACAAAGAGCGTAATGTTACAAAAAGCGTATCCGTTTGGTCTGGGGGCTCTGGCGCGGATCGATGGGTTGAGTTACGCTGCTATGGCAGCGTAACGCCACGGGAGGAGCTCGTTCAGGCGTGTGATCTTATGGTCTGCGATTTGGGCGAGGACCCATGTGAGCCAGGCTTGGGGATCGACGCCGTTCAATTTAGCAGTTTCGATCAGGGTATAG
Source organism: Rhodobacteraceae bacterium Araon29 (assembly GCA_039640505.1). NCBI lineage: Bacteria > Pseudomonadati > Pseudomonadota > Alphaproteobacteria > Rhodobacterales > Paracoccaceae > Rhodobacteraceae bacterium Araon29. The sequence goes on along the minus strand of CP046865.1, from coordinate 2,271,612 downwards.
GCGATAGCCGCGGCTTTGCCGCCGCCCTCGGAGCCAACAAAGAGAAAATTCTTACGGCCCAAGGCCACGCAGCGAATTGAACGCTCGGCTGAATTATTGTCGATCTCCAGTGAGCCGTTGTTCAGACAACTGCGCATTTTCGTCATTCGGTCCAGGGCATAGCGGATGGCTTTGGCCAGTTCTGACTTGCCCGAGATGCGGTTCAGCTGGGCATCCAGCCAGGTTTCCAATTCATCAAAGACCGGTTTGGCGTCGCGTTGGCGCAGGGCGACCCGTTCTTCGGGCGGCTTTCCACGGGCGGCCTTTTCGACCTTGTAGAGAAGCGCGATGCGTTTGATGGCTTCTTCGGCGATCTGTGATTGCTGCGACTGGAAGATATCGACAAATTTGCGCCTGACATGGGCCATGCAGGCCATCTCATGAACCTCATCCTTGGCGAACAAGTCGTTGAACCCAGCGTAGCCATCTGCATGGATCCATCCCTTGTACTGGCTAAGGTGATCGGTGGGATGCTTGCCTTGCCTGTCCGTGCTGAACTTATATCAAGCCGCCGGGGGATCACCGCTGGCCCAAGGCCGCCCGTCACGCACATAAGTCCAGATGCGTGCGGTTGCGCATTTCTTTTTGGCCTGCATTTTGATCGGCGTATCGTCCGCGAAAATAGCTTGTCCCTGACGAACATGCCGCCCGATGGCATCGGCCAGAGGTTCCAGTAGCTTTGAGGACTGACCAACCCAACCCGCCAGTGTGGACCGGTCCAGATCAATTCCCTCGCGGCCAAATATCTGCGATTGGCGATAAAGCGGAAGGTGATCTGCGTACTTATTGACCAACACATGCGCCAAAAGACCAGCGCCGGGCCGACCGCGCTCAATCGGGCGCGATGGCAGCGGTGCCTGAACGATCCGTTCACAACACGTGCACGCCATCCGGGGCCGGACGATGCGATTTACGATGAAGCGCCCAGGAATATAATCCAGCTCTTCGGTCACGTCCTCGCCGATGGTGCGCAAATCGCCGCCGCATTTACAGGTCTCGCCAGGGCTCAGAACCTGCTCATTGCGCGGCAGAGTTGGGGGCAGCGGCTTGCGCTTTGGTTTTTGTTTGGGCTCTGGATCAGGGGCATCTTCAGGCGGCGCAATACGCGCGGCGGCTGTCTCTTCTTCCTCCAGTTTAAGTTCAAGATTGAGTTGATCAGAAGATTCCGATTTTGATCCAAATCGGTGCCGTTGATGGCCTGCAAGCTGGTGCTTGAGCTTCTCAATTTGCAGCGCTTGCGCCTTGACTTCAGCCGCCAAAAGTCGGTTCACGGCCTTGAGTTCAGCGGGGTCATCCGGGGTGATATCAAGGTCTTTCAGCATTGCCGATCCTATAGCGGATAGGCGTACAAATGGGAATCCTACACCGCTGAATTTGTTGTTAAATTGCCAGCCGTCAAAGGCTGCCAGGTTCGCTTTGGCATACGCCAGTCAATCCCCTCCAACAGCATCGACAGTTGCGCAGGTGTCGCGCTGATCTTACCGTCCTTAGCACTGGGCCAAACGAATTTGCCCTTCTCCAAACGCTTGGAAAACATGCACGCCCCCTGGCCGTCCCACCATATAATCTTGATCAAGTCGCCCCACCGGCCTCGAAACACAAACAGATGACCCGAATACGGGTCCTGCTTCAACACAGCTTCTGCCAGTGCGGAAAGACCATTAAACTGCTTGCGCATGTCCGTCACCCCAGCCGCCAGCCATATCTTCGTTTGCGCCGGGACCGGGATCAAACCATCAATCCTTCGACCAAAGCCACAACAGCAGACAAGCCCGTCGCGCCTTCCACCAATATACGCCGACCATCCGACAAAGTGATATCAACACGCTGCGCCGACAGTCGGGCATCCGACACCGACGGCGACATCGGCAATCGTGTGGCCGGGGATGAAACGACACCCTCTATCTCAACAGGCAGAAAGGCCGGCACTTCATCAATCTCCAGAACATCATCCGAAAAATCAGTGGCAAACCGAGGGTCGCGAAGTCACTTGTGGATCAAATTAGCATTCATCGAATACCGGCGTGCGACCTGCGCCACAGACACCCCCGACACCCGCGCCTGCGCACAGATCGTATGCTTCTCATTCGTCGGGGAATTGATCTCCCAGATCAATTCCTGATCCGCCTCATTCAAACCAAAACCGCTTCTTTTGACCCTTCTTTCCCGCCATAGAATGCCTCATGATGTCCACTACCAATGGTGCACATTATCAAGCCATCCACAAAAGCGTCAGAGGGGGAAGACCAGACGGTTACGATGTGTATGCCATCTTTAAGGAGATGTACGGTTAATACGGCTTCTGTAGTTCCATCTTGAAAGTCAGCAACAAAGTGTTCAACAACGACGTCCTCATTTTCATATAGACACCTTCTTTTGTTACGTTTTGTTCCTATCAACCAACGTGACATCATTGGCTCTAGATCATCTAGGCCTTGCTCAATACCTTTAGCATGGAAGACCCTCTTTTAGTCAGGATGGTATATTTCAAGCATTGCCCCAATGTCCTGCCCATCCCAAGCTTCTTGGTATTTTTTATATAAGCTCATTATCAATAGCACCTAGAATTAGAGACATTAGAACCAGAGGTATGATGAATAGGGGATTTCATACTTAGACTGTAATCTGATTTTGATATTTCAGTAAAGTGAGGTGCATAGAACTACTGTCAGTTTTGGGTCGGGTATTCGAACAATTCATCCGAGGCAAGTTCTAAAAAAACTCAAGGCATTCTTAATGGTAACATTTTAGATCTGACCCCTATACGATTAAGAAACAAATACTACCTGTGCAGAGTGCAGTAATGAAAGCTCTACTTCTCAAGGTTATCAACGCAAAAACTGTTGATAGTGGTATCAGGGCTTTCCAATCGGAGACTTATTTTATGACTATTTTTAGATTGTTAATCATATTCATTATGCCCCTAAGTAGGCAAACACATCACCACAGAGGAGTATCTAGTCCTACCTCATTCAAAAGCCTTCCTATCAATATGAAGCTTGCAAATATCCTGCGGCCTTTGTTCTAGGAATACTATTTAGATCAGATGGGACGTATCCTATGGTGAAATGCTATAAGCAAGAGTGATATGGGAGTTTTCGCGGGGCGCTGCCTGTTTTTTGGTTGCAGGCCGTATTATTATCTTACCAATCACAAGTTGTCATTTTCAGCGCTCCGAGCACAGCCTAAAATATGGGGACGGAACAGCATATCAACCAACAACATATGAGGGACAGTTAGCGCTGCCAACAAGATAAATACGGACCTCAAAAGTGCGGCATCGATACTGTCACCAATAGGCTGGCTGGCATAAAGAGCACCGGCCAGGGCCCAGCTTGCTGCTGTGAGTATGGCAGCAAGACCAAGAGAGTAACGTCCAGAAAGTGTTGATGTGATATTGCTCCAGACCTGTTGAAAATGTCTGCGGCTATGAACGGCACAGAAATAGAAAGCAAATCCGGCAAGTGGCGGCAAAAAGCTGAGGCAGAATGTCAGCACAACAAGCTCAAAAGCACTGCGCCGATAAAGTGGTTCAAAAATGGCGGTGCTAATAATAACCAGAAGGCTTGCGACCCATATGATACTCAAAGGAGAAATAATTGTCATAATGGTGGCTGCCTCTTCACCTGAAAGCAACTGGAACAGCACACTGACCTCATCAGCATGCCAAAATGGCACAAAAATGGTCACAAGACCACCATGCGCATAGACCAATGTCCAATTCAGCAATCGACTGCCTAACTGGGATGTAAATAGCTGGCTTTTGGATGATTCCGGCACAGAGCGCCGGAGGCCGGTGACATCACCAAGGCCAAAATGCACCAAGCTGTAGCCGAGAAAGCAAATGAGAGATATGACAGGCACGAAGAGCCAAACCAGATAGACAAGACCTGCTATTCCCAGATATGCGGCCGAAAACTGGATAAAACTTTTAAGACTCCGTCCATATCCCAGTAGATAGCCAAGCGCATTATCAAAAGCGCCATGAGGAAGACCTATAACCATAACGAAAAAGAGACTGACGTAATCTATCAGGGACAAGCTCATTTTATTTGACCTTTTAAAGGCATCGCTAGGCAAGATTTGATCGCATTAGCACAGCATCTAACGGCCGAGTAAAAAAATAGACCTTTCGGCATAGCAAAAATAATCTTGATAATAATTGCAGAACCAGCTGTGCCTGACATAAAACGAGCAAGCTCGTCTCCTCGGAGTGCGCGTGCTAGTTTCATGAATAGGCTAGGTGCGCGCTTCGGGGCTCTGGCAAGCACATCCAGAAAAACAGCATCCATCATTCTATCAAGTGTCCTATGGGGACGTCTGACCGCAATGGTTGACTGCGTGTCTGCCCTGGTGGCAATCGCACGCGCAATCTGTTTGATCTGTTTTTGAATAAAGGTAAAGGCATAGCCAGATGATGCGCGAACCGCACCACTATTCCCACCTATCGCATGATAGCGGCTGTGTGGACGATCTGGAAAGGCCATTGGAATACAGCCCTTTTCAGTGCGCTGAACGTTGAATGAAGTTACTCCAAGCTGGTCAGATAAATAAGCTGTTATCGCATCTTCATACCAGCTGTTGGGTTCGGTGGTGAAAGAGAACATGGTAGACTCGACCAGCGCAGTGTGTGCATCAAAGGGGAGCAGATATATGAAATGAATGCCGCGGGACTGGTCGGTGGTGAAATCCATCAAACGCACGACACTGGGGTCAAAAGCTGGTGTTTTAGTCTTAATCTCCCAGCCCAGAAAATGCTGTTTCATGAACGGTTCATCCAGTTCCGGCGGACGACTATCAAATACAAATTCTGTGTCTTCGTCTGCTGGCAAATTAGGTCCGTCCACATCAATTTGCTCAAATTGGGTGGTTTGGGCTTTGCGCCTGCAAGCGCCAAGCCAATCTGTGCTCAGAAGAGCATGATAGGAGTGGGTCGTGCTTTCCTGTCGAACAACAGCACTATCAGGAGCCAGAAATTCCCATTTTGACCAAGAAGCGCGGCTCTGATGTGTGGGCTCTTCTAACCAGTCCATCCGCCAGAAACCCCAGACATGAGGGGTGGTTTCCGCAGGAGAGGGCCTGCCAAGAAGCTTAACTTTGCTGTTCTCAATTTTCGAGAGTTCAGCAGCTAGGGATAGGCCTGCACATCCAGCCCCAATGATGGTTACAGACGTAGCTCTCATCTGACATATCCGAAAAGTGGGGTATGAAGACGCAGGTCATGTTCAGCAGTACTTCTTTTTCCCCGTTTGAGAAGAGAGGGAAGGATTTTCAGGCTGGCCATAAGCTTTTCAGATGAACTGGTTACCGTGCGCGGTCCAGCCCAATCCAGCCCGTTTTTGCGCAACTTTGTGCCAATTGCGCGATACACCATACCGGCAACGCCAATTGATAAATGGGACCGCACAGGAAGATAGGATAGACCCCTTCTGCCGCTCTCATAATATCTGTCTGCCAGAAGCAATAGCTTTTCTGTTCCGGCTTCTACCGCTTTATAGTCTTGGCTGGCGGGCCGTGAGCCTGCGCGCAGGATATCTTCTGGTTCCAATGAGCCGACCCAGTCAGAGGGTAGGTATCGGCGCCCCATCTGAGCATCTTCGTGGATATCGCGGGCGATGTTGGTCAATTGCATTGCTATGCCCATATCGATGGCGAACGGTTCGGCGTCCTTAGAGGCACATCCGAGCACAGGGCACATAAGGAGGCCGACCGCGCCGGCAACATGATACGCATAACGAACCAGAGCCATTTCTGTTTCAATGCGAACCGGCTTTTGATCGAGCAGAAGGCCGTCAAGCAGATGGATAAGAGGTTCAGCTGGAACAGCGCAGCGTTGCATCACAGGCCAGAATTCGGCAAGCGAAGGGTCAATGTGGGGGGTGTTTTTATGTAATCCTGTTCTGATAGCTTCAAGACGTTCTGGGCCGAACTCCATATCTCCGTCAGCAAGGTCATCCAGTATCCGGCAAAAGCTATATAGCATGGCGGCATCTGACCCAACTTGCGGTCCAAGAAACCGGGCTGCCCAAGCAAAGCTCCGGCCGTTTCGGGATAAACTGCTCTTAGCACGCTCCACAGCTGAATCAGAATTCCCAAATTTAAAGGATGCCTCTTTTGTCACCTTGCAAGCCCGTTCCCTTTGTATCGTCTTTAGATTAAGTTTGCATGATTGTTTCCGTGTCGACAAGTTTTTCAACAACTTTTGCAGAACACAAAACACCTGGCATGCCAGCGCCCGGATGCGCTCCTGCTGCGGCAAAATAAAGATTATCAAGATGAGGATCGCGGTTATGATAACGGAACCATGCTGATTGGGTAAAGGTTGGAGAAATGGAAAACCCCGCCCCATGCATCGAACGGTAGTCCTTTTTGAAATCTTCAGGTGTCATATAAAAATCATCTGAAAGAGCGTCATTAAGTCCTGGCATTATAGTTTTTTCCAGTGCCGTAATAATCCTGCGCTGCAGGTCAGGGCCTTCTACGTCCCAATTAACGTTCCCTTGTAAGTTTGGCACAGGACACAATACATAAAAGCTATCACATCCCTCTGGCGCGAAACTCTTGTCCGTCGCTGTTGGGCGATGCACGTATAACGAAAAATCATCCGCTAATATCTTCTTGTTAAAGATATCATCCAGTAATTCCTGATAGCGTTTCCCCATCCAGATTGTGTGATGAGCCACATTTTCATAGGTTCGCTTGGTCCCGAAAAAGAGGACAAACAGCCCCATGGAATATTTCGTCACAGATTCTGGTAGTGCTTTTTTCCAGCGCCGGCTATGCGTCGGCATCATCTGGTTGTATAATGTTGATGGATCACCATTAAAAACAATACGATCGGCGCTTAGACGACGGCCATCAGCTGTGATTGCGGCTTTGACCCTGCGCCCCTCAACCTGAATTTCATCAACATCGGTATTGAGAAGAATAGTTACACCACGTCGCTCGAGCAGCCGATGAAGTTCTGCCACCAATTTTCCGGTGCCGCCCATGCAAAAAAACACGCCCCACTTGCGCTCCAGATAATGAATAAGTGCATAAATGGAAGTTGTGTCGAACGGATTGCCACCGACGAGAAGCGGATGGATAGACAAGGCCTGCCGAAGAAGAGGATGTCTAATATGCTGATTTACGAGTTGCGATACCGTGAGATAGCTTCGGAGGCGTAGTAGATGTGGTATCTGTTTAAGCATGGCCCCGAAGCGGGTAAAGGGCTTGTCGGCAAGCTGGGTAAATCCGATATCGAAAATTTTGCGCGATGTCTCAACCAGCGCATCATAGTTCTTGGTATCATCAGGGTTAAAGCGAGCCAGTTCATTATGCGTGTCCTCAAGCGAAGGACGGTAGTCAAACTTCTCGCCATTGTGAAAATGAAACCTGTACCACGGATCAAGCGGCACGAAATCGAGATGGTCTTCTCGCTGTTCACCAAATAGAGCGAAAAGCTCGTCAAACAGGAAGGGCGCTGTAATCACAGTTGGACCAGCATCATGGCGGAAGCCACCCCGTTCAAACACCTGAGCCCGCCCACCAAGAGCATCAAGCCGTTCCACAAGCGTTACTTGATGACCGCGTGCGCGCATTCTAAGAGCCGAGGCAATGCCACCAAAGCCTCCACCTATGACAAGTGTATGGGATGGAGAAGTATCTGCTCGCTTTGTCGAGGAAGCCGTTGAAGACATGTCATACATTCCGCCATACCCTTTGTTGAGGCCTTATCCAGGCTATGGGTGTTTCCCTAACATCAAATTGATTTGCCTAGAGGTAGTCTGAAACAAGTTTATGGCAAACAGTATGAAGCTGAGACTGTATCGGGGCGATAACATCCCGACAGTCATGTGGAAACTGGGCAGAGGACGCTTCGGCCTGCTCCATCATTTTCAAAAGCGAAGATGCTGTCATCTGCATTGCGAGAGATCGGGCTAGTCTTTTCTGCCATGTTGCGGCCCCACTGGTATCAGATGAGGCAAGCCATTTATCAAACTCCGCAGCTTTGTTTCTTTTCAATGTTGTGCGGAACATCACAATGACAGCATTTGGTGTGCGTCTTATCAAATCCGATGCTGGACTGTTTGCGCCATCTGTTCCCGCTATGTTTAGCATGTCATTGGCAATCTGATAGCAGGCACCAGCTGCGGTAAAAAAGCTTACAAGCGGTTGCAACACATCTTGGCGTCCTGCCAGATGGGCGATACCTTCAGCTGGGGCAATTAGAAGCGGCGCTGTCTTACCGGTTGAAATATTCATATAGGCTGACCAATCAGGATAGGATGCTGTCCCAAATTCGAGAGCCTGTCCAGAGGTTGTTTCTGACATGCTACGCGATAAGATCGATATTAAAAGCGGGGTCCTTCCTGTGTGAGCAGCCTCGGCAGCCAGTTCAAAAGACAAAGCGATTAACCAGTCGCCAAGAGCAAGTGCCATATCACGCCCAAAGCGCGACCACACAGACTCATGGCCTCGGCGCACTGTATCGCCGTCGCAAATATCATCATGAACAAGAGAGGCGTTGTGAAGAACCTCAACTGCGGCTGCCCATTGCAGAGCCGCGATACGCGATACATCAAAACTATCTGAAGCTGCGAGCGCCATTCTAGCGCGGATTTGTTTCCCAGGCACCATGAAATGATGTCTCGCTGCGGCCCCTAGAGGGTGGCTCGCAGGCGGCAATCTGTTAGCAATAAAGTCAGTTATTGCCTGAGAGAACTCCGGAAGAGGACACGCAAACACTGCATCGCCAAATGCCTGTTGTAGTATTCTTTGAGCATTTTCAGTCATTTGATGGCCTCAAACACAGATCATTATCTATAAAAAAATAAAATGCATGTTGTCTAGCCATAACTTTGTTCATTCAGTCATCGGCATGATAAAAAGCTTAAGATTTCAGATTTCGAAGTCCAGACAAAGTAGGAATCAAAAGCGGCGGAAAATTCTGGCCATTTTTGCAAAGGTTTTCAGTTACCTTAACCTCCAGTGCCTGAAGATATATTGCTCTAGTGGCTCTGATCGAGGTTTGTTTGCACATATTCTCGAGATATCACGCCGCTCGGCTGTCGGTTATCCTATGTTTTTAGTTTTAGGAACAGTGGGTACGATTGATAGGCTTTGAAAAATGGTTAAGCATCCAGTTATTCAATATTCCCCAATTCTGATAACTTTATGATAAATTCTTCAGTTTTACTCTGATCTCTGATTACTCTTTGCAAAGAGTCTTTTGAAATACCTAGCTGTTTGGCTCTATCGAGCATTTTTAACGCTAGCGCCTTGTCTCCATCTTGAAGTTTTGCAAACGCATAAAAGGCGAGCATTTCGGGAGCAATATCAACCGCATCAAGGTGCGGCTCGACCAGTGAGATGATTTTCTTGTGGTCATCCTGTAAATAATACATTGGGATTAGTCGTTTTGTTAAGTTCCAACCACTATCGTTAGGCTGCAGCCGCAAGGCTTTTTCAAAAAAGCGTGTTCCTTCTTTTAGATCACCGCATTCCACCCAGATAGAGCCACTCACTATGTATGTATCTGCTGTAGCCCCTAACTCCGCCGCCTTTTTAGCATACTGTTTTGAAGTCTCACAGTCTTTAGAACCAACTCTGAATTCGACAAGGGCGCGTAAATTATAGGATGTCACATCGTTATTTTCTGCGATATCCAAATTTGCAAGTCTGATCAATTCAGCCGTGTCTTGAGCTAAGTTAGTCGATTTTCCAACTGTGATTTTAAGGACGAGGTTCCATCCTTTTATATTGTACAAGACAGGAGAACTGCTCCCTAACTGTTCCTCAAGTTTCTTAATTATATTGGTGTGATTTTCATATGCATCCGCTGTGAATTTAAACCACTCTTCTCGTGAATTTAAAAAAAGCGTCAGTCTTTCGGCCGTACCGTATTTAGAGGCCCAACTTTTTGCTTCGGATCCTGCGACTGCCTCAATCTGCAAATGTGCAAGGATTTTATCCCCTATTTTGTCCTGAACTTCAAAAATATCTTCCGCAGCAAAGTCAACTTTATCTGTCCAGACGACTTTATTCAAAGACAAGTCAGCAAGCTGCATTTGTATTCTGGATTGATTGGAAAAAGTTTGAATTGAACCCCTCACAACAAAGTTTGCATTATAAAACTTTTTAATAAGTGCATCAGAAAGTTGCTTTGATCTGGCATCCAAACTCGTACTACTAGAAAGTACACTAATACCCGTATAACGGGACAGGCTTGAGATCATACTTTCCGTTATTGCAGTACTTAAATTCGCGCCTGCTTCTGAAGACGACAAGTTTTCAAAAGGATAGACCAGCATAACGGGTGAGGATGAGTTAACGGCTGCTAATTGAACATCAGAAGAAGCTTGGTCTTTTAGGATTGGATGAAATAGTCCCCAAAATATTACTAAGCCCAAGGCAATAACAGAAACTACAGCTGTAACCATGAAAAATTTTGACGTTGTTCCATTTATTTTTCTTTTTTGCGATGGCTCTAGAAGTAAATCAAATGCATGGAATTCGTTCTGCTTTACTTTTTGAACGCCTAGGTCGTGAAATTTGTATACCGTTTTGCCTTTGACGAAGTCGTGAATGACCTTTGCGATCGTAATGCCGCCCGTTTGGGCTAAAGCCTCAAGCCTTGCTGCAATATTAACCCCATCTCCCAACAAATTATCTTTTTCTTTAACCACATCACCAGAGTTAATTCCTATACGGAACTCTAGCTTTACTGAGGTCTCTTCTAACGAATTTCTTTCTTTGACGAGGGTTTGAAATTCTACTGCACATTCGACGGCTGAAACTGCGCTTGGGAACTCTGCAAGAAATGAGTCACCTCCAGTATTAAACAAACGTCCATTGTGCTTTTCAAAAAGCCCTTCCAAGATAGCTTCACATGCACGCAGATTGTGAATGGTTTCACTCTCGTTGGCTTCCATATGCTTGCTGTAACCAACAACATCGGTGGCAAAAATAACCGCAATCTTTCGTTCAATCTTTTCCTTGGTCATGTTTACTTTCAAATATTTTTCATTTCAGTCAAAGGACGTATGACATTAATTAATCAAAAATATATTTGTTTGTGGAGTCATTCGTTACGGAATTTACTTTCATGTTAACACCCACTGTTAAGGCATGGTGTCTGCCTTATACATAATCAACCCAATGACATATAGTTATCCAAGGTTATAGAAGAGAAATAATTATATTTTCTCTATAATAAAAATAAACAAAATGTGTACTGCATTGTTTAAAAATAATTCTTGCGAAGTGCCAGAGTTTTCCACGTATTGCGATGAGAGTGGTTTTGCAATGAGTGAAACAGATGCTACTATGCCAGTGAATTCGATATGGCTTTGTTACCCTGGAAATAAAAATATTGGAGGAAACCCTTTATACCAAGAAATGGCGCATTTGCTGCAGCAGATTATCTTTGAAAGTACAAGTGACCACCAATTTTATCAAACACTTCCTGATCTAGTTGATCAGGCATATGAAAGGCAAATTGTTTCACGTTATTTTCCAGCGGGTGAAGTTTGGGCCGTTGCGGTGGAAGGATACATGATGGATGGTGGTGTTGATTATAAATCTTCTTACTCCAGCCTCCAAATGATCAAAAATGAACACCCTGAAATGTATGATCTGACAACTAGATATTTTCCAACATCACCTGCAGATTATTGTCAATTTTGAAAATATTTTATCAGGAGTGTGTAGTTATTTTCTATATAATGAATATGCATACTTGGTATTGTCATCTGAAATAGCATGTAGGTGTTTACAAGACTGATATGTGTCACCATCACCCATCGCTTACCCCATACTAGTAGCAAAAAGGATTTGACCAAGTTATGCATGGGCCGTGACTGTATAAGCTGTGGTATATTTTAAGGTATCACCGAGGCAGTAGTTGATTATGAACCACGCATACGTAAGCTATTAATATTGCTTATAGAAGTTTGTGTATCGTGCTATAATTAGCATGTAAACCATCTCTCGGGTGCGCTATAAAATCAACGGATTAGCGGAATTCAGTTTTAAGAATACGGGATAATTGCGTAATTTACTCTTAAAACTGCGAGTGGTGAGCGCTTCAATAAAATGGATATGACTAACCAATTTTTTAAGTTTGGGGGATATCAGCCCCCTCGGAAGCTAGGATTAGCTGCTAATTTAAAAGAGAGTGTTTAGTAATCTAAAGCATTGTTTCCATGACAAATTGCGACTGACATTATTTGCAGATGCGCGACATTTCTTTATTTCCCCTTTAGGGCTGTGCTTTCACTCCGTTATTTCCCTATGCTGAACTTTGATTTGATCGCGCTGTCCTGACCCAGTTAATCTCTTATGGCTCGGGTTATTTTTTTTAACCGACTAAAAATCCAAAAATTCCCCAGAGAATTTCCCCAAAAATAGTTTTCCCATATGCCTAAACAGACTTCATTGGTAGGGCGTTAGAATTGCCTCATCGGCTGGATACCGCGCCATTGCACTACGGTTCAAGATGAACCTCAATCTCATGATGCAAACGCAATATGTCTTCTTCACTGTGTCTCATTTGTGCCATTCGCCTTCCTCCTAAAGAGACGTTTACAAAATCCATGATTTTGTTCTAGGGAAGAAGGGCAAATGTCAAAGAAGCTTATTCAAGCTTTCCAAGGCTTCGTGGATCAACGCTGCCTTTTCGGGGCCTAATTGTTCCATTACTGTAGCATTTTGGTGAATGGCTGGTTGGCGGACGTTTTGAACAAGATCTAAGCCCATATTGGTAAGAACCAATGTAACCTGCCTTTGATCTTCACGGCTGATTTGGCGCTGAACAAGCCCGTCTGCTACCATTCGATCAACCATTTTTGTCAGCGCTGGCGGGTTCATTAGTACTACTTTGGCCAGATCGCTCATGGTTAGGCTGTCGGTTTGATCCAAAGTTTCCAATACCCGCCAAGTCTCAACTTGAATTCCAAAAGAGTTAAGCTGTTTGTTCAAGTTCACGTGCAATTTTCGATGTGTTGAAGCCACCGCATACGAAAAATACTTGTCTAGTGGTAATGGGCTAGCCGTCATTATATTGTTCCAAAGTTCCAACTTTCACCTTAATTTAGTTGACTTGGAAACGAAAATCAATTGCGATACTGTGTAATCCAAGGAGTGCAATCGAAAAATGCAAGTATCGAATTGGAAATATTCCTCTGTTGGGGTGCCGCACACTATTGCCTCACCTTTCGACGAGCGGTTGTTAAGCCCATCAAAAGCATTTCGCATTGCACTGCTGATACCTATGTGTGGCTCTGCAGGGCTCTGGGCGCCTTCGTGTATCGCCTGTGCTCAGGTTGCCATCGACGAATTAAACAAAGCCGATGGTATTGCAGGACGTCAAGTGCAATTGATAATGGTCGATACTGCAATCGAGACCAATGCACCCGTTGAAGAGCTAATAAACTCGCTTATTGAAACGGAATCGGTGGATGCAATTGTGGGCATGCATATTAGTTCAATGCGTCAGAGACTAAGCAAAGTTGTGCAGGGCCGCATTCCATATATTTATACTCCTCTTTATGAGGGTGGGGAAAACGGCAAGGGAATATTTGCAATCGGCGAAACACCGGCTCAGCAACTGGGCCCTGCGATGGATCATTTGCAAGCAATTTACCGACCAAAAAAATGGGCTCTCATTGGAAATGACTACGTTTGGCCACGATCTTCAAATGCCTACGCGAAAACGAAAATTGCAGCGCTTGGGTCAAAATTAAGCTATGAAAAATATTTACCGTTTGGTCAGCCAAATTTTTATAGAGAAATTGAGGAAATTACTGCGTCCGGCAGCGAAGCCGTTTTAATCTCTTTAGTGGGGCAAGACGCTGTTGAATTCAATCGTAATTTTGGGGCGCTAAATGCGCATGAAGCTATGATCAGATTGTCCTGTGCAATTGAGGAAAATGCGCTATTGGCCAGTGGATCTGACGGGCTGAAGCGTTTGTTTTCTTCGTCTTCTTATTTTGCGTCTCTTCAGTCTGAGCAAAATGCTGCATTCAAAGAAAAATATTATACATTGCATGGTGACCGAGCCCCAATGCTAAATGCTTTGGGTCAATCAACATATGAAGGCATCCAGTTTTTGAAAGAATTGATTCAAACGCATGGAGAGGGCTGGGCGGATTTTGGAATGCCACGTCGCGCACCGCTGATTTATAAAAGTGTACGCAACGCAAAATTTATTTCAAACGACCAAAAGTCATCTCCGATCTATTTGGCTAGAGCAGATGGTGTTATGTATAGTGTTGATAAAAAATTAATAAAAACAATAGATTAAAATTTTTAATTGAAAAAGAAACTAAATACTTGAAATGGAAAGTAAAGTAATCCAAAGTCGACCTTAGACAGATTCGAGGTCCTTAGAGCACTAGTGTGCCCTCGCAATCCAAGGGAGGTCGCGCTGATGCTGATTGTTAATCTGGCTGTTGCTTTAGCTGTTTTTTTGGTCGGAATTTGGTTTTTTCAACGGTACTTTGCGAAAGCCACTCGGGACATGGCGCTTGTGCGGACCGGTTTTGGTGGACAGAAGGTTGTGTTAGATGGCGGCTGTCTTGCTCTTCCAATTTTGCATCAAATACAAAAAGTGTCGATGGGTGCTATTACGCTTCGCATTGAGCGCAAAGGAGCTGCGTCACTTCTGACAGATGATCGGCTTAGGGCTGATGTCGATATGTCTTTTGAGTTCCGTGTGGCGCCGTCAAAAACATCTGTAGCGCTGGCGGCACAGTCGCTTGGTGGACGCATCTCGCGCTCTGGTGCGGATATTGAAGAATTACTGTTTGGAACAGTTTTAAATGCCATTCAGAATGCGGCGGCCATTCGCCAACTAACAGAAATTCACACTGACAGAGCCGCTTTTACTGAAGAGGTGTCACAAGCTATTTCAGAGCAGGCAAACAAATTTGGCCTCGAACTCATTTCCGGTGCGTTGCTGTCTACGGATCAGAGTGATTTAAGCCAGCTAAATGAGCAAAATATCTTTAATGCCGAAGGTATGCGAAGGGCAGCGCAATTGGTTTCGGATCAGCGAAAAGAGCGCGTACTAATCGAAACAGAGGCTGAAATCTCTGTTCGTGAAAGCAAGCTGGTCGAGGTCCAGCGGCGTTTAGATATTGAACGATCAACGCGCGAGGCGGAAATCGCCCAAAGAGAACATCTGGTTAGATTGCAAGCAGAGTCTGAGGCTTTATCTGAGGTGCACAAGATCGAAGCTCAAAAGTCATCGGAAACGGCTCGCATAGAGCAGCAGCAGGATATTGAATCCGCAAAGGTTAAAAATGACGAGGTGCTAAGGCGCAAAGAGATGACCGCCATTCTTGCACTTGAGGAAACTAAAATACAAAACGAAATGCAACTTGCTCAGTTGCGTGCTGAAGAGGCTAAAGTAAAGGCAAGCGAAGAATCATCACGTGCGCAGGTACTGTTGGCGGCCGAATCCGTACAAAAACAAAAAGAAAAGGCAATTGCTGAACGCGATCAAGAAATTTCCTTGCTTAAACTAGAAAAAGAGTTGGCAATCGAAAGAGCCAGAGTCAAAAATAACTCTGAGACACAAATTGCCCAGGCAACGGCCAATGCGAAGGCCGTTCAGACAAAATCCGAAGCAGATTTAAAGCGCATGGAGGCCGAGGCCAAAGGCCGAGCCGCCCAGATCGCTGCCGAAAATGGCCTTAGTGAAGCCGTTATTGCAATGCGCTTGGAGGAGCGTAAGCTTGACCGCCTCCCTGAAATTATGACTCAAATGATGAAACCGGTGGAAAAAATAGACTCGATCCGCATCAACCAAATCGCTGGTATTGGCGGGGGCGCAAATGAGTCTAACGGCGGTGTGGACGGCGCTTTTGGGGCCGCCATGGATCAAATTCTAGGAATGGCTGTACGTTTGCCCGCCATGAAGCAAATGGGCGAGGAAATTGGTGTTGACTTCGACGCAAACCTTGCTGGCCGCACGGCGGATTATGCCAATCGCATCAAATCTAAAACAGAAACCGAAAAGAACAAAAAACCCTAGGGAGAAAACTATGAAACTCAACAGAAGAAAATTTTTAGCAACAACGGCTGCAGTGGCTGCCGCCGTCGCAGTCCCCAGTATTTCACTAGCTGGCGATACCATAAAGCTTGGATCGGTATTGGACACATCTGGCGGTTTTGATGCCTATGGAAAGCCAATGAACATGGCGCTTCAGCTTGCTGTTGAAAAAATTAATGCCGATGGTGGCCTTTTGGGCAAACAGGTAGAAGTAATTGGCTACGATACGCAATCTGATATGGCCCTTTATACGCAATATGCCCAACAGCTTGTCCGACAGGATAAAGTTGATGTGGTTCATGGTGGTATTTTGTCTGCGTCACGCGAAGCTATTCGGCAAACCATGAGAAAATCTAAAACTCTGTACTTCTATAATGTTTTGTATGAGGGCGGTGTTTGCGACCGAAATATCTTTATCAACGGTGTAACGCCAGCTCAGCAGGTAGAAGCTTTGGTGCCTTATGCGATGGGTAAATCTGGCAAGAAGGTATATATTTTAGCTGCTGACTACAATTATGGTCAGATCACCGCCGAGTGGATCAAAAAGTATGTTGCTGAAAATGGTGGTGAAACTGTTGGTCTTGATTTCTTCCCGCTGGATGTGTCTGATTTCGGCTCGACAATCGCAAAAATTCAGTCTGTTGGCCCGGATTTGGTGATCGCGCCACTGGTAGGCGCTGCGCATCTTTCATTCTTCCGTCAATGGGCGGCCTCGGGGATGAAAGATAAAATTGCACTGGCCTCTACAACAATGGGCGTGGGCAACGAACACAAAGTGCTAAGTGCGGCCGAAACGGACGGTATAATGGTTGCTTACAACTATTCTCAAGACATAGACAGCCCAGCCAATAATGCGTTTAAGGCAAATTGGGAAGCGGCTTTTGGAGATAGCAACTCTATTCATGAAATTGCAGTTTCCAACTATCAAGGCGTTCTGACTTGGGCCGAGGGTGTTCGAGCGGCAGGAAGCCTGGATCGGGATGCGGTTATTGCTGCTCTTGAAACCGGTATTTCCATCGACGGCCCGGGGGGCAAGGTCACGGTAGATCCCAAAACCCACCATGCAGTTCTTGATGTTCATTTAATGGAAATGGAAAATCAGGGAATGCGGGTTGTTAAAACGCTGTCCCAGCGCCAACCGATTGATACCCAAGCGGTTTGTGATTTGGCGGCCAATCCAAACGATAACACACAGTATGAAATCAAATTCTAAAGCAATTTGATTTACGGACAAAAGTAGCCAACGTCGCCAGCCTTGGCTGGCGACGAAACGCGCCCAAACATTACAGGTAAAAAATGGATTTTGGCTTCGTCATTTTGGTGGAAATTCTCTATGCAGTCGCTTCACTTGCCTTAATAAGCGCAGGTTTGGCGGTTGTTTTTGGGATGATGAAGGTGATTAATTTGGCGCATGGGGAATTCATGATGCTTGGAGGTTACGCCGCTATTACCTCTGCAAACATGGGCGTAAATATATTTATAGCAATGTTGATAATCGCTCCGATTGTTGTCGGGCTTATTGGATTGATTGTAGAGCGTCTGGTGATCCGCCATCTTTACGGTCGACTGGTTGATACCATGCTTGCGACTTGGGGGCTCAGCCTGTTTTTTATCGGTTGCGCGACGATGATTTTTGGGAACACGACAACCGGTATTTCAACGCCAATTCCTGGCTTTGCTGTTGGCGACTATCAAATCAATGGCTATAATTTCTTTATAATTATCGTTTCAGTGGTTCTAATCTTGGTGATGTTGGCGGTGCTAAAAACCACACGCCTGGGGTTGATTGCGCGCGGTACAATGCAAAATCCGGACATGGCGTCCGCTTTGGGCTATTCACCAGACCGGATATATATGGCAACATTTTTTGTGGGCTCAGCGCTTTCAGGTTTTGCCGGCGCTATTTTGGCGCCCTTGGTGGGGCTGGTTCCAACGTCGGGCGGCGCCTTTATCGCAAAAGCGTTCATTACCGTGATCGCAGGTGGCCCGGCGCTGATTTCCGGACTTTTGTCGAGTAGCGCATTGTTTGGCTTTGTCGGTCAGGTTTTTTCCTTTGTGGCCTCTCCGGTGATCGGGGACGTTGCCATGCTCATCGCGGCTGTGATTTTACTGCGCCTCTTACCGCAGGGTGTCACAGGCCGTTTTTTCAAGGGTAAGCTCTAATGCCTAAAAGCTGGCAAAAAGAAAGTGTTATTGTCATCGCGATCGCTTTGATTTTGGTTTATGCTTTGCCCTTTGCGATCAACACCTTCACCCTTTCGATTTTATTAATCTATGGGATGTTGGGGCTCAGCTTAGGACTAATTTGGGGGTTTGGCGGTATCTTGTGCTTTGGGCAAACTGCTTTTTTTGGGCTCGGAGCTTATGCCTATGCGATTTCAGCTATCAATATTGGTGAAAGTACACTGCCTCTGATTTTGTCCATTCTAGTTCCGGCGGCATTTGCCGCCTTGATGGGCGCGATGATGTTTTATGGACGTCTGGCAGATGTTTATCTTGGCGTGATTACATTGGTGGTGACTTTAATATTGTTTAAATTCATTAATTCTACGGCGAGCCCAATTTATGTTATCGGTGAAGCACGGCTAGGAGGCTATAACGGCATTCCTGGTTTCCAAACTTTGAACATACCTGGCCGGCCTGACGACTATATTTGGGGCGACGCATTTTACTATTTTTGTTTTGCGGCTTTGGTGATTGTATATTTGCTTGTTTCATGGCTGTTGCGGTCAAGCTTTGGCCGGATTGCCATCGGCATTCGCGAAAATGATGAACGCATGTCGTTAATGGGATATGATACTCGTGCTCGAAAAACTGTTCTTTTCGCAATAGGCGCTGCCATTGCCGGATTGGCAGGTGGTCTATTTGCGAATTGGGCCGAAATAGTCACTCCGGGCTTATTTAGCCTAGGCCAATCAGCAGAGATAATTATTTGGTGCATCGTCGGCGGCCTTGGTACCCGCTTGGGTCCCATCATTGGTGCAGCGAGCCTTGCCTATTTGAAATTTCTGCTGGGTCAGCAATCAATGATTGACAATACATTGATCATGGGCTTGATCCTTGTTTTATTTGTCTTGTTTTTGCCAAAGGGTATTGTTCCAGCAATTTCAGACCTTTGGGCTGCAAGCTTTGGCCGGCGCCGAAAGCGGCTGCGTAAATCTCGCCGTGGCACTCGGGTGATTTCCAATGGTTGAAGTGGCTTTAGAAACCAGAAACCTAAATATGCGTTTTGGCGGCATCTGCGCGGTAGATAACGTAGATTTCAAGCTAAACGCTGGTGAGCTACGTTGTCTAATTGGCCCAAATGGCGCAGGTAAAAGCACTTTTTTTAAATGTGTTACAGGCCAGTTAGAGCCAACCGGGGGTCAAGTGTTTATGCGCGACGAAGAGGTTACAGGCTGGTCACCACATGAAATCGCGTCATTAGGCGTGGGTATAAAAACCCAAGTTCCAAGTGTTTTGGACGGTCTCACGGCCTTTGAGAATATCTGGTTGGCAGCCAGGCGTTTTCTATCCGTCACAGATGCCAATAGAATGACGGATGAGGTCATATCGCGACTGTCCCTTGGTGACATAATTAATTCAGATGTAGGCCAGCTTGCCCATGGAGAGCGACAGCGTGTTGAATTAGGCATCGTGATGGCGGCGGATCCTTGGTTGATACTGCTGGATGAACCGGCAGCAGGAATGTCGGCAAAGGATGTGGATAGCTTGACCAACATCATCCACGAGATGCTGAAATCGGCCGCTGTGATCATTGTGGAACATGATATGCAATTCATTCGGTCAATCGCCTCTACGGTGAGCGTTTTTCATCAAGGTGCCATGTTAATTGAAGATCATGTGGACCGTGTGATGGCCGATCAGACCGTGCGCAACGTTTATTTGGGAAAGAAGGCCTAGATGGAAAACGAGCGCAACATAGCTTTGAATGTAACCGGGCTTTCGGGTGGATATGGCAAAGTTCCCGTGCTTCATGGCGTAGAGTTTTCGGTGGCAGAAAACGAGATTGTTGGTGTCTTGGGGCATAACGGCATGGGGAAATCAACTCTGTTAAAATCGCTCATGGGATTTTTGCCAGCCAATACAGGCACAATGCGGTTTTTCGGTACAGAAATTAATGGATTGTCTCCAAACGAACGCGCCGGCTTGGGGCTTGGATATGTTCCGCAAGGACGCGGCATATTTCCTCAGCTTTCCGTTCTGGATAACTTGCGATTTGCCTATCAAGATTATGGTGAAGAAAGCCAAGAGCACGCCCTGCAAGTCATTTTATCCGATTTTCCACGTCTCAAACGGCTGCTGTCTCGCCAAGGGGGTGCGCTGTCTGGGGGTGAACAACAGCTTTTGGCGCTTGCTCGGTGTTTGATGGGCGCTCCAGATTTCTTGCTTTTGGACGAGCCGACAGAAGGTATTCAACCTTCAATCATCGAAGAGATGGCTGAAACTCTTGTGTCGCTTAAGAAAAAACGCGGACTATCGATTTTATTAGTCGAACAGAATTTTGATTTCATCAAGGATCTGTCTGACAGGGTACTTGTGCTTGAGCGCGGCCGTATTTCCGGTGAATTGTCAAAAACGGAATTGGCTGATCAAGCCAAAGTAGATCAGTTCTTAGGGTTTGGAACCGCGCGGTCGACGCGCAAAAATTCACCCTCAGGCAACGCAACTATCAAAAGCTCTGCCCCTTCGAAATCAGATCAAATTTCAATCGAAATTCCTCAACGCTCGGTGATAAACATGACCATAAAACGTCCTTCCTTGGCCCAGATGCGGGCTATGGCTGAAAAATTCAATATGAGCCTGACTGATGAAGAACTGGCCGAATATAATGAAATCATGGAGCCCTATATCCAAGCCTATGATCGGCTGGATGCCACGCCTGATAACCTGCCTAGTGTTCGCTATCCTCGCGCGCCCGGGCATTTTCCTGATTTTTCGGAAAACCCCCTTAATGCCTGGTATGTCAAAACCGAGGTACGGGGCGCAATGGATGGCGCTCTCAAAGGCAAGCGGATTGCGCTTAAGGATACCATTTGCCTTGCTGGTGTTCCTATGATGAATGGGTCATCCATCATGGAGGGATACACACCCGAAATTGATGCCACGATTGTTACCAGAATGTTGGATGAAGGCGCAACGATTGTAGGCAAAGCCCATAGTGAAAATTTTTGCTTGTCTGGCGGCTCTCATACCAATGCGAAAGGCCCCATCCATAACCCATGGAAACACGGCTATATGGCAGGTGGATCTTCTGGCGGATCTGCCGCTTTGGTTGCTGCGGGCGAAGTTGATATGGCCATTGCCGGAGATCAGGGTGGATCCATTCGAATACCTGCTTCAAATTGCGGGGTTTATGGAATGAAACCTTCGCATGGATTAGTGCCGTACACAGGTGTTATGCCAATTGAGCAGACCATTGATCATGTCGGCCCAGTGACCAACAATGTCGCAGACAATGCACTTTTGTTGGAAGTTCTGGCCGGGGAAGATGGTCTTGATCCGCGGCAGCATAAACCAGAGGTTTTCCGCTATACAGAGGCGTTGGGTCGCGGTGCACATGGCTTGCGTATCGGAATTTTGAAGGAAGGGTTTCATCGACCTGAAAGCGAGGCAGATGTAGACCAAAAAGTTTTATCTGCTGCAGAAAAATTTCGCGAAATTGGGGCAATCGTCGAAGAAATTTCGGTCCCTGAACATCATCTGGCGGTCGATTGCTGGACAGCAATAACTGTTGAGGGCCTGCAAGATCATATGATGAATGGAAATTCGGGGGGGTCAAATTACAAAGGCTTGTTTTTACCTTCCCTGATGGATCATATGGCACAATGGCGAAATAGATCTGATGAGCTCACTCATTCTTTGAAAGTTTGCATGTTTCTTGGCGAGTATTTTCAAGAACAATACCGGGGCCGGTTTTACGGAAAAGCTCAAAACTTGATGCGCAAAGTTAATGAAAAATATACTGCAGCTTTAAGCCAATATGATGTACTGCTAATGCCAACCTTACCAATGAAAGCGCAGAAAATTCCGCCTGCGGATTGTTCAATAAGTCTTTACGTGCAGCGTGCCTTTGAAATGATCGGCAACACTGCCCCGTTTAATGGTGGCTTGCCGGCGATGAATGTTCCATGTGGACTGAGCGAGGGGCTGCCAATTGGCATGATGCTGGTTGGGCGGCAATATGGTGAATTAAAAATTTATCAGGCGGCTCATGCATTTGAACAGATCGGCGATTGGCGCGTAATGTAGATAGGGAGTTTTAAAGTGTCTATTCTAAACGAAAGTCTGGCCCCAAGTTTGGCACAGCCGTTTTCCGAACAAAAAAGACAAAATGAAACATCCCAAAGCGTGCCGCAAGATGGGACCTCTTATCTTTCAGGGGATACAAACCAACCTCTTCATTTTAAAACAATTCCCCAGATGTTGCGCGAAACTATTTCGCGGCATGGGCCGAGGGATGCCGCAGTTTTCCCTGATCAAAATAGGCGGTTGACATATTATGATTTTGATCGAGAAATTGATGCTCTGGCGACAGGTCTCTTGGCGCTGGGTCTAGACAAAGGGGATCGGGTTGGTATTTGGTCGCCCAATCGATACGAATGGGTTTTAACCCAGTTTGCAACCGCCCGTATTGGCTTGATTTTGGTCAATATTAACCCCGCCTATCGTTTGTCCGAGCTTGAATACGCGCTTAACAAGGTTCAATGCAAAGCTCTTGTTTTGGCTGAAAGCTTTAAAAATTCTCACTATCTGGAAATGCTTCAAGATTTGGCCCCCGAACTTGCACACTGTGAACCCGGTCGTCTTAATGCTTCCAAACTGCCTTCTCTAAAGATTGTGGTTTCGATGAGCGAAACGCCTCAACGTGGGATGTTAAGCTTTCAGCAAGTCACGCAGCTTGGCGGGCCGGCTCAGCAGCTTCGCTTAGAGGCGATAACAGGCACCTTAAACCCAGATGATGCCATAAATATCCAATTTACTTCCGGTACAACTGGATCCCCTAAGGGCGCAACGCTTAGCCATTATAATATTATAAACAATGCCCGCTTTGTAACGGACCGAATCAACTTAACAGAGATGGATAGCTTATGCATTACGGTTCCACTTTACCATTGCTTTGGAATGGTTATGGGGGCACTGGGATGTGTTAGCAAAGGGGCAACAATGGTCTTTCCTGGCCAAGGCTTTGACCCCGAAGAAACGCTTAGAACACTTCAATCTGAGCGGTGCACAGCGCTTTACGGCGTTCCAACAATGTTTGTTGCCATGCTCCAAAAAATGGAAAGTCAATCATACAATTTGACCTCACTGCGAACTGGAATTATGGCCGGTGCTCCCTGCCCAATAGATATAATGGAGCGTGTAATCAGTGAAATGAATATGGCAGAAGTCACTATTTGTTATGGAATGACGGAAACTTCGCCTGTTTCATTTCAAAGCTTTATCGATGATCCTGTTGAAAAAAGATGCAGCACAGTGGGGCGTATTCATCCCCATCTTGAGGCTAAAGTTATTGATGAAGACAGCTCTATCGTTCCGGTCGGAACCAGCGGACAGCTTTGTACACGTGGCTACTCAGTGATGAAAGGCTATTGGGGCGATGAGGAGAAAACACATGTGTCTATTGTCGACGGTTGGATGTTAACCGGCGATCTTGCAGTGATCGATAGCGAAGGTTTTTGCGATATCGTTGGCCGGGTGAAGGATATGATCATAAGGGGCGGCGAAAATATTTACCCACGAGAGGTTGAAGATTTTCTGTTTCGCCATCCAGATATTTCGGAAGTTCAGGTTTTTGGCATACCAGATGAAAAGTTTGGAGAAGAGGTTTGCGCTTGGGTTGTCGCGTCGCCAAATAAAGAAATATCTGTAGACGCTGTGCGTTCTTATTGTGAAGGTCAAATTGCACATTTTAAAATCCCTAAGCACATCGCGATAGTCGAAGAATTACCAATGACCATTACTGGCAAGCCACAAAAGTTTGTGATGCGTGATAGAATGATAGAGTTCCTGGAGAATACTAAATGAGTAAATGAAACATAAAGTGTCTTATTCTGCTAATCTAATAAATTATAATAAATACAGCTATATAGGTTCTAATATTAATATTTTACTACTGGCAAAATTGGCCAGGCCACAGGAGACATCAGGCTCAATATAGGAAGCCAGATTCTAAAATGAGTCTATTTAAAAATAAATGCCCTAGGTAGGTGACCCTTTGGTTTCAATTAGCTAATATAAACTCACAAATTTGAGCTGAACCTGCAAAATCTAAAGGTCATTGGCGCCGAGGTTACTAACCATATTGTTTTATTGCAAAGTTTTGTCGATCTCGTGCTGTTGTTCGTGCTTAGCCGTTGAATAAACTACATTTTACAGAAAGGCGGTTTTGTCATTTTTACACCAATCTCTTATTTAATTAAATAATATAAAGATTTTGATGATAAAAAGTCTAATATGCTTATTGAATATGCTCAATTAGTTCGGAATATCTTGAGCATTCAAGAGCTTCACGCATAAACGAGCCTGTCTGTGACAAAGCTAAAGGATGACTGCAACATCTCTGCTATGCATGACGATTTGTGGATTTCAGGGGAAAAGCATTCCATCGAAATGGGGCCTCCATATCCAAGTTCTAGAAGAGACTTTATCTGCTCAACAGTGCCAAGGCGGTCCTTGCAATCGACCATAACGCGATGCTCATCTTCCATTTCATTAATGCTTACGGTTGGATTAACGACGCCTGAAATATGAATAATTCCTGTATGTTCCGCAAAAAAACTAGTTTCCTGCGCCAAATGATGATGAAAAGTATCATGCACAATTTTAAATACATTGGCACCGCCTACTCCCTCAATCCCATTTAAAGCTTCTTCTTTGGTGCGCAGGGATGAGCGTTCAAACCCAAGAGGCTCAACAAGGCCAATAATGCCCGCCTCTTCAAGCATGGGCTTAATCTCTCGCAATGCTAAACGGAGATTAGTTTGGCGTTCTCTGGTGCCTTTGCCGGTCCCATCATTGCGCGGTATCAACGAAATTGATTGTGCACCATACGCCTTGGCTGATTCAATTAGGGATTTTACAGCAAGTGATATTTCATCTGAATAGGAATTAAATGGGTAGACTTGCGAAAGCCCAAAGCAGCGAAGGCCAGTTTTCTTCAAAGCCGCAGCCACCTTTTCTGGCGGACTACCTGAGAACAAGGGAGTTGAAAGATCATTTCGAAACTCCACTCCTTCCACACCAACTTCATCTGCGAGTTTCAGAAAATCTAGCCATTCTAAATTTGGTGCAGTCATATGGTTTATTGAAAAATGCATGGCGCCCTTCCAACTGCAAGACTAAGCAAAGCAAACTCTGAATTGATTTACTTTAGAATAACCAAGTTTATCTGTGAGGCAATCTCGAAGATTTTGGCAGATATTACCATTTTGGAGAATGAAAAAAGATCTGAACTTAACCGGTCTTTTGGGACTGGGGATAAAAAAGAAAGTGTTCGAAAGAACAATTAGCATTGGTCGCCTAATTTTATCCTTGATGTAGTCGATTCAGTGCGTTCCTTGGCTCCCGAACCTATAACTGTAAGCCAGATTTAGATATTTAACTGTCAACCGCTCTATGCAAAACTCTCGATATTGCTTAAAGTCCGGCTCTGTTTGGTTTGTTGGGGGGCATCAAACCCCTTTTTTGGGGAACAACAAATGTAAATGGTTGAGCGAAGAGTTCAAAGATAAAACGACGGCCATCAACCAGATTTAGCAAACAGACTTCACCTATTTCAAGATCATTGGTTGGGGTTGCTACTATTTGTCAACGATTCTGGATGATTACAGCCGTTACATTATTGCATGGAAGCTATGCACGACCATGCGAGCCAGTGATGTGACCGAGACGATTGAATTGGCATTGGGGGCATCAGGCTGCGATAACGCCCTAGTGTAAAACAGGCCAAGCCTGCTCATTGGTAACGGATCATGCTACATATCTGGTGTCTGGACAAATGGCTGGAAGACAAAAATTTTCCGAGCTAAAATATTTTCGAAATAATGTGCTAAACTAATCTGAAAGCTGTAAATGATCGGCTGTGACATGTACCCGCGTGCGCTGACCCATGCACTTCATCAGTATCCAAATGCGTTGGTTCGAGTCTATGGTTTCTACCTTGGCAACAAAATTTGCAAAGGGTCCAGTGAGAAGTTTAACCTGATTGCCTGGGGCGAGTCGTCTTGAAGGGAGCAGCTTGCCGGCAACATCACACCGCCGCATTAGGCCGGCGATAAGATCAAGTGGTACAGGCTTTGGTTTTCCATCGAAGCTTACAAGTTTCGAAACTCCAAACGTACCGTTTATTTTGCGCCATGGGGCTGTTTGATGGTCAAAGGCAACAAACATATAGCCTGGAAACAAGGGGCGAAGGTCATTTACAAAGCGCGTTGATTTGCGCCTAGTCACTTCTTGCATCGGTAAGAAGGTCTCAAAATTCTGGCGCAATAGATTTCGCTCTGCCAAACGGTGCGAGTTTGGTTTGAATTGCAATAGGAACCAAATTTTTTCTGACATATATAGCAGCCATCTCCAACTAAATGCTCAATTCTGAACTTACTTACCACGCATAACTTCAAAAAAAAAGAGGGTGCGGCTGATATGGTTTTTTTTGTGGAGGTATTTGAATTATAAGGAAAAAGCCCAAAATATTTTAGTTTTATATTAAAATTGCATTTAAATTCATTGTCTTATATGCCTTTTGCGCGAGTGGAGCTGTCTGCAGGGCTTGATCAATTAAATTTCATAGGCTATTAGTTCAAAGTTGAACGGTTATGAAAATGGTTGATCAAAATTTGAGTTTTAACACGGCTGGCCCCATCATTTTGGGATGGCTTGGTGCGGTAGCTGTTGTAAAGGTCCACTTTGGCTAGCCGGCGTGAAGAACAGCAAGAAGATGTCCGCCTACGCGTGATGCGTCTTATAAATGGCAATCCAGAGCTGTCCTCACGTCAGGTTGCAGATCAGGTTGGAATATCAAACGGTTCTGCCTATTACGTTCTGACGGCCCTTGTTGAAAAAGGGTTCGTAAAGCTTGAGAATTTCAAAAATAATCCACGCAAGGGGCAGTATGCCTATCTGCTGACTCCTAAGGGTGTTCGGGAGAAATCTTTGCTGACACATAGGTTTATTGAACGCAAGCGTCAGGAGTATTATGACTTGCGGGCAGAAATTGAACTCTTGGAGCGTGAGGCTGGATTAGCGTATGACCCAGTGATCAAAGGTCGTGACGATACGTGAATAGTATTGATTGGTAAAGTCTCAGGCATCTCAATATAATTTAAGGTTATGGGTAGCTCTGCATTAAAAAATGATCGTTCTTTTGAAGATATATAGGCCTAACTCTCATGTTTAAGACCAAGATACGAAAAGTGGGAAATTCCGCTGCCATTACAATCAGTGCTGATATGTTAGCTGTCTTAGGCGTAAATGAAGGTGACACAGTGTATGTCACGCGGTCAGACGATAATAGCTTGAAAATTCATGCTCACGATCCTGCAGTACTAGACGCATTATCGAAAGCTGAAGTGGTCATGGATGAAAGCCGCACAATGCTTCAGGAACTCTCTTTGCGATAATGCATTACTTTTATGATATTGAATTGCTTTTTGTAAAAATCCTTACTATATTAAAATTGAATTTATCTAGAATGAACGGGTGAAGATGATGCAAGAATCCAAAGTTACTGCAAAAGGCCAGACAACTCTTCCCAGAGACGTGCGCGCGGCGCTTGGCTTGGAGGCAGGTGACTCGGTGCGCTACATTGTAGAAAATGGTCGCGTTCAAATGCTAAAGGCAAGGCACGTCCGTGAGCTTGCTGGTATGTTGCACCGTCCGGGTCAGCGGACAGTTTCGCTTGAGGAAATGAATGAAGCGATCGCTGAAGGAGCCATCGAAAGCGTGTCATGATTGCTCTCGATACAAACGTATTGGTTCGTTATCTTGCCCAAGATGACGCTGCTCAGTTCCAGGTCGCTGCTGATTTGATCGAGGGCTTCACGAGCGATGCGCCAGGGTATGTATGTCGCGAAGTTATTATCGAATTGGTCTGGGTTCTCGAGCGGTCCTATAAATATTCACGTGAAGAAATTGCAGAGGCGCTGCTGAGTATTGTGACCGTAAGCCAGCTTTCGGTTGAAAACGCGCAAGACATCGCCTCGGTTGTAAATCTTTATCGAGAAGAGGGCTATGATTTTCCAGACCTTATGATCCGACAGGCGGCTCAAAGAGCTGAGAACCGCATCCTGAAAACCTTCGATCAAAAATTAGCAAAGCTAGATGACGTCGAATTGTTAGGAACGACACATTGATAACTCTCAGTGTTAAAGAAGCGTCCGACAAACTACCCGACCTAGTTGAGAATACGATTGCAAAGCGCGAACCAGTTTTGATTTCCGGCAAGAATAATAATGCCGTTCTCATGGCTGAAAGTGATTGGCAGGCAATGAATGAAACACTTCAATTATTGTCGGTGCCCGGAATGCGAGACGCAATTAAAAATGGCTTGTCAGAAAACCTTGAAAGCACATCAAGAAAGTTGAATTGGTAGTGCACCTTCTAGATCAACCCATTGAAGCTAAGTCGAAACCAGTTCAGGAGCTTAAGTGTTCCGACGTTGGGGCGTTATGGGAAGTCGGCTGAGTTTTGCGACGCGAGATATATTCCCAGTGTTTATCACAAATCACCAGATTTAAATTCTAGTCAATATTACCAAGCGGCCTTTATCATGGGTAGTGTATACGTAGGAATGAGTGCCGATATAATCCACCACGGACATATCAATATAATCAAAGGTTACGGGCAGTTCTAACTGACGATGAATTTAGGGGTGCCTTAGGTGCAGTTGACATTACGTACGCTTTTAGAAATGAAGACGATTTACTGATTTTATAAATCAGTGACTTAAGATTTTTTGGTGTTAAAACGGTGTTTTTTCTAACTTCTGGGGTATTGATATTTTGACACATGAAAATCAACGAAAGCGAACTAATATTATGAAAGTAGTGCCATTTTTTGACTACCAGGCAATTTACACCCGTTTTGAAAGTGAGTTTGATGCGGCGTTCAAAGATGTTTGTTCGCGCGGTGCGTTTATTTTGCAAAAAGACCTGCTAGATTTCGAAAGATCGCTTGCTGGGTTCTTGAATGTGAAACACGCACTTGGCGTCGCAGACGGCACCAATGCAATGATTATAGGCTTCAAAGCTCTTGGTATTGGCCATGGCGACGAGGTTATCATTTCGTCACATACATATGTTGCAACTGCGGCGGCTATCCACATGGTTGGCGCAAGCCCTGTTTTTGCAGATATTGATGAAAACAATATGCTGTCCGCCGTCGCTGCCGAAAAGAAAATTACTGGAAAAACCAAGGCGATTATGCCGACACAAGTCAATGGGCGTTGCGCTGACATGACGGCCATCCAGGAAGTTGCAGCTCGGCATGGTTTGTATGTGTTGGAAGACAGTGCACAAGGTCTTGGTGCAAAATTTAAGGGCCAATCGGCAGGCACATTTGGCCGCTTTGGGACATTGAGTTTCTATCCAGCAAAATTGATCGGCTGTTTTGGCGACGGCGGTGCTGTGATGACAAATGATAGCGCGATGGCAGAAAAACTATCCCTGTGGCGCGACCATGGGCGCAACGAGCAAGGGGAAGTTGTGGCTTGGGGAACAAATGCAAGGTTGGACAATCTTCAAGCGGCTTTCTTGCAAATTCGCCTCGATCATTATGATGAAGATATTATGCGCCGCCGGGAAATCGCTCGGCGCTACGAAAATGCATTTCGCGGCCATAATAAACTTTACCCACCTCAAGGGCCTGACGCCGATCCCGATTATTTCGATGTATACCAGAACTATGAGATGGCGGCGGAAGACCGCGATAAATTGCGCAAATCGCTTGCGGACAAGGGTATCAAAACCGTTGTTCAATGGGCAGGAACGCCAGTTCACCATTTCAGCGGTCTTGGGTTTGGTAAGGAAAAATTCGAGGATCTGTCGCGGACGAATTGGTTTTTCGAGCGTTGCTTACTCTTACCAATGCATATGGCGATGTCCTACGAGGACGTAGATTATGTAATCGAAAATGTTCTGAATTTCTATAAAGTTTAGTCCAAAGGGTGACCGGCCCAATGAATGACCAGTACAAAAACACGGACACCGAGCATATGGCAGGGCGAATTCGCCGTCATATTGTAAACATGACCCACCGCGGCAATAGCTCTCATGTCGGCTCGGGTTTGTCGATTTCTGATATTTTGTCGGTGTTATACGGCCACACGATGCAATTAGACCCTGAAGTCCCTCGATTTGCCGAACGAGACCGGTTTATCCTTTCAAAAGGCCATGCCGGTGCTGCCGTTTATGCTGCACTGGCCGAGCGCGGCTTTTTTCCGACCGAGCGTTTGAAAGATCATTACCAAAACGGTAGCATTTTTTCGGGCCATGTCTCACATAAAGGTGTTCCTGGTGTCGAGTTATCGACGGGTTCACTTGGTCATGGGCTAAGTGTTGGCTGCGGAATGGCGCTCGCTGCAAAAAAGCAGTCCAAAACGAACGGCGTATTTGTTGTTTTGTCTGATGGCGAATGCGATGAAGGTTCGAATTGGGAGGCCATCTTGTTCGCTGCGCATCACAAGCTGGGCAACTTGACCGTCGCCGTTGACTATAACAAAATTCAGTCTTTGGCGGCAGTATCGGACACGATCGGCTTAGAGCCGTTTACTGATAAATGGAAAGCCTTTGGTTGGCATGTTGCAGACGTTGACGGCCACGATCACAGGGCATTAAAAACTGCATTTGACACTGCCCGGGCCAAACCCGACCAACCTTCTGTGGTCATCTGCAATACGATCAAAGGGCGAGGTGTATCATTTATGGAAAACTCTGTCTTATGGCACTATCGCAGCCCCCAGGGTGATGAGTATGAAGCAGCAATTAGAGAACTAGATCAGTATCTAACGAAGTGGGAGGGCTGAACCATGAGAGATGCATTTATTGCTGAACTTACCAGACTTGCAGCCGAAGATCCGATGGTCACATTGATAACAGGTGATCTTGGTTTTGGCGTTCTCACTGAGTTTTCTGAACGCTTCCCAAACCAGTTCATCAATGCGGGCGTTGCCGAACAAAATATGACAGGTATGGCATGTGGTCTCGCGCTAGAGGGACACAAAGTGTACACGTATTCGATCGGCAATTTCACCACCCTTCGCTGTCTCGAGCAGATCCGCAACGATATTTGCTATCACGATTGTGATGTAACAGTTGTTTCTGTTGGTGGTGGATTCTCTTATGGGCAGCTAGGGGTTTCCCATTTTGCGACCGAAGATTTGGCCATAATGCGCGCGCTTCCTAACATGATGGTGGTTGCGCCATCGGATCCGTGGGAAACGGCCGTTCTAACCCGTCAAATGGCC
The DNA here is from genome assembly GCA_039640505.1 of Rhodobacteraceae bacterium Araon29. Taxonomy (NCBI): domain Bacteria; kingdom Pseudomonadati; phylum Pseudomonadota; class Alphaproteobacteria; order Rhodobacterales; family Paracoccaceae; species Rhodobacteraceae bacterium Araon29. Next base: position 2,240,068 of record CP046865.1, on the reverse strand, counting down.
GCAATTCCTGGCCCGAAATATTTGCGCTTGGACAAAGGCAAGGCTGGGCTTCCTGAGGATGGGCAAAACGTTCAGTTAGGTAAAGCTAGGAAAGTCCGTGAAGGCACTGATATTACGTTTGTAGTAACTGGAGCCATCTTGGCTGAGGCTTTGGCTGCAGCAGAGACATTGCAACAAGATGGTGTCAGCGCGCGTATTCTAACACTGAATTCTGTGAAACCTTTCGATAAGGAAGCCATCCTCGCTGCGGCGGTAGAAACGGGTGGCATCGTCAGTATTGAAGAACACATTAAGACGGGTGGCATGGCTGGCGCGATAGCTGAAACCTGTTTGATGGGCGGAATTAGTCCGTCTATTTTCCAGTCGATTGGGCTTGAAGATTCTTTCCCAAGTATTGTTGGGGATCAGGATTACTTACGCAAAGAATACAACCTAGACGCAAGCTCAATTGTCGAAATTGTGCGCAATGTACTTTAGCAAAATCACGGTCTAGAAACTGAGTTGCACATGAATTTCTATCGAAGTCTTAGTGTATTTGGTTCAAGCAAGTTCCTTTCAACCGCCATCATTTTTTCGATTGGCGTGATAACCGCGCGCCTGCTGACGCCTGAAGGGCGCGGTATATATGCGCTATTTTTCATGATGGTTGGGCTGGGGGCGAATCTCAGTAATTTAGGGTTGTCGCAAGCAAATACATATTTTCTGAATCGTGAAAAAGTAGACCGAGGAATCCTAATCGGTAACACGGCGGCGTTTGTATTGGCTTCATGCGTGGGCTTAGGTTTGCTATTGCTGATTGCACGGACAAGTGGCTTTCTCACGTCGATAGGATTTGGTTCAAACCTAGTGTGGCTAGGCCTTTTATGGCTCGCAACTTTTGCTACCGTCGTTGATTTGTCTTTCGCAGGCCTAATTTACGGTAGCCATCTATATACTTTACAGTCAAAAAACCTGATCATTCAGGCCGCGCTACTTTTGGGCGCTACCATCCTGATTATCCCGACTGGGTCGGACGTGGGTACAGCACTTGCGCTAAGGAGTGGCGCGGTTGCACTCTTTTCTGTTTGGTATGTCTTTTCTTTCTGGAGACATGTGCGCCCTTTTCGGATGTCGGTTTCCATTCCGACCTTTGTCAAGCAAATAAAATTCGGTAGTCGCAACTGGCTTCAGAATTTGATCGGGCTTCTGAACTACCGCGGATACATTTTGGTGCTAGGCGCCTTATCTGGCCATGAGGCTATCGGTCTATTTTCTGTCTCGATGTTGCTTGTTGAGGCGGTGCGGTTCTTTCCAGATACAATCGGCACCCTGTTGCTTCCTCATCTCGTAAAGCTAAAAGATGATCGAGATGCCGATGAATTCGCGGCTCAAACGTGCCGATTGTCTTTGCTCATAACTATTCCCATCGCATTGCTCCTAATGGTTTTTGCGGACTGGATCGTTCCATTCGTTTTTGGTGTCGAGTATTTGGCGGCTGTAGCAACCGCTCAGATGCTGCTTATAGGCGCAGTCATGGGAACAATATATCAGGTCATGACCCGGTATTTCACCAGCATCGCAAAGCAAAAGTACTCGATTTTTGCTGCATGCATTTCGCTCGTGGTAGCGATAGGATCAGCATTCGTTCTTATCCCGCAATATTCAGCTTTCGGTGCTGCAATCGCCTTCTCGTTGAGCGCTCTCGCCTCTGCGATTGTCATGTTGATTTCGTTTTTAATCCAAACCCGCTTGCCTGTGTCGTCAGCGGTGTTTGCAACAAGAAACGACTTTTCAAATATCTGGAACTCCATTAAATCCCAAATCGGATTGCGCCTCTAAGGATCGCCAAAATGAACATCGTTCACGCCTTCTTGTTTTTCTCCATTCGTTTCGCTGGGGGTACATCTGACTTGATGTACAAAATTTGCAAAGCACAGGAAAAACAAAACCACCAACCCATAGTTTATTCTGGGGATTACAAGTTTGACCAAGCCCTTGCAGATAGCCTTCCGAAAACAAAGTTTCAGATCGTGCCTTCTTGGTTTGATAAAGCTGGGTTTTCAATTATGCCGCAATTGGCGCGCCGGTTACAGCAAGACAAGGACAACATTGAAATCGTTCACATGCACGTTTTCAGGACGTTTCAAAACGTCGTATTGTACAAGTTCTGTAAGAGGAACAATATTCCGTTCGTCCTAGATGCGCATGGCGCAGTTCCATATTACAGTCGAAAGAATTTTCTCAAACGCATCTTCGATAAAGTTTGGGGTCGCGCAATGCTTCATGATGCAGATTTCTTGATTGCAGAAACCGAGGTTGGTGTAACTGAATATCTTAGTGTCGATCCCACACTGGATAAAGAAAAAATTGTAGTGATTTCGCCACCCTTTGACACGGACGAGTTTGAAATCCTGCCAGAAAAGGGCCGTTTCAGGGTCGAACATAACATCGATGCGGACAAAAAAGTGATCATGTTCCTTGGTCGGGTTCATCACATCAAGGGCAATGATTACTTGATCGAAGGCTTTGCTGAGTTGTGCAAGATGCGCGATGATTGTCTGCTTGTAATCGTAGGTAGCGACGATGGTCATATGGACGAATGCAAGGCATTGGCAAACAATCTTGGTGTTTACGATAAAGTCATGTTCACTGGATTTATTGGTGGCGCTGATAAGAACTCAGCTCTGATTGACGCAGATGTTGTTGCGCAGATGTCTCGTCAAGAACAGGGAGCCTGGGCACCGTTTGAAGCTGTCTTATGTGGAATTCCTATTATCGTAACAGATCACACGGGCGCTGGCGAGGATGTGCGTCGTGTCGATGCTGGTGAAACTGTCGAATTTGGAAATGTTCCAGCTTTAGCAACGACATTAGATGGGATATTAAGCAATTACGCTCAGGCAAAAGAGCGTACAATGTTAGCTAAAACTTTTATTGAAACGAAGATGTCGATGAACGCCAGAGCTCAAGAATACATTGATGTCTATGAGCGGGCCTTGGCCAAACACTAGGGTTGAGACAATCAATAAATCTACAGATCAAATGATTATCGGCGTAGTGCCGGAAGGCCCAATCGCTTTCGACGGGAAAGAATACCGTTATTCTAAGGGCGAAAGGTTATACCTTGACAATTTGGCAAAACATTTTGCCGAATTAAAGCTGATTACCTTTGTTTTTCGCGAGGGCGATGAAGCATATGAGAGTTGTATCCATTCTGCTTTTGAGGCCCCAAATATCCAGGTTCTTGAATTGCCAAGGGCCCAAGGTGTATCCGTCAGCGTAGTCGGCAAGGCTTGGCAGTTTTTTAAAGTGTTTCTGCTCCTCCTAAAGGTGGTTCCAAAAGTCGACGTTCTATATGTCTTTTTGCCGAGCTACCCAAGTGCAATGGGATGGTTGGCGGCCAAGAGTTTTCGGAAAATCCATATTGTGTATGGGGCAGATGACTGGGAACAGGCGTCTCAGAGTATGTTCAAATGGGACGATATGCGCACTGGCTGGTTTTATCGCGCATATGCAGGCCTAAATCGCTGGATGGAACGCAAAATTGTTAAGACTGCTTTGTTTGCGGTCGCAGCAGGTGGGCAGCTAAAAACCAAATATGCTGCATGGGGTTGTCCGACTTATGATACTTCCCCGCGGATGACGTTAACACGTGAGAACATTTTTAATCGCGAAGATACGTGTAATGGGAACCAAAAGATCTTGATAAATGTGGGTGCCTTAATCCACGATAAAGCCCAGCATATATTGCTAATGGCATTCGCGGACGCAAAACAAAAAGATCCAACATTGAAATTGCGTATCATAGGGCAGGGGCCAAAAGAGGCTGACTTGAAAGCGCAAGCCGTGGCTTTGGACATTTCGGACTCTGTTGAATTTGTGGGCTACGTTGAGGATGAATCGGCACTCTACGAGATTTTGAAGGATGCCGATATTTTTGTTCTGTCTAGTGTTACGGAAGGTTTTCCAAGGGTGTTGTACGAGGCGATGACCCACCGCTTGCCGATCGTTACAACGGACGTTGGTGGTATTCCATATTTGCTTAAGGATGGCGTCAACGCGCGTGTTGTCGCCTCTGAAGATGCCGAAGCGTTGAGCGCTGCCATTTTGGATGTGATTGACAATGATCGCTTGCGCAAGGACATGATCCGCGAAGCTTCGATAACTATGGAAGCGGTTTTTGAACGCATGAACCCGGCTCAAATTTCTCACTTGGTCGAAAAGCATATGGCTCTGCCAACCGGTTCGACTTCATAATGGGATACATCACTGTCCTGCCTACACTGACCAAGCGTCAGTTTTCTAGGCACATACCAAACGACAAAGAGAATCTATTTCCAAGTCCATTTCAATTATTCAACAATGGTCGAGCCGCCTTATGGGCAGGACTGAGCCTACTAAACTTACGCCCAGAAGATGAAATATTAGTCCCGGCAACGATTTGTGAGGTCGTACTTCAAACCATTTTTCACAGCGGGGTTTCAGTTCATTATTATAATTTGCTTCCCGATTTGGACGTGGATTTGGACGATCTCAAAAAGCGCGTCAATTCAAAAACCCGGGCCGTCTACGTCAATCACTATCTGGGTAAAGCGTCAACAATTGAGCCTATTCGCAATCTCTGCGATGCGGCACGAATAAAACTAATCGAAGATTGTGCTCATGGTTTTACAGGTGCTCAGAACGGCAAGTTGCTAGGGACAACAGGCGATATTACCATTTTCAGCTATCGAAAGTTTTTACCATTGCCAGATGGTGGAGGGTTGGTAATCAATGACAAAACTTTGAGCCGGAATGAGTTTATTCTCGGGAACTACCCGGCCAAAAAACCCATACTTGATGCTCTAAAGCTGGGAGTTCAGAGCTTGGCCCAAAGGGGCATAGTGCCACTCCAGTTTTTAAAAAGCATACGCTCGAATAACATCGATGACTATCTTTGTGCGGATGACAAAATTGAGCTGGAAAATCGTGATCAGCCTCGGAAATTGCAATGGCTCTCTCAATGGGGTCTGTCACACGCTGACCTCAAATTCATGCAACTTGAACGCAAGAAAAACTATGCGGCCTTGAACAAATGTGTAAAAGCGCTGTCAAATGTAGAGCCTTTGTTTTCGATTTTTCCAGCAGATTCAGTGCCCTATAGTTACCCTTTCCGCATAAAGGGACGGGCAAAACTTATTCGATTTGCTGCGAAGTACGGTCTATATTTGGAACCGACGTTGGCCCCCCCATATCAGTCCTTGCCAAATCTGGTGAACGCTGACGAAAAATTTCCGATCGTGGAAGAAATCGCTCAAGAAATCGTCAGTGCGCCAGTGCATCAATCTCTTGATCTAAAGAACATGAGTTCGGTCCAGGATATTCTTCAACGCGGCTTAGAAGAACAGTTCGGTTAAGCAGATCGATGAATATTCTGATTATCAGTCAGCACTTTTGGCCAGAAAGCTTCCTAATAAATTCCGTTGCGGCCGACTTGCAGCGTTCCGGTGCTCATGTGACGGTATTGACTGGACAACCTAATTACCCCCAAGGAAAAATCTATGATGGTTATAATGCGTTGAAATACCATGCTGAAAAGCACCCTTCTGGGGTTATGGTATACCGTGTCCCAATGCTCCCAAGAAAAAACGGAGGGGCGGTCAACTTGATTGCAAACTACCTGTCTTTTATGTTGAGCGCGTCGTTTTTGGGTCCGTTTCTATTGCGCAAGAGCAAAATTGATGTGATTTTCGTTTTTGCAACCTCTCCAGTTTTTCAATCTTTGGCTGGTGTCGTATTTCGGCTGATAAGACGCGTAGCCTTAGTTGTCTGGGTCCAAGACCTTTGGCCTGATGTGCTCGAGGGAACCGGATTTGTTAGGAACCGGAAGGCTCTAAGCGCGATTGGCTTTGCGGTTGGGTGGCTATACCGGCGGGCGGATATGATCCTTGTTCAATCCAATGCCTTTATTGAAGATGTGTTGGCTAGGCATCCGCTTGCGGTGGTCAAATATCACCCAAATACTTGTATTAAACTGCATCAGGGGGGCCCAAAAGTGGATCTGGGTCTCGGCGGAAAGTTTTCGGTGATGTTTGCTGGCAATTTTGGTAAAGCCCAAGCCTTGCAAACAGTTTTGGAATCTGCCGAAATATTGCGCGAGCATCGCGACATATTATTTGTTCTGGTAGGAACCGGCAGCCAAGCAGAAGCAATTGCGAACACTGTTGCGCAAAAGAAGCTGAATGTCATTCTCCCAGGACATTTTCCTAGCGAAGAGATGGCAGGGCTATTCAAACAAGCGTCGGCACTTTTGATCACTCTGACAAAGAACGCTCTCGTTTCAAAAACAGTTCCCAGCAAACTTCAGACTTACATGGCGACTGGAAAACCGATACTTGCCGCTATTGACGGCGAAGGATCCCGGCTAATATTAGAGGCAGACGCTGGCTTTGTGAGTCGTGCGGAGGACCCAATTTCGCTTAGCAAAAATATCCTAAAATTAAAATCAGCAGGGGCCAAAGAGCAGAAGCGTCTGGGTCAAAATGCGGTCGACTATTTTGAAAAGAATTTCCAGCATGATAAACTAACAGAAAACCTACTTGCTCTTCTAGAAAATGCAGTCACATCGTATGAGTCGCGAAATTCAAAAAGGAAGAGAATCAAAAATGAAAACTAAGGTTCTTATTTTTGGGGCGTCTGGAATGCTGGGTAGTTCTATGATGCGCGTTTTTGCAGAGAAACCTGACTTGGAAGTGACGGGGACAGTTCGCTCGCCTAGTTCGAGAAACTTCGAAAACAGGGTTAATCCCGCAAGGATTGTGGACAGTATCGATGTCGACGATATCTCTACGGTTCGGGACGTGATCAACCGGATTGTGCCGGATGTTGTCATTAACTGCGTTGGATTGGTTAAACAGCTACCCAATGCGGAAGACCCCGTCGATGCGATAACTCTGAATGCTCTTTTTCCACACTATTTGGCACGGTTTTGCTCGGATATTGACGCGCGATTGATTCATATCAGTACTGACTGTGTGTTTACCGGTCTAAAGGGTGACTATCACGAAGATGATATTCCAGACGCAAAAGACTTCTACGGGCGATCAAAACTGCTGGGTGAGGTCAGTTACGGTAATGCTATCACCTTAAGAACTTCGATTATTGGACATGAACTAGGCAGCAAGAATGGTCTGTTGGAATGGTTTTTGGCCCAGAACGCTCCGATCAAGGGCTTTAAGAAGGCCATTTTTTCTGGATTCCCAACCGGGGAATTGGCGAGAGTTGTGCGGGATGTAGTGATCCCGAACAGTCGCCTGAATGGCCTGCATCATGTTTCTACGGAGGCAATCAACAAATTTGACCTATTAACAATAATCGCGAATGAATACGGTCGAGATATTTTGATAAAACCAAGTGACTCAGTAAAAATCGATCGATCACTGAATTCACAAAAGTTCAGAGACTTAACAGGTTACCAACCACCAAACTGGGAAAAGCTTGTCGCTAATATGAAGAATTTTGGCTAATAGAGGGTTCACCCTCGATACTTTTAGGACACAATATGATAGACGGAAAAACAGTATTAATTACCGGCGGCACTGGTTCATTCGGCAGTGCTGTTCTGAAACGTGTGCTTGCAACGGACTTCAAAGAAGTTCGTATTTTTAGCCGTGACGAGAAAAAGCAAGAGGAGATGCGCCTCCGATTAGCAAATGATCGTGTGAAGTTCCACATCGGGGATGTAAGGGATACATCTTCGATAGATAGTGCGATGCAAGGCGTCGACTTAGTGTTTCATGCCGCTGCATTAAAACAAGTTCCATCTTGCGAATTCTACCCTATGGAAGCAGTCAAAACCAATATTCTTGGGGCTGAGAATGTCATCCAATCCGCAACGCGTCATGGCGTTAGCCGCTGCGTTGTTCTTAGCACTGATAAGGCTGTTTACCCAGTAAACGCGATGGGTATGTCCAAAGCGTTGATGGAAAAAATTATGATTTCTAAATCTAAGGCCTCTGCAGAACGCGGGACGGTTTTGTGTGCGACGCGCTATGGCAATGTTATGGCATCTCGAGGTTCAGTAATCCCGCTCTTCCTAAATCAGATCCGTGCAGGAAAGCCTTTAACAATTACCAACCCGAACATGACCCGATTTCTGATGTCCGTTGAAGAGTCGGTCGACCTTGTTTTTTACGCGTTCAAAAACGCCAACCCTGGTGATATTTTCATTCAGAAATCTCCGGCAAGTACCATCGGTGACTTAGCCGATGCCATGCTTAAACTTTTGAAGCCAGATCATCCTACGCAAGTTATCGGGACCAGGCATGGCGAAAAGCCGTATGAGACGCTTGTATCACGTGAAGAGTTATTGCGTTCAGAAGACCTTGATCGATTTTATCGGATCCGCTCGGATTCACGCGATTTGAATTACAATAAGTATTTCTCTGATGGTTTGACCGAGCTCGCCGTTGTGGATGATTATTCTTCGCACAACACCAAAAGGTTAAATTGCGAAGAAATCCAGGAAACCTTGATGAAGCTGCAGATCATTCAGGACGCCGTCAATGAATAAACTTAAGGTTATGACAATCGTCGGGACGCGGCCAGAAATCATTCGCTTGTCGCAGGTCATCCGCAAATTGGATAAGTATTGCGATCACACTTTGGTGCATACTGGGCAAAATTTTGATTACGAGTTGAACGAGGTTTTTTTTGAAGAATTGGAAATACGAAAACCTGACGTCTTTTTAGATTCTGCCAAATCAAACCTTGCGGAAACAATTGGCGAAATCATTATTAAGGCAGATAAAGCGTTTGAAGATTTTCAGCCAGAAGCTCTGTTAATCTTAGGCGACACCAATAGTGCTCTGTCAGCAATTCCGGCCAAGCGGCGTAAGATTCCAATTTTTCATATGGAAGCCGGGAACAGGTGCTTTGATTTTCGCGTGCCCGAAGAAATCAACCGTCGCATTGTAGATCATATCTCAGATATAAACTTACCCTACACTACGATTGCTCGGGACTATCTATTACGTGAAGGGCTGAACCCTGCACAAGTTATCAAAACCGGCAGTCCGCTTGCTGAGATCATTGAAACTTACAGGTCCAGAATTGAAGCCTCAACAGTCCTTAATCGGCTTGGGCTTAAGCGAGGTGGGTATTTTGTCGTTTCTTCACATCGAGAAGAGAATGTCGATGATCCTAAGAACCTGCAGAAGCTGCTGGATGTCATAGATCGCCTTAGTGAGAGATATAATCATCAAATTATCGTTTCAACCCACCCAAGAACGCGTAAGAAAATCGAGATGCATCAGTTGGGTGCTCGCACTTCGTTGGCCCAGTTTCACCCACCTTTTGGCTACATCGACTATGTTCATCTTCAAATGAATGCGCGCGCAGTTCTATCCGACAGCGGAACTATTACTGAAGAATCCTCGCTCCTGAACTTTCCAGCGCTTAATATCCGAGAGGTCCATGAGCGGCCTGAAGGGTTTGAAGAGGGCAGCGTAATGTTTACTGGGATGGATACAGATCGAGTTGTGCAGGGTGTCGCAATCCTTGATGACCAGAAACGAGACAATGAGCGCAATCTTCGGGTTGTGGCCGATTATGATACCCCAAATGTGTCGGACAAAATCTTGCGGATAATCCAGAGCTATACGAATTTTGTGAATACCACCGTTTGGAAGAAAACCAATTGAGAAACACGGTCGGGATGAGAAAAACCAAATGAATTCCTTAGAATTGACCGAAGAGGATTTCGGTTCAGTTGAATCGATTTGGTCCGATTTGTTTGCACAAGCCAATTCTGAAAATCCATTTTTGTCACTGGGTTGGAATAGCCGTTGGGTCAGCTCATTTGGCAACACAACCAACACAAAAGTGCATGTGGTTAGGGAAACTGGGAACGTTATTGCGATCGCTCTCGTTGACCAATCGAAGAAATTGAAATTTCGAGCTGATCCCTTTTTCGCTGACTACGCGAACTTTCTTGTTCATCCTGACCACCCGGAAGCTGTAGCATTTTTAGTGGACAATATGGTTACACGGTCACCGTCAAGAAATGCCATTTTTGAACCGATGCGTGAAACCGAAGGCACCACGGCGCTTTTTGAAGCCGCATTGATCCAGAAGAAACTCAATTGGCGCAGAACGACAATTTGCCCAAATCCGGTCGTTAGCACTGAGCGTGATTTCTCAAGTTATCTGGCAACGCTGAAAAAGGGCCTTCGCCAAGATCTAAAGACGAGTTCAAATAATCTGAATAAGACAGGATCGTGGAGTTTTGTGGAAGCGACCAATGGAAATGTTGCCACGGAAATCTTCAAACGGCTGGTGAAGTTTCACCTCGCACGGCAGTCAGACAAAGCGGGCCACTCCATATTTGAAGAGACGGCCAACGTGGATTTTTTTCGCGAGCTATTACTAGATCCGCCTTCAGATTTTACTCCGCATATGTCCGCCATCGAACATGACGGAAAATTTGTATCAGCGGCCTATTCAATCATTTGTGGTAACACCTTCTACTATTGGATTCCGTCATTTGACCATTCTTACCGTTCCATTTCACTGGGCAAACTGCACATCAAGTGCCTGATCGAGCGGTGTTGTCATTCAAATATTGCACAATTTGATTTCATGGGTGGTGCGGAGGCGTACAAATATCAATGGGCGCCAGAAAACTATGATTTGCTAAAGTACTCGATATTTCGCTCCGCGCTTCAAGCCAAGACATATGACTTGCAACAAGCAGCAAAAAGAACGGGCAAGTCATTGAGGAACGAGTCGCCCGCTTTACAAAAAGTATGGCGTCGACTTTCGAAATTCGGCAAGAACTGATCTATGCAAATGATGAAAAAAAAGCTGAAACGGGCTTTAGCAGCAAGCTTTCCGACCGCATTGTCATCGGTGGGTCGAGCTGAATATGTACCGATTTTATGTTATCATAGCGTGAACGCTAGAGATAATGACGAGTGCGTCCCTCTTTCTCCAGAGATGTTTGAGGCTCATCTAGCGCATTTGGCCACGAACTATAATATTGTATCGTTTCGGGATGTCGTTGACCATTTTCGTTTGGGATCACCCTTACCCAAAAAGGCTGTAGCCCTCACATTTGACGATGGGTATCGTGACAATTTCGAAGTGGTGCTCCCTCTTCTGGGGAAATACAAGTGTCATGCCACCATTTTTTTGGTAACCGGCTTTATAGATGGGCAAGTCGATTTGATCGGAGATCCCGGATGGGAAGCGATGACTTGGGAGCAAGCGATTGCTATGGATCAGAGCCCCTTTGTCGAAATTGCAGCGCATACCGATACCCACCCCATTCTTTCATCACTTGATGAGGATATGGTGCGAACTGAAATATTGGTCTGCCGCGATAAGCTAGAGAAAAAATTGGAACGTATTGTCGACTTGTTCGCTTATCCAAATGGTCAAGGTGCAGACATTCCTCCATTCGCTCCGCGTCTTTTACAAGACGCGGGTTTCATCGGCGCTTGTACCACTTTCTGGAGAACAACCCACTTACCTAAACAACGCTATTTGTTGAACCGAATAATGATCAAACAAGATGACAACGATAAGGTTTTGGAGCTTAAATTGAGGGGAAAATACGACTACCTGTACTTCCTGCACAAAGCGACCGCTCTTAGAAAGTTTATCTGGAATGGGCCGGGTCTGTGGCGTTAATTTCAGCATCGAAATCCAGAGGGCTTTTTGATGAAACAGAGAAACCTCAGCAGCTCTTCCCAATCGAAACCCAGGCGATTATCCGGGATCGCTATGACTTTGCAGTTTCATTAGCCCAGAACCGACGAGTTCTCGAGGTTGGCTGTGGGGCTGGGCTGGGGCTGCGCTATCTCGCGGCATCCGCTCAAGATTTGAAATGCTTGGAATACAGTCAGGAAAACGTCGACTCGCTTGCTAATCGGTTTTCAGATTTTGCGGAATTGTATAAAGGTGATGCCCATGATATGCCTTTTGCAGCGGACCAGTTCGACCTAATTGTCGCTTTGGCGATGATCTACTATCTGTCGCTAGAGGCCTTCTTGAAAGAAGCAAACCGGGTTTTGGCTCAGGATGGAGTATTGTTGTTCTGTACAAGCAACAAAGATGTGCCTGGATTCGTCCCCGCGCCGTTCACCACCCAATACTATTCGATTCCTGAGTTAACCGCTTCTTTGATAGCGGAAGGTTTTGCGCCTTCGTTCTTTGGAGCATTTCCAACTGGGGATGGCTCATTGTTTAAACGGCGGGTTAAGTCGTTCCTAAAGACAGCAGTTAAGGGCACAGTCTGTATCTTCCCCGGAGGCAAAGCTCTTTGGCGCAGAATGCGGGAATCGACACTAAAAGATGTCGGGCCTTTGCCGGATGATGCGCAGGATATGCTACAATATTCCAGCGAAAGAGAACCCCTTCCCGGTGACAAAATTAACACAAACTACCGCGTCATATATGTTGTCGCGCGAAAGATTTGTGCGTGATTGTCGAGGTCACAGGCCCGAGCGGCGTTGGCAAAACGACATACCTTCTTAACCTCTTAACCAGGTTGGAAGATGCCGGATACGAAACAGGCGCCATTCACAGTGTAGCGGCTAACAAGCAGAAGAGTATTCCAACCACATTTGCGGATTTGGATGGGCAGAATGTTCAAACAGATTTGGCGGCATTGCCGTGGAGTATTTCCATCTGCGTAAAAAACCCAAGATTTTTCTTTTTCGCGATGAAGCAAATACTTTTTTCGAAGAGTCAGATAAATGAGAAAATCGCATTGTTGCGTAGCTTTGCGCGCAAGACTGGCGTGTATGGTTTCCTATCGCAGCGAAAATTTCGAAACCAAATTATTTGCGTCGATGAAGGCCTTTTTCACAGCGCCCATAACTTCCTGATATCGCCGACTGAAAGGGCGACCAAAGATCAAATAGCAACCTTCCTGCGTTTTTGCCCGCGTCCTGATGCACTAATCATACTGACGGATAGGGTGGACCAATTGGTAACAAACCAATTGGCTCGTGGTGACCTATCGCCTCGAATTAGGAATAGACAACAAGTCGCTACCTTTGCTGAGAACGCCTGGTTTCTATTTTCTGAAATCAGCGGTTCACCTGAACTCATGCATGCTGCATTAATTTTGAACGCCGCCCAAACGGAGCCGGATATGGCCTTGCAAAAAGGCCAAAATCTAATAACGGAAGTAAGAGAGTCGTTAGATCTCTGAGGTCCTTACATCGCTTTCTGCTTTTGGATTTGTTCCTCCACCCAATCATCTTGGATACACGTATGAATACATTTATTCTTTCCCTTTTTGATGCGTTTCACGCAGAAAAAATTTCCTATTGTCATTTCAAAAGCAACAACAACCTTGAACCTGCGCTTTGTGGTGTAGACGATCTTGATCTTCTGGTCGCTCAGTCTGATCGTGATAGTTTCATGGAAATTATTTCAAGCCGTGGTTTCCGAATGGCGCATGACAGGGGCGATAAGCCGACGCCGTTTGTTTTCCATTTCTTTGGTGTAGATCCTAAAACAGGTCTGTTTGTTCATCTTCATGTGTATTTCCGGATTATCACCGGTGGCTCAATTCTGAAAAACCACTGGATACGTGTGGAAAACATGTTTCTGGAAAGCGCACAACCGCGCGGTCCAAATGGGGTCTACATTCCCTCTGCCGAGGCAGATCTAATACTATTCGTTTTTCGGAAGTTTATTGAGCAACCGTCTTTGATTGAGCACTACTTGTTCTTGAAGGATTGGCCGAACATCAAGAATGAGCTGGACTGGCTGGTCGAACAGATCTCTGTAACAGAAATTCACCGTCTTTTGGATCATTGGTTTCCGTTTGTACCAACCGCGCTCTTCGATAAATGCCTTGGTGCTTTATGTGACGAGAGTTCGATATCCACACGTGTAATGCTTGGGCTGAAGATAAGAAAGCGTATGCAAGTTACGGTTTACAGTTCGTCCAAGGCGTCACTTCGCAGAGGGATGATGTTCTTTGGTGCCCATGCAAGGGGGCGCTTGGGGCTTATGAGAAATAACCGCACTCTGTTCCCCGGCGGTTTGTTGGTTTCTTTTGTCGGATCTGAAGCAAGCGGAAAATCAACATCGTCTCGTGAGGCAGTAAAATGGCTCGCAGAACGTTTTGATGTGAGCCATATCCATGTCGGTAAACCTAAGAAAAACTGGCGCACCAAACCGTTTTGGTTCGCAATCGGTATCTATTCCAGATTGAAGTCATGGGCAAAGCAGAAGAAACCGACCACCCAATCATCGACTAAAGAGCTAGCACGAATTTCGGCCAACTTACCTAACCCGATCATTTGCGTTTTAGATTCTTTTGACCGGAAATTTTGGCTAAAGAAGCATTATTCTCGCATGATGGAAGGGGGAATAGTCGTTACTGATCGCTATCCAAGTTTATCTGGTAATGGTCTCGACGGTCCGCGAATTGAGCCAAATACGGGCTATAAATCTCTACTCAGTCGTATCGAGCGAGCCAACTACGAGATGTTGCCCTCACCTGACATTGTATTCAAAATGATCGCCCCGTTGGAGACCACCCTTGAGCGCAATGCCCTGCGGGATTCGCCGGAACCCGGGCCTTTTGTTCGAGGACGCTTTGAGCTGGCCAAAAAACTCAATTTTCCACAAACCACGGTTGTTGAAATTGATACGACCGCTAACCAAGAAACTACGATTCTGATGATCAAGAATTGCATTTGGGCCGTCAAAGATGTGCGGGCCTAAGAAAATCGCCGAGATTACAGGATAGCAATGACTTTTCTCCAAAAACTATTTTCGACCAAATATGCTTGGCTGGTTGGCTTACCCGCAATTGTAAAGCGAGTATTGCTTTCTGTGGCGGACATAGTTCTTGTGATTTTAGCATATCTCGGATCGGTTTTGTTTGTCGAAGGTAGGCTAGACCACCACGACCTTTTCACGCCAATCCTCGTGCTGATGCTCCTGACAGCTTTCAGTTCGGCGCTTATGGGCATGCATAGAATTAAGCTGTTTGGATTCGATCTTGCGTCGGTTCGCTCCCTGGCTGCAACAGTCGCTTTGATTGGACTAGCCGCAGGCCTGCTATCACTACTTGGGCTTCTGGAAACCAATATTTCGGTAGCCGTGCTTTTTTCGATACTCTATTTTCTTATGTCTGTGGGCCTGAGGGTCGGATTGTTGCACGGTCTAACTCTGTTGCAGGCAAAGCCAGCCAACCGTGTACCGGTAGCAATTTACGGCGCTGGTTCTGCAGGGGTGCAACTTGTTGTAGCATTGAAACATTCCAACGAGTTCAAGCCTGTGGCCTTAGTTGATGACAAGCCGAGCCTGCAGGGGCTAGTTGTTAGTAATCTGCGAATTCAGCAACCTTCGGCACTAGAAGATTTGGCATCCTCGGGTCAAATCGTTCGGATCTTACTCGCGATGCCTTCGTTAAGCGCTGATAGCCGCAAGCTAATCGCGAAAAAGCTATCAAAGCTGGGTTGCGAGATTCAGACCCTCCCTTCATATCCAGAACTTATTTCAGGAGAACGTCTTTTCGGAAATTGGAAACCAGTTTCCCCTGAAACCTTTCTTGATCGAGAGGACATAAATTTGGGCTTGGTCGGTCCTAGGGATCACTACAAATCGAAAGTAGTAATGGTCACGGGTGCTGGCGGTTCAATCGGTTCTGAGTTGTGCCGCCAGTTGATGAGCTACGAGCCCTCTTGTATCGTTTTGTTCGAGCAATCGGAATTTGCCCTCTATTCTATCGAAAAAAGTTTGCAGGAACTATTTCCCGACACCAGCACAAAGATCTGTGCAGTACTTGGGTCCGTGATTGACCGGGCGCGCGTCGAGGAGGTTATTACCGGCTTCAAAGTAAAGGCGATTTTTCATGCTGCGGCATATAAACATGTACCTCTTGTTGAGCAGAACGAGATTGAGGGCATAAGAAACAACGTTCTCGGAACTCAAATACTGTGTTCCGCTTCAGTACGACTGAAAGTTGAGGGGTTCACTTTAATATCCAGCGATAAAGCTGTAAGACCAACGAATATTATGGGTGCCACCAAAAGGCTTGCGGAACTCATTGTCCAAAACTCCCAAGCAATTGAGAGCTCCACAATATTTGCGAGCGTCAGATTTGGGAATGTTCTTGGCTCTTCAGGTTCGGTTATTCCGCTTTTTGAGTCTCAAATAGCAACGGGCGGTCCAGTTACAATAACTGACCGAAGGGTTACTAGGTATTTTATGACCCTTTCGGAGGCGGCTCAACTCGTACTAGTTGCAGGAAGCTATGCACGTGGTGGTGACGTTTTCGTTTTAGACATGGGCGAGCCAATAAAAATCGTTGATTTAGCGACCCGGATGATCGAATTGCTCGGAAAAAGTGTCAAACGAGATAATTCAGATGGCTTCGGTATAGAGATAAAGGAAATTGGACTGCGTGCAGGAGAAAAACTTTACGAAGAATTGCTTATCGATCATAAAACCCTTTCAACACCACACAACAAGATTCTAAGAGCTGAAGAAACAACATTGCCTCCTGACGAAATTGAGTTGATGCTAAACGAATTGCATCCTATCGTTGAATCTAGCGATCACAAAGAGGCAAGAAAGTTTATCAAGAAATGGGTCAAAGAATTCAATCCCGAAAATTGACATATCTGTATCCCTTTATTATTTCACGTCAACATATCGGCTCAATGTCGAGCACCCTTAATCGAATAAAAAATAAGAAATCACAAAATGCCTGATCAAAAAAAGCTTTCTGTCATAGTGCCATGCCTAAACGAAGCGTCCAACATCGTGGATGCTTTGGACAAAATAGTTACTGTCTTAGGGACCGACATTCCGTATGAACTGATTGTAGTCGACGACCAGAGTGATGATGATACCCATAAGATCGTAAGTGAATATGTTTCAACACAGAATACGAAAAACATAACGATCTACCGCAAGGAATTTGACCGGCGCGGCTACGGCGCAGTCATCAAATATGGCACTGCATACTCTACTGGCGACCTCGTTATTTTTATTTCCGCTGATATGGTTGATCCGATTCACTTGTTGCCCGAAATGTATAAGTCACTCCACGACGGATACGATTTAGTGCAAGTTTCCCGGTATCTGTCAAAGGAAGATTCTAGTACGATCCCTTTCAAGTATAAGTTTTTTCAGTTCTTCTTTAGAATTTCAGTTCGTATTTGCCTTGGGAAAAAAATCCCAGACTCGACTTATTCGTTTAAGATGTTTGATAAGAGAAAGGTTCTAGCGCTCGGCCTTAGTTCAAACCGATTTAACATCAGTCCAGAAATCATGTTCAAAGCGATTCTCGCTGGATTTAAAATTCAATTCCTACCTGGAGCGCAAGGAACACGGGTCGGGGGTGTGTCAAAATTTAATTTCATAAAAGAAGGCCCCGGTTTCTCTTTATGTTTGATCAGATCCTTGCTTCACAGAAAAAAAATCGTTTTTTGGTTCTGATGTCGTAACAATGAAAACTACATCAAAAATTCTTGCAAATTTAGCGATTGCTGCCGCTGTTTTGTTTGCACTCAATTACTTCAAACTTCTGGACTTCAGCGCAATAACTCTTGAGCTGACAATACAGAATGCCGATCTAATTCTTTTGGCCATTTGTGTGCTTATCTTCGTTAATAGCTGCGCCGGTATCAGATGGTACATTATAGCACGCGCGTTGCGAATCGATGTGAAAATTGGTGAGGTTGTTGGAATAACACACCGGGCCGGTATGTTTATTTATTTCCTGCCAGCACAGTTAGCAGTGGATGCGCTAAGAATGGCAAAATTTCGGCAACGATCGCACGATTCGAGAATTGGCCGATTGGTTTATGCGACGATTTTGGACAAAATAGTCGCGTTTCTTTCGCAAGGTGTACTTTTCGTAGTGATTGGCTCGTTCTTTGTATTTGGGAGGACAATTGGGCTATCCGTGTTATCGGGGTTAATTCTGGTTCTTCTCATATTCACAGCAATTTCACGAACACCGTTCGTCATTCGAATTGCATCACAGGAAAAGTGGCAGGGCCTTTTCGAATTAGGAATCCATAGGTTCTTAATTTTGCTGCTGTTATCCGCAGCCCTAAATCTATGCGTAACTGGGGTTGTGTTTATATCAGCTTCAATTTTTTCCTTTAACATTCCTTATGTGGCAATCACCCTCAGTACGCTCGCTTCAAATCTTGCAACGATAATTCCGATCACTCCAAACGGACTAGGATTATCAGAGTTCGTTTTTGATTTTACCACCAAATCCATCGTCAGTGTTGAAACCACTGGTATCGCAATTGCTTATATAGGGTTCAGGGTTTTGAATCTTTGCTCCTATGTGATTGCTTCATTTCTCATCATGGTATTGACCCTAGGCAAGAGGTCACCAGCAATTTCATGAATGTCATTAGCAGTAAGAATTTTCGTTGGTTTGTTGTCGTCACCGTCTTTATCGGAATATTGCTGAGGCTATATGGCCTCAGCAATCCGTTGACAGAAGCTTGGAATATCAGGCAGGCACAAACAGCAATGATGGCACGGAACATTTTCCTTGACGGTGTTCACTTCCTGCCAACACGTTTGGATTTTTTTGGCAACTCCAGCGGCGACGTTGTGCTCGAATTCCCGCTAATGCACATGATAACAGCCTCGCTATACTGGCTGTTTGGTGTCAACGAAATATTTGGCCGCTTGGTAAGTCTAGGGTTTTTTGCACTTTCTTCGCTGATGTTTTTGCAATTGGCTTTGCTCTTTTTGTCGCGCAGTGGTGCACTTTGCGCTCTGATAATATTTACGATTTCTCCGTGGAACATTTTTCTGGGCCGCGCATTTATGCCTGAAGCAAGCATGATGTTCTTTTACTTGAGTGGGTTCTATCTTTTTTCCATTTTCCTAGAGAAGAGGAAACTTTTCTATTTGATTTTGGGAGTGATTGCACTTTGTTTAGCGCCGTTAACAAAGCCGCCGGCTGGACTCGTATTTCTACCTGTAATCACAAGCATTTTTTTCTCAAAGTTTCGTGGATCGACCAAAATTAATTTGGTAGCACTTGTACTTTTCTGCACGATTCCGTTTGCCGCTTGGGGGATTTATGCAAATTATATCAATGCTTCCAATCCCAATATCCCGAAAAACTGGGGAAACTGGTTGGACATCATTTATGGCCGTGGCGGAATTTTGGGTAACTGGCTTTCCTGGGATTTCTATCGAAATGTTGGTGGTTCAATAGTTGTGTTCCTGTTGACGCCGGTCTTCTTTATTGGAGCACTTTTGGGACTTTGGGTTGGAGCTGCTAATAAGAAGTTCATTCCAATTCAACACTGGCTCTTTGGGTGTGTGCTGTTTATTTTTGTTTTGGCAGGGGCAAATCGTGGACACCCATATTATCAAATTTTCCTTTTGCCGCCACTAGCTCTCTACTGTGGACTGTTTTTTGAACGATACAGTTTCAAGATCATCAACTTTGTTAAGAGTAAAAACGGAATTCTAGTAGTATCGGTAATATTAGCTGTGCATGTTTTTGGATACTATCGATTCTACCAGTATATGTACGACCCAAATCTGAGAATGCCAAATGCAATTCAAGCAGCAGGCATCATAAAGAAACATTTTCCTGAAAATAGATACGCTCTAATTCATCAAAAAAATGCGACATCTGGAGTGTTGGATTACTACATTGATGGAAATTCAAAACCGATTAAGATTGAGGATGAACAACAGGCGATTGAATTACTAATCACTGAAGTGTCGAATGGCGCAAATATTTTTGTTAGCATCAACACGGTTTATGGAAATTCGCTTCAAGAGTTGAGGAAAAATGAAGCGTTCATTTTACATTTGGAAACTGCAGGAGAGCTTGTCTTTGAGGGAGATAATCTTATTGTCTACGCGATGAACTAAGAGCTAAGTTGGGTTGAAACAGCGGCCTTTTGACACCCGAAATAATAGTATAGAGAGTGCGGCAACACGCCAAAGATTGGCCGGCGCGATTTTGTAACCGTAATTGGTGCAAAACGACACATGAGTGCCGTTTTGGTAGCTAAGAAACTGTGCTGCAATTTGGTTGGAGACACTATGGAAATTCAAGCGATAAAGATTAACGTTATCAACCCGATCGTTCTGATATTGATTTTCTCTTACATTTTTTCCAATTATATCTCCGTATTGTTTGGTTTAAATTTGGGGTCATTTCTCAGCTTGGCTCTATTACTAGTGCTGATTTCAAAATTGGGATTAGGGAACTATAAAGTTGGCCGCCCGGAGGTCATTTTTCTTTTGTTTTTGATTGCGACCTCAAGTTCACTTCTAATCAGTCAGGATTATATTCTTATTCTGCCAAATCTTTTAGGTTACCTTATCCTTTTAACTGTGATTGCCAACCTGCGGTTAACAACGACGTTCCTACTACGTATACTGTCCTGGCTGTTAATTTGTATTAGCATTCTAGCATTGCTTGTTTTGGTGAGCATAGCCATAAACTTTGATATAGGCGGCTTGTTGGGCCCTTTTTTGGTCGAATATCAGTTCGGAGTCCCTGTCGTTGTTGCTGGAAAAGGGAATCCGAATGCAGCTGCCGCTGTGTTTATGATAGGACCGCCGATTTGCTTTTTATTGTTGAGGTTGCGGCAGAGCCCTATGTCGAGAATTAGTGTCGTTTTATGTCTTGCGCTTTGTCTAACATGTTTAACACTTACTTATTCAAGAAGTGCTATTGGCGGGTGTGTGGTGTCCTGCACGTTAATCTTGCTAATCAGCAGGGAAAATCCAAGAAAAATGTTCTCATTCGGGATAAAGACAACCTTCATCTTCGCCATATTATTCGTTTTCGCTCTGGTAGTTTATACAGCTGTAATCACAATTTTGACACAAAATAACCAGATTGTCAGTAGTGGTTCAGTACTAGGAAATAAGATTGAGTCTTCATCAGTTCGGAAAGAGTTAGTTCAACAGTTTATTCCAATGCTTTTTGAAAAACCAATATTTGGCATTGGTTATGGGAATGCCAAAATTGTCTTTGGGCGGATTACTGGCCAAAACATTAGTGCTCACAATATTTTCATAGCGACTTCGTTGGAGTTTGGGTTGGTAGCCGGCGCATTGTTTATAGCTACTTTATATTCTGCTACAGTCGGTGCTTTTAGGCGGTCAAAATCACGGGTTGGTTCGGATAAACTGATATTGGCTTCTCTAGCATCGGTAGCTGCTGGAATGATTTTTCATGGGATGTTTCATGAAATATATATATCATCCGTTTTTTGGTTAATTGTGGCGCTTAGCATTAACGCGGGAATGCCTAGAAAGAATCCCTCTCATGACTGATTTGCACCGCGGGCCTCTTCTATTTATTTGGGTCGACCTAACAGGTGCACCCGATTCACAACCCTTGACCCCTCTGACATTAGATTTTTCTAGCTTTTGGTAAAATGGCAGGGTTAATCAGTAGGCATTGGATCAGCCAATACAAAATTGATAAAAGTCCCAAAGATCAATTTGTACAATCACTGGTTGTGAGGTTAGGAGTTGTTCTGATAGCTAGGAGCTAATTGTATGGATACAATATTCTTTGTCGTCTCCAAGTTAGTCTGGTTTGCTTTCCGACCAGAAAACTTTTTGCTAGTAGTGCTTCTGATTGGTTTGTTTCTAATTAGAGGCAAGCATTCCCTGATTGGGAAGTTGTGCCTCAGAGCGGTTTTAGTGATGTCAATATTGATAGGTACATTCCCTGTTGGGGAATTATTGCTACGTCCGCTTGAAGCACGCTTTCAAAGCAACCCCAACTTAGATAATATAGCTGGGATAATAGTACTTGGCGGCGCGGAGCGAGAGGAAGTTTCGAAGTTCTGGGGAATACCATCCATAAATGAAGCAGGGGATCGATTTTTGGCTGGGATAATTCTTGCCAAGCGCTTTCCTGGAGCAAAAATTCTTTTCACTGGCGGCAGCGGCAAGATCGCATCCGAATTAGATGGTAACGCCGATGTTGCCAAAGCAATATTTGTAAGTTCCGGTATAGATGAAAACCGCCTGTTACTTGAGGGTAGAGCTAGAAACACTGCCGAAAACGCGAAATATTCCCTAGCACTATTAGACGGCAAAAATGTTGGGAATTGGGTTCTAGTTACCAGCGCCTTTCATTTACCCCGTTCAATTGGAGTATTCTGCAAAAATGGATGGACTAGTCTAACTCCATATCCAGTTGATCATAGAACGGCAGGCTACAAGTTTCGAATAGGTTGGGACTTTGCGGATAACCTCAATGAATTGAATTTTGCCACAAAGGAGTGGCTAGGGCTTCTTGCCTATAGAATAACCGGAAGAACTAACTCTATTTTTCCTTCAGAATGCTGAATCAAACCGCCGCTTTGTAGTCATAAACTTTTCCGAAGCCTGTCCATGTGAAGTGGGCCTACTTTTCTGGGCAGGTTTGCGGCTAAGTTAAGGTGTATCAGGTTTGTTTATCATGCCGCTTTTTCATTTCTTTGCCTTCAAAGTATGCTTCGCCCGGCGTTCGTTTATCAAGAGCCGTGTGGGGGCGGTCAGTGTTGTAAAACGTGATCCATTCGCCGATCACCCGCTCTGCCACAAAGCCATCAGTCAGTTCACGTAGGTAAACCGCCTCCTGTTTTAGGGATCGCCAGAGACGTTTGATAAAGATGTTGTCGAGATACCGCCCACGCCCATCCACGGATATTTTCACGCCTGCCTCGGTCAGTGTGGTGATCGATACTGCGCCGGTGAACTGGGAACCTTGATCCGTGTTCATGATCTCTGGTGGGCCGTATTTGGCAATCGTCTCATCCAACGCTTCCTTGCAGAAGCTGGCGTCCATAGTGTTTGATAATCGACCTTTATCTCAGCCGACGATTTGGATAACGCATAAACTTTTTTGGAAAGTCTAGGGAAGAGCCTTGGAATCTTGCGGTATTAGGCCTCGATTATAATTAAAACATACGCATGGCCGTAAACTATGACTAATCTTAAATTTTGGATATTTGGATATTTTAACTTTATTTCCAAATATTATGCTGTGAAAACCGCAAGTACCTGGAAACAGTCTCTGCATTTGACCATCCACCAGCGCGCATGATGGCTGCTAAGTCATAACCTTTGATCAATAAGTCCTGCGCAGCGCCAACACGCAGCGAGTGCCCCGAAACGTC
The DNA here is from genome assembly GCA_039640505.1 of Rhodobacteraceae bacterium Araon29. Classification (NCBI taxonomy): domain Bacteria; kingdom Pseudomonadati; phylum Pseudomonadota; class Alphaproteobacteria; order Rhodobacterales; family Paracoccaceae; species Rhodobacteraceae bacterium Araon29. The sequence goes on along the minus strand of CP046865.1, from coordinate 2,216,948 downwards.
CAAGTCACTAGGCCGCTTGCAGCGCTTCACTTTCACTACGCTCTTTTTGATAATTTCATTTACGTTTCTGTCGCAAATAGCTCGATCCAAACACTTCCCATGATTTATAGCGCAAAAGACTGATTCAATTTCTTTAGGTTTTTGACGAAACCACGCCCTTAACAATTTAGCGCTTCGTTCTGAGCCAAAGACAAGCCGACCACGTCCATACTGGTCGGTTTTGCTTTTTCTAATCATTCCTTTCAGTGCGCCGTCCTTTGTGAACTCTAAGTCCGTTGTTCGGAGTGCGACGAGTTCTGATCTTCGAGCAAGGAAATCATAGCCCAGAGAGAGCAGCGCTTTGTTGCGTATCGCTGCGAGCGTATTTGGTTGTGCATCAATCATTTTCAATAAGAGATCATGATTTATGCCAACGGCTTGCTGTTGATCTAGGCATTTAGAGCGCTTAAGGCGGCGGATAGTAAGGTAGATTTCTTCGGTTTGTGTCTGGTCCTGGTGCCCAAGGAGCTTGTTGATACGCCTAAGACATGACAGCCGCCGTCTGATTGAGGCGTAGCTGTAGTCAGGGGCCATTGTGTCAATGTACATGCGTGTACCGGCTGATGTGAGTGGAAACGGCTCTATGTTTTTTTCACAGCACCAATCGACAAATGCATTGGTGTCTGTGTAATATGATTTAAGTGTATTGGGGGCATATGCACCGTTATTTGTGCTAAAGGCTTCATTAATACGTTTTTGCAAATAATGCGACATATGTCGTAAAATGCGCCATAAGGTAGCAAATGTCAATAGTGCATTTTTCACAAATCAAGATGGCACGAAGTGCGCTAGGCTGGTCTACTCAGAAGCTTTCCGAAGAAAGTGAAGTCAGTTCAAGAACATTAAATCGCATGGAGACATTAGAAGGTTTTTCTTCAGCTACAAAGGCTAACTTAAGCATTGTGCAAAGAACGTTTGAAGAAGCCGGCATCGAATTTATCGGCCGCGCAGATGAGGGTCCAGGCGTTCGGCTCTGGAAGAGATAAATACCCTGAAGTATGAAATAATTATTCTTATGAATATTTACAATCAGACCGCAACATAAAACCTACATATTGTTGTAAATTGCGAAAATATGCTATGGCGGGCACTACATATAGGAGTCCACATGACACAGAATCAACACCTTCTCCCAAGTGACTTTGGTCTGAACAGTTTTCAAGAGTTGATCTATCAACTTCCCAAGAAAGCGGGTGATCACCTTGATTATTTAGATGCATTTCGAGATGCGCTTTTAACTGATCTTGCCCCAATCCGACCACATGAGGCCGTCATGGCTGAAAACCTCGTCATGGTCGAATGGGATATTTCCCAAATCGTCATGCAAAAGAGGCATATCGCGCGGTCAGCCATCTTCGATGAAATCACCAATCAATATGTGAAGGTTGCCAAGAAGGCTTTTGATGCTGAAAAGCGCTTGGAGCGCTTAGAGAATAAGCGGCGCTTTGGCGATAATTATGCGTCACGATCGTCTTTCGAAAAGCCAGAGCCTTTTGACCCACATGAGGCAAAGTTACAGGCAGGACGCGTGATTGCGCAATTGAAGTCTGGTAAAGCAGATCAAATCGCACAAGCCCAGGAACAAATCAAAGTGGACCTTTTATCTCCAGAGACCGTCTTGGCTGCGGTGGACGAAACTGGGTCGAAGTATAGAGATCTTGATGACGCGCTCGCAGATTTGGAAAAACGACGTCGTCTTCTCGTAGTTGATTATAATAATTTACAGAACGCGCGTGCGATTGATGTGACGGCCGCAGAATGATAGTTTCCAACTACGATCCTATTTTTGATTACATGCATGACGAGCTGCATAAGGCAGCTCTTTCACAAGCTCCTCCAACGGGCGCAAAAGCCGCTAAGAAAAATGCGCAAAAGCATGGCGTAACAGCTGACCTTGAACCTAAATCGGTGTGTGAGTGGTATCGCGTGATCGTTGGCGACCCTAACGACACGTTGCCCCTCATGGAGACGAGCAATTATATGCAACGCCTGGCGCTTGATTTGGCTAAGACGGAGGTCCGGCTCCGCCGCGTTTTGCAAACGATCGCAGAATTTGATGAAGGGCGTGACCCGTTGTTTGAAGAGCGCGCAAATCTGTTGCATGACTATGCCCTCTATCTAGATTTGGGCTCCAAGCGTAGTTTTGATAAATGGACTCGGGATGGATTTAAACTGTTACTGAGGGCTGTAAAGATGGATTTAAGGATGGTAGACAGGCAAATTAATAAACGTACCCGTCTGTTAGACCGATACAAACGCGAAGCGGTGTCAAAGCAGCGTAAGGCTCAGAAAGTCTGGTGCGACCAATTTAAGAGGGACTAAAACTCCAAATCCCGAAACGAAATTTTTCACAACCAAAAGGCGAAATATTTACAACTGGATAGTCAAACGCGATGCTTCCGAAACTGACGATAGAGCAACGCGAGCACAAGTCCGAGCCCCACACCTGCGATATCCACAATCCAATCCTGCATATCCGAGCTGCGTCCAAAGGAAGGTTGGATGACCTCTATAAGGCCGCCAAAGACACTTCCACCAACAAAGATGGGGATCAATCCAAAGCGGCCTGTACGAGCGAGTGGAAAGACCAGAGCTGCGAAGGCAATGAGATGCACAAGTTTGTCGGTGCTATCTGGCGCTGGGGGCGGCTGATTGATGGGCCAAAGCATGGCCACTGTCAAAACAGTCGTCACTATTAATGTAAGCGGGATATCGAGGTACTTGCGCATGTGAACCGCGTATAGGCGCTGGGCTCATAACACAAGGAAAAGCTATGATTTTGGAGGTTCGCGGATAGAGCGAAAGGCGCGCCTCATCAGGGGCTTGGGGGTTCCGATAAGGGCCAGGGTTCCGGCTGGTGATTTTCAGACACTTGCATTTGATTTCCCCAATCAATTGCGTTATAACATTTGTTATAAAATTCTGTAAGATTGGATGAAACTCGATGACTGCGCTCACAATTAAATCTGTTGGTAATTCCGCTGGCGTTCTATTGCCGAAAGAAATTTTGACCAAACTCCGGGTCGATAAAGGGGACGTCTTGCATGTTATTGAAACGGAGAACGGCATTGAGCTTACTCCCTATGACCCTGAATTTGATGCTCAGATTGCGGTTGCAGAAGACATCATGCGCGAAGATCGTGACATCTTGCGAAAACTGGCTAAATGACGGAACCGATCTGGATCAATTTGCGCGTCATAAAGGCCTTTCATTATCGGCAAATCAATGAACATGGTGGACTACCGGGGCTTCGTGATGAGGGATTGCTTTTGTCTGCCTTATCACGGCCCGAAAATTCCTATCATTATTCTGACCCAAAACCAGACGTAGCCGAACTCGCTGCCGCCTACGGGTTTGGGCTAGCGAAAAATTATCCGTTCAATGATTCTAATAAACGCACGGCATTAATCGCAATGCGCCTGTTTTTGAAGTTAAACGGATACGATTTAGCAGCCTCACCTGAAGCCAAGTATAAGACCATTATTCGCGTCGCTGCGAGTGATATCAGTGAAGATGAACTCGCGCAGTGGATTAGGAAAAACTTGAAAGAGATAAAAAGTTAAACCCACGTAATAGTCATTTACTTCAGGGGCTTGGGTGTTCCGATAAGCATGGTTTCGTGGAACTCGGCACAGTTAAGACCCGCGAAGTAAATTATTTCAGAGAGTATGTTTGAAAACATAATAAGGTAGTACTAACCTTATCAACTTTCGTCCAAATATTATTTTGGCGAGGGCAAGCAAGGAAATGTGTTAAACTTGTTGAACTAAATTGCGTTAGGCAAGTTTGTAATGGTGGGGTCATATGAAAATAATTCGTTGAGGCTAAGATTGGAAACATCATTGCGCTACTAGATAAGTGTGTGGAAAAAGATAAAAAACTGCGCAGTTTATAACTAAGCCAATGCCCCTGACTTTAACATGAAGATGTTGATTCATCTGGTTTACAAAAGATAAAAAGGTAAAAATGGTATAGGGTCACTACTTTCTTAAAGATTTACAAAAGTTGATTTTTCGGTGGCTTATACAGTGCGCTATTTAGTTAAAAACGTTGCTAAGGTAGGCTGGGCATAAAAGTGTCTCCGTCGTTTAAGGACAATCATAATTTCCACCTTATAGTCTTGTGGTGCTATCAAATTTCAATTTTCGTAGCTTGAAGCGTGCCTTCAATTTAGTAAAATGTTTTTTGTCGAAAAAAATTCACCAAGCAATTCTATAATCACTGTAACTAATCAAGGCAAATTAATAGGGCCAAGGTTAGTAGGCACTTTAAAGTCAGCAATACAAGCAATACATGGGAGGATAGCTAGAGGCGCAGTAATTAAAATCACAATTCTGTTAGAATGAATAATATAGTTAAGAAAATGATTTGTTTAAACTCTGCAATTATTGCGCCTTAGGTCGAGAATTTTATTACTTTAATCTACTATTTTAAGATGTTCACGATGGATTTGGCATATTTGGTTTGGTGCTTGTGAAGCAAGTATGACCAGGAATTTTTTTCTTCCAATTGCTCGGTGTAACAACCATGAAAAAAACTAGGGCATCGCGCAAATCAATTTTCAACTATGGCAAAGACCTTTGTCAAATTGTTTAAGACATGAACATTAAGGGTAAGCAGTGAAAAAGTTGTAATGTCTCTCATATGTTGCCTTGGTGTAAAAATTAGAATTAGTGTCTCGACAAGCATCAAGTTTTTATAACCGCTGGTTTGTCGAGATGGCATAAAAAGATTAATATATATGTTTAGACGTTAGATAAGTTGATACTATATGCCTTTGGAAACTGGTGTAATTTACAATGATTAAAGAGAGGGAGAACTATTTGAAAGACCTTAAAATTATAAAGCCAAGACGCTACCCAGACAAGAGAGGTTTTTTTGCCGAAGTCTATAGTAGGATAAAATACTTGGAGTTTGGCATTGATGTTGAGTTCGTGCAAGATAACCACTCACTGTCCAGGGAAGTTGGAACATTACGGGGTCTACATTTCCAAGCTCCCCCTTATGCCCAGGCGAAGTTGGTTAGATGTGGAAGGGGCGCGATTTTTGATTTGGCAGTCGATATCAGAAAAGGCAGCCCAACTTATGGCCATTGGGAAGGGTATGAGTTGACGGCTGATAATGGTCATCAACTATATATTCCTGCCGGATTTGCGCATGGCTTTCTAACACTCGAACCCGATAGCGAGATCGTGTATAAGTGCTCTGAATATTATGCACCGGAGACCGAAGGATGTTTGCTTTGGAATGATCCAAGTGTCGAAATTCAGTGGCCATTGAGAGGCAAGCCTTTTCTAAGTGATAAAGACCAAAGCGCTCTGTTATTGAAAGATTTTGATAGTCCATTCCTGTATGGAGTTAACTCATGAAGATGCTTGTAACTGGTGGGGCTGGATTTATTGGCTCTGCTGTCGTTCGTATAGCTATTGAGCGGGGTCATTCCGTGGTGAATGTCGATGCACTCACCTACGCGGCTTGCTTGGAAAATGTGGCGACTGTTGCAGACCATCCGAATTATTCATTTGAAAAAGCGGACATCCGAGATCGCGGTGCCCTTGATAATATTTTCAATAAGCACAGGCCAAACGTAGTCATGCATCTTGCCGCTGAGTCCCATGTTGATCGATCTATCGATGGACCAGCGGATTTCATTGAGACCAATGTGACGGGTACATTCAATATGTTAGAAGCAACTCGTTCATATTGGATGGCTCAAAGTTCTCCTCAAAGTTTCCGCTTTCACCATATCAGCACAGATGAAGTCTTTGGCAGCCTTCCAGATAATCCAAACATCAAATTCACTGAAGACACACCATACGATCCCCGAAGTCCTTACTCTGCCTCAAAAGCAAGCTCCGATCATTTAGTGCGGGCTTGGTATGAGACATATGGGCTGCCAATAGTTCTAACAAATTGCGCAAATAATTATGGGCCTTACCATTTTCCAGAAAAGCTCATTCCGATTGTGATACTTAACGCTTTGGCTGGAAAGCCTATACCGATTTATGGAAATGGCAGCAACGTTAGGGACTGGCTTTACGTGGAAGACCACGCAGATGCTCTTCTTCTTGTTCTTGAGAAAGGGCAGGCTGGCCGAAGTTACAATATTGGTGGAGAAAATGAGCGCACTAATCTAGAACTTGTCGAAACACTGTGTTCTATCTTGGATAGACTTCAGCCAAAAGCTGAAGGCAAGTACTCAGAACTCATCAACTTTGTGGCCGATCGTCCAGGACATGATGCGAGATATGCAATCGACCCAAGCCGGATCAAAGAAGAACTTGGATGGAGTCCCTCTGTCACAGTTGAAGCGGGATTAGAGAAAACAGTCAGTTGGTACTTGGACAACGAAGCTTGGTGGCGACCACTTCTTGCACGCCAAGGGGTTGGTAAACGACTAGGAAACAAGACATGATTTTGGTTTTTGGTAAAACAGGTCAGGTGGCTCGCGAACTCCAAATGTTAACTGACATTGTGGCATTAGACAGATCGCAAGCAGATCTTAAGGATCCACAGGCCTGTGCAGATGTTATCAAGCAATATGAACCCATTGCTGTTATAAATGCTGCTGCTTACACAGGAGTCGACGAGGCAGAGAGTGAAGAAGAACTGGCCAACCTGATTAATGGCGCGGCCCCCGGCGCAATGGCAAAAGTCTGTGCTGAACTGAATATCCCCTTTGTACATACCTCGACGGATTATGTTTTTGAGGGGACTGGCGAAACGGCTTGGCGAGCTACCGACCAAACAAACCCACAAAATGCTTATGGAAGGAGTAAGCAAAAGGGTGAAGAAGCCATCAAATCATCTGGTGCAACTTACGCTATATTACGTACATCCTGGGTCGTCTCGGCCCATGGTAATAACTTTGTAAAGACAATGCTGCACCTCTTAAAGACACGAGAAAGTTTAACCGTTGTTGATGATCAAATTGGTGGCCCGACACCTGCACGGGATATTGCAAAAGCCTGCGTAGAGATTGCGCACCAATTGATCAATGCGCCTAGCAAGTCTGGTATTTACCACTTAAGTGGAACTCCGGATGTCAGCTGGTACAGTTTTGCCAATGCAATATTTGAGCAGGTAGGACGGGAAACCATTGCACTCCCCATCCCGACATCCGAATACTCAACGCCTGCTAAAAGGCCGCTCAATAGTCGATTAGATTGTAACTCGACAGAAAGTATATTTAATATCTTGCGCCCCAGCTGGCGGGAGGGGTTGGAAAATATTTTAAGAGATTTGGAGAAAGAAAATGAAACAGCGTAAGGGAATTATACTTGCAGGTGGCTCTGGAACACGACTGTATCCTTTGACCATAGGTGTCTCGAAGCAGCTGTTGCCTGTTTATGATAAGCCCATGATTTATTACCCTCTCTCTGTGCTCATGCTGTCTGGAATTAGAGAAGTTTTAATCATATCAACACCGGAAGATATTGGACAGTACGAGCGTGTTCTGAGTGACGGAAGTCAATGGGGTATCAGTCTGAGCTACAAAATACAGCCAAGTCCAGATGGGCTGGCGCAAGCGTTCATACTGGCGGAAAAGTTTTTAGATGGCGCACCTTCTGCCCTAATTCTTGGTGACAACATATTTTTTGGTCACGGTTTACCCGAAGTTTTAGCGGCAGCTAATACAAAATCAAACGGCGCAACCGTTTTTGGATATCATGTTACCGACCCTGAGCGTTATGGGGTTGTCGGTTTTGATGAGGCTGGGAAAGCTACTTCAATCATCGAGAAACCAGAGGTTCCAGCGTCGAATTATGCTGTAACTGGACTATATTTTGTTGACCAGACAGCGCCAGAGAGAGCAAAACAGGTAAAGCCATCCGCTCGCGGTGAACTAGAAATCGTGGCAGTGTTAAACAGTTTTTTGAAAGAAGACAAACTAACCGTGAAACGCATGGGACGTGGTTTTGCTTGGCTTGATACTGGAACACATAGCTCTCTTCTTGACGCGGGTAACTTCGTTAAAACACTGACGGAACGACAGGGACTACAAATGGGTTCTCCAGAAGAGGTCGCTTTTCGTCGTGGCTTCATTGACGAGGGCCAACTAGTAGAGCAGGCGGAAAAGTACAATAAGAATTCTTACGGTGTTTATTTAAAAAATCTAAATTCGCAGCCTGAATAAACATTTTTATGAAATATTGAGCCGAAATAGATAGCGCTGCAAGCGCTTTCTATCGTCATAGTAATACTGTTTCATGCAGGAAATAAACTTTTTAGTGACGGCTTTATAAGGTGGAAAAGTTCGGAATTTTTTTACAGGCATTATTTTCGATAGCTTAAGATTCCCAATTTATAGGTTCACTACAGGGACAAAAAGTTATTGTTTTCGTCTCTAAATTTTTCCGATAAACTTTTTTAAGGCAATTAATAGATCTTATTTTCTTGACTATCTATTTTATGGTTGAATAAGAAATTTTCTAGTGCTGACTATTATTGCGAGCGTATAGAATGCCTTGTTGAATTCAGTACACGAATTTATCGGAAGGAGAGGTTTAATGCCCAATTTCGTCGCGTTGCTTGGCACCAAGGGCGGCCCTGCGATTTATCCTGGTTCAAATATGCCGACATCTAACCTCCTTGAGATGGATGGGCAAAAAATTGTTATTGATTGCGGCTTAGGGGTTTCGCGCGGTCTCACCAACCAAGGCATGCACCTAAAGGAACTAAGTTTAATTTTCATTACACATTTACATTCAGATCATTATCTTGAGCTTGGTCCGCTTTTACACACTTCTTGGACAGCGGGGCTTAAAACCAAGGTTGATGTTTATGGCCCTGCGGGTCTAGATGTTTATTGGCAAGGTTTTCTTGCGTCTATGAAAAGCGATATCGAGTTGAGAATAGAGGATGAAGGACGCCCCAACATACGAGAGTTGGTGCGCTTTCATATAATAAACAAGTCTGATGTGCTTACTCTTGGGGATTTGCATGTCTCGGCGTTGCGCACACTGCACCCGCCCTTGACCGATACATTTGCCCTGTCATTTAAATCTAAGACAAACCATGTTGTGTTTGGTGGTGACACTGCATTTATGCCTGAGCTTGCGGAGTTTGCAAAAGGGGCAGATTTACTTATTCACGAAGCAATGCTGGAAGATGCGATCATTCCTTTGGTAAAAATGGTTGGCAACGGCGATGACCGATTACTAAAGCACTTGTATGCATCACATACATCAGCGTCGGATGCAGCCAAAATTGCGAGCATGGCTGAGGTAAAAATGCTAGCTCTTAATCATCTCATCCCAACGGATGATCCTAATTTCACAATGAAACATTGGCAAAAGGCCGTTGAGCCTAATTGGACAGGTCAATTTTTCTTGGGCGCTGATGGCTTGCGGATTGATTTGGACGTATAAACTAAAAGAGACAAACTAGGATTGGGTGTGAGAAGCCATAGTCGATGGGTTCAGCAATAGTTAGTGTTGTTTTCAATAATATACTGAGCAGCCTAAATTTTTTAACGGGGGTGGTATTTAGCGGGCTAACTGCTCCTGACCATCGTTTACTGTTGAAATCAAAAAATTTAGCTTGTAGTAATTTAAATTCACATCTTTGCTGCTGATTTCAATGATTTATATTCTGTTAACTAAAAATTATTAAAGTTTTGAATATAAATTTTTGTAGCAATAGATGAGAAGCTCATATGACTGAAATAAACCCTGTCCTTTTGGCCGGAGGCTCAGGTACCAGGCTATGGCCACTTTCAAGAAAAAGCCATCCAAAGCAATTCTCTTCCATAATCGGCGACAAAACTTTGTTTCAAAACATCGCGCTATGTTTAAGTGAATCTGACCTGATTTCCTTTGCTAAGCCGATGATAGTTACGCACCAAGATCTGCATTTCACTGCGAGTAGGCAATTATTAGAGGTTGGTGTTGAGTCTGGGCCAGTTTTCATAGAGCCTGAAAGGAAAAATACAGCACCAGCTATCCTAGCAGCTGCAATATTTGCAGTACAAAACAGTATGGATCCTGTTTTGCTCATTAGTCCTTGTGACCATGCCATCTCTGACCCCGTTGCCTTCCACTCAGTTGTAGCAAAAGGTTTACCTTTCGTTGAGAAAGGACGCTTTGTGACTTTTGGCATCTATCCTGAGAGAGCTGAGACGGGTTACGGGTATTTAGAATTAGAAACTGTTGACGCCAGGGAAGCCAATCGGGTCGTCAATTTTATTGAGAAGCCTGACGCACAAACGGTTCAGAATTTTATAGAGTCAGGCCGCTACCTATGGAATTCTGGCATCTTTCTATTTCGAGCAAGCGACATGATTTCGGCTTTTGAAAAGCATGCCCCTGATCTCTTAAAGCAGGTAACACTTGCCGTTGAAAACTTGCGCGAAGAACGAAAAACTATTCGAGTGGACCCTGAAGCATGGGCGCAATGTGAAAATATCTCTATCGATTACGCGATAATGGAAAAGGTTGATAATTTGGTAGCTATTCCGTTTCTAGGAGGATGGTGCGATTTGGGTGGTTGGAATTCTATCTGGCAAGAACTTAAACCTGATAGTAATGGTATTGTATGTTCAAAAAATTCCACTTCAATAGATTGTTCAAATGTACTTCTTAAATCTGACAATGAAACCCAGCACTTGGTTGGGTTGGGGCTCAACAATATTATCGCCGTAGCGATGCGCGATGCTGTTCTAGTCGCCCACAAAGATCGCGCTCAAGATATAGCTGAAGTGGTTAAACAGCTTAAAGAAAAATCAATACCTCAAGCTGAGGTGTTTCCAATAGATTATCGCCCTTGGGGGTGGTTTGAGACTTTGACAAAAGCCAAACGTTTTCAAGTCAAACAAATTTTTATTTACCCAAGTGCGGCCCTAAGCCTCCAAAGTCATCATCATAGATCTGAACATTGGATCGTCGTTCAAGGGACTGCAAAAGTTAGCATTAACAGTGCAGAAAAAAGCATCTTCGAGGGCGAGTCTATTCATATTCCTCTTGGTGCGGTGCACCGTGTGGAAAACCCTGGGAAGGTACCATTGATACTTATTGAAGTACAAATAGGTTGTTATCTCGGCGAGGATGATATTATTCGATACAAAGATAAGTACTCACGGGTTTAATTTGCTCCACTCTTTTCATTTCAAAGCCTAAAGCCAGTTCAGCAAACGCAATGGTTCTTCAAGTACTTAAATATCTTTTGGAACAAGAACCCGAAGAGGTTTTTCCCCCAATGTTAGTATCACGGGAAGCTCGCCTAAAAACTCGCCATCACCGTAGACGAGCTTTGACCAAAAGTCTTTGGTTTCGCTGTCAATCTGGCATTGCGCAAAATGACTATTTTTCACTTTCGGGTGAGCAAGGTGCTTACCAGAAATTGCTTTATTTAGAAGGTTAATAGCCGACAACCTGTTCACTGCGCCTGCAGATAAAATATTAAGTAAATTTGGCTCTTGTCTCGCATGCGGTGCAATGAAAATACCACCTCCCGTGTATTCAGTTGCTGCGCCTGCAATAATTAAATTATTCTGGCTGGTCTTTTGTCCATCTATAACCAATTGATATTTATGGCACTTTAAGTTGATAAAACTGAGTAATGAGGCCACAGAGTACAATAGCTTACCTTGCAGCAATGGGATTTTTGATGCGCGAAAAGCAGCTTCACTGAGAAGCCCAACACCAGCACATGTTAATGTAATCCTCGAGTGGTTTGAAAAATCCACTTTTACATATCTTGCGTGATGCGTGATACCATTTTTTAGGGCTAAAACTGTATCGTTGGCGGTATTAATTTTCAAAGACGCCGCAAAATCGTTTCCACGCCCAAGTGGTAGCACAGTCATCAATCCGCCCGTTTCAACAGCTTGCCGTGCAACGATGTTCTGAAGTCCATCACCGCCGCATGCTACAACTACTTCGCCTCTCAACATTGCGTCTCTTGCAGCTTGGCCAGAGTGTTCTGGTGAGCTAGAAACCAATACACTTGAGCTGCTTAGGTTTGCAACTTCTGCAATCAGCCGTTGCTTTGCTGACAGGCGCATCTTTCCGGACTTTGGGTTTATCAAAAAAAGAGATCTGACACCTTGCTCCATCAACTCCTGCCTTTTCGCGACCAGATTCGACAGTTAAGATAACTAAAAGCTTTTGAAATAAAAGGCTTTTAATTGCATTATTGATGTATGATCAGAGTAATTTTTCAGTCTTTTTAGAACGTTAGGATATAATTATCCTAATTGTATAACCTCATAAACATTGGTCCATGCTTGCAAAATCGCTTTGGTTACATTGGAAAATCCACAAAGCATCACAGATGGTTTTTACTTCGGAGAACTCAATCAAACAGTTGCTTCAAGCGCATGTATGATTGGAGAGAAGTCAGCTGGAGCTAGGCTAGCACCTCCAACCAAAGCGCCATCAACATTTTTAAGCGCGAAAATTTCATCTGCATTATTTGCTTTTACAGATCCTCCATAGAGTAAGGGTACATTATTGGCCAAAGGGCCCAACCTTTCGAGTAATGTGCTGCGGCAGAATGCATGCGCTTCAGCGATTTGTTCCCGTGTAGGGATTTTCCCAGTGCCAATTGCCCAAACTGGCTCATACGCAACAACCAAGCGAGCAAGATCAACCTTATCTGGAATGGAGGCCTCTAATTGGGTTTCTAAAACGTTGAGCGTTTCCCCTTTTTCCCGCTGTTCAAGTGTTTCTCCAATACACACAACGGCTGTTAAGCCTGCATTCTGCGCTGCAGAAGTTTTTGCACAAACCATAGCATCTGTTTCGCTATGGTTTTCTCTTCGCTCCGAATGGCCTAAAATGACGGCTGTTGCGCCACAATCTGCGATCATTTGGGCGGCAATATCCCCCGTGTGCGCGCCCTTTTCGGCCGAATGGCAATCCTGAGCTCCAATTTTTAAAGACCCATTAATTTCACAGGCTTTCTGCAATAAAGTGGCCGGTGGGCAAATCATTATATCAATGCGTGCACTTGCATGCGCGGTGGCCAATTCTGTAATGTTTTCAAGTGAAACCCGAAGACCATTCATTTTCCAATTTCCAGCCACCAATTTTCTCATTTTTTGCCTCATATATTTTTTACTTTCCCCGCCTTCTGTAGTAAAAATTGCCGCAATGAGCAAGGAACGGAAAAATGATACCAAGGCTTGATGCGGTGGCACTAGAAAATTTAGAGGGTAAAGCGCTAGACCGCCTTGCATGGGCCGCGCGTGAACTGGGGTTTTTAGTCATTACCGGCACGCAGCTAAATACTCATGACGTTACTGAGGTTATTGAAAGCTATCGCCAATTTTTTTTACAGAATGCAGCTAAAAAGCAGGCAGTAAGTATGGTCCAAACCGGCTCTAACAGGGGGTGGGGGCCGGGGCGATCTGAGCAAGTCAATCCAAAGGCAAATCCAGATTATAAAGAGGTCTTTGATTGCGGCATTGAATTGCCGGCAAAAGATCCAATGGCAGAATTATCTGTTTACGCAGCAAATAGATGGCCAGATCAACCCATAGATTTTGAATATAAAATCCAAGATTACTTCGAAAAATCCTTAAGCGTTGGCATGATTGTTCTAAGAGCAATTGCAGCTGCAACAGGGCGCGATGCAGCCTATTTTGACGATAAATTTAATAAGCCAATGGCCCTATTGCGAGGTAATTATTATCCGCCAAGGCCTGTGGGCGCTGGCGTACTTGATTTTGGGATTGCGGCACATTCAGATTACGGTTGTCTAACGCTTTTGGCCACTGATGGCCAGCCCGGTTTAGAAATCCAGTTACCAGACGGCACTTGGCAATCTCTTACTGCCTCACCAGGGGAATTTGTGATTAATTTTGGCGAAATGCTTGAAATGTGGACTGATGGAGATATCAAGGCGACTTTGCATCGTGTGCGCGGCGGCGAGGATGAGCGAATTTCGATCCCACTGTTTTTAAACCCCAATTACGATACCAATGTGGCTCCCGCGGGGCAGGATCAGGTAATTTTGGCCGGCGAACATCTCAGCCGTAGATATAATGAAACTTATGTTCATTTGCAGAGCAAATGACTACATACCTTTGAATTTGATTGACTCTCCACACCCGCAAGCTTCGCTCACATTGGGATTGTTAAATTTAAAACCAGCCTCCAACAGCGAAGTTTCGTAATCAATTTCAGTTCCAAACAGAAACATTTGCGCCATAGGTGCAATCATCACCCGCGCATGACCTTGGGTTACAACCTCATCATGAGGATCAGCCGTGTCCACATAATCTAGGGTATATTCCATACCTGCACAGCCGCCCTTTTTAACCCCAAGACGCAGTCCTAGATGGCCCTTTTCTTGCATTAGTTTTTCTACATGCTGCTGTGCTCGAAGGCTTAAGGTTACAGCATTTTTTTTATCAGATTCATCAAGCATCAGTTCTGCTTTCACTGGTATTGTTACATAAAGCCAAGTTCAAGCCGGGCTTCATCACTCATCATGTCCATGCCCCAAGGCGGTTCCCAAATTAAATCTACATCAACCTGCTTAACGCCGGCAAGGGGTTCAATAGCTTCGCCCACCCAACCCGGCATTTCGCCAGCAACCGGACAACCCGGGGCAGTGAGAGACATTTTAATATGCACTTCGTTTTCATCGTTGATTTCAACTGTGTAAATCAGCCCGAGATCATAAATGTTTACAGGGATTTCAGGGTCATAGACGGTCCTGCAAGCCTCAACAACGGAATCATAAAGCGGATGATCCGTGCTAGAAGGTGCAATCAAAGGAGTTCCTTCTAGCTGTGTTTGAGGCTCGTCCATGGGTTTTTCCTGTTTATTTCCTGACTGTTTATATAAGTAATATCAGGCCATAGGTCTAGGGTACGACGAAAAAAATTCCGTTAACCGCGCACAGGTTTGCTGTCTGGCAAAGTGAGGTTGGCAACCTGCTCTGAAATTGGTTCTGTATTCAATGGATGCAGGTCGGCATTAAATTCTGTTGGGTTCGACAAGCTTTGCCACTTGCCTTGGAAATAAATTTCCAAGCCTGAAAAACGGGCTTTATAACCCATTTTTTTGCTCCCTGGCACCCAGTAACCAAGATATAAATAGGATAATTTTGCTTCTTTCGCCAAAGCGATATGGTCCAAAATTAGATAGGTTCCAATAGAGCGGGCAGCCACCATTGGATCATAAAATGAATAGACCATGCTCAGGCCGTCTTCTATTAGATCAGTCAAAGATACAGCGGCTAATGCGTTGCCAATTGTGTATTCAACAACCCGAGTGCGGATAGGCGTTTCTTCTATCATTGCTGCAAATTCAAAAACATCCATGTCGGCCATGCCCCCCGTGGCATGGCGCGCATTTAAATATTTACGGAAGAGTTCGTATTGATCTTCTGTTGCCCAAGGTGAGTTGGCTTTTCGAATTAAGTCTTTATTGCGTTTCAAGACCCGCTTTTGGCTTTTACTCAATTCGAATTTTGATAAATCAACACGGGCTGACAAACACGCAGAGCAATCCGCGCATGACGGGCGGTAAAGTACATTTTGCGACCTACGGAAACCTTGTTGGGATAAAGTATCATTTAAACGCTGAGCATCATCTCCTTGCAAGGAAGTAAACAGTTTTCTTTCCTGCCTGCCGTTTAGGTAGGGGCAGGGCTGCGGAGCCGTTACATAAAACTGCGGCGCTATCGGTAAGGTATGACGCATGTACTCACGATACCAAGGCTTGGCCGGCTTATCAATATCATAGCTACAAGGTATCTTCGTGAAGTGAGCCAATTCTGCACAAGTAATTTCAATTTAACATAAATATTTGTGAGCCTAATATGATTAACACCCTGTTTTATTGCGCGCAATGCCGCCCCCGGGATGCAATTTGCATCTATTAAGCGGGCGGCGGCTTTGATCCTTTAAAGGGATAAATTACTAAGTTTCTTTTGCTTCCTTTTCACGTTCGTTCATGAATTGATCGAATTCTGCCTTGTCTTTGGCATCCCTAAGGCGCTGCAGGTAAGTTTCAAAATTCTCCTGCTCTTCCGTCAATCTTTGTAAAGTCTGTTCTTTATAGGCGTCAAAGGCAGCATTGCCAGTTGGTCGCGTCACGGAATGATTTCTGCCAAAATAAGAGCTGGAATTGCATGATTTTTGAAACACGGGTTTTCTCCAAATTATATAAGCTAGAAAAGCCAATCCAACGGGCCAGAAAAAGATGAAGCCTAACACCATTACGGCGATCCAGGCTCCTTTTCCTTTACGGTCCAGCCAGTTCTCAGCACGCCCAAACCAAGTTGGGCCCTTGGGCAGTTGAGTATACGAGGTGGCGGTGGTCATAATAGTCTCCATTTTATGTAAATGCCTTTCACATTAAGTCATATGGAGGTGCTTGAAGCCCAGTTCAAGAGATCATGTAAATCTTTTTTACATTTTTTCTTAGGCAGTAAAAATTAGTGTCTTGGCGTTGGTGAAGCGTTGAAGCCTATCTGGGGTGATTGAAAAAACATGGTTCGGCGTTCCGGCCGCTGCCCAGATTTGGTTAAAGTCAAAAAGGCGTGGGTCCATGAAGACTGTAACCGGATTAATATGTCCAACTGGCGAAACGCCTCCTATTGCAAAGCCAGTTTTTTCGCGAATGAAAGCGGCATCGGCTTTGCCGAGGGGTTCATTGGCCAGTGCGGCGGCTTTTTCTTTATCGACCAAATTGCCGCCAGCGGTGATAAACAAAATAGCTTGCTGGCTACTGAGCCCTGCAAAAATAATCGATTTTGCAATTTGGTCTATTTCACAGTCCAAGGCCTCGGCCGCATGGGCAGCTGTTCTTGCTGTACCCGTTTCGACCACTGTATCGGCAAGACCTGCGGCTCTTAATGCTGTTTTGACACGTTTTAAGCTTTTGCTCATCTTGTCACCATTGACCATTTGCGCGGCAGCGCGCAATCATCAGTATATGAATTTTTCAAGTCGCATCCAGCATATTCCCCTTTCCTTTGATCCCGCACAGGGCCGCGAGGTCTGTGATGGCTTCGCGGACGCGTCAATTGAAATCCAGCAGCTGCTGCACGGCGCAGGCGGATCTAGCCCGTATCTAAAGTCTCTTATCGAGAAAGAAGCTGTTTGGCTCAAAGCGGCCTTTGATCACCCTGAGACCTGTTTACCGCAAGAGTTTAAAAGAGTGTCAAACGTGGCGAACGATGCGTTGGCCCAAGCGCTTCGTCAAGCCAAGCGTCGGGTGGCTTTATGGACTGCTCTTTGTGATTTGGCGGGAATTTGGCCGTTGGAAACTGTCACCCATTGGTTGACAGAATTTGCCGATCTTTCGGTATCGCTCGCTTTAAGGAGTGCCTTGGAAAAGCAGCTTGAAAGGGCGAAATTACCAGCATCTAAGGAAATATCCGACCCAGATCAGTTGGGAATGTTTGTTCTTGCTATGGGCAAAATGGGTGCTCATGAACTCAATTACTCATCTGATATTGATTTGATCTGCTTGTTTGATGATGGACGATTCGATCCTGACGATTTTTTCCAAGCTCGTAGTGCCTTTATCAGCGCCACGAAAAAAATGACCGCTCTGCTCAGTGATTTGACAGAAGACGGCTATGTGTTTCGGACGGACTTACGACTTAGGCCAAATCCGTCAGTCACGCCAGTCTGTATGGGGGTGGAAGCAGCAGAGCGTTATTATGAAAGCCTTGGGCGAACTTGGGAACGCGCAGCGTTTATTAAAGCGCGTGTTGCAGCTGGTGATTTCAAAGTTGGCGCTAAATTTCTGGATAACATGGTACCATTTGTCTGGCGCAAACACTTGGATTTTGCAGCGATTGAAGATGCGCACAACATGCAGTTGCAAATTCGGGATCATAAAAGGGTAGGCGGGGCAATAACCCTTAAAGGCCATAACATGAAGCTGGGCCGAGGCGGGATCAGGGAAATTGAGTTTTTTACCCAAACACGACAATTAATAGCAGGTGGAAGAGATACCGATTTAAGAGTTTTGGGCACCCAGCAAGGGCTTGCTGCTTTGGCACAAAAAGGCTGGATTGAACATGCTACAGCTGATGTTTTAACGGATCATTATCGTGCGCATCGGCTCATTGAGCATCGTCTTCAAATGATTAATGATGCACAAACTCATAGTCTACCCACGTCAAAAGAAGGTTTTGACAGATTGGCCGCGCTCATGGGAAGCAATAGCGTTGATCTGCAAAAAGACATCATGAAACGGCTCAGTGAGGTACATGAGCTTACCGAGGGTTTTTTTGCGGGGCCTATGACAGATCCTGCACCTGAAAAAGAGGACGGTTTTGAGGAGGTTACGCGATCTTGGCCGTCCTATCCGGCGCTTCGATCAAAACGTGCCATAACAATTTTTGACCGCTTGCGACCTGAAATTATTCGGCGGCTAAGAGCGACAGAAAACCCGCAGGAAGCGCTTTTGGCATTTGATGGGTTCTTGTCTGGCCTGCCAGCCGGCGTACAATTGTTTGCCCTTTTTGAGGCCAACCCCCAACTAATCGACTTGTTGATCGATATTGTTGGAACATCGAAAGATCTTGCTCACTATTTAGCGCGCAATGCGCAGGTTTTTGATGCAGTGATTGGGGGATCATTTTGGAGCGATTGGCTCGATGTTGACGCTTTATGCCAAAATCTTTGTAAGGAATTAAATGCCTTAGGCGACTATGAGCGCAAGCTCGATGCAGCGCGGCGTTGGGGCAAAGAATGGCATTTCCGTATTGGGGTTCATCTTTTGCGCGGTATTTGCAATGCCGAACAGGCCGCAACGCAATATACCGAATTGGCTCAGTCAATGGTGCAGGGGCTCTGGCCGGAAGTGATTGATCAATTTTCCAAAAAATATGGAGGCCCCCCGGGTCGCGGCGCTGTAGTCTTAGCAATGGGCTCGCTTGGCGCCGAGGCGCTGCATGCTTCATCAGACCTTGATTTAATTGTCATTTATGACGCTGATGGGGTGGAAATGTCCGATGGAAAACGGGCGCTGAATGCCCGAAGTTACTATGCGAGATTGACGCAGGCGTTGGTGACGGCGATGACGGCGCCGATGGCTGAGGGGCGTTTGTATGAGGTCGATATGCGGCTTCGTCCTTCTGGCAACCAAGGCCCGGTCGCCACCTCTTGGCAGGCCTTTCAAAGCTATCAAAATGGTGAAGCCTGGATATGGGAGCATTTGGCATTAACCCGGGCGCGCGTGATTGCTGGACCTGCAGGTTTGGCGGCGGATGTTGAAAGCTTTCGCTGTGCTTTGATGGGGCGGCGCGATACCGACAAAATGCTTGGGGCAGTGTCCAAAATGCGTAGCCGGATTGCTCAGGTGCGCGGCGCAGCGCAGCTGTGGGACTTAAAGGCCGGTTCTGGGCGGCTGCAAGATATTGAAATGATAGCCCAACTGGGCCATTTAGCGGCTGGCGGCGGCCATCGGGACGTCGGCGCAGGGCTAAGCGCCTGCGTCGAAACTGGGCTTTTGGATGACGCAGGCAGACAAGACCTTGATCGCGCTTATAGGCTTTTGTTTCCCTTAAGGGTGGCGCTCAAGCTTTTGTCGCGCGATGCGATGGGGCGCGATCAATTAGGAATACGGGCACAAAAGGTTTTGCTCAGACTGACAGGCAAAGAAACCATGGATGAATTGGACGCAGCGATCGAAGCCCTGACCACGGCCGCTGCTGCCACAATTGATAAAATGCTGCCCAAACCAGAGGAAGATGCAGATGAAAGGTGACACAAACGACCCTAAGGCACTGATAAGAGAGGCTTATAATATTGAAGCTATCAGTGCCGGTGAGTGCCGCTCAATCTTTTTGGACTGGGCTTTGGGGGTGCCAGCCGAGGCCGATACCCAAAGTGTGATCCGCACGCTTTTGGTGCAATATGAAGCCGGCGCGCCAAATCATCCCATGACTGAAACCCTGCGTGAGGGCCTGTTAACCGCCTGCGCTCCGAAGCGCCGCGGTGGATGGCGAGCCCGCAATGGAAGAGTAAAAAATTGAACCATGCCCTATGCGGGAGAATTTTTTAATCTATACTTAACGGGCTTTTGGGCGAGACATTCCAAAAGATGGAGGAGGAGGGTCTTCTGGCATTCTGCCAGCGGACAGTCGCATTAGAAGAGCATTCTAATGGCCTGTTTCTTCATGGAGTAAAGGAGTATATATCTCTACTGGATATTGCTGTTCGCAGCAATTCTAAGCGAAGTCATTGCCACCACATGTATGAAGCTTTCTGTCGGTTTTACCCGATGGCTGCCGTCAACGATGATGTTTGTATTTTATAGTGCATCGGGTATTTTCATCACCTTTGCAATCAAGCGGATCGAGCTGTCCATTGCCTATGCAATCTGGGCCGGTTTGGGCGTGGTTCTGACCACATTTATCGGCATAATGCTGTTCAAAGAAACCGTCACAACAGTCAAAATGATATCAACTATGATGATTATTTGTGGTGCTCTTGGGCTGTATTTATCGCAGCCAACCCAAGCCTAAACGGCGCTCTTGGGGGCAAATTTGCCTATCTGTTTCGCGTCGGTATGACGTTAGTATCACGCAGGTGGCAATTTTGCCCTCAAGAGGCAGCATTTTAGCGCAAAATCGCGCTTAAAGCGCGGCGGCCGTGCGCGCTAAATCTGTGATGGCCTCCCAATCGCCCACATCGATAAGCGCTTGTGGGGCGACCCAGCTGCCGCCGACGCAAAGCGTATTGCTGAGCCCCAAATAGCTTGGCGCATTGGCGGGTGTAACACCGCCGGTGGGGCAAAAACGCACTTGGGGCAGGGGCGCTCCGATGGCTTTTAAGGCTGCAGCGCCGCCATTGGCTTCGGCGGGAAAGAATTTTTGCACCCGATAGCCACGTTCCAGCAGGCGCATAACTTCGGTAGAGGTGGCCGCCCCGGGCAGCAAAGGCAGCTCGGCTGCTTCACAGGCCTCCAACAACATATCTGTCGCCCCGGGCGAGACGCCAAATTGTGCGCCGGCCGCTATTGCATCGGTTACATCCTTGGGGCTGAGCAATGTGCCTGCGCCCACCACGCCGCCCTCCACTTTTGCCATTTCGGCAATCACCTCAAGCGCTGCAGGGGTGCGTAGGGTGACCTCAAGAGCGGGCAGGCCTCCGGCGACAAGCGCCTTGGCCAGTGGCTGCGCAATGGCGGGGTCTTTCACCACCAATACTGGGATCACCGGCGCAAGGGCGCATATTTTTTCGGCTTCTGTGCTGGCACTCTCAGGTGTCATATCTTTGTCCTTTTAATCCCTTAAACCACAACGGCGGCGCCCTCAGAGGCGTTGCCAACGTTTTGGCGAAACATTTCAAACAGCTCGCGGCCGACGCCGTGCTTATTATCGGATAAATCCATTGTGACCGGCTGGCGGGCGGTAAAGCCTTCGCTTAGAATCTCAATTTGTCCGGTGATGGCATCAAGCCGCATGATGTCGCCGTCCTGCAGTTTTGCGATCGGTCCGCCGGCGGCGGCCTCGGGGCTAATGTGGATGGCGGCAGGCACTTTGCCCGATGCGCCCGACATCCGCCCGTCGGTCACCAGCGCAATGCGCAGCCCGCGATCCTGCAGTACCGCCAATGTGGGGGTCAGCCCGTGCAACTCTGGCATCCCATTGGACTTTGGTCCCTGAAAGCGGACAACCACGATCGTATCTGTGGTTATCTCATTGTTCTTAAATGCGTCTTTAACCGCCTCTTGCGTGTGAAATACACGCACTGGGGCTTCGATTACATGACGCTCGGGCGCAACAGCCGAGGTTTTGATCATCCCCTGTCCCAGATTTCCACTGAGCTGTTTCAACCCGCCGCTGGATTGAAACGGATCACGCGCAGGGCGCAGGATTTTTTCATTTTGGCTTTGGCTCGTTGCAGGATGAAATTCAACTCCGGCGGGGGTCAGTTTTGGCTCGTTTTGGTACATATCAAGCCCATCACCAACCACAGTTTTAACGTCTTGATGCAGCAATCCATCTGCCAGCAACTCACCGATCATATAGCTCAAACCGCCGGCCGCATGAAAATGGTTCACATCAGCCAGCCCATTGGGATAGACTTTGGCCATCAGTGGCGTCACTGATGAAATATCATCAAAATCCTCTAGCGTAAGTTCAATGCCAGCCGCGCGTGCCATGGCCGGCAGGTGCAGCACCAAATTGGTTGACCCGCCGGTGGCCATCAGACCAACAATACCGTTCACAAAGGCCCGTGCGTCTAAAATATCGCACAGTGGACGATATTGATTTCCAAGCGCCGTGATTTGCATCATTTTCCGGGTGCCATATTCGGTCAGCGCATCGCGCAGCGGGGTGTTCGGATTGACAAAAGAAGACCCTGGCAGGTGGAGCCCCATAAATTCCATCAGCATCTGGTTTGAATTGGCCGTGCCGTAAAAGGTACAGGTGCCCGGTCCGTGATAACTGGCCATTTCGGCGCGCATCAACTCGGCGCGGTCGGCTTCGCCCGTGGCAAATTTCTGACGCACCTTGGCCTTTTCATCATTCGGCAAACCAGACAGCATCGGTCCCGCCGGTAAAAATATTCCCGGCAGATAGCCAAAGGTGGCCGCCGCGATCACCAACCCGGGCACAATTTTATCGCAGACCCCAAGATAGATCACCCCGTCAAACGTATTGTGCGACAGTGCCACACCAGTGGCCAGCGCAATCACATCGCGTGAAAACAGCGATAGCTCCATGCCGCCCTGACCTTGGGTCACCCCATCACACATGGCGGGCACGCCTCCGGCGACCTGTGCTGTGCCGCCAGATTTGCGTGCTGTTTCACGGATCAGATCGGGAAAAGTTTCAAACGGCTGATGCGCGGACAGCATATCATTATACGCGCTGACAATGCCCAAATTTGGCCCGCGCCCCTCAGCCAGTGCGGATTTGTCATCGCCCATCGCAGCATAGGCATGGGCCTGATTGCCGCAGGTCAAATGCGCGCGCCGAGGCCCCGCATCGGCTGCAGCACGCATGCGCTCTAGATACTGGTTGCGGCGGTTTTGTGATCGGGTTTCGATGCGTTCAGTCACCCGCGCTATGGTAGGATGCATGGCCAAGGTCCTTAATCTGTGATTGTTGCAAACACAACATGTTAGCGCTAACGAATTTTGAGTTACACCACCCAGCATTACTGTGCAAGAGTTTCTCGTCAGGTGCAATTGAGGCTTTAGAATTTTGTGCAAACTGCGTAAGAGGGGGCATGATAAATTCCGAACGCCCCCGTATCCGATTGCGCCCCAATGCCATGGTCCAAAAATTTCGTCATGGGTTTCCTTGGGTCTATGATAATGAGTTGGTGATGGACCGGCGCAGCCGGAAAATTGCCCCCGGCAGCTTTGCGGTTCTGGAAAGCGCAGAGCGCCAGCCACTGGCGCTGGTCACGGTCAATCCGGCCTCGAAAATCGTCGCCCGGGTGCTGGCGCGTGATCCTGAGGTGGAAATAGATCAAGCCTGGATCACCGCCCGCCTTAAAACAGCACTTGCGCTGCGCGAGCGGCTATATGACGCGCCGTTTTATCGCTTGGTGCATGCAGAAGCTGACGGGTTTCCGGGGGTTATTATTGATCGGTTTGGGGATACGGCCGTCATTCAGCCGAATGCGGTCTGGGCCGAGAACTGTATTGAGATGCTGTGCGCCGCGCTGGTGGCGGTCACCGGGGTGAACTGCGTGTTAAAAAACGCGGCTGGACGCGCGCGCAGCCTTGAAGGGCTTGATGGGGAAAATGCGGTTTTATTCGGGGCTGCGCCAGAAACGCCAGTTCCGGTCGCGATGAGTGGTGCGGTCTATATGGCGGATCTTCAGGGGGGGCAGAAAACCGGACTGTTCTATGACCAGCGGCCCAACCATGCGTTTGCTGCCAAATTGGCCGAGGGCGCGCGGGTGCTGGATGTATTTAGCCATGTAGGCGGCTTTGCATTGGCTGCTTTGGCAGGCGGCGCAAGCGCGGCGCTGGCAGTGGACAGCTCTGCCGCAGCGCTTGAATTAGCGCAGCAGGGCGCAGAAGCGGGCGGCGTGACCGCGCGCTTTGACACCAGAAAAGGCGATTCTTTTGAGGTGCTTGGCGCGCTGGCTGAAAGTGGTGCGCGGTTTGATCTGGTGATCTGTGACCCGCCTGCATTTGCCGCCTCAAAGCCGGCGCTTGAAGCCGGTTTGAGAGCTTATGAAAAGCTGGCACGGCTGGCAGCGCCCTTGGTGGACGAGGGCGGCTATCTTGGGCTTTGTTCGTGCTCGCATGCGGCCGATTTGACGCGCTTTCGCGCCGCCTCACTCCGCGGCATTGGCCGCGCAGGCCGCGCCAGTGCCTTAATCCATACGGGCTTTGCCGGCCCCGATCACCCGGTGCACCCGCAATTGGCGGAAAGCCATTATCTAAAAGCGCTGTTTTTCCGCCTATGAAGCTTTTGCTTGATACCTGCGTGCTTTATCCCACGGTGATGCGCGAGATGCTGCTGGGCGCGGCAGCTGCGATGGGCTGGCAGCCGCTTTGGTCGGCGCGCATTTTTGACGAATGGGTGCATGCAGCCGGTAAGCTGGGCCCCGAGGGTCCAATTTTTGCGCGTGGGGAAGTTGCGCTGTTGCGCGCCAAATGGCCAGAGGCAGAGATCTGCTGGCCGCCCTCTTTAGAGGCCCGCCTTTGGCTACCCGATCCGGCGGATTGCCATGTGCTGGCGGCAGCGATCGCAGGATCAGCGGATCAGATTATAACTCTGAATGCCAAAGATTTTCCCAAACATATCCTGCGTGAAGAGGGGCTTGATCGCTGTGATCCCGATGCGCTTTTGCTGCAGGCATTCGAGGCTGCGCCTGATGCGATAACTCCGGTTTCCCATGCGATAAAAGCGCGTGCTGAAAGCCTGTCGGGGGCGGCTTGGCAAACCCGCGCTTTTTACAAAAAAGCCCGCTTGCCCAAATTGGCGAAAGCCTTGGCGGCTTTTGAAGGCTCGTAGCAGTGCTTCAGTTCCTGAGGTCAACCGGACAAAGCTGCCTTCGGCGAGAGTATTTTGGCAAAGAAAAAATCAGCCCAGCTGCAAACGCAGGCGGCGCAGAATGGTAAAGCGCGCCGCAGGCTTTTTTTTTGGTGCTGGCACGCCGACGCTTTAGCCGCGCAGAATGCTGCGGCCGGCGTATTCGGCACTATCGTCGAGCTGTTCTTCGATGCGAATGAGCTGATTGTATTTTGCCAGCCGGTCCGAACGTGCCAGTGAGCCGGTTTTAATCTGACCGCAATTGGTGGCCACCGCCAGATCGGCAATTGTGGTGTCTTCGGTTTCGCCAGAGCGGTGCGACATCACATTGGTAAAACGGGCGCGGTGCGCCATATCCACAGCCTTTAGGGTTTCAGACAGAGTCCCGATCTGATTGACTTTGACCAGCATTGAATTGGCGCAGCCTTCGGCAATGCCGCGGGCCAGTCGCTCGGGGTTGGTGACAAAAAGATCATCCCCAACCAGTTGTACTTTATTGCCAAGCTCGCGGGTGAGCATGCCCCAGCCCTCCCAGTCATCCTCGGCCATGCCGTCTTCGATGGACAGAATGGGATAATCGCGGCTGAGATCGGCCAGATAGGCCACGTTCTGTTCAGAGCTGAGCGAAATGCCTTCGCCGCTAAGCTCATATGCACCATTTCGGTAATATTCGGTGGCGGCGCAATCAAGCGCCAGATAGATATCCTGGCCCGGAGTATAGCCTGCCTTTTCAATGGATTTAAGAATGAAATCGAGTGCATCACGCGTAGAGCTAAGGTTGGGCGCAAAACCGCCCTCATCGCCAATACCAGTGGAAAGACCGGCCTCGGACAGCTGTTTTTTCAACGTATGAAACACTTCTGAGCCCATGCGCACTGCGTCGCGGATGTTTTCCGCCGCCACCGGCATAATCATAAATTCCTGAATATCTATTGGGTTGTCAGCATGTTCGCCGCCATTGATGATATTCATCATCGGCACAGGCAGAATACGCGCGGCGGTGCCGCCCACGTAACGGTAAAGCGGCATGGCGCTTGCGTCTGCGGCAGCTTTTGCCGCCGCCAAAGACACACCAAGGATCGCGTTTGCCCCGAGCCGAGATTTGTTTGGTGTTCCATCCAATGCAATCATCGCCGCATCAATGGCCTGTTGTTCGCTGGCATCAAAGCCCACCAGCGTTTCGGCAATTTCACCGTTGACGGCGGCCACTGCGGATAGCACACCTTTGCCCATATAGCGGGTTTTATCCCCGTCGCGCTTTTCCACCGCCTCATGCGCGCCGGTCGATGCACCCGAGGGCACAGCTGCGCTGCCCATAGTGCCATCTTCGAGCGTGACGTCCACTTCCACTGTTGGGTTGCCGCGGCTATCGAGAATTTCTCGTGCGAAAATATCGTCTATAATGCTCATGTTGGGTCCTTTAATACAGCGGCCGTTGAAGTGGTGGTTTGGCGCTTCATAAGCAATCACTGCGCAAATGGCCAGAGCTTTCCGCAGTGCAGCGATAGCGGTAACTGGGATGGGGTGACGTCACTTTAGGTGGTTTGAGCGGGCGGTTCGCGGCGCAGGTTTTCGCGCCAAAAGGTATAGAGCCCAGAGCCGATGATAATTGCGGCCCCAAAAAGCGTTTGCCAGTCTGGATATTCATTTAGTACCGTCACAGCAATCAGCAGCGCAAAGAGCAAACGCGAGTATCGAAACGGGGCAATGACGGCTACATCACCCACGCGGGTGGCCAATACAATAAAGAAATACGCAATGCCCCCGTTGAGTACGCAGGCGATTAAAAGTGGCCAGTGAGCGGGTTCTGGCCAGATCAATGGATCAAAGAACGGCAGCGCAATTCCACCGGCGATGATACTGGCGAAAAATGCATAGGCGGTTACGGTGGAAGAGGAAAGCTCGGCTGGGATCAACCTTGATGATAAATCGCGGCAGGCGAGGAAAAGCACCCCGATGAGGGCTAGGATAGATCCGGGATGAAACCCGTCCATGCCGGGTCGCACCACGATCAGCACACCGATAAAGCCAATGATAATTGCGCTCCAACGTCGCCAGCCGACCTGCTCTTTGAGAAATAATGCAGCACCCATTGTGACCAAAATCGGTGCCGCCTGTAAGATCGAAGTGACCGTGGTAAGCGGGATTAAGGCCAGAGCCGGCAGGAAGAACAGCGGGGCGAAGATATCTGCAACAAAGCGGATGGCGAAGGGCTTGTTGCGCATATGTGAACTAAACATCGGTTTGCGGCGGGCAAGTGCCACAGCAAAAAATAGCAAAAATCCCCCAAGCCCGATAAGGATTAACAGCTCTGAAACTGGAAGATCACGGGCAAGAATTTTCAAAAGTGCATCTTCAACCGCGAAACCGGCCATGGCAATAAGCATGAAAATGATGCCGCGTAAGTTGTCCATAATTATCTCATCTCGATTGAAATATAATTCTGCCGGCCTTAAAAATAGGCCGTGAAGCGCTTTGATTTGCGCCAATATATGCAGCGCAAGGGAGAGGTTGCGCGCTGGCTCCTAAGCCAGCGCACTGCGGTCTAAATCGGGTATTCGGCGAATTTTGTGCCGACGGCTTCAATGACTTGATCCATTGCGCCGACCGTTTCAGCAATTTTCAAAATTGTCGGGCAATCGGCAAAGGGTGCGCCGCCGCAAGCATCGCGTAAAATACCAAAGCCGCCACAGTCCTGAACTGAGCGAACGCAGGTATATAAAAAGATATCCGCATAAGAACATGCATCGCCGGTCAAAAATGGACCTGCATTATGAGCCGTCAGATGTCGCTCTAAAAACCCGAGCCGGTTTTTATGCAATGTTGTCAGGTTGGCAATACCGGTTTCTTTGCCGCCCTCGGCCAAAGTGTCAGTGAGACGCAGATTGCGCCAGAACGCATCGCTATGGCCGGTGATGATGTCGTGAAATGGCGACAGGACAAAAGAATAGTAATCCTGCGCCCAGCCCCAGTACATCGCCACCCGCGCGGCGTCTTCGGGGCTTTTGGGCGTCAGGGGCCCGGGATATTTAGTCACCAGATATTGAACGATTGCCATCGACTCGTTCAATTCTAGCCCGTTGGAATGATCTTTCATCCAAGGGATCGTGCCAAAGGGCGCATCTGTGTCCTTGTTAAAGTCGGCGGCTTTGGGCGCAGGGTAATTTGCCTTAATACCGTGCATGGCGCAGATAATGTTAATTTGTTCTCCGCGGCCAATCACAGGCAGATAGGCGATATCAATCTCAGTCATTTTAACTCCTTACACTATTAACAGAACGGCTAGATTACAGCCTAATTAAAGTCTTTTAAGTCTGACGTTTCAACTGCGAAAGTCGTCTAGGTCTTGGATTTGATTGGCACGCCGTAAAGTTCAAGCTTATGGCCTTTTAACTGATAGCCCAGCTTTGCAGCAATTTTTTCTTGCAAAGCTTCTATATCGGGATCAACAAATTCGATCACTTCACCGCTGTTGAGATCAATTAAATGGTCATGGTGATCGCGTTCGGCATCTTCGTAGCGCGCGCGCCCATCTCCGAACTCGACACGTTCAAGGATACCGGCTTCTTCAAAAAGTTTAACCGTGCGGTACACTGTTGCGATTGAAATTGCCGAATCCAGCGCTGAGGCGCGGGCGTAAAGCTCTTCCACATCGGGGTGATCATCAGCGTCTTCAAGCACGCCAGCTATGATCCGCCTCTGGCCAGTCATACGCAAACCTTTGGTTTCGCAACGTTCAATTATGGTTTCCGGCATTGGCTGTCCTTAAGCGCATTTGCAGAGCATCACTTAAATTAATTCCTCTGCGGTGCAAAGGGCTGAATTCGCCGCAGTGCAGAAAAATCATTGACTTTTTAGTGTAAAACCTTCACTGCGCTATCTAAGCGTTAATTCCTGCCGCGTGAGCAGTCAACAGGCCGGTGGGCAAGACCCGCCTTAAAATGAGCCGCATATGAGTTATCGCAGCGTTCCCAAAATCACGCGTGGGCACACACGCATGGCACTTGATCGGGTATTTGACCTGCTCAGGCGACGTCATGTGCCCAAGCGACCTGACTGCCTATGTTGGTAGGCGGGCAAATGAATGTGCGTCAAGCTTATGGTATTGACGGCGAAAGGACGACATTGAATTTATTCCAAGAAATGGGCTTGCCCGAAAAACTTGTGGCGCGTGTAGCTGCATTGGGAATTACCGAACCCACACCCATTCAGACCCATGCCATTCCACCGGTTCTAGACGGCAAAGATGTGATGGGTCTGGCACAAACCGGAACTGGTAAAACTGCAGCATTTGGCCTGCCATTGGTGAGTAAATTACTTGCTTCCGGCAAAAAGCCTGCGCCCAAAACCGTGCGCGGTTTGATATTGGCGCCAACCCGCGAGTTGGCCAAACAAATCAGCGACAATCTAAGTAATTTTGTGGAAAATACACCGCTAAAAATAGGCTTGGTTGTAGGTGGAGCATCCATCAACCCGCAAATAAAACGACTTGCGCGGGGCACGGACATACTGGTGGCAACACCAGGGCGGCTGATTGATCTGCTTGATCGCCGCGCGCTCACGCTGGATGCCACTACTTTTTTGGTGCTGGATGAGGCGGATCAAATGCTTGATCTGGGCTTTATCCATAGTTTGCGTAAGATCGCTTCCTTGCTGCCACCAGAGCGGCAAACCATGTTGTTTTCTGCCACCATGCCAAAGCAAATGAGCGAGCTATCAGCCAGTTATTTGCAAAATCCGGTACGGGTCGAAGTCTCCCCGCCGGGCAAAGCTGCGGATAAAATAACCCAGTCTATCCATTTCATTGCAAAATCGGAAAAACCGGCTTTGCTTATTGAATTGATCGACAAACACCGTGATCAGTTGGCCTTGGTCTTTTCACGCACCAAACACGGGGCTGAAAAGCTAAAAAAGACTTTGGAAAAAGCCGGGTTTGCGGCAGACTCCGTACATGGCAATA
Organism: Rhodobacteraceae bacterium Araon29; assembly: GCA_039640505.1. Classification (NCBI taxonomy): domain Bacteria; kingdom Pseudomonadati; phylum Pseudomonadota; class Alphaproteobacteria; order Rhodobacterales; family Paracoccaceae; species Rhodobacteraceae bacterium Araon29. The sequence continues at coordinate 2,187,024 of CP046865.1, read as the reverse complement.
AATCACAAGGCCAGCGGGATCGCGCCTTGCGATCTTTCAAGTCTGGGCAGACAAAGATTTTGGTTGCAACAGATGTTGCCGCACGCGGTTTGGATATTCCAGATGTGCGATTTGTATATAATTTTGACCTGCCAAATGTGCCGGAAAATTATGTCCACCGCATTGGCCGCACGGCGCGGGCCGGCGCGTCTGGCGCTGCGGTGGCCTTTTGCGCACCGGAAGAGATCGGTGAATTAAAAGCGATCCATAAAACCATGGGAATTTCCATCCCTGTGGCCTCAGGTCGTCCTTGGGAAGACATGGACAGCGGCGGTCAGGGCAAGCCAAAACGCAAATCGCGCGGGGCAGGAAGACGTGGGCCAAATCGGTCAAAAGAACATGCAGGCAGCGGCGGACAAGGCCCTACTGGCGCCCAAAAAGCCCGGCATCGGCGCAAGGCAAAAGCCGCACGTTCGGCAGCCTAAAGGCTAAGTTTTGCGGCGGTGCACATCTTGGGCGCCGCCGACAATAAAAGCAGATTTATTTACATCAGGTCTGGTTCGCGGCCAAGCCTGTTGGCCAATCTGGATACCGTAAGTCCCTGAACAATAATGGAAAATATCACAACCACATAGGTGGCTGTAAGGATCAAGGGCTTCCACTCACTGTCCGGCAGCGAAAGCGCCAGTGCTACCGATATACCGCCCTTAAGCCCGCCCCATGTCATAATTGGAATGATGCCGCGGGAAAATTGGCGAAACGGGCGAAGCGCCAAAACCGGAACTGCAACCGCAGCCAGTCGGGCTACCAGCGCTAAGGCAATGGCAAAGCTTGAGGTCAGCAAAATCGAGCCATCAAAGGCAATGGCAAAAACCTCAAAGCCGATCATTAAAAACAAAACCGCATTTAAGATTTCGTCAATCAGGCTCCAAAAGGCATCAACATAGTGGCGGGTTTCTGCGCTCATCCCATGCTTGCTGCCGATATCGCCGATCAGCAACCCGGCACAAACCGCCATGATCGGCGCCGAGACATGAAGCCAGACCGACAATTGATAGCCGCCAAATGCCAGAGCGAGGGTTAGCAACACCTCTAGCGCATAATCGTCAATTTGGCGCATCACCCGAAATACGGCCCATCCCAGTACCAGACCGAGTATGGCGCCGCCGAAGGCCTCTTGTATAAACAAACGCATCGCTGCAGAAAGCCCGCTGCCATGATGATCGCCAGTTGGAAAGGCAAGTCCGACAAGCACCAGGAATACAACATATCCAACGCCATCGTTAAACAATGACTCGCCTGCGATTTTGGTTTCCAGTGATTTTTTTAGATTAGCTTCACGCAAAACGCCCAAAACTGCCACTGGATCCGTTGGGGAAATTAAGGCCCCAAAGACCAATGCAATCATTATGGGAATGCCGGTCATCCATGCAATTCCAAGCCCGAAAATAAGCGTTGATACTCCAACCCCTATTGTGGCCATAAGAAGGACCAAGCTCCACTCGTTACGCAGGTCCGATAATTTGACATGCAGCGCGCCGGCAAACAGCAAAAGCCCCAGCATGCCTTCGAGCAGAGCCTTTGAAAAGTCAATTTCCGAAATGGTTGTGCGGATGCTTTCCGCAATCCCAAGATCCGGCAGCAGTATGTCTACCCCCATGGTGCCCAAGGATGCCAGAAGTGAAACAACTAAAATACCGATCGCACTTGGCAGCTTGAAAATCAGATAGTTAATGGCCCCGAATGTGGCGGCGAAAACAAGTAAAAGGGATGTGATTTGTAAAATATCCATGGGCTCTCTTTCGGTTCTATCCGGTCAGCATAGCACAGAGTGGAAATGCCTCAGATAATTTTAATTCAAGCAGGTTTGGCTTGACGCGGCCGAAAGATTGTTTTTGTGTTCTGCTATGTCGGATAAACGCTCTATTGATGCCCAAGGCGCTGTAATGCTTATCGGGTTTTCCCTGTTGCTGGCCTTTAATCAGGTGGTGATTAAAGTTGCCAATGGGGGATTTCAGCCAGTGTACCTTGCGGCGCTGCGTTCGCTTGGGGCGGTTTTTGTTTTGGCGCTATGGATGCGCTGGCGCGGGAAACCGATGTTGCCTGCACGGGAAAATCTATGGCCGAGTGTACTTTTGGGCGCGCTGTTTTCAGCCGAATTTATATTTTTGTTTCTGGCCTTGGACCTGACTACGGTCTCAAGGGTAAGTATTTTATTTTACTCCATGCCGATCTGGCTGGCTGTGGCGGCGCATTTCTTTCTGCCCAATGAAAAGCTGAGCGGGCTGCGTGTAGCAGGGCTTGTTTTGGCAATCTGCGGCGTTGCTTGGGCGGTTTTTGATCGCAGTGAGCTGCGCGAGCCCAGTTTTTGGGGCGATATCCTGGCGCTCAGCGCTGCGGTGACCTGGGCGGGTATTGCGCTATGCGTGCGGATGACTGGCCTTGCGCGCGAGCGGCCCGAGACGCAATTGTTTGTGCAGCTTGTGGTGTCTTTGCCGCTACTGTTTGGGGCATCGCTGTTTTTCGGTGATCTGATGCGCGATCCGACACCGATCCATTGGATCGGATTGGCGTTTCAATCGGTTGTGGTGGCCTGTTTTGGTTTTTTGTTCTGGTTTTGGCTGGTGAGCGTTTACAAAGCCTCGGGCGTGGCGTCGTTTAGTTTTCTATCGCCGGTGTTTAGTGTCGCTTTGGGATGGCTTATTTTGAGCGAGCAGATCAGCAGCAGTATCATTGGCGGTTTGATCCTTGTTGCGGCGGGGCTTATGTTGATTAACCGAAAGTGATTTTAAGACCCATGGTTGCATATTGAGCCTTGAGCATGGGATTATTTGAGTATTTTGACAAAGAAAAAGACTACAAACCTGTGTTTGTTGTAGGTAAGAAAGAGGACATAAAGCCAGATAATGGACTGGTAGCCGTTTGGATTGGGCGAGAGGTGATTATTTGAAACTGATATGAACGCTGTACTTGACCCCGCTGGTTTGTCTTACAGACATGATCCTCCAAACCCAATTGACTTCATTCGCCTCCGCGTTGAATGCGGGTGGGGGCAGATAGAGGCCTCTGCTGCGCAAGAAGCGCTATCATCCAGCCTCATTCATATAACCTGTTACTTTAAAGATGAGCTTGTTGGAATGGGAAGGGTGATAGGAGATGGTGCGCTGAACTTTTACTTGCAGGATATCATTGTAAGGCCTGCGTTTCAGGGGCACTGCATCGGGAAGACCCTTGTTAGTTTGTTGCTTGACGAAACAAAAAAGCGCGCCGGCAAAGGCGCAACTATCGGACTAATGTCAGCCAGAGGCAAAGAAAACTTCTATTCTGATTTCGGGTTTCAGGTGCGACCGTCTGGAAAATTAGGTTCTGGAATGACTATTTTTGTTTTTTGACTCTGCTATGTTGAAGTCAAAAGGTATTTGGATGAAGAATTTTCCAGAAGTTTATTTTCTGCGCCATGGGCAGACCGAGTGGAATTTTGAAGGCCGGTTTCAGGGTCAAAAGGACAGCCCCCTGACTGCGCTCGGGCGCAGGCAGGCAGAAGATCAGGGACAGCTTTTGCGCGCGGTGATTGCAGACTGGCGCGAGGTGGATGTGTGGGTTAGCCCGTTGGGCCGGACGCGTGAGACGGCTGAGATTGCGCTGCGTGATGTGCCCGCAGAGCCTAAAATTGTGCCTGAGCTGGCCGAGATCAGCGTTGGCAGCTGGGAAGGTTTGCGGCGCGGCGAAATTGAAAAGCTTGAGCCGCGCTTTGCCAATCCCAGTCAAAGTGAACGCTTTGAGGTGTATTGCAACAGCCCCGGGGGCGAAAGCTATGCCGTGTTCAGCGCCCGTATCCGGTTGGTTTTAGAGGCTTTGCAGCGGCCAACGGTGATTGTGGCGCATGGGATTGTCGGCCGCGTGCTGCGCGGGCTCTGGCTGGGGCTTGAGCGCGGCCAGTTGGCCGGGCTACCGGGTGGGCAGGGCTGTATATTTCATCTCAAAGAAGGGCGCGAAGAGGCGCTTTGGCCAAGCTGATTAGGTGCCACAAAAAGTCGCCTCGATCTCTTCCTCTGCGCTGGGTGGGCGGCGTAGGTCGCTAAACTCAGCTGCGTCATTATAGGGCGCTTTGACGGCCGCCAAAAGCCGATGGAACGGAGCATAATCGCCGTTGGTGGCGGCCAAGATCATCTCTTCAATGCGGTGGTTGCGCGGAATGATCCCAGGATTGGATGTCTCCATCCTACGCTCTGCATCTGGCTCTTGCTCAAGCCGGCTTTGCCAGCGCTCTTGCCAGAGATCAAATTTATTCGGGTCAAGAAATTGATCACGGGCGGCGCCGGCGGCGAGCGCACGAAAGGTATTGGTAAAATCGGCGTGGCCATCTGCCATCAGTGCAAGCAAATCATTGATGAGCGCGTCATCCTCGGTTGTGGCGGCGGAGATGCCGATTTTGGCAGCAAATACATCCCGCCGGTTTTGTTCCAGCTGCTCTGGCATTGCATGAACGGCGGCGGTGAAAGCAGAGATTGCCGCATCGTTATCCGGCATGAGCGGTACCAAGGCAGTGGCCAGCTGCGCCATGTTCCAAACGATTATATTGGGCTGGTTGCCGTACGCATAACGGCCCATGCGGTCAATCGAAGAATAGACCCGCATCGGGTGGTAACGATCCATAAACGCGCAGGGGCCATAATCGATGGTTTCGCCGGCAATCTGGCAGTTGTCCGTGTTCATCACCCCATGGATAAATCCCACGCCCATCCATTGAGCGATCAGCTTTGCCTGGGCTTCAATGACCGCTTGAAGCAAGCCCAAAGCGCCATCTGCTTGGGGGTAATGGCGCGCAATTGTATAGTCGAGCAGCGTTTTGAGCGCATCGTAATCGCGCTGCGCAGCAAAAAACTGAAACGTGCCCACACGGATATGGCTGGCGGCGACCCGGGTTAGCACGGCGCCGGGTAGGGCGGTTTCGCGCAGCACCGGCGCGCCGGTTTCAACCGCCGCAAGGGCCCGCGTGGTTGGGATGCCCATATGGTGCATAGCCTCGGAAACAAGGTATTCACGCAGCACGGGTCCAAGCCAGGCGCGGCCATCGCCGCCGCGCGAATAAGGGGTGCGCCCCGATCCTTTGAGCTGAAGGTCGCGGCGTTTTTGATCGCGGCCCAGAGTTTCGCCCATCAGCAGGGCGCGGCCATCACCGAGTTGAGGATTGTATTGCCCAAACTGATGGCCCGCATAGACCTGAGCTATCGGCATTGCCCCCGGCGGCGTGGCGTTGCCGGAAAATATCGCCGCCATTTCGGTGTCACTACCGCCGCTTATGCCCATTTCTCTGGCCAATGGTTGGTTAAAGGCAATTAGTGTTGGCGCAGGTGCCGGCGATGGGTCTAGCCGGCTGTAAAACCGTGCAGGCAGCTTTTGATAGCTATTGTCAAACGGGATTACGAGTGGGTCTTGGGTCATACTATTCTCATCTGGCTTCGCTTTAGTATTTAGGGGGAATTTGCCAAATTCCAAAGAGTGGGCTTTGTTTTATATCTGCTGTAGCGCCTAGAGCCGCGAGAGGCGGCTGGTGAGTAAATCAAAAAATCCATCTGCGTCAAGGTCGCCAATAAAGGTTGCGTTGGCCGGACGGTCCGTGACCCGCCACCAATCGGCAACGCTCATACCCCGCGTAAGCTCAGAGCTGGTTTCAATTTCGACATTGATATGGCGTCCGGAAAACAGCTCGGGCCGGATCAGATAGGCGGTCACGCAGGGGTCATGCAGCGGTGCTCCGGCGCTGCCGTATTTTTCTTTGTCAAAGCGTTCAAAAAAGTCGGTCATCTCTGCAACGGCGTTGCCAACCGGAGTGCCAAGGGCGCGAAAGGCATCATTGCGCGGTTTTGTAACCAATGCCTTATGCGTCACATCAAGCGGCATAACGGTGATATTAATTCCGGATTTAAACACAATATCTGCCGCTTCGGGATCAACATAGATATTGAACTCAGCTGTCGGTGTGATGTTTCCAACTTCAAAATATGCGCCGCCCATCAAAACAATAGCGGCAATTTTTTTAGCAATATCGGGGGCTTTGGTCAGCGCCGTTGCAATATTAGTCAGCGGCCCGAGAGGGCAGAGCGTGATCGTGCCACTGGCGTGCGCGCGCAGCGTTTCAATGATGAAATCCACCGCATGCGTGCTTTGCAAGGGCATTTCAGGGTCGGGCAGCACCGGCCCGTCGAGGCCGGTTTTGCCATGCACGTGTTCAGCGGTGACCAAGCTGCGTCCAAGAGGGCGGTCACATCCAGCGAAAACCGGTATATCGGTGCGGCCCGCAAGTTCGCAGATGATACGCGCATTTTTTTCAGTCAGTGCAAGTGGTACATTGCCCGCAACAGCCGTAATGCCAATCACATCAATTTCATCAGGGCTGGCCAAGGCCAGTAAAATAGCAACGGCATCATCCTGTCCGGGGTCTGTATCAATGATGATTTTTTGTGCGGGCATTCGCATGGGACCTTATTTGAAAAATTCATGTTTTGCATGGGATGCATCGCGGATCAACCCTTTGATTTTCTGGGCATCTGCTTAACACAAAACCTATTTTTTGGTGGATAAGGCCAGCAAAGAGGGCAAGCAAAAGAAATTCTTGGGGAAAGAGCGACAATTTAACTCGATAAAAATAATCGGAATTGACAAACCTGACAATATCACTCAGAAACCGGGCCAATGCCCTTAAACGACTCAAAAACATGGAGAAATGTTCGAATGACGATGTCGAAAACAAAAGTCCGCTTTATTGCATTGGCGACTGGTATTTTGTCGTCCAGCGCCCTGGCCACAGCGGCATTTAGCGAAAATACCTATGGTCCATTCCCTGTCACCTTAAAAGGCTACAGTGGAAGCAAAACAAATTCTGTTTCCTACACCGGCCAAATTGCGCGGCACGTTTTGCACGACAGCCTCAAAAAACTGGCTGGCCAAGGCGATGGCGGCGGTAATGCAGCAGCGTTGCAGGCGGAAATGATGGCCTATTTTGGTGGATCAGATAAAAACAAGGCAATCATCGCTCCTGCTGACAAAGGTGATTTCAACATCAAACAGGAAACGGTAAACGAAATTTCATCCGGTAAAAACCTGTCTGGCAAAACCTACAAAGGCGCCGTTACAGCCTGGCCGGGTCAAATGACCGGCGTGGAAGTTCTGACCTCGATGATCGAGAAAGCAGCGCAGACAGATGGCGGCTTTGATCCAAGCACCGGATATAACTATCCTCAGCTTATTTCAAAATTCGCGATGGGCGCAGTGTTCTATAATCAGGCGGTTGATAACTACCTTGACGAAAAACTGGGAGCGGACAACAAGCCAAACGGCAAACCTTATAAAGAGGGCGCACATTACACCGGTAAAGAGCACTCTTGGGATGAAGCCTTTGGATATTGGGGCGCAGCAGCGCATAGCCTTAATCTAAGTGCAGGCGACAACTATGATGTTGCCAAAATGAAAAATCTGTCTGCGGCAGATGCCAATGGTGATGGGCTTATTGATCTCAAATCTGAAATGACCTTTGCCCATGCCTATTATGCATCTAGCTTTGATAAAGGTGGCAACACCAACTACATGAGCACAGTTACAAAGGCGTTTATTGACGGCCGCTCAGTGATTACCTCTGCCAATGGCGAAAACCTAACAGATGCGCAGCGGGCGCAACTGGTTGCCTATGCAGAAGTGATCGGTAGCAATTGGGAAAAAGTCATTGCTGAGGCAGTGTTTAAATATGCAGGCTCTGTGTATAAAGACATCGTCAAGCTAGAAGCGCTGATGGCAGAAAACGGCGATACAGCCAAAGCTTTTGCCACTTATGCAAAGCATTGGGGTGAGCTAAAAGGCTTCTCAATGGCGCTTCAGGTCGGCAAGAAAAACCTTGGTGAGTCCGCGGTTAAAATGAACCGCCTTATCGGTTATGGTCCGGTTTTGATGAATGCCTCACAAGTCACTGGCATGGACTCGCAAGGCAACTTCATAAAAGACGAAGCTCAGTCTTGGGGTGAGTACAAGTTGCATATGCTTAAGCTTCAAAACATGCTGGCTGATCAATTCGGCTTGGCTGCAAAAGTGAACGATCAGACCGCAAATATGGCTGATCTGGCTGACAAGCTTGGCTCAGCTGATAGCGCCGAGAACGACTAATTCGGCTCTGGAAAATTGGCTCCGGCAGAGATAGTCTCTGCCGGAGTTATGCGTCAAAATAAGGTGTGATGGCTGTGCAGGTTTTCGACTTTGGCATAAGCGTATTCGAGCATTTCTTTGACCCCAAAAAACGGCTGTTCATAGGATATTTGATCGCTGCTTTGGGTATTGCCTTTTTTTGGCTACTGATTTCTAAAAAATTAACAATACGCCATGCTTTGCGTAAAATTTTTGACCGCAGTGTCTTTTTCTCGACCTCGTCGCGCGCGGACCTCAAGGTGTTCTTGATCAACCGCGCATTTACTTTGTTTATCTCACCTTTGCTGCTCACCCAGTTGGTCGTGGCCACTTTTATTTTTAATCTGCTGTTGGAAGTTGACTGGGGCGCTTGGTCGTTTGGGCTTGAACCATCCAAGGCTGTCGTGGTGGCCTCATTTACCTTTTGCGTCTTTGTACTGGATGATTTTACCAAATACATCGTACACAGATGGATGCATAAATGGCCTCTGCTGTGGTCGCTGCACAAAGTGCATCATTCCGCATCACATTTAACACCGATCACCATTTACCGCACACACCCGCTTGAAGGCATCGTATTTTCACTGCGCAGTGCCTTCACGCAGGGACTATCCATCGCGGTGTTCTTTTATCTGTTTGGCAATCAGGTGGATCTGTTCACCGTCTTGGGCGCCAATGTGTTGGTTTTTGCCTTTAATGTTGCCGGATCAAATCTGCGCCATTCGCATATTGGCATCCAATACTGGCGCTGGCTTGAATATATTTTGATTTCACCTGCCCAGCACCAATTGCATCATTCCATTGCCGAAGAGCATTATGATAAAAACTTCGGGGCCACGCTGGCCCTGTGGGATTGGCTTTTTGGATCGCTTCACCATTCGGTTGAAACCGAGGGATTGGCGCTTGGGGTCAGTGATGATACCAGTGATGCAGCGCATGGGCTCTATGCGCTCTATGTCTTGCCACTGCTTGAAATGGGCAGGTATTTTACGACAAAAACAAAAGAGTTAAAACCTGCCCTAGGGCGGGTTGCTCACAGATTGCCTTGGCGCTCTAAGCCGGGTCTGAAAAATAGGATTAAATCTTCACCATGACATCGCTCCGAAAAACCAATCTAATCTTCGTCTTTAGCGCCTGCGCCATGTTGTTTTCGAATATCGCGGCCGCGACTGAATTGAATATTTATTCGCATCGGCAACCTTTTTTGATTGATCCCTTTCTGAAAGCTTTTACCGAAAAAACAGGCATTAAAACCAATGTGCTTTATTCGACCAAGGGTTTGGCGCAGCGGCTAAAGGCTGAAGGTGAAAACAGCCCGGCAGATGTCATTCTAACGGTCGATATCGGCAGATTGTACATCTATCAAGATCTTGAATTGCTAAGTCAGGTCCAATCTGATGTTTTGCAAGCCAATATTCCGACCCATCTTCGCAGCACCGATAATACATGGTTTGGCCTGTCAAAGCGGTCGCGTATCATTGTGACATCGAAAGATCGTGTGGCCGTTGGTGAAATTGAAAACATCGAGGATTTGGCTGACCCCAAGTGGGAAGGGCGGATTTGTGTGCGGCCCGGAAGCCATGTTTATAACCGGGCGCTGATGGCTTCATTGATCGCAGCACATGGCGCCGAGGCAGCCGAGCAATGGGCCGCAGCTCTTGTAGATAATTTGGCCCGTCGCCCACAAGGCAATGATCGCGCGCAGGTCAAAGCCATTTATGAGGGCCAATGCGATGTGGCCATTATTAACAATTACTATTTTGGAAAGCTGAAATATTCAGAGGATGAAAACCAACGCCAATGGGCTCAATCGCTTAATCTTGTGTTTCCAAACCAAGGCGATGGTGAGCGCGGCGCGCATGTTAATATCTCTGGCGGTGGGATCGCAAAACATTCAAAAAACAAAGTGGCGGCTCAGGCACTGTTAGAATTTCTGACGGAACCGATGTCACAGCAGCTTTACGGCGCGATCAACTTTGAGTATCCAGTGAATCCCAACGTACCTGCCTCTGAAGAGCTACAAAGCTGGGGGACATTCAAAGAGGATAAATTGCCCATTTTGAAAATCGCCGAACTGTCGCGGGAAGCGCAGAAAATCATTGACCGTGTCGGTTGGTAGGCAGTGATCGCGCTTCGCCGATCTTTCGATATATGGAGCGCAAGCGTTTTCACTCTTGCAGTGGTGATTTTTTGCCCAATCCTGTCGCTTATTTATCTTAGTTTTGGTGACAGCGAAGGGTTGTGGAGCCATTTGCTCGAGTCGGTTTTGGCGCGCTATGTGTCCACGACAGTGGCGCTTATGCTTGGGGTGTCCTGTTTGACATTGCTGTTCGGTGTGACAACAGCATGGATCGTGGCGGCCTATCAATTTAGGTTTTCCAAAATTTTGGATATGGTGATTTTGCTGCCGATTGCCTGTCCAGCGTATTTGGTGGCCTATGCCTATACTGACTTTTTTGAATATGCCGGACCGGTTCAGGGCGCTTTGCGCGACATGATGGGATGGAAAACTGCACGCGATTATTACTTTCCTGAAATTCGATCCCTGGGCGGGGCTATCTTTGTGCTGTCTTCAGTGCTTTATCCCTATGTGTATCTTTTATCGCGCACAGCATTTCGCCATATCCCGTCGAGTTTTTACGAAGTTGCCGCAATTTCAAACCGTAATGTTTTTTGGAATATTTGCCTACCTCTGGCGCGCCCTGCCATTGTTGCAGGCCTTGCGCTGGTGTGTATGGAGGTGGTCTCGGATTTTGGAACGGTTGAATTCTTTTCCCTAGAAACACTGACTTTGGGTATATTTAACGTCTGGATCGGGATGAATAATATCACCGCTGCGGCGCAAATTTCAACATTCACGTTTATCTTTATCATACTGCTTTTATTAACAGAAATGTATTCTAGGTCGCGCAAGCGATTTAATGACACAAGCAAAAAGCAAACTGTTGCCAAACCTAAAATGGTAACCGGTTTCAAAGCGGTATTGCTCTATGTCGTCTGTTTGACCCCGGTGATTTTCGGGTTTGTCACACCAGCGGCTATTCTGCTTTGGAACGTCGTGAAATCAACGGACCTTGCTGCCTTCAGAGCTGTGGTTGATGTGTTGCAAAATAGTCTTTTCATTGCGACTTTGGGAGCAGGTTTAATTATGGGCAGCGCAATTCTCGTGGCCAGTGCCGCAAAGTACAATGGCAGCAGGATCATTCAGGTTGTCGGCAACCTATCTGCAACAGGGTATGCCTTTCCCGGCACGATGTTGGCGATCGGGGTACTGGTGTTTTTGGGATTTGTTGACCGCGGCATAAATGCTGTGAGTTTGGGATTTGGCAACGTGTACCTCAGCGGGACTATTTTGGCGTTGCTCTTTGCCTATCTGGTGCGCTTTCAAGCGGTTGGGTACGGTTCAGTTTCTTCGGGGTTGACCAAAATTCCGCCTAATTTGATTGCATGCAGCCGCTCTTTAGGAATGACATCACACTCGACGATGCGCCGGATCACTATTCCATTGATCCAAAATTCAATCATTGCGGGAGGTGTTTTGGCTTTTGTGGATATCATGAAAGAACTGCCAATGACATTGCTGCTTCGGCCGTTTGATTTTGAAACCCTCGCGACCTATTCCTATCAGTTTGCGCATGATGAGTTGATGGATCAGGCATCGCTGCCAGCGCTTGTGATCGTTGTTGTAGGGCTAATCCCAGTTGTGTTTTTGAACAGGTTGCTGCGCGCTTACGACTAAACGCTGGTTGCACGCTTGGCTTTGTCGATGACTTTTGCAGCCTCCCACAAAGCATCCATTTCTTCTAATGTGGATTGCTCAGGTGTTTTGCCGCGCTCAGCCAAGGCACGCTCGATATGTTTAAAGCGGCGAGTGAATTTTGCGTTGGCGGATCGAAGCGCTTCTTCGGCGTCGATCTTTAGATGCCGGCCAAAATTAACCATGACAAACAAAAGATCGCCAAACTCTTCCTCAATATCAGCCTGTGACAGGTTACTTTTCGCGTCGTTTAATTCATGCGCTTCTTCTAGCATCTTATCCAGCACCTGATCAATTTCGGGCCAATCAAAGCCAACGCGCGCAGCGCGCTTTTGCAGCTTGATTGCCCGCATCAAGGCTGGAAGAGCCAGAGCCACATCATCAAGTGTGCCTTGTTTTGCCCTTGCTGCACGTTCATCGGCTTTAATTGCTTCCCAATCAGCTGTTTGCTGCTGGGCTGATTTTTCACGGCTTTCAGTGCCGAATACATGTGGATGACGGGCAACCATTTTATCACTGATGGCATTGGCCACATCGTCAAAATCAAACAGCTTTGCCTCGCTTGCCATTTGCGTGTGATAAACGGTTTGCAACAGCAAATCGCCCAATTCAGCCTTTAGGTCTTGCCAGTCTTGCTGTTCGATAGCTTCGGCTACCTCATAGGCTTCTTCAATGGTATAGGGCGCGATGGATGCGAAATCTTGTTCAATATCCCAAGGGCAACCCGTTTTGGGGTCACGCAATGCACGCATAATTTCGACCAAACGGGGCATGCCGCCGCTGGGATTGTTGATCAGTTTTTCATCATAGGGCATTGCATGACTCGCTTAGTTGAGGTCAGATGCAGATTAGCAATCCATTAAAGAGAGTCCAGAACATGCCCGTTATAAATAGTATCGCCGGATTTGCTGACGAAATGCGCGGCTGGCGCCGTCATCTGCATCAGCATCCCGAGTTAGGTTTAGACTGCCATAAAACGGCAGAGTATGTAGTTGAACGCCTGGGCGAGTTCGGTATCACCGATATACACACTGGTATCGCCAAATCTGGTGTCGTGGCCATCATAGAGGGCAAAGGCGAAGGGCCAACTATTGGTCTTCGGGCGGATATGGATGCGCTGCCAATGACAGAGACAAGCGGTGTGGACTGGGCGTCAAAAACCCCCGGCCATATGCACGCCTGCGGTCATGATGGGCATACAACCATGTTGCTTGGCGCAGCAAAATACCTTGCTCAAACGCGGAATTTTTCCGGTTGCGTTGCCTTAATATTTCAACCGGCCGAAGAAGGCGGCGGCGGCGGAGAGATTATGGTTGACGAAGGGATAATGGACCGCTTTGAGATTTCTCAGGTCTACGGCATTCACAATACGCCAACAGCCGAATTGGGCGAGTTTTACACTACGCCCGGGGCGCTTATGGCCGGTGCGGATGTCTTTCATGTCAACATCAAAGGGCAGGGCGGCCATGCGGCTTATCCGCATGAAACACGCGATCCGGTGATTGCGGCTGTGGCAATCGCGCAAGCCTTTCAAACCATTGTCACACGCAGCTCGAACCCGATGGACCAACTGGTCATATCTGTGACCCAAATCCACGCCGGCACGATCGACAATATTATTCCCGACACGGCGTATGTGAACGGAACTGTGCGAATTTTTGACAAATCTGTTCAAGCGATGGTTCGGCAAAGAATGCAAGAGATTGTCGCAGGTCAGGCTGCAACGTATGGGGTAGAGGCAGAGTTCGAGTATGAAGTTGGGTATCCTCCAACAATAAATCACCCAGAGCAAGCGGCGTTTGCAGTTGATATCGCCAAAGAGATATCTGGCGAGGATATGGTTGATCCGGACAGAGGTCAGGAAATGGGCGCTGAGGATTTTTCCTATATGCTTGAGGCCCGCCCCGGCGCCTATCTGTTTTTAGGTATTGGTGAGGCGGCAGGACTGCACAATCCCAATTATGATTTTAATGATGACGCAGCCCCCTATGGAGCGTCATTTTTTGCGCGTTTGGTTGAAAAAGCCCAACCTGTCAGCTAGGTCCTGTGGTGGGAGTAAAGAAAGATAAAAAATGCCTCTAGAAGACGCAAAAAAACAAATTGACCATGCCTTTACGCGACAAGACTTGCATGGCCTGAGTTTTGAAAATGCTTTTGGTGGTGCCACGTCTTTTATGCGCCGAAAGTATACCAAAGATCTTCAGGATGTAGATTTAGCCGTTACAGGCATTCCTTTCGATCAAGCTGTGACCAACCGGCCTGGTGCGCGCTTTGGACCGCGCGCAGTCCGCGAGGCCAGCACATTGCAGACCTTTGATCCGCCGTATGGTTGGGATTTTGACCCGTTTTCTGAATGCAATATTATTGATTATGGCGATCTGGCATTTGACTATGCCAAGATATCGGCCTTTCCTGCGGCCTTAAAGTCCCACATCCAAACAATAATAAATGCAGATGTGGCGAGCATTGCGTTGGGCGGTGATCATTATGTGTCATTCCCAATCCTACAGGCCTATGCAGAAAAATATGGCCCCCTGTCCCTGTTGCAGTTTGATGCGCATTCGGACACATGGCCGGACGATGATATGAGCCGGGTTGATCATGGAACCATGTTTTACAAAGCGGTCAAAACCGGCCTGATTGATCCATCAAGATCAGTACAGGTCGGGATAAGAACCACCAACGAAGATACGCTCGGGGTCAATACCATAGACGCCCGCGAGGTGCATGAAATAGGCCCAGTGGCTGTGGCGAAGAAAATAAAGTCCCTGCTTGGCGATGCGCCGACCTATCTTAGTTTTGACATTGATTGTCTGGATCCTGCCTTTGCGCCCGGAACCGGCACACCGGTGTGGGGTGGGCTGTCCTCGGGGCAGGCGGCGATTATCCTGCGCGATTTGGCAGGCATAAATATCCTCGGCGGTGATGTGGTTGAAGTATCGCCGCAATATGATAGCAGCGGGGCCACAGCGGTTGCTGGTGCCCATGTGGCGGTTGAATTAATTTGCCTTTGGGCGCACAGGCATAAACGGAACGGATGATCCAATGTTTCTTTTGAAATTGATTTTGGGCGCTTGCGGCGCTGTTTTGGTTTTGGGACTGCTATGGATACGGTTTGCACCGATTTATAAAGACAGCTGGCACGTAACAACGCGGGCGGAACGCGACAAAGCTTTTATGGGCGGTGTTATACGCTTTTTGCCGGCGGCCGGCACAGCAGAGTTTAGCCAACTGGTTGCCGTAATCGACCAAGCGCCGCGCACCAAACATATAGCCGGCGGCGAAAAAGAGGGCATGTTTACTTATGTGACCCGCACCAAGGTTTTTGGATTTCCAGATTTTACCACGATTTGGCTGTCAGATATGGGTTTGCATATCTATGCACGTGTGCGTTTTGGTCGGATTGATTTTGGGGTGAATAAAGCCCGCATCGTCGACTGGCTGACCAAGGCTGGACTTGAGGATACCTCTTGACCTCTTTCAGTGAATAGATCAGATCAGCACAATGATACCCTTGGATAAGCTTGTACAAATTCAACAGCGCTTTCAGTTTCTGGAAGCCAAAATGAACGAGGGTGTCTCGGGTGAGGAAATTGCCCAATTGTCAAAGGAATATGCCGAAATAAAGCCGGTGATTTCCCAGATTGAGCAGTATCAAGCGCTGCTAGGGCAGATTGAAGACGCCAATGAAATGCTCCATGATCCTGATATGAAGGCTTTGGCTGAGGAAGAACTGCCCGAGTTGAAAGCGCAATTACCCGAAGTAGAAGCTGCGCTTCAGCTTGCTTTATTGCCCAAAGATGCGGCTGATGCACGGCCTGCAATCGTTGAAATCCGCCCTGGAACTGGCGGTGAAGAGGCGGCGCTTTTCGCTGGCGACTTACTGCGGATGTATCAGCGATATTCCGAAGCACGCGGGTGGAAGTTTGAGATGATCGAAGAACAGCAAACGGAGCTCGGCGGCATCAAAGAGGTCGTTGCCCATGTGCGGGGCGAAGGAGTTTTTGCACGCCTCAAATATGAAAGCGGTGTGCATCGGGTGCAGCGTGTACCAGAAACCGAAAGCGGTGGGCGGGTGCATACATCGGCAGCGACTGTTGCGGTGCTGCCTGAGGCCGAAGATGTGGATATTCAGATTAATGCCAATGATCTGCGCATTGATACGATGCGCAGTTCGGGCGCTGGTGGACAACACGTCAATACTACAGATTCTGCTGTACGGATCACCCATCTTCCCACAGGTATTGTGGTAACAAGCTCGGAAAAGTCACAGCACCGCAACCGCGAAATTGCGATGCAAGTTCTCAAAACACGGCTGTACGATCTAGAGCGCCAGCGCGTTGATGACGAGCGCTCGGCCGACCGTAAATCACAGGTCGGAAGCGGAGACCGCTCAGAGCGGATCAGAACCTATAATTTCCCCCAAGGCCGGATGTCGGATCATCGGATCAACTTAACGCTTTATAAGTTGGATCAGGTGATGCAAGGCGATCTTGATGAAATGATTGATGCGCTGACAGCAGATGCTCAGGCGAGTATGCTGGCTGATCTCAATCAATGATTTTACGCGAATTAATGATGCAGGCTCAAGCGCGGTTGCGGGATGCAAATATTGAAAACCCAGGGCGCGATGTTCGCAAATTGGTGGCGGCGGCTCTGGCAGTGCCTGCCGAACGGCTAACTCTTATTTCTGGCAGCACCGCCAGTCCAGATCAGGTGGCACAGTTCGAGGCATATGTGTCCCAAAGGCTTGCGCGAAAACCTGTCGCGCGAATTTTGGGTTACCGTGAGTTTTGGGGTCGCAAGTTCGAAATTTCAGCTGATGTTTTAGACCCGCGTGCAGATACAGAAACTATCGTGCTTGAGGCGTTAAAAACGCCGGCGAAGCGGCTGCTTGATCTGGGCACAGGCAGCGGTGTTCTGGCGGTTACGTTGGTTGCGGAATGGCCAGATGCACAGGCTGTTGCGAGCGATATTTCAAATGCAGCTTTGGCAATTGCAAAAACAAATGCCGCTGCACATGGGGTAGCCGGACGAGTTGAATTTTGTTGCTCTGATTGGTTTGCTGCAATTTCAGGTCAGTTTGACTTAATCGTGTCAAACCCGCCTTATATTTCGGAAAGCGAATTTCCGGAGTTAAGCGCAGATGTAACACATTATGATCCGAAAATTGCTCTCAGCCCCGGAAAAGATGGTTTGGCGGCCTATCGGACGATTGCCCGCGATGCCCACAATCATCTCTTGCCGAGCGGGCGGTTGATTGTTGAAATTGGCGCGTCGCAGGGTGCAGCTGTTAAAAAAATATTTACTCAAATAGGCTACCAAGAAATAGAAATTCTGAAGGATTTAAGCGAAAGAGATCGCGTCGTTACTGCAAAAATGCCAGATTAAACGTCACAGTTTTGCAATTTTGCATCTAATTACATCTAATTGCATTTTTTTTGAGGAAAATGTTGAATCACTCTTGAAACACAGCTCCTGATCAGTTTACTTGAGGATAGTCGCAAGATGGGAACGCACTATGTTATCCTCGCGACGTATAATCCTAATCGTTTTTAGATCGGTTTTTTATGGACCTTACAAAAAGCGGTATGAGCGTCATATAGCACAGGGCTAGAAAGCTTATAATGAGATCATCAAAATCCCGTTCGCGGTCTAAGCAGAACCGCAACCGTTCGGTCGGAAATGTCGTCAACAGAGTTTTTGATAGCTCTGGACCGGAAGGAAAAGTGCGGGGCACCCCGCAGCAAATTATTGAAAAATATAACCAACTTGCACGAGATGCTCAGCTTGGCAACGACCGTGTTGCAACCGAGAATTTCCAACAGCACGCGGAACATTATCTGCGCTTGCTGGGTGAAGCGCAGCGTGAACAAGAGGTGCGGCGCGAACAACAAGAGCGCGACAACCGTGAGAGACAAGCTGAGCGCGATCGCGAACGTAGCGAAAGGGCTAATACGCAGGTCGCTGAGCCCGTGGATCAAGATATCTTTATGGATGATCCTTCGCAAAGTGAGCAGCCTGATATTGTTTCAATGCCGGGCGTTGATCAGCCAATGGGTTTGGTTGATACGCCAGAGTCGCAGCCTTCAGTTACAGGGCCATCTTCACAAGATGAGCGCTCGAAACCGGCTCGCAAACCGCGGGCTCCGCGCCGTAAAAAGCCTGAGCCATCCGCCGACAGCTCTGCTTCCACTGATACTGGGACGCCTGCGGTGGGCGAAAGCGAAAGCCCCGAAGCAGCCGAATAAAGTTTCCTTTTTCAGACGTCTAAATGGTGCAAACGAAATTATAGTTATGGTTAAATCTGGCAGGGCCTTTGCTCGAAAGATTAGTAAGCTGTGTCAACGTTCCAGATCAGCCCTTGTGAAAACTGGATAAACTGGCAGCTTTGGAATGCCTTGAATAGTTGGGCTACCTTTGCCTCGCCAAATTGCGCATACGACTGCTAGAATATCTGCACCTTCTTGCGTTGCCAGACGATGCGCATCCGTAACGGCGCCCCCTGTGGAAATAACATCCTCAATAAAGGTTACTTTTTTACGGGCGATATTTTGGCCCTCAATCGCTTGGCAAGTGCCATAGGATTTGGCCTCTTTTCGAATAAACGCTGCTGGCAACCCAGTCTCTAAAGAGAGCGCGGTAACAAGAGGGATGCCTCCGAGTTCAAGGCCTGCTATGATCTCGGTTTGTGGTGGAAGCAGGTCGCTCATAGCACGCGCCAGAGGCTGCAATAAATGGGGCAGACCTTCAAAACGATACTTATCGAAATAGCGATGTGAAACATGTCCAGAGCGCAATACAAAATCGCCCTCTATCGCAGCAACCTCTGCGATACCCTGCGCGAGATCGTGCAACGACAATCTGGACCGGATAGACATCTTTTTGCCTCCAAATACAACCGATGCGATAGTGCGGTGAATGGAGATTCTTCACAAGCTTTTTCGGCCGAACAGGCTAAAACTTAGAGTTTAATGTTACTCTGTATTAAGGTGACGCTATTCGGCCAGCACGCGCGCGAGCGCGCAAAACCCCTCTATGGGGACGTTTTCGGCGCGGTCGGTGGGGGCTATACCCACTGCGCGCAATCTATCTTCAATATCACCGCCAAGCGGCTTAAGCGACGAGCGCAGCATTTTGCGCCGCTGATTGAATGCGGTCGCAACAACCCGTTCCAGCGTCTTTGAATCTGCTGGAAATTTTGGCTCTTTGAGGGCCGTTAAGTGAACCACTGCGCTCGACACTTTTGGCGGTGGGGTAAAAGCATCCGGTGGTAGCGAAAGCACGATATTCGCATTGCAGCGCCATTGGGCAAGCACGGCTAACCTGCCATAGGTCTTAGAGCCCGGCTGGGCGACGATCCTTTCGGCCACTTCGCGTTGAAACATCAAGGTCAAGCTTTGCCAAAACGGCGGCCACGAAGGGGGGGTCAGCCAGCGCACCAAAAGCTCGGTTCCGATGTTATAAGGCAGGTTGGCCGCGATACGGATCGGAGCATTCAAATAGACGGCTGGGTCAATGTCTAGGGCATCCCCTTCCAGCACCTGCAAACGCCCCGGATGGTGTGTTGCGATGTTTTCTAATGCAGGTATGCAGCGCTGATCTTTTTCAACAGCAACAACTCTGCGTGCGCCTTCTGCCAAAAGTCCTCGGGTTAAGCCGCCGGGGCCGGGACCAATTTCAAGAACATCGCAGTTTGCCAGATCACCAACCTGACGGGCAATTTTCGCAGTTAGGTTTAAATCCAGCAGAAAATTTTGCCCCAGTGATTTTCGGGCTTTAAGGTCATGTGTGGTAATGACCTCACGCAAAGGGGGTAGGGCATCGATCTGGCTCAAGACGATGCGCCCATTTTAGCCGCTAAGCGCAAGGCTTCAATTGTCGAGGTTGCATTGGCAATGCCTTGCCCTGCAATATCGAGGGCAGTGCCGTGATCGGGTGATGTCCGCACGAAAGGTAAGCCCAGTGTGACATTCACGCCGCGATCAAAGTCCAAAGTTTTAATCGGGATCAACGCCTGATCGTGATACATGGCAATCACCGCGTCATATGATGCACGTGCGCGGTCATGAAATAATGTGTCGGCAGAATGCGGCCCTGTAAGATGCCAGCCTTTGGCCTTTAGGCGCTCAATGACGGGTATAATCACATCAGTTTCCTGAGAGCCCATTTTTCCGCCTTCGCCTGCATGTGGATTGAGTCCAGTGATCGCAAGACGTGGATCGGCTATGTTAAACTTATCTATTAACGCTGCACGAGTGATCGAAATGGTGCGTTCTAACAGCGGCTGGGTAAGAGTATCTGCCACCTGATCTAAGGGGATATGGATCGTTGTGGGCACCACACGCAGGCTGGGACTTGCCAGCATCATGACCGCATGCTCGACAGAGCCAAGATGAGCCAGATACTCGGTATGTCCCGGAAAGCCAAATCCAGCGCCATCCTGCAAAGCTTTTTTGTGAATGGGAGCGGTGCAAATTGCAGAAGCTTCATTGTTTTGAACATACTCAACTGCCCGTGCGATGATATCAATAACCGAGGCGGCATTGGCCGGGTTTGGATGCCCTGCCTGCACGTCGGATGAAAAGGCGTGCGGCAAAACTGGAAGTCCATTTGTCATTGCTTGGGCTGCAAGGGACGGATGCTTGATCTTGATCGCCGCTTCGGGATTTGGCAAGATATCCGGGTCTCCGATCCAGCAAAATACCATCTCATTGCGGAGACACTGCCATGCTTTTTGCGCCAGCTCGGGGCCAATTCCAGACGGTTCGCCGCAGGTCATAAGTACCGGACTACGGGTCATTTTTCAAAAATCCGCGCGTCCTGACGTAGATTTTCAAGATAGCCCTCTGCATACCCAGCCAAACGTTTATTGCGCAGGCCAAACCGGATTTTCTCAAGATCTGTGGCAGGGTCTTGTGCGAGCGTGTTGCGGCCGCAGACCATCACCATAAGCGTTTGATTATCAACAGATAAGAATTCTTTTTCTTGTTGATCGAGGCGCGCAACCAATTTGCGAATATCAGAACCTATTTTAGCCAAAGTGTTGCTGGTGCGGTTCAAAATATGGTCAGGGTGAGCAGCGGCCAAGGCATAAAGATCATCGCAATGTTTGACATCTTCTTGCAGTCCGGTCAGCGTTGCTTGATCACCTTTGGGAAAGCCATAGGTCAAATAGTCAATGATCGCCTTCTTGCTGCGTTTATCACCGGTTTCTTCGACGGCTCTTAACTGAAACAAGGCAAGCCCGTTTGGAATGGGCAGAGGGTCTGTTACATCACCCGGCGCCAGACCAAAAATAAGCGGTTGTACGACTGCGGGTAGTTTTTCTAAAGCTTGCCATTTGATATGACCACCAGAGGCGCTGGTAGGCGCGACCGAATAGCGCCGCGCTGCATCGGAAAAAGCGTTTGTAGAGGTTATTTTTGACAATTCATCAGCAAGGTCTTGGGTTTTTTGTTCTTGTCCGGGCAGCACTTGCAAAATAATTTCTGACAGCAAAACCCGAATGCCGCCGCCTGAGCCTTCGATATTTGTCGACCGTTCAAGCTGTGCGTCAGAGACTTGGCTTTGGGCTCCAAATTTGGTCTGAACCACTGCTCGCCACAGCAACCCGGATTTTACAAAATCGCGCAGTGTCGCTTCGCTTATGCCCAGAGCTTTAAGCTGTTTAATAAAACTTGGCAGATCCAGTTTTCCACGGGCAGCAAATTCTTCCATGCCGCCCTTGATTTCGGCATTGGTCAGTTCAATCCCCATGGTTTTGGCCGCGTTCAATTTTAACCGATCGTCAATCAATTGCTCTCTTGCAATTGCGTCTGGATCGCCTGGTACATTCAGCAGCTTTAGAAATAGGCTGCGCTGACGCAGTTCGTAGACAGTAATGGATCTGTCGTTAACTTTGATGGCTGTGGAAAATAAGTTTTCCGCAAACGCGGAATTTGCCCAAACAAACAGTGCCACTAGTATCGAGCAGCTCTTCAATAAGGGGTTAATCATGATTTAATCCTAACATCCCTGCAACAAATGCGCAGCTTAGTCTCTTGTTTAGTTTCCATAGCGTTTAAAGGGAAGGCCGCGTCGTAAAGAAAATTAGGAGTGGGTGGCCCCCGCACTAGCCTTCCTCCGCTTGGAAAAGAATACCCAACCCTAGCAAAATGGCCGCTAATGGTGGCGCCCATGCCGCAAGCATAACCGGCAATTGACCATTCTCTGCCAGGATCAGCGCAAAATTGCGCACATAAAACAATCCAAACCCAAGCAAGATGGCCATTAACACGCCTAGCCCCATGCTGCGTTGCCGGCTATGGCCCATGGTAAACGCAGCCCCTATAATTACCATTGCGACCAAGAATAAGGGTCTTGCTATTTCTGTTTGATACCAAACCTCGTGACGCCGTGCAGAAAACCCAGCAGACTTGAGCTGATTTATCATGACGGGCAAGGCCCAAAATGAAACGGTTGAAGGTTTTCCAAAACGGTCTCGGATTTGATCTGTGGTTAGGCTAGACGGCACACGTAGCCACTCATGTTTTTGAGCATTTTCTTCAGCGTTTATTCCCGAAATAAGAGGCCAAACCTTGGTTTTATTGAGCCACCATCCCCCCCTTGTAAGCTTGCCGATTTGGCTTCGATGCGGCGTCTGGGGCCACCGCTTGAATGATACTCAAGCATGCTAACTCCATAAAGGACAGAGCCGTCAAAGTTAGCGCGCTCTGCGCGAATAACGGTTTGTCCGTTTTCGTCGCCTTGCCGAAGCCACAAACCTTCTGCACCAATTGAAATGACAGACCGCTTTTGATTTGAGTAGTTGTCCTTCAAATCAAGATAGAGGGCTGATGTGGTTGATACAATTGGATTGAACACAGTAACCAGCATGCCTCCAAGGCAGATGGTCACCAATAACGGTCCGATAAGTGCCTGCATCGAGGATCGCCCAGTATTTCGGCTTATAACCAATTCATTAGACCTGCTCAGTGAAATATACACCGCAGCCGCCGAAATAATCATGATCAGTGGCATCATTTGGTACAAAACTTCGGGGTTGTTGAGGAGGGTTAAAGTAACAACCTGTCGAAACGAAATGATTGATGAGAAACTGCGTAATTGACCGACCAGATCAATCAGGAACAAAAATAGAAAAAACAAGACAAAGACCCGAATGAAAAATATCGCAAAACGTCTTGCAAAATAGAAATGCAAAGTCATTGGCTCACCTTTTTGCGGAGCGTTAGATTTAAAACACCGAAAGAAAACGAAGCTACCAAAAGTAAACCAAAGGCAAATATAAAACCGATCAGCACGGGAGTATAGTTCAATATCCATAACCCCGCATCCGCGCGCACAGGCCGAGCAACGAAACTTTCAGACATTTTCAACACGACCAAAAGAAAAATTGCAAATAGGATTTGGCGACCCGATCCAAAGCGGCTAAATCCGCCAAGCATCAAAGCCGCAAATCCTATGAGGGCGGTTGCCAAACCTAAAAGAGGTTGCTTAAAGCGGTCATGGGCTTCTTCAAGTAGAAGCGCCCTACTTCCGCCCGGTTTAGATTTTAGCTGTTCTGCCCGAGCTAGAATTTCGCTTGTTGAAAGCTCTGAAATGCGCCCTTGAAGAACTTGGTTTGGATCAACCAAAGCACTCATATCATAGGATAAATCTAGAAATATTGTTGTTGAGAGTGACTGGGTTTCATAATCGAGAGTTTGGGCCAGTCCGTTTACCATAATCATGGTTGTCTTTTCATCCTCGCGCACGAGGTAGGCTTTTTCTGCGGTGTATGTGGTGGCTGAATCCGGAGCTTGGCGATCCGAGAGAAAGACATCTCTTAATTCGCCCTCTGTTGTGATTTCACGAATGTAAAAAGCCACATCTGATTGCGGGTGTATAAAACTTCCTTCGCGCAGCAGGCGCGCTGAAATACTGGCCGAAACTTCATGTTCGCGCTGGCGAAGTTGGGCAAGGCTTGAGGGTACAAGATAATGGGTAAGCAAAGCAATGAGCAGTAAAACAAAACATCCGAAAACAAAAAATGGTCGTGCCAATCGCCACGGGCTAAACCCAGTGGCCTGCATCACTGTCAGTTCACTTTCGGTGCTAAGGCGGTTGGTGACATATATGGTGGCTGCAAATGCCGATAAAGGCAGCATTAAACGGATTACATTTGGTAGGCTAAGCAGAGAAAACTCTAGAAATACCAGTGCAGAATGACCATTTGTAATCAGTCTATCAAATAAAATTACTGCATGGTTAACCCAATAAATCGCGATTAACACTAGGGAAAAAAACCCGAAGGCAACCAACATTTGGCGCAGTAGGTAGCGGTCGAACCTTGACACAAAAATCCCCAGTGGTCTTTTTCTATTAGATATGGTTTATCTCAAATAATTTCCGGGGAAAACTGAATATTAAAAATAATGGCGGATCGCCGCTAAATCGTCAAAAAGCCAGGGCCAGGAGACCAAAGTACCAATGCCAGAAAATTTTGAATTTTTAGAAACGAATTTAGATAGCATGTCTCAAGCAAGTGGACGTGTCGCAGCTATACTAGCCCCAGACGGACGGCTTGATCAGATCACACGCCGCTTAAATAAATTGACCAAAGGTGCTGTTCTGCGTGTCACTCAGGATCCTGAGTTCTATAAATGCAAATCGGGAACGGTAATCACCTTGGCCTATCCCACGGGAGTTGAGGCCATAGCAATTGACCTTGTGGTGCTCGATAAACGCGCTGATCGCACTGCTGCCCGCCGCGCTGGCGTTGCTTTGGCCAAGCTACGCGGCGAAGAGACGTTGTTGGTTCTTGCGGGGGCTTTGCGCTTTGGGGACAGTTTCTTTCAAGGCATTACATTGCGCAGCTATCACTTTCTGGCGCACAAATCTAAAAAAGATGAAAAGAGTTTCGGCAAAGTTACTTTTTCCCACAATAAAATGGAAACTTTAAAGCCGCTTTTGGAAACAAGCGTAGCAATCACTGAAGCTGTGTTTTTTACGCGCGATTTAGTGAATGAGCCAGCCAATGTTCTAACCACGACCACGTTTGCTGAACGCCTAATGGACCTTGTGCCCTTGGGGCTCGAGGTTGAGGTGCTGGACGAAGCACAACTGGCCGATCTGGGTATGCGGGCGCTTTTGGGTGTAGGGCAGGGCTCTGCCAGCCCATCGAAAGTGGTTGTGATGCAGTGGAATGGTGGTGCGCCTGATCAGCAGCCCTTTGCGCTGGTTGGCAAAGGGGTGGTCTTTGATACCGGCGGCATATCACTTAAACCCGGTGCGGGCATGCAGGATATGACAATGGATATGGGCGGCGCTGCTGTTGTGGCTGGAACAATGATGGCCCTGGCCAGCCGCAAAGCAAAAGCAAATGTGGTTGGATTGGTTGGATTGGTTGAAAACATGCCTTCTGGCACAGCGATCCGGCCAGGTGATGTGATCACCTCAATGAAAGGTGATACCATCGAAGTGCTGAACACAGATGCAGAAGGACGTTTGGTTCTGTGTGATGTGATGTGGTACGCACAAGAGCGCTTTAATCCGGTTGCGATGATTGATTTAGCCACGTTGACCGGGGCAATCATTGTCGGTCTTGGGCATGAAAATGCTGGCGTTTTTTCCAATGATGACGTGCTGTGCGATGCACTACTTGGGGCTGCCAAGTCCGAAAACGAAGGCGCTTGGCGCATGCCTTTGGGCGAGCCATACAACAAGCTGCTCAAATCAAGAATTGCGGATATGGCCAATATTGGCGGCCGGCCGGCCGGATCCGTCACTGCCGCACAGTTTTTGCAAAGGTTTGTCAAAGACAGCACGCCTTGGGCGCACATAGACATTGCTGGTGTTGCGCACATTAAATCCGACAGTGACCATGCTCCGGCGGGTGCAACCGGATGGGGTGTGATGACACTGAACCGATTGATCAGCGATTTATTTGAAAACACTTAAACCAATGGGAGCAGCCTATTTTTATCATTTGACCCGCCAGCCCTTAGAGGTGGCTTTGCCTGCGCTGCTTGAAAAGGCCTCTGGGGCCAGTTGGCGGGTTGAGGTCCGGGGCACCAGCTTGGAGCGGATGCAATGGTTAGATGAAAAGCTTTGGCTGGGGCCAGATGATGGGTTTTTGGCGCATGGATTGGCTGGCAGCGATAAAGATGCGCATCAGCCGATTTTGCTCACCACAAACGCCGAAGCTGGGTTTGAGTGTATCATGTCCATAGATGGGGCTATGGTTAACGCTCAAGAGGTGAACGATAGCCAAAGAGTGTGTATATTGTTCGACGGGCTAGATCAAACCGCGATGCAGCAAGCGCGTGGTCAGTGGAAAACATTGACCGAAGCAGGCTGCTCAGCCCAATACTGGTCCGAAGAAAGCGGCCGGTGGCAAAAAATGGCAGATAGTCAATCCTCTGACGGCTAGCGCTTTAGGATCATTCGCTTTTGGCTGATCTCTATGGTCGAATATAGGTTTAAATAACTCATGCCGAGCAATGATTGCTTCATTTCGCCACTATTCACGGATGCGCTGACATTGCGGTCAATATAGGGTCCTAGCGTCATTTCCCCAAGCCGCACAGGCGCTGTAGAGACCGGGCCGTTTGCAGTCATTGCAGTGTTCCAGAATTGTAAGTTTTCTAGCTTAAAGCCCAATGCTTTTGCGTCCTTCTGGGTCAAAACAACACGGCTAGCACCTGTGTCGACCAAAAATGAAAGGGTCTGGTCATTGACTTTGATCTTGACCCGATAATGACCATCATCGCCTTGTGAAATCACTACATGACCTTCTTGGGTAGTAAAGCTTGATGTGCTGCTCTGACCGGATCGAATATCCTGCCATATTCCCACTGCGGCAACCAGAGCTGCAAAAATCACCAACCAGATACCGCCCTGAAAGGCGGCTTTCTTAAAAGCCCCACGTCGGGTCATCAGTACCGAGCCAAGCAAGACAGCCGCAAGCAAGCCTAAGTAAACCAAGCGTGCAAAATCTATATCTTGCGGCATTTACTGACGGGCCTCAGAGAGCAGTTCAAAAGCAGAAATTCCTTCCATCACGAACTGCACTGCCAAGGCGGCCAAAAGCATGCCGAGTATCCGCGTAATGACATTGATGCCAATTTTACCAAGTAATTGCTCTAGTAGCGTTCCGATCGAAAACATCACATAGACCAATATCAGAACGGCAGCTACAACAGCTGTGACCTCACCGATACCAAGCCACCCGGGATGGTTGTCGGTGATCAAGATAACCGACGTAATGGCGCCGGGCCCGGCAATTAATGGAATGGCCAAGGGAAAAACGGATGGGTCGTCGGCCACATCATCATCACTTTGATCTTCACGGCGTTTGGTGCGGCGATTAAAGAGCATCTCAAGCGCGGTTAAAAATAGCAAAACCCCGCCTGCAATTCGAAACGCGGGCATGGATATACCTACAAATGACAAAACCGACTCTCCGAATACGGCAAATAGAAAAAGCACTGCACCGCCCACACCTACGGCCCGTAGCGCAATGCTGCGGCGCTTTTTTTGCGACATGCCTTGAGTGATCGCAATAAATAAAGGCGCAAGACCAATAGGGTCAATAATGACAAAAAGCGTCACAAACGCGGTGATCAAAAAAGCGGTATCTATCAGCGTCAACAAAAATTTCCTTTCGGGTCGATCCTTATTCTGCCCCACTTGGGCGGTCAAGACTAGGGCCGTCATACGATTGGCGTGTTGCCTTAGGGCTTGTTTAGAGGATCAAGATGATCTGGGTGGTCACATCCGTGGCTTCTTCGCCAAGCCTTGTGCTGAGGGGAATCCAGTGGTGTGCGAAGCTTCCACAATTTGCGGAGGTTCCATATTGCAAGCCCTAAGACCCCAATTAATAAATATCCTATCAGTCCCAAAGACGATATAAATTCATACATAACGTAATTCCTTTTTTGTTATTGATGGTACAAAATGGTCAAGAAATAGGATTGGCAATAGTCACTTTAGGTAAGAAATTTAGTTGCAATTTGCAGGTTTTATATGGGGGTTGCCCCCGCCATTGCAATCATGGACGCCGATTGGCCGTGGCGATAATCCCTAAAGTTTGATTTTAGGGGCTGGCCTTTTCAAGTTTATCTTGAGCGGCCATCCAAAGATTTTCTGCCCGCTCTAAGGCATCCATGACTTCCGCATACTTGCTGTTCCAAGTTGCAAGCTCGCCGATGCGCGCATCTTCATAAAGCGCGGGATCAGCCAGTTTTTCCGCAAGTTTATCGCGCATGGCATTGAGCTTTTCCAACCTGGCCTCGCATTTGCGCACCTCAGATCTAAGCGCCAAGATCTCGTCGCGGCCTGCGCGCCTGGGCTTTGGTTTCGACGGTACTTTCTGAGCGTTCGACTTTTCAGTGCTAAGCAAATCCTTGCGGTAGGTTTCTAGGTCGTCTTCATAGGGTGTTACTTTGCCATCTTTCACCAACCAAAGCCGGTCGGCTACAAGCGATAATAGATGCATATCGTGGCTGATGAGGATGACGGCCCCAGAATAGGCGGTCAAAGCCTCAACTAGACCTTCGCGGCTTTCTATATCAAGGTGATTGGTCGGCTCATCCAAAATAAGCATATGCGGTGCATCTAACGTTGCTAATAGCAGCGAAAGGCGTGCTTTTTGCCCCCCAGACAGCCGGCCAACAAGCGTTTCGGTTTGCTCTGCGCCAATGCCGAAACCGCCCAATATGGCCCGAAGCTGGGCGGGGGTTTTTGATGGCCGTAGCCGCCGAATATGGTCAAGCGGAGTTTCGTCTATGTGTAGCTCATCCACCTGATGCTGGGCGAAATATCCAATCCTTAATTTTGAGGATCGCACAACGCGGCCCGCCATGGGCGTCAGGCGGTCGGATATAAGTTTGGCAAGGGTCGATTTGCCCTCACCGTTTTGACCTAAAAGCGCAATCCGGTCGTCTTGATCAATCCGTAAATCAAGCTTTGATAGAACCGCGGTGCCGTTATAGCCTACAATGCCATCCTCGACCCTTAAAATAGGCGGGGACAGCTCTTCTGGTTCCGGAAAGCTAAAGCGGCGCAAGGCGGCCTCTTGCGGGCGGGTGATCGGTTCAAGCCGTGCGATGGCTTTCAGCCTTGATTGCGCCTGCCGGGCTTTGTCTGCCTTATAGCGGAAGCGGTCCACATAGGATTGAAGATGAGCGCGCCGAGCGTCTTGCTTTTTGGATTCGGCTTCGGCGGTTGCCAATCGTGCGGCGCGGGTTTTGGCAAAGGTGTCATAGGCGCCATTGTAAAAGGTAAGTTTTTTATCCTCGAGATGCAGGATCGAGCCAACAGAGCGATTAAGCAGACCGCGGTCATGGCTAATAATGATGACGGTATGGGGGTATTTTGCCAAATAGCTTTCAAGCCAAATTGCGCCCTCAAGATCAAGATAGTTGGTTGGCTCATCAAGTAACAAAAGATCAGGCTGTGCAAAAAGTACACCGGCCAGCGCAACGCGCATTCGCCAACCGCCGGAAAACGCACTGCACGGCAACGCCTGTTTTTCGCTGTCAAAGCCAAGCCCTTTTAAAATTGATGCCGCGCGCGCTTCGGCTGACCATGCATCAATATCACTTAAGCGGGTTTGAATATCGGCAATCCGGATTGGATCGGTGGCCGTTTCTGCCTCGGCCAGCAGGCTAGCACGCTCAGTATGAGCTGCCAGCACCGTGTCAATCAGCGAGATATCATTGCTTGGTACCTCTTGGGCGACGCCGCCAATTTGCGCCCGAGAAGGCAGAGAAAGGCTGCCTCCCTCAAGGGCCAACTCTGTTCGGATCAATCGGAACAAAGTTGTTTTGCCTGTCCCGTTACGGCCGACAAGACCGACTTTGTGGCCATCAGGGATGGTTGCACTGGCGCCATCAAAAAGGGGCCGGCCCTCTACGGAATAGCTGATATTTGATATTTTTAACATGGCGCAGGCCATAGCAGGTCACAATGGGTTCTACCATCGGGAATCAACAGGCTTCTTTGAAACGCATTGCAAAACTTTTGGACACCTTAAACAAAGAAAAGGCCAGTTTTAGCGCTGGGCATTGCGGCAAACTGGACGCGTGGCCCACCATGATCCAAATAACGCAGATCAGACTTTTCAATTGGATGGTTGCATGGTAGGGGGCAGGCGCAAATCACGGGGCTGACATGGGGTCTGCCCCTGCGATACAAGGATATTTAAAAAATGGCTCTCGAGCGTACATTCAGCATCATCAAACCCGATGCCACCCGCCGCAATCTAACCGGCAAAATCAATGCGAAATTCGAAGATGCAGGCCTGCGCGTTGTAGCGCAAAAACGTATTCATATGACCAAAGCGCAAGCAGGTGTTTTTTATGGGGTTCACGCCGAACGCCCATTTTATGACGAGCTTTGCGAATTTATGTCGTCAGAGCCCGTGGTTGTTCAGGTTCTAGAAGGTGAAAATGCAATTGCCAAAAACCGGGAAGTTATGGGCGCAACCAACCCAGCAGATGCAGCGCCAGGCACAGTACGCGCCGAATTTGCCGAGTCTGTGGGCGAAAACTCTGTACATGGCTCTGATGCCCCAGAGACCGCAGCTGTTGAAATCGCGTATTTCTTTTCTGGCATCGAACTGGTTGGCTAAGCTTTGAATTTGGGCGAAAGCTTTTTCTTTCGCCCATTTTTCTTTTCTACGACGCCTATTCGGTCAAGTATTTTTTCCAACTCAGTTTTCGCCGCATCGCCATTGGGTACAGACTGCGCTTTGAGCGCATCAAACCTATCCCTAAGATCACGTTTTTCTTGGCCTTGGCAATCGTTCCACGGGCGGCCCTGTAGTCCCATAACGATGACGTAATAACCGATGAAATGCGGACGTACTCCCGAATTTAACAGCTTAAGATAACCTGCATCCGCCCCAATGTCGCGCAGGGTCTCGGCATCATTTATGCCGGCGCGTTGAAATGCAGACTCTAGTGCAGGGCCAATGTTGCGAATGGTGGAAAGAGCTTCAGCCATCAGCCAACTGGGTGGCAAAAGCGCATAATGTTCGTAAAGCCGCACCAAAGGCGTCATCGGATATTGTCATTGCTACACGAAGATGCCCAGCGGCAGACTGGCCAAAACTTTCTCCCGGCATGACGGCAATTTGATGATCATCAAGCAACCGGTTTGCAAATTCAATTCCACTCAGTCCGGTGGCGCGGATATCCAGCATCAAATACATTGCGCCTTGCGGTGCAACTGCTTTCACTTTCGGAAAATCCCGCAAGATATCCAAAGAAATTTTCCGTCTCCGCGCAAAAGGAGTGGAAATTTTTTTCTCTAATTCTATGCCCTGTCCAAGCGCAAAAAGCGCGGCATCCTGCACAAAGCCGGCAACGCCGTAGGTGGTGTTGGTTGCCAGATGGATCATATGCGCAATCATATCTTCTGGCCCAACCACCCAGCCGATCCGGCTGCCTGTCATGGCATGGCTTTTCGACATTGAGCCAATGACCAATGTGCGTTCAGCCATCTGCGGCAGGCTGCGCGGTGTAATATGTGTCCCCGACCACACTTGGGTGTCATAGACCTCATCCGAGATCAGCCATAAATTATGTTGGCAGCATACCTCTGCAATATTTTGCATTGTTGATGTGGAATACACAGTTCCGGTTGGATTATTTGGGGAGTTGATTAAAAGTGATTTTGCCCCTTTTGCCGCCTTATCCAATTCTTCGCGCTGCGGTTGGAACCCGTGCTTTGATCGGGTTGGAACCGCAATTGGGACAAGGCCTTGTGCCCTAAGAGTGCCGGGATAGGTGGTATAGTAGGGATCAAGATAAAGCGCTGTATCCCCGGGATCACAGGCCGCCATATGGGTGGCAAAAAGTCCCGCCTGACCGCCGGGCGTGATCAGCACATTATCGCGTGTCGTTGCAATGCCAGTTCGCTTAGTAACCCTATCTGCAACGCTTTGGCGCAATGCTGCAGAGCCTGGCACCATAGCATACCCTGTATTGCCTGCGGCAGCAGAGGCATGCATCGCCTTTAAAATACTTGGATCGGTTCGGATATCATGTTCGCCTATGGTCAGTTCGGTGATCTGGTGTCCTTCGGCCATTAATGCGCGCGCGCGTAGAAAAACTTCCCAGCCGTCAGAGCCCTGATCATTTATATTGCTTATGCGATGCGATGCCTGCACGATTCTACTCCGCCAAAAAACTGCTCCATATGGGACAGTGACATGCACAAAAGTCAAACACTTATCGGTTGCAAACGAAGCCGCTTTCGCTTAACAAGACCATATGGAACACATTACGATCATTTCGATCTGTATTGCTTGCTGAAAACTTTCAGCGGGCCGGTTCTTTCGTCATTTTCAAACCAGAACAAAGTTGCTAAGCCCGCCAATCAGCGCCGTAGAAAGGCTTGTACTCAATGACGACTATCACACTGCAAAACTCAAAAACCCGCAAAAAAGAACGGTTTGTGCCGATCGATCCGGAAAATGTCCGGATGTATTTGTGTGGCCCAACAGTGTATGATCGCGCCCATATGGGCAATGCGCGCAATGTGATTATGTTCGATGTGCTGTTTCGCCTGTTGCAGCATGTTTATGGCCCAAAGCATGTGACCTATGTGCGCAATTTTACCGATGTTGATGATAAAATAAATCAGCGCGCGGCTGAAAGCGGCCAATCTATTTCGGCCGTGACCGAAGAAACCATCGCGTGGTACATTGAGGATATGGCAGCGCTGGGTAATCTTGAACCCAATCATATGCCAAGGGCTACGGAATATATCGCCGAAATGATTACCATGATTGAGGGGCTGATACAAAAGGGCCATGCCTATGCTGCCGACGGGCATGTGCTATTTTCAGTGCAAAGCGATCCCGAATACGGACAACTTTCGGGGCGGTCAGTAGATGACATGATTGCCGGTGCGCGGGTAGAGGTTGCACCCTATAAGCGCGATCCAATGGATTTTGTACTATGGAAACCTTCGAGCAGCGATCAACCAGGCTGGGAGAGCCCTTGGGGAGTGGGACGTCCGGGCTGGCATATTGAATGTTCTGCCATGTCTCATGACTTGCTCGGGGCGAGCTTTGATATTCATGGCGGCGGCAATGATTTGCTGTTTCCCCACCATGAAAATGAATTGGCGCAAAGCCGCTGTGCCCATCCAGATCATGGATTTGCCAATTATTGGCTCCACAATGAAATGCTGCAGGTTGACGGGAAGAAAATGTCCAAATCTTTGGGCAACTTCTTTACTGTACGTGACCTGCTTGATCAGGGGTACGCAGGCGAAGTGATCCGGTTCGTGTTTCTTTCAACGCATTACGGCAAGCCAATGGATTGGACCGATACCAAAGCCCGTGAGGCGGAAAAAACGCTTCGTAAATGGCGGGAAATCAGCGCGGCAGCCGATGCGCCCGGCACAGTTGACGTAGCGGTGGTCAAGGCTTTGGGTGAAGATCTAAACACTGCTGGCGCCATTACCGCATTGCATGGTTTGGCCTCTAAAGGCGATGCTGCTGGACTGCGCGCATCGGCAGAGCTTTTGGGATTGCTTGGCGATCATCTGGGGGACTGGGCGGCCGCTGTTGATTTGTCTGCTTACGAAGAACGCCTATTTGCCGAGCGCGAAAAAGCCATGCAAACCAAGGACTTTTCCGAAGTTGATCGATTGAAAAGTGCCTATCAACACGCCGGTTTGGAAGTCAGGATGAGCAAAACTGAGGTGACCCTTGTCCCCTCAGCAGGCTTTGATATAGCCCAATTGGACAACTTGGGTTAAACTAGGCAAAAAAGCTGCAAGATCAGCGGATTGGGCAAATATATGGCAAAGCAAAGGCTCTATCTTTACGACACGACACTGCGCGATGGAGCGCAGACCCAAGGCGTGCAGTTTTCCACCCAAGACAAAGTGCAAATTGCCACTGCTTTGGATGAGCTCGGGATTGATTATATCGAGGGCGGCTGGCCCGGCGCCAATCCCACCGACAGCGAGTTTTTCGATCAATCCATGAAAACCCGCGCCACCTTAACAGCCTTTGGCATGACCAAACGGGCAGGGCGGTCAGCGGCCAATGATGATGTTCTTGCTGCGGTGATGAATGCGGATACGAAAGCGGTGTGCCTTGTGGGCAAAAGCCATGATTTCCATGTGGAAAAAGCATTGGGTATTTCGCTTGAGGAAAACCTAACCTCTGTTCAGCAGTCTATTGAACATATCGTTGCGCAGGGCCGTGAAGCGCTGTTTGATGCAGAGCATTTCTTTGACGGCTATAAGGCAAATCCAGCCTATGCGATTGCGGTGATTAAGGCGGCTTATCATGCCGGTGCGCGCTGGGTGGTGCTATGTGATACCAATGGCGGCACACTGCCGGCCGAGGTAAGCGCGATTGTTGGCGATGTTATTGCGGCGGGGATTCCGGGGGATCATTTGGGCATCCATACCCATAATGACACCGAAAACGCGGTGGCCAACTCATTGGCGGCAGTGGATGCGGGCGCGCGGCAAATCCAAGGCACGCTCAATGGCCTTGGTGAGCGCTGCGGCAATGCCAATCTGGTATCGCTGATCCCCACGCTTTTGCTCAAAGAGCCCTATGCGAGCACCTTTGAGACTGGCGTAAAACAGACGTCTTTACAGGGGCTTACACGTACCTCGCGGCTGCTTGATGATATTCTCAACCGGGTTCCCATGCGGCAGGCGGCTTATGTGGGGGCGTCTGCTTTTGCCCATAAGGCCGGGCTGCACGCCAGTGCGATCGCCAAGGATCCCAGCACCTATGAGCATGTGGACCCTGCGCAAGTGGGCAATGCGCGCATCATTCCGATGTCCAATCAGGCGGGTCAGTCGAACCTGCGCGAACGGCTGCGCGCGGCGGGCATTGCGGTCGAGCGGGGCGATCCGGCGCTGGGCCGTATTCTTGAGGTGATCAAATCCCGCGAGGCCGAGGGATATTCCTATGACACCGCGCAGGCCAGCTTTGAGCTGCTGGCGCGGCGCGAGCTGGGCCAATGCCCCGAATTTTTTGAGGTCAAGCGCTACCGCGTTTCGGTTGAGCGCCGCAAAAACAAGTATAATCAAATGGTTAGCCTGTCCGAAGCGGTCGTTGTGGTCAAGGTGGATGGGGTCAAAAAACTCTCGGTTAGCGAGTCGATGGATGAGATTGGCGCCGATCGCGGGCCGGTCAATGCGCTGGCCAAAGCGCTGGCCAAAGACCTTGGGCCCTATCAGGATGTGATTGATGATCTGCACCTTGTGGACTTCAAAGTGCGCATTACACAAGGCGGCACCGAGGCGGTGACACGGGTGGTGATCGACAGCGAAGATGCCCAAGGACGGCGCTGGGCCACGGTGGGGGTATCGCCCAATATTGTGGATGCCAGCTTTGAGGCCTTGCTTGATGCGATCAACTGGAAACTGATCCGCGATCGGGGCTAAAACCGCCAAATTCCCACGTCGGTATTGCGTCCGTATCACGGCAGTTTCGCGGTGGTGGGATTTTTGATGGGTTTTTGGGGGAAACGACGCTTCAAAATTCTTGATCAGGCATGGAAAGTGCCAATAAATCAAAATGTATATTTCTCTTTTAAATAGAATGTAATAATTGTATACATATTTAGATTGATAAATTAAAAAATTTACCAAGCAGTACGATCATAAAGCTAGAGGATTAGATCATTGGAGTGCTGGATGAGCGCGATTGGCTCACGTTATAAGCTAAAGGAATTTGGTGATGTCAGAAGAGCAGAAGACACTGGATGTTGAGGCGATTGTTGATCGGGCGTTCGAATACTTTGATAAACTTATGAAAAAGTCCGGAAACTTGCATGGGGTTTTGTTGGAAGGTTTAGAACCCAAAGATAACGGATGGATTGTTTCCATCGGTTTCGATGGAGGTGTCGAGGAAACTTCGCAAGAATCCGGAAATTTTGCCAAGTCTATTCTGGGTAATTTTAATGAAAAGACCACCAAGACCACCAAGACCATTCGACTTGTGCGGTGCGTCCATTTGGACAATCAAGGTAACTTCGAGAAACTTACTTGAGCCGTGGCCTATGTTTTGTTGGATAGCGGACCGCTGGTATTGTTTGTTTTTGGTACTTTGCGGCTTGATCTTGTTGGAACAGGAAAGACCCAACAGCATACTCAAAGAATGTGGCAGAAATTGAATGATGAGTTACTAGAAATTCGTAAACACATCTCATTGCCAAACGTTCTAACTGAAGCCTCCAACCATCTAGGATCTGGTAAACAACAAGCAGTTGATGGTGCCGCTTTCGCATTGAGCCGCTACATTGCAAATCTTGAAGAGATATTTCAGCCTAGTAAAAACGTTACTCAACTTTCAGAGTACGAGAAGGTAGGCCTTGCGGATGCTGCCATTATTTCATGTGTTCCTCGGCTGAAAAAAGAAAAAGTTCGAGTATTTACCCAAGATTATCAGTTATACAACCGACTTTCACAGTCTGATGTAGACTGCGTGAATATCATGCATTGGCTTACCCCAAATCGAAAATATTATTCATAAATACTGCGCGTTGAATTGGTATTACAAATTAAGCCCGACACCAGTTTAGCTCTACCGTTTGCATACTTCTGTTCACTTTTGGCTGGAAGCTGTTCTAGATTGACTTCTCACAAACGGTCCCTCTGGCCCAATCCTCCCCATTTGCCCCTTGAGCGTGGGGGCGCTATATGCCAGAGGGCAACGGCTGTCTGCCCCAAAGGTCTCTATGGCGTTGTCTGATGATATCTCTGCCTGCGCCCACCCGCGCAAATGCGGCCGCCGGCGGCGAAGGGCTAAATGCCCCGCGCCTCTGCCGGTTTGATTATTTTGCTTCGAAACTGCCGCACCAGTCCATGGGTTTGACCACCGGCCAGAAAGCCAGCTTATCCTGGGCAACCGCGCTTGGCGGATTTACTCTGCAGGCGCCCAAATCTGATCCTGCGGTGACCTGACGGTCTTGATGCTTAAAATAAGCGCATTTGTTACAGGCTTCTGCCATCCCTAATCTCCTTCAACGGTTTTGACATGTATCGGTATGGCTTGCACGCGCTGGCTAACCGATGTCTCTAAAATTAGAATTTTTCTAAAGAAGTCAAGAAAAAGTAATAAAAACATATAGTTGACTATTTTAGTCAGTAATAATTGTCTGATTTAAACACCTAAAATCATTAAGGTTTCTTAAAAAGATAGCCTCTTGGCCTGCAGATATTTTTTTGCAAATAAGAAAGAAAATCACTGGTCAGGGCGGTGCTGTGCTGCGGCCTATCAAACGGCGGGCTTGTGAGCGCGTGGGTAACTTTAAGCTTTCAAACCTTGGCCACATTGATTGCCGGGGCCGGGATCGCAATTGACCGCTATCAGCAAGGCGCAGGAAAATATTTACAAATTGAAGATATTCGCTGAGGTCACTCTTATAGAAATGGAAACCCTAGGGGCGCTCAGGCGGGACCATTACATATGCCTTGCACCTGACGAGCATCGCCGCAACCTGACCGTTCGGGATGTGCCGGTAAACCATCTTGTTGGCAAGCGCTTCTGGGTGGGCGATGTGGTATTGCTTGGCGGTCGGCTTAATACGCCCTGCCGTTATCTTGATCCGGTGACCGGTAAAAGCGTTTGTGATCTTTTAAAGCATCGCTCGGGGCTGAATTGTGCAATCCTTGAGGGCGGCGATATAAAGGTTGGGGATGAGGTTAAGCGTTCCACCTAATGTGCGCCATTGCAAGACTTTGCAAAACCCTGTGCCCCAAAGCGATAAAAGCCCCGTGTGCAGCGCGCTAAAAGCGGTAAGACTTGGGGACAGCGGCCGGGCAACCATCGCTAAAAGCGCATATAACGTTGCGGCCACCGGGACCGCTTTGGATTGTGTATCTGCCGTCGTTTAATTATGGTGCGAAAAAATTATATTAACAGCGCTGCCTAAAGGGGTGGAAACGCCCATCAATAGATAATCAGCAAATGCATTAGAAAGTGAATAATATGAAAAACCGATTGACCCAATTTGTATTGATATTTGTCATATATATCGTCGTAGATGTTGCCTACCAGATGTCGTTCGGGCTAAAATTCATGGGCGGGCTTTATGAAAGCGCTGGTATTCGTGATGTGATGTCAGAGCAGCCTAACCATGCTTGGACGATTTTGCTTTTCTTTATTATGATTGCCTTTGTTTTGCTAAAACTGGCTGTGCAGCCGGCGATTGAGAAAGGCCAGTATCGGGCTGCAATCCAAAACGGTGCGCTGGTTGGGATTGCGGCCTATGGCACCACGGGGCTTGTTTTTTTATGGACCATCACCGGGTTTCCATTTTTGGCGCTTGGCGAGTTTCTGGTAGAAGGCCTTGTGTTTTGCTCGGTCTCAAGTGGGTTAACGGCCTATCTGGTGCTGCGCAAAAGTTGATTTTTTACGTTTAATTGCGGTGCTTTAGCTAAGGTTTTTGGCTTTTTGCAGCCTGCGCATAGGGCGGCGTCGCCCTGCGGCCGCAGGCGTATCTTTATTTAGCCTCGCTGATCGGGGCGCTGTAAAACTATGGCAACGTTCCACTGCGCTCTTTGACCGGACGCAGGGACGGCGCTGGGCCACGGGTGGGCGTTTCGCCCAATATTGTGGATGTCAGCTTTTGAGGCGCTGCTGGATGCGACCCGTTGGAAACGGGTCCGCGATCGGGGCTAAAACCGCCAAATTCCCACGTCGGTATTGCGTCCGTATCACGGCAGTTTCGCGGTGGTGGGAATTTTGGTGGTTTCTATTGAAATGTCGGGAAACAGGTTACTATTTGCGGGTGCGCATTCGTGAGGTGCCAGCCGTGGAAGTTTAAATTAAACCTAGTAATTTAGAATCCTTTCGCATGCATCGATCTACTTTTGCAGCTCGTCGATTTCTATGGCTGTCACGCTTCCAATGAAGTAGCATTCAACATAATTTTTGTTTGTATGCTATGATCGACGTGCATACATTTTTAAATTATGGTAAGGTGACGTTATGTGTGGGGATGTAATATGAGACCAATCGGCATCGACTTATTCGCCGGTGCCGGGGGTTTAAGCCTTGGCTTCGAGCAGGCAGGATTTGATGTTAAAGCCGCGGTTGAGATCGACCCGGTTCATTGTGCTGTTCATAAATTCAACTTTCCTGACACGACTGTGATTCCCGTGTCAGTGGCAGACCTTTCAGGTAGCGAAATCAGGAAGCGCGCAGGCTTAACTGATGAGAAAATTGATTGCGTCTTCGGTGGAGCGCCGTGCCAGGGATTTTCCCTGATCGGCCATCGCGTACTCAACGATCCGCGTAACAAACTCGTTCTAGATTTTGTTCGGCTTGTAAGGGAGCTAGATGCTGAAAGTTTCATCTTCGAAAACGTCAAAGGACTTACTGTCGGCAAACACAAGGTATTCTTAAAAGAATTGGTAAACACGTTCGATCAGGCAGGTTATGAATGTCGCTTGCCTTGGAAGGTACTCAATGCGGCTCACTTTGGCACCCCGCAATCGCGTGAGCGCTTCATTCTGATGGGTGTGAAAAAGGGCAAGACGCTTCCCACATATCCAATGCCAACAACAAACATCTCTGGAAGGCCAAAGCTTTACCAAGAATTGGAATTTGGGCCATCGTGTGCCGATGCGATAGGCGACCTACCCGACGCAGACATCTTTGAAACGCTCAACGTCTACGATTCTGTTAGGACAGTTCGGTTTGGCAACCCATCTGAGTACGCGGCTGATCTGCGCTGCCTTACGAACAATGCATGGCATTTTGGCTATTTGCGACATTGGGAACCCAATACCCTAACCTCTAGCGCTCGAACAGCACATACTGCAATTTCTAGAAGGCGGTTTCAACAAACGGAAGAGGGAACAGTTGAGCCAATAAGCCGGTTTTTCAGACTTCCAAGAGGTGGAGTCTCGAATACGCTTCGGGCAGGGACGGATGGCGCGAGGGGAGCATTCACCAGCCCGCGCCCGATCCACTATCGCTATGCGCGTTGCATAACCGTGCGCGAAATGGCACGGCTGCATGGATTCCCCGATTGGTTCAGGTTCAATGTTACAAAATGGCACGGAGCACGACAAATCGGAAATTCTGTCCCTCCACCGTTGGCTAGGGTTATTGCAACCAAAATGATTGAAGCACTTGGCAAGAAGCCATCGAGCCCAAGCAACGCTATCTCTCTTGGGGACCCCAAACTTTTGACACTCGATCGTTCCCAAGCGTCGCTATATTTTGGAGTACAGGCCCCACCAAGCAAACGTGACCGGAAAAGCGGCGCAACAAAGCGGAAACAGGAAGAGATTGAGGAAGATCTCAAAACTGAGAGGGTCGCACATGGCTAAAAAATCTAATCGGTATGGCGCTCTTATTGATAAGATATTTTTTGATCTTTACGTGGACGGGGAAACCGAACTCGAATTTGTACGTACAGATATTGAAGACGCTGCCAAGACGCTAAATATACAACTACCAAAGAACTTGGGGGACCTGCTTTATTGGTTTAGGTTCAGGGCTGCTTTGCCTGATAGAATCCTCAACACTCAGCCAGATGGTATGGAGTGGGTAATTGAGCTTGCCGGGAAGGCAGTTTACAGTTTTCGCTTGGTCAAATTTAATCGTGTCTTGCCTCGTAAAGACCTTTTGACAACCGAAATTCCTGATGCCACGCCGGAGCTAATCCGCGCCTATGCGCTGGACGACGAGCAGGCACTTTTGGCTATTGTTCGTTACAATCGACTTATAGACACCTTTTTGGGGCTTACGACATACAGTCTACAAAACCACCTACGCACAACCGTGACAGGCATTGGCCAGATCGAGATCGATGAGCTCTATGTCGGTCTCGATAAACGTGGATGTCACTACGTTATTCCAGTTCAGGCAAAGGGTGGGAATGATCAAATTGGGATGGTCCAAATTTCACAAGATATCCGCTTTGTTGAAGACAAATTCCCGGGAATGCGGTGTCGTGCTATCGCCGCTCAGTTCATGGATAATCAGATTATTGCTTTGTTTGAACTCACCTTGCAAAGCGACGAGATCAAGGTCGTTGAAGAGCGGCATTATCGCCTTGTTCCAGCAAAGATTCTCAATCAAGGATCGATAAGGGATTATCGCGACTGATCGGCGGCTATGGCCGATACCCCCCAATTGCCCCTTGAGCGTGGGGGCGCTATATGCCAGAGGGCAACTGCTGTCTGTCCCAAAGGTCTCTATGGCGTTTTCTGATGATATCTCTGCTTGTGCCCGACTGCTTGAACGCGGCGATGCGGCGCGGTTTCGTGCGGTGATGGCCGCGCCGGCGCCGCTGCGGCCAAAGCTGTTTGCGATTTTTGCCTTTAACCTAGAAGTGGCGCGCGCGCCTTGGATGACGCAAGAGCCGATGATTGCCGAAATGCGGTTGCAATGGTGGCAGGATGCGCTGGGTGAAATTGCAGCAGGGGGCAGAGTGCGCCGGCACGAAGTGGTCACCCCGCTGGCCGACGCGCTCACCGTGCAGGCCGCCGAAGACCTGCGCGATCTGGTCACCGCGCGGCGCTGGGATATCTACCGCGAGCCGTTCACCGATGCAGATGATTTCGGCAGCTATCTGCGCCACACCTCGGGGCGGCTTTTGCGGGTTGCGGCGCAGGCGCTCGGCCCCGGTGACAGTGATTTGCTTGAAGATTTCGGCAGCGCCGTGGGGCTTGCAAATTTTTTCGCAGCCGTGCCTGCGTTAATCGCCGCCGGCCGCCAGCCGCTGCTTGATCCATCGCCCGAAGCGATCCGCGCCTTGGCCGAGCGGGGCTTGCAGCAGCTTGCCAAAGCGCGCGCGGCGCGCAGTGAAGTTTCCGCCCAAGCGGGTGCGGCTCTGCTGTGCGGTTCGGCCGCCAAAGGGGTTCTTATGCAAGCGCGGCGGGCGCCCGAACGGGTGATCAGCGGCTTGCAGCCCGCTTCGCCCTTTGCGCTTCGCGCCGGGCTTTTGCTACGCAGTTTTACCGGCCGCTGGTAAGCTGCGCCGCACTTTGCCGCATTTGCCACAGGATCGCCATTGCCGCCACCGCCAGCAGCGGGATCATAGTCATAATCACCGCATTCCAGCCCTCGGCCGTGCTATTGCCGCTACAGTTCATCAAACCGCCCGAGGCAAAGGACGCGATGGTGATACTGGCCGCGATAAAAAAGTCGTTCATCCCCTGCGCGCGGCCGCGCTCTGCGGGGCTATGGGCGCTGGTTAAAAGCGTTGTGGCGCCGATAAAGCCGAAATTCCATCCCAGACCCAGCAGCACAAGCGCGCCATAGAAATTACCAATGGTGATGCCGTTAAGGCCTGCAATGCAGGCCGCGCCAAGCAGCGCAATACCGCACAGAATAATCCGCTCAACGCCAAAGCGCACAATCAGATGACCGGTGAAAAACGATGGCATAAACATCGCAAGCACATGGGCAGAGACCACATCGGCTGCGGTGTTTTGCGAATAGCCGCAGCCCACAATGGCCAAAGGCGTTGCGGTCATCACCAGCGTCATCATCGAATAGCAAATGATCGCTGCCAGCATTGCGGTGGCAATTTTAGGGCTGCGCAGCAATTCAAGATAGCTGCGACCACCGCTGCTGGTTGCTGCATCCTGATCCGGCTTTGGCAGGTCGAGAAACACAAACACAAAAGCGCCAAACACATTGAGCGCAATCACCGCCATATAGGCGCCAAGAAAGGGGATAACAAAAGCATCCGAGGTGATCTTGGCCAGTTGCGGGCCGATGATGGCGGCCAAAAGTCCGCCGGCCAAAACATATGAAATGGCTTTCGGCCGAAACGCATCCGAGGCGGTATCGGTGGCGGCAAAGCGGTAAAACCCCTGGGCGGACATATAAATGCCGGTAAAAAGACTGCCCAGTAAAAACAGCGCAAAGGAATCGTAGTATAGCCCGAAGCTGCCGATAATGGCCCCGATGGCGCCGGCGCCTGCACCAATGAAAAACCCGGCCTTGCGCCCGTAGCGCTGCATGATGCTTGATATCATCGGCGCGCCTGGGATCGAGCCGATAATAATCACCGATATTGGTAGGGTGGCATAACAGATATTTTCCGCCAGCGACTGGCCTGCAAGACCAGCCAGAATGAAAATAATCGGCATTTGCGAGCCTAAAATGGCTTGGGCAAAAATAAGCACAGCGACATTGCGTTTGGCCTGTGCATCAGGGGAAGAAATTATCATTCAAAAAGTGCTAGTGTGAGACCAAGCGAAAGGCAAGCCATTGGTTGAAAAAACATTTAAGGGTGATAAATCTTTTGGATAGGTTGAAGTCAGAGACTAGAACTGGCCTAATAAAGCCGCCTAGATTCGGGCAAAGAAATGATAAGCTTTCTGGGAGGAAACTCATGAATAAATACCTTCGCACAGCGGCTTTGGCCGCCACATCAACGTTGTTGTTGGCGCTGCCAATGAAAGCGCAGGAATTAAACTTTTTCACAATTGGAACAGGCGGTACGGCCTATACATACTACCCTGTTGGTGGTGTTATTGCGAACGCAATCTCAAAACCTCCGGGATCGCGCGAATGCGGCAAAGGTGGCTCTTGTGGGGTCGATGGTCTGATTGCGTCGGCTGTTTCCTCGCGTGGTTCTGTGGACAATGTAAACGCGATTATCTCAGGATTGCGCAACTCTGGTTTCGCGCAGTCCGATGTGGCCTATTGGGCTTTCACAGGCACTGGCACAATGGAAGGCAAAGAACCTGCAAAGGATCTACGGACTATCGCCGCTCTTTTTGAAGAGCACATCCATCTAGTGACTATGGCTGACAGTGGCATAAACTCCGTCGCTGATCTCAAAGGCAAGCGCGTGTCGCTTGATGAGCCTGGTTCTGGCACGTATGTCGACGCAAACCTGATCTTGGAGGCCAACGGCCTGTCAGCTGATATGATCACTGCAGAGGCCTTGAAAGGTGGTGCAGCGTCCGAAGCACTCCGTAATGGCAAGATTGATGCGTTCTTTGTTGTCGCTGGATACCCAACGGGTTCTTTAGTTGAATTGGCATCTGCGGCGTCCATCAAATTGGTTCCAATTGACGGTGCTGGTGCTGATGCCCTGACCTCCAAATATGGATTTTTTGCATCTTCTGATATACCTGAGGGCGCGTATGAGGGTGTAAAGACAACCCCTACTGTAGCTGTTGGTGCACAGTGGTTCACTTCAGCAAATGAAGACGAAGAACTGATCTACAGTATTACCAAAGCTCTGTGGAACGACGAGAGCCGCAAGCTGCTAGACGTGGGCCATGCCAAAGGCAAGACCATAACACCCGCTACTGCGCTGAATGGCGTTGGTGTGCCACTTCACGCAGGTGCTGAGCGTTTCTATAAAGAAGCCGGCCTACTTAAGTAGGAATAGGTTTTAAACAATAGGCTCAAGTGGTGCAAACCTCTTGAGCCTTTTTTGATCTTTAAGCTGGACAAAAATCATGACAGTCAACCGAGAGACAGATGACAAGATTGAAGATACGTCCGGCTCACCACCGGCCCTGAGCCCCGAGTTAACTGCCGAAGAATTGGCAGAATTAGAACGCAAATTTGATCCTGAGACTGCTTTTAGACCAACAGGTGCTGCGGTTGGTTTTTTCGTTACAGCCATTCTTGTGGCCATGTCTGTTTATCATTTCTATGCCTCTGGCTTTGGTCTGATCCGCGAACTTTTGCATCGTGGCATCCATTTGTCTTTTGTCCTTGGGCTTGTGTTTTTCCTATTTGGATGGCGTCGCGAAACCGGACGAATTCCTGTGGCTGGTAGGTTTCGGATACAAGGCGTGCCAATACTTGATCTGCTATTCTCGGCTTTGGCCGTTGTGGCTGCGATCTATCTGCCTTTACTTCCGCCCGAGATCGTCTCCGAGCGGGTCGGCAATCCGTCCCAATCAGATGTTTTGATGGGTACCG
The DNA here is from genome assembly GCA_039640505.1 of Rhodobacteraceae bacterium Araon29. Lineage (NCBI taxonomy): Bacteria > Pseudomonadati > Pseudomonadota > Alphaproteobacteria > Rhodobacterales > Paracoccaceae > Rhodobacteraceae bacterium Araon29. The sequence goes on along the minus strand of CP046865.1, from coordinate 2,142,226 downwards.
CACTGTTGTTGCTTACGCTTGAAGCAACCCGCAGGTCTGTGGGGCCAACCCTGCCGATCATCGGAATTTTGTTCATTGCTTTTGCTTATTTCGGACCTTGGATGCCTGGCGCATTGAAGCATGGTGGCTCAAGCTGGCTAGGCATCATCAACCACCTCTACATGACCAATCAGGGCCTTTACGGCGTAGCTATTGGCGTCATGGCGCAATACGTATTTCTATTTATCCTTTTTGGCGTGCTGGCGACACGCATTGGTCTTGGTCAGCTGTTCATCGATTTGGCAATGGTCGTGGCTGGTCGCTACTCTGGCGGCCCGGCAAAAGTAGCGATATTTTCATCGGCTTTCATGGGGACGATCTCTGGCTCATCAATTGCCAATACTGTAACGACTGGCGCGTTAACAATCCCCGCAATGAAGCGTATTGGCTACCCCGCGCACTTTGCTGGTGCTACGGAGGCCACGGCCTCAACAGGCGGACAAATAACACCGCCGATCCTAGGGGCTGCAGCCTTTATCATGGTCGAATACCTTGAAATTCCCTTGCGAGATGTGTTGGCAGCGGCCTTGTTTCCGGCCTTGCTGCATTATTTCGGTATTTTCATCATGGTCCATCTGGAAGCGAAAAAATTGGGCCTGCGCGGCTTAAGGGCAGAAGAGCTTCCTAAAATAGGTGTAGTGCTGAAAGATCACTGGCTATCGATAATCCCACTGATCATTTTGGTTTATTTGATCTTGTCTGGAAAAACACCTGACTATGCTGCGGTTTACGGGATCATTGCCTGTGTAGTTGTTGGATTTTTAAACCCGAATAATCGCCTGTCACTCTCTGATTTATGGCACGCGCTAGGCTCCGGAGCAAAAAGCACACTTGCCGTGGGCGCAGCCGCCGCGACAGTTGGTATTGTTGTGGGGGTAGTCACCCTGACGGGGGTTGGCTTTCGTTTGGGCTATGTGGTGGTGCAAACGGCCACCGACATTGGCGAGGTCGTCGGTGGTATCTGGCCGCTCAATCACTTTAGCGTCGGTCAATGGGCGTTGTTCTTTTCACTCGTTCTAATCGCGATTGCGTGCATCATAATGGGCGCAGGCATCCCAACGACTGCGACATACATCATCCTAGTTGCTGTCGCGGCACCTGCACTGGCGCAATTGCAAGTTGAACCAATCGTTTCGCATTTCTTCGTCTTCTATTATGGCGTTCTAGCTGACATCACTCCGCCCGTCGCACTAGCAGCCTATGCCGCCGCAGGTATCGCGGGGTCTAACCCCTTCAAAACAGGCAATACGGCGTTCCGGCTAGGCATTGCCAAAGCACTTGTTCCCTTCGTATTTGTCTATTCACCAGCTTTACTGCTAGTCGCAGATGGATTCACGTGGTGGGCATTTACCTATACACTTGTCGGAGCGCTACTAGGCATTGGCTCTCTAGGAGTAGCGTTCTCCGGTTATTTAAGCGCGCCTCTCAAAAACTGGGAGCGTTGGTATGTCGGTATCACCGCGTTCCTGTTTATCGCGCCTGGCGTCTCGACAATGTTAGTTGGACTTGTCATGTTGGTTCCTATTGTCTTGATACAACAAAAACGAAAGAAGACAGAACCCAGCGCATGAGCGATGATATATCATTTGGCATTGAGAGCTTGGCTTAACGAACTTAATAGCAGTCATCTGCGACAGGATTGTGAAAGTCAGCTTCGTCGCGCACCTCGGACCAAAGGGCAGCGCAGTGACTTTAAGGGCTCTGATGTGTTGCTCAAGGACTGGCGCAGCATCGCCGCACGCTAGGGCTGATGCGCCCATACCTTCGGATCCGCACTCTATCTCGCTGCAAAAATCATATTCTGGTTATGTGCTCTAACCCTAGGTGCACAGGGGCATCGGGGCAGGGTGCATTGCTGTACAGTTTTGACCAAGTAAGATAAATCAAAGTTAGGTCCGCGTTTGCGGTCTGGCGTTCTTAAGGCTTTGGGGGGAAATGCACAGCGAAAGAATAATAACCGCACCGGCCTGCGTTTTCGAAGGAGCGCTCTGGCTTGCCAAGTCGGAGCCTCGGTTTGCCAAAGCGCTTGCGCTGACGGGCACGCTGCCATTGCGGCGGCGGCCGGACGGATTTGCGCAATTGCTCAGCGCCATCGTAAGCCAGCAGGTTAGTGTCGCTGCGGCCAGTGCCATTTGGGGCCGGTTGCGCGATGCACGTCTGACCGGGCCGCGCAAAATTCAATGGGCCAGCGATGAGGCATTGCGCGCGGCGGGCCTGAGCCGGCAGAAAATCCGCTATGCACGAGCCTTGGCCGAGGCGCGCATTAACTATGGCGCGCTGCGCGAGGCCCCTAGCGATGCGGTCATCGCCACCTTAACCGAAGTGCCTGGAATAGGTGTCTGGACCGCTGAGATTTACGCTATGTTTAGCCTTGGGCGTGCGGATGTGTTTGCCCCTGGTGATCTTGCGCTGCAAGAAGCGGCGCGTATTCTGTTTGAGTTGCCCGAGCGGCCAAGCGAACGCGCACTGCGGCAGATGGCCGAAGACTGGTCCCCTTGGAGAGCGGTTGCAGCGCGGCTGCTCTGGGCTTATTACAAAATTGCCAAACAGCGAGAGGGCATTCGATGACACGGATTTTAAATGCAGAGCAGCGCGCACCGGTTTCGGGCAATACACGCTCGGCAGTGGTTTTTATTCACGGCTATGGTGCAAATGGGGCCGATTTGTTGTCCCTTGCCGATCCGCTCGGTGAACATTTGCCTGATACGCTTTTCGTTGCGCCGGATGCGCCGGAAAGCTGCGAAGGTATTCCCATGGGATATCAGTGGTTTCCCATTCCATGGATCGACGGCTCAAGCTTAGAGGCTTCGCAACGCGGCATGCAGGCCGCTTTTGAAGATCTCAATGCCTTTGTAGATGCATTGATGGTGGATCATGACCTGTTGCCGGAACAGGTTGTGCTTTTCGGCTTTTCCCAAGGCACGATGATGAGCTTGCATATTGCGCCGCGCCGCGAAGACAGCTTTGCCGGTGTGGTTGGGTTTTCTGGGCGATTGGTCGAGCCAGAATTATTAATTGACGATGTGCTCAGCCGCCCGCCTGTACTGCTAATCCATGGGGATGAGGATGAAGTGGTGCCGGTGCAATCGATGCCCGAAGCGGCCGAGGCCCTGCAAAGTGCCGGTTTTAAGGATGTTTTTGCGCATATCCAAAAAGGCACCGGGCACGGCATCGCGCCGGATGGATTGTCTGTGGCGCTTGCTTTTATGCGCGATAAGCTGGGCCTTTGACCCATAATCGCTTGTCGCGTCATATCGCCGGTACGAAATCACCTTAAAGACCTGATAAACCAAGATATCGGGGGTTGTCAGAAGGCATCTGCGATATATAGTGGGCACAAGGAAAGGCCGAGACCTTTCCACAAAACAGAGCGAGCAGTAAGGTGAGGTCACGACTTTATGGACGGTGAATTTAGAACGGAATTTGTACGTGACCCCTCGGCTCTTCGGCAACATCCGGCACTGGTGCTAAATGCTGATTATCGCCCCTTGTCTTATTATCCTTTGTCGCTCTGGTGTTGGCAGGATGCGGTCAAAGCGGCCTTTATGGATCGGGTCGATATTGTCGCGGAATATGATCAATACGTTCACAGTCCGACGACGCGAATAAAAATCCCTTCTGTGGTTGTTTTAAAAGACTATGTAAAACCTCAAAAGCGCGTGGCCTTCACGCGCTTTAATTTATTTTTAAGGGATAGTTTTTGCTGTCAGTACTGCGGCGCACGTGGGGATTTGACCTTTGATCATGTGGTGCCGCGCGCAAGCGGCGGGGTCACCAGCTGGCAAAATGTTGTTGCGGCCTGCAGCCCCTGCAACCTTAAGAAGGGGTCTAAAAGCCTAAAGCGTGCCGGGATGAATTTACGCCGCCCGCCGCGCCAGCCAGAAGCCGAAGAGCTGCGCAATGCGGGGCGTCAGTTTCCGCCCAACCACCTACACGAAAGCTGGATGGATTTCCTTTACTGGGACAGCGAGCTGGACGCTTAATCACTGGCTTCAATTTCTGGTTCAGCGAAGCGGCGCATATAAAGGTTTTTGCCAAGGGTCAGCGTGATGCCAAAGAGCGCGATGCCGATCCAGAGCGCGGAAAGACTGCTGCTACGCAAAATCCACGACAGCCCAAGCGCGGTGGTGCCCGCGCCCAAGGTAAATGTCAGGCTGGTCAGGCTTTGCATTGCTGAGCGGTTGTGGTTTTCCGAGGCCTCATTGATCAGCGTAAAGGTCGCTGGGCTCAGCATTGAAAAAAGCAGCATAAAGGCCAAATAAACCGGCACAAAAACCGGCACCGATCCGATAAACCCAAGCGCAAGGATCACGCCAAAAAACCCAAGCGGGATCAGCCGCATCTGGCGGCGCGGGGAAATATTAAGCGCTTTGGCAATCTGCCCGATCAGCAATGGGCCAAGAATGGCAGTGGCAAAATAGCCAAAGGTCATCCAGCCAAAGATGGCATAGGATATGTCCGGCGCAATTTCGCGCAGGCGCGGCTGCCAGAACAGATCTATCGCCGCGATGGAAGCGCCGGCCATGACGCCCACCAGCAGCAGTTCGGCCACAAACGGGTTGCGCAGCGCGTCGCGCAGAATGCCGCCAATGGATTGATGCGGTGCGTCCTCGGCGCTGGCACCGTGATGGTTTTCGCCTTCGAAATACAGCCCGTAACTTAGCAGTAAAACCGCCATCAGCACGCCCGAAGCGATGAGCGGATTCCATTCGGTGCCGGAAATGCCCATAAAGTTGGGCATAAAATCGGGAGTATAACCGCCAGCAATGGCCGCCACCGCCATACCGGCGGCCATTGCGGCCTGCAAATGCCCGCTTAAAATCTCAAGTTTCTCGCCTTCGCCGCGCTGATTGAGCTGCTGCACGTACCATGCATCAAGCGAGCCGCTTTGAAGCGCCTGTCCTATCCCGCCCAAAACCGATGCGGCAATGAACATTGGCACCGAATGAAACAGCGACAGCATTGCGAGGTCTATCAAAATAATCAGCACGGACAGCCGATAAATACGCAACCGTCCATGGTGATCGGCCAGCATGCCAAAGGGCACTTCTAGCGCGGCGGTCACTACAGGGCTAAGCCCGAGGATCAGCCCCACCATCCAAAGCTCAAGCCCTTTGTCGATAAAATATATCCCCGCCGTGGCCAGCCAGAACCCATAGGCAAGTCCGCTTAGGGTTTGGCCCGCCACCAGCCGCGCTTTGAAGTGCATGGGAAAGACTTTCTATAATAGGTAAAATATAAATTTAGGAAAACACGCTATAGGGGAAATGGCAATAATAATCAGCTGGTGATATTAGTATTGTCGTATGCGGCGATAGATTTGGAAAGTTCGAACAGCTTTGGGCCGAATTGGCTATATGTTTTGAAGGCCAGACACAGTGCTTCAACAGAAGGGGCAGTGCAAAACTGCAGGGCTTTTATGCCAGCCAATGTCACTGCGGCAAATCCGGCAGGGCTGTCTTTGAAAAAGACAATATAGTTGCGTACCGCCCTTTTTTTTGGGCCGCGTAAAGGAACGTTAAGGAACAAGCCGCGCTTAGAAATAAATTTCTATGCTTTCAATCAAGCGCGCAGCTTGCTCGTAACGCGTGTTATACCAATGCAAAAATCCGTGCCGGGCCACCAGAGCCACCAGCGTGTTTTGGTGCGCCGATGACCAAAGTTGCCCCTGCGGCTGGAACCCGATCTAAATTGGCGATATTCTCGATGCCAAATCGACCCGTTGGCAGCCAAGCATAATGGGCCGCAAAATCAGCCGAGATACCGTAATCCAGCGATAGGGTATCTACCGCTAGTGAGCGGGCGGCTGTTTGCTCGATCAGCATCTGGGCAGCTTCGATATGAAACCCTGGATAGTGCTGCGCTTTGCCATCAAAGTTGCGAAAATCATCGGTATCAACTTTACCGGCCCATCCCGAGTGCATTGCCACACAAGCACCGTTTGGAATGTCGCCGTTTGTCGCAATCCAAGCGCGGATGTCATCCGGCGTAACCTGTGTATCGGCGTCCTCTGCCGCGCGCGCAGCGATATCAATCACACAAAGCGGCGCAACAAGCTCGGATACTGGAATTTCATCAACCGAGGTGCCGTCTTTGGAAAAATGCAGCGGGGCATCGATATGCGTGCCGGTGTGTTCATTGACGGTGTATTGGTTAAGGTTGAAAGAATGCTCCGCATAATTATAAATCTGCTCGCTTGAAAACTGCGACTCGCCAAAATAAGTTGGAAAATCGGTATGCAAAGTATGGGTCATGTCCTCGACCGAACCATGCCCATCTGCCAGAGCCGCAGGCACCGATGCCCCAGTTGCCACGGCCGCAAGGCCCGTCGCTGCCGTGGCTTTAAAAAAACTACGCCTCGACAACATTTTTTTCTTAACCGAATTCATTACGCAAATATCACACATATGCTTTTCCCTTCATAATTAATCAGGCGAACAAAGCTCGCGTCCATAAAAACGTCTTCACAAATAAAATTAGGTAAAATACAAAAAAAGAAGAACACGGTAAACCGGATTTAGCAACAAAAACCATGAACTGGTTTTAATCTGGTTTAAGACGGATTTGGCAGGATTAATGGCTTTGTGTTGTGGGGTAAAATAATACCTATTTTGTAACCAATTGAAAACATTGTAATAAATCAACTTTAATGCGCTTGACTGTGCAATTAGAGGCTTTATACACAGCACTCTAGATCACACAGGGCCGCGGCGGCTTTGTGACATGAAATATCAAGGGATCGCCCGTTATGAAAACATATTCTGCAACCCCTGCAGATATCGAAAAGAAATGGATCATGATCGACGCAGAAGGCGTTGTTCTGGGCCGTTTGGCTTCGATTGTCGCCATGCGTCTGCGTGGCAAGCACAAAGCATCGTTCACACCGCATATGGATTGCGGCGACAACGTGGTCATCATCAATGCTGAAAAAGTCCAGATCACGGGCAAAAAGCGGCAGGAAAATTATTACTGGCACACCGGCTATCCCGGGGGCATCAAATCGCGCACCAAGGAAGAAATCCTTGAAGGCGATCACCCCGAGCGGGTTTTGATGCGCGCGATCAAGCGGATGCTGCCTGGCAACCGTCTCAGCCGCAAGCAAATGACCAATTTGCGCATCTATGCTGGCAGCGAGCATCCGCATGAGGCGCAGGCGCCAGAAGTGCTGGATGTCAAATCGATGAACTCTAAAAACACACGGGTGGCTGTCTAATGTCCGAAGATATCAAATCTCTGAGCGATCTGGAAACAGTCGCTGATACACCCGAGGTCGCGGCCGAAGCTGTCGCCGCGCCTCGTGAACCTGTGCGTGATGACCTTGGCCGTTCCTATGCCACCGGCAAACGAAAAGATGCCGTGGCACGTGTTTGGATCAAACCCGGATCTGGTAAAGTTGTCGTCAACGGCAAAGCAATGAATGCTTATTTTGCCCGCCCGGTGTTGCAGATGATCCTGCGCCAGCCGTTTCAGGTGGCCGGTGTCGAAGATCAGTTCGATGTGAGCGCCACAGTGAAAGGCGGCGGATTGTCAGGTCAGGCCGGCGCGGTCAAGCACGGCATTTCAAAAGCCTTGCAAATCTATGAACCCGCCCTGCGCGGCGCATTGAAAGCCGCCGGCTTCCTCACCCGCGACAGCCGGGTTGTTGAACGGAAAAAATACGGTAAACGCAAAGCCCGCCGGAGCTTCCAGTTCTCAAAGCGGTAATATACGTTTTATTGAGTATGAAATTAAAACAAGCGCTTACGAAAGTTTGCGCTTGTTTTTTTATATACCACAGTCAGTTCCCAAGATAATTAGCACATGATTTTATGGTGACTTGGGCGCTTCCTTAGCGAAAATACAAACGGTTTACTTTTGTCTGGCGTGCTGGTGTAGGTATGCCCATAGTCTTTATGTTAAGAGCAGTCCCGTGCTGGAGAGGAAGAGTGAAGAACTTGAAGCTATCGGATAAAGGAAACAAGTTAATTAAATTATATGAAGAGATGGCAGTCACTGGCTACGCAAGAACAGACGGTTCCAAAGTATCAAATGCATATAATGATTTTGAATTGAGAAAATTTAGAAATTTTTGCAAAGAACAAATCTCAAGAGATGAAATAAAAACGGTGTTGGATTATGGCGGAGGAGGTTCAGATTGGGATGCGTCCGGTTTTGATCCAGCAACCGGAGAAACAGCAAAGCAATTTTTCCGTGTAAAAGAAGTATGCATATTTGAACCCGCACGCAATTTAATGGACAAAAGCAAGTCCGATTGTGTTGTGTGCATGGATGTACTCGAGCATATCTTTGTCGCAGACATTCCAAATATTATAGACGAGCTATTCTCTCTTACAAACAAGCTACTTGTGATAAATGTTGCTTGCTATAAAGCCAGGGCTCTACTGCCAAATGGCGAAAATGCGCACATTACAGTAAGAAGTCCTGATTGGTGGAAAGGGGTAATTGATGCTGCCTCGATAAATTATGAGGATGTTGAGGTGATGTTAATTTGCTCGAAGACTTTTAAATCAGGCGTTGTTTTTGAAACATTTAAATCATGTGACTGGCATGCATCAGCGGGGTTCACGACCGAATTAAAATTTCAGACTTTCAAGCCAAATTGAATTTAGAAATGCCCTGCCTGCCTTTACGGGTGAAGCAGTTCAAAGTGCTATTTTTGGGCTGGTAGAGAGCGCAAAGCGCCGCCAGAGCTTTCAGTTCTCAAAGCGGTAAGTGCTTTTTATATGTTTTCTCAATAGGCGAATGACATCATTGACCTATTGTCGTCAGCAATTTAGCCTAAGTGCTTAACTTAAAGCATTTGCAAACAGGCATTTTCAAATTATGGCAACAGTCTACGTTCTCACTAATCCAGCTTTTAAAGATTACGTAAAGGTGGGTAAAACGACCAATTTAGAGCAAAGGCTTCGCACGCTGGATAACACGAGTGTGCCGTTGCCATTTCGCTGTGTGTATGCCATCGAAGTAGATGATGAGGCTCAGGTTGAGAAACTTGTTCATCAAGCCTTTGCTGATCATCGAACACGAACAACAAGAGAGTTTTTTGAAATTGATACGCAGCGGGTAATCGCCGCGCTTAAGCTAACGCGTGGGCGCGATGTAACGCCGAAAAGTGACATAGCTGAAGATATTGAAGGTGTGAAAGCGCTAGAGAAAGCAACCCGTAAACCGCGGAAGACGTATAAGTTTAGCGACGCAGGTTTGAGCGAAGGCGATACCATTTACTATGCAAACGATGATACAGTTACGGCGCAGGTTATCAATGAAAAGAAAATCCTTTTTGAGGGTGGTGAAACAAGCCTAAGCAGGTCTGCCCTGATGCTTTTGCAGCGCGAAGGATATACTTGGCAAACAGTTAATGGCTGGCAATATTGGATGTTTGAAGGTGAAACGATTGCAGAGAGGTTGGAGCGTTTGCTTGATGATGCTGATGAACCTGAGTTAGACGAAAACGACTAGGCCTCTGCGCAGCAGTTTCATTCAGAACTCTTTGAGTTGAAATAATTCCCGTCCAAGCCCGTGTAGGCACGCTAGATTTGCGCTTGAACTACCGCCGGCGCGATCAAAGCTGCCGGCTTCCTGACCCGCGACAGCCGGGTTGTTGAACGGAAAAAATACGGTAAACGCAAAGCGCCGCCAGAGCTTCCAGTTCTCAAAGCGGTAAGTGTTTTTTACATCAAAACAAAGACAAACGGTTGCAAGGTATTGCGGCCGTTTTTCTTTTTTCGAGTTTTCTCAATGGACGCAAAACCTTATTGACATAGTGAGGTTGGAAATTTATCGTCAGCAAATAATTTCAAGCATTTGCACAACTAAAGTTTTAGAAAATGAGAGCATTCGCAGAGTTTGAATGCTATATCATTCGGCAGAGATAGACGAAAGATATAGCTCTCGCGATAGCACATGGTGTTTATAAAAGACGCATTATGCAGTATAAAGTCAATAAAAATGATGTATTTAAACTTTTAAATGATACTCGCATTTTTCCAAGTCTAAGAAATTTACGTTGGCATGAAAGAAGTAAAGTTGACAAAGACTTTTATTTAGTAGCGGCGTTGCCGAAGTCAGGATCAACTTGGGTAACAAACGTACTTGCAAATTCAATCGATTGCCAAGTGACGCGTTACTGTTATGCATGGTCAAGTAATGAGCACGATCTTTACCTGCCCGCGTTGTTGGCGAACTCAGATGTATGTTCAATTGCTCAAATGCATATAAAGGCTACGCCTCACAATATTCTGCTCATGTCGGATTTTAATTTCAAGACATTAGTCTTAACTCGAAATGTTTATGATTCAACTGTCAGTTTTGCGAGGGATTTGATGAAAAAAAAGACTTCAGATGCAAGCACGTCAGGTTTGACTGGTTATTCATTTGTTTGGTTGAAAAACTGTAAGGACAATTGGGACCTTAATGATTATATCGAATATACCATCGATTACTATTTGCCGTGGTATATGAACTTTTTATCAAGTTGGCTAGATTACAAAGATGAGGTTTCTGCAAAAGTTGTTCGTTACGAAAGCTTACGCTCGAACCCAAAAATCCAGTTTGAAAAGATTATAAGTGAATTTGATGACGGAAAAAAATTAAGTTCAGATTTCAATGAAAATAAAATCAACTCAAATGAATTAATTTCTGAAACCAACTCAGATGTCGGTGCAGGTTTCGAAATTTTAAGTTCTGAGCAGCGAGACCGTATCGAGCGTTTTTTTAGTATTCATGAGGATCAATGGGTTCTGTCGCATTTAAGATTAGAAAATTAAATGATCCAGTTATAAATAGTAAACTGCGTCTTTCAGCTCAATATTTAATATTTCCACTCAAAATTTATAATTTTAGTATCAGTAATTATTGAGTTATATATGTTCCAGTTCTCTAAGCGCTCCAATCGGGTCAGTCTATGATCAATGTGCTCGGCGCAGCTTGGCTTTAATGTTGCTCTTCAACAGCGATCATCTCTAAAACTTTCCAGAAGTGATCTTCTTTCTATCGATTTTTCCAAAACTTGTTCAAAAGACTCTTCGAATAGCTTGCGAACTTTTGATGGGTTTTTAGAAAGCTCTTTCCATTTTCCCAAACGCACCTCTAAAAGCAAAAAATCAGATATACACCAACCGAGTGGATTAAATTCATACCAGTCTGAGTAGCTATTGCTTGGTGGTATAACCTCAAATAATTGAGATATGAGTGGTTCTTTCGACAACACATCTGATGCGTTAGCAAGTGTATGCAATAATTCCTCTCGGAATATCGCGATTGGGTTGATTTTGTGATGCGTTATTTCAATCGGAGTGCTCGCCACGAATATAAAGTCCCGCTTTTTATGCCCGGGAATGGGCATCGAAAACCCCAACCGTCTTTCGTGGTTCATGGGCATTGACGCTCCCAAAATTTTATCGATTATCTCTTCGAAAACGGCATTTCCTGGATTAGGCCCAATCAGAATATAAATGTCTGTGGAAAATATGTCGCATTCAGAAACGTGCAATCTAAAGTCAATTGTGAACCTCAATTCATAGGCTCTTCTAATGTCATCTATGCCACCAATTACAGATTTTAGAAGTTCCTTGTCTCCTGTAAAAGGCAGAACACAAAATCGTTCATCTCCTTTCCATGTAACGGCTAGCTCTGGATTTTTTTCTACGGGCTTAAAGAAAGTTTCCTCGAGCATTTCGATGGCTTTGATTTTTGATATCTTATTGAGTTTTTTTTCATCTGATAAACTAGGATGAATGAATGCCGATAAAATGATCAAACCGGTCATAAAGACGCGAAAGGTGAAAAATATTCCACCTTTGGCTTTTATTGGGGATTTAATAGTCAAAACGACCTTGGTGGCAGCTAGCAGCGCAGTGGGTATTGCCTTTAGAAAGTTGTTCAACTGCATGAGCCCTCATATTTATTTTATTGGTAAAAACAGCACCATTTGCAATATTTTGACTTATTTGGACCTGTTCTGTCACGCCGCAAAGCATAAACGCCTTTAAACCAGCAATTTTGTAGAAACGTCAGCCGTAAAACATGTTTCATAGGGCACTCATTCTATTTTGCGATACATGGATTAGGGGTTATTCTCTACTGTCGGGAGTAATTTAAATATCGGTCAAAAACCTTAGGCAAAGTACTCAACATAAATTAAGATCATTAAGGTAACGGCCATCATAACAATTGACGCGCGTATCAATTTAATAGAAATATCCATGACATTTTTGGAATAATCATTTTCGTTGACAAATTCATCTCGTTTTCTTTGAAACCATTTCCAGACAGGAATGGAAATACTTAGTAACATGCTTATTGTGCCAATTTTTTGTAAGGTATTTATGCCTACATAAAGAGTTGCAAAGATAAATATACAAAAACTAACTGTGGCAATCAGTGCTGCAACAAGAAATTTCTTTTTGAAACCTATCGGAAAGTCCTTGCCTATATTTGTCATGATTTTCTCCATTGAGTGAGTGGCAAGGATGCTATCCTTGCCATGCTATTTGTGATCATCTGAGGGCACTCATTCTATTTTACGACAGATGGATTCGAGACTAATTTCGACTGTGGTGGGCAAATCCGATGACTTCGTTTTTCAAAAACGCCCAGTGACCTTGATCATCAGCGGCAAAATGATATCTGATTTTGATATTGTAATCCTCATCACCCTGCCAGAACCCATCATCTGATTCATTCGACATGGTATAATACAATGTGAATGCAATAGTGGCGGGTGTAACGTTCCAATCACGAAGGACGTACATCCCTCCACGTCGATCTGTGATCGAATGTTCCACAAGATATTTATATAAAAATGTAACATCCGCATCAGGAAACCAGCCTTCCATCTCGTGAGTCCTGCTCTCAAGATTTGAATAAAGCACAGCGTTTGTAATGACCCTCACCGCCGATGCTAGGGTTTCGGTTTGCTCTTTTGTCAGAGTACCATACACCTCTTTTTTCAAGGCTTTTGCAACGGACGCACCATAAATTGGAAACACAATAGAGGCGCCATTAGCGTTGATAACATAGGGTTTTCTTTCATTGTTCCAACAGCTTTGAACAAGCGCCGCAATCAACAAGGCTGCCAACACATACAGGGGTAAAAATCTCATAAGGAATACTTTCTAAATAGCCGGCCACAAAAGGCCCAATTGATTTCAATAAAATTTGTGCCACAGAGGGTGGCTAAAGTGTTCTTTGGTATTGGCCCTGTCGGGTGCCGTTTAATGCGCGATGCGCTATGACTGCTTGGCCCATTCAGCTCTTTCCTACCCCGATCTTAACACATCGTCATAGGGTGACCAATGAAAGAACGATGTCGGGCATTTAGCATAGCCGAATAACTTTAAACATTTGCCTGCAGGGATTTCCAAGTTAGCGCGACAGTTCATACTTTTCAGAAAGTAACCTTGACGTTACACTTTTTGAGTTATATATGTAACCTGTGAGTTACATTATGAGATATTGAAAGGACTATTTTTATGAACAAAGTTTCAGCTATATCGTTGATCATGCATGTGGGTTTGGCACTTTATGTGGCTGCCCTGTTTTTCCTGTTTTTCACAGGTCAGAATATACCGCAGCAAGTTGCATGGATTGGCATCGCGGCAGCGCCGGTCATTTTCATGATCCATACGGCTTTTTGGCTTTTTTTCCCAAAAGAAAGCCGCGTAGCATTTGATGAACAAACAACCGAAACAGAAAGGCGGAGCCAAGCTTTGGGCTATTTCGCAGCGGTGGCCACATTTCTAATCTGTCTGGCGCTTATTCTGATCGGTATAGTAAAGCCTGCAACTGCGTTTTGGTTTATGGGATTTTCACTCGTAACACCCTCGATTTATATGGTCGTTGCACATTTTTCAGGGCGGGCCGGATGATGCTAAAGAACGGTCTTAAAAACCTGCGCAAGGAGGCCAAGCTGACCCAGCAGCAGCTTGGCGATCTGGTCGAGGTTAGTCGCAAGACAATTAATACGGTGGAAAATGGCGTGTTTTATCCCTCCACACTGCTCTCGCTTAAGCTTGCCAAGGCTTTGAGCGTAAAAGTAGAAGATATCTTTTGGCTGGCAGAAAGCACAGAGAGCCCCGAGCCATAGATCTTTGGGGCGCAATAATCCCCTTGCAAGCCCGCGCGGTCCCGCTAGATTTACGCTAAGCCTGCTTTATGCCGAGGGCACGGGGCTGGAAATATAGGAAGCACAATGTCGTATTTTTTTCTCGCCTTAGCCATCATATTCGAAGTCATCGGTACCATGCTTTTGCCGGCATCGCAGAATTTTACCAAACTGGTGCCAAGCGCCGTGCTGGTGGTGGCCTATATGTTGTCGTTCTATTTCCTGACCTTTGCGCTGCGCGATATCCCGATTGCAATTGTTTACGCAAGCTGGGCCGGCCTTGGGGTGTTTTTGATCGCGCTCTTTAGCTATTTGGTATTCGGCCAAAGCCTGCAATGGCAGGCCATCGCTGGCCTCTGCTTGATTGTGGTTGGCGTTGCCTTGGTTAATACCTTTACCAAAGTTAGTTAAAAACTGCTGTGACAGGCAGTCTGTAACCTGCACCGTCTTGAAATCAACCTTAGATGCATTGCCGTTTCTTTTGGGAATTGCATGCGTTTGCAAAATTCCATTTTTATATGCCCATTTTACTTTAAAAATTGGTTATTTTTGGTCAAGTTACCAAACGGCACACATTAAAAAATACACTTAATAACAATATTTTAGGGTAAATTTGGGCAGAAAGGCTTCTGTTAATTTCTTTTTTTGAATTAAATACCTTGAAAAATATAAAACATGCGATAATTTAGCCGTGTAAAATTTACCGTAAGGTTAACTTTTACAACTGGGTGCGCATAAAAAAATGCGTAAGGGATGTTTTCTTGAATCTCTAGAGGAAGAAGAAAATGAAACAAATACTATCTTCACTTAAACTCGTATCGGCGACGGCCGGTCTTGTACTTCTACCAACGTTCGCTTCGGCAAGTTCAAACTTAGAGTCCGATGATTTCGTAGGCATTTCTTTTTGGTTGATTTCTATGGCCCTTGTGGCGTCGACAGCGTTCTTCTTTTTGGAAACGCAGCGGGTCGAAGGTAAATGGAAAACATCCTTAACAGTGTCCGGTTTGGTCACTCTTGTCGCTGCAGTGCACTATTTCTACATGCGGGACGTTTGGATTGAAACAGGCTCAACACCGCTCGTGTATCGCTACATCGACTGGCTCATCACAGTTCCATTGTTGATGGTTGAGTTCTATCTTATCCTGCGGGCTATCACAAATGTATCCGGTGGCGTTTTCTGGCGCTTGATGATCGGGACATTGGTAATGCTGTCGGCCGGTTATGCCGGTGAAGCAGGATACATCAGCCCGCTAATTGGTTTTATAGTTGGAATGGCCGGATGGGCCTATATCCTTTATGAAATCTTCTTTGGCGAAGCTGGTCAGGTGGCGTCAGATCAGGCCCCAGAATCAGTCCAAAACGCTTTCTCAACAATGCGTTGGATTGTGACCATTGGGTGGGCTATCTATCCACTGGGTTACTTCATGGGCTACTTCACAGGTGCAGGACCAGAATCCTCAGCTGCGTCGCTCAACATTATCTATAACCTCGCCGATGTGATTAACAAAATCGCGTTCGGTGTGATTATCTGGAATGTTGCTGTAACAGAGACGGATAAAGCGAAAGCTTAAGTGAATTTATGAGATGGCCTTCGGGCCATCTCATCCCCTTATCTGCAGCCGATGGGCATTGCGGATCATGCGCACTCTCCCCCCTAACATCTGGTATCCCAAAAGACTTTCGTCGCTGTACGCGGGAAAAATTCTTTGTCGATTATGATAAAAAGGGTTTCATTTCACCCAAAGCTGAACAATCATTCCTAAAAATGGGGTTTGGATTGTGGTATCAGAACTTTGGAAATTACCTGCACATGAGGTGGTCTCTTTGTTGCGCAGTGGCGCGCTTGGACCTGTCGAGGCCCTAGATGCAGCCATTGCGCGCATTGAAGACGTGGACGGGGCGATCAACGCCTTGCCAATCCGCGCCTTTGAACGGGCCCGCGACAGGGCGCAACGGCTTGATCTGGCTGCTGAGCGGCAAAACCCCAAAAGCCTGATGGGGCTGCCCATTGCAGTCAAGGATTACAATGATCTTGGCGGGGTGCGGACAACATATGGCTCGCCAATTTTCAAAGAGCATGTTGCGCAGCACTCTGATGCGACCGTTGCCCAACTGGAACGTAATGGTGCCAATCCCGTGGCCAAGTCAAATGTGCCGGAATGGGCCGGTGGGCATACATTCAATCCGGTGTTTGGGGTCACGCGCAATCCCTTTGATCCAAGCAAAACTGTGGGCGGATCGTCTGGTGGGTCTGCTGCAGCCCTCGCCAGTGGTCAGGTTTGGCTGGCCACCGGAAATGACCTTGGGGGTAGTCTGCGCACTCCGGCGGCTTTTAACAACATCGTCGGGCTGCGCCCCAGTCCCGGCGTCGTGCCTCGCGGCACGCGCTTGCAACCTTTTGATACGCTTTGGGTGGAAGGCCCCATGGCGCGTTCGGTGCGCGATGTGGCGCTGATGCTGGATGCCGGCGCGGGGTATTCACCGCAGGATCCCTTGTCGTTTCACACATCTTTGGGCTCGTATGTAACCGATTTGAAAGCCTTTGATGCCCCCACGCGTGTGGCCTTTAGTGAAGATCTTGGCATTGTCCCCATGGCGCGCGAAGTTGCCCAAACGGCCCGCACGGCATGCGCCAAAATTTCCGGCCTTGGCATTGATGTTAGTGATGAAATTCCCGACTTTTCTGGTGTGTTAGAGGGCTTTCATACCCTGCGTGGGCTTTTAATAGCCACTATGCTTGATGATTTGCTTGCCCAGCACCGCGATGCCATACTGCCCGATATTGTCAAAAATGCAGAGGTCGGCCATCAGGTCAGCAACCAAGAGATCATCTCGGCCGAGAAAATCCGCAAATCCATCACACTGCAAATGCAGAGTTTTTTCCAGCGCTGTGATTTTTTGATCTGTCCGACCACCTCGGTCGCGCCGTTTGATGTTGAAAAGCCCTTTGTGACCGAAATCGACGGCCAGCCGTGCAAAACCTATATTGATTGGTTCGCAATTACGTTTGCACTTTCAATGACAGGCTGCCCCGTGGTTAGCTTGCCCTGCGGGTTTACCAACCAAGGGCTTCCTGTGGGGCTGCAAATTGTCGGTCAGCCCCGCCAAGAGGCGGCGCTATTAGCCTTTGCCGAAATGTTGGAACAAGAATTTGCCGTGGCTTCAGCAGTGCCGCGTTGATCGAGCTAAAGCTCGGAGATGATTTTTTTCAATGCGTCAATGTCTTTTTCGCCAAGCTGGTCTTTGCGAACTGTTAAATCATAGCTGTCGCCGGAAAAGTTCAATATTTTTCTGACTTCATAATCATCAATCATTACCTCATAGGATTTCACCTTGCGGCCAACGCCCTTTAATTCCAGTTCGGTGGCCTCTTTAAAGTCAAAATGCTGTTGGACCTGAAGAAAGGTTTCCTCTGATATCAGAAT
The DNA here is from genome assembly GCA_039640505.1 of Rhodobacteraceae bacterium Araon29. Lineage (NCBI taxonomy): Bacteria > Pseudomonadati > Pseudomonadota > Alphaproteobacteria > Rhodobacterales > Paracoccaceae > Rhodobacteraceae bacterium Araon29. The sequence continues at coordinate 2,124,658 of CP046865.1, read as the reverse complement.
AGAAGAGGCGGGCGCAGCGCCTTCAAGCCGCGACGCTAAATTTACAGCGGCGCCCACCACGGTATAGTCAAGCCGGTCTTCACTGCCAAAATTACCCACTGTGCAATAACCTGTGTTAATTCCAATCCGGATTTGAAGGTCTTGTTTTAGGCCAAATTGCTTTCCCCAGTAGCCTTGCAATTCCACCATGCGCTTTTGCATGGCAATGGCCATAGAAACGCATCTATGGGCGTCTTCTTCGATCCCCAGTGTTTCGGGGTCGCCAAAGAAAATCATCACTGCGTCGCCGATATATTTATCAATGGTGCCACCAAAACTAAGCGCAATCTGGGACATTTCATTGAGATAAAAGTTTAGCAGTGCGGTAAGCTCTTCGGATTCGAGCGTTTCCGAGATATTGGTAAAATTTATAATGTCAGAAAAAAATACTGTTAGCTTCTTACGATAGCTTTTGATTTCGACATTTTGCTTACCACTAAAAATAGATTCGTAAATTTGCGGTGAAAGATATTTTGCCAACTGGCCCGAAACCGCCTCTAACTGTTGCGATTTGGTCATGGCTTCGGCTTTGGCGTCCTCTGCGACCTTCTTTTGCTTTTCCAACTGCGTGGCCAAGGACTTGCGTAGGTTGGCTTCTAGTCGTAGCCGAGAGACCTCTTTTTTTAGGTTTTGAAGCTCTTCTTCGGGTGTCGTCTCATTCATCTTTGTCGGGCCGCCATCTAATTTGGTATTAAGCCCTCGTTTGGCTTTTAAAATAGTCGATATGATATTCATAGATTATCGCGCTGCTGCTGTCACCTGTGGTTTTTTTGGCACGACCACTTTGGCGTTTTCTGCGCCTCAGATATGGTAGATGAACATAAAATCTGTGCACTAGGCGGGTTCAATCTAGGTAAATGGCTCATTAGATATAATAAAAATAAAAAATGAGAGTTTCAAATGATGGTTAAAATTATCAAAATGACTAATATAAGTCTATGCGTTGTTTGTTTTTGTTATTGTTTTGTGCCTATGCTGTGATGCCATTCCATGTTGCTTTGGCGGATCAGATTATTTCTGGTCGAGCGACTGTCACCGATGGTGATAGTCTTAAGATTAACCAAAAACGTATTCGTCTATTTGGCATTGACGCCCCGGAAAAAGATCAAAACTGCTTTGATCAGAAAGGTGATGCGTGGCCCTGTGGTGCAGCGGCAAAAACGCGTCTGGCCCAGTACATTCGTGACCGAAATATACGTTGCGCTGTGACGGGAAAAGATCGCTATCAAAGATATCTGGCGATTTGTTCATTGGATCAAACCGATTTAAACGCGCGTATGGTGGCGGATGGTTTTGCACTGGCATATCGGCAGTATTCAAAAGCCTATCTCGCCCAAGAACGTCAGGCCAAAGACCGGCAAAAAGGCTTATGGCAGGGCGCGTTTACTGCGCCGTGGGATTGGAGGTCCGGCCATAGACGGGCAAAGAATTCAAAACCGGCTGCTTCGGGCTGTGTGATCAAAGGCAATATCAATAGCAAAGGGGTGCGAATTTATCATACTCCGGCTTCGGCATGGTACAGCAGAACCAAAGTTACCCCGGCAAAAGGCGAACGTTGGTTTTGTTCGGAAAGAGAAGCCATTGCCGCCGGTTGGCGCGCAACCCGCTAACCCGCTACAGCTATAAACCGGTCAAGTGCCCCAGTGCAAAAGTCTTGAACTTGCTTGACATTTTGCGTGCTTCGTTTCCTATCGCAAGGTGGAAAAAATTGATGGTGGAACCATGGTAAATTTAACTGATCCCCAAGACTGGGTGTTTCCTGTCCCGATTGCCTATGGGCCCGGCCGTCTGAGCGAAATCGCAATCCATTGTACGCAAGCGGGTATGAAAAATCCACTGATTGTGACCGATCATGGCAGCCTTGGTTTGCCGTTTTTGACCGATTTACAGGCCTATTTGTCAAACGCGGGCATGGCCTCAGCACTCTATGCAGATATTTCGCCCAATCCACGCGATGATGAGGTTTTTGCCGGCAAAGCACAGTTTCTGGCCGCCGGGCATGACGGGGTGATCGCCATCGGGGGCGGCAGCGGTATGGATGGCGGCAAAGCTATCGCCTTGGTGGCCTATAATGAGGCTGATCTCTGGGCGTTTGATACCCGGGCCGAGCCGCCGGATATGACAAACTATCGCGCTTTTCCGCCACTGATTACCATTCCCACCACCGCTGGAACCGGGGCAGAAACCGAAAGCACGGCCATGATCACCGACACCAAACAGATGATGAAATGGTGTATCTGGCATCCTGAATTGAAACCGGCCATGGTAATTCTTGATCCCGAGCTTACCATTGGTCTTCCGGCTCATTTAACCGCTTGGACCGGAATTGACGCGATGGTGCATGCGATCGAGGCCTATTGCATTGAGTGTTTCAACCCGCTTTGCGATGGTATGGCCTTAGAGGGGTTGCGGTTGGTATCGCAATGGCTTCCGGTGGCGGTGGCTGAGCCAGAGAACCTTGAAGCCCGCGGTGCGGTGTTGACAGGATCATGTCTTGCCGGTGTTGCGTTTTTAAAAGGGCTAGGGGCAGTGCATGCTATTTCGCATATGGTGGGGGCAGAATATGACACCCAGCACGGGCTGACCAACGCGGTCATCTTGCCTTCAGTTCTACGCTATAATGCCCCTTCTATTGAAACCAAAGTGGCGCCAATGGCCCAGGCCATGGGATTGCAGGCGACAGATTTTCATGCTTTTTATGGCCGTATATGCGCGCTGCTTGATGAGTTGGATATTCCCAGAACACTGACCGAGATTGGGGCCTCAAAGGATTGCGCGCCGCGGATAGCCGCCAAGGCGCTAAAAGACAGCGCGGCAGAAACCAATCCGAGGCCCTTGACCCAAGAGACCATGGAACGCTTGGTCGAAGATGCCTTGCGCGATGGGCGATAAAGCAGTTTCGCAGCAGGGGTGTTTTTTAGTATGTTTTTGCCCAGATGCCCGCAACTTCTATGTTTAAGACTAAGGAGAACAGAATGAAAAAAACCACAATCGGCACCACCGGCATTGAACTTACCGAACTGAGTTTTGGAACCGCTTCTTTGGGAAATATATTGGATGCTGATGGCTATGGGGTGCCGGAAGAGCGCGCGCAGCAGACACTTGACCGAATTTTTCAAGGCCCTGCGAACCTGCTTGATACCTCGCGCATTTACGGGCAGGGGCACAGCGAGGCGCGCATCGGGCGCGCAGTGCAGCGGTATGGGGGCTGGCCGAAAGGTTTTTTGCTGTCTACCAAGCTTGACCGTGATCCCGATACAAACCGGTTTGATGCAGATCGTGCACAGGCTTCTTTGGAAGAAAGCCTTACAGCGCTGCATTTGAGCGCGGTGGATATCCTGCATTTGCATGATCCAGAATATGCAGCTGATCTCAGTGAAGTAACCCGAAAGGGCGGCGCGCTGGATGCGCTTTTTGCCATGAAAGAGGAAGGCCTGATCAAAGCCACTGGCCTAGCTATGGGGCGGATTGATATTATGCTGCCCTTACTGCGAGATTGGGATTTTGATGTGATCCTCAACCACAACCGCTTTACCTTGCTCAACCGCGAGGCGGATGAAATGTATGATCTTGCGGCCTCAAAGGGTATGGCAATCATCAACGCCGCGCCGTTTGCTGGCGGCATACTGGCGAAAGGGCCACAGCAAACGTCTAAAATCACCTATCAAGAGGCGAGTAAAGACGCGCTTGAGCCGGTCTATGCGATTGAAAAGCTTTGCGCAGACTTTGGGATTGATATGGGCGCGGCGGCGCTGCAATTTTCGCTGCGTGATCCTCGGATTACGTCCACTCTATGTGGGGCATCATCGCCGCACAGCATTGATAACACACTTGCTTGGGCGGAGCAGGACATCTCCGAAGACTTTTGGCAACACATGGCGCAAATTCCCTATTCAACCGATAATCCCGAAGCAGTTCGAAAGATCTAGTGATGGATCACAAGGCATTTATGCAAAGCTTATCACCTGCGGATAAGGTCAGTTTAACAAAAAAATCAAACCGAAAAGGACTTGCGCATCTTGCGATCTATACGGCGTTAACGATTGGATGCGCCATCTGGCTATGGCAGCTTGCCCCGTTTTGGCCGTTAGCTTTTGTGGCTTTGGCCATTTTGCTGGCGTTTACCTTTACCCTGCAACATGAATGCACTCATGATACACCGTTTCAAACGCGTTGGGTCAATTCGGCTGTTGGATTTCTAACAGGGGTTATTCTATTTCAGCCGTTTTTATGGTTTCGCTATTTTCATCTGGCACATCACCGACACACAAATGATCCCGGCCATGACCCCGAGTTAGACGGGGATGGCAAGCCCGAGAGCCGGCGCGATCTTATCTGGCACTTAAGTACGGTTCCATATTGGAGCGCTAAAGCCTCTGTGCTTTGGCAAAATGCGTTTTCCCAAGAGTTTGCGGGATATATTCCAGCCTCAGCGCGCCCAAAAATCCAACGCGAGGCGCGTTTTATGTTGCTGATCTATATAGTGGCTGCGGTGGCCCTATGGTTTGAGCCAAGGGTCATACTAATTTGGCTATTGCCTTTGGCCGCCGGTTTTCCGTTTTTACGGCTCTATTTGCTCGCAGAGCACGGCCGCTGCGCCTTTATCGCCAATATGTTTGAAAATACGCGCACCACATTCACCAATCGGCTGATCCGATTTATCGCCTGGAATATGCCCTATCACACCGAACACCATGTGTTTCCCAATGTCCCGTTTCACAGCCTGCCGGCGTTACACCGGTTGATGGCGCGGCATTTACAGGTGACTTCCAGTGGATACACCGAATTTGCCCGAGCTTATATAAAAGACTTCAAATCTAAGTGATTTTCAGCACGCGTCTCAGATGGTATAATATCAGGTGGATTTCATCGCGCTGGGTTTTCAGAGTCTCAGGTCCGTCAGCTTGTCGCTCAAACATGTGTTGGTGAGCAGCTGACAGGATTTAACACTCAATTTCGTGAGGATGGATTATATGGTTTTGCAGCCACATGTAATTCTTGGAAAAATCAAGCCCGCGCTGTTGAATACGAGCGCATTTCAGGTTTGGGTGTGATAATTGAAATCACCGGAACAGACGGTGCTGGTGGACTTACTTATAGCCGCATTAATACCAACGTTTAGGATTGCTAGAGCGTGGAAAAATAATTTGGCCCGACAAAGATAGGGATTTAGCTTTCTAATGGAGTCAATTTTGGTCAGCTGCTTTGATAATCAATGTAAAACCGCTTACGAAACTGCAACCTCAATTCGAGTTTGACGCTATCGCCCACGAGCTAGCGCATGGACTTGTCTAGATTGAGATTGCAGTCAAGCGCTCGTCTTACGCGACCATTAAATCGTTATAGACGAAATAATCGTCATCAAGCTCCTGCAGAGAGGTTTTAACTAGAGTGATTGTGTTTTCTTCATCAAAGTACAAGACAGTCGACTTGCCAAACTGAGCTATATCCACGGAACTGCGCATGTCCAAGAAATTTTCAAAACCAAATTCCGAAAGGTCGATCCGATCATGGCTGGGGCTATTGCCATCAAAATCTTTGATCCTGTCATGGCCGAAACTCTTTTTGAAAATGAAAGTATCTGATCCTGCGCCGCCAGAAATAATGTCATTTCCTGTGCCGCCCTCGACTTGATCTTCGCCATGGCCACCTTTGATGGTATCATTTCCATTGCCGCCAAACAGTACGTCATCCCCGTGCTGACCCAATAAAATATCGTCGCCGTCATCTCCGCTTACTTGATCATTTCCGCCTCCGCCAACAACCTTATCGTTGCCAGCACCGCCATAAACAGCGTCATTGTGGGTGCCGCCATTCACATAGTCATTTCCATCCTCGCCAAAAATCGTATCAGCGTGCTTATGACCATAGAGAAAATCATCACCATCGTAGCCATAAATTTCATCATTTTGTGATCCCCCCAGGATCGTGTCGGCGCCTAGGCCGCCATGAATCCAGTCTTGCCCTTTGCCCCCATGCAGCCAATCTTCACCGGCTGCACCGAAAATCAGATCATTGCCCTGATCACCCAAAACAGTGTCATCACCATAGCCTGCCCGCAGTTCATTGTCTTGGCTGCTGCCGGTGATGTGATGATTTCCATCATTCGTATTGCTTGAGTTCGAACTAAGCGAGACATTCTCAAACCCGCTGATTATGTCGCCATTGGCAATCCCGCCCGAGATGGTTTGAGACTGAAGGTTGACCGTTATACCGCTTTCACTCAAACCATATTTAAGAAGATCGATGCCTGCGCCGCCATAAAGAGCGTCAAACCCATCACCAGCTTCAATGGTGTCATTTCCATCACCGCCGAAAACGGTATCGTTACCTTGCTGCCCGTAAAGATGGTCTGATCCACCGCCACCTTTAATTTTATCATCACCATTGGATCCATAGATGCGGTTATATCCTGCATCTCCGGTCAGCATATCATTGCGATAGGTCCCGCGAATAACCTCAATATTTATCAATCTGTCCCCTTCGGCAGTTCCGCCTGATCCAATGCCGGTTTCCAAGTTAACATTCACGCCAGTATAGCTCATAGAATAGTTCACTTCATCCACCCCTTCGCCGCCATCAATGGTATCTGCACCATTGTGGCCACTGAGCTTGTCGTTGCCATCCCCGCCGAAAATTTGATCATTTCCATCGCCGCCTTGAATCCAGTCGTTTCCACCAAGACCAACCATAATGTCATCGCCCAAACCGCCACTCAGCTGGTTTTTCTGGTTATTTCCGGTCAGATGGTCATTGAACCCACTGCCAGAAATATTCTCGATTGAGAGCAGCGTATCGCCTTCGGCATGTCCGCCGGACGCGGTGCCATCCGTCAAACTAATCGTCACAGCCGCATCTGATCCCTGATAAAGTGCAGTATCCCCCCACGCGCTATTGCCGCCGCCGTCAAGTCGGTCTGCTCCAGCCCCACCAATCAAGAAGTCGCTGCCCGTGCCACCAAATAGCTGGTCATTTCCATCGCCGCTTTCTAGGCTGTCATCGCCGTCCAGCCCTAAAAGCGTGTCATCCCCTGCCAAGCTGAAAAGCTCGTTGCGCGTGTCATTGCCGACAAGATAATCGCCAAATTCTGTACCTGTCAGATTTTCGATTGAGATGAGCCAATCGCCTTCCGCATGTCCGCCGGACGCGGTGCCATCCGTCAAACTAATCGTCACAGCGGCATTTGACCCATGGTAAGATGCAGTATCCCCCCAATAGCGATCATTGCTGCCACCGTCTAGTAGGTCTGCTCCAGCTCCACCAATAAGGATGTCGGTGTCTTCTCCTCCAAAAAGCTGGTCATTTCCATCACCGCCGACTAGGCTGTCATCGCCGTCCAGCCCCAAAAGTGTGTCATCCCCTGCAAAGCCGATAAATTCGTTGCGCGCGTTATTGCCGACAAGATAATCGCCAAATTCTGTGCCTGTCAGATTCTCGATTGAGATGAGTGTATCGCCTTCCGCATGTCCGCCGGACGCGGTGCCATCAGTCAAACTAATCGTCACAGCCGCATCTGATCCCTGATAAGATGCAGTATCCCCTAAAGAGCCATAGATACTGCTGCCGCCGTCAATATGGTCTGCTCCAGCCCCACCAAGCAAGAAGTCGTCGTCCGCGCCACCAAATAGACCATCGTTGCCATCCCCACCGAAAATCTGGTCATTGCCGCCGCCGCCTTGAAGCCAATCGCTGCCACCAAGACCAACTATAACGTCATCGCCGTTGTTGCCGCTTAAAATATTTTTCTGGTTATTTCCGGTCAGATGGTCATTGAACTCACTGCCAGAAATATTCTCGATTGAGATGAGCGTATCGCCTTCCGCATGTCCGCCGAACGCGGTGCCATCGGTCAAACTAATCGTCACAGCCGCATCTGATCCCTGATAAGATGCAGTATCACCCCAATAGCTATTGCCGCCAGCGTCAAGTAGATCTGCTCCAGCTCCGCCAATCAGGGTATCGTCGCCGATGCCACCAAATAGCTGATCGTCTCCTTGGCCACCGTTTAGGTTATCATTGCCGCCATGGCCCAAAAGCGTATCATCGCCCTCTAGGCCGGTGATACTATCGTTAATTTCAGTTCCTTCTAAGAGTTCAGAGCTTACAGTTTTGTTTATGATATTTTCTATGAACATGGCTTTTCCCCAAAAAAAATTAAGAGGGAAGAATTTAAGCGCCCTCAAACACTTTTGAAGGCTTTCTTTAAGTCTGTAGATATTAATTTAATACTAATATTACGGTTATTTTTATAAGATAAAAAAGGGTTAATTTAAATTTCCCTAAATGCAATTATTAGAATTTATATAATCCAAAATTTTAAAAGGCAGGTCTCGCTCAAGCACTTTAGGTAGAGCCTGGTCGATAGGGTTTGCTGGCGCATGGAAAAATAGAGAATTGGATATGTCGCCGTAACCTTCACTGTCTTTGGATGGTGCGGTCAAGCATGCCAACGGTTCAACATTCAGAGCAAACTGCGATATCATTCTTAAAGGGCGGGGGTCTATAAAATCCTTAACCATTTGGAATGATGCAAATGGTAGGCCCGGAGGGACTCGAACCCCCAACCAAAGCGTTATGAGCGCTCTGCTCTAACCAATTGAGCTACAGGCCCGACCTGCGTGGCTTGCTATCATATGCGGCCAGAAGGTCAAGGGTTTCAGATTGCAGTTTCTACGCTAATCCGCTAACTCGCGATCAAAGAATAAGGAAGGCGCGGATGAGTGAAGGTAAAAATGCACTGACATATGCAGCTGCAGGCGTAGATATAGATGCAGGCAATGCCTTGGTTGAACAGATCAAGCCCCATGCCAAGCGGACAAACCGATCTGGCGTAATGGCAGGGCTTGGCGGTTTTGGCGGGCTTTTTGATCTTAAAGCGGCTGGTTTTGAAGATCCTATTCTTGTCTCGGCCACAGATGGCGTTGGAACCAAACTGCGGATTGCAATTGATACCGGACATTTTGACACCATCGGCATTGATTTGGTGGCCATGTGCGTCAATGACCTGGTGTGCCAAGGCGCTGAGCCGCTGTTTTTCCTTGATTATTTTGCTACCGGACAACTGGATGTTGATACCGCAACTCGGATTATCGCGGGCATAGCCGAGGGCTGTGTGCAATCTGGCTGTGCGCTGATTGGTGGAGAAACTGCGGAAATGCCCGGTATGTACGCAGGTGATGATTTTGATCTGGCAGGCTTTGCCGTGGGCGCAATGGAGCGCGGGGCTTCACTTCCCAAAGATGTTCAAAACGGTGATATGCTGCTAGGTCTGTCCTCAAGCGGTGTGCATTCGAATGGCTACTCACTGGTGCGCAAGCTGGTTGAGCTTTCTGGACTTGGTTGGGATGCCCAAAGCCCGTTTGGCGGCGATACAATGGGCGCAGAGCTGCTGGCGCCGACCCGGCTTTATGTTAAATCCTGTCTGGCGGCTATGGCTGCCGGCGGGGTGCACGGGTTTGCCCATATCACCGGAGGTGGCTTGACCGAAAATATTCCGCGTGTGCTTGGTGAAGGGCAGGGCGTGCGGATTAATTTAGACAGCTGGATGCTTCCCCCGGTGTTTGAATGGCTTGCCAAGCAAGGCGGTATTTCAAATGCAGAGATGCTTAAAACCTTTAACTGCGGTATCGGTATGGTGATCGTGGTCGACAGGCAGAGCTCTCATGCGGTCGCTGAGGCGCTTGCTGCGCAAGGCGAAACAGTGGTTAAGCTTGGCGAAGTCACTGACGTACCAGACGTAATATATGATGGGTCTTTGCTGTGAGCAAAAAAGTCGCCATCTTAATCTCTGGTGGCGGCTCGAATATGGTGGCTTTGGTCAAAAGCATGACCGGCGATCATCCTGCACGCGCGGCTGTTGTGATCTCAAACAATCCGCAGGCCGCGGGTCTTCAGCGCGCGGCTGATCTGGGCGTGCCAACAGAAGTTGTGGATCACCGGCCATTTGGCAAGGACCGTGCCGCTTTTGAAGCAGTTCTGAATAAGACCCTTAAGCCTTATCAGCTGGATTTAATTTGCCAGGCTGGTTTTATGCGCATTCTGACCGAGGGATTTGTGCTGGGGTGGCAGGGCAAGATGCTGAATATCCATCCCTCGCTCTTGCCAAAATATAAAGGGCTTAATACCCATATACGGGCGCTTGAGGCCGGCGATCATGAAGCGGGCTGTTCAGTGCATCTGGTTACCCCTGAATTGGATGGTGGTCCAGTGTTGGGTCAGGTCAGAGTGCCGATTGAGCCCGGTGATACAGAACAAGCGCTTGCGGCACGGGTATTAGTGCAAGAACACCTTTTATATCCTAAAGTTCTGCGCCAGTTTGTACAGGGAAACAACGCGCCCCTGAATTTTCATTAAAGAGACATCTTTTCTTTGTGGCTGATCTGGCCTAAACAGCAAATGGGGGTGTTGAAACTAAAAAAGATAAACCTTGAATGAAAACACTAACAACCACCCAGGAACTCGCCGAGTTTTGCGAACAAGCGCGAACTTGCGAATATGTAACGGTTGATACCGAATTTTTGCGCGAGCGTAGTTATTACTCAAAACTTTGTTTGATCCAATTGGCTTTGCCGGGCAAATTGCTTGACAACGCAGTTCTGGTCGATCCGCTGGTTGACGGATTATCGCTTGATCCGCTTTATGAGCTTTTTAAAAATGAAAATGTCGTCAAGGTGTTCCACGCAGCGCGGCAGGATATTGAGATATTCTATGTGGACGCTAAAGTCATTCCAAAGCCTTTGTTTGACACCCAGCTGGCGGCGATGGTCTGCGGGTTTGGCGAACAAGTGGGCTATGAAACCTTAGTGCGCAAAATTGCCAAGCAATCGCTTGATAAATCGTCCCGCTTTACAGATTGGTCGCAGCGGCCTTTGACCGATGCGCAAAAAACCTATGCTTTGGCTGATGTGACCCATTTACGCCAGATTTATGAGTTTTTGGCGCAAAAGCTTAGTCAAAATGGCCGAGCACGCTGGGTGCGTGAAGAACTGGAAATATTGAAGAGCCCGGAAACCTATATCGTTCGGCCTGAGGAGGCCTGGCGGAGGATCAAAACACGATCAAATTCGCCCCGTTTTTTGGCAACTGTGCGCAGCTTGGCACAATTTCGCGAAACCTATGCGCAGCAGCGTAACATCCCGCGCAACCGTGTTTATAAAGATGATGCTTTAATCGAGTTGGCCTCGTCAAAACCGGCGGGATACGAAGATCTGAAGCGTTCACGGCTATTGCTGCGCGAAGCGCGCAAAGGCGAGATTGCCGAGGGTATCATCGCGGCGGTTAAAGCCGCGCAGAACCTATCCAAAGAAGATCTACCCTCCGCCCCTGGCGAAGAAGAAAAGCTTCAGGTTAATCCAGCCTTGGCAGATTTATTGCGGGTGCTTCTAAAGTCCAAAACCGAAACCATGGGGGTGGCAGCCAAATTGATCGCGGCGACATCCGAGCTTGATGCCATCGCCGCTGGAAAGCGTGATTTGCCGTCTCTAAGCGGTTGGCGCCGCGAAGCCTTTGGTGAAGACGCCCTGCGTCTGTGCAAAGGTGAAATTGCGCTAATTGCCAAAGGGAAATCGGTTCAGACAATTCCTGTGCCGGGCGGCGCGCTATAAAAATGCGCTGGCGCTGGACCTTTACGGGCCAGCGCTCTAAGTAGTTCTAAGGAACGGTACTATCCGGCCATGAAGTAAGTGAGAAAATAATGGCAACGCCAGCCTTTGAAGATATTGTTGAAGATTTTGAATTCCTAGAGGATTGGGAAGATCGATATCGTTATGTGATTGAGCAGGGCAAATCCATGCCGCCTTTGAACGAGGCTTTGAAAGTGCCGGCAACAAAGGTTGATGGCTGTGCCAGTCAGGTCTGGCTGCATATTAGTATTTCCAAAGATAGCTTTCAGTTTGACGGTGACAGTGATGCGGTTATCGTACGCGGACTGATCGCGCTCTTGCGCAGTCTGTTTAACGGTCTGAGTTTAGCGCAGATTTCTGCCGTAAACGCCGAAGCGGAATTGGCGCGTTTGGGGTTGAATGAGCATTTGTCATCACAGCGTTCCAATGGTCTGCGGGCCATGATCCAACGGATTAAAGACAGCGCAACGGGCGCGTAGCCCTCATCTGCCTTAGGCTTGAGCCTTTAGGTTGGTTTCCAGATCGCCATATCCCGTTAGGCGCCGCTCGAAAGCAAGCCCCAAACGGTCGGCGCAGGCACGGGCGGTTTTGGTGAGCTCTGGATCATCGGTTTGGGCCTGATACACCAGCTTTTCGTAATTGCCGAAATACATATCGCGCAGCTCGGGATGGCGATCAAGTCCAAGCGGTTTCCAGACAAAGGCTTCAAATTGCCGTGCTAGAAAATCTGTTAGGTAAAAGGCTGTTGCCTCATCTCTTTTGTCAAAGACGTCATTGCCTTCAAAAAAGGAATAACAATGCGGCCCTTCAATCATTTCAACCCCAAGTTCATCGCAGGCCGCTTTTAGCAGCCCCCCGGTTCCACAATCTGCGTAGACAACGAAAATACTGTCGTAGTCAGAGCGTTTGGCCATGACGATATCGCGCACTGCAGGGGTGATTTTATCCGGTGAATTGTGCAAAATCGCTGGAAGACATTGCAAATCCATATGCTGCCAATGATTAAGGCGGATTAGCTCAAGGATTTCGCGTGCAAGCGCCCCGCAGGCGACCAAAAGAATACTTCCCCCTTTGCTTTCAGGGGACAATCCTTGGCGGGTCAGCAGAGCATCGCTTGGCTGCATAGCTTTCCTCTTGGCCGTTTTGGCCGGTTTGGCGCAGCACAAAGTAAGCGAAGCGGACAGCTTAAACGGACTAAGCTGTCACCTGATTGTGTTTGCGCGCCATCATTTCCTTGGCGGTTTCAACGGCAACTGCTGCATCGCGGCAGTAGGCATCAGCGCCGATGGCTTTTCCGAACTCTTCATTCAGTGGCGCCCCGCCAACAAGAACAGTGTAATCATCACGCATGCCCATTTCAACCATCGTATCGATGACCACTTTCATGTAGGGCATTGTGGTAGTGAGCAGGGCGGACATTCCAAGAATGTCGGCGTCTTCCGTTTGAAGCGCCTCAATATAGTTTTCAACCGGGTTATTAATACCCAAATCCACCACTTCAAAACCGGCGCCTTCCATCATCATGGATACGAGGTTTTTTCCAATATCGTGGATATCACCTTTAACAGTCCCAATCACCATCTTGCCAACTCTGGGCGCACCGGTTTCGGCCAAGAGGGGTTTTAGAATGGCCATCCCGCCTTTCATGGCATTTGCCGCCAGCAGAACCTCGGGTACAAATAGGATGCCGTCTCGGAAATCCTGACCGACAATGGTCATGCCGCCCACGAGTGCCTTGGTGAGAACGTCATAGGGCTGCCATTTACGCTCAAGCAGGATATTGACGCCTTCTTCGATTTCCTCTCTGAGCCCGTCATAAAGGTCGTCGAACATCTGCTGGACGAGTTCTTCGTCGTCCAGTTCCGACAGGATGATGTCGTCTTCTTGGTCAGACATTTATGTTCCCTTTTATTCTGTGCTTTCGCCTAATATTTATTCACCTTTGGCTAGTTTATTCCCAGCAAACTTGGCAATTTACGACATGGGGCGTTTTAAAGCCGACTTAGCTGTGGAATTTCACAAAGACCACAAAAATATTTTCATGTTCTATATGAATTTCATTGCAAATGTTCATGCTTTGTTCGATATTGGGCAGTATGCAGTCAATTCACCCGGTCTCCGGCAGTATTCTTAAGGCTCGCGGCAGTCGTCAGAACCCCAGAAATAGGTTTGACCGTTTGGAAACAGTCGGCTTTGATGATGGTTGGGCTGATACGCAAATCGCCCCCAAGGTGCTGCGTACCTTGGTGGCAGAAGAACTGCCGCGCCGGGTGATTAGTTATAATCGCTCTCCAGATTTGCCTTTTGACAGGTCGATAAATCCCTATCGTGGCTGCGAGCATGGGTGCAGCTATTGCTATGCCCGACCCAGCCATGGATTTTTGGGGCTGTCTGCGGGCATTGATTTTGAAACCCGACTGATTGCGCGCCCCAAAGCGGCGATGGTGTTGCGCCAAGAGCTCGCAAATTCGAAATATGTGGTGAAGCCGATTGCAATTGGCACCAATACTGACCCGTATCAGCCAATCGAGAAAAAGTATGAGATTACGCGGTCTTGTTTGCAGGTTCTATCCGAGTGCCAGCACCCCGTTGCGATTGTCACACGCGGTGCGTTGGTGGAACGCGACATTGATATACTGGCGCCAATGGCGGCAAGCGGTTTAACCCGCGTGGGAATTTCAATCACCACATTAGATCGTGATCTGGCGCGCAAAATGGAGCCTCGAGCCCCAGCGCCGTTCCGCCGTTTGGAGATGATTAGGAAATTGGCTGATGCCGGTATCCCGGTGCGGGTTATGGCCTCGCCTTTGATCCCGGGGCTGACCGATCACGAATTAGAGGCAATTTTAGCCGCTGGCAAAAAGGCAGGCGCGTGCAGTGCCAGCTGGATTGCGCTGCGCTTGCCAAGAGAGGTCTCTAATTTATTTCAAGACTGGCTGGCTACCCATCAACCAAATAAGTCGGCACGGGTATTAGGTCATCTGCGCAGCATGCATGGGGGCGCATTATACCGCTCTGACTGGGGTCGCCGGATGCGCGGTGAGGGACCCTATGCAGCGCTGATTGAGCAACGGTTTCAAGTTGCAATTCGACGCTTGGGACTGCTTGAAAAAGTGCCGAAACTGACCTGCGATCTCTTTAAAGTGCCTGTCGCAGCCGGTGCGCAGATGGAGCTTTTTTAAAGTGTTTGTGGGGCGATCCTAACGTTTAAGGGTCGGGTGATCAGGACGCCGCCCTCCGCCGGCGTGGTCGGCGTGCTGGCGCGCTGTCTGATCCGGTCCCGTCACTGGTTGAAGAAAAATCACCCAAGGCGGTGCGGATAGCATCAAGCGATGGCTTTTCGCTTCTGGGGCGGGTTTCTAAAGCCTCTCGCATAGCGGATAGATGCACCCCCATTGTGCCGCAGCACCCGCCGATAATCTGTGCCCCGCTGTCGCGCGCCATTACTGCATAGTCGGCCATCAGTTCCGGGGTGCCATCATAGTGGATATGGCCATCAACATATTTGGGAATGCCTGCATTGCCTTTTGCAATGATCGGGGTCTGGGGTTTGACCGCAGAAAACCCTTGGACTGTGCGCAGCAAATCCGAAGCGCCAGTGCCGCAATTTGCCCCAAAGGCCAAGGGGGGATTTTCAAGGCTTTTCACCATCTCTACCATGGCCGGTGCCGTCAGACCCATCATTGTCCGTCCGGCGGTGTCAAAACTCATGGTGCCGCACCATGGCATATCCGCGAGGGCAAAGGCTTCGGCGGCCGCGCGGTATTCTTCGGGTGCGGAAATGGTTTCCAGCCAAAGCACATCCGCGCCCCCGTCTTTCAGCCCGGCAGCCTGCGTATGAAAAATTTCAACAGCATCTGCGTGGCTTAGGGTTCCGACGGGTTGCATGATATCACCCGTAGGTCCAACCGAGCCGGCAACAATGATATCGCGATTTGCGCGATCAGCCACTTCGCGGCCTATCTCAGCTGCCATACGCGACAATTCCGCTGCCCGGTGAGCCGCATCATGCAACTTTAAGCGTGCGGCGTTGCCTCCAAAACTATTGGTTAAAAAAAGATCTGAGCCTGCATCAACTGCGATTTGATAAAGAGCTTTAATCTTTTGCGGCGCTGTGTCGTTCCAAAACTCAGGGGCATCCCCAGATAACAGGCCCATATTAAATAGGTTGGTTCCGGTTGCCCCATCCGCTAAAATCCATTCGCGTTCAGAAAGCATTTTCGTAAGGGCATTGGCCATAGTATCACCTCATAGATTTGGCCATGCGGTGACATAGGCCGTGGAACAATTCAAACTCCAAATTTTCATCACTATTATGAAAAATATGGCCTATAGCTCATTGCGCAATTGCTCTTTGGCTTTGATCATGAAAGCCACAAGTTGAGACCTAATTTCGCTTTCGCTGGCTTTGTGCTGCAAATCCGTGGTCAATTTTCGAAGCACATCTTCATCGCCAGGTTCTTCAAAGTCCGATCGGATGACATCAAGCGCGTATTCCTTTGCTTTTTCACCCACAATACCGAGCAAATCAGCAGCCCAGAGCCCAATTAATTTATTTCGCCGTGCTTCGGCTTTAAACTGCAATTCACTATCGAGGGCAAATTTGGCCTCAAACGCGTTTTCGCGTTCGTCAAAAGTTGTCATGGTTCTGTCCGCTCCCATTGCTATTTAAAAGATATGGGGCCGTATATTTATAGAAACAAGGACCAAGAACGCTTGCGGGTGCCGATGGCTTGATTTAAGACAGCGTCATCCGAAGACGATACTACTACCCCCTCAGAAAGAGACCCAATGGCCCGTCGCACAAAGATTTACGAAGGCAAGGCAAAAATACTTTATGAAGGACCGGAGCCAGGCACACTGGTTCAATATTTCAAAGATGATGCCACTGCATTCAATGCAGAGAAAAAAGACGTTATCGACGGCAAAGGTGTGCTTAATAATCGGCTGTCCGAATTTTTTATGAACGGACTGAATGAAATCGGCGTTCCGACCCATTTCCTCAAGCGGATAAATATGCGCGAGCAACTGATCCGCAATTGCGAAATTATTCCGCTTGAAGTGATTGTTCGCAATGTTGCAGCAGGCACAATTTGCAAACGCTTAGGGCTGGAAGAGGGCATGCGGCTGCCGCGGCCCATTGTTGAATATTGCTACAAAGACGATGCCTTGGGGGACCCTTTGGTCACCGAAGAGCATATTGCTGCTTTTGGCTGGGCAACGCAGCAGGACATGGATGACATTCTTAGCCTTGCGCTGCGGGTAAATGATTTTCTATCGGGCCTTATGCTGGGTGTCGGTATTCGGCTTGTTGATTTCAAAATTGAAATCGGGCGGGTTTATGATGGTGATTTTCAGCGTCTTTTGGTGGCCGATGAAATTAGCCCGGACAGTTGCCGTTTATGGGATATCGAAACTGGCCAAAAGCTGGATAAAGATGTCTTTAGACGGGATTTGGGCAGTTTGACAGACGCCTACACAGAAGTTGCTCAGCGGTTGGGGGTTTTGGCAAAAAACACTCCGGTAGCAAGCAAACCTACATTGATTAGCTAAGCGCATTTGCGCAACAAGAAAGAAAAGAAAGGTAGCCGATGAAAGCCCGTGTACACGTGATGTTAAAACCCGGTGTTCTGGACCCTCAGGGCGAAGCTGTTCGCCATGCGCTTGGGGCGCTCGGCTATAATAGCGTGGAAGGGGTTCGGCAGGGCAAGGTTATAGAACTGGATCTGAACGAAACTGATCCTGAGAAAGCCAAATTCGACGTGGATGCGATGTGCGAAAAGCTATTGGCCAACACGGTGATCGAAAGCTATTCGGTCGAGTTTTTGTGATGCGCGCTGCGGTTCTTGTTTTCCCCGGATCAAACTGTGATCGCGACATGGCTGTTGCGCTGCGCAAGGCCGGCGCCGATGTCACAATGGTATGGCACAAAGATACAGATCTGCCCGATGGATTGGACGTGGTGGCCATTCCCGGCGGGTTTTCCTTTGGTGATTATCTACGTTGCGGGGCCATCGCAGGCCGCTCGCCGATTTGCCGCTCGGTGATTGACTTTGCCAAGCGTGGCGGCTTTGTTCTTGGGGTGTGTAACGGGTTTCAAATACTCACTGAAACCGGTTTGCTGCCCGGAGCATTGATGCGCAACGCCGGGCTGAAATTTATTTGCAAATCAGTCGAGCTTCGCGTTGAGACAACCGAGAGCGCCTTTACCAGTGGCTATGCCAAAGACCAGTTGATCAGCATCCCAATCGCTCATCACGAAGGCAATTACAATCTGAGCCCAGGTGATTTAGCAGCGTTGCAGGATCAACAGAGAATTGCCTTCCGATATGTCGAAAATCCCAACGGCTCTGTGGATGATATTGCCGGTGTGCTATCAGAAAACCGCCGTGTTCTTGGCATGATGCCGCATCCCGAGCGCGCGTTAGATGCAACATACTCGCGTGCCGATGGTCAGCCGTTTTTTGCCGGTTTGATTGAGCAGATGGCGACCACCTGACAGCTTTGGAAAACTAAGGTATAAACTGGCTTAAGATGACCAGTGATCATACCGAATCCATTGAGGTACCGCCGCAACCTCTCCGCTCGTTTCCTTGGCAGATTCGCGTGATTTTGGGCGTGCTATTCGTCTTGGCCGGGGCGACACTATGGTTGACCAATACTATTTTAACCGACAGGTTCACCCAATCGACACAAAACAAGGCAGAACTGCGTCTGGCGCTTTATGGCGGCAATATTCTAAGCGAATTGCAGCGCAATTCTATAGTCCCGCAGCTGCTGTCGCGTGACCCTGAGCTTATAGGAGCGTTGAACTCGGCGGATTTTTCCCGATCAACCCAGCGCTTGATGAGTTTTGTCGAAGAAATCGGTGCGGCGTCTTTGATGCTTTTGGACGGTGAAGGCCGCACTGTGGCCTCAACCGACCGCAATAATCTGGGCAAGTTGCACAGTGACCAAATTTATTTTCTAGATGCGCTACAGTCAAACATTACAGTTTTTTCTGTGGCTGAAAAAGACAATGGTGAGGCAGGTTTTTTCTATTCCCGTCAGGTGGAATTTCAAAGCCAGATCATTGGTGTGATTTTGGTCGAGGTTGATTTGCAAAAATTTCAAAGGGCTTGGGCGGGTATTTCCGATGCTGTGCTTGTTATCGGCAGCGAGGGAAAGATTGTTCTGGCCACCGAACCGAAATGGCGCGGTCTGACGGAAACCATAGCGCTGCGCCGCCAGCCGCCGCAAAATGCCATTGAGCGGGCCATGCGTGTGACAAGTGATTGGGCGTCATTGCCGGCAGATGCCTATGTCCAGGGCGAAGCAGTGATGCGCATAGAAGGGCAAATTCCGTTTCGCGGATGGCAGATCATTTCTTTTACCACCTATGCCAGCGTGCGCGAACGGGTGAATGGTATCTTGGCGCTGGAAATCATGGGCTTTGCCATTTTGTTTGTGGGTGTGTTTTATCTATCAAACCGCCGTACTGTGCTGCGATTAATGTTTTTTCAACGTGAATCTGAAGACTTGCGGGATTTGAATGCAAGGTTACAACGGGAAATTTCAGAGCGGGAAAAAGTGCAAAAAACTCTTGCCGTTGCTGAGCAGTCTTTGGCGCAAAGCTCAAAGCTGGCTGCCTTGGGGGAAATGTCGGCAGCCGTAAGTCATGAATTAAACCAACCGCTTGCAGCGATGAAAACCTATCTTGCAGGCGCGGCGCTTTTGCTCAAACGAAACCGGCCGGAGGAGGCGCTGTCGGCCTTTCACCGCATTGACGGTTTGATCGAGCGGATGGGGGCAATTACTCGGCAATTAAAATCCTATGCGCGCAAGGGCGGGGAAAATTTTGAGCCTCTGGATATGGCTGACGCGCTAGCCTCGTCTTTATCAATGATGGAGCCGCAACTAAAACATTCGAATGTACGGATTCGCCAGATTGCACCGGATCAAAGTGTGCTGGTGATGGGCGATAGAATGCGCATAGAGCAGGTGCTTATCAACCTTTTACGCAATGCGCTGGACGCGTTGAAAACAGTAAGCGATCCCGAGATCGAGGTCATATTAAGCAAAGGCGAAACCGTTACGCTCAGCGTACGCGACAATGGTCCTGGGATCAAAGATTTAGAGCTTTTGTTTGAACCTTTTCATACCACCAAAGAGCCGGGGGATGGCGTGGGTCTCGGCTTGGCAATCTCATCCGGGATTGTTACCGATCTCGGCGGAAGGCTGACCGCCAGAAACGCCAGTGATGGGGGGGCTGTATTTGAAGTTAAACTCCCTATATTTGATGAAAATAAAGTAAACTCTCCCCCCGTTGAAGCAGCTGAGTAGACCATGACCAAAGCCTTAAAAATTGCAATTGTTGATGATGAAAAAGATATGCGGCTGTCTATCAGCCAATGGCTCGCGCTGTCGGGCTACGATACCGAAAGCTTTGCCAGCGCCAAGGAAGCGTTGTGTACCATTGACAGCGAATACGCCGGAATAGTGATTTCGGACATCAAGATGCCTGATATGGATGGCATGCAATTTTTGCGCAAATTAATGGCGCAGGACAGCGCGCTTCCAGTGATTATGATTACGGGTCACGGCGATGTGCCCATGGCCGTCGAAGCCATGCGCATGGGGGCTTTCGATTTTCTTGAAAAGCCGTTTAACCCTGACCGGATGAGCGAGTTGGCGCAGCGGGCCTCAAAAGCCCGGCGGTTGACTTTGGACAATCGGGCCTTGCGGCGCGACTTGGGCGATGGACCACAGTTGATGAAAAAGCTGATCGGTAAGTCACCCGCGATGGAACGGTTGCGTGAAGAGATTTTAGATCTAGGCCAAGCCGATGGGCATATCCTGATCGAAGGTGAAACTGGAACCGGAAAAACTTTGGTCGCCCATGCCCTGCATGCTGTGGGTGCGCGCGCCGGCAAAAAGTTTGCGCTGGTGTCTTGTTCAGCCTTTGATGAGGCGGCTTTGATGCGCCGTCTTTTTGGTCCGGTTTTACCAGAAGATCCATTTTTTCCCGCTTTTGAGGAAGCCCGCGGAGGCACATTGGTTCTTGAAGATATCGAAACACTTAGTGAACAGGTCCAAGCCAAGCTATTAAGCACTCTTAATGCCCAAGGCACACCGCCTGAGACACGGGTTCTGGCGATCAGCAATCTACAGGAACAAGGGCAAACATTGCAAAATAGGCTGCGAAAAGATGTTTTTTATCGGCTTGGAGCTTTGCATATCACCGTGCCACCCCTGCGACAGCGTGGCAATGATGTTTTGGAAATATTTAATCAATTAAGCGAGGCATTTTCGGATGAATATGGCTGTCAAACCCCTGGTATAGGGGCTCAGGAGGCCGCGCAGCTGCTTCAGGCGCCCTGGCATGGAAATGTTCGCCAGTTGACCAATCTTGCAGAGCGGGCTGTTTTGCAGTCGCGCCGCGGCGAAGGTACGATTGCCTCTTTGCTAATGAGCGACGCAGAAGAGGCCACAAGCGTGGTCACCACCGAAGGTAAACCGCTGAAAGAATATGTTGAAGCTTTTGAAAAGATGCTTATTGAAAACACAATGCGCCGTCACAAGGGGTCTATTGGCAAAGTGATGGAAGAGCTCTGTTTACCCCGCCGGACATTGAATGAGAAAATGGCAAAATACTCGCTTCAGCGGGCAGATTATGTTTAAGTTATTTCGTTAGTGATCTGAAATAATTACTTATTTACGTATTTGAAATTCACTATTGCGCTCTTTGCAGCATGCCATATAAATCCCTCGGATCATCCGGATCAGCCAGCATGTCAAGCGGGCTAAAAAAGTCTGTGCCTTTGATCAGATCGCGAATATAGCGCAGTGATGAGAAATCTTCGATGGCAAATCCAACACTGTCAAAAAGGGTGATTTGGTTGTCTGAGCGCCGCCCGATTGTTTGGCCCGTAATAACTTTCCAAAGCTGCTCAACAGGATAATCATCGGGTAATTGTTGAAGTTCGCCTTCAATCCGGGTTTGTGGTGGGAACTCGACAAAAATATCTGAGCGCAAAAGAATATCGCGGTGCAGTTCGGTTTTACCCGGGCAATCCCCGCCGATGGCATTTATATGCACTCCTGAGCCGACCATGTTGTCGGTTAAAATAGTGGCGTATTGTTTGTCAGCGGTGCAAGTGGTGATTATTTGAGCGCCCTCAATAGCCTCTTGCGCGGTTTTACATGCGGTGACTTTTAAACCGGCTGCGGCCAGATGCACCGCCGCTTTTTGGGTCGCCAAGGGATCAATGTCATAAAGCCGGACATGAGTGATGCCGCAGAGTGCTTGCATTGCGAGGCTTTGAAATTCGCTTTGCGCCCCATTGCCAATCATCGCCATGGTTTTTGCGCCTTTGGGCGCAAGGAATTTGGCTGCCATGGCCGATGTGGCCGCTGTGCGCAGCGCTGTTAGAAGTGTCATTTCTGACAGCAACACGGGATAGCCCGTGGTGACATCGGCAAGTAGGCCAAAGGCGGTGACGGTTTGCAAACCATCTTTGGTGTTTTTGGGGTGACCATTGACGTATTTGAACCCATACATCTCGCCGTCTGACGTTGGCATAAGCTCGATCACGCCCTCCATAGAATGACTGGCAACGCGCGGGGTTTTGTCAAAAAGCTCCCATCTTTTAAAATCGGTTTCAATGTATTCGCTGAGGCCAATCATCATTTGTGTCAAACCAGTATGATTGATCAATTGCATCATTTGATCAACTGATACAAATGGAACAAGCGCTTTTTGAGATGGGCAAGGTGTCATATTCCTATCCTCAGAAATAACCATGGGTAGGGCGGTCAAATACCCGCCGGCCAAGTGCCGATGCTGCAAGGTCCACCATCACTTGTGCCGTGCGTCCGCGTTCATCCAAAAACGGGTTCAATTCAACCAGATCAAGCGAAGTCATCAAGCCGCTATCGTAGAGAATTTCCATCACCAGGTGGGCTTCTCGGACAGTTGCGCCGCCAGGCACCGATGTGCCAACCGCTGGCGCAACTGAGGGATCTAGGAAATCCACATCTAATGAAACATGTAGCAAGCCATTGTTGGCCTTAACCTGATCCAAAAAAGATTGAAGTGGGCGCTTGATGCCTTGTTCGTCGATAGCCCGCATATCATAAAACTGAATTTCGCTCTGTTGCAGAGCGTTCTTTTCGGCTTGGTCAACCGACCTTAGCCCTAGAATGCATACTTGGTGATCTGGGACAGGGGCGTCATTTTGTGGAAAGCCTAAAAACCCATTTCTTCCGGTCAGATAGGCCAAAGGTGTCCCATGCAAATTGCCAGACATCGTGGTTTCAGGGGTGTGAAAGTCGCTGTGGGCATCCAGCCACAAGATATACAGCGGCCGGCCGCAGTGCTGGGCATGGCGCGCTGCAGCCAGGCCAGAGCCAAGACTTAAAGCGTGATCTCCACCAAGAAAAATCGGTATCCCATCTTTAAAGGCGGCAACGCCAGCCTCGGCAAGCTGGTTGGTCCATCCGATGGTTTGCGACAGCTCGGTGGGATTGTCGGGTACGTTTTCAGTGGTGGCAGCCACCGCTGTGAGATTTCCCAGATCGGTGACATCGTACCCCAAATCGCTCAATACTTGTGGCAAGTTTGCAGTGCGATAGGCGTCTGGGCCCATGACGCACCCTTTGCGATGCTTGCCGCTGTCCACAGGAGCGCCGATTAAAATACAATTGACATGTTGCATGGATATTTCCTATCTATACATCAATATCTGATCAAAATGTGCTATTAAACAGTTATCAATTTGTACAATATGTATTTAAATTACCGAATTGGAATATAAAGGATGCAAAACGAAATATGCCAAGTCAATTAGATCAAAAGCTCATTTCAGCATTACGGCATGATGCGCGGGCCTCTTTATCGAATTTAGCAATTTTGCTTGGAGTGTCGCGCACGACCGTTCGGGCGCGTATTGATCGATTGCAGAAGTCAGGTGAAATTTTAGGCTTCTCGGTGGTTTTGAAGGATGACACCAAAGTCGATCCTGTTCGCGGATATATGATGATTAATGTCGAAGGGCGCGGTACAGAACGGGTCATCCGTTTGCTACATGGTCTGCCTCAAGTGCGCGCAGTGCATGCCACAAACGGGCAATGGGATTTAATTGCTGAAATTGGTACCGATTCTCTTGATGAGTTGGATGAAATTCTAACCCAGATTCGGCGTTTTGAAGGGGTGGCCAAAAGTGAAACAAATCTTTTGCTAAGCACAAAAAAGGCAGGCTAGAGGCGCCGCAGAGCCATCAGCCACAGGCTCATAAGAGCAAATGATAAAATAGTATTCCAACCCGCCATTGATACGCCCCAAAGCGCCCAAGGTATATCATCACAGCGCACCATTGGGGCGGCCATGATTTGATTGATTAGATCATCTGTACTCAGCCCTTCTATGGCGCCACTGGTGCAACTTTTTGGTCCTTCCCACCACCCTTGCTCAACTCCAGCATGGAAAAAACCTATTCCTGCTGTTGTAAGACAGGCTGTAGCGCCAAATGCAGCCACCGCCCGGTTTTGAAAAGCATAAAAGACCAAGCAGATCACAACCGCCGCTATGTGGGGGTATCTTTGCCAAAGGCACATTTTGCAAGGGGCAAGCCCGCCCAAATATTCAAAGCCAAACGCGCCTATTAAAAGTGCGGCAGACCCTAATCCAGCAGTAAGCCCAAGTTGCTTTGGTGTCATAAGAACCTCGTTCCATAAATCCCCCCTATAAAGAGTAGGATAAACAGCAAAAACATCCATCCCAGATAACGCTCTATAAAGGTTCGAATTGCTGCCCCGTAAATTTTAAGCAAAAGCGCAACCGCAAAAAACCTAAGCCCGCGTGCAATACAGGCTGTTACTATAAATAAACCCAACGGCATTGCCGTTGCACCTGACATTATTGTGATTACTTTGAACGGTAAAGGAGTTACGCCGGCCGTGAGGATCGTCCAGACCCCAACATCGTTAAAGCGTTGCGCATATTCAGCAACCGCATCGGCTTTGCCGAGGGATATCAAAATTGGATGAGCAATTTGCTCAAAAGCCAGCGCGCCAAGCGCATAGCCCAAAAGGCCCCCTAAAACCGAGGCAATAAGCGCCACACCAGCATAAAGCCACGCTCGGTGAGGTGCTGCAATGATCATCGGGATCAGCAGAACATCAGGTGGGATCGGAAAAAATGAGCTTTCTGCAAAGGCCACCAGTGCCAACGCCCAAAGGGCACGTGGGTGGTCGGCAAGCGCCATTGTCCAGTTGTAAAGCGATCTAATCATTTAAACGATTCAGTTGGTTAAAGTTACTGGCATTGAGCATGCAATTGTTTGGTGGTCAAGCGTGCTTTGCCTCTGGACGCCGTGCAAAAGCCGCGTTAAAACCATCGACAGTGCCCAAGTGGCGGAATGGTAGACGCAGGGGATTCAAAATCCCCCGCCTTAACGGGCGTGCCGGTTCGAGTCCGGCCTTGGGTACCACGTTATCCGCATAAATGTATAAAACCTGCTTTATCAGGTTTATATCTCTGCAGTGTCGGTCTAGATCTAAGATTTAAACACCTGCTTAATTCTGGATCTGCCGATTATTTTATAGACCTTCCGCTACACCACCAAGCAAGACAACATTTATCTGATTTTTGTGTTTGAGGGTGATATAATCGGGTCAAACAAAGTGAGAGAAAAATGATATTAATAATTAGACTGAGCTTATTTCTAATTTTTGTGGCTTTATTGGTGGTTTTAGCACGTAAAGCACTGCCGCGAAGCGAAATTATTGACGGAAAACCAGTTAAAAATAGGTTCTTTCTGATCGCTGGTTTAGGCACGTTTGTTGGGCTGGTTTTATTTGTGGTGGCTGCAGAATACATCACCCGTCTTTAAGTGGAGTATAGACTTTAGTTTTACTGGGCTAAAAAAATATAGCTGTTTAAGTTCAAATGGATACAGTCATATATTAACCTTAAAAATCTTGCCATTATTTTCCATTGGAGTGTAAGCTTTCTCTTGGATGCTAACTTTTTTGTGAGGAAAAATTTATGGATACTGCAGCAATGGACAGACAAACTCGGGCTATAGCCGGAAGTACAATTGGTCGCGATTTTCAGTGGGTAACCTTTACAGGGGTGGTTTCAAACTTGGTCACGCTTTATATTATATCCCAAGGAACCGAGGCCGTTTTGGCCACTTCAGCACTGGTTGTCACCACTGCAATTTTTGTGTTTCTTGCGGGCAACAATCAAATGGATCAATTCAAGAACTGGATTGCAGATATGGATGAGCAAGAAGCTGCAAGCTATTCTGGTCAATTTGCCAAAGTGGCACCTTTTGGTCTTTGGAAGGCGGTCTATTCAATATGCTTTATCGTTGTTGCGCTCAGCCAGCTTTATGATTTGTGGGTCTAGTATGGCTTAAAGTATAACTGCTTCAGGCCGGTATTTTGCGCCGGCCTGCTGCCTACGCCAGTTTCATTTTTTAGCACCAGAGTTAGATTTGAATAGCTGACGCGTCTTTAAATGCCGATATTTTAAATGCTTTTGTTTTGCCCTTTACAGTTACATTTTTCTCGTAAGATGCTTTTACAGCAAGCCCTGATCTTTGATATAAATCGGAAGTGACGATCAACTGACACTCTTCTTCTTTGGTCAGCTGTTCCAACCGGCTGGCAACATTAACGCAGTCGCCAATGGCTGTATCGGTGATATTTTCACCATATCCCATAGCGCCAACAACAGATGTGCCTGCGTGGATGCCGATACCAAAATTTAAATCTGAACCAAAATCGCTTGTGGTTTCGTTGCTCAGCTCTTTCAAACCCTCCGCAAGCTTCCCAGCTGCAAGAAGTGCATTTTTGGAATTTTCTTCAACCCCACTGCCATCGGTGAACAAAGCCATGATACCGTCACCAATGAACTTATCAATTCTCCCACCCGATCGCACGATCGCTTCGCCTGCAATCTTGAAATACTGATTGAGCAGATAAACAGTATCATAGGGCAAAAGCTTTTCTGAAATCGCTGTGAAGCCACGTAGGTCGACAAACATGACTACGATCTCTTCTTCTCGTCCGCAGAGCGACTCTCGGTCTTCGGTGGTAAGGCTTTCAACCGGTGCATTGACCAATGGGCGCACTTCTAACGAAGTTGTAGGGCGTAACTGACAGGCCAATCTTACATTATCTTGCAACGAAAGCCTCTCGGCCACGGTGGTCTCAATCCCGTTGCGAGGTGGCAGTGATTCTACATCCGACATCACGCGCACACGGCAGGTCGAGCATCGCCCCCGACCGCCACACATGGAAACATGCCCGATGCGATGCTCGCGGCTAGCCTCTAGAATGGAGGTGCCTTTGGTCACCCTTACTTCTTTGCCGTTGGGATAGGTGATTTTTATTTTGCGAAACGCTTTTCTGACCTGATGAACCACAAAAACAAAGAGAATTACTCCAAGCAAGACATAAAGATAATTCAGCATGAGCATATCGCTCGTTTGCATTAATTCGGCTTCTAGTTCTTTTCCAATATTAGAGTCGGCATAAACTTGTTCCATGATGATCTTGTTGTTCTCAATATCGGTTGCCAATTCCTTACTGGCAGTAAATGCCCCCAGAACGGCTAAAATTGGTAAAAGCCAAGATCCCACTAAAAATGTGTTTTTGTATTTTTGGTAAACGGGATGAAATTTTACCATTGATGTAATGCCAATAATGCCATGCACCCAGACAAAAATCACAAATAAACCCATGAAATATATGCCGCCATCTTCAAGCGTGCCTTCTAAAACAAGTTTATAGTTCGCCTGTGCATCTTTAAATCTTGGCGCGTAGCTGCTGGCGAGCATATGCGGCAACAACGCAAGCGGCAAAATAAAGCTTGTGACCAATTGTATCCAGTCTTTTGCAGACATTTTAAAAGACCGCCGGGTCAGTAAATGTTGAAAGCCTAACAGCGCGTGCACAAGTAATGCAGCGTACAAAATACCAGTCACTATAATGTGTCTATTAAACGCGCTGATGCGTTGCCGAAGACCTTCCATAGCCTCAAGACTAATCAAGCCTGTCGAGTGGTTTACAAGGTGCACGGTCACATACAAAAATATGACAAGCCCGCTATACATCCGCGCACGGCGTATGAGGTTATCTACAGTATTCAACACAAGTCCTTTGAACTATATTTCATGTCAATTAATTACAGTTTAGGGCATGAAATTCAGTGAATACAAGAAATTAAAATCAATTCACTTAGTATAGTAAAAGTTTGTGTTATCTTTTTAAAACTACAAATTTAATAAAAAAATTATTTTTATAAAATAAAAAGTTTTTAAATTTTTATGCGGTGTAAGTTAACTTTTAAATGATCTATTTTTAATGCTCATTGGAAACTGTTCTAAAACAAAACGCGATCGCAGTTTCATGAGCGCACTTCAATTTAGAAGAAAGGAACAAAGGGTATGTCGCAAGCAGACAAAGCCGTAAAGGACATTAGAAAAATAAAATTGCGCATTTTGGCATCCTTTCTTAGGGTAGTGAAAGGCCTCTAAAAATGGCCTAAAATCACAATCATCAATTTGGTTAATCGCACCAATATGATCATACGCTAGCATGACTAAAGTACAAGTGGCTTGGTACATTAGTTAATTTCTAGAGCATCAATAATTAAACACGCTTGAAGTCTTAAAGGGCTACAGCCTAGAATAACAAAGATAAAACCGCAGTCACCCGTTAACGCAATGTCTCTACCGGATATCTAGTGTAAAAGATGATAAATAAGCTAGTACAAATTCTAAGCTTTATTTTCTTAGGCGCAATTTTTGGATTGCTCTGTCTTGTGACTGCTGACCAAATGGGTTTGTTTATTCAAAAGTGGCAACCTGAGTTTGCGCTCATTGATCGTGAAAAGATGCCAATACAGCAAAAAATACAGCAAAAAAACGAAATTGCTGTCAAGATCAGCAACCGCTCAGAATTTTCAAACCCGGCGCCAGTTTTGACATCGCCAAAGGTTTACCGTCGTGTTTGGACAGAGACATACCCTGAAATCGCCAATAAACCTTTGGATCTGACCCAAACGCTTCAAGTGATCTTGGGCGGCTACCCGTTTGATCCTGTGATGTTTGCCGAAAAACTAGACCAACTTGCTGCCAAGTCTCAAATTTGTCCTGAATCTAAATTAAGTGCTTGGACCGAGTGTTTCGGGGTTTATGAGTTTCCCTGGGGGGATAGATATAAAGGCACGTGGAATAGTGATAAAATTAATGGTTTTGGACAGGTTATTAAAAAAAATGGTGATCAGTATATTGGCGATTTTGTGAATAATAAATCTGAGGGCTGCGGCATCTATGTGTTTTCTGATGGTGAAACCGTGTCGGGTTTTTGGAAAGGTGGCGACTTAATCCAAGAACAAAAGCAGTGTCGGCGGTTATGATGTGGCCAGCTTTTTCATAACGGCCACTAGTACAGCCATCGAATTAAGCTCGGAGCTTGCAAGATGAGGTCTTAAGGCGCTTTCAACGGCAGTGGCTTCGCGTTGCTTTTCATTGGGGCGATACCAGCCATAGAATTCTGCTGCGTTATGCTCTTTGTAGACGTTAAAGCAGACGTGGCAATAGGTGGGGTCGATCGTATAGAATTCTTGGTCTATAGGGTTCAAGCTTAAAAGGGGCAGAAATTTATCACGATCAGTCAAGTTCTGCACTTGGTGCATCAGGTAGAAACGATCCGGCGCGAAAAACGAGACTACATTATCGTGTTCTGACTGTTCAAAAAATACTGGCTTTGCACCCGTAATATGGCCCAAAGCAAAACTTGCAATTTGCAGATCGGAAAGACCTTCGGGAAGGTCAAGCAGGGTCAATGGAACCAACATTGTTTACTCGATACGATTTATAGGCCGGCCAAGATATGGGTATAGGATATTCTAACGCATTGTTTTGATCCACCTCTAGTTTTGAATTTTTGTATTTTTGAGATGGCGAAGGTCTGAGAATATAAATTGCGAAAAATTTCCTTGGTAGGTTCATATAATCTCAAAGGTTCTGCATATTTTCTGCACGCCGGTCTGGGAAAACGAAAGAACGCCCTCGAAGCGTTGATGTGGACGGTTTGAACCCACCCTGTTGCCTCTACTGTTCCGCATTCAACTGGCCTGGCGGCTGATAACTCAAAAAAAGCCGTCAGGCCTTTTTCAAAAAATAAAGGAGTAGATTATGAACAAACTAAAGATAGCGGTTTTTGCCACCTTTCTAGCTGGCACAACTCATGCAGGCGTGATGCCAGAGGTAACATCCCAAGCCACCACAATGCCCAAAACCATAGTAGAGGCAACGCCCGAGGCAGCAACAGGGTTGGATCAGCTATTGCAGTTTCTATTTTCCGTGGTGTTTTTGGTCCTGTAGGACCATCTGCTTTTTGTCCAGTTTGACGTTTTGCCACGAAAAACCGCGCCGGAATTTCACTTCCGGCGCGGTTTATTATTCTCAAACAGGCTATGCCTTATTTACGAACCAGTTCTTTCCAGTTGCCATCTTGGATTTGGCTGATCACAACTGGATCAGCGCCCTGATGATCGTCGGCTGAATAGTCCACCTGAACGTCTGAAATTGTATCTTCAAAGCTCAAAGACTCCATGCCCGCTTGAAAGCTTTCTGGGGTGAGATCATGCCCTGCTGCTTCAAGTCCACGAACAAGCGTCTCCGCTGCAGAGCGTCCTAAAAGCGCGCCAGAGCCGGGGAACTCACCGGTTGCGCCCTGATAGGAAGCCACCCATTTGGCCACATCTGGATGGCTCATTCTGGCCACGATGTCAGACCAACCAGCAGCTGCATAGAAGCCTTCGGTCACGCCGCCAGGAACTTTTGCAATAGCTGTGTGGAAAGAGGCAGAAGATCCCACGAATTTTAGATCAGTTAGCCCCATCTTTTTAGCTGTTGCCACGGCTGTGATAGCCTGGCGCACTCCTAGAGCCACGGTGATCACTTCACATCCCTGGCTGGCGAGTTTTGATATTGAGCCAACGAAATCCAACTCATCCGGCTTGTGCTTGGTTTCACCACCAAAGGTAAGGCCGCTGGCTTTTACCGCATCATGTGTTCCTTCGGCAATTTCCAGACCGAAGTCGGATGGAATATACATCGAACAGATTGTTTTAGCGCCAGTCTGTTCCGCCAGATAAGGCACCGCAGCGAGCATTTGGGCGTGATACGATGATGTCCCAGCGTATTTGATGTTTGATGCTGGCTCAATCATTTGACGCGCAGCGGTCAAAGGTGACACATTTGCGATTTTTTTGGCCTCTAAGAGTGGGAACGACGCAATGTTCATCGGGGTTCCAAGGCTCAGGAGCATTGCAAACACTTTGTCTGAATTCACCAGTTTGTTCAGCGCAGACATTGCCTTAGGCATTTGATAGGCGTGATCTTCGACCACCAAACGGATTTGACGGCCGTGCACGCCGCCGGCAGCGTTCACTTCCTCAAAGTATAATTTTGCCGCTTGAACAGCCGGTGCGCCAAAGGCTGCAAAAGGCCCTGACATATCTTGGTTCGAGCCGATTAAAACCTCGGTATCTGTGACACCTTGGGTTTCTGAAATGGCAGTTGTGGCTGTAAGTGCCACGATTGCCATTGATTTAAATAGAGTTTTCATATTTTCTCCTCAGTTGGTTATTATGGACTTTCTTTGGTCTTATTGGAGCACTCATTAATACATCTCGTCAATCAAGGACTGGTATTTTTGCTCTACGAAGCTTCTTTTTAACTTCATTGTTGCTGTTAACTCATCATCCTCTGCCGTTAAAAGTGTATCAATTAGTCGAAAGTTTTTGATTTGCTCAACCCGTGCAAAATTTTTGTTCACCTCGTCGATGATACCTTTGATCAATTCTATTACCGGTTCTGTGCGGCAAAGCGAGGCAAAATCAGAAAAAGGAACGCGGTGATCTTGGGCAAATTTTTCAACGTTTTCTTGATCAATCATAATCAAACAAGACAGGTACTTACGCTTGTCGCCGATCACCACACTATCACTGATATAGGGTGAAAACTTAAGTCGATTTTCGATCTCGGCCGGAGTGATATTTTTACCGCCCTGCGTAATAATAATGTCTTTCATACGGCCGGTGATTGTTAAATATCCTTGGTTGTCCAACCGTCCAATATCGCCCGAGCGCAGCCAGCCATCACTGGTAAAGGTTTCTTTGGTTTTTTCTGGACTTTTCCAATATCCCTTAAAACAATTTGCACCCTTATATTGGATTTCACCCCCGTCACCTATACGGACCTCAGCTCCGGGGACTGCGCGTCCCACGCTGCCTAAACTTTCCGCTTCAGCCAAATTGATCGTCATCACGCCAGCAGTTTCGCTCATCCCGTAGCCTTCATAAATGGGCACACCAATGGCACGAAACCACTGCAAGAGGTCTGGCGAGATAGGCGCAGCGCCGGTGCCGCCTCGACGCAATTTATCCATGCCTAAAAGGCGGCGCAAATTTCGAAGTAACACAAAATCCCAAAACTGATAGGCGAAGGGCACAGGTTTATTGTTTTCCACAGCTTTTAATCGTTTGCGACCGGCTTTAACCGCTTGTTTAAATGCCCATCGTCCAAAAGGCGTCGCATCTTCGGTCATAATTGAGATGCGAGAATACATTTTTTCCCACACCCGCGGAACTGCCGTGAAAACAGTTGGGCTTACTTCTTGAATATTTTCGAAAACTGTTTCTGTGCTCTCGGCAAAATTCACTATTGATCCTGCAAAAACAGGCAGAAACACAGATAAAAGGCGCTCTAGGATATGGCATAATGGTAAGAAGCAAAGCTGTTCATCAGTATCGAAAACCGGCAAGGTATGCGGGCCAATTGACATCGCAAACATGATGTTCGCATTGCTTATCTCAACCCCCTTTGGATCACCTGTGGTGCCTGAGGTGTAAATTAAAAGACCTGTATCCTCGGGTGAGCCTTTGGCAATTTCATCTTCGAATTCAGCTGGGTTTTCCTCTGCTGCTTCTGCGCCCATTTGATAAAGGTTCTCTAATGAGATCACATTATCGTCTTCAAAATCATATAGCCCATCGAGATCAAAAACGATCACTTTGGAAAGTCCCGGCATTTGATCTGCAATTGACAGATACTTGTCCAACTGCTCGTCATTTTCCACAAACAAAAAGCGACTGTCGCTGTCATTCACCAAATAAGCCAGTTGGCGTGCGCTGTCTGTGGTATAAACGCCGCTGGCAATGCCGCCAACGGATTGGATGCCAATATCGGCATATAT
The DNA here is from genome assembly GCA_039640505.1 of Rhodobacteraceae bacterium Araon29. Lineage (NCBI taxonomy): Bacteria > Pseudomonadati > Pseudomonadota > Alphaproteobacteria > Rhodobacterales > Paracoccaceae > Rhodobacteraceae bacterium Araon29. The sequence continues at coordinate 2,091,740 of CP046865.1, read as the reverse complement.
CCATTCTTTGCTGTCTTCGGCGAGGATCGAAACCACTTCTCCGCGTTTAAGCCCCAGTCTGCGCAAACCAAGGCCAATTTGCTGCGCGCGTTCATAAAACTCTTGCCAACTATGGGATTTCCAAATGCCGTATTCTTTTTCGCGATGCGCCGTCCGTTGGCCCAATTTATGACAGCGTTTAGTCCACAGCTTGCATAAGGTGTCTGCCCCATCAACAAAATGCGGCGTTTGGCTTAAGTCTTTGTTAACCCAAAAGCCGTCAATTTGATGTTGTTCGGGCATTGCATCCGCCATTTGCGCCAACTCCTTCATCACCGCCATGTCTTACTTTGTTTCCAGCGTCGTTGTCCACGTTGTGATGTTTCAGACGATTGTCCCAAATAGAATTCTTGTATGTCTTTGGATGCGGCCAATTTTTCCGCCTCTCCATCCATCACAATGCGCCCAAGCTCCATCACATAGCCATAATGTGCCAGATCAAGCGCCACTTTCGCATTTTGCTCTACCAAAATCATCGTCACGCCCTGTTCTATGTTCAGGCGTTTTACGATGACGAAAATTTCTTTGACCAGCAGAGGGGAAAGACCCAAGCTTGGCTCATCCAGAAGCATTATTTTTGGTCGCGCCATAAGCCCGCGCCCAATCGCGACCATCTGTTGCTGACCCCCCGAAAGTGTTCCGGCCTCTTGCCCGCGCCGATCGCGCAATATGGGAAAGTAATCATAAACAATTTCCAGATCCTGCGCGATGCCTGCGGTGTCGTTGCGGCTATAGGCCCCCATCATCAAGTTGTCCTCGACACTCAGCAGAGGAAAGAGTTCCCGACCTTCCGGCACATGGGTGACACCTTTACGAACCACTTTATCCGGCTCTAATCCCTGAATGAACTCGCCCTCTAAAGCAATTGAGCCTTTTTCCGGATCCATAATCCCAGAAATGGTTTTCAACAGTGTTGTTTTGCCAGCACCATTTGCGCCTAATACAGTTACGATTTGGCCTTTGTGTACCTCTAGGCTCACACCTCTGATAGCCATAATCGGACCATAATAGCTTTCGAGGTTGTCGATTTTTAAAATGGCAGAGCTCATGTCAGAGCGTCCTCTTCTTCACTTCCGAGATAGGCCTTGATGACATCCGGATGATTTTGCACTTCGCTCGGTGTGCCAATTGCTAGGATTTTTCCATCTGCAAGCGCCAGAACGCGATCTGATACAGAGTTGACCAAATGCATGTCATGTTCGACCATGAGCACCGTTATTCCCATCACTTTTTTAATGTCTTCAATCCAGAAAGCCACGTCTTGTGTTTCTTCTGTTGACAGGCCTGATGCCGGTTCATCGAGCAATAAAAGCTTGGGTCCGATGGCCAATGCACGGCCCATTTCGACCACCTTTCGGATGCCGTACGGAAGTCCTGAGATAAATTTATCTCGATAGGGCTGAAGGTCTAAAAAGTCGATAACATGCTCTACGGCAAGACGGTGGCGATGCTCTTCCTTGCGCACTTTGGGCAGGAATAAAATCTCTTCGAGAGTGTTTGTTTTTCTATGCCGTTGGCGGCCGACCAATAGGTTTTGCAGAACGCTGGCTTGCTCAAAAAGTTCGATGTTCTGAAATGTTCGAGCAATACCCAAATGTGGAATTTCATGGCTGGATTTTTTCAAAATACTTTGGCCCTGAAAAAAAATATCGCCTTCCGCCGGATCATAAAACCGGCTGATCATGTTGAAGATCGTCGATTTACCCGCACCGTTAGGTCCGACAAGTGAAAATACCTCGCCTTCCTTGACACTAAAGCTCACGTTATCTACCGCAACCAAGCCACCAAAACGTAGAGTGACGTTTTGCAAGTCTAGCAAATTCATCGCATACGCTCCGTTTTTAAGTAGGATTTCTGGCGGCGGAACATGTCGCGGCGATAGAATGGAAAAAGCTCAAAATAGGCGCGAATTTTCAACCATCGACCATAAAGCCCCATGGGTTCAAAAAGAATTACAAAGATCAGGATCGCCCCAAAGACACCGCTTTCAATACCGGGAATTGTAGTGCTGTTTGAAAAGAACGCATCGCGAGAAAAGCTTATGACACTGGGCAAAAAGGTGACAATAGCGGCGCCGATAAAGGCGCCTTGGATAAAGCCAAGCCCGCCGATGACAATCATCAATAAGAGATAGATTGAAATCACGATATTAAAGGTTTCATTGGTAAACACCAAACTAAAGTGGCCCATGAACGCGCCGGATATCCCGGTGATAGCACAAGACAGCGCAAATGAAATTGTGCGTGTCCGGGCAATATTGACCCCCATAGCTTGGGCTGAGATTTCACTATCTCGGATGGCGACAAAGCTCCGCCCCAGAGGCGCTCGTAAGATATTTTTGTACCCTAAAACAATGAGACACGTGACCCCAAGGATCAGCCAATATAACCCAGATACATTGCCGTACCGGTCAAAATTGATCCCAAATATTTCTATTGAGGGTGCGAATTTACCGCTCACGCCGCCAGTCCATGGCTCAAGGATAACAATCAAATCCTCAGCCAAAACACCAATCGCAATCGTGGCAATGGCCATATAAATACCATGAAGTTTTGTTGTTGGTATTGCAACCAAAACACCCGCCAGCCCCGCAAAAAAACCTGCAAGAGGCAGTGAAAGAATGAAAGGCACCCCGTATTCCTGCAAAATTACATTTGAATAGGCGCCAACAGCCATAAAGGCAGCATGGCCCAAGCTGGCCTGTCCTGAATGGCCAACCAAGAGCATCAACCCCATGCCGGCGATGGCCCAGATAAGCATCAAAGTAAATTCGCCCAGCCAGAATTCATTGATGATAAATGGTAGCGTGATCGCCAGCAGTAAAAGCGCTACGTACCAAAGCGCAGGGACGCGATTACTAAAATAGCGGATATCAGCATCATAAGATGTTTTGAAAATAATGCGCATGGGTTAGACTTTCTTGTTTTGCACTTGGGACAAGATACCATGCGGACGGAAAATCAACACAACGACCAGTATCAAATAGGGCATAATACGTGCGATGTCGCCTTCAATATATCGCGCGGCAAATGGCTCGACGACGCCCACAAGCAAACCTCCTATCAACGCGCCTGGCAAACTGCCAAGCCCTCCAATGACGGCCGCAGCAAAGGCCTTGATGCCCAAAAGTCCAGTAGCGGGATCAATTGATCCTTTTGATGCAAATAAAATTCCTGCAATCGCAGCAATCACCCCAGATAAGGCCCACACAAGTGAATGCATTCTTTTCACTGGAATGCCCATATAAAACGCAGCCATTTGGTTTTGACTGGCGGCTTGCATTGCAATGCCCAGTTTGGTGCGGGCAAAGAAAACATAAAGCAGGCCAGTCAGCACAATAGTGACAATGATCACCATCAACTCGTCCACCCCAAGCGAAAGCCCAGCAAAGCGAATATCAAGCCCGGCAATTGGGCTTTCAAGGCTTTGCGGCTCATATCCCCAAATTGCGCCTGCCACAAAACGTGCAACGAACCCTAGGGCAATAGTGACAATCACCACAGCGATCTGGCTTTGCCCGAACATCTTGCGCAAAACAAGCGCATCAAGGGCATACCCAATCATACCCATAAGCAGCATCGCAATTGGCACTGAGGCCCAAAATGGAAGGCCAATATAGTGGTCGTTGGTCAGGCCAAGAGTGACAAAAGCCCCCAGCATCATCATGTCGCCCTGAGCAAAATTGATCGCTTCAGAGGCTTTGTAAATGAGAACAAAGCCCATTGCGATCAAGCCGTAGACACAGCCATTCGATAGACCGCTTATTAGCAGCTGAAGCATATCCAAAAGTCCACTCCCCCTTTAGCAAAGAGCTGTTTAGAGGGCAGTATTTCCCCCTAGCACCGTGCTTTTTTATCCTTATTGGCTCTTTCGATAGGGTGTTTGTCAAGCTCTGAAGGGGAATAAATTAATCGCTTTAAATATAACGTAACGTCGGATTTTCAAGCGTATTGCCCTCTTTGAGGGCAAGTGGAATTTGAAACACAGTGTTTTCAAGAAATATACTAAAGAGTATAAAATAATACATAAGACTATAAAAAGCTAAAAAAGTGCCGTTAAGGATATGCCAAACAAAGGATTTTTCAAATGAATTCATTTAATGCTTACCAATTTAACAAGCTTCAAGCGCAGCTTGTAGTCCGTCTGCTTGCCCAGAATTTTTTAACAGAGCTCAAGCATGCCGCGAATCCAAGACTTGCTAACCAAAAACGAAGAACTGTAAGTACACCCTCGGACCCGGCTGTGGTGGTCGAGTTGAGCGCTGAAGCAAAAGAGATTCTATTGTATAAAAAGGCGCCTCATATATAGGCGAGATATATAGGCGAGGGTCACTAAATGTCTTAAATCGACCCTAACCAGAGCATGATGCGCCGCCCAAAACACAAAATTTTGCGCAATGCGGGTGGTTCAACCAAACTTTGGCCTCTGCCTCTTCTAAAGTGCTTCCCATCTCAAATTGCCGATCATAGGCCAACAGAGTGCAGGCCACCACACAGGGGGCATCTGCGCCCTTGCGTTTTACCACCATGCGAGACGAGGCGCACATCGGGCTATCGGCTGGTTTACCTAGAATATCCCAGCACGAGGTCGTGATCTCGGGGACTTCAACAGTTTCATCCATTTCTGGAAAAAGAACACATTGCGCAGCATCACTGGCATTAATGTCAAAGCCGTTCTTGGCGAACAGTTGGGCGTATCCCTGTCGGGACTGGGTATCGGTTTCGCCCCAAACCGTGCGACCGGCAACAGTCATCTTAATCCCATTGTCGCGCAGCCAGCTCATGCCCTTTATGGTTTTCAAAAAGCTGCCTTGACCGCGCTCACTATCATGTTTTTCAGCAGACCAATGATCCAACGAAATTCGCAGCGTCAGCTGCTCTGCGAATTTGCTCTGCAAAACGACCAATCCATTTTGCATTGATTTTCGCATCATCGGTTGCATCGCATTTGTCAGGATTAATACCTGATAGCCCCGCGACAACGAAACCCGAGCAAGATCAATCATTTCTGGGTTCATAAAGGGCTCACCGCCAGTAAAGCCTATTTCACGAACGGGCCAGTTGCGATTATTTATCTGATCTAAAAAATTCACAACCTCTTGACTGTTTATATACACCAGACGGTCATTACTGGGAGAGCTGTGAATATAACAATTTGGACAGGTAATATTGCATAATGTGCCAGTATTGAACCAAAGCGTTTCTGGACTGCTCAAAGTGACCGAGGCCCGTGGCGATCCGTCTGCTGTTATCTCACGATGTAGGAATTTTCGTCCCTTTAACTGGACAGGTAGCTGTTTATTCATTCGCTCTCCAATGGTCGTACTACTGTTTTAACGATCCTTTACACCTAAGCAACCGTAAGGTGCGGATTTGACGCATTTGTGAATATATGAGAGCTGTGGACTTTGATGAGTGTGTTCGATAAAGCTGCGTACGTTAGCGCTAACAATATCAGGGTTGATGGCTGTTCAGCATCAGCTAAAGTAACCAACAAATGAGGGCCTAAAAATGGTTTCACGCGTTATTCCGGTCGAACCTTTTGATTTGGTAATCTTTGGCGGAACGGGTGATTTGGCGCGCCGCAAAATTTTGCCGGGTTTGTTTCGCCGCTTTATGGCGGGTCAAATGCCGCAGAATGCGCAAATTATCGGTGCTGCGCGTGCTGATCATGATGCCGATGGGTATCGTGAATTCGCGAGACAGGCACTTTTAGAGTTTGGACCCAAGGATGTTCCAAGCGACGTGACAAACGCTTTTCTAAGTGGCTTGGCCTATGTGGCCATAGACGCCAAAGGGACCAATGGCTGGACGGAATTGGCGGCAAAAATGCGTGCTGGTCACGTGCGGGCATTCTACTTTTCGGTTGCGCCGGCCTTGTTTGGGGATTTGGCCGAACGGTTGCATAGCCATGAAATTGCGCTTCCAGACAGCCGCATAGTTGTGGAAAAGCCCTTCGGCCACGATCTTAAATCGGCCCAACTGCTTAATGCGACACTAGCGCAGCATTTTTCCGAAGATCAAATTTATAGAATTGACCATTATCTTGGCAAAGAAACCGTGCAAAACCTGATGGCGGTGCGCTTTGGCAATATGCTGTTTGAACCCCTTTGGAATGCGCAATATGTCGATCATATTCAAATCACTGTTGCCGAAACTGTTGGGGTCGATGGACGGGGCGGATATTACGACACCTCTGGTGCAATGCGCGATATGGTCCAAAACCATCTGATGCAGCTTCTTTGTTTGATCGCAATGGAACCGCCTGCACAGTTTGATCCAGATGCTGTGCGCGACGAAAAGCTTAAAGTTATCCGCGCACTTGATCCGGTCTCACCGCATCATACGGTGCGTGGGCAATACGGCGCGTCACCAGATCACCCTGATTATCGTGCTCATGTGGAAAATCCGCGATCCCGTACCGAAAGCTATGTGGCTCTCAAAACCCATATAAGCAATTGGAGATGGGCAGGCACCCCATTTTACTTGCGTACTGGAAAGCGGCTGCGGGCGCGCAGCTCAGAAATTGCAGTTGTTTTCAAAGAAACACCCCATTCAATTTTCGGCCCTGAAGCGGGAAACCACCGGAATGCTCTTATTATCCGTTTGCAACCCGATGAAGGTATCACAATGGATGTGACCATCAAAGAGCCGGGCCCGGGCGGCATGCGGCTGATTGATGTGCCGCTTGATATGACCTTTGCCGAGGCGCTTGGCCCCGAAGTGGGTGAGGTGCCAGATGCCTATGAGAGATTGATTATGGATGTGATCCGCGGCAACCAAACTTTGTTTATGCGGGGTGATGAAGTCGAAGCTGCATGGGCTTGGACAGACCCAATCATAGGCCATTGGGACCAAACAAAAGATGTGCCAAAAGCCTATGATGCAGGCGGCTCTGGGCCCGAGGATGCCTTGATGCTCATGCACCGCGATGACAGAAAATGGCGAGAGATTCGCTAATGCAACTCATAGAATATCCAGATCGTGAAAAACTAGCCATGGAGCTGGCATCAAAAATTGCCGGCGATCTAAACGCAGCATTGTTACATCAACCGCGGGCCACATTGGTGGTTCCCGGTGGAACGACGCCTGGGCCTATTTTTGATCTTCTATGTGCTGCTGCGATCAATTGGACTGCGGTTGATATAATGCTGAGCGATGAACGTTGGGTGCCCGAAACCAGTGAGAGGTCTAACACCCGATTATTAAAGCGGCGTCTATTTGTAAATCGAGCGAAAGAGGCAGGTCATATTGCGCTGTATGCACCATTTGATACGCCAGAAGATGGACTTGAAGAAATAACCGCAAGTATCCAGAAAAGCTTACCAATTTCTGTATTTCTATTGGGTATGGGCGCAGATATGCACACGGCCTCGCTGTTTCCCGAAGCAGATCAGCTTGAGCGCGCACTGGCGCCTGATGCGCCGCCTGTTTTGGCAATGCGGGCTCCCGGCGCGCCCGAACCACGGATCACACTGTCAGCGCCCGTCCTGGATGCAGCGCTAGCGAAGCATATTGTTATTTTTGGTGCGGAAAAGCGCGCTGCGATAGAACAGGCACAGCATTTATCTGCATCCGAGGCACCGGTGCGCGCGGTTTTGAATGGCGCACAGGTTCATTGGGCGGCATAATAGCGGCACGATAGGGTGCAGTTTAATAAGGATCAAAATATGTTTGAAACTCTTGTGACGCATTGGGCGGCGCAAAAAGAGAGATCTATTCTGTCGTTGTTTGCTTCAGAAGATCGCGCAAGTGACTTTTCAGTTCGAGCGGATCAGTTGTTCTTTGACTATTCAAAGACAAATTTAGATAAGCCGGCTCGTCAGGCGCTATTAGATTTGGCAAGCGCGCAAGGATTGACCCAGAAACGCGCAGCAATGTTTTCTGGCGCTCTAATCAACGCCACGGAAGGTCGGTCTGTTTTGCATAGTGCTCTTCGCACTTTTGGCTCCGATCCTGTCATTGTAGCCGGTTCTGATGTAATGCCCAATGTGCGTGAAAGCCGTGCGCGGATGACGCATTTTGCCAATGCTGTGCGGGGTGGGGAATATCGTGGGCAGGGGGGCGCCATCACAGACGTGGTTAATATCGGTATTGGGGGATCGGACCTCGGACCGGCAATGGCCTGTTTGGCACTTGCACCGTATCATGATGGACCAAGGTGCCACTTTGTTTCAAATGTCGACGCTGCGCATATTGCCGATACATTACAAGGCCTTGATCCTGAAACAACTTTAGTGATTGTCGCGTCAAAAACATTTACCACAATTGAAACCATGACCAACGCGCGTACTGCTTTGGACTGGATGTCAAGAAAGGTCGCTAAACCTGCAGAGCAATTTGCCGCATTATCAAGTGCTGCAGACAAAACAACCGAATTCGGCATAGCAGAAGAGCGTGTGTTTGGCTTTGCTGATTGGGTTGGGGGCCGTTATTCTATGTGGGGACCTATTGGCCTAAGTTTGATGATTGCTATTGGGCCTGAAAACTTTACTGCCTTCTTGCAGGGCGCCGAAGCAATGGACCAACATTTTCAAACTGCACCAATGGTCGAAAACATGCCGGTGATGCTTGCATTGGTGGGGCTGTGGCATCATCAGGTGTGCGGATATTCTAGTCGGGCGGTGTTGCCTTACGATCAGCGGTTGGCGCGGTTGCCGGCGTATTTGCAGCAGCTTGAGATGGAAAGTAACGGAAAGTCTGTGGCGATGGATGGCACGGATCTGGGCTATCCTGCCGGTCCTATTGTCTGGGGTGAACCGGGCACCAACGGCCAGCACGCTTTTTACCAGCTTATTCATCAAGGTACACAGGTCGTGCCCTGTGAATTTATGCTGGCCGCCAAAGGCCATGAGCCGGATATGGACCAGCATCACCAGCTTTTGTCTGCCAACTGTTTGGCCCAATCACAAGCACTGATGTGTGGCCGCTCTTTGGATGAAGCCCGTGCGATGATGCGAGAAAAAGGGTTTGAAGGCAATGAGTTAGAGCGACAAGCTAAACACCGTGTGTTTGCTGGAAACCGGCCCTCAACAACTTTGCTATACCCGAAGCTTACGCCAAAAGTACTGGGCCAGATTATCGCGCTTTATGAGCATAGGGTTTTTGTTGAGGGTGCGATTTTGGGGATCAATAGCTTTGACCAATGGGGCGTTGAGCTTGGTAAAGAGCTTGCTACATCGCTTGGTCCTATCGTTGCCGGAACGCAATCTGCAGCCGGTCTTGATGGCTCGACGCGGCAATTGATAGACTATTTACACCTCTCAAAAACCTAAGCTGGCGCGGCCCATTTTGCATCAAATTCGGGCATCAGTATCACGTCGGTATTGCGTCAGTATCACGTTGGCGGCAGTTTAGTCGCTTTTTGGAGTCCATTTCTGGTCAAAGGCTTCAATCGCCTTGATCCGATCCTCCACCTTTGGATGGCTGAGAAGCCAAGCGGGCGCGCTTCCCATTTGACCAGTAAGCGCTTCAAGCTTGCGAAATAGTGATTTTTGCGGGTCGGTGCCGATACCGGTTTTGGTGAGCAGGGCAGAGGCATATTCATCGGCTTCATACTCATCGCTGCGTGACAGCCTCGCCATGAGCAAATTTGCGATCATATTGCCGATCCAGCCACCAATCCCGGGAATGATACGCCCAAGCACCATGCCAAGGGCAACACGGACAGCGTTTTGACCCGAAAAATCAATCATGCGCCGCCGCGAATGGCCTAAAGCCACGTGACCCAGCTCATGCGCGATCACCGAGCCAAGCTCATCACCTGAGACCTCACCATTTTGGTATTTCTTATAAAAACCGCGGGTAATAAAAATACGCCCATCTGGCGCGGCAAGCCCGTTCACCGGCTCAATTTCATAGATATAAACCGCGATTTTTTCGATATCCAGTGCCTGCGCCATACGCTTGATCAGCGGCAGAAGCTTCGGATCCATCAACTCAACGGATTGGCTGTTCAGCGTTCTGCTCAACCGGTAAGCAGAAAACCGATACATCACCAGCCCGTAAATTAGAGCCAATAGAATTGGGGCAAAACTTAGCATTATTAAGATATGGTAAAGAGCGGCGCGAAAGACAAGGTTTAGCGCACCAACTCTTTCATCCCGTTCTGAAGCCCCGCCAAGGTCATCGGGACCATACGGTCTTCAAAAATCTCACGGATCATGGAAATGGAATGGGTATAGCCCCAATGGCGTTCGGGCAGGGGATTGATCCAGATATTGGATGTCCATTGGTCGCGCGCGCGCTCAAGCCAAACCTGACCTGCTTCGGGGTTCCAATGCTCATTTGCGCCGCCCGGATAGGCAATTTCATAGGGCGACATACTGGCGTCCCCGACAAAGATACATTTGTAATCCGGCCCGTAGGTGCGAAATACTTCTTCGGTTGGCGTTTGATCGTTCCAGCGTCGATGATTGTCGCGCCAAACGCCTTCATACAGGCAATTGTGAAAATAATAATATTCAAGATGTTTAAACTCGCTGCGCGCTGCGGAAAACAGCTCTTCGACCACACGAATATAGGGATCCATTGATCCGCCAACATCCAAAAACAACAGCACTTTGACGGCATTGCGGCGCTCGGGGCGGGTTTGCACATCAAGATAGCCGTTTTCAGCGGTCGAGCGGATGGTGCTGTCAATATCCAGCTCATCCTCGGCGCCGTCACGGGCCCACCTACGCAGGCGCTTCAGCGCCACTTTGATATTGCGGGTGCCAAGCTCAACCGTGTCATCAAGGTTTTTAAACTCTCGCTTGTCCCACACCTTGACCGCCCGTTTGTTGCGGCTTTCGTTTTGCCCGATGCGCACGCCTTCAGGGTTATAGCCATAGGCACCAAATGGCGATGTACCGGCCGTACCGATCCATTTGCTGCCGCCCTGATGGCGCTTTTCCTGTTCTTTGAGCCGCTCTTTGAGCGTTTCCATCAGTTTTTCAAAACCGCCAAGCGATTTAATTTCGGCCTGCTCTTCGGCGCTCAGATGCTTTTCCGCCAGTTTTTGCAGCCACTCCGCCGGAATATCGACCGCGTTCAGAACCTCGGCTGCGGATATTTTTTCCAACCCCTTGAAAGTGGCGGCAAAGGCGCGATCAAATTTATCAAGGTTGCGTTCGTCTTTAACCATTGTTGCGCGGGCGAGAAAATAAAAAGCATCAATATCATAGGTCGAAAGACCGGCCTGCATTGCTTCAAGAAAGCTTAGAAATTCACGCATTGAAACCGGAACACCAGTTTTTCGCAAGCTATCAAAAAACGGCAAAAACATTGGCTATATCAACACCCGTTCAACAAAAATTGTTAGCATCAGCCCAAGGATTGTAAAGAGAATGCCATAGGCGGCGGCATATTGTGCGATATCGGCTGCGCGGCCCTTACGCCGTTTTGCCGTCACACCGCCGATTGTTGCCCCGATTAAGCCAAAAAGTAAGTACATTTTGTCATCCGCCGTCTAGCAAACGCGCGCTCAGCTCACTGATGTTGCGTTGCTTCATTTTCCAAGCCTGTTCTGAGCCAAACCCGTACCCTGCCCAGCGCAAACTGTCCAGTCGAACGCTACGTGCTTCATCTCTGCGCCCAAGGTTTTCTAGAGCTTTGGCTTTTAACAACAAAAGTGTGGCAAGCAGCGTTGCATTTTCATGCGCACGCGCGATCACAATATTTGGCACTACCATATCAAGAGCATTTTGCGGATGGTTATCCATAAGCGCGTAAGAGGCAAGATGTGACGCCACATAGGCCCGATGTAATCGAGATTCTGGATTGCGTTGAAATATTTCCATAGCAGCTTCAAAATAAGATCTGGCCAGTTTGATATCTTGCGACTGGGTTGTCAAAGCCAGCGAAAAGAAACTTAGACCTAGGCGGTGGTCTTGCCACCCATTGGTCTGCGCGATTGATACAGATTGACGGGCAGCTTTGCTGCGCCTGTTAAGGGATATATCGGGGCTAAACGAGGTTTGTATCAAATTGATCCAGTCCCTCGGCGTGGTTTTGAAATAGCTAGGGCGGATCGCGGTTCCGCGTGGATTAATTTTTTTCAAGATTGCGGGCAATCGCGCCTGTACTTGAGTACGGCTCATGCCGCTCTTGAGGCTAGGAGCATAGGTTATTTTTAATATTAGCATGTCAAAACTGGTCAAAACCGTATGCACATTATCATCGTTAAACACAGAGTTGGGCAAGCGGTAAAGGTCGTTCAGGGGGCCAAGCGCCTGCGCAAACTCTTCATGCAAGCAGTCGCGCACCTCTTGCGGCGTGGCATCAGAGGGAAGAAAAATTGCAACCTTAAGGCGCTTGGTTTGGTGTGACCAGCTTGTGGCCTTGCTGTTTCGTCTAAGCTTAAACTCGCTCAGCGAGCTGACATTTGGAACAACAAAACAGGCCGCGTTTGGCAAGGCTTTGCGAAGCTGCGCCCGTGAAACCGATTGAATAGTGATATTTGCGGTCTTTGATTTCGTCAAAAATATTTCCAAACCGGCCTCGCGGCTCAATCGGTCTATCAGCCGGTTCAAATCAGCAGGGAGTGATTCGGCGGCAGGTTCCGAAAGCCGAACCGAAATTGGTCCTTCGAACCTCGTAAACATAGGCAGAGCACGCCCACTTTCTAAAGAAAAGGACAGATCCAAGAAATCGCGTGCCAGATCAACGTTGGAATTTAGCAAAATTGGCACATTCGATGCGGGAAACGGATTTTGAAATAAACCAGTTTGCCAGCGGGTGTCTGTCCGGCTCACAATTTCATCCTGCGGCATCGGCATGCAGCCGCAAAGCAAGAGAAGAACGAAAGAAAGACAGCGGTTCATTTGCTTTTAAACCTAGATGAGTTTCGCAATATAGGACTGCACCCATGATAGGAGTAAGCAGCAAAAAGCAAAGGTAAAAATCTAAGGATTTCCAATGTGTTCAGGCAAAGAGCATAAATCATTCGAATCGTTTAAAAATTTTTTGGGGCCAAAATGTGACCCCGTTAGGGTTAACTCTGGCTTATTTGCGACTGCAGTACGTCACCGCTCGCCGCGGGCCATAAAGGCCAGCCGTTCAAACAAATGCACATCTTGTTCATTTTTCAGTAACGCGCCGTGCAATTTGGGCAGCGCATTTGCTCCGTCACGTTTTAGATCATCGGCAGTAAGGTCCTCGGCCAACAAAAGCTTGAGCCAATCGAGAACCTCTGAGGTTGATGGCTTTTTCTTAAGACCGGGTTGTTCGCGCAGCTCAAAAAACTGCGTCAGCGCGGTGGTCAAAAGCCCCTCTTTAATTCCCGGATGGTGGACAGTGACAATCTGCTTCAAAGTATCGACATCGGGAAAACGGATATAATGAAAGAAACAGCGCCGCAAAAATGCGTCTGGCAATTCTTTTTCATTGTTCGAGGTAATGATCACAATCGGCCGGTGCTTTGCCGCAACGGTTTGACCGGTTTCATAGACATAGAACTCCATTTTATCGAGTTCCTGCAATAGATCATTGGGAAATTCGATGTCCGCTTTGTCGATTTCATCAATCAAAAGCACAACTTTTTCGTCGGCGTCAAAAGCTTGCCATAATTTGCCTTTGCGGATGTAGTTGGACACATCATGCACTTTTTGCTCACCCAGTTGACTGTCGCGCAAGCGGCTAACGGCATCATATTCATAAAGGCCTTGTTGGGCTTTGGTGGTGGATTTGACATTCCATTCGATCATCTTCAAACCCAGTCCTGCAGCCACCTGTTTGGCAAGTTCGGTTTTTCCGGTACCCGGCTCGCCCTTAATGAGGAGTGGCCGCTCAAGCGTCACCGCCGCATTCACTGCAATGGTGAGGTCGTCGGTTGCGATATAGTCTTTGGTTCCGGTAAATTTCATAGTTAACCCTACTGTATTCTTGATATGGTCCGCAGCCGTGTGGCCTGCGCGCGAACCCTAGACGGAAACTTATTTTGCTGCAATGCGTTGCTATTGACTAGTGACAATGACGTTGTGTTGCGTTAGGTGCGGTGCAGAATATCGCTTTTAAATCAGAAGGAGCGAGCATGTCCCATGCTGACTTGCATGAAGGAGAGGAAATGAATCAAGAGGCCTTTCTTCCGAAGGATTATACTCCTGCAGAAGACGAACCCTTTATGAATGACCGTCAACTTGAGTATTTTCGCCAAAAGTTACTGGCTTGGAAAAACGATTTGCTCAGTGATAGTAAGGAAACCATTGAGGGCCTGCAGGACGGCACCCGCAACATTCCCGATATTGCGGATCGCGCCAGTGAAGAAACTGACCGCGCCCTTGAACTTCGTACCCGCGACCGGCAACGCAAGCTGGTCACCAAAATTGATGCTGCATTGCGCCGAATCGATGAAGGTGAATTTGGCTATTGCGAGGTGACTGGCGATCCTATCTCTCTCAAGCGACTGGACGCCCGGCCCATTGCCACCATGAGCTTAGAGGCGCAAGAACGACATGAACGGCGCGAAAAAGTTCACCGCGACGAATAAGCAAATACCGAAAGCCGAAGCACTGCTTCGGTTTTTTGTTTTTGGTGCCCTATGATCCACGGCCAGAAAATAGCAGTTATTGGCGCCGGTATCGGCGGTTTGGCCACGGCGCTTGCGCTGCGCCTTCGCGGCGCTGACGTGCTGGTGTTTGAGCAAGCTGATGCGCTCAGCGAAGTGGGCGCGGGTTTGCAAGTTTCGCCCAATGGGTTCGCTGTGCTTTACGCGCTTGGTGTTGCGCCGCAATTGCGTGCATTAGGCCTGCGGGCAAAAGCGGTTGATTTATGTGATTACCGTCGGGGCCGCTTGGTCTGCCGATTAGACTTAGAGCGCTATGTTTCCGATCTTGAATATACCTTTGTCCATCGTGCAGATTTGGTGCAGCTCTTGTATGACGCCTGCCGTGCCAAAGGGGTCGAGTTCGAATTTTCGCAAACTGTTGTCGATCTTGGGATCCCTGATGCGCCGCATATCAACACCCAAAGCGGCTTGTCCTACACAGCGGATTTTGTGGTGGGGGCCGATGGGGTCAAATCCCTGATGCGCCCTGCGCTTGGCAATGACACTTTGCCCCGGTTCTCTGGTCAGGTCGCCTGGCGGGCCATTGTACCAAATACCTGCGATCATCCTGATCATGCCGTTGTGCATATGGCCCCAAGGCGGCATATGGTCAGCTATCCGCTGCGCGGCCGCTCTGATGTCAACCTTGTGATGGTTCAAGAGCGGTCTCAATGGACAGAAGAGGGCTGGGCACAGCGTGACGAACCCTGCAACGTACAGGCGGCATTTTCCGATTTTGGTGGAATGGCAAAATCGCTGCTAGGCGGGCTGGACACAGTTCATCTTTGGGGGCTGTTTTTACATCCTGTAGCCACTTGCTGGGGGCAGGGCCAAATGGCGCTGGTGGGGGATGCTGCGCATCCGATGCTTCCGTTTTTGGCCCAAGGGGCAAATATGGCACTGGAAGATGCCTGGGTTCTTGCCAACAGCCTTGATGGACAAGCGCCGATGCAACAGCGTTTGAACGGCTATCAAGCTCGGCGCAAAGCCCGCGTTGAAAGAACTATGCATGCTGCGTCTGGCAATGCGTGGAAATATCACCTGAGCGCGCCGCCTCTGCGGTGGGCTGCACATTCATCCATGCGGTTCATAGCAGCGGCCGCACCGCGGCAGTTAATTGGTCAGTTTGACTGGCTTTACCGCCATGATGTCACAGCGCAGCAATCCTAAAGATCAAGCTTAACCCAAATCGGAACATGATCTGAGGGCTTTTCGCGAGCGCGGATTTGATGATCAATCTGGCAGTCCTGCAGTAAATCGGCACAGGACGGCGTTAATAGAAAATGATCAATGCGAATCCCGTCGTTGCGGTTCCATGCGCCGGCTTGATAATCCCAAAAGCTGTAATGACCGGCGCCGTGATGGCGCGCGCGAAACGCATCTGTGAAGCCTAGATTTACAATTTTGCGAAATTTATCGCGGCTTTGGGGTAAAAACAGCGCATCTTTTGTCCATGCGTCGGGTCGCGCCGCATCTTCGGATTGTGGGATGATATTATAGTCACCTGCCATTAGGGCCGGCATCGGGTCTTGGATCAACTCTTGCGCGCGGCGGTAAAGCCGGTCCATCCAGGCCAGCTTATAGTCGTATTTTGGTCCCGGTACCGGATTGCCATTGGGCAGATAGAGCCCGCAAATACGAAGCGCTTGCTGTCCAACAACAGTGGCTTCAATCCATCTTGCTTGCTCGTCTTCTGGATCGCCAGGAAGGCCTGTTGTGATATCCTCAAGCGGCAGCTTTGATAATATAGCGACACCGTTAAAGGATTTTTGGCCATGGGTGGCCACATTATACCCGCGGTCTTCGAACAGCTCGGAGGGAAAGCCCTCGTCGACAGATTTAATTTCCTGCAGCAGGGCAACATCGGGGGCAGCTTCGTCCAACCAGTCGCATAGCGCATTGGCGCGGGCTTTGATCCCATTGACGTTAAAGCTCGCTATTTTCATGAAAAGACCCTTTGGCAGCGGTTGATTTCTATCTATCGCCGAAGCGCTTCTGGATGCAAGTGTTGCTTGCGAAAATCCTAACTTATGCCAAATTTATCAACCTTATTTTGAAAAACGGTCAGTTCCATATTTTTTAAAACGCATGAATACATAGGGTTAGGGTGAGAGGACATCAGGTTTAGATTTAGGCAAAGAAATCCCTTGAAATACAACCTAGAGTTGTGTAAGGTGAATTTATTAGATAGGAGAAAATCATGTATAGCCATTCAACCCAAATCCAAACCGAAGAATTTTTTCAAGAAAATGAAAGCCTTTTCACCGGGGATAACGTCGACTTGTTTGTGTCTGCGTCTTCACCATCAACGAACGCGAATTGCCTTCTGGGCGATGAGGTTGGTCTTTTTGTTTCAGCCTCTACCCCGAGCACGGGGACAGACTGCCAAGCCGGCGATCGTGTCGAGCTATTTGTTTCAGCCTCTTCGCCCGAAACTGGCGTGAGCTGCACATCAGGGGATAATGTCGCGCTGTTTGTATCAGCCTCATAAATTCTCTCGCATGCCCTTGGCGACTATCTCCCAGTTCTTGGGGCGTGCATAAAATCTCTGCTGAGACACCCCTCGGGTTCCCAGCGGCCTTTCTTGTTTATGAGCGAAACAAGAACGGTGTGGCCGCAGATGGGCGTCCCTGAACCCCACCCCCAGCCCATCTGCGGTATTTTACAGTTGCACTGGTTTATCAAGCCAGCGCTTGCCGGTCCAAGCCAAAATTAAAGGAGTTTCGTGATGTCAAATGTCATTCCCTTTAGCGTGCCCCGTGCAAATTCGCAAAGCGGCCGGATTGAAGCGATGATAAAGTGTTTCGCCACACAGCGCCGCTTTGGCGATGATGTGTTCTGGCTTAAAGAAAACGCTGAGCTTTTGAATATTCTATACAGCAGTGGTCTAACCGTTGATCCCGCCGACCTTGCGCCGTATCGCGACTTTTATGCCAGCATAGAAAAACGAATGTCGTTTTTTCCACAATACTACAGGTTTTTGCTGTCGATAACCCAAGATTTAGAGGCGTTGGGCCTTGCGCGGGGCAAAGCCGTTCCCCTGACCAATTGGGTTGATGCACAGTCTTTGGCATCGGCTGAGCTGTCAGATTTACAGCGTGCCGAGGCGGAACGGCTTTTGCAAAGAGGCGGCATCCAAATTGCCTCGGGCAACGGTGGGCTGCTTGAAAGATTACACAGATTTATCAGCCATACCAAAACCTTCGCCGTACCAAATAAAAAAGCCGCATATGAGCTGACGCATATTATTTTTTATCTAAGTGAGTATGGCAATCAAGACCCCAAGATTAGCGCCGACGCCTTTATTTCACTTGAATTCGCCGGTCTCCTGGCTTTGCTCGATCAAAACGTTGATCTGCTGTCTGAGATTTGTATTGCCATGCGATTTGCTGGGGCCATGCCGCCCAAAGAATGGGAAACCTGGATTGGCGAGGAATTGGCCGAGTATCAAGTTTCTGAATGTGCCAATGGCGCTGTTCAGGATCACTATCATTCATATTTTATGGGCAACTGGCTGGCCGCTCTGCGGGGAAACCCCGTGTTTGAAGGCAAGCTACTGGCTCGGGCAATGAGTTTTCAAGCCTCCCAAAAATCAGTTTCTCCACTACGGGGGCTATCTGAAAGCATTTTTAAAATGGATGCTCAGCGCTGTGCTGAATGGGAAAAAATGCGGGGAAGGATCACCGTTGATCTGTCAACCGATGCTTATAGCATTCTAGAGCTGGCGGAAAAATCAAGCCCCCGTTTTGAAGAGTTTTTCGCCGGCTTTGCGCGCAGCAATGCGGTGCTTATGCGCTAGTATTTTCTGCGCAGCTAACCGCAGAGCAGAATACTGTAAAATTTAGGCTAAATTGAAAAGCTTGTACCACATCCACAAGAGCTTGACGCATTGGGGTTTTCAATCACAAACCGTGCCCCGATCAATTCTTGGGAAAAATCAATCACTGCATTTTCCAAAAACGGCAGCGAGGTGCTGTCAACAATGACTTTTTGGCCGTTGCCCTCAAGCACAAAATCATCCGCTGCCGGCGCATCTAGCCGAATATCATATTGAAATCCGGAACAACCACCGCCTTCGACCGCAACACGCAGTGCTTGCCCCTCGCTTCCGGCATTGATTTCTGCAAGCCGCGCAAAGGCGCGTTCGGTAACTTTTGGGGGTAGTTGCATTTCACGCCGCTCCAACCGGTTAACTCTTGTCTTTTTTTACCATATAAGCGCTTTAAAGCGCCACGACAAGAAAGACCTAATAATGGCTGTTGAATTTAGATCAGACCCGGCGAACAGTCGGGGGCGGTTATACCCCGAAGACGAAAGCACGTTTCGCTCTTGTTTTCAGCGGGACCGCGATAGAATCATTCACTGCAGCGCGTTTCGCCGACTTAAGCACAAGACGCAGGTTTTTATCGAACATGAAGGGGATTATTTTCGAACCCGTCTGACCCATTCCATCGAAGTGGCCCAAGTGGCCCGTACTATTTCGGGCGTTTTGGGGTTAAACGCTGAATTGACCGAAGCGGTGGCTCTGGCTCATGATCTGGGTCATCCCCCATTTGGCCACACTGGCGAAGATGCGCTTAACGCTCTGATGGAGCCCTATGGTGGGTTCGATCATAATGCACAGGCTCTGCGGATCGTAACCAACCTCGAGCGCCATTATGCGGATTTTGACGGGCTCAACCTAACATGGGAAACTTTGGAAGGAATTGCCAAACATAACGGGCCTGTCATCGGCACATTGCCCTATGCTCTGGCTGAATATAATGCCCTGCATGATCTTGAATTGCACAGCTATGCCAGCACCGAGGCACAGGTGGCCGCATTGGCTGATGATATTGCCTATAACAGTCATGATCTTCACGATGGTCTAAGGGCGGAATTGTTTTCCACTGATGAGTTGGCAGAGCTCCCTATTTTGCAGGACTGTTTTGCCGAGGTTGATCGCAAATATCCGGGCCTGAATTACTATCGCCGCCGCCACGAAGCCTTGCGGCGGTTTTTTGGTGTGCTGGTCGAAGATGTAATTGCCATTGCCCGCACCAATTTGGCAGAGCTTACGCCTAAAACTGCGAGTAACGTTCGCTATGCTGGCCGTCCAATGATTCAGTTTAGCAATGGGTTATGGGGTGATCTTAAAGTGGTACGTAAATTTTTATTCCATCGGATGTACCGCGCGCCCAGTGTGGTGAAAATGCGCAAAGAGGTTACCGAGGCGGTGACCACGTTATTTCCACTTTTTATGCAGCACCCCGAGCTATTGCCAAAACAATGGCGTAAGGACGTGCAAAAAGCCGAAGATGATGTGGCGCTGGCGCGCATTGTGGTGGATTATATCGCTGGGATGACGGATCGGTTTGCCTTGCAAGAATACGAACGGCTTGCACAAACAAAGACACATTGACCTTGCCCCTGTGCATGATAAACCGCAGCGCAAGATAAAGGATTAAGACTTATGAACCTTTTTAGCGAAATCCGGGCGCTGGTTCTTGCGGCACTTGAAAAAATGACCGCAGATGGGGAATTGCCCACTGGACTAAGCTTTGACGCTGTGGCGGTCGAGCCACCGCGTGATCCTTTGCATGGGGATATGGCGACCAATGCCGCTATGGTTTTGGCCAAGCCGTCTGGCCGCAAGCCACGTGAGATCGCGGATCTACTGGCCGCCGCCCTGCGCCAAGACATGCGGATTACGGCGGCGGACGTGGCTGGCCCGGGGTTTTTGAACTTGCGGCTTGCGCCTGAGGTTTGGCAATCACTGGTCAAAGATGTGCTTGAACATGGCCAGAGTTTTGGGCGCTCGTCAGTCGGAGCAGGTCAGCGAGTGAATGTCGAATATGTAAGCGCCAACCCAACCGGACCTTTGCACGTGGGCCACACTCGCGGCGCGGTCTTTGGCGATGCGCTGGCCAGTCTTTTGGATTACGCCGGCTACGCGGTCACACGCGAATATTACATCAATGATGGCGGCGCTCAGGTCGATGTTTTGGCACGCTCGGTCTATCTGCGCTATCTCGAAGCGCATGGGCGCGAGGTGGCCTTTGAAGATGGCACCTATCCCGGTGATTACCTTATTCCTGTTGGTCAGGCACTTAAAGACAAAGTCGGCGCTGAGTTCATTGATAAAGGCGAACAATTTTGGCTGGCCGATGTGCGCGAATTTGCATCCACGGCCATGATGGAGATGATCCGCGAAGATCTTGCGCTTTTGGGTGTAAAGATGGATTATTTCTTTAGTGAAAAGTCCCTTTATGGCACTGGGCGGATCGAATCTACAATTGATAAGCTGCGCGCCAAAGGCCTTATTTACGAAGGCGTTTTAGAACCCCCAAAGGGTAAAAAGCCCGAAGATTGGGAACCGCGCGAGCAAACGTTGTTTAAATCCACTGATCATGGCGATGATGTCGACCGCCCAGTGATGAAATCAGATGGCAGTTGGACCTATTTTGCCCCTGATATTGCCTATCACAGTGATAAAGTGGACCGCGGCTTTGATTTGCTGATTGATATTCTAGGCGCCGACCATGGCGGTTATGTGAAACGCATGAAAGCTGCGGTTTCTGCTTTGTCGGATGGCAAGGTCCCGCTCGAGGTTAAGCTGACCCAACTTGTGCGTCTCTATAAAGACGGCGAACCGTTTAAAATGTCCAAGCGGGCAGGGACATTTGTCACTCTGCGTGATGTGATTGATCAGGTGGGCGCGGATGTCACCCGTTTTGTCATGCTGACCCGCAAAAATGATGCGCCGCTGGATTTTGATTTCGACAAGGTGCTCGAGCAATCGCGCGAAAATCCGGTTTTTTATGTGCAATACGCCCATGCGCGCGTGTGCAGTGTGCTGCGCCGCGCAAGCGAGGCGGGTATCACAGTTGATGACACTACATTAAAAGCGGCTGATCTAAGGCTGCTGTCGCATCCGTCAGAGCTAAATGTTGCCAAGAAACTGGCAGAATGGCCGCGACTGATTGAAATAGCGGCGCGCACGAATGAGCCGCACCGGGTGGCGTTTTTCCTCTATGAATTGGCCAGTGAATTGCATGCGCTCTGGAACAAAGGCAATGACGAGCCGTCCTTGCGGTTTGTTCAGGAAGATGATCCTGGCACGTCGCAGGCAAAAATTGCTCTTGCACGCGCCGTTTCTGTTGTTATTTCCGCCGGTCTTGCTATTCTTGGCGTAACGCCTGCAGAGGAAATGCGCTAGGATAAAGCCTAATCTGCAGAGCTGAGGCAGAGAACCGTAGGAACAGCAGATGACTGTTTCAAACCGGAGGGCAGTATGGTGGTATATTCCCGGAGTGAACAAAGCACGCCTGATCCAGAGGGTGCAGAGGATAGCCGTGCGCTTGGCTCAGTTGCAAATTGGATCGGGGCACTGGTCAGCTTGGCACTGGTCATCGGGGTGTCACTATGGGCATACCGGCTGGTGGTGCGCGATGTAAGCGGCGTACCCGTGATTAAAGCTTCGGCCGAACCGATGCGCGTGGCACCGCAAAACCCCGGTGGGACAGCGGCACTAAACCAAGGTCTATCGGTCAATCAAGTGGTCGAGGCCGGGGATGATACCCAACCAGAGTTTGTCACTCTCGCGCCGCGACCAGTGGCTTTGGGTGACGACGACATTCCTACGGCGCAAATCGAACCGGTAAGTACGGCCGTGATCGCCGCGCCCAGCCGCAAGGCGGCCACGGTTGATATTCAAACATTAGCCGATCAGATAGCGGTCGAAGTTGCGCCGTTGAATGGTGAGTTGGATACAAGCGAAATTGTGCGTCTTGACAGCTCTAGTATTGAAAATGCGCTCAAGCAAGCCTTGAGTGAGCCGCAAACCAGCGTTGAGTTTGTTTCGTTACGCCCCAAAAAACGGCCCGATAGATTGCAGCGCGACGTGGCTGTTCCCAGCGGTGAACTTGCCGCTTTGCGCGAACTTGCCCCTGACCAAATTCCAGTTGGCACGGCTTTGGTGCAACTGGGGGCTTTTGCCTCGCCAGAAATCGCCCGCTCGGAATGGCGCCGGCTTAGCGGCAAATTTTCAAGCTTTATGGCAGGGCGCGAGTTGGTGATCCAGCGCGCCGTGAATGGCGGCCGTATATTCTACCGGCTGCGCGCAGCTGGATTTAGCGACCTCAGTGACGCGCGCCGTTTCTGTTCAACACTTAAAGCGGCTGAAACCGATTGTGTCCCTGTTGTCACACGCTAAGCAGAGCGCTCGCCCACAGATGGCTTTTGTTGCTGAAGGGGATGCCATAATACAAATTATGCAGTCAATAAGACGAAACAATTTCAAAGGCAGCTCAGCGCCTGGAGACATGGAATGAGCGATACGACGGCCTCTTTTGACCTACAGCCAATAGTGGCTGAGCGTGTCTCGGCCGAGGCCCTTATAATTGATGTCGACGGCTATGAAGGGCCGCTTGATTTGTTGCTGACACTCTCGCGCACGCAAAAAGTGGACTTGCGGAAAATATCAATCTTGGAATTGGCGCGCCAGTATTTATCCTTTGTTGAAAGGGCCAAAGCCCTGCGCCTTGAACTGGCAGCTGATTATCTGGTGATGGCTGCTTGGCTGGCCTTTTTGAAGTCCCGTCTTTTATTGCCACCTGATCCAAATGATCAGGGGCCAAGTGGGGAAGAGTTGGCAGCGCATCTAGCCTTTCAACTGGAACGTCTGCAGGCAATGCGCACTGCCGCTGCACAGCTTATGGCCCGCGATCAACGGGGGCGTGATTTTTTTGTGCGCGGGCTGCCTGAAACCGTAGAACGTGTCCGCCATGTGAGTTACACGGCTAATTTGCTTGAATTGATGCAGGCCTATTCTCGGATTAAAACCCGCGATGAATTTCGGCCGTTTGTGATGGACCGGGATAATGTTTATACCCTTGAGACTGCGCTGGAACGGATGCGGGGATTAATCGGCTATGCCGGTGATTGGACAGATATTTCAAGCTATCTGCCCGAAGACTGGCTACACAACCCAGAGCGGCGACGGGCGGCCACAGCGGCCACTTTTGCAGCCTCATTAGAATTGGCCAAAGCTGGGCGCGTTGAGCTGCGCCAAGATGAAATGTTCTCGCCGATAGAGCTTAGACGAAAAGGAACCGCCGATGACTGACATCCCATCGGACATCAGCCGTGACAGCGAAAGCCTGTTTGAAGCGCCACCAATGGGCGAGCAGGAACGTATGGTGGAAGCGATCCTTTTTGCCAGTGCAGAGCCTGTGACAGTGACCGAATTAAATGCCCGAATGCCGCATGGCTGTGATGCCGCAGAGGCTTTGATGCATTTGCGCAAGCGCTATGAAGGGCGCGGCGTTCATCTGGTAAAAGTGGGGGATGCTTGGGCCATCCGGACAGCCGGTGATCTTGGGTTTTTGATGCAAAAAGAAACTGTTGAAACCCGCAAGCTCAGCCGTGCTGCGATCGAAACATTGGCCATTATCGCCTATCATCAACCGGTAACGCGGGCAGAGATCGAAGAAATCCGTGGTGTATCTGTTTCGCGCGGCACAGTGGATCAATTGCTTGAAATGGAATGGATCCGCTTTGGCCGGCGTAAAATGACCCCCGGGCGGCCTGTTACCTTTGTCGTGACGCAGACGTTTTTAGACCATTTCGGGCTTGAAAGTGCGCGTGATTTGCCAGGTCTGAAAGAATTGCGCGCCGCTGGTCTGTTGGAAAGCCGGCCGCCTTTAGGTGCCGTGCCCGGACCAGAGAGCGACGAGGATGAAGATACTGGCGCCCCCGGTCAGAGTGAGCTGTTCGAAGATTAAAATTAAAGCGCCACAATTCCGGCGTGATTCGTCTCTATTCCCCACATATTGATGAAAGGAATAGAGTGTGGATATCACCCGAATTTTGAAGATGATAATGAATATGGCAATGCGTCAGTTGATGCGCCGTGGTGTAAACAAAGCCTTTTCTATGGGCAGCCGTTCAGCAAAAGCGGAGCAGGGGGACCAACAAACTCAATCAAATCCGTCCTCTAAAGTTGACGCAAAGCGGATACGGAAAAGTATGAAAGCTGTAAGGCGTATTAGCCGCTTTTAAAATGTTTGGATAATTTAAGCCCTTGGCCTTGATAATTTGATGCAATCCCGGCGCCGTAAAGCTGCGCTGGTTCTTTTAGCATTCTTTCATAGACCAAACGTCCAACAATCTGCGCATGCTCAAGTACAAATGGAGCTTCGTGACAGCGCACTTCAAGCACGCCGCGCGATCCGCCACCGCCGGCAGCTTGATGGCCAAACCCGGGATCAAAAAAACCAGCGTAATGCACGCGAAATTCGCCAACCATGGCTAGGAAAGGCGCCATTTCAGCAGCATAGGCAGGGGGAATATGAACAGCCTCACGGCTAACCAAAATATAAAAAGCGCCGGGATCTAAAATGATCTGGCCGTCCGAGCTGTGAACCTCTTCCCAAAACTCCGCCGGCTCATAGGCGCCAATCCTGTCAAGGTCGATCACGCCGGTGTGCGGTTTGGCGCGGTAGCCGACCAAAGTCCCATTGGCCGGTTTTAAGTCAACCGAAAACCCAAGCCCGTCACTGATCACAGCCTCGCCGCTGACAAGGCGATCACTGGTATGCAGATCACTTAGCTCACTATCGTTTAAAATAGCCTGTCCTTGACGAAACCGGATCTGATTAAGCCGCATGCCGGGGCGCACCAAAACCGAAAAGGACCGTGGGCAAATTTCAGCATAAAGCGGGCCTTTATACCCGGGGCGAATGCGGTCAAACTCGGTGCCATTATCGGTGATAACCCGGGTTAATAGATCAAGCCTGCCAGTTGAGCTTTTAGCGTTTGCCACCGCCTGAATATCGTCGGGCAGATCAAGCGTTTCCATTAATGGAAGCACGTAGACACAGCCCTTTTCCAATACTGCGCCCTGAGAAAGGTCAATTTCATGCATTTCAAAGTTTTTAAGCCGATCTGTAAGCTTGCGCTCATCGCCTGAAAGGAACGAAGCCCTAACCCGCCAGGCTGTATTGCCTAGGCGCAGGTCTAGGCTGGCAGGTTGAATTTGCTCGGATAGAATTGGCGGCTGTGCAGTAATGGTCGCGCTATTGATCATTTGCTGGATACTTTGGTCAGGCAATACGCCGCTCATCTTATATTCCTCTCTGCTCGGGAGCTTGCCCAAATAAAAAAACGCCTGGAACCCATACGGCTGCAAGCGGTTTTTTGGTTGGGCTAGTGAAACTTGAGGCTTCGTATATCTCTGTTGTCATTGCATTTTCTTATCAGGCTTGCGCTATTTTTCGCGCCGATCCTAGCGTTATCAGTTAAACGCATTGCGTCTTTTTTCAAGATGACGGCAGGCACTGCTGTCATAATACCGTACACCAGTAAGCCCTTCGATGACTTCTCGCAACATAAAATGTTTAAACATCTGGGTGCTTTTAACCGCCTAATCATCACTATAACTCTGTTGAACCTGCGGGTAACTTTATACCATTAATACAGCGCTTTTGCCGTGCACATGATTTCCGGTCCGATGAGGTTATCACCCCTTCCCAAGCGTTGAATATAGAAAGCTCTTGGCTTCAAAGATATTCATCTATGTGATGAAAAGCTCTTTACTTGATCGTGCCGCCAGCATCGTTGATAATCAGGTAAGAATTATAAAGCGATGGATTTTATTTTGATATTCTCAGAAAGCTATTGAATTTAAATGACCAAAAGAGAGTTACCGAATGGCTAAACTAACCTTGGCTGATGCATTAAAACTGGGGATTGAGGCCCAAAAAACAGGCCAGGCTCAAAAAGCGGATGGATACTACACTTCTATTTTGAAAGTGAAAC
Source organism: Rhodobacteraceae bacterium Araon29 (assembly GCA_039640505.1). Classification (NCBI taxonomy): domain Bacteria; kingdom Pseudomonadati; phylum Pseudomonadota; class Alphaproteobacteria; order Rhodobacterales; family Paracoccaceae; species Rhodobacteraceae bacterium Araon29. Next base: position 2,065,379 of record CP046865.1, on the reverse strand, counting down.
CGGATCATCCTGCGGCCAATTATAATTTAGGCGTATTGGCCTTTAGTATTGGCAAGCCTGAGCAGGCGCTTGGCTTGTTTGAAAAGGCCTTAAAATCAAACCCGTCCGTTCACAAACACTGGCTTAGATGTGTTTCTACTTTGGTTGACTTGGGGAAAATTGACGATGCAAAGAAGTTAGCTCAAAAAGCAAAGAATGATAATCTACCCGGCGATCTCATCCAAAAGCTAAATAATTTAATCACTGCCCAAACCATCACGGGATCGCAAAACTCTGTCCAAGAAGCAGAGTATGAACTACGTACGCTTTATGATCAGGGGCAGTTGACGCAAGTGATTTCGCGGGCTGGCGTGCATATCAAAAGACACCCGGAAGCTGTTGATATTTGGAATATTTTAGGAGCTGCCTATAAAGGACTTGGCAAGATTAAAGAAGCCGCAGAGGCCTTTAAAAAGGTCACTCAGCTTAGTCCTAGCTATGCGGACGGCTACAGTAATCTGGGCATTGCCTTAAGGCAGCAAGGAAAGCTGGAACAGGCAATTAATGCACAAAGGAAGGCTCTGGCTCTTAATCCTGATTTCGCCGAAGCTTACAACAACATGGGTGTTATTCTTGTAGAGCAAGAAAAGCTAGAAGAGGCTATAGAAGCTTTTAAGAAGGCAGTCACTCTCAAACCTGAATATGCCGGTGCCAATACTCAAATGATTCATCAAAAACAACACATTTGCGATTGGAGCAATAGGACCCAAGATTTGGCCAGTGCTGCAAAATTAGGAATAAAAGCAACTGCAGTGCCGCCGTTTTCCATGCTTTCATTAGAAGATAATCCAGAGCGCCATCTATTGCGGTCGCAAAAATATGCAGCAGAAAAATTTAAACATGACCCACTGTCATTACCGGCGCCCCCTATAAAAAAGCCTAAAAAGCTTAGGATTGGCTATTTCAGCGCTGACTTTAGAGAGCACCCGGTTACACGTCTGATGGCTAAAGTTTTTAAGGTGCATGACCGATCACGTTTTGATGTCTTTGGATATGCTGTCGCTGGTTCAAAGTTCGATACAATGCAAACAAAGCTCGCAGAAACATTTGATAAATTTAAAGATGTCCATGGCCTCAGCAACCAAGCGATCAAAGAAACAGTGCATAGCGATGAAATTGATATCGCTATTGATTTGACCGGATATACAAAAGATGGTCGCAGCGGTCTTTTTGCCAGCCGCTTAGCCCCTATTCAAATAAATTTTCTTGGATATCCTGGCTCAATGGGTGCAGATTTTATGGACTATATAGTTGCGGATCCTTTTTTAATTCCTGAGAGCTATCAGACTTATTACTCAGAAAAAATTATCTATATGCCCCATACATATCAGCCTCAGGACGATGGTCTGTTGATGGATCATTCGGTGCCGTCAAGGTTTGAGTTGGGTTTGCCCAAGGATGGATTTGTGTTTTGCGCATTCAATAGAAGCTATAAAATTGATCCACAGGTTTTTAAGATTTGGATGCGGTTGCTAAAGGAAAAGCCAAATAGCGTTCTTTGGTTGGTCATGAGCAATAAAGCCTCAAAGATGAACTTGATCAAACAGGCCCAAAAACAGGGTATAAATGCTGAAAGACTGGTATTTTCAGAGAAAGTCGAACACAAAAAATATCTTGCCCGGTTTCAACAAGCCGATCTGTTTCTTGATACATTTATTTATAACGCTGGCGCAACGGCCAGTAACGCACTTTGGGCAGGTCTGCCCGTGCTTACAAAATCTGGAAAAAGTTACACTTCCCGAATGGCCGGAAGCCTGCTAAATGCGGTAGGCTTACCAGAATTAATAACAACAACAGATCAAGAGTATGAAAGCCTAGCGCTTGACTTGGCGCAAAACCGTGAAAAACTGAACAGAATTCGCAACAAGCTCTCACGAAACATAAAAACCAATCCATTATTTGATACAGGCCGCTACACGCGCAATCTCGAACTAGGTTTTGAAATGGCCTATGATCGCTATTTGCAAGGTAAAGGCCCAGAGCACATTGTTGTCACCGATAAAAACGAGCCACATTCAAAGTAAAAGATAAGTGCAAAACCGGCCTCCAGAATTTTAGGTAAAGCTGCAATCTTTTGCAAGGCTGGCCTGAGTTTGCCATAAAGCCCTTTATAAAAGGGTGGTGTGCAAACAATAAACAAAACATAAAAACTGTTTTTGGTCGGGCTAGCAGGACTCGAACCTGCGACCTTCCGTCCCCCAGACGGACGCGCTACCAGGCTGCGCCATAGCCCGTAATTGCACAATCTCTTAACGGTTTTGACAGCAGGGGCAAGGGAAAAAGTACCATTTAATGCGGATCGTTGGCCTTGCGCCGTTCGAGCTCTTCTTTCAGTTCTGCACTGAGCGAATGTAATTCATCGCCGGGCTTTGAACCCAAGGGAGATAACCGCTTAATTGCCCTGATCAAACCTGCAGTGTTTGCAACAATCGGTTCGTTATCAGTCCTTGCACTGTTTGGAACTTCATTAGACCAGAAGTTCAAAGTAGTTTGCTCACCTTGTTCGTCTATATTTTCAGTATCGGCAGGCAAAACGGGGGCTCGGGTAAGATTGATCACATTGTCCTGGGCTAAACCCACTTCTTTTTGCTCTATGGGGTCGGTTTGCTCAAGTGGTTGGTCAGAATCTGAAGCAAGCACTGCTTCAAGCGGTGGAGACAGGCTGCTTACATGTTTGATGCCTTTTTCGCGCAGTATTTTTTGCGCCCCTTTGATGGTCATCCCATCTTCGTGCAGCAATTTGCGAATGCCGCCGATCAATAACATATCAGCAGGGCGGTAATAGCGCCGTCCTCCGGCGCGTTTAACGGGTTTGATTTGATTGAATTTACTTTCCCAAAACCGAAGCACATGAGTCGGAATCCCAAGCCAGTCTGCAACTTCGCTAATGGTTCTAAAGGCCTCGGCTGATTTGTTCATTCCGGCACTCTGGATTATTATTTGTTACCCTCAGAAACCCGATCTTTCATCAGATGTGAGGGCCGAAAGGTCAAAACCCGACGCGGGGTGATGGGCACTTCTTCCCCAGTTTTGGGGTTGCGCCCCACTCGGGCATTTTTATCACGCACGCTAAAAGTCCCAAAGGAAGAGATTTTGACTTGCTCTCCGCGCACAAGCGATGCCGAAATATGCTCTAAAACACTTTCGACCAGTTCGGCGCTTTCACTTCTTGATAATCCGACTTCGCGAAAAACGGCTTCGCTTAAGTCCATTCGAGTCAAGGTTGTATCACTCATTATGTATCCCCATTTTGTATATTTGTAATGTGTCGTGATTTTACGAGTCAATAACAATGGCTTATTTAAAAAGGCATTTTTTTACTTTTATAAATTTTTCAGGAGTTTTTAGCAATTTAAATTTGCTACCAACGCAAAACCACTGCGCCCCAGGCCAAGCCGCCGCCGATCGCTTCGGTGACGATAAGGTGATTTTCTTTAAGCTGCCCATTGGCTTTGGCAACCGAAAGCGCAAGCGGAATTGAAGCTGCAGAGGTGTTGCCGTGGTCTTGGACAGTGATCACAACACGCTCTGTTGGGATGCCCATTTTCTTTGCGGTGCCGTTGATTATGCGCAAATTGGCTTGATGCGGCACCACCCAATCAATGTCATCGGCGGTGACGCCGGCCTGATCCATTGCGGTTTGTGCCGTGATTGCCAGTTTTTCAACAGCATGGCGAAACACTTCTTTGCCTTGCATACGCAAATGGCCCGTGGTGTGCGTGGATACGCCCCCATCAACATATAAAATATCTCGGTGCCGCCCATCTGAATTTAAATCAACCGATAAAATTCCGCGATCGGCTTTGCTGCCGCTGGTCTCTTGCGCTTCAAGGATCAGCGCACCGGCGCCATCGCCGAAAAGCACGCAGGTAGAGCGATCGCTCCAGTCCATCAATCTGCTAAAGGTTTCAGCACCGATGACCATTATGCGCTTGGCTTGTCCGGATATTATTTGCGCATTTGCCGAAGAAAGCGCAAAAATAAATCCGGCGCAAACAGCCTGCACATCATAGGCAAAGCCGCGCTGCATATGGAGCCCCGCTTGAACCATGGTCGCAACGGACGGAAATGTAAGGTCTGCTGTGGATGTAGCAACGATGATCGCATCCATATCATCGGCTGAAAGCCCGGCATCTTTAAGCGCCGCATTGGCGGCTGCAACAGCCAAATCAGACGTTGTTTCGCCTTCGGCTGCAAAATGCCGACGCTCGATTCCCGAGCGGGCTTTGATCCATTCATCAGAGGTTTCGAGGGTTTCTTCAAACTCAGAGTTCGGCACAATCCTCTCTGGAAGGTAATGCCCTACGCCCCGTACAACGGCCCTAATTTGCATTTGTTACTTGGTCCCTGGTTCAGCAGATGTTTCATCGTGCTTTATTGGCGTTATAGATGCAAGGCGTGCCGCAATTTTTTGCGAAAACTTTGATTGAGTTAGCTGCACGGCCAATTTGACCGCCGCTGAAACGCCCAGTGCGTCCGCCGAGCCATGCGATTTAACCACTGTTCCATTGAGCCCTAGAAAGACACCGCCATTGACCTGCCTTGGGTCTATGCGCTTTTGCAAGCGCCGCAAAGACGAGACGGCCAACAGCTGTGCAAGACGTGACAGTGGGGAATAGCGGAAAGCCTGTTTTAGCAAATCGCCGATCAAGCTGGCAGTGCCTTCACCAGTTTTGAGCGCTATGTTGCCGGTAAAACCATCGGTGACAATCACATCGGCCTTGTCTCTAGGAATGTCCCCGCCTTCGACAAAGCCAACAAAGTCGTAATGCCCACTTTCACTATGCTGAGCAATCAAGTCATGCGCTTCGCGCAATTCGGGGCGACCTTTGTGTTCTTCGGTTCCCACGTTTAGCACACCCACCCGAGGGGTCTTTAGCTGTAGACCGTTTCGGGCGTATGAAACACCCATCAACGCGTATTGCAACAAATCATTAGCATCTGCACGAATGTCGGCACCGACATCTAACATGACATTAAAACCACCTGCGCTCCGCGATGGCCATAAGATTGCGATTGCAGGGCGGTTCACACCCGGCAATTTGCGCAAACGGATCATGCTTAAAGCCATCAAGGCGCCGGTGTTGCCGCAAGAAACACAAACCTCGGCTTCGCCGTTGCGCACTGATTCTATAGCGGACCACATTGAGGTGCCTTTGCCTTGCCGCAAAACATGGCTTGGCTTGTCTTGCATCGAGACCACATCAGTGGCGTTGCGGATATCGCAACGACCGGTGAGGGCACGACGCCGCTCGACAAGTTTTTGTAACTTATCGTCGGGTCCATGCAGAATAAAATGTAGATCAGGATTTATCTTTGCAGATCTGGCAATTCCAGCAACCACTGGAGCAGGGCCTCGATCACCGCCCATAGCATCAATACTTATAACCGTGCGCCGAGGCGCGTCTACCGGTGTATTTTGTGCTGCGGTCATCAAACCAGGGCCCTAAAAAAACTAGGCCGCGTCTTCGTCCAGATCGATCTCGTCAACCATCGCAACAACCTCACGGTCGCCATAATGGCCGCAAGCAGCACAGATATGATGCGGGCGCTTTAGCTCACCACAATTACTGCACTCGTTGGGATTCCCCGCCACAAGTGCGTCATGAGCCCGGCGATTGTTGCGCCGTGATTTCGATACTTTATTTTGTTGGACAGCCATGTCTCAACCTCAATTTATCAGGGCATCAGCCCTTGGTTCCATCCGTGTATCCGAGGCGCATACATCTAATTGCCGTTCAGATACAAGCCAATTTCGCAAGAAGGCGCGAAAATACTGCGATTTGTGTGTTTGACAAGAGCTCACAGTACACATTCAGCTATCTTTTTGCATTTTTTCTTGGAGTTTGGCTAGCCCGGAAAAGGGTTTAGCATCCGCATCAGTCATTGGGGCAACACCGGGTTGGCTAAAATTGGTTTCGCTCAAAGCCGCCCCCTGCGCCCGCGGGTAATCCGGCGCTTCAATCGACAGGGCCTCGGTCAGGACCGATAAAAGGTTGATTTCCTCTGGCAAAGGCTCAAGCGTTTCATCGCCATCCATTTCAATTTCGTCCACCGGATTTTCCATTGGTGCCAAGTCTGCGGCAGGCATAAATCGCCGTTGCACTGCGCAATCCAAACGCGTGATCACTGGCTGTAGTGTAACCACGCACTCTTGTTCGATGGTTGCTCCAAGCTTGGCCTTGAGCGCCCAGTTTTTTTTACCGCTGGCAATCATCTTTCCGGTGAACCGTAGTTTGCGCAAAGCTCGAAATCCTAGCTCTTTTGCGAGTTGACGACGTTGGTTTGCATCCGGGCTGATATCAAAGGAAGTTGGGCGCTGTTGGCTCAGGTCGGCCAAGCGAAATATGCTCTGCGGAGAAGGGGGCGTCGGCGAGGGCAACATATTTACCTTTCAGGACAAGTTTGCGTGTATTGCAAAAATGGAATAAAGCCCAATGTGTAACAAGACAAGGGTCGGTACATCTAACTATGAAAAGATCAAGGACAATAATTGGGGCAGCAGCGTTGCTTATTATGCTATCTGCCTGCTCTTCTCAGTATCGAGCGCATGGATATATGCCGCCAAAAGAGTATGTTGATGACCTTGTGGTCGGAGTTGATACTCGGGGCAGCGTTGCAGAATCCTTGGGTGCTCCTTCATCGGGCGGTTTAATGCGTGAAAATGCATATTTTTATGTACGAAGCCAAATGCGGCAGGGCGCTCTTGCTCGACCCACCGAAGTGGACCGCGAGGTTCTTGTGTTAAGTTTCAACAAACAAGGGGTGTTGAGCAACATCGAGCGGTTTGGCTTGCAAGATGGCAACGTTATTTCATTAGAACACAGAGTGACCAAGGCTGCAGGTCCTGAATTAAGTTTGATTCGCCAAATCATCGGGTCAGTGGGTGGAAGTGCACCCAGTCTTTGATAGCTGGGTAACTCATCAACTCTCTGTTGTTTGTTATGCGATTGTTACATGCAGTTGCTCTAGATGTATTTGTACAAAAGTGACTTAACATGAAGGGGCAGTCTTTGGAAAAGCGGATCAGCAAAAAATACCGCGTCAGGTTGGCTGATAAACCAAGTGACATTTTAGCGGCACAAAAGCTGCGGCATCTCGCATTTGGTTTAAGGGCGCCAAGCGGCCTTGATGTGGATGAGTTTGATCCAGTCTGTGCTCATGTTTTGTTAGAAGAGTGCAAAACCAACCGACTTGTGTGCTGCTACCGGCTTTTGCACTTGAATGGTGGCTCAGAGATTGAAAAAAGCTACTCTGCGCAGCACTATGAGCTTTCTGCGCTGCATTCATATAGTGGTAAACTTGTCGAAATGGGGCGCTTTTGTATCCATCCAGAGGTCAAAGACCCTGATGTGCTCAGGTTAGCGTGGGGTGCGCTTGCCAAATACGTTGATAAAGAAGGCGTCGAGCTTTTGTTTGGCTGCGCGTCTTTTCAGGGCACAGATGCAACAGCATATCTTGATGCATTTGCTGTGCTTCGAGATAAATATCTTGCCCCAAAGCGCTGGCTTCCACGGGTAAAAGCCCCAAGGGTTTTTCGTTTTGCGGCCCGGCTGCGCCGCAAACCTGATATGAGGCAGGCCCTGCGCAAAATGCCGCCACTGCTGCGCAGTTATTTAATGATGGGGGGCTGGGTCAGTGATCATGCTGTGGTCGATTCTCAGATGAATACGCTGCACGTCTTTACGGGTATAGAAATTGGGTCAATTCCGGCCGTGCGAAGACGGCTTTTGCAAGCTCTCTCTTGACCTTTGGGGATCGGGCGCTTAGCAGCGCGCTATGGCACGAGTTCCATTATTACAGCTTAACGATATTGCGCTGACATTTGGCGGAAATCCGGTCTTTGACCGGCTGGACCTCGTAATTCACCCTGGTGAACGGCTTGCTTTGGTCGGGCGCAATGGATCAGGAAAATCGACCTTGATGAAAGTGATGGCCGGTCTGGCAGAGCCGGACCGCGGTGCGCGTGTGATGCCGCCGGGTTTGGCGGCAGGATATATGGAGCAAGACCCAGCTATGACTGGCTTTACCACTTTGGGTGATTTTGCCACGAGCGGGCTAGAGCCTGGGGAACTTTACCGCGTAGAGCGTGCAGCGGAAGGGTTAAAATTTGATCCAGAGCGCTTGGTGGAAACCGCATCCGGCGGAGAGCGCCGCCGCGCAGCTTTGGCCAAGTTGATGGCCGAAGCGCCGGATTTGCTGTTATTGGATGAGCCCACAAACCATTTGGACATTGAAGCCATCACCTGGCTGGAAGCCGAGTTAAAGACCAGCAAAGCCGGCTTTGTTTTAATCAGCCATGATCGGGCTTTTCTAAATGCACTCAGCCGCGCGACCTTGTGGATTGATCGTGGGCAGGTGCGGCGCAATGAACAGGGATTTGACGGGTTTGAGGCTTGGCGAGACAAGCTGTGGCAAGACGAAGACATGCAGCGCCATAAAATGGACCGCAAGATAAAATCTGAGGGTCGGTGGGCAGTGGAAGGCATCAGTGCGCGGCGCAAACGCAATCAAGGGCGGTTACGGGCGCTACATAGCCTGCGGGCAGAGCGGGCGGGGATGATCCGCCGGCAAGGCACAGCGGCGATGGCGCTAAATGCGGGGCCAAAGTCCGGCCGTAAGGTCATTGAGGCCAGAGATGTTGTGAAATCTTTTGGTGAGATACTTATCTTGCGCCGGTTTTCGATCACCATTCAGCGTGGAGATCGGATCGCGCTTGTGGGACCAAACGGAGTGGGGAAAACCACGTTGCTGCGGCTTTTGATGGGCGAGCTTGATCCGGACCAAGGTCAGATTAAACATGGCACCAATCTGGTCCCTGCTGTTTTTGACCAAAACCGCAGCCAACTTGATCCGGAGATGACGCTTTGGGACAGCCTGACGGGTGATCCGGCAATGCGGGTATCGGGCAAAGCCGATCAGGTATTGGTGCGCGGCGCGCCAAAACATGTGGTGGGGTATTTAAAAGAGTTTCTGTTCGACGAAGAACAGGCCCGTGCGCCTGTGCGCTCGCTGTCGGGGGGCGAAAAGGCACGGCTATTGCTTGCCAAGATCATGGCGAGGGAAAGCAATCTTTTGGTGCTTGACGAGCCGACCAATGATCTTGATGTGGAAACGCTTGATTTGCTGCAAGAGCTGCTGGATGATTATCAGGGAACGGTGATTTTGGTTAGTCACGACCGCGATTTTCTGGACCGTGTGGCCACAACAACCATCGCGATGGAAGGCCAAGGGCGCACGGTCGCCTATGCTGGTGGCTGGTCAGATTATCAAGCTCAGAAACAGGTTACACCGACCCCGGTAAAACCCGCAGCGACCAAAGCCAAACCAGAGGTGAAAACCGCGCAGCAAGCAGAAAAGCCGGGGCTTACATTTACTGAGCGGCATCGGCTTGAAAGCCTCCCTGCGGAGATTGAAAAGTTGGGGGCGGAAATCACCAAGCTTGAAGAGTACCTGTCTGTGCCCGATCTTTACCAGCAGGCGCCGGTTAAATTTCAAAAAGCAAGTGCGGCACTGGTTGAACGGCAACAAGCCTTGCAGATTGCGGAAGACGATTGGCTTACATTGGAAGAAAAAAACCAGCCTTGAGCCCCATAAGGGCGACGCAAGGGGACGGTAACTTGTACAGCACCGTAGTCATAATCTAAACGGTCTGGCAAAAAATGCGCCGCTGAAAGGGAGTATTTGTACAAAGAAAAAATCAGCCCAATGCGGAGATATTCAAGGGGCTGCAGACATTCGGCAAGCTTTGAACAATCGGCGCAATATGCGCTGCTTTGTTTTAACTTTTTGGCGGTAAATACCGCTGCAAGGCGTGCAATCCAAAAACGGTCAAAAGTATGCGGTACATATGGTGCAGGCTGACCAAAGCGGGATTGGCGTTGAGGCTCAGAGCGATCAGGGACATTTCTATTAGGCCTCCGGGGGCAAAGCTAATCAGTAAAACGTCAAATGGTAAGGGTTGAAAAGCACTCAGTATAAGGCAAATTGCAAGAGCGATTAAAAGCATAGCTGCCACACTGGCAAAACTAAGTGCGATCCCGCGCAACAGCATATAACGTTTCAGACCTGTAAATCGGGAGCCAAGCGCTGTACCGATCACCATTTGCGCGATTGTGATCAAGCCTTCGGGTAGTTGCGGTGTGGCCAGCCCCGAAAGGCTGACGGCTGCTGCGATTAAAAGTGGCCCCATCAGTTGTCCGGCAGGGATTTTAAGCTTGAGACCAAAGATCAGTCCGGCAAATACGACCGCTGCGCTAATCATCATTTGTTGCACAGTCATATCGGCCTGAACCCCAGTGGTGATTTGCACCCCAGCGGCGCTGCCTACGGGTGCGCCGATCCATACCGACATAAGCATTGGCACGATCATAATGACCATAATAATACGCAAAAACTGTTGCAGAGTGAGAAGTTGGATATCGCAACCACGTGCTTCGCCCATCGCGATACTTTCCAGCAATCCGCCCGGTGCGCTGCAAAAAAATGCCGTCATTGGATCATAACCACCCAAGCGGCGAAAAATCCACAAATTAGCTATAAAACCAATGGGTACAAAAACACTGAGGCCGATCAAGCTCAGGATCATCAAGGGCGCGCGCGCCATGAGGTCTGGTGTGACCTGAGCGCCGATCATCACCCCGATTACCGCAATAAAGAGCATGCGCAATAGCATTGGGAATTTATAGGTATTGGGCAGGCTATCAGGGCGAGCAATTGTGAAGCCCGCGGTTGCAATCAACGCGCCAAGCATCCAAGGCAGGGGCATGAATGTGAGGCTGGCAATAAAACCTCCGAGCCCGCCGAGTGCCAGCAGGGCAATGGTGGGTATACAATTCTTAAAATACATTCAAATAAGTCTCTTTCACGATAGCACTGTGATGCGGCAAACCTAAGAGGCTGTCAAATGGCTTTACTCTTCTCGGCCATGCTGTTTGAGAAAGTCCAAGAGGTCAGCGCGAATGTCGTGATTGCATTCAAGCGCAAAAATATAGGCTTGGGTGGCAAAAAAGCAGGCACTGTCCAATGTACTGGCGGTCCTTGCGGCTTGGCTGTAAAGCTCTGCCAATGCCTTTTTATCATTGGTCGAAAATGCTGCGAGAATCTGATCGTTTAGAGCACTCATCCGCTCTTTTGGCTGGCTGTTCGATGGGCCTGAACGTTTTGTGCGGTCCAGTCGTGAAAGCAGTGGGTCGGAGAATCCATTACGGGTGAGAATCGGCCCCCGTCAAACTGGGCACCATGGCGCCCGCGTTGCATGCCTTCGACCACAAAGATATCTTCCTTAAACACACCTTTCCACTGCTCTGTATTTTTTGCGCGCAAAGCAGCATCAGTCGCGTTTGAAGGATAGTATAGATGTATCTTTTCAACTGTGTTTTCCGGACCATCGGGTATTAGGAGTATCGCAAAAGCATGGTCTCGCTGAACACCGAGCAGTACATTTGGATAAACGGAAATATATTCCGCCGAGGTTTGCCACTTTTCGCTTAGACCTGAGAAATCGGGAAAACGCGCGCCATTTTCACCCTCAATCTGGCGATATACCAACGTTCCCTGACCTGAATAGTGCCCATAGTTTTCTATATTGTAGTGATCTTCAAGCCTTGAATAACTATTCAAGCCGGGGTGAATCCAAGGCAAGTGGTAGCTTTCACAAAAATTTTCAACGGCAAGTTTCCAATTGCACTTTAGTTTGAGTTCAAACCGGCTGTCGGTGCCACCATGATACATCGGTTGATCAAATTCGGACCAGCGCTGGATGACATCGCGCATCGCCTGTTCAAATGGAGCGGCTTTACCGTTTATGTTCACCCATACGACGTCGCGCCAAATATGGCTGCGAATTTCGATAAGGCCAAGCGTTGAGCGGTCGATATCTTTATGAGTGTTATGCCCGGGGCCGCCCACATGAGGGGTGCTCACCAGCCGGCCATCGGTGGTATAGCACCAACTGTGGTAGGGGCAGCGAATAGCGCCTTCGATTTTTTGCGGCGTCTCAACCAGGATCATGCCGCGGTGTCTGCAGGTGTTCTGAAACACCCGAATTTGGTTGGAGCGATCGCGAATTAAGAGAAGCGGCATTCCCAAAAAGGTTATTGGCACGGCGTCACCAGGGTCTGGAACATCCGCACCAACAGCTAGACCAGCCCATTTTTTAAACAACAAGGCATGTTTTTCTTCGTCAAAGATATCGCTATTAATATAATGTTCATTCGGCAAGCCATTTGCCTGTGCAACCGGGCGGCGCACGGAAGATAAATTCGTGGGTTGCGTCACGGTGAACCTCATAGCTAGCATCACGATAAGGCAACTCTAGCAGTTTCGTGATGCTTTATCTGCCGATCTGCGACCCTGAGGGCCAGCTTGCGACACCTTTAAGAGAATGCTTCATTGGGGCGTAGCAATGTTCGGTGATAGGGCCAAAGATTATCACTTTCACAAATACCGGCTTGTCTCGCCGTAGCCATTATTTCAGAGCGTTTTTGGCCCAGATGTTCAAAAACCAAGCGCGTCACACGGGTACAATTTATATGCTCTGGAAAGGTTCTTGTAGTGTAGCCAAGCCAAAAATTGTTTTGAAAAGAGGGTGTGGGAGAAAGATAGCTAAAGGAACATGACGTAGATCCGCGCCGAAAGGCGAGCATTGCAACGCCGCCCTCTTGAGCAATGACAAACCCTCTAAATTCGCGGGTTTTGGCATTTGCATCCAATCCTTGACCTGCAACGGCTTCTTTGGCTTCCATCCCACGGAGAAACATCTGATAATTCTTTTTATAGACAAAAATTAGACCCTGAACAAAACGGTTTTTTTCACCAAAGCTATGCCTTGAGAAACGAAAAAAACCGCTGGGAAAAATTTCGGGCAAGATATCAGTTTCTTTTGGGCCAAAATATTCGCGCATTTCCGGGTGGCTAAGTGCACCTTCGCTTCGCGCTTCGATTTGTTGAAGAGGCTCAAGTAGTATGCGCGCATCGGTTTTAAAAAAAGTACAAATTTTATGCAAGACATCAGGTCGGGGAAAGCTTTCCCCTGATAGATAGCGATTGAATTGTGTGCGGTTGATCCCAAGGTCTCGGCAAATTGACGAAATCGAAGAATGTTTCTGGCACAAAATACGCAGGTTTTGACCGAAAACGGCACGCAATTCTATGGGGGACATGATTGTGTTTGTTGCACTTGAATTGGGGGACATGAATGATCCTCAGGTCTAAATATTATTTTTTAAACTCTTAACCTGTTAAAGACGTGATTTTTAAAACGTTACTTTTTGAAATCTGATGCCATATCGTTCTAGAGCTGACACATTATTCGCGTATTGTGAGTATTTTAGACACAAAATACAAGAAAATGTTGATAGATAAATATGGTTAATAAAGCCATTTTAAAACAAAATCAGGTAATGAAATTAAAAAGGGTGCTGCTATGTATGGTGTTATCTTATGGAGCGATCAAACAGCCCAAAGAGCCGTAATATGGTGTGAAGACCATGGAAAACTCGCGTATTTTAACCCCCAAACTGACGCTATTGCGCCGGTAACGGCTAAAAAACAACCATTAGAGGTCGGTGATCTTATAAAGTTTAATGTGCGGGATTGGTGTTCAGTGCGGCGGGCATCAAAAGTTGAGTTGATTGCAGCCGCTCGATTTCCAGATTTAGCAGGCGGATTGGCAGGTGCTAACGTTGAATTACACTCTGGCCAACCAGAAGATTTTGGAAATGTGATCGCATTTCGGAAGACATCTGAGCGAAGCCAACGGGCTACCGCATAGATCTGCAGCCCTTATCGCAAAAGTCACTCAGTTGGCTCGGCACCGCCACGCGACAGCGCCGCGACCCCTGTTCGAGCAATTTCACTCAGGCCCAAGGGACGCATCAATTCGGCAAAGGCGTCAACCTTATCAGGTGTCCCTGTGATTTGAAACACAAAGCTTTTCAATGTGCTATCAACTACATTTGCGCGAAAAATATCCGCCAGGCGCAGCGCTTCAACGCGTTTTTCGCCTTTCCCGTCTACTTTTAACAGCGCCAGTTCTCTTTCAACCGAAGTGCCTTCTACCGTAAGGTCATGGACTTCATGAACTGGAACTATCCGGCCCAGTTGAGCTATGATTTGCTCAATAACCTGAGGTGTGCCAGTGGTGACAATGGTGATCCGGCTTAGGTGGCCCTGATGGTCAACCTCTGCTACTGTCAGGCTGTCGATATTATAGCCGCGCCCGGAGAATAAACCAATAACGCGGGCCAAAACCCCGGCTTCATTATCCACCAGCACAGCCAATGTATGGGTTTCGCTTTCTTCCCCAAAGTTTGACCTTAGGTTATAGGCCGAATGTTTGGACGAACCTTTTTTAATTCTCAAAGCGGACATTTTGTTGCCTTTTGCTGTATCAAATAAATTATCAAGGGTTGGCTTTTGCTTATACCATTACAGCGCCACTGCTGCCGATGGCATCTTTGGTGTTGGCTTCGCCCAAGAGCATTTTATTATGCGGCTCGCCAGAAGGGATCATTGGGAAACAGTTTTCATGTTTTTCCACCAAACAATCAAAGATGACAGGCCCATCATAGGCGAGCATTTCCATAATTGCATCATCAAGATCTTTAGGGTCTGTGCATAAAATGCCTTTGGCACCGAAGGCTTCTGCCAATTTCACAAAATCTGGCAGGGCCTCGGACCAGCTGTGCGAATACCGTTCACCATGCAGCAGCTCTTGCCATTGGCGCACCATTCCAAGCCGTTCATTATTAAGAATAAACTGTTTAACCGGCAGCCGGTATTGCACGGCGGTGCCCATCTCTTGCATGTTCATCAGCCAACTAGCTTCGCCGGCAACGTTGATCACCAACGCCTCTGGGTGGGCCATTTGGACACCGATCGAGGCTGGAAACCCATAGCCCATAGTGCCCAGACCGCCTGATGTCATCCAATGGTTTGGATCCTCAAAGCCTAAATACTGCGCGGCCCACATTTGGTGTTGGCCAACTTCGGTGCAAATAAACCGGTCTTTGCGATGTTTTGTCAGTTCTTCGAGCCGCATTAGCGCATGCTGCGGTTTTATGGTCTTTTTGCTCGGTTGGAAATCAAGACATCTAACTTTTTTCCACTCTTCTATTTGGCTCCACCATGATTTTAGGGCAGCTGAGTTTGTTTTACGGCCGCGCGCTTTCCAGATGTTCAACAAATCCTCTAGGACATGGGCAATATCACCGATGATCGGGATATCGACACGGATCACCTTGTTAATCGATGAGGGGTCTATATCGATGTGGGCCTTGCGTGAATTGGGGCTAAAGGCGTCAAGCCGTCCGGTGATCCGATCGTCAAAGCGCGCGCCTATATTGATCATTAAATCGCAATCATGCATCGCCAAGTTGGCTTCATAAAGACCATGCATCCCCAACATTCCAAGCCAGTTTTTTCCCGAGGCGGGATAAGCGCCAAGCCCCATTAGGGTAGAGGTGATGGGAAAGTGCGTGGCTGCAACCAATTCGCGCAGCAACTGGCTTGCAGAGGTGCCAGAGTTTATCACTCCGCCGCCGGTATATAAAATCGGCCGTTCAGCAATTTCAAGCGCTTCTACCAAAGCGGTTATCTGATCTAGATCGCCTTTGGTGCGGGGTTGGTAGTGATTTGTTTTTGCTTTAGTTTTTGGGGTGTATTCCGCGGAAGCAAATTGAACATCTTTTGGAATATCCACCAAAACGGGACCGGGCCTGCCAGCGGTTGCGACATGAAAAGCCTGATGGATTATATCCGGCAGCTTTGCTGTGTCTTTCACCAGCCAATTATGTTTGGTGCAGGGGCGGGTGATGCCAACGGTATCAGCCTCTTGAAAGGCATCAGAGCCGATCATAAAGGTGGGAACCTGTCCCGTGAGGACAACGATCGGGATCGAATCCATCAAAGCGTCGGTCAAACCGGTGACAGCATTTGTAGCGCCCGGACCCGAGGTGACCAAAACAACGCCTGGCTTGCCGGTTGCCCGCGCGTAGCCTTCGGCTGCATGAACCGCGCCTTGCTCGTGCCGCACAAGAATATGGCGAATGTCGTTTTGCTGGAACACTTCGTCATAAATCGGTAGCACAGCGCCGCCGGGATATCCGAAAACTGTGTCAACGCCCTGATCTTTCAGCGCTTGAACTACCATTTTTGCTCCGCTCATCTGGCGTGTCATACTCTTGCTCCGTTTTGACTGCGTGATCCAAGGGATCATAATTCATTTCGTTGTAGATACAAAAAAGCCCCCGAAGTTTCGAGGGCGCATGAGGTCTAAAATGGTACGTTTTACCGACCCATGCGCTTTCGTTTTACAATAACCACTAGGGGCTGTAGCATCTAGAGCTCCTTTCATATCCACGGCAAGACAATATGAACCCCTTGCGACGAGGTCAACAGCGAATTGACGGATAAATGAAAAGAAAACCTGCATTTTTCTTTCTAAATATTGCGTTCAGGGGCTGTTTAGTGAAATTTTACACTATTTGAGGATGAATATGCTGCCGTATCGAGGCCTTGCCGCCGGATCACTTATAGTCTGTATCGGTTCGAAAATAAAAAAGCCCACTGCGGGGCGCGCAGTGGGCTTTAGTGCTTTTTTGCCTTGACGGGGGCAGCCGGTTTTAAAATTAACTCTCGGCGGCTGGCTCCGCTTCAGGGGCTGCATCTTTGCTTGGGCCTTGGTCGTCATCGGATCCAAAGTCTTCAGCAGCGGCAGCGCCCATATCGTCAAACAGTTCTGCAATCTCGAATTCAGCGGCTGCCTCTTCTTCGGCGGCCAGTTCCTGAATGGATTTACCTTCTGCCTGCAACACAGCTTCTTCAGCAGAACGCGCTACGTTCAACACGATCGTTGCAGCAACTTCTGGGTGCAGCCTGACGTTCATTTCATGCAGACCCAATTCTTTGATCGGTCTAAGCGATGTGATTTGTTTGCGTTCAACGCTAAAACCACCTTCGCTGGCAACTTCTGCTGCATCACGCGGGGTCACTGATCCGTAAAGCGCACCGCTATCTGATGCAGAGCGAATCACGATAAAGGTTTGACCATCAAGCCGTGAGGCAAGATCTTCTGCTTCTGTGCGTGTGTCGAGATTGCGTGCTTCCAGCTGAGCCTTTTGGGTTTCAAACTGGGCGATATTATATTTCGACGCGGTCAGTGCTTTGCCTTGGGGCAAAAGATAGTTGCGTGCGTAGCCCGATTTTACATCGACCACATCACCCATTTGGCCCAATTTGGCGACCCGTTCCATGAGGATAACTTGCATATCAATGTCTCCTTATTTCACAGCGTAAGGCAACAGCGCCAGAAACCGTGCACGTTTGATCGCGCGGGCCAATTCACGTTGTTTTTTTGCCGAAACTGCAGTGATCCGCGAGGGAACAATTTTGCCGCGCTCTGAGATATAGCGCTGCAACAGTTTGGTGTCTTTGTAATCAATCGCCGGTGCGTTGTCTCCAGAGAAGGGGCACACTTTGCGACGACGGAAAAATGGTTTATTTGTCATAATTTAAGCGTCCTTTTCCTGAATCACGCGCGCCGTTCGCGACGTTCGCCACGTTCTTCGCGTTTTTGCATCTGCACGGATGGTCCCGCATTATGTTCATCGACTTTGATGGTCAGAATGCGCATCACGTCTTCATGCAGACGCATCAGGCGTTCCATTTCCTGGACCGCTTCTGAGGGGGCATCGGTTTTCAGAAAAGCGTAATGCCCTTTGCGATTTTTATTAATTTTATAGGCCATTGTTTTGACCCCCCAATATTCGCTTTCGACGACTTTGCCGCCGTTGTCTGCCAATACTGTAGTGAAGTGTTCAACTAGGCCTTCAGCCTGCGCGTTGGACAAGTCCTGACGCGAGATAAAGACATGCTCATAAAGCGGCATGTGTGCTCCATTCATGTTCTGGCGCGTTTCAAAGGGTAGGTCATCTTTCCGCACCCACCCACGAGAGTCCGCGCGATAAAACCGATATCGCGGAAAGAGACGCCTCTTCTACACGATTTTATTGGCCGCGCAAGCGATAGTTAATGTCTGAGAAGCCTCCTAAAAAAATATTTTCGGTCGTAAAGGTTTCACATCCGCGTCACATTTATGACGCAATCGGATAGTATTCATACCCATAAGGCTGAGGGATGCAGCTATAATGCAGAAGAATATTTTAGGGGTGGTCAATTTTCCACCGTATTTTAGTAGCAGGGGCGGCAGTTTTTCTGCCGTCCTTATTTTTTTCACACGACTGCTTGCCGTTGCCTTTGTTCTTGCTGCGATTGGCTTTTGGTTTTTCCCTTTTCCACCGCTTGCCGCTAAGCTAGAGTTAATTAGGCTGGGCATTTTTATTGGGCTTGTCCTGACTGCACTTGGTCTGTTTTCAATATAACCCGATAAACCAAACAACCGAGCGGTGCGATGCTCCAGTAACCGCCAGTTGTCAGCATTCAATACTTGCTAATTTGGCCATGAGCCAGACGCATAGCGGGAATGAATAAAACTCCTCTGCACATTGCTTAGTGATGGGATTATTTCAATCCTATCAACAATCAAAGGACTTGGTAGATGGATTATAGAAATTTTCATGATGAGTTGCAGGCTTATGAACTTAAAGCACGGAAACTTCGCTCAGAAGAATTTCGGCGTTTGGTTTCTGGTCTTTTTAGCCCTTTCAAAAGGAAGTAAGGCAGCGGGTAGTGGCGCGTTATTAAAGCGACCCCCTGCATTAATTCCCGCTAAAGGGAACCAAAAAATATCCCTGTGGCCTTGCGTCTAATGTGAGGTGCCAGCTTTGAAAGTGGCCGCAGGGGATTTGGCACTGATCAAAGGTTATTATTTTCATTCAAAGACACGCCAGTTGTCTAATTGGTGTTTGCTTCGGTCGAAGTTTACCCAAAGAAACGAACTCTATTTTAGGCCGCCGGCATACGTTGCTCAATAATCTCGGCCCACCAACTGCACCCGGCGGGGATCGCATCATCGTTAAAATTGTAGTTCGGATTATGCACCGCAGCGGTATCGCCATTGCCAATTAGGATATATGCGCCAGGGCGCTCTTCCAGCATGAAAGAAAAATCTTCGCCGCCCATCACCAAATCGGCTTCTGCACAGGCGCCGGATACACTTTCAGCCACTTTGGCCGCGAACTCGGTTTGAGCGTTTGAGTTGCTCATAACTGGATAGGTGCGGCGATATTCTGCATCCGCACTGGCGCCAAACGCCGCTGCGGTGCCTTCCGCAAGCTCGATCAAACGCTTTTCTGCCAAATCGCGCATTTCCACGCTTAATGTGCGTACCGTACCACGCAGGTGGACGGATTCTGGAATCACATTAAACGCGGTGGAAGAGGTTTCAAAAGAGGTGACAGAAACCACCATTTGGTCCACGGGGTTTGCATTTCTGCTAACAATAGATTGCAGTGCAAGCACTAGATGGCTGGCAACGACGGTTGGATCAATGGTCTCTTGCGGTTTAGCGGCATGACCGCCTTTACCGGTAATTTTAATATCAAACATGTCTGACGCAGCAAAAAATGCGCCTGAGCGAATGGCAAACTGACCAGCCGGCATTTGCGGCCAATTGTGCATGCCGTAAACCTCATCAATGCCAAACTGCTCCATCATGCCGTCGTCGCACATTTCTTTGCCGCCGCCGCCACCTTCTTCGGCGGGCTGGAAAATCACCACTGCAGTTCCGTCAAAATTACGTGTTTCGCTGAGGTACTTCGCCGCGCCCAAAAGCATCGCGGTGTGGCCGTCATGGCCGCAGGCATGCATCGCGCCTGGCGTTTTACTGGCGTACTCAAGTCCGGTTTGTTCCTCGATCGGCAAAGCGTCCATATCAGCGCGCAGTCCAATGGTTTTGCCCGAGGCGTTTGATTTGCCTTTGATCACTGCGACAACGCCGGTGCGACCAATGCCGGTCACAACCTCATCTGCACCAAAGCTGCGCAGCTTATCGGCCACCAGCGCAGAGGTGCGCTGTGTGTCGAAAAGAATTTCTGGATGCTGGTGAATGTCGCGGCGCCATTCAGTAATTTCGGGATGCAATTCTGCCAAACGATTTTTTACGGGCATAGCTTAATCTCCTGTCAGTCTTTCAAGCAGTTTTTGCATAAATTTATGCCCTGCTTCAAATTGTGATTTTTCAATAAATTCATTAGGTTGGTGCGCTTGCGCAATGTCACCAGGGCCGCAGATGACAGCAGAGTATCCGCGCGCTTGAAACTGGCCGGCTTCGGTTCCGTATGACACTACATGAATCGCATTATCTCCGGTTATCTGGCGTACCAATGTTTCGGCTTCCCCGTCTTGTTCGGGGCGCAATCCGGGCACAAAAAAGCGCGGTTCAATTTCAATATGCGCCTCTGGATGAGAGGCTTTCATATCCGCTTCTATCGTCCGCACTTTTTCTTCAAAGCGGCCCTTCCATTCGGCTTCTGTTTCATCGGCCACAATTCTGAAATCTAGACTAAAGTGGCAATCTTTTGCAGTGATGTTATGGGCTGTGCCGCCGCTGATCATTCCCACATGCGCTGTGGTATAGGGCGGGTCGAACATGGCAGCAATTTCAGTGGGTTGCGCTGCGCTGTTGGCGGCGTTGACGTGATTGGCCCAGTCTATCAGCTTTGCGCCAGACATAATCGCATTGACCCCTGTGTGCAGGATCGACGAATGTACCTCAAAACCAACAAAATGGGTGCTAAAGGCCAAACCGCCCTTGTGACCGTTGACCGCCAGCATAGTTGAAGGTTCTCCTACAATCACAGCGCTGGCTTTGGGCAGGGTTTTGAGTATTTGATCAATCATTGGCGGCGCGCCAGTGCAGCCAACCTCTTCATCATAACTTAAAGCGATTTGTAAAGGTCGGGTGAGGGGCAGATAAGAAGCTTCCACCAATGCCCAAAGCGCCAAGGCATCAAAGCCTTTCATATCACATGTACCGCGACCAAAATATTTTCCATCACGTTCGGTCACTTGGTAGGGATCGCTGTCCCAAGGCTGCCCGTCGACCGGAACCACATCCGTATGACCCGATAGAACCAGACCGCCTTCGATATCCGGGCCAACATGGGCAAAAAGCGCTGCTTTGTCTCCAGCCTCGTTATAATGGCGGTGCGATATTATATTGTGATCAGCTAAATACGCTTCAACCCAGGCCACAAGATCTAGATTGCTATCGCGGCTGACTGTGGGAAAGGATACAAGTTTACGCATTAACTGCAGCGGCGAAAGACGTTCTTTGCTCATAATTAGTACCCGCTATCTGTGGTTAAAACAAAATGTCCATCCGACACTTCACGGTACTCAGAGGATTCTGCGACATAATTCATACCGTGGATTGGTGAGGGGATTGGTTTGAAGTTAAGATCTTTTTCGGACTTGCGTTGGGTAGGATCTGCGATCGGAACCGCTTTCATCAATGCCTGCGTATAAGCATGTTGCGGTGCTTCAAAGACTTTGCTGCGCGGCCCTATTTCGACCAAACGCCCCAAATACATTACGCCCACATCATGGCTAACCCGTTCCACCACAGCCATATCATGACTGATGAATAGAAAGGACAGCTCAAGCTCTGCCTGCAATTCCATCATAAGATTAAGAACCTGTGCCTGAACCGAGACATCCAGCGCGCTCACAGCTTCATCAGCAATAATCAATTTTGGATTAAGTGCCAGAGCGCGCGCAATGGCAACCCTTTGGCGCTGGCCGCCAGATAACTCATGCGGATAGCGGCGCAAAAAGCTGCGTGGCAACTCGACCCGATCGAACAGCATTTCAACGCGTTTTTGCAATGCATCGCCGCTGTGCGTGTCATAATTGCGCATTGGCTCGGCGACCTGATCCATGAGCAGCATTTGCGGGTTTAGTGATGCAAAGGGGTCTTGAAATACCATTTGCATATCAACGCGCGCAGTGCGCAACTCTTCGGGAGCCATGGCTATGATATCTTTGCCGGCAATGCTGACTTCGCCAGATAAAGGTTCAACCAAACGAAGAAGTGATCTGCCAACGGTGGATTTGCCGCAACCCGATTCGCCGACCAACGCTAAAGTGCGCCCTTTCATCAAGGTAAAGGAAACATCTTCGACAGCGTGAACGTTGGCGACCGTGCGCCGTAAAATACCGCCTTTGACTGGAAAGCGAGTGACAAGATTTTTAACCTCGAGCAGGGGTTCATTCGTCCCTTCAATGGGCTTTCGAACAGTGTCTTCATCACCAAAAAGGCGCATTGGCTCAGGAAAATCCTTACCTTTCATCTCGCCAAGTTTTGGAACCGCTGCGAGTAGGGACTGGGTGTAGCTATGCTGTGGGTCTTTGAAAATCTGCTCGACCAAGCCTTCCTCTACCTTATTGCCACGGTACATCACAACAACACGGTCTGCCATCTGTGCGACCACCGCCATATCATGGGTGATAAACATCACGGCAGTGCCAGTTTCCCGTTTAAGGCGGTCTATCAGGGCAAGGATTTCAGCCTGAATGGTCACATCAAGCGCTGTGGTTGGTTCATCCGCAATGAGCAATCTTGGCTCGCAGGCTAGCGCCATGGCAATAACCACCCGTTGACGCATGCCGCCCGATAGCTCGTGCGGAAATTGTTTCAGCCGTCGCTCAGGTTCGGGTATGCGCACCTGCCGTAGCAGATCAAGCGCCTGCTGAGCCGCCGCTGATCTCGTCATACCCTTGTGCACCCTAAGGCCCTCAGTCAATTGACGGCCCACCGTGAACACCGGGTTAAGAGCTGTCATAGGCTCTTGAAAGATCATGCCAATTTCATTGCCACGAATCGTACGCATCAATGACTGGTCCACTTTTGTGACGTCAACTATGCCTGATTCTTTTCGGTCAAATTCAAGTTTGCCGCCCGCCAGACGTCCGCCGCCAAATTCCACCAATCGCATCATTGAGAGCGATGAAACCGATTTGCCAGAGCCTGATTCCCCCACAACGCAAACGGTTTCCCCTGCGTTAATCTCAAAAGAGACATCCTCAACCCCAACGACTGTTCCGTCTTTGGTTTCAAATTCAACCCGCAGGTTTTCAAAGCTTGCGACGGGAGTTTTGGGGTGATCCAGCATTACAGTGCTCCTATGCTTTAGAAAGTATTGGTAGCGAATTGAGTCTATTGATGTCAAACACATCGCTTAAATTCGGAGGTTTGCGATATTGCAAAAGTGGAATATTATTCCTCGACCCGCTTTATTGATGCATTCTAGTATCATTTGGGCTTGCATTTTGAGAAAAGTCTGCTTCGATAGTCGAATGTTCGTAATCCGAATAGTTAGCGCTCACATGCGCTCTGTTCTTTAACAATACGATCGAAAGAAAATGGGGAAAATTTATAACTAACGTTTGATGTTTTGCCTGATGTGAAAACCGCAAGGAGGTTTAAATGAAAATCAAATCACTTATGATGGGGGCCGTAGCTGCCTGTGCGTTTGCACCGGCCAGTTTCGCTGAGCGTGGCTCAGATGGCAACGTCAGTATTATTTACTGGCAAGCTCCGTCGATCTTGAACCCATATCTGTCCGGGGGAACAAAGGACATCGAATCATCTAGTCTCGTCATCGAGCCATTGGGCCGCTTTGATGAAACAGGTGCTATGGTGGCATTTTTGGCAGAGGAAATTCCAACTGTTGCCAATGGTGGGGTGAGCGAAGATTTGACATCGATCACTTGGACGCTGAAAAGTGGCCTGCTCTGGTCAGACGGATCAGCAGTTACTGCGGCGGACGTAAAATTTACTGGGGATTATTGTATGCACCCAGAAGGTGGTTGCGCTCAGCTGGAAAAATTTGATGGTGTTACTTCTATTGAAGTCATCAATGATTTGACAGTTAAAGTTAGCTTTAACCAGCCAAAGCCAAACCCCTATGGTCCATTTGTTGGTGGTCAGACACCAATCATCCAGAAGGCACAGTTTGAAAATTGCATGGGTGCAGCTGCGCCAAATTGTACAGATCAAAACTTTGGCCCAATCGGCACAGGTCCTTTCGTGGTAACAGAATTCCGTCCAAACGATGTGATTCAGATGAAAGCCAACGACAATTACCGCGTCGCAAACAAGCCGGCCTTCGCAACGCTGACCTTCAAAGGTGGTGGTGACGCCACTGCAGCCGGTCGCGCTGTAATGGAAACAGGTGAATTTGACTATGCCTGGAACCTGCAACTCGCACCAGATGTGCTTGCCAAGCTGGCCGAAGGTGGCAAAGGTACACCGATTTCAGCATTTGGTGCTCTTGTTGAGCGTCTTGAAATGAACATGACAAACCCATCGCCTGATCTGGATGCAGATACGCGCTCAACACGCGCAGCACCGCACCCATTCCTCAGCGATATCAATGTTCGGAAAGCGCTGTCCATGGCGATTGACCGTCCGTTGCTCGTTGAAATCGGCTATGGCCAAGCGGGACGACCAACATGTGATCTGGTTCCTGCACCCGCGATTTATGCGTCAGGCAACACTGATTGTTTGACACAAGATATCGCAGGCGCAAACGCATTGCTCGACGAAGCAGGCTGGGCCCGTGGTGGTGATGGCATCCGCGCCAAAGACGGCGTGCGTTTGTCTATTCTGTATCAAACATCAACCAACGCTGTACGTCAGGATTTCCAAGCTCTTATCAAAGAGTGGTGGAGCCAAATCGGTGTCGAAACCGAATTGCGTAACCTGAATGCGTCAGTCTTCTTTGGTGGTGATCCAGGTTCGCCTGACACATACCAGAAGTTCTATGCTGATGTTGAAATGTACGCCAACGTGTTTGATGGAACCGACCCACAAGCCTATCTGGCAGCTTATCGCTGTGGCAATGAGCCAAAGCCAGACAGCCAGTGGCAAGGTGCAAACATCAACCGCTTCTGTGATCCAGAGTATGACAAGCTGATTGATGAAATGGCCCGCACAGGCGACATCGAGCGCCGCGGTGAACTTGGCCGTAAGATGAACGATATGCTGACCAATGAAAGCTACACAATTGTGCCTCTCGTTGACCGCGGTCGTGTTTCTGCGCATGCCAAATCACTTGGTGGTGTTGTTCTGAACACGTTTGATTCAGAGCTGTGGAACGTTGCCGACTGGCATCGTATCGACTAATAGCTAGTCTTTCTTGCTGCGCCCCTCGTCGTGAGGGGCGCAGTTTTCCTTTGAACTGAAATACTAAGGCGTCACTAAATGCTGACATTCACTATTCGTCGTCTGCTGATCTCTATCCCGACGCTTTTGTTCATCAGTTTGGTTATTTTTCTTCTTCTAAACCTTGCACCGAACGATCCGATGGCACAGGTGCCATTAACCGTGCCCCCAGAGGTCAAAGAAAAAATGCGCGAGGCTTTGGGCCTTGGCCAACCTCTCTACATCCAATTTGCCAAATGGCTGATGCAGTTTTTCTGGATCGAACCGCAGGTTTTCATAGATCATATGTTTGGGACAACCTTTTCCGAAGGTGATCTGCGCGTGATAAGCTGGCAGACCCGCAGCCCGGTGATGGATATTGTCGTGCAGAGAATGCCGCAAACCCTATGGGTGGTTGGGATGTCTTATGTGGTCGGCATTTTAATCGCGCTGCCGATCGGTATTTATTCTGCCTATCGGCATTATTCGGTTTTTGATCAGGCCGGAACTTTTGTGACAATGATTGGCTATTCCATCCCGCCATTTTTCACAGGTCCGCTTGTGATTGTGATTTTTGCGGTTCAACTTGGCTGGTTGCCTTCTACCTATGATACATTGCATCAGGTGATTAACTGGGACACCTTTGTCATTCAACTAAAACAGATGGTTTTGCCGGTAATGGTGCTTGCGCTGCAAACCACAGCTCAAATCAGCCGCTATATGCGTGCATCTATGCTTGATAACCTTAATCAGGATTATGTGCGAACCGCGCGGGCCAAGGGTCTAAGCGAGTGGACGGTGGTGATGGTTCATGTTCTGCGCAACTCGATGATCCCAGTGGTCACTGTAATTGCGCTTAATCTGCCCTATATTTTTGGCGGCGCGATTATCACCGAGCAGATTTTTAAAGTAAACGGAATAGGTGGGCAGTTAATCAATGCGATCTATGCCAATGACTTGCCAACGGTGCAAACATTGACTTTTATGTTCGCGTTTTTGATCGTTGCCTTTAACCTAATCGCAGACATTTTATACGGGCTTTTGGATCCGAGGATACGCTATGACTAACACCGCCGAGCCACTTCCTCAGCAACCCGCGCGCAGCAAGTGGCGTGATGTCTGGGACCAGTTTAAAAAACACAAAGGCGCTTTAATCGGCGGCATAATCTTTTTCACCATCGTTATATTGGTGATGGTGGGCCCTTGGGTGTGGCCCTATGAAGCTAATGAGATTAATATCCGATTGCGCAATCAAAGCCCAAGTTGGGCGCATCCGTTTGGGACCGATCAGTTGGGGCGTGATACTTTTGCGCGGATGATTGCAGGTGGAAAAACATCCATCTCAGTCGGAATCGCAGCGATGACGCTTTCGCTCATGCTGGGCAGTTTAATCGGAGTGTGCGCAGGGTACTATCGCCGATTAGACGGTATTCTGATGCGATTGACGGATCTGTTCCTTTCGCTTCCGCTTTTGCCTCTGCTGTTGGTGATGATGCTTTTATTTCGTGAGCCGCTCAGCCAAGCCTATGGGCCCGAGCGTGGCATGTTTGTTTTGATCGTGGTCTCCATTGGTATCACCAGTTGGATGCCAACAGCGCGCATTGTGCGGGGTGATGTCATGGCATTGAAAGAGCGCGAGTTTGTGCTTGCAGCCCGTTCAATCGGAACCACAGACCGTAAGATTATAATGCGGCATATATTGCCCAATGTGTTGTCGCCAATATTGGTTTCTGCAACGTTGGGAATTGCCAATGCGATTATCACAGAAAGCGCACTATCGTTTTTGGGCCTTGGGTTTCCACCTGATTTCCCAACCTGGGGCCGCTTGTTAAACGATGCAGTGGATTATCTTCAGCTCTATCCTGAGCGTGTCTTATGGCCAGGCTTGGCGATTTCATTGACTGTTCTGAGCATTAATTACCTTGGCGATGGTCTACGTGATGCCATGGATCCGCGAATTCGCGGCCGGTAAGCAAAAGCTATTTGGGCCGCCAAAGAAACGAGGCTTCTAAATGTGCACTGCACTATGGGGCAGTCACGTCATTTGATTGCGTATCCGCCGGATAGCCCACCCGACCAATGCCACAACCGGCAGGGTTAAAGCTGCGGTGAGCGTCCCTTTGCTAATCCCCAAATGAGCAGCGAGTGGATAGCCCAGATAACCGGTCAAAGAAACTGCATAATAGCTGATTGCGACGACTGATAGACTTTCGACGGTTCTTTGCAATCGTAACTGTAGATCGGCGCGTCGATCCATGCTTTTGAGCAAAGCTTGGTTTTGCGCTGAGCGTTCGACATCAACACGGGTACGAAGCAAATCACCCGATCGCATGGCGCGATCTGCCATTGTTACAAGCCTATTCTGACAGGACTTCACCGTGCGCATGGCGGGATCATAACGTCGAAGCATAAATTCATGGAAGGTCTGCCGACCCTCGAAACGCTCTTCACGTAAAACAGCAATCCTTTGGTTCACAATTGCTTCGTAAGCTCCGGTTGCTCCAAAGCGAAACGCACTTTGTGCGGAAATATGTTCAAGTTCAGCAGAAACATTTAACAACGCTCCAAGCGTAACCTCGGCGGAACTTTCTGCATTTGTCATATCAGACATCAAGGCGCTGAGTTTCGTATTAATCTGTTCCATCTCGCTGTTCATATTTCGCGCGGCTGAAAAGCCGAGCATTGACATTGTTTTATAGGTCTCAATTTCACAAATTCTTTGGACAATTCTGCCGATACGCCGGCTGCCGGTACCTTTTGAAATAAACACTGCAAAGCGCTGATGGCCACTGGCATCAAGACGAAAATCACCGGCGGCTACTGCCGCGCCGTCCAGTACGGAGCTTACAGCGACGCTCTCTTGGACAAACCAATTTTTTAGACATTTCTGAATTGTAGCATCATCTGGCCGTTGTTCGACACGTAGGTTAATCGACGTTACACAGACGTCTTGCAAATCTAAAAGCCAATCTTCGGGAAAGCCATAAAATTCTGCAGGATCAAAGGCGCGCTCGGAAAGACCGTCTTGAAACAAAGTGTAAGTAACAAACTCAGTATGTTGTTCCCATTTAAGATTATATCGGCCCAAAGGCTCGGAATAATGCGTCGCATTAGGTTGGGGGTGTGGTGCTCCAAAGCGATCCAGCAGTTTGATCAATTGGGCTCGATCAAGATCGCGGTCTCGCGTTGCTGCCTTTGTTGGATGCATCAATGCTAGAAATGCCACGCTTGAGGGCGCGTTCAAAGAGGGAAATGGGCGCGCGTGCATCTCATTGGTCATCTCGAACCGTAAAGGATGATCTATTAATTGCTTCATGAAATCAAACTCTCCTGCCGTAATTATAGCCATTTTGGGTTATTTATGAACAAAATAATCAAGGTCTCACTCCGCAGCTTGTCCCTCAGAAATTCCCGCAGGTTTTCCGTTAGTTCACATTTGATATCTGTTGACCGATGCGCTTAAAGTTCGTTCATGCGACCTTAGCCAACAGTAAAAGACAAAAGCATGATCAGGGAAAGAGCTTTGAGCGCGGCAAAATGCAGCAACTTAGAGCGTAAGATATTTGCGCTGAGTTGGTCCTTAAAACGATTTTATAGAAATCGGTTTGAAGCAGAGGCTTTGTAAGCATCCAGTTACCGCAATTGTCCTTGTGACACTTTCGCAATCTGATTTAATTCCTTCATGGCTTGTTCGAACTCAACAGGCTCTAGGATCGGGAAATAGCGCCAGCTTCCGCCTGCCTGCAAAGTGAACTGCACTTTTTTGACATTAAACTTGCAAAAAAAGCCATGCTTTGATCTCGCATCAAAGGCTTGCCACAACTCAGCGTAGGTTTCATCTGAGCGGATGTTATAAAATGACCCTTTTTCACTAAAAGCAATGTACATATCCTGACAAATCCGAATTTGTTCGGCTTTGTCAGCTTGGCCAAACTCAATTGTCTGATTGGCAAAGCCGATCTGCACAGTGCAGATCAGAGCGATGAGAGTACTGCTTGTTAGTCGGATCATAAAACAACCTCTGAACTGTCTTGCGACATGAAACCACATATTAGTATAGATAAACAATCCCGTTTGAAAAAAATAGATTTAAAATAATGCAGATGTAGATATTATTTGAGTGTATTACATTCTACTAAGTGAATTTATTTAATTAGTGAGTGTTCTTTAATTAAATAAGTAATCAAGAGCCAATTCGAATAAGGCTCTTGATTTGAGTAACTTCTATAGTTTTTTAAGCCATTCCGTGAATTTGAATAATTGAGCGCATATTGACATCAATTTCCGAATAGACCCTTTGAACCAACGGGTTTGCGGGCAGCGCATCATAAGCTGTTTGAATGGCGTTCATCGACGGATAGGTAATACCTAACAAATACTGGCCGGGGTTGTCGCCTGTTAAAATTTGTCCAAAGCGAAACGTCTGAGCGCCGCTCTGTGCAAAAATACCCGTGCACTCTTGCATCAAAGATGTAAGTTCTGGGTTAGACGTTGAAGATTTACCTTTGGTCATCACGAGATAATTGGGCCTTGGGTCTAATTTTGGCGTATAAGCGACATCGCTTAATTTAGCTATGTTTCGCAAATAGACCTCGACACCAAGGTCTAAAATACCTGCATAAGCCGAGGAATTTGCAAACGCTCCCATGACGTTTTCAAAACTCGACAAGCTATCAAAAAACTGAATAAAAACCAAAGCGCCGGGATTGAGCCCGCTGAGGGTAGCGCCATAGGTGACGCGGCTGGCTCCGGCTGATTTCGCATCTTGGGCAACGCTTGCCATTTGCTCAAGCGCAGCAGAACGATTTTCTGCTGGACAGTTTGCGGCAGTAACTGTGACAAAATTTTCAGACATATTTTTCTCCCATTCATATTTTATTTCAATATTTTCAAATATAATTAATTTTATATTGAAATGTAATAAATTAATTGGTCAACATATTTAAATAATAGCGTATTGCTATAAATATGAGCAAAAATTAGTAAAATATCCCGTATTTTGTCGGGAATTGTTTGCTTTAGGCACATCTGAAAGAATTTACCAAACATCAATTTCCGATCTTTGGGCAGGCGACCTTGACGTTTGGGCTGCTTAAATTACCTAAACGGTCTTATGAACGCTTTGGTGAGGTGACCATGTTGAAAGTTATTCTGATGGCGGCGGCGATGATGTCGTTTGTCACAACTGCCAGTGCAGTTGGGAGTTCTGATTACTCCAGTTCTACTGTAAGTGTGTTGCAACCAGCGGAACAATTGCTCAAGCAAAGGCGCTATGCTGATGCCTATCAAAAACTTGCGAGCATTAACGGTGCGCCAGAAGATGATCGGCAAAATCTACTTGGTTTTAGCGCACGCAAACAGGGTAAATTTGATTTAGCAGGGCAACATTACGAAGAGGCTTTGGCATTAAATCCGCGTCATCTAGGGGCGTTGGAATATCAAGGCGAGCTGTTCCTCGAACTGGGCCAATTCAAAAAAGCGCAAGCAAACCTATCCAAGCTTATGCAGTATTGTGGTTCAGAGTGTGATGAAACCAAAGCTTTACGAAAAGCGATTGGAAAAGCGCTGCAATAAAATAACCAAAGCCAGTTTGCCATGGAAAAGCGATTAATTGTCTTGCTCGGGGATCAACTTTCCCCGTCATTGCTACATTTTGCAGATCGTAAAACAGATCACGTTATGATGGCTGAGGTGGCCAGTGAGGCCACCTATGTTGCCCACCATAAAAAAAAGATTGTGTATCACTTTGCAGCCATGCGGCACTTTGCGGAAGAGTTGAGGGCGGATGGCTGGACGGTTTTATATACGAAAATTGATGCAGCAGGCAATAAGGGCGATTTAAGCAAAGAGATTAAAAACCATGTTGCGGAATGCTGCCCGGATGCGGTGGTCGGTATTGAGCCTGGCGAGTGGCGTGTTGCGCAATTATATGCAGATCTTTCAAAGACGCTGGAAATCCCATTCGAGATACGTCCGGATGAGCGCTTTTTCTGCAGCCGCTCCGAATTTGAAGAATGGGCAGAGGGCAGGCGGCAGCTCAGGATGGAAAACTTCTATCGGATAATGCGAAGGAAAACTGGCTATTTAATGGAGGGTGAACAGCCTCTGGGTGGTCAGTGGAATTTTGATCATGACAACCGGAAAAAAGCCCCCAAGGGGCTGACGTTTCCCGGCCCGCTAACATTTGCTCCCGATGCTGAAACTGAAGCTGTGATATCATATGTCAATGCGCATTTTTCAGATCATTTTGGCGACCTTGAACCGTTTGAATTTGCCGTCACGCGCGCTCAGGCACGGCAGGCTCTTGAGCATTTTGTTCAGTATTCCCTTGCCGACTTTGGAACATATCAGGATGCGATGCTACGCGGTGAAAATTATCTATATCACAGCTTGATTTCGCTTTACCTCAATACCGGACTGTTAGAGCCAGATGAAGTATGCCGCCAAGTCGTTCAAGCCTATTATGACGGCACAGCGCCTTTGAATTCTGTAGAAGGCTATTTGCGCCAAGTGTTGGGCTGGCGCGAATATATGCGCGGCATTTACTGGCTGCGTATGCCGGAATTTAAATCCGAAAACTTTTTAGATGCTCATTATAATCTGCCATCCTTTTTCTGGACGGGTGAAACCAAAATGGAATGTGTGCGGCAAGCCGTGACCCAGACCCGAGAAACCGCCTATGCACATCATATTCAGCGTCTGATGGTGACTGGAAATTTTGCCCTGATCGCGGGCATCGATCCGGTTCAGGTGCATGAATGGTACTTGGCCGTCTATGCAGATGCCATTGAATGGGTTGAGTTGCCAAACACAATGGGCATGAGCCAGTTTGCAGATGGCGGTGTGGTCGCGTCAAAACCCTATGCATCAAGTGGCAATTACATCAATAAAATGTCAGACTATTGTGGGTCCTGTCATTATAGTGTCAAAGAGAAAACTGGCCCGGGGTCCTGTCCGTTTAATACATTTTACTGGGATTTTTTGGATCGAAATTCAGATAAGCTGCGTGGCAACCCTCGTTTGGGGAATATCTATCGGATCTGGGATAAGTTTGATCCGGAAAAGCAAGCGACCTACCGCGCTTATGCAGATGTTTTACGTGAAGAGCTGCTATAAATGTTGGTTGTGCTTAACCCCGCCGTCGCCGTCTGCGGCCCCCCTTGCTGCTATCTGCCCCCGTGTTGAACGAGACTGCTGGAAGGCTAACAATTTTAGCAAGTTCCTCAAAAGCGTCGGTTTTATGCGGGATCGCGTTGGCGGCCACAAAGTGCTCTTGAAATTTGGGCTCGATAGCGGTTTCAACCTTGACGATCTCGCGCACAATGCGCTCGATATCAGCGCGGGCTTTTTTATTGCAAAGCGCGATCCTTGCGCCGGTGCCAGCGGCATTGCCGGCTGAAAAGACCTTATCCAAAGGCACATCGGGGATCATTCCTAACACCATGGCGTGTTTGCTGGAAATATGCGCCCCGAAAGCACCGGCTAGCACCACCCGGTCAACTTTATCGACACCCATTTCATCCATCAAAAGCCGCGCGCCGGCATAGAGAGCCGATTTGGCAAGTTGGATGGCGCGGATGTCGCCCTGTGTTACCGAAATTACGGGTCCACCGGTGGCGCTTGCATCGTGAATAACATAGCTATGGGTGCGGCCATCCGGGATCATCCGCGGCGTGCCTGTCGCGTCGGCTGAGCCCAGCAAACCGCTGTCGTCCATCAATCCCGCCATGCGCAATTCGGCCACCGCTTCGATAATGCCAGAACCGCAAATGCCGGTAATGCCCGAAGCTGATGTAGCACTGTCAAAACCGGGTTCATCAGACCACAAATCGCAGCCGATAACGCGGAACCGTGGATTTTTGCTCACCGGATCAATTCCAATTTTTTCAATAGCGCCGGGGGCTGCGCGTTGGCCTGAGCTGATTTGCGCGCCCTCAAATGCCGGCCCTGTCGGGGATGAACAGGCCAAGACCCGCGTTTGATCGCCAAGTAAAATCTCTGCATTGGTTCCCACATCAACCACCAACACTAAATCTTCCGATTGCCCGGGCTCTTCAGAAAGCGCAACAGCGGCCGCATCTGCGCCAACATGTCCGGCAATACAAGGCAGGATAAAGACCCGCGCGGACCCATTTATCGACGTAATGTCTAGCTCTTGCGCAGCCAAGTTTAAAGCCTCGGACGTGGCCAAGGCAAAGGGCGCCTGCCCAAGTTCAACCGGATCAATACCAAGCAGAAGGTGATGCATTACCGGATTGCAGACAAAGACAATCTCAACGATTAGATCCTTATTGATCCCGGCCTCGTTTGCAATCTCTGCAATCAGGGTGTTCATGGCCGCTCGCACCGCAGTGGTCATTTCAATATCACCGCCGGGGTTCATCATCGCATAGCTCACACGGCTCATTAGATCTTCACCAAAGCGGATTTGCGGGTTCATAAGTCCGGAACTGGCAATCACTGCGCCACTGCGCAAATCGGTCAAATGGGCTGCAATTGTGGTGGAGCCAAGGTCTATTGCCAGCCCGAAAATTCCGTCTTCGTGCAGCCCTGGCCAGACCTCAAGAATACGGCCCTTTCCGGCTTTATGATCTTGGAATACAGCGGCTGTGATCTGCCACTTTCCTTTGCGTAGCGCTGGCTGCAATTTTCTCATCACCCGCAGATCAGCCGAAACATCCTCTAGGCCCCATTGGGATTTCAGCGCTTCATTTAAGCGCTCAAGATCACCGCTCGGCTCATGCATGTCCGGTTCGGCCACTTCGACAAAATAGAGCTTTGTCGCCGGATCCATTGCAATAACACGGTCACTGGCGGCTTTGCGCACAACTTGTTTGTGCACTTGGCTTTCCGCTGGAACATCAATAACGATGTCCCCTTCGATTTTTGCCTGACACCCCAAGCGTCGACCTTTGGTCAGCCCGCGTTTATCATCATAGCGCTGCTCAACGGCATTCCAGTCAGACAGCGCGCCGTCCACTGCTGTAACCCCATGTTTTGGAAATTCCCCATAGGAAGGGGTTATTTGGCATTTGCTGCAGATGCCGCGCCCGCCGCAAACGCTGTCCAGGTCAACGCCAAGCTGGCGCGCGGCTGTTAGAACGGGCGTGCCTTTTGGAAAATGCCCCCGTTTTCCCGATGGGGTGAACACCACAAGAGGATCTTGGCTCATATTTCGCGCCTTTTGAATAAAGCCCAACTTAGAGGGCAAAGCATAGGGACTATCGGCTGTAAGGAAAGACCGCAAGCGTCATAAAAATGACCAATGGCGGCATTCTTTATTTCTGCTTGGGTCTGTTGTGAAAAATAAATCCGAGCATATTGAGCAAAAGTTGTGCAGCAAGGATACTGGTTGATCCGCTTTGGTCATAGTCAGGTGCAACTTCGACAAGGTCTATCCCGATAATTTCATGGCGTTGGCTGACATGCTGCAGAATTTCTAACACCTCATAATACAGAAATCCTCCATGGCTTGGGGTACCAGTTCCCGGCGCGATTGACGGGCAAAAGGCATCAATATCAACGGTGAGGTATATTTTGGCCGCTTTTGGCAGCCGCTCAGCGACGCCCACTGGACCCAATTGACGCGCTTGGCGCACAGATAGAATATCCGAGCCCATCTTTCGTGCGTCTTCATAGCCTTCTTTTGCGGTCGAGCTAACATTGCGGATGCCAACCTGGGTAAGCCCCGATACATAGGGTTTTTCTGCCGCTCGGCGCATTGGGTTGCCATGCCCAAAGCGCACCCCGTGCCGTTCGTCAACAAAATCAAGATGGGCGTCTATTTGCAGAATATGGAACGCCTCATGGCCATCAAACGCATTTATGCATGGGATATTCACCGAATGATCTCCGCCAATAACGACGGGCAACGCACCCGCCGTCAAAGCAGCGCGCACGCCGGTTTCAATATTGGCGTGGCTTTTAAGGGTGTCGGTATGGACTATATCCGCATCGCCCATATCAACAATGCGCACCTCGCCGGGCAAATAGGTTGCGTCATCTTCATGATCATAGGCTCCGGCATGGCCGAAACTAAAAAGGGTCGAGGCCTCGCGAACGCCGCGGGGTCCAAACCGAGCGCCGGCGCGCCATTGGGTGCCGCCGTCAAACGGCGCACCAAGAACGGCCACATCTGCATCTAGAGCAGACCAGTCCGCCACATAGGGGCGTTTGCCAAAGGTGGATATGCCTACGAATGGCAAATCCAGACGCCCTTTTGAGTAGCCGTGTTCGCTCATATTGTGTTCCCTCGCCTTGAAAGCGCTTGCGTCACCATGGGGTTTGCGCCTTTTAAGTGCAAGCGCCGACTTGGCGCAAATTATAAAACCTCATTTAGGGCTCTATTGCCTCTTTTCTTTTTGCCATAATCGTGAAATAGGAAACTGCCAAGTGTTCCCTGCCATAAGGATAGATCGATGCAGATTCGCGAGGCTCTTACTTTTGATGATGTGTTGTTAGTGCCAGCCGCTTCGGATGTTTTGCCCGGTACAGCTGATACGCGTACTAAAGTAACCCAGAGCATTTCGTTAAACATACCATTGCTAAGCTCGGCAATGGATACCGTCACCGAGGCCCAAATGGCCATTACCATGGCCCAAGCCGGAGGTATGGGGGTTATTCACCGTAACCTTGATATAGAGGCGCAGTCCCGCGAAGTGCGCCGTGTAAAGCGATTTGAAAGTGGCATAGTTTATAATCCGATTACCTTGAAGCCTGATCAAACACTGGCAGATGCAAAAGTATTGCAGGAACGTTATAATGTGACCGGCTTTCCAGTTGTGGATAGTGATGGGCGCGTTGTGGGCATCGTAACCAATCGTGATATGCGCTTTGCAAGCGAAGATAATACTCCTGTGAAAGCCATGATGAGCGCTGATAATTTGGCAATTCTGCATGAGCCGGCAGATCGCCAAGAGGCAATTAGCCTTATGAAAGAGCGGCGTATTGAAAAGCTATTGATTACGGATCAATCCGGTAAATTGACAGGTTTGCTTACCCTGAAAGATACAGAGCAGGCGGTGCTGAACCCAACCGCATGTAAAGATGATTTGGGACGTTTGCGGGTTGCAGCTGCCACCACAGTCGGAGACGCCGGATTTGCCCGAAGCGAAGCCTTGATTGATTCTGGCGTTGATATGGTGGTGGTCGATACGGCGCATGGCCACTCTGATGGTGTCGCAGAGGCTGTAGAGCGGATCAAAAAGTTATCGAATACGGTTCAAGTTGTCGCTGGCAATGTTGCCACAGCGGAAGCCACGCGGGCGCTGATTGGCGCGGGCGCAGATGCGATTAAAGTGGGCATCGGGCCAGGGTCGATTTGTACAACACGGATGGTGGCAGGGGTTGGCGTGCCGCAGCTGACTGCGATTATGGACTGTGCAGGGGCGGCCGGCAATAAGCCGGTCATCGCAGATGGTGGAATTAAGTTTTCGGGTGATTTTGCAAAGGCAATCGCCGCCGGTGCATCCTGCGCCATGGTCGGCTCAATGATTGCCGGGACCGATGAAAGCCCCGGCGAAGTGATCCTCTATCAGGGCCGCTCTTTTAAATCATATCGCGGCATGGGCTCGCTTGGGGCAATGGCGCGGGGCTCTGCGGACCGGTATTTTCAAAAAGATGTGGCGGGTGACAAATTGGTGCCCGAGGGCATCGAAGGGCAGGTGCCTTATAAAGGCTCGGCCAGCACGGTCGTTCACCAAATGGTTGGCGGGCTGCGGGCTGCAATGGGCTATACCGGCTGCAGCACAATCGATGCGATGCGCACAAACTGTTCATTTGTAAAAATCACTGGCGCGGGTTTGAAAGAAAGCCATGTACACGACGTTCAGATCACCCGCGAAAGCCCCAACTATCGGGTTATGTAGGCCATGATGCCTGCCGCCCGAGTTCAGGCTGCCATTGAGGTAATCGATGACTTTTTAACCGGGCGGTCGGGCGAGGTGGCTTTGACCGCATGGGCACGGCGTAGCCGATACGCCGGCTCTAGTGACCGCGCAGCAGTGCGCGATCATGTCTATGATGCGCTGCGCCATTTACGATCTTACGCAGCTCGCGGCGGCGGCATGAGCGGCCGTCCTATTATGATTGCTGCACTGCACCAGCACGGTATTGATCCCCAAAGCATATTTACTGGTGATCGGTTTGCGCCCGAAACTTTGTCTGCCAAAGAGCAAGAGAAAAGTGATTTCAAATCAGAGGCCGAAAAGTTTGATATACCAGATTGGCTCTGGCCGATTTGGTGTCAGGATTTAGCAGATCACGCAGAGCAGGTGGCCGATAATTTACGCCAACGAGCTCCGGTTTTTCTTCGGGTCAATATCGCCCGAACAACGCGGGAAGTGGCCTGTCAAAAGCTTTGCGATGAAGGTATAAATACCGAAGCCCATCCCTTTGTTCCGACGGCGCTTAAAGTCATAGATGGTGCGCGAAAAGTCGCTCTTTCAGATAGTTACAAGCAGGGGCTGGTAGAATTGCAGGATGCCTCTAGCCAAGCCAGTGTCTGTGCCCTGACATCAGACATTAAGGGACCGGTTCTTGATTATTGCGCGGGCGGCGGTGGTAAGGCTTTGGCGCTCGCCGCCTGGCTGGGTAAGAAAGTTCATGCCCATGACGCGCAGGCGCAGCGCATGAAGGACCTTCCTGTTCGCGCAAAACGCGCCCAAGCAGATATTGTGCTCAAGACTGTGGATCAGATTCAGAACGCAAAATACGGTCTGGTTTTTTGCGATGTGCCCTGCTCTGGCAGTGGGGCGTGGCGCCGGGATCCCAGTGGCAAGTGGAATCTAAACACAGACCAGTTGGACGATCTTTTGACCACGCAGTTCGATATCCTTTCAAAGGCGGCTGATCTCGTGGCCCCCGATGGCATGTTGTTCTATGCAACCTGCTCGGTTCTTGAACGTGAAAATGGGCAACAAATTAGCCGATTTTTGAATAAGAACGGCCAGTGGTCTCTTGCTCACTCAAGGCAATTTCTACCTGATGCTGACGGTGATGGATTTTATTTCGCCATCCTGCAAAACCAATAATTTGCAAAAAACAACTATAGGTTGTATATAGGCGTTAACATCAGCTTAACCATTGGCTGGCGTTATGGGCGCATCGATTCAAATAAGGACATTACATGCAGCAGAATAATAAAAACTTGCTCGTCCTAAATGATCGGTTGCCTCTCAATCTCTTCACTGCCTCAATAGCTTTTTGTAAATGGTCGTGGTTGAAGTGGTCGCCCGTGGGTTGCAGATTATGAAGGAAAAGCGGTTCTTCGATCATGTGCCAAGTTTAACAGTCAATGCATCGCATGAAATTTGGCGCATGAACTCAGCAGCTAAAAAATTAATTGGCGCTAAGCTAAATTCTTTGTTGGGACTGTTTTCTGATCCGGATATCCAGTGGGGTGGGATCAATTATATAAAGACCAAATTCGGTATTGAGCGATATTTTGTAATGCGCCAACCAATAAGCCACGGGCGGTTTCAAATTTTATTGCTGACGCCAGAGAGCGATGGGGTGCCCTCAACCGGGGTGCGGGCTGATATTGAAGCATTGCCGGTACCGATGATCAAACTGGCTGCCAGCGGGCGGATAGTTTGCGCAAATCAAATAGCCTGTGACCTCTTAAGGATTGAGCCTGATGAAAGCCCACTTTTGTCGGAATTGATGGAAGGTCTGGGTCGATCGATCGCAGATTGGCTTGATGATGCACTGTTGGGGCGGGGGTTGAAGCATCCCGAATTTTTGCGCCTGACGCGGCATGCTTCGGATATTTATGTGCAGGTTGCTCTTAATCGTAGTTCAGAGCCGGGTGATCCATCTTTGATTGCGGTTCTAAGTGATGCCACTGAACTCAAAACCCTCGAGGCGCAATTTGTCCAAAGCCAGAAAATGCAGGCCATCGGACAACTGGCGGGCGGCGTTGCGCATGATTTTAATAACCTTCTGACCGCCATTTCGGGCCATTGTGATTTGTTATTATTGCGTCATTGCCCAGATGATCAAAATTACTCTGATCTGATGCAGATCAATCAAAACGCCAATCGCGCTGCGGCCTTGGTCGCACAGCTTTTGGCTTTTTCACGCAAACAAACCCTGCGTTTAGAACATTTGGATATTCGGGACATGCTGTCGGATTTTACCCATTTGCTAAACCGCTTGGTAGGCGAAAAGGTTGAGCTTTGCCTCAATTATGACCCAGCCCTGCATAGAGTTCGGGCCGATAAACGGCAATTGGAACAGGTATTGATGAATTTGGTGGTGAATGCACGCGATTCGATGCCGCAGGGTGGAAAGATTGTTATTTCCACTGCAGCATCAAATATTACCGCGCCTTTTTTGCGCGACCGTGTGGTGGTGGAACCTGGACAGTATGTATCCGTAACGGTGTCGGATGAGGGCTGCGGGATTTCTTCTGATAAGCTCCAGAAAATATTTGAGCCTTTCTATACAACCAAACGAACCGGTGAAGGAACGGGCCTAGGGTTGTCGACTGTTTACGGAATTGTGAAGCAAAGTGGGGGGTATATTTTTGTTGACAGTGAAGTGGCAAAGGGTACGCAATTCACCTTATTACTGCCGGCCAGTGTTGCCGAGTTGCGCCCCACACCAACCACTATTCCTCGCCCACTCAAGCCGAACCGCAAAGTTTGCGACAATGTCATTTTGTTGGTCGAAGACGAAGCAACTGTACGGACCTTTGCAGCGCGAGCGTTACAGCTTAGAGGGTTTAAAGTGATTGAGGCCTGCTCAGGTGAAGAGGCGTTAAAGACGCTCAGCGATCAAAGTCTAAAAATTGATGTCTTTGTCACCGATGTGGTTATGCCCGGTCTTGATGGACCCAGTTGGGTAAAAGAAGCCTTGGCGGATCGGCCAAATGTTGGCGTGGTATTTGTGTCAGGCTACGCCGAGGATAATTTTCAAACCCATCAGGCGCGAATTCCAAATTCTGTTTTTTTGCCAAAACCATTTTCGCTTGAACAACTCACCACAACGGTGAGTAACCAAATGCATTAAAGCCTATGGGGGCCGGCATTTTGCCAAATATCAAATTGACGCTGGCATTTTCTGAGCAGTTTTTCTTCGGTTTCGGGGTGAAGGATAAGGTTTTTTTTCGGTGATACATTTCGTTTCTGAAGATTAAATTTGATCTCTAATCGCTGTTCTAAAAACTGCTTTAGCCCTGACTGGTCCTCATATTGAAACAAATATGTGATTGGCGCTGATTCTTTTGAAGAGTGTAAAAATTTTGCCTGGTCGCCAACTTTGGCAAAATCTGGTGGGGTTTGGCCCATATACTCCTGCACAAAGCTATCAAAGCTGATATTTTGTGTGGAATTTGATTTGTTTTTAATCGCATCGCGTTGGCGGTACCGATACCAACTTCCGAGCCAATCAATTGGATGGCGAATGACTGCCAGTGTCTCGAAAGGGGCGCTTTGATTTTTTTCAATCAAGGGTCGAATACGGTTATTAAACCGCCTTAGGCCCATATGTTTAAGCCCAGGTGGGGATTTAATAATCATTGACGCATAGGGCGTCAAAGCGGCGATGAAAGCAGTGGAAGCCGTTTTGGGCATAGATAGAAAAACAAGGTTTTTTTCAGTAAATACTAACATAATGAGATGCCAAAAATTAAAATTGAGAGCTTTACATTACTCCTTAACATTTTCAGTTGAAAGTCATTTTATTAAAATTTTCTTGAAATGTTCTTGGTTTGACCCCATAATGAGAACAAGAGCGGAACAATGCAGCGATTGCCCTATGGGTGTGGCTGTGAAATAAGAAAGGCAAAACAAAATGGCAGATATTCTTTCAATGACAAATAAGAGCGGTACGGAAAAACAAAAAGCGCTGGATAGCGCACTGGCACAGATTGAGCGGCAGTTTGGCAAAGGCTCGATCATGAAGCTGGGCGGGGAAAACCCGATACAGGAAATCGAATCCACGTCTACTGGGTCTTTGGGATTGGATATCGCTTTGGGCATTGGTGGTCTGCCCAAAGGGCGTATTATCGAGGTATACGGGCCAGAAAGTTCCGGTAAAACAACTTTGACTTTGCACTGTGTGGCGGAAGAGCAAAAAAAGGGTGGCGTTTGTGCTTTTGTTGATGCCGAGCATGCGCTTGATCCGCTTTATGCAAGAAAGCTAGGTGTGGACCTTGATGAGCTATTGATCAGTCAACCGGACACAGGCGAGCAAGCTTTGGAAATTACCGACACGCTTGTGCGCTCGGGCGCCGTAAGCATGGTGGTTGTCGATTCGGTTGCGGCGCTCACGCCAAAATCTGAACTGGAAGGCGATATGGGCGATAGCAGTGTTGGCACTCAGGCTCGTCTAATGAGCCAAGCAATGCGCAAACTGACTGGATCGATCAGCCGCAGCAAGTGCATGGTTATTTTCATCAACCAGATCCGGATGAAAATTGGTGTCATGTTTGGCAGCCCTGAAACAACTTCGGGCGGCAATGCATTGAAATTTTATGCCTCGGTCCGTCTTGATATCCGCCGCATTGGTGCGATCAAAGACCGCGACGAAGTGGTTGGCAATGCAACGCGGGTCAAAGTGGTTAAAAATAAAGTTGCGCCACCGTTTAAACAGGTGGAATTTGATATCATGTATGGTGAAGGCATTTCAAAAATGGGGGAACTGCTCGATCTTGGTGTCAAAGCCGGCGTGGTGGAAAAATCCGGTGCCTGGTACAGCTATGGCGATGAGCGTATCGGGCAGGGGCGTGAAAACGCCAAAATATACCTGAAAGACAATTCAGATATTGCCTATGAGATTGAAGATAAAATCCGGGCAGCCCACGGGCTTGATTTTGAAATTCCAAAATCAGAAGCGGGCACAAAGGGCGATGATGTGATCGAAGCCTAAAACGGGCCTATTAATTAAGCTAAATGGAAAGCCGCTGTTATATTTGCAGCGGCTTTTTCTTGGCACAAGGCGGCAATCGACGGTTAACTGTGGACAATTAAGGGCCTAGGTTATACCTCGTCTACACGAAAAATACTTGTTTGAAAGCCAGCCAAATGCCCAGTTTAAACGATATCCGTTCGACCTTTTTGAATTATTTCTCAAAGCAGGGGCATGAGATCGTTGCATCGAGCCCTCTGGTGCCGCGTAACGATCCCACCTTGATGTTCGTAAACTCGGGGATGGTTCAGTTCAAAAACCTCTTCACCGGAGTGGAAACACGCGATTACAAGCGGGCGACATCGGCGCAAAAATGTGTGCGCGCGGGCGGAAAGCACAATGATCTGGATAATGTGGGATACACCGCGCGCCACCACACGTTTTTTGAGATGCTCGGAAACTTTAGCTTTGGTGATTATTTCAAATCTGATGCAATTCCTTTTGCTTGGGAATTGATCACCAAAGAGTTTGGCATCGACAAGGACCGGTTATGCGTCACCATTTACCATGATGATGACGAAGCCGCCGAAATTTGGAAAAAAGCGGCTGGTCTTTCCGATGACCGGATCATCCGAATTGCGACAGACGATAATTTCTGGCGCATGGGGCCAACTGGCCCTTGTGGGCCTTGTACCGAAATTTTTTATGATCACGGCGATCATATCTGGGGTGGACCTCCGGGATCCCCAGAAGAGGATGGCGATCGGTTCATCGAAATTTGGAACCTTGTCTTTATGCAAAACGAAGAATTTGCAGATGGGTCTAAAGTACCGCTTGAAATGCAGTCAATTGACACCGGTATGGGACTTGAGCGCATCGCAGCACTCCTACAAGGCAGCCATGATAATTATGACACCGATCTGATGAAGGACCTTATCGAGGCGTCGGCCGAGGCAACCTCGGTTGATCCTTACGGGGATATGAATGTCTCGCACCGCGTGATTGCAGATCATCTACGCTCGACGTCGTTTTTAATCGCAGATGGCGTCATGCCTTCAAATGAAGGTCGGGGCTATGTTTTGCGCCGCATCATGCGCCGTGCGATGCGCCATGCGCATATACTAGGCGCCAAAGATCCGGTGATGCACCGCCTTGTGCCCGCTTTGGTCAAGCAAATGGGGCAGGCCTATCCAGAACTGCAGCAAGGGCAGGCGCTTATTGAAGAAACTCTGTTGCTCGAAGAAACCCGCTTTAAAACCACGCTCGATCGCGGTTTAAGGCTTTTGGAAGACGAAATAGTTGATTTGGATCAAGACGGAACTTTGCCGGGTGGGACGGCATTTAAACTCTATGATACCTATGGCTTCCCGCTTGATCTAACCCAAGATGCCCTGCGCGAAAAAGGTCTGCAGGTCGACACGGATGGGTTCAATGAGGCTATGTCCGAACAAAAAGCAAAGGCGCGCGCGGCGTGGTCCGGATCGGGTCAGGCAGCGGATGCCACCATTTGGTTCGATATAGCAGATCGCCACGGTGTGACCGACTTTCTTGGGTATAAGACCGAAAAAGCTGAGGGCCAAGTTGTGGCTTTGATTAAGGACGGCTTAGAAGTTGACAGCGTGGCAGCAGGAGAGTCGGTGCAAATTGTGCTTAATCAAACACCGTTCTATGCCGAAAGCGGTGGGCAAGTTGGTGATAGCGGGCTTTTAAAAGCGGATGGCGTGGTGGTCCAGATCACCGATACTAAGAAGGTTGCCGATGTGTTCATTCATATTGGAGAAGTTTTAGAGGGCGACTTAAAAGTAGGTCTTGGCGCTGAGCTTGCGGTCGATCATGCACGGCGCAGCGCAATCCGAGCCAATCATTCGGCCACGCATTTGCTACACGAAGCACTTCGCCGCCGCCTTGGTGATCATGTGGCGCAGCGCGGATCGCTCAATGCCGATGATCGTTTGCGGTTTGACTTTAGCCATGCCAAAGCTCTTAGCGCAGAAGACTTGCGCGTTGTTGAATCTGAGGTGAACGCTTTTATCCGTCAAAATACATCGGTGGAAACACGGATTATGACCCCTGAAGATGCACGCGGTCTAGGTGCGCAAGCGCTTTTTGGTGAAAAATACGGAGATGAAGTGCGGGTTGTCTCTATGGGGCATCTTGAAGGCTCTG
This sequence comes from Rhodobacteraceae bacterium Araon29, assembly GCA_039640505.1. Classification (NCBI taxonomy): domain Bacteria; kingdom Pseudomonadati; phylum Pseudomonadota; class Alphaproteobacteria; order Rhodobacterales; family Paracoccaceae; species Rhodobacteraceae bacterium Araon29. The sequence continues at coordinate 2,021,215 of CP046865.1, read as the reverse complement.
GTAAAGGCAACGATGGGGCAACCTATTCACTTGAGCTGTGTGGCGGTACCCATGTCAAACAGACGGGCGACATTGGTATGTTTGTCACCACCGGCGAAAGCGCAAGCAGCGGAGGTGTGCGCCGGATCGAAGCGCTCACAGGGCAGGCCGCACATGGCCATCTGATGGCCCAAACTGCGGCACTTAGCGAGGCTGCAGCAGAGTTAAAATCACCACTTTCCGATGTTCCTGAACGAGTCAAAGCTCTGCTTGACGAGCGTAAATCCCTAAGCAATGAAGTTGCTCAGTTGCGCCGCGAACTGGCGCTTTCGGGCGGTGCGTCAAACGGTGGCGGCGCAGAGGCGAAAGATATTGGCGGCATAAGTTTTGTGGCCCAAATACTGTCGGGTGTCTCGGGCAAAGAGTTACCGGCTTTGATTGATGAACACAAAACCCGCCTTAAATCTGGCGCTGTGCTCCTTATTGCAGATGCTGATGGCAAAGTGGCAGTCTGTGCAGGTGTGACCGAAGATTTAACAGCAAGCCTTTCGGCGGTGGATCTGGTTCGGGCAGCGGTGCCGCTTTTAGGCGGCGCAGGCGGCGGTGGACGGCCCGATTTGGCGCGGGGCGGTGGAAATGATATAAACGGCGCCGAGGCCGCAATAGCAGCGGCGCAGCAAATATTAGAAGGAGCACGCTAATGCCAGCACTTTGGATTGCCCATGTGACAGTAACAGATGAAGCAAGCTATACGAAATACGCCAAACTTGCCGGTCCGGCGATTGCGGCCCATGGCGGCCATTTTATTGCCCGTGGCGGACGTTATGTGCAGCTTGAAGGCACTGACCGTGCCCGCAATGTTGTCGCGCGTTTTCCAAGCCTTGAGGCGGCCGAGGCCTGCTATCACTCAAAAGAATATCAAGCCGCTCTTGACCATGCACGCGGCGCTGCGGAGCGTGAATTGATGGTGGTTGAAACCACTGAATAATTATCGCTGCGCCGTGTTCTGGCGGCGCACTCAACTCTAATTGCTCTTCAGGTGCGATCCCTAAAAGTCTAACTGGCCCTGGCCATCCGCTTGCGCTCGTGCGTGTCTAGATAGCGCTTTCGAAGGCGTATAGACCCCGGCGTAACCTCGACCAATTCATCATCGTTGATATAGGCGATGGCCTCTTCCAAAGATAGGGTGATCGGAGTGGTCAACCGCACAGCCTCATCCGTTCCGGAGGCCCGCACATTGGTTAGCTTTTTCCCTTTGAGCGGATTAACCTCAAGATCATTTTCGCGGCTGTGCTCGCCAATAATCATGCCTTGATATATTTTTTCTTGCGCGCTGATAAACATCTTGCCGCGATCTTCAAGGTTCCAAAGCGCATAGGCAACCGATACTCCATCTTCCATGGAAATAAGCACCCCGGCACGGCGACCAGAAATTTCACCCTTGTAGGGCGCCCAGTCATGAAATACCCGGTTTAGCACGCCAGTACCCCGGGTGTCGGTCAAAAACTCGCCATGATAGCCGATAAGACCGCGCGATGGCACATGTGCGATGATCCGGGTTTTGCCAGACCCTGCCTGTTTCATTTCGGCAAGCTCGCCCTTCCGGCTGCCGGTCAGTTTTTCGATAACAGTGCCGGAATAGTCGTCGTCAACATCCACGGTAACTTCTTCAATTGGCTCTAGCCGTTCACCGTTTTCGCCTTCGCGCATCAGTACCTGAGGCCGGGAAATGGAAAGCTCAAAACCCTCACGCCGCATATTTTCGACCAAAACCCCCATTTGCAACTCGCCGCGTCCAGCCACATCAAAGGCTTCACCGCCGGGGGTGTCACTTACCTTGATCGCGACGTTGCTTTCGGCCTCTTTGAGCAAACGCTCACGGATGACCCGGCTTTGCACTTTTTTCCCATCACGCCCCGCAAGCGGGCTGTCATTGATGCCAAAGGTCACTGAAATTGTTGGTGGGTCAATGGGTTGTGCCGGAAGCGGTGTATCAACGGCCAACGCGCAGAGCGTGTCTGAAACTGTTGCCTTCGATAGACCTGCAAGCGTGACGATATCGCCGGCGACGGCTTCTTCAATATCGCTCTGCGACAGTCCGCGAAACGCTTGGATTTTGGTGACCCGGAACTGTTCGATTTTCTGTCCTATACGGCTTAGCGCCTGCAGGGTTGCGCCAACTTTCAGCCGTCCGCTTTCAACCCGCCCGGTCAAAATACGCCCCACAAAAGGATCTGTGCTTAGAGTGGTGGCCAACATTCGAAAATCTTCGTCCTGACGCGCAACCTGCCGCGGCGCTGGCACATGATTAAGCACTAAATCAAACAGCGCGGCCAAATCCTTGCGCGGACCGTCAAGCGAATGATCTGCCCAGCCCGAGCGCCCCGAGGCATAAAGATGTGGAAAATCAAGTTGATCTTCATTGGCATCCAGCGCAGCAAACAAATCAAAACACTCATCAAGCGCCCGGTCCGGTTCGGCGTCTGGCTTATCAACCTTATTCAACACCACGATAGGTCTCAATCCAAGCGCCAACGCCTTTGCCGTTACAAACTTGGTTTGCGGCATAGGACCTTCGGCTGCATCCACAAGCAAAACAACACCATCAACCATACTTAAAATGCGCTCTACCTCGCCGCCAAAATCGGCATGGCCCGGCGTGTCAACGATATTAATCCGTGTGCCTTTCCATTCTACCGAAGTGGCTTTGGCCAAAATTGTTATGCCGCGCTCACGTTCAATATCATTACTGTCCATTGCCCGCTCGGCTACAGCTTGATTGGCCCGAAAGGCGCCCGATTGCTTTAGCAATTCATCGACCAATGTGGTTTTGCCATGATCAACATGGGCGATGATCGCAATATTGCGCAGGTCCATCTTTCGCGTCCTTAGTTGGTTTTGTTGGGCGTGCCCTAGCGGCTCTTTTGGCAAAACACCAGAGCAATCATGCGTTAAGTTTTAAAACCTGACATTTGTGCGCCCAGAGTACTAAAATTCAGCTACTATTTTTCTTTTGCCGAAATACTCCCGGGGGTCCGGGGGCTGGCCCCCGTCTGGCGGGCCATAAAGCGTATTTATGCTGAAGTGGGCAAATGAATGTTAAAGGCAGCGCGAATATCGCGATCGATATCGGGGCTGAATTGCGCCGCCGAGGGTTGGCTCAGGATGTCAGTTTTACGGGCTTTTGCTTTTTCAACCAAATCAGGTTTGCCCAGCTCATCCCACTCTTTGGGTGAAGAGCGGTCTCCGAGAGCTGGATAGATATATTCCGTTTGCATGAGCGCAAGTGTTTGATCGGATCCCAAATAATGCCCGGGTCCCTCAAGACAGGTTTGTTTGATCACCTCAAGGCTCACAGTGTCTTCATTCACCTCAATGCCACGCACGCAGCGCAAAGCCTGACCAATAAGGTCATCGCCCAAAATCAAAGACTCATGACAAAAACCAAGAAGAGACCCATGCATTCCAGCCGCCTCATAGACCATATTTAGGCCTGACAGTCCTGCCATGACATTTGATGTTGCCTGTTCCCAACCCGCTTGCATATCGGGCAGTTTTGCATCCGCAATCCCCGCCGCGGCTCCGCCTGGCAAATTGTAAAACCGGTGCATTTGTGCGCAACCAGCACTTAGCAGCGCTTGTTCGCCGCTGCCGCCCGACATGGCGCCGGTGCGCAGATCGGACACAAACGGCCAAGTGCCAAATATTGCCGGATGACCGGGCTTTACGGCGTTCACATACACCAAACCAGCGAGACATTCGGCCACTGCCTGCACAATAGCGCCCGCAATAGGCGCAGGCGCCGTGGCCCCGGCTTGTCCGGCGCTAAGCAGTAAGATTGGCATCCCGCCTTGAATGCACTCTTCCATTACCAGACAGCTTTCCGTGGCAAATTTCATTGGCGGGACAACAAAACAGTTTGAATTTGACAAAAAGGGCCGCGCACGCCAGGCTTTTTCCCCTCCTGCTATCATATGCAGCATTTTCAATGCATCGGCGACAAAGGCCGGTTCGGTAAAAGATGTGCCAACGTGTTTGGTGGTTCCTGAGCAGCAGGCATAAATGGTGTTTAAATCCATTTCGCGATTGTCGGTAATATCGCGGCAGACCATAGGGCGCTGCAAAAAATGGATATTATCAAGCTGATCTGTGATCCGCGCTGCATCAAACAGGTCTTGCACCGAGCTTTCACGATAATTGCGTCCCTCTACATCCACCATATGCACTGCAGCGCCCGCAGTTCCATAGTGGACTTTGGTTCCTGAGAGCTCTAAGTCATGGCCACCATCGCGGCTAAAAAGTTTAATTGAACGATTGGCCGAGGCAATGGTATCTTCGATAAGAGCGCGTGGAAACCGGATGCGACCGTCATCACCGAGGAGGGCACCGGCCCGGGTAAGATAATCAATGCCACTTTGGGGGGCATCAGCCAGCCCAATTTGTTCGAGCGCATCCAAAACAGCATGGTGGATGCGCTGTTCATTCTCAATAGTCAGCGGGGCATAGGTGCCCCCGGGCATGCCGGGGCGGACGGGTCGTAGATGTTCGGCCAAAGGTGCAGAGCGCGCGGAGCGGCGGGCAGAGCGCCCACCGGCGCGGCGAGATAAACTAGCAGTCATATGTAAATCCAAAAATCAGTAACAAAGAAAGGCGCGCGGGATATCACGGAGCGGCAGGGCCTCCCCTTGCAGCCCGACCTCGATCTGCCCCAATGGTGATCACTACCAACTGAATTTTTGAGGCTTCCGCTTGCATCTTATCTCACTCATTGCATGGTAATTTTTAGCAACCATCTGCAGGTTCAATCTGTTCAATTTGCGACAGTTGGTCGCAAATGAACTATGCTGAATATTTAGAGCAAATTTGTGCGTGCAAACACTAGCCTTGGTTACTCACAATTAGGATTACCAAATTTGGCCTGACAGGCCCGCTTTGCACAAGCTGTTATATGGCTGTTGCGCCGCTTTGCATTAAGATCAACGCTTTCAATAACCGGATAGGGTATCCTAACTCGTTTATAGTTGGGCACGGCCACCGAGTTTCCGTTTTGGTCTAATTCATGGGTGAATTCACCAGTCGGCTGAAGTTCATAACGGTAGTGCGTCGTAATGCGCTGTTGGGAAATTTCAGGTATTTTTTCTATCCAGAGCGCAGTGCAATAGCTTTTTTCGGCTTCATAACCAATTGTTCCGCAGGCGTTCAGTGCCAGAACAAGAGGTGTTAAAAGTAAAAACTTTTTCATGGAATAGCCTTTCGGTGGAAATATACCCTCAAAAGTAGTATTTGATGTTAACGCATAATCTTTTATTTTTAAATGCACAGAATTGTGATGTGGAACATCACTCAGCCAAAACCACCAGAATGCGAGCTTGAGCACTCAATGATGTAATGCTCTCTGGCCTAATTCTGTGAAAATGAATTTAATACTTTAGAGTTTGGTGTAATTTAAAAGCCCTTGGTAAATTGAAGTGTTTATTTAATTTCTGAATGGAGCAATATTTTAAAATATATCCCCTCAAACTCGCAATTTATTATTTTTTTAAGAAATATAATCTTCTTTAGTTGAATGATTGTGTTTTAATCAGAATGTTGTAGTGTTCAGCTGGCAAGCCAATAGTCCAATATGTATTTGAGCCAGCATGTCATAAAACAGCCCGAATGTCTTTTGGCGCTTGGGATCAATCTTTAACCGGGGTTCAAAGGAAATTATCCCTAAAACTTGTGCTTTTAAGTAAGGCTAGTGAGGATTTAGTGTTAGATAGTGCCGGATAAATTACAATGGTTTCAGAAGTTAAACACGTTTTGACGAAATAGAAGTTACGTTATAACGTCAATATTTGTGAATGTATGTATGAAGGCATAGGCCACACGGTCTTAGAAGATTTAATATCTATCTAGATCTTATCGTTTAGTCCAACGCCCTAAAGTGCAAAAGTCCAACAGACAAAGGCTATTATAAGATTTTGTTAGGTGAGGTAATGGTACTTCAAGACTTTACTAAAAGTGGTGATGAACAAAAGCCTGATGTTATTCGGCTATTGATTGCAGATGATCATGAGTTGGTGCTTGATATTGCACGCATGTATCTAGATCAGCAAAGTGATATGGATGTTACAACAGCTATATCAGCAACAGAGGCCTTTGATAAATTTCAAACGGAAGGTCCATTTGATGTTGTCTTACTGGATTATCAAATGCCCGGTATGGATGGTCTAAATGGCTTGGCCAAAATATTAGATTTATGCAGTGGTTCGGTCCCAGTTGGGATTATTACAGGCATGGCCACCCGAAACTTAATGGATGAGGTTCTGGCCGTTGGTGGGGCTGGGATAATTTCCAAAGCGCAGCCGATTAAGTCCTTGGCAAATTCAATACGCTTTATTCATGCTGGCGAAGTTTTTTTGCCGCTTAATCTGCTGCAACAAGAACCGGAAGTAAGAGCGGCTAGTAAAGGACCCTTGAGCGGCCGTGAAATGACTGTATTGCAGCTTCTTGGCGATGGAAATAAAAATAAACAGATTGCTACAGCCTTGGGGCTTTCCGAAGGGACAGTGAAAATGCATGTCATGTCGATTTGCAAGAAACTAAAGGCCACTAATCGTACCCATGCAGTGGTTTTGGCACGTGATACAGGGCTGTTATAAGAGAGTGCCTTGAAAGCTCTGGTGTAAGGCCAAAATTGAATATTGAAAATAGATTTGCTCTGTAAACTATTATACGTCCGGCAAGGGCTATTTTAATCCCTTTAGATTAATCAAAATCTTTATCAATTAACCCAACACCTCGCAAATATACCCCAATTCCAGCTTCAAGCAGATCTTCTGGCGCAAAGGGGCTGGCAGCCCCCGGGGAATTACGGGCAAACAATTCAACCACTCCATGTGACAGAGCCCAGATATGAGCACTAAACATGGAAGCCGGCGGCCTCTTATCAATCGGGATATGTTGGCAAAGATCATTTGCGGCGACTTCAAGAACACTGCGCGCGCGCGCAGAAGAGGCCGCAAGTTCCGGAGTGCGGTTAACAGAAATGCCACTTTCAAACATTGCGATATAGTGACCAGGATACTTTCGCGCAAATGCTAGATACGCCCGCCCGGTCGCTTCAAACGCACTCAGCGCCGAAGGTTGCCCGCTATCATAGGCAAATTGCATCAAATCGGCGAAAATTTCATATCCTTGCAGTGCCACTTCTGCAATGAGATCTTCGCGCCCTTCAAAATGACGATAGACCGCCGCAGGGGTTACTCCTGCCAGTTTCGCAGCCTCGGACAGGGTAAAGCCTGTCGGGCCTTTGACTTCGATTAAAGTCAGGACCGCTTCAATCAATGCCTGCCGAAGATTTCCGTGATGATAGCCGCGCTTAGGCATTTAGGCGCCGTAGGTTTTCATGGCAATTTAGCCAGATATATCCATGTAACATTAAACACTTAGTTTCTGCCGATTTGCGCAAAATAATTCTGCGAGGTGGGCCTAAGGGGGGCAGTGGCATTTAAAGCTCCTGATTTATTTTCAATATGGAGGTTTATTGATCTGAGCGCAATCCAGCACGTATGGCTGCATTGTCAATTGCCTCGCAAACGGCTTCTTGAGACCAATGGTGCGGCATATGGCCAATTCCTGTTAACGCTGTCAGATTTGAGTTTGGTAAGTCTTTTGCGAGTAGTTTTGCATGAATTTCGAGTGGCACAATATGATCTGAGGTTCCATGCACAATTTCCGTTGGCACTGATATTTTCGGATAGTGTGGTGTCATTTCACGGATTTGTTTTTTCAAATTGCGTCTTTGGCGGGCGTTTGCCAACATGACTTTTGGCTGCAGATAAAGCTCAAGTCCTATTTTATCCCGATAATCTTCTGGGATCGTTTGGGGGGAAAAGGTTTCTTTTAGGTTTTTCTGGATGGCGCGCTCGGGCGCAAAAGCACAAACAAGACGGCTTGTGTAATTCCCAAAGAATGGTGCGGACATTATTTTATAATATGCGCTGAGCCCGGTGTCCCAGGGATGAGAGGGCGCGGACAGCAGTATCAAGGCGGAAATATCTTTTGGGGCATGTAGCGCCCAGGCCAAGGCCACGGCACCGCCAAAGCTGTGGCCCAGCACCAGAGGTTTTTTCACTCCGAGCTGTAGCGACACATCGCGCAGCATGAGGGCTTGGTCTCGCAGTGTTTCTCCGCGTGCATCAAAGCCCTCAGAATGTCCCAAGCCAGGCCGGTCTAGCAATATAACACGGTAGGCTTTGGCTAAACGCGATGCCAGTGATGTTGTAAAATCACGCAGATTTCCACTTGAGCCATGTATCATCACCAGATCAGCGCCCGCGCCCATAACAGCAACATGGATTTTTGTGCCCGTAACATCAATCAATTGCCCAGTGATGGGGAAATTCTTGACCGCTTGCGCCGATTTATACATTGCAAGGAAATAAGCCCCAATTGCAACAAGGGCGACTAAAACTACAAGGGTGCTAAGTACCAATGTCATTCATGTCATAGGGTGTAGATTGATAAATTTCATTGATCCAGTTGCCGTATAATAAATGCGCATGACTGCGCCAACGGTTTTGGGGTGGCATTTGTGGATTATCATCAGGATAATAGTTATTCGGCACGTTAATGCTTCGACCTTCGGATATATCACGATCATATTCTTGTTTAAGCGTATCGCTGTCGTATTCAAAATGATTGAAAATATATAGCGCTCGGTGGGCTGCATCCTCGATCAAACAGGGACCGACCTCGTCGCTGCCCAGTAAAATTTCAAGTGCGGGTTCAGCCTTTACATCTGGTTCAAGGATTTCAGTCCAGCGGCTGACAGGAATGACACAGTCATCTGAAAACCCGCGCAAATAGGGTGAGTTTGACTTTAGGTTCTTATGACGAAAGCATCCAAAAGCCTTGGCATCCAGCATCTGTTTATCAATTTTATGGAAATGCTTGATCATTGCCATCCCCCCCCAGCATACGCCAAAGGTCGAATGGACATGGCTTTGAGTCCAGTTAAAAACAGTTTTAAGCTCTTCCCAATAGGAAACGTCCTCAAAGGGCAAATGTTCAATTGGAGCCCCAGTGATGATCAAACCGTCGAATTTATCATCACTTGCGAGCACCTCTGAAAATGGCCGGTAAAAGCTTTCCATATGGTCCGCAGCAGTATTTTTTGTCTGATGCTCGCTCATACGGATAAGCGATAGATCAATCTGTAAAGGAGTGGCCCCGATCAAGCGCGCAAATTGATTTTCCGTTTGAATTTTCTTGGGCATCAAATTCAAAAGACCAATGCGAATGGGTCGGATGTCCTGACGCGATGCCTGATCTTCCCCCATCACCATAACGCCTTCGCGCGTCAGCACGTCAAAGGCAGGAAGGTCGGATGGGATTTTAATCGGCATTGGTTTTAATCCTGTAAAATTTATGGAAATTTATTGAGTGCCGGCGCGGCGATCAAGTGCCATACCAATCAAATCATTGAAATCCGTCGGGCTTTGTATTTGGCTTATTTCATCGGCTGTGATTTTAACGCCCCATTTTGCCATCGCAGCATAGCGGGGTTGGCGATGTGCCAGTGCCTGCGCATAGGCCCAACGGATAAAGTCATCCGGGTTTACGGCGGCCTCTTCAACCTTGTTTAGTGCAAGATATTGCGACCATTTTTCGGCCAAGAACTGGGGCTGATAATACATTGGCTTGGGCGCACGATCGAACCTTTTGATCAGCTTGGCTGTATGATTGTCTGAGCCTTCTATGGCAACCATTAAAACCTGATCCGCGAGCGCGCTTAAAACCGGATCATTTGGATTTTCAGGATTTACGACTTCACAGATCGAGCCGCTGGTATCACAGATGAAGTTATCATAGTGATAAATTTCTTCTGCCCGCGATATAAAGCGGGTGGTATCCATTAGGGCCGATATTTCCGCCTGCCGATGCTGTTCTTGGCGGCGCAAATATTCTGCAAATGGCAAGCCCCCTTTGCTTTGATCTCCTGGTTTTCCCAAATAGGTCGAGAGCGGCGTTAAATTGTCAAAGGTGATATTAGACGCGATATAAATCGAGTCTGATAGCAACAGATCACGAAGCTCAGGGTTTTGCATCGCAATCTGCTTGAAATTATCCGCGATATTTTCCCCCATGTACCGCGTGCCGATGCGATAATCGACAGAATAGTGAAACCAGTTTCCCGAGCCGCGCAAAAGCGAGGATACATGGGTTTTACCCAGTCCTGACATGCCAAAAAGCATCACGCGTTTATGCTGCGCTCCGAGCCAATGCGATGAAGAGTCGTAGATCATGCCAGTATCCCAAGGGTTTTTCTAGCTAGGTAGCCAGACTAGCGGCGTGGGTCAAATCTTATCTGATGTAAGAGCGCCTGATTTTATCCAAAAGATCTGAGAAAGTCACAATATTTGCACCAGCCTTCGCCAAGCCTCTGTTGAAGTTGCAGTATCGCTAGCAAAACTATTGATTGAAAAATTTTTGAACAGTTTATATCCCAGATAGGATCGCTTTGACCTTGGCAAAACTAACGCGTGATCAAAATTTTCTGCCGCCGATTGGTCAGGTGCCCCTTGGCAACGATACAATAAGGTTTAATTTTATGGCCGAGAGCCAAATTCAGCATACTAAAGCAATCTTTTATATGACTGGTGCCATTGCCTCGTTTGTAGCGATGGCCGTGGCCGGGCGTGCTGTCAGCTTTCAACTTGATACCTTTGAAATAATGCTTTTTCGTAGTTTTATCGGATTTTTGCTTGTTCTTGGCTTTATTTTGGTTCGGGATGAGGGGAAAAATATATCGCGGCGGCACATGGGTATCCATGTGATCCGAAATCTGTTTCATTTTACTGGCCAGAACCTGTGGTTCTTTGCCATCACTGTGATCCCGCTAGCGCAGGTTTTTGCGCTTGAGTTTACCACGCCACTTTGGATTTTACTCCTGTCACCGTTTATTCTAGGCGAGCGGTTGACCCGCAAAAACATCTCAGTTGGTCTCATTGGCTTTGGCGGCGCTTTGCTGGTTGCTCAACCGGCGATGTCGGGCCTGAGCTTCGGGGTGATGAGCGCAGCGCTTGCGGCGGTTGGTTTTGCGGGTTCAATTGTATTGACCAAAAAGTTAACGCAAAGCGAAACAATTTTAACCGTACTTTTTTACATGACGCTTTTTCAACTGGGCTTTGGTCTAATCTGCGCAGGCTATGACGGCGATATAGCGCTGCCATCTGCCCAAAACCTGCCTTGGGTGATCCTTATTGCCTGTGCAGGCCTGACCGCTCATTTTTCGCTGACCACCGCACTTTCACTTGCACCGGCCACGCTGATTGCGCCCATAGATTTTATCCGTTTGCCGGCCATCGTCGTGATTGGATTTATCTTTTATTCTGAACCTGTGGATGCACTGGTGATTTTGGGGGCAGGGATTATCTTTGCGGCCAACTACCTTAACATCCTAGGCGAAAGGAACCAAAGTTAAACCCATCCCCGCTTTAACCAGTAAACTGATTATAATTTCTTGCGCAGCGCGTCAAAGGCCAGCAACTCGTCCATTAAAGCCCCCATTTGACCAATATCGATCATGTTTGGGCCGTCGCAGGGGGCATTATCAGGATCCTGATGGGTTTCAATAAAAACACCGCTGACCCCCATAGCACAGGCAGCGCGGGCCAATCCGGCCACGAACTGCCGCTCACCGCCCGATGTATTGCCTTGACCACTGGGTTGCTGCACCGAATGGGTGGCATCAAAAATAACCGGATATCCTGTTTCAGCCATGGTTTGCAGACCGCGAAAGTCATTGACCAAAGTGTTATAGCCAAACGATGTGCCGCGCTCGCACAGTAGAATATCTCGATTGCCGGTACTGGCGATTTTTTCGGCCACATTCCACATATCCCAAGGCGCCATGAACTGACCCTTTTTGACATTGACGGGCTTTCCCGTTTTACCAGCGGCCAGAAGCAGATCGGTTTGCCGGCATAGAAAGGCCGGTATTTGCAAGATATCAACTGCTTCGCTGGCTGGCTGACATTGGCTTGCCTCATGCACATCGGTGATAACTGGGCAGTTAAATTCGCGTGAAATATCTTGTAGGATACGCAGGCCTTCTTCCATACCTATCCCGCGTGCGGATGAAATGGATGACCGGTTGGCTTTGTCATAGCTGGCTTTGAATATAAACTGCGCCCCATTTTTTGCACAAAGGTTTGAAATTTTATCGGCCATCATCATCGCATGATCTCGGTTTTCAAGCTGGCAGGGGCCAGTAATAAAGGCGATGGGGTGATTTTCACCAATCTCAATATTACCAACTTTAACAGTTTTCTGTAGCATTCTTAAGCCTCTAAAACTTTTTCAATGCGGGCGATGTCCTCTGGATTGTTCAACTCCCAAAAGACCTTTCCGCGCGCGTCAACCTCGACGCATTTAACTTGTGTGGCATTTTCTAAAAACCTAAGCTGCTCAAGCCCTTCAAGCTTTTCCAAACGGCCTTCGGGCCATTGCATATAGGCCATTAGCGCCGCAGGCCGATAGGCGTAAACGCCGACGTGATGATAGACCGGAATATCGGCCTTATCGGTAAGTTGCTCAAGCTGCAGGAACGGCAAAACCTCTTTGGAAAAATAAAGTGCATTGCTGTTACGATCAAAAATTGCGGTTGTTCCGCCGACACGCCCATTGCGGCGATCTTCTGTGAACAGACCGTAGGTGACGGGATCAACTTGCAGCACAGGGGTGGCCATTTGAGCCGTTTGATCAGACGACATTGCCGCAATCAGTGCCTCGATAAACCACGGCGGCGTAAGCGGCGCATCACCCTGCAAATTAATCACCAAATCAGCGTCAAGATTTGCGTTCTCAAGCGCTTCTGCGCAGCGTTCTGTGCCATTGGCGCAGTTTGAGCTGGTCATGATAACCTCGGCGCCAAAATCTAGGGCGGCATCACGAATGCGGCTATCATCGGTTGCCACATAAACCTCGGAAATGTCCTTAACTTGTTTGGCTGCTTCCCAACTCAGCTCAATCAGACTTTTGCGCGATCCATTGGCCAATTGCAGCATCGCCAGCGGTTTTCCTGGAAAGCGGCTACTGGCATAACGGGCAGGGATGATGATAACTGTTTTCATGCGACACCTGCTCTTAGCAAGTCTTGGATATGGAAAATGCCCTGAGGCTTTTGTTCGCTATCTACCACCACCAGCACGCCAATTTTATGATCGTTCATAATCCGCAAGGCATCGGCGGCAAAAAGATCGCTCTGCACCGTAATCGGGTCTGGGCTGGCAATTTCAGAGGCTGTTTTCTCCATCAGATGATGCATATGGCGGCGCAGATCGCCGTCTGAAATAACCCCTGTAATCCGCTCGTTGTCCAAGACAACCGCAACCCCAAAACCTTTCGATGTCATTTCCAGCAAGGTGTCCTGCATAGACGTGTTGGGCGCAACAAAGGGCATTTTATCCCGCCCGTGCATTAGCTCGCCAACGCTGGCCATTTGCGCACCAAGTTTGCCGCCCGGATGAAAGACGGAAAAGTTTTCGGCCTTAAAATTGCGCTTTTTCATTAGCGCAACCGCCAAGGCATCGCCCAAGGCAATCATCATCGTGGTTGACGTGGTAGGGGCCATACCAATGGCGCAGGCTTCAGGCGCATCAGGCAGGCAAAGCGCGAAATCTGCCGCTTTCATCAATGTGCTGCCGGCTTTGGAAGAAATTGCCGCCATTGGAATTGAAAACCGGCGGGTATGGGCCACGATATCGCGCAGTTCGGCAGTTTCGCCAGAGTTTGAAATAAGCAGACAAAGGTCGCCTTCGACAATCATTCCCAGATCACCATGGCTGGCTTCGGTGGCATGCACAAAATACGAGGGCGTACCGGTGCTTGCAAGCGTGGCAGAAATTTTGCGCCCGATGTGACCTGATTTTCCGACACCTGAAACAATCACCCGTCCGGTACAAGTCAAGATTGCTTCAGTAAGCGGCGAAAAATCATCTGGCAAATGATTTGCTAATTGCTGCAAAGCCTCTGCTTCAATGGTCAAAACCCGGCGGGCATGATCAACTGTTTCGCTGTGCGGTGCGCTCATGGGTGCTATTCCTGATATTTGCATTTTATTAGCCTGATTGCCGGGGCTTTGACCAGAGCTTAACCATAGTAGTCCTGATACCAATCAACAAAGGCTTTGACACCGGTTTTGATATCCGTGCGCGGAACATAGCCGGTTAAAGCCTCTAACAGGGTGGTATCGGCCCATGTGGCCGTCACATCACCAGCTTGCATCTCCATCAGGTTTTGCACCGCAGGTTTACCAATGGCATTTTCAATTTCAGAAATAAAATCAATCAGTTCCACGGGTTTGTTATTGCCAATATTAACCACACGAAAAGGTGCGACGGGCGAAAGACTGTCCGCTACATCGGCAATCGGAGTTTCCGTGGGCGCCTGCGGAAGCAGAAGTGTCAACGCCTGAACGAGATCATCAACATAGGTGAAATCACGGCGCATATTGCCATAATTATAAACATCGATTGGGTCGCCATTTAGGATGTTGCGGGTAAATTTTATCGGTGCCATATCTGGCCGCCCCCAGGGGCCGTAAACTGTAAAAAACCGAAACATGGTAATCGGCAGCGAATAAAGATGGGCATAGGAATGCGCCATTGACTCCGTGGCCTTTTTGGTAGCTGCATAAAACGACATTTGATGATCGGCTTTTTGCACCTCTTGATAGGGCATTTCGGTGTTGGCGCCATAGGCAGAAGAGGTAGAGGCCAAAAGCATATGTTTTGGTGGATGCGCACGCGCGGCCTCTAAAAGCTCAAATGTACCGATAAGATTGCTGTCCAGATAGCTGCGCGGGTTGTCAATTGAATAGCGCACGCCCGCTTGTGCTGCCATATGGATCACCGCATCAAAGCCATTATCGGCAAATAGGTCGGCTAAAACGCATGGATCTTGGATGCTGCCTGTGACAAATTGGAATTTATTATTGCCTTCAAGTCTTTGAAGGCGATCCTTTTTTAACGCTGGGTCGTAATAATCATTTAGATTGTCAATACCAGTGACCTGATGGCCAGAGGCCAATAGTTGACCGGCGGCATTTGCCCCGATAAACCCAGCCACGCCTGTGATAAATATATGCATGAATAAAACTCTTATAGGGTCTTTGTTTGGCTGTTAAGCCATCTTGGTTTCTTTGTCACCTGCCCATTGCAGGGGTGACAAACGGCAGCTGAGCCGTGTAAAAGGACTAAATCCCTAAAATAACCGTAGTTTAACATGACAACATCCGCCACTTTAGTCCCTAAATCCCTGCAACGCGCGGCCCGATTCTCAGTAGCGCCAATGATGGATTGGACGGATAGGCATTGTCGGTACCTACATCGGTTACTGAGTAAAAATGCTCTGCTTTACACCGAAATGGTCACAGCGCCGGCTTTGGTGCGGGGCGGCGCATTGCATTTGCTTGACTTTAACCCGGCCGAGCATCCGGTGGCTTTGCAGCTTGGCGGCTCTGACCCCAAAGAATTGGCGCAAGCGGTGCGGCTTGGGGCCGAGGCGGGCTATGATGAGATCAATCTCAATGTGGGCTGCCCATCGGATCGGGTGCAATCGGGCACTTTCGGGGCCGTATTAATGAAAACCCCGGCTCTGGTAGCAGAATGCTGCGCCGAAATGATCGCTGCGGTGGATGTTGAGGTCACGGTAAAATGCCGTATCGGGGTTGATGACCAAGAGCCGCAGGAAATTTTACCCGAGTTCTTGGCGCAGGTATCTGCGGCCGGTGTCGGGCGCTTTGCGATCCATGCACGTAAAGCTTGGCTGCAGGGGTTAAGCCCAAAAGAAAACCGCGATATACCGCCGCTTGATTATCCTTTGGTTCAGCAGATGAAGGGTTTGTTTCCCGCGCTGCACCTATCGGTCAATGGCGGTATTACATCGCTTGATCAGGCGGCCGCGTTTCTTGAGGCCGGAATGGATGGGGTAATGATTGGCCGCGCGGCTTACCATCAGCCGAGCGATATCCTCGCGGCGGCCGACCAGCGGATTTTTGGACAGGGTCAAGGCGCAGATCCGGTCACAGTGGTGCAGCAAATGCTGCCCTATATCGATGCGCATCTTTCATCGGGCGGAAAACTTAACCAAGTGACACGGCATATGCTGGGTCTTTTTGCAGGCCAACCCGGAGCGCGGGCGTGGCGGCGTATCTTGTCCGAGCGTGGCCATATCGGCGGCATCGAATTGGTGGAAGAGGCGCTCGGTCATGTGATCGGACAGGCGGCTGCATAATGGTGGATTTTGTTGCAAAAGCCGCGCTTGATGTAGCAATCGCAGAGATTAAAAACGCACCAAAAGATGATGTGGCTATTGATATGTTGTGTTTTAGGCCCGGGTTTGGCGAACGCCAGTTTCCCCATGAAATCAATCTTACCCGCGCTGGAGGAATCACCGGCGAACGTTGGCTTAAAACTCCTTGGATGAAATTGCCCGATGGATCCCCTGACCCGGCAATACAAGTTTCTATTCTGGGGCGCCGAGTGCATGATGCAGTTCGGCCGGACCCACAAAAATCGCTGCACCCAGGCGATACCATTATCGCTGATCTTGATTGCTCTGACGCCAATATGCCAGCCGGAACTTTACTGAAAGTCGGCACGGCAGTTCTACGGGTGTCTGGGGTGTTCAACACCGCCTGTGTCAAATGGAAAGCGCGGTATGGCGCAGCGGCTTTTGATTGGGTCAATACGCCCGAATACCGCCCCCTAAGGCTGCGCGGACTTTTGTGCAGTATTTATAAGGATGGTGTTATTTCACAGTCAGATATAATTCTAAAGCAAGGCATAGCAGATGTTGAGCTTTCCTAGCATATATGACTTTGATCTGCAGTTTGTCCTTACCAGTACATGCCCCCGCCAATAAGCTGTCAGGCTGCTGATCCATAAAGATATGCGTGTACTTGATGCACAGAAGGCTTTATGCCTGTCTCATTATTTTATGAATGAACAGGCAAGCATTTTGCAGCAAGATGATTTTATCGCCATTGGTGACTGGCAGGGTTACGGCGCCGAGCGGGTGGCAGCACTTTTAGTGATGGACCAACATGATCGGCTTTTACTACAGTTTCGGGATTGCTTCACTCATATCGCACACCCCGGCAGATGGAGCATGTTTGGCGGTCATGTCGAGGGCAGTGAAGATTTGCGCGAAACCTGTGGGCGGGAAATTAACGAAGAACTGGGGATTGATTTGGACCTAAAAAGCCTCACGCCTTTTGCAAAATATGTATCTGATCCACCGAAGTTGGTGGATCAGATTTATGTTTTTACAACGCGCGAGCGCATTCAGGTTAGCCAAATTTCGCTTGGGGAGGGTGCAGGCTTTGGAGTATTCACCCCTATGCAGTTGAAAACCCTTGATATTCCCAGATCGGTTAGACCTGTGATTGAGCATTTTATCAGCGAACATATGTCAAGCTGAACTTTTGAGCGCTGCAGTGTAAACAGCTATGGTTATGCCCCAGTGCCGGGTGTTGGGGCAATCGCCGCCTCAATTTCTGGCCGGCGCTGATAAAGCCCCAAAACCTCGCCCTGTAGCCGCACCAGCGTGCCCAAAGCATCAAGTGTTGGCGTTGCAATATCCAGCCTGCGCGCCAGTTCTAAAACGCTGCTGGTGAGCGCATCAAGCTCCATCGGGCGGCCTTGCTCGACATCCTGACGGGTGGAAGGCTTATGGCCGATGATTGCGGCGGCGGCATCAATACGCCGATCTATATCGACGTTAAACCGTGCGCCGACTGCTTCACCGACTTTGCGGCACTCATCCATGGCTGCATAGATCAAGGCGCGGCTTGCCGGATCGCTGCCAAGCATATCTAGGCTTGCACCGGTTAGCGCCGAGGCAGGATTGAAAGTCGCATTACCCCAAACCTTGATCCAAAGCTCATCTCGCAGGCGTGGTTTTACTGGCGCCCGCAAGCCGCCATCGCGCATCAGTTTTGATAGGATCATAACGCGCTCGCTGCGCTGTCCATCCGGCTCGCCGAGGCTAAAGCGGTCGCCGGATTTATGGTCGATTATACCGGGTTCAATGACTTCGCAAGCTGGGTAGACCACGCAGCCTATGGCACGCTCTGGTCCAAACCTTTTCCATTGCACGCCGCCCGGGTCCACCGTTTCAAGCCATTGGCCCTCAAGCGCTGTGCCGCTATTGGCTTTATAAAAATACCACCAAGGAATGCCGTTTACCGCAGATACAACAGCAGTGTGATCTGCCAGAAGAGGGGTGAATTGATTTATGACCGGAGCGACAGAATGGGCTTTTAAGCAAGAAATGACGTAATCTTGAGGCCCAAGGGTCTGCGGATCGTCAGTTGCGTTCAATTTATGTGTTTTGCTGATACCCTCTTTGATCACAGTAAGACCGTTTTCCTGCATAGCAGCCAGATGCGCGCCGCGCGCAATTAGCGATACCTCAGCGCCGCCTTCATGCAGCGCATGGGCAAGAAAGCCGCCAATCGCCCCTGCGCCGAAAATACAAACTTTGGTCAACTCAAAGCTCCAATCCCAGTTTTTCGTGCAGCCCTATGCGTTGCAGCTTGCCTGTTGCCCCTTTGGGAATTTCATCCACAATGATAATTTTGCGCGGCACTTTAAACCGCGCTAGCCGCTCTTGTACAAAGTTTCGCAGCTCTTGTTCCGAAGCAGTTTCCGCTTGTGCCAAGACCACAGCGGCGGCCACATCTTCGCCCAGCTTGTCATGCGGCACTGCAAAGGTGACAGCCTGCGCCACTGCCGGATGATCCATCAGCACTTCGTCAACCTCACGCGGCGAAATTTTCTCGCCGCCCCGGTTTATGATTTCTTTGAGCCGGCCGGTGATGGTCAAATAGCCGTCAGCATCAAGCTGTCCCTGATCGCCGGTGCGAAACCACCGCGCGCCACCGGCTTCAAAAAAGCTTTTTGCATTGGCATCCGGGTTGTTTTCATACCCGGGTGTGACGTTTGGACCCGAAATGACAATTTCGCCCAACCCGTCCATAAGCTTATTGTCAGTCTCATCTGCAATGCACACCTGCGGGCCAGCGGCAATGCCGACACAGCCCGGTTTGCGCGGCTTTGGCGGCAGCGGGTTTGCTGTCATTTGATGCGCCGCTTCTGTCATACCATAGGCTTCGATCACGGGGGCCTTAAAAGCATCCTCTAACGCTGCGAAAACCTGCGGCGGCAAAGAGGCTGACGACGACCGCAAAAAGCGAAGCGGCACATCTGCGATGATGCTTTCATTGCGCGCTGCCCGTGACAGGATCGCCTGATGCATTGTCGGCACAGCCGTATACCACGTGGGGCGCTGCTCAGACATCCAGCCAAAAAATCTAAGCGCATCAAACCCCGGTGTGCAAAAAATCTGGGCGCCAGCACACAGCGATGCGGAAACTGCCGCAATGAGCCCATGAATATGAAATAGCGGCATTACATTCAGGCAGCGGTCTGCCGGGCTTAAAGCAAGCGATGTGGCAATATGATCTGCCGAAGCACAGATATTTTGGTGTAATAGCGGCACAATTTTTGGCCGTGATGTGGTGCCAGATGTATGCAGGATGAGCGCTTCGTCTCCAACGCTGGGTGCATTTGCATCTGCCCCTGTTAGCCCTGCGCCTTCGGCGGTAAGCGCAAAGCCACCTGCACCGATTTCTGGTGTAGGTTTAAGGCGCAAAACCAGAGTGCCCAACGCTTGCGCAGCGGCCAATGCAGGGCCGCTATAGCCGTCCGGAAACACAACAGCTTTGGACTTCAAGTCATTAAAGTAAAACAAAAATTCATCTTGTGTATAGTTTGGATTAAGCGGAGCAGTGACCACCCATTGTGCCAAAGTAATAAAAGCAGCCGCCATTTCAGGCCCATTTGGAAGCACAATGGCAACCCGATCCGTACGTCCAAGACCGCTGCTATGCAATTGTTTACCGATCTCAGCACTTAATTTCCGCAAGGCGCCATAGCTAAGCCAATCAGCCCCAGTGCCGCCCAATGCTGGGGCGCTATCTGGATGCTGCGAGATCATTTTTGCAAGTGTTTGTGTCATTGCTGCCGCTGTCTGCTCGTGCTTTGGGTAATTGTGAGCAGGCTACAGCCAAAAACCAAGCAACTTCAATAGGCGAAAGCCCAGAGCGCCTAATAGCATAAACTGCGCACGCTGGCTTAACCAAGTTCTGTGCATTTTCCGCCAGAATCGCAGCAGCGCAATGTGGAGGCTACATGAAATATTTGTTGATTATTTTGTTGATGGCTACACCAGCATTTGCCTGTGATCCGCGCGAAGTGGTGCTTGGTAAAACCAAAACCTATCGGATTTTATTTCGAGGCCTATCAAAAGGTGGAAACTTGGTGGAAATTTACCGCAATGAAAAAACCCGCGCTTGGTTTGCCGCAAGAACTGATCGTAAAGGTAAAATGTGCGTGCTGATGCAGGGTCGTGGGTTTGAAACCATGTCGCTTGGGCTGCCAGTCGCACTCTTGGATGATTATAAAATACTTACAAATTCGCATTTTTGAGTCTGTTCTATTGCCGTGCGTGTGGCCTCTGCGATACGCTTCGCTAAACCACGGCAGGAGGCATAAGTGTTCGCAACAAAAGGCTGGAAGCGGTTTTCCTATGACCCTGCTATTGCCGCATGGGCGCAAGAGGCGTTAATTCAGGCAAAGGCGGTTGTTGAGCAGCCCGAAATGCGCAAAAAATGGCTGCAATGCCAAGGCACTTGGTTTGTCGGGGTCGATGCGCTGGCATCGGACGGGCAGGGCGCCTTGGGCGGGGTTCCTTTAGCGGGTAAAGTAATTGATTGGCTGTCAGAAATGGACTATTTGCCGTTTCATCCGGCGCAATTATCCGTGATCTATCCCGGTTATCCAAAACCCCGACAAGGTGAGACCGAGGCCGGTTTTAGATACCGTAAAAACCGTGATGCGGCGCATGTGGACGGGCTTTTGGCCGTGGGGCCAGACCGCCGCCGTATGCTCAAAGAACCGCATGCGTTTATTTTAGGTCTGCCGCTAAATACTTGTTCGCCTGCTGCCAGCCCGATGGTGGTTTGGGAAGGCTCACACCTGATTATGGCTGAGGCATTTCAAAGGGCATTTCAGCGCATTGAAGCCCCCAGTTGGGCAGATCTTGATGTCACCGAGGTGTATCAAACTGCACGGCGGCAGGTTTTCGAGCGCTGCAAAAGAGTGGCAGTTCATGCCCAACCGGGCGAAGCCTATGTCGTGCACCGTTTGGCCCTGCATGGGATTGCCCCATGGGGAAGTGGCGCTAAAACCCCAGACGAAGGACGGATGATAGCCTATTTCCGCCCTGAATTAAGGGAGAAAGCCCTTTGGAACCATATTTAGTCAATGAGCGCCGCCTTGTGTCAGAAATCCTTTTCCATTTAGGCGCGCGTGATCCGTGCGGCGCGCCCCCCACGGCGTTTTTTCAATAAAGCAGCGCGATTGGGCAGCTCTTGCATGATCGCAGCGCGTTCCTCGGGGCTTAACTTTGACCAAGTGCCAATCTCGTCAATGCTGCGGTAACAGCCGGTGCAAATGCGCTCTACCGGATGCACAACGCAGATTTTGATACAGGGTGATGCGATCTCATCTCGCTTCCATATTTGATTGCTCAAAACATTCGCCCTTAGTTGTTGGCCATATGGCGCAATCTATCGAGCGCCCCTTGTAGAATATACGATGCTGCCACATGATCGATTACCTCAGCGCGACGTTTTCGGGAAGTATCCGCCTCAAGCAGCGCTTTTTCGGCGGCAACGGTTGACAGGCGTTCATCCCAAAACCCGATCGGAAGATCACAAATACGCGATAGATTGCGGGCAAAAGCGCGGGTGGATTGGCACCGTGGCCCTTCACTGCCATCCATATTGCGGGGCAGGCCAAGGATAATTCCACCGATTTCACGTTCCGTGATCATATCCGTCAACCGGGCCGCATCAGTGGTGAATTTAACCCGCTTTATGGTTTCTGTTGGGGTCGCGGTGAGGCGCAAGCTATCTGATATCGCAACGCCAATAGTTTTGGTCCCGAGATCGAGCCCGATCAAAGGTTGAAGTGGCCGCACAGCGGCAGCAAAACTGTCAATATCCTCACAAATCACGGCGAGCCTCGGGCAGATTCAACCGCATTTTGCAATAGCACTAGCGCGGCTGGGTCTGTCGAAAATTTCGTTATTGCGGATTGATAAGTGGTTTGCAGTGCCGTGTCATCCCCAAGAACACCATAGGCTGAAATCAGTCGTGCCCAGTCTTCGGCGGACCCACCTTCGCCTTGCAATCGCTGCTCCAACTGAGCAACCATGCTCTGGATCATATCAGAGCGTTCTTCAGGGCTTAATTGTGCCGCTGCTTCCATCGCGTCATTGCTTAGGGCAGGGGCCACAGGTGCGAGCGCGCTTGTAGAAGACTGCTCAGGCAAAGAGAAGTTATGAACGCCGGCATAAAAAGCAACCTCTTGAATTTGTGCCCGGATGGGGTCAATCCATGGCGCATCTTCGGGGCCCTTAAACAAAAGATCACGCCATAATTTAAAGGCAAGATCTGGGCGGTCGTTTTGCGTAAACATCAGGCCGATATAATAGCGCACCCCACCATTTTGTTGATCTAGTTGCAATGCGGCTTGCAGTGCGGTTTCGGCCTCTGGCGCAACATAGCCGCCAACGGACAGGATAAGCAGTTCTGCATAATCCAAATGGTCTTCTGCTGTGACTTGCGCGCCTAAGAGGTTGAGAACTTCCCTTTGCGCGGTGCTGGCAGCAGAATAATTCTGCAATCCTGCTTCAACGCGCGCCAAAAGCCGCAGACCTTTCAAATCCGATGGGTTTTCTGCAATAGCGCTGCGCAGTTCGGCGACCAAGCCGCTATAATCCTCTGATATCTCTCGCGGTTGCTGCTGCGAGGCAAAAGATTTTGCGTATTCCTCAAGGCTTGGACGGTTTTCAAGTAGGAATGCCGCTCTTTCGATGCGATCAGCCTGCGGTAAGTTTGGATAGGACGCCTCGCCAAGCTGAAGATAAAGCAGATGTGAGCCGCCAATAACAGCCAGTGCGATAATAAAGCTCAATAAAATGGACGGCTTAAGCGCCTTGGGCGGCGCAGTTTCAAATCTTGAGCTATCAAGCCGTAGAATTTTGCGACCTATTTTGGCATGCATTTGTTCTGCATCATGTCGGTCAAGTATACCGCGAGCGGTGTCGCGCTCAATGTCGGTTAACTGCGCTTTGTAAAAGCTGATTTCGGCCTCAGTACCTGTTTGCGCTGTGCGCGTACTGCGCAGCACGAGAATTAAAAAACCGGCAATGACGGTCGATAATCCAATGGTAAAAAGCCAAAATGTCATTCAGACCCCGCTGTGATAGCCTGTATGTAGCGCTGATTGTGTATAGAAAAAAGGGCAAAATCCGATTCTGCGCCAGATGTCGCAAGTCATTGAGTTTGTGACGCTCTGGGGTGCGGCGCATGCAGTAGATTTTGTCAAAAGGTCAATGAGATAACAAGTCAATTGGAGCTAGGCTTTATGAAACGGTATTCTGCCTTTGCTGTGGCCCGTGAAGCATTGCGCTTTCATTCCGGTTGGGAGCGCGCTTGGCGCAGCCCTCTGCCAAAGAAAAAATACGATGTGATTATTATTGGCGCTGGCGGACATGGATTGGCTACTGCCTATTACCTTGGCCGCAATTTTGGCATTCGCAATGTGGCTGTGCTTGAAAAAGGCTGGCTTGGCGGTGGAAATACTGGGCGTAACACCACAATTATTCGTTCAAATTATTTGCAGGACCCATCCGCGGCAATTTATGAAAAAGCCAGGGGGCTCTATGAAAACCTCAGTCAGGACCTCAACTATAATATAATGTTCAGCCCGAGGGGCGTGATGATGTTGGCGCAGACCCACCATGAGGTGCGCGGATATCAGCGCACGGCACATGCCAATGCCCTGCAGGGGGTCACCACCGAATTTATAGGTCCGCAAAAGGTCAAAGAGCTTTGCCCAATCATGAATATTGACGGACCGCGCTATCCGGTGCTTGGTGCGCTGTGGCAGCCGCGAGGCGGTACTGCGCGGCATGATGCGGTCGCTTGGGGGTATGCGAGGGCCTGTTCGGATATGGGTATGGATATTATTCAGCAGTGTGAGGTCAAGGGCGTGCGTCAGTCTGGTGGCAAGGTCGTCGGAGTGGACACTACCAAAGGCGCGATAGACTGCGATAAACTGGGCGTCGTTGTGGCCGGACACTCTGGTGTGCTTGCTGATATGGCAGGGTTTCGGTTGCCCATCGAGTCTGTGGCTTTGCAGGCCTTGGTATCCGAACCGATTAAACCCTGTATGGATGTTGTGGTGATGGCCAACACGGTGCACGGATATATGAGCCAATCAGACAAAGGCGAAATGGTCATCGGTGGCGGTGCGGATGGCTATAACAATTATACCCAGCGCGGAAGCTTCCACCATGTGGAAGAAACCGTTCGCGCCCTGGTTGAGACATTTCCGATGATATCGCGGCTTAAAATGCTGCGTTGGTGGGGCGGTATCGTGGATATGACTGGCGACCGCTCGCCGATCCTGTCCAAAACTCCGCTTGAGAATTGCTTTATCAATTGTGGATGGGGAACCGGCGGCTTTAAAGCAATCCCGGGATCTGGATGGGGGATGGCCGAATTGATGGCTAAAGGTCATTCACCCTTAACCGCAGAATTTTCACTCGACCGCTTTCAAGAAGGCAAGTTTATCGATGAAAGCGTCGCAGCTGGGGTGGCTCACTGATGGAGCGTTTTGTGTTTTTTACTGTTCTCATTGCACTCGGGAGATTGCAGTATGCTTATTCTTAATTGTCCCTATTGCGGCGTTGACGCCGAAGAGACCGAATTGACGCCCGGCGGCGAGGCCCATCTTAAGCGCTATGGACCGGGATCTTCGGATGCGGATTTTGAAGGCTACCTGTTTCAACGCGAAAACCCAAAAGGCGTGCATTTTGAGCGCTGGCGCCATGCGAACGGCTGCGGCAAGTGGTTTCATGCTGCGCGATGCACCGTCACCCTTGAGGTATTTGGCACATATCCGGCGCAAAGCCTTGAGCCGCCCAAAGACCTTAAAGTTAAAATTTCTAAAAAACGCCCGGGTTGGTCATGGAGGGAGTTTTCATAATGCTGTCTCTGGATTTAATGCCTTTTATAAAAGGCACTCTTTTGATGATACTTAAAAAGGAAGTCACATGAGTACGCGTCTTTCTGCAGGTGGCCGCCTGATTGATAAAAGCAAACAAATCAAGTTTCGTTTTAACGGTAAGCATATGACAGGTTATGCGGGGGATAGTTTGGCCTCGGCTCTGCTTGCAAATGATCAAATGCTGGTTGGCCGGTCGTTTAAATACCATCGTCCAAGGGGTATTGTGGCGAGCGGATCAGAAGAGCCTAACGGTTTGGTCAATCTTGGCGGAGGTGGTCAATTTGAACCCAATCAGCGCATTACCACGACCGAGCTCTTTGATGGCTTGTCTGCAACCTCGCAAAATCACTGGCCGAGCCTCGATTTTGATGTTGGAGTTATTAACAACGCTCTCGCGCGTTTTCTGCCCGCGGGATTTTATTACAAAATGTTCATCCATCCTCGACCCTTTTGGAAACATATATATGAGCCGATCATTCGGTACTCGGCGGGGTTGGGAAAAGCCCCGAAAGACACTGACGACAGCACCTATGAGCATATCTATAGTTTCTATGACGTGGTTGTTGTTGGTGGGGGAGTTGCGGGCCTGCAGGCGGCAAAAACCGCTGGTGAAACCGGCGCGCGGGTGCTTTTGGTTGAGCAAGCCTCAAACTGGGGTGGTCGGGCGCCTGTGGACGGCGGTGAAATAGCCGGTGAGCCTGTGGATAACTTTGTGGATCAAACTCTGACGGCCTTGAAAGAGATGAGTAATGTAACGTTGCGCACGCGCTGGATGGCTGCAGGTATCTATGATCATGGTTATATGATTGGGTATGAGCGGATCAATGATCACGATCCTTCTGATGCGAAACCACGTCATCGTTTGTGGCGCATTCGTGCTGGCCGCATCATAACAGCCACAGGGGCTATTGAGCGTCCTCTGAGTTTTGCCGGAAATGATATACCTGGTGTTATATTGGCGTCAGCTTTACGTGATTATGTGGTAAACTTTGGCGTTTCGGTAGGTGATAGAACCGTCATTGTGACCAATAACGATGATGCCTATCGTACTGCAATTACACTAAAAAATGCAGGTCTAGAGGTGCCTTTGATCGTTGATGCGCGCTTGCATGGTGGCGGCGCACTGGCAGATGATGCTCGGGCGCTTGGCATACGGGTCGAAACCGGCAAAGGGATTGCCAAAGTCCATGGCAGCAAGCGGGTTCAATCCGTTTCTATCTGCGCGCAGGTCGGTGAGGGCGCGATCTTGGAAGAAATTCCATGCGACTGTGTTGCTATGTCCGGCGGCTGGTCGCCCGTTGTTCATCTGTGGTCGCATTGCGGGGGAAAACTGCTGTGGGATGACCGTGAAATTTTCTTTCGCCCGGATGTGCATAACCCCCCTTTAGATCAGGAAGGCAACCCTTTCGTATATGCTGCAGGTGCGGCAAATGGGTGTTTTGATTTGGACGAGAATCTGGCGGATGCTGCCGCTCAGACAGCTTCAGCGACCGGATCTAAAAAGAAGCCTAAACGGACCAAGGCTAGCCCGCGTGTCGAAGCTCCGATCCAAGCAGTTTGGATGATGCCGCAAGGGGCGGGGATCAAACTACGCAGCAAAGCCTTTTTAGACTATCAAAACGATGTGAAAGTTAATGATGTGCAACTGGCGGCGCAAGAAGGCTTTGAAAGTGTCGAGCACGCCAAGCGCTATACCACTTTGGGCATGGCCACAGATCAGGGTAAACTGTCCAATATTAATGGTCTAGCTACTTTGGCCGGCGCGCTGAACGCTGAAATTCCTAACGTTGGTACGACAACATTCCGCCCTCCCTATACGCCGATTTCAATGGGGTCGATTGCGGGCGCTGCGCGGGGCGAGATTTTTCAGCCCATTCGTAAAACGCCAATGCAGGCCTGGCATGAAGACCAAGGCGCTTACATGGAACCGGTGGGTCAGTGGCGCAGGCCCTATTGTTTCCCCCGCTTAGGTGAAACCCATGATCAGGCAGTGACCCGCGAGATCAATCAAACGCGCAATTCTTTGGGGCTTCTAGATGCGTCGACCTTGGGAAAGATTTTGGTGTCGGGCCCTGATGCTGGCAAATTCATGGATATGCTCTACACCAATATGATGAGCACGCTGAAGGTCGGCAAATGCCGATATGGTCTCATGTGCAGTGAAAACGGTTTTCTTAGCGATGACGGCGTTGTAGCGCGCATTGATGAGCAGACATTCCTGTGCCACACCACAACTGGCGGGGCCGATTACATCCACGCCCATATGGAAGAGTGGCTGCAAACCGAATGGTGGGACTGGAAAGTTTATACTGCAAATCTGACTGAGCAATACGCACAGGTCGCCGTCGTCGGCCCGAATGCGCGCAAAGTGTTGGAAAAACTTGGCGGCATGGATCTAAGCAAAGACGCGCTTGGATTTATGGAATGGTCAGATGGTAAAATCGGTAAATTTGAGGCGCGGGTCTATCGTATTTCCTTCTCGGGTGAACTGTCATATGAAATTGCTGTGCCAGCAAGTCAGGGCATGGCGTTTTGGAATGCGTTGCTCGAAGCGGGTGAGGAATTTGGGGTTATGCCATATGGCACAGAGGCGCTGCATGTGATGCGGGCTGAAAAAGGGTTTATCATGATCGGCGATGAAACCGATGGCACTGTTATTCCGCAGGATTTGGGACTTCATTGGGCCATTTCAAAAAAGAAAACAGATTTTCTAGGCAAACGGGCGCAGGAGCGCACCCATATGACCGATCCAGACCGCTGGCAACTGGTCGGATTGGAGACAATTGACGGCAGCGTGTTGCCCGATGGGGCCTATGCTGTTGGGACCGGCAAAAATGCCAATGGTCAGTTGAATACCGTGGGCCGGGTGACCTCGACCTATTATTCCCCGACGCTCAAACGTGGGATTGCCATGGGCCTTGTTCATAATGGACCATCGCGCATGGGTGAAACCGTAGAGTTTGCCAAGGTCGATGGTAGCCGCGTGCCTGTAAAAATTGTCGATCAGGTGTTTTATGATAAAGATGGGGAGAAGCAGAATGTCTAATTCGATTTCTCAAGCCAACGCGCCGTTTGAAGGCTATGTCACAGTGTCAGCAGACGCGCCCATGGGGATGTTGACGCTGCGCGGGGATTTAAGCTCAAAGCCTTTTATCACGGTTTTGAAAAAATCGGTGTCAACAGATTTGCCCTCTGCCTGTCAGATCACGCATGATGAGCAAATGAGTGTCGGCTGGATGTCACCGGATGAGCTTTTGATCCTTACACCCTATGATCAGGTTGCCGTGTTGCAAGCCGGGCTTCAAAAGGCGCTAGGCAAGAAACATTTTTTACTCGCTGATGTGTCCGATGCGCGGGTGAGTTTCACTGTATCGGGTGATAAGGTTAGAGAAGTGATTGCCAAATTGGCTCCGGTTGATCTTGCTCCTGACCATTTTGTACCCGGGATGTTTCGCCGGACACGGTTTGGTCAAATTTCCGCAGCGTTTTGGCTGCAGTCAGAAACCGAAGCGCGGGTGATCTGTTTCCGCTCGGTGGCTGAGTTTATGTTTAATCAATTGAGCGCTGCGGCGCGCCCGGGCAGTGAAGTTGATCTTTGGAACTAAAGCCGCTTGAACCGATTAAGCTAAAATTTACCAAACCCAATGCGATTTGGGACAGTCAGATTTCTGTAAAATTCATCTGAAACGCGTATTGCCTCTTGACGCGCGGTATCTAAGACTACCATTTAGGGCATCAAGATTTTAACATAAGAAGGAGGCCTGATATGGCTTTTGAACTTCCTGATCTTCCTTATGCCCATGATGCGCTCGCCGGTCTCGGTATGTCTGCCGAAACGCTTGAGTATCACCATGACCTGCATCACAAAGCCTATGTCGATAATGGCAATAAGCTGATTGCGGGTACCGAATGGGAAAGCAAGTCTTTAGAAGACATCATCACCGGGACATACGACGCCGGCGCAGTGGCCCAAAATGGAATATTCAACAATGCGAGCCAGCATTGGAACCATATGCAGTTTTGGGAAATGATGGGGCCGGGCGGTACGGCGATGCCTTCTGAGCTGACATCAGCGATCAATGACAGCTTTGGCAGCGCTGATGAATTCAAGGCACAATTTGCCGCCGCAGGGGCCGGTCAATTCGGTTCTGGCTGGTGCTGGCTTGTAAAAGACAGCGATGGCAGCTTGAAAGTGACCAAAACCGAAAATGGTGTTAACCCGCTGTGTTACGGGCAAACCGCATTGCTTGGCTGCGATGTCTGGGAGCATTCTTATTACATCGATTTTCGCAACAAGCGGCCGGTATATTTGAGCAATTTCCTAGATAATCTTGTGAACTGGGAAAACGTTGCCAGCCGGATGTAATTCAACAGTCCAGCGCATGTTGATGCGTGGCCTGCCAAGAACTATCTTGGCAGGCCATTTATTTTTTTATGACCGAAGTAATTTTGGCTTGATCTACACCCAGAGCCGCAGGGATATGCTTTTATGACCGAGGTTCAAAAAGGTGTGCTTGCCATGGTTGTTGCCTGCCTTATATGGGGGCTTTCACCACTTTATTATAAGTTGCTGGTCAGTGTGCCGCCGATCGAGCTTTTGTCCCATCGTACGATTTGGTCAATGGTGTTGTTTTCGTTGATTTTGCTCATGCAAGGGCGTTTACAGGGTAGTTTTAAAGTTTTGCAGGATAAAAAAATTGCTGCGATATTATTAATTGCAGCTTTAATGATTGCATTTAACTGGTTCGTTTTCATTTATTCCATTCAAGTCAACCGCGCCACAGAATCCAGCTTGGGTTATTTTATTTTCCCCCTGGTATCGGTTGTTTTCGGTGTTGTGTTGTTTCGAGAAAACCTTAGCCCTACCCAAATCAGCGCGGTGATGTTGGCTGCCGCTGCTGTTATTATATTAACTTTCGGTCTTGGGCAGGTTCCTTGGATTGCGCTTTCAGTATCGGTCAGTTTTGGCATTTACGGCGTCATTAAGAAATCCCTTAGCATACCGGCCATCGTAACGGTTACGTTGGAAGTATTATTGTTGTCACCAATTGCACTGATGATTTTATATATTCATCATGCCTCGGACAGCGGCGGTCAATTTGGCCAGTCTCTTTCCGTAAGCCTTTTGTTGATCTTATCTGGGCTGATGACTGCAACGCCATTGATCCTTTTTTCCTATGCCACACGGCGCGTCGAACTGGCGACAGTAGGAATATTGCAATATATTAATCCCAGTTTGCAGTTCCTATGTGCAACCGTTTTATTCCTAGAGCCTTTATCCATCTGGCATGCCTTTGCGTTTCCACTTATTTGGATTGCATTGGCGCTTTATAGTTGGGCCAGCTTTCAAACCGCAAAACGTTCAATATAATCCATCGTTTCCTCGGCGGTGCTTGTAACGGTGAAGAGGCCGCGCAGTGAGCTGTCGGCAAAGCCGTTTTCAATCATGTGGTCAATGAGGGCGATCAACGGATCCCAGTAATGGGCTACGTTAAGGATGATGATGGGTTTTTTATGCAATTTAAGCTGAGCCCATGTGAGCACTTCAAAAAATTCGTCAAGCGAGCCGGCACCGCCTGGCATGACCACCAACGCATCGCTGTTCATGAACATCACTTTTTTCCGCTCATGCATGTTTTCAGTCACAATAAATCGGGTTAAGTCGGTTTTGCCGACCTCGGCTTTAAGCAAATGTGTTGGAATCACACCAAAAGTTTCTCCACCAGCGTTCTGTGTGGCGCTTGCAACCGTGCCCATCAAGCCAATATCACCTGCGCCGTAGACAAGCCGCCATCCTGCTCTAGCAATTGCCAGACCCAATGCCTCGGCTTGATCGACATAAGCTGGCAAGTTGCCCGTCCGCGAGCCACAATAGACACACACCGATAGTTTTTTCATTTTTAAGTCCTTATGCGGCATATCACCTTTTGACGATGCTAGCCTGTGTCGCTATGGTCGCTCAACGCTTTATTGGGGTTCAAGCTGCCTTCAAGGGATAAAAATGGATAACAAATCGTCGCAGTCTTCGCTGTTGATTGGTATCGTGGCCGCGCTTCTGGTTGCCGCTGTGGCCGGAGATATGATTTATCGCTCGGTATTTAAAAGCACGGCAACTGCTCCTGAGGTTTCTGCTGATGCAGACCAAACTGCAGAGCCTACGCCACAAGCAGCACCCGCATCTGATGGAAATATGTCACAAAGTGACGCACAAGAACCGTCCGAGCCTATGACTAAACCGGCCGCCTCGGCAGAGGAAACTGACGAGCAAGACGCCAGTACTACATCCTCAGATTCGCCTGAAACTGAAACCAGCTCAGTGACTTCTATTATTTTACAAACAGTTAGAGTGGACAGCGATGGTGCTGTTGTGATTGCGGGTACAGGTGTGCCCGGTCAATTGGTGGAAATTCTGGTCAATGGTGAATTGTTTGAGACTGCGATTGCTGATGGTCAGGGCAATTTTGTAAGCCTGTTTGATTTGCCTTATAGTGATGCCGTCAGAGTATTGTCTCTGCGTAGCATCGTGGATGGCCAAGAACTCGTGTCCGACCAAGATGCCATTATTGCACCGGCTCAAATTGCTGCTGCTGCGCCCAGCCAAGCCACAACAGAGCCGGACGTTACACCAAAACCTGATGTGGCAGAGACCGAAGTTGCGCAGGCTGATGTCGCATCCGAAACAGAATCGCAACAAAGCGAAAGTAACACTGCCGAGAGTTCGGTCGCTGAGCAGCCAGAATCGGATATACAAGCAGCTGAGATCGAAACGGAAGAAGCCTCTACGGCTGCGCAAAGCGTTGCAGAACCGGCCGCAGACAGCGCAGAGCCGACAAATACGGGTTCGACCGTTGCAGCAGCCGAAACAGAACAGGTTGCCGAAGACGCATCTGTTGTATCGGCTGCCGATGAGCCAAATACCACCGCATCGGGCACAGATGAAAGCATCGTTGTCAGCGTCACCGAGGAGCAGACAAGCGAACCTGCTACACAGGGTCAAACTGAGCAAGCGGATGCTTCTGAAAGTGATACGTCAAGCGCAGAACTTGCAACCGTTTCAACCAAAGACAGCACCCAAGCGCCAGCGGTGCAAGCACCCCAAACAGACAGTTCTGTCGCGGTTGAAGGAGATGACAGCAAAGTTGGCGACCTGACAGCGATAACGGAAAGCAGCCCAGATAAAGCGCAACCCGCAGAGAGCGACGAGGGCGTGGCTGCTGCCACCAATGAAGATACAACAGAAGAAATGGCAACTGTTGAAGCAGAAACCACCCAAGTAGCGACGGATGAGTTAGTCGAAGACACCGCCGATGGTGCAGATTCCGTATCAGAAGTGGAATCTGACCAAACCCCGACTGTGATGATCGCTGATCAAGACGGTGTGCGTGTGGTTCAAGGTGGCGAGGCTCAATCTTCCTCAGATGTGGCATTGGATGCGATTAGTTATGATGAAGAGGGTGAAGTGGCTTTGTCTGGCCGCGGTTCGCCGTCGGCGCAAGTTATGGTTTATCTGGATAATGCACCCATTTCATCAACGGTGCTGGACAGCGCGGGGCAATGGAAAACCGATCTGACGAATGTCGATCCAGGGGTCTACACGCTGCGCATTGATCAATTGGATACTGGGGGAAAAGTCGTGTCTCGGTTGGAAACGCCATTTCAGCGTGAAAACCGTGAGCGTCTAACAGAACAGGTTGCCGCCTCGGCAGAGCCAGCGCGGGTTAATGTAATTACCGTACAGCCTGGCTTCACGCTGTGGGCAATAGCACGCAGCCGTTATGGCCAAGGAGTACTCTATGTACAGGTTTTCGAGGCCAATCGGGATAAAATCCGTGATCCGGATCTTATCTATCCTGGTCAGGTTTTCCAATTGCCGGATTAAATAGCTTCCTTACGGTCTAATTTTGTCCAGCCTGCTCTGGTGTTCAGGGTATGTTTAACCTATCTGAAAACTATAATGTTTCTTTAATTGGCCAAGGTTTATGTCGGATACAACAACTTCCAAAGATGTTACAGCCCAAGAAGAGCGACGCTCCGCGTGGAAAATCATCAAGAATGTAATTCCGTATCTTTGGCCAGATAGTCAAAAAGCTGTCAAAGCCCGCGTTGTTTTGGCTCTAATATTGCTTGTAGTGGCCAAGATTGTCGCCACTGTCCTGCCGCTTTTACAAGGTGCTGCGGTTGATAGCCTAAGCGGAATAACTACAGATTTTATTCTGGGAGCTGTGGGAATAACGCTCGCCTATGGGGTCGCCCGCATCCTGGAAAGTGGTTTTCAGGAATTACGCGACGCTGTTTTTGCACCTGTTGGTCAAAGAGCATTGCGCCTATTGGCGCTGGAAACGTTTCGCCATATCCATAGCCTATCTATGCGCTACCACATTACGCGAAAAACCGGAGGCCTCAGCAGAATTGTTGAGCGCGGTGTCAAAGGTGTCGACTTTTTATTGCGATTTTTGCTCTTTTCTATAGGACCTTTGATTTTGCAATTGGTAATGATTTCCAGCGTTTTGTTTGTCAAATTGGATGTTAAGTACGTTCTGGTCGTTCTTATCACGATAGGGCTTTATGTGTGGTTTACATTCACGGTGTCTGAATGGCGGGTTAAATTACGCCGGCGGATGAATGAACAGGATACAGAAGCGAACCAAAAGGCGATTGATAGCCTGCTGAACTTTGAAACCGTTAAATATTTTAACGCTGAAGAACGTGAAGCTCAACGCTATGACAGCGCGATGGCGGGCTATGCTGACGCAGCGCTAAAAACCAGCTATTCGTTGGCTGCGCTGAACTTTGGTCAAGTGGTTTTGATCACGCTGGGCTTAACCACAATGATGGTTATGGCAGCTGTGGGTGTGCAAAATGGCTCACTCAGTGTTGGGGATTTTGTTGTTGTGACAGCTTATATGATCCAAATCACAATGCCGCTTAATTTTTTGGGATTTGTTTATCGGGAAATTCGCCAAGCGCTGGTGGACATGTCTGAAATGTTTGATCTTCTGAATTACCCAACCGAAGTTACGGATAAACCGGATGCGGCTATTTTGAAAGTCACGGGCGGGCATGTGACGTTCAATAAAATTCACTTTGGCTATGAAGCAGACCGGCAAATTTTACTGAACGTGAGCATTGATATTCCGGCAGGACAAACCATTGCCATTGTTGGACCGTCAGGCTCTGGAAAATCTACTATCGGCCGGTTGCTGTTTCGCTTTTATGATGCCAGCGCTGGTTCGCTTTGCATTGATGGTCAAGACGTGCGCGATGTTACCCAACTTAGCCTGCATCAGTCCATTGGCGTGGTACCACAGGATACGGTTCTGTTTAACGATACAATTCTCTATAATATTGCCTACGGGCGCGAGGGCGCTAGTTTTGCCGAGATTGAGCAGGCGGCGAAAGACGCTCAAATTCATGATTTTATTCAGTCTTTGCCACAAGGCTATGACACATTGGTGGGTGAAAGAGGGCTCAAACTATCTGGCGGTGAAAAGCAGCGGGTTGGTATTGCTAGGACTTTGTTGAAAAACCCACCAATTTTATTGCTTGATGAAGCAACCAGCGCGCTCGATAGCGAAACAGAACATGAAATTCAAGACGCGCTTGATCGGGCAGGGCGTGGCCGCACGGTGCTTATGATTGCGCATCGCTTATCGACCGTTGCCAAAGCGGACAGCATTGTGGTGCTGGAAGATGGACAGGTGGTAGAGCGCGGAGATCACAAAACACTTTTGGCACGCAAAGGGCGTTATCATGACTTGTGGACATTGCAGCAGTCGGAAAAAGAGACTGCTGCGTAGTGGCCTGTTATTCAGCAGCTCTTAAAGGGGTTGCACTCATGCCTAAAGGGGCTTCTTTTCCATCGCTGCCAACCAAATCAGACCAGATGATTTCAGGTTGTTTAATACGCTTTGCTTTGCGTCGCAGAGCCCAATCCTGCGCAATATTTGCCTGACGGTTGGCGCCAAGCACGCGAAGCGCATTTGCAAACCATTTTGCATAGGTCACCACCCAAACACGAGAGGACAGCAACGCCGGGGTAAACACCAATGTGAGCACCGTTGCGATGCCAAGACCAAAAACAACCGCAGTAGCCAGCTGTTTCCACCACAGTGCGGTTGGGCTATCAACCGAATAGCCGCCACCTATAAAGTCAAGGCTGAGGCCAAACATCATCGGTGCAAGGCCGGCCATGGTGGTGATCGTGGTCAAAAGTACGGGCCGGATGCGCTGTTCAGCTGTTCGGATAATAGCTTCCACACGCGGCATATATTTTGAAAGATCTTGATAGGTGTCGATTAAAACAATGTTGTTGTTCACCACAATACCTGCCAACGCAACAATACCAGTTCCGGTCATGATGGTGGAAAAGGCTTGGTCCATCACCAACATTCCGATCAACACTCCTACGGTCGAAAGGACAACGGCCAAAAGAACAATTGTTGCGTTATAAAAGCTGTTGAACTGTGCCAGCAAAATAATGAACATCAGCGCCAGAGCCGCGCTAAAGGCACTCGATAGGAAAGCCTGACTTTCAGCTTGGTCTTGTTGATCGCCGGTCCATTCCCAAGAAATACCTGCAGGCATCGGATTAGCTTCGAGATATTCGGTTAAATAGGCAATCCGCTCATTTGCATTGATCATAACTTCACGGCTTTCACCATTTTCGTCCGTCACAGTCCGTTTTAGGTCCGGCAGAACCGCCGCTTTGATGTCAAAGTAACGTTTTTGGTTAATCCGATTAATCTCAGCCAGCTTTTTAACTGGTTTTCGGGTGATAAAATTGGATAACGGAACAAGACCATCTTGAGTGCGCACTTTTAAGGTATCTAGCGTGCTTAAAAACCGGTCTTCGCGTGGGAGGCGTACTCTAATTTCAACCTCTTCATCGCTGCTATCAACCCGCATCGTATCCAATAAAAGACCGCGGGTGACCAATTGCACCATGCCGCCCACGGTGGCGACATCCGCCCCATAGCGACCGGCTTTTTCCACATCCACGTCAATCTGCCAGTCAATCCCCGGCAGGGGTAGTGAGTCTTCTACCAAGTTTAGTCCATAGGTGCCGTCAAAGACCGCGCGCATCTTTTCTGTGCTGGACAGAAGATCATCCCAATTATCACCTGTAAGCCTTAGATGCACTGGCTTGCTGCTGGCTGGGCCGCGGCCAAGAGCCAGCACCTCGATTTGAATGCCCGGAATTTGTTTGAGCTGCGTGGTCAGCTCGTCAACCACAATATTGCCATCAAGTTCTGGCTGCTCGCGGCGATCTTCCCATGGAATGGTTTCAAGCTGAATTCGTCCAATGGTGTCTTTTGGCGTCGAAGCGCCTGCGGTGTTTTGGTTTAAGCCGCCTGCGCCTGCAAACGAAAACACACTTGCGATCCCGGGATGATCAATAACGATCTTTTCAGCTTGGCGTAAAAGAACGTCTTTTTCATCAAGCGAAAGGTTTCCCCGGGCTTTGACGTAGACAATAGCTTGCTCGGGCTCGGATTCTACAAAGAACTCTACGCCTTTGTTATTGGCGCCGTAGTAAGTAAAAACAGAAACCGCGAACAAAGCCACACCTGCGATGGTCACTAAAGGCATGATCGGGTTGCCGGCCACCAGCTTAATGAAATACCCAAACGGGGTTCTGCGGTACCCCACTTGCACACGTTTGGCCGGGCGCTCGATTTTAACCGATCCCAGAACTGTCGAGCCCGCAAAGGCCGACAAAATAAACATCGCAGCTCCCGGAAATATCGCCCAAATGCCTGAGGTTTCTCGGTCCAAGTCTAATAGATAGGCCGGGTTTACAACCTGCATGGCACTTAGAAAAACAGCATAAAACACCACTGGCACCAGCGCGGCGCGAACCGCCCAGGGCAAAGTCGACCGCAAGACGTCTGATCCATTTTCAAACATGCGGCTCAGCCGGCCGGATACGCCGCCGATAATTGGCAAGAACACCAACGCCACAATCAACGACGCAGAAAGTACAAAAATCAATGTCACCGGAAGCATGCCCATGAACTGACCCGCAACACCGGGCCAGAACAACATCGGCAAAAAGGCGCATAAGGTGGTTGCGGTTGAGCTCACAACCGGCCAGAACATGCGTTTTGCAGCCTCTACATATGCGCTCATCGGGCCGATGCCTTCGGCAATCTTTTTATCGGCATATTCAACCACAACAATCGCGCCATCCACCAACATCCCCACGGCGAGGATAAGCCCGAACATCACAATGTTTGAAATGGTAATCCCCATCACGCCCATCAACACAAAACTTAAGAGGAATGAGGTCGGGATTGCAAAGCCAACCAGAAGCGCTGCGCGCGTGCCCAGCGAAGACAGAACAACCATCATCACCAAAGCGATTGCGGTCAGAACCGAGCCTTCAAGCTGGCTAACCATACTGTCAACCACACGCGATTGATCGTTCGATGTGCCAACATTTATCGCTGCACGCAAATCTTGCGGCCATGTGGCCTTTTCGGCTTCGACCAACTCGGTAATCTGCTTGGCGGTTTTAATCAGGTTAAAGCCTTTTCGCTTCACCACTTGCAGCGCAACTGTTGTTTCACCGTTAAAACGGGCAGTGCCGGCGCGGTCTTCAAAGGTTAGTTTTATGGTGGCCAAATCACCTAATGTGACCACACGGTCGCCGTTGGTTTTCACGGGCAATGAATAGATATCGCGCGGCTCATCAAAACTTGATGGAATTTTGACAGCAAATGTGCCTTGGGCCGAGTCCACTTCGCCAGCAGCAATCAACTGGTTATTGTTGCGGACAACACTAATCAATTCGTTCGCGGTGACATTATAAGATTCAAGCCGCAGTGGGTCGATCGAAACCTCAACCATTTCCTGACGATTGCCTGATATTGCGGCTTCCAGTACGGCATCAATGGCTTCGATCTTATCTTGCAGGTCCTCGGCAACGCGAGTCATCGTGCGCTCGGGAACATTGCCGGTCAGGTTCACAATGATAATCGGAAATTCCGAGAAATTGATTTCATTAATAGAATACTTATCTGCACCTTCGGGGAATTTGGCCTCAACAGAATTCATCGCATCGCGGACATCTGCCAGCGTTTTTGCTTTGTCCCAACCAAATTCAAATTCGAGCGCAACGCCGGCATAGTTTTCTGCCGCCGAGGCAGTGATTTTCTTTAAGCCGGCCAAATCCGCCAATTCGGTTTCCATTGGCTTGACCAAGAGTGTTTCGCTGTCAGCAGCAGAAATGCCTGGAAACGGAACGGAAATAAATAGCACAGGCACTTGGATGTCTGGCTCGCCTTCTTTGGGCAAGCCTGTATAGGCAAAAATACCTGCAGTCAGGGCCGCAATAATCAATGCAACAATCATACGGGCGCGTTCAGCGGCCCAATCTACCAAACCAGTCATTGCGTCATCTCCCGGTATGTCGGCGCAACTTCAACCCCATCATTGACATATTCTTGACCCACCACAATTACGGCGACTTCATCAGGTAATCCTGCAAGCCAAACACCCTCTATGGTATCTCGCAATAAGTCAACTTCCTTGAATATAGCGATATTACCTTCTCCGACCAGCCTAAGCCCTAAGTTGCCGTCATCGTTAAGTGTTAATGCAGATTGCGGGAGCAGATGCGCCTGTTTGCCTTCTGAGGCAATGAGGATTTCGGCGGTTTGTCCATCGCGGATGCTACGATCGGGGTTTGGCACCTCTATTTCGACTCGAAATGTGCGGGTCAAAGGATCAGCAGCGCGTGAAATGAAAGTGACATTACCAAACACTGCTTGGCCAGACACCAGCTGCGTTGCTGTTTTGGCTCCTATTTGAACCCGTTGAACTTCGCCCTCAGGAACAAAACCAACAACCTTAATGGGGTCAATTTGGATAATTGTTGCGCACAGTGAGCCGGGTTGGAGTAGGCTTCCGATTTCTGCTGTATCGGTTTCCAAAATACCTTTGAAAGGAGCCACCAGAGTGAGACGTTCAATTTCTTTTTCTGCCGATGCGACCACTGCTTCGGCGGATTGTATCCGAGAGCGGGTAGATTCAAAGCCGGCTTTGGCCGTTGCAACGCTTGCTTCGGCAGATCGGGTGGCCGCCTGTGCGGACGTGACACGCGTTTCCGTCGCATAGCCGCCCTCGGCCAGTTTCTCAGCGGCATTTAGGTTGAACTGCGCCTCTTCAAGCCGTGATTGCGCTTCCTCTAGCCGAGCTTGGGTTTCTGGAACACGGGCTTTGGCTTCGGCCAAACGCGCCACGGCATCAGCTAGACTGGTTGAGCGCGTTCCAGGGTCCAATTGACATAAGATTTGGTTCGGGTTGATCAAACTGCCTTTGCGCAGGGGCTCAGAAATGACCTGACCAGAGGTTTCGGCGCGCACTTGGACTTGCCGCGCCGCCTCGGTTTGACCACGCAGAACAACGGCGCTGTCGATTTCTTGCGCCTTGGATTTCACTGCAACGATTTTTATCAGCTCAGCGCTGGCGCGATCATCCTCGATAGAGGCCTCTTCTTTTTGCGCGCTCTCTGCGATTGGTTTAGTGACATCTTGTTGCTCCACACCCGCAGGCTCGTTGCCCAATACAGCATTCACAAGTGTGCTCAACGGCGCACCCTGAGAAACAGCGCGGAGCGCATCTCTTTCAAATACCATCAGATAAAGAAAGGCTGTCACTAAAATTGCCGTCAAAAAAGATATTATTCG
Source organism: Rhodobacteraceae bacterium Araon29 (assembly GCA_039640505.1). Classification (NCBI taxonomy): domain Bacteria; kingdom Pseudomonadati; phylum Pseudomonadota; class Alphaproteobacteria; order Rhodobacterales; family Paracoccaceae; species Rhodobacteraceae bacterium Araon29. The sequence goes on along the minus strand of CP046865.1, from coordinate 1,981,350 downwards.
CATTCGTTATTTTCCGCGCTCAATGAGTTATGCTGATTTTTTTCAGCCAGTTTATTTTTCATATAAAGCTATTGTTGATACGTTTAAACCGTTCAATTAGATTAAACTTTTCTAAAACCGGCTGCAAGGTGTGGTATCCCTTTATCATGCTCGGCTTTCGTTTCTGGCTTGGCACTTGTGACCAGACAAGGTAAGAGTTTTCCAAACCAACCAATGAGGCAATATCGTGAGCGAAACAGACAGCTTTATCGACGAAGTAACAGAGGAAGTTCGGCGGGACCGATTGTTCGGGCTGATGCGCCGTTATGGCTGGATCGCAGTTCTTGTTGTTTTACTCGTTGTGGGTGGTGCGGCATACCGTGAATATAGCCGTGCGTCCCAGCAGGCCGCAGCTCAGGCTTTGGGTGATGCGCTTTTGGCGGCGCTTGATAATCCCGATATAGCTGCGCGCTCCACGGCGCTTGGGCAAGTTCAATCAAACTCAGCCGAAGCGGTTGCAATCGTTGCAATTTTACAGGCGGGGGTATTGGCAGAAGAAGGAAAGAGCGCGGATATTTTCCAGCTTTTGCAACCCATTGTGGACAATCAAAGCCTCAACCAGGACTATCGTGACTTGGCGCATTTCAAACAGCTTTTACATGCAGATGAGGTGCTTGATGCGGCTCAGCGCACCGAAGGTTTCCAAGTGCTGGCTGAGCCAGGCAAACCGCTACGCGTTTTGGCCGAGGAACAATTGGCTTTGCTTGAGCTGCAAGCGGGCGATCAAGGCGCGGCAATTAACCGGCTCAATGCACTTTTAGAAGATGCAGATTTAACCCAGAATTTGCAACAGCGCACACGCCAATTGCTGATTGCTTTGGGGCAGGACATGACAAACGGTAACTGATTGAGTGACGGCTGTAGTGGAAGGGGAGCACTGAAGGTGACACGCGCAATAATACCCACCTTCGTACTGATGGCGTTTGTGGCCGCTGGCTGTACAGACCCCGATATTGCCTTGTCTGGCAAACGTGAGCCGGTGACGGCCATTTTAACCGATGGTGGCGCCCAACTCGTTGCAGCACAAGAAAATCAATCCAGAACCTTTAAGGCTCCGAGCGAAAAAAATAATAGCAACTGGCTGCAAGGCCATGGAACCCCAAAAACCAGAACTACGCATCCGGCGCTTGCCGCATCGCTCTCAAAAGTCTGGTCCGCGCCAATTGGACGGGGTGACCGGCAACGCGTGCGCATTTCCGCAGATCCCATTTTTGTCGATGGGATGATCGTGACCCTTGATAGTCAGTCTGTTCTGACCGCAACTTCCGCTTCTGGCGCGCGGCTTTGGTCGCTTGATTTGACGCCGGCAGGCGAACAAGTGGGTGAAGCTGATGGCGGCGGGCTCGCAGCTGGGGGCGGCAAAATTTATGTCACCACCGGATATGGTGAAATGGCCGCTGTCGATCCCAAAACCGGTAAAAAAATCTGGACACAATCGCTAATGGCTTTGGCCGCCGGCCGGCCGGCTTATTCTAATGGGCTTGTTTACGTGGTGAGCGGGGGTGCCACCAGTTGGGCAGTTGAGGCCGATAATGGCCGGGTACGGTGGCAAATAGACGGTCTCAGCGATCTCAACATGCGGCGTGGATCCACTGGGCCGGCTGTTTCTGACAAGTTTGTGCTGTTTGGCTATGGCTCTGGGGATGTGCAAGCAGCCTTTCGAAAAGGCGGACTGGTGCTGTGGACGGCCACCTTAGCCGGTGCGCGCAGCGGCCAGGCTATTTCTACAATAAACGGTATCGGCGCGAGCCCTGTGATTTCTGGCAAGCGGGTTTATGCGGCCAACGCATCTGGCCGACTTGTGGCAATGAACCTTGACAGCGGGACACGGCTTTGGACAGCGCCGCACGGGGCGCTCACCCCGCTTTGGGTCGCCGGTGGGTCGGTGTTTTTGATCAATGACATCGGCCAGTTGGTGCGCGTGGATGCGCGCAACGGAAAAACCATCTGGGCGACCGATTTACCAACAGATAAAACATCGCTTTCATGGCGCAGCACCGAGGTGATTGCCCATCATGGGCCGATTTTGGCTGGTGGGCGGTTGATTGTCGCCTCGGGTGATGGGCTTTTGCGCCAATTTGATCCTGCCTCTGGAACGGAACTTGACGCGGTGAAAATTCCTGGTGGGGCGACCACCAGTCCTATTGTCGCTGATGGTGTTCTTTATGTTGTCTCCAAAAACGGCAAATTACACGCTTTCCGCTAGGGTAAAACTGGTGTAAGCGGCAATTCTTTAATGAGCGGAGCGCATGAATGAGCTTTTCTTTGGCCATTGTTGGCCGGCCCAATGTCGGCAAATCAACGCTGTTCAACAGGTTGGTTGGAAAACGTCTGGCTTTGGTGGATGATCAGCCGGGTGTGACCCGCGATCTGCGCGAAGGCGCTGCGCGGCTGGGGGATCTGCGCTTTACGGTGATTGACACGGCTGGGTTGGAAGAGGCCACCGACGAAAGCCTGCAAGGCCGGATGCGGCGTCTAACCGAACGCGCGGTTGATATGGCTGATATCTGTCTGTTTATGATAGATGCCCGCGCTGGAGTGACCCCCACAGATGAAATCTTTGCTGAGATTTTACGCAAGCGGGCAGCGCATGTGATCTTAGGGGCGAACAAAGGCGAAGGCTCGGCTGCGGATGCCGGTGTGATCGAAGCCTGGTCGCTGGGCTTGGGCGAGCCGCTTCGCCTGTCTGCCGAGCACGGCGAGGGGATGGCGGATTTACTGTCGATGCTGATGCCCTTGGCCGACGGGTTTGAAGAACGCGCTAAAGAAGAGGCTGCTGAAACCGATATCGACGTGGATGAAGACGCCACTGATAGCTACCGCCTGCCGACCAAGCAAAAGCCGCTGCAGGTGGCAGTGGTCGGGCGGCCCAATGCGGGCAAATCAACGCTGATTAATAAAATCCTTGGTGAGGATCGGCTTCTAACCGGTCCAGAGGCGGGGATTACCCGCGATGCGATTTCGCTACAGATCGACTGGCAGGGCACGCCGATGCGGGTGTTTGACACTGCTGGGATGCGCAAAAAGGCAAAGGTTCAGGATAAAGTTGAAAAGCTGTCGGTTAGCGACGGGCTGCGGGCGGTGAAATTTGCAGAAGTGGTGGTGGTTCTGCTGGATGCGGCGATCCCGTTTGAGCAACAAGACCTGCGCATTGCCGATCTGGCCGAACGCGAAGGCCGCGCCGTGGTGGTTGCGGTGAACAAATGGGATGTCGAGGATGAAAAACAGCAAAAGCTGACCCATTTGAAAGAAGCTTTTGAGCGGCTTTTGCCGCAACTGCGCGGCGCGCCGCTTGTAACGGTCTCGGCCAAAACCGGCCGTGGGCTTGACCGGCTGCACCAAGCGGTGATGCGCGCGCATGAGGTTTGGAATACGCGGGTCACCACAGCGCAGCTCAACCGCTGGCTGGCGGGCATGGTCGAAGCGCATCCGCCGCCCGCACCGGGCGGACGCCGGATCAAGCTGCGCTATATGACCCAAACCAAAACCCGTCCTCCGGGCTTTGTGGTGATGTGTTCGCATCCCGATAAACTGCCGGAAAGCTATTCGCGCTATCTGGTTAATGCGCTGCGGCTTGATTTTGACATGCCGGGCACGCCGATCCGCCTGCACATGCGCTCACAGGCCGATAAAAACCCCTATAAGAACCGCAAAAAATCCACTCCGTCGCGGCTAAAGAAACATCTTTAACGCAGCGGTGTAACGGCGCTAGACCAAGCTGCCATCGGCGGCCAAAGTGGTTTTTCCGCCCAGATAGGGATGTAGCGCAGCTGGTAGAGCCACGGATCCATCATCCTGCTGACCGTTTTCCAGAACCGCGATCAAACAGCGGCCCACGGCCACGCCCGACCCGTTCAGCGTATGCACAAACTCGGGCTTGCCGCCGCCTTCTGGCTTATAGCGGGCATTCATCCGCCGGGCCTGAAAATCACCGCAGACCGAAACCGAACTTATTTCGCGGTAGGTGTTCTGCCCCGGCAACCAGACCTCAAGATCATGGGTTTTACGCGCGCCAAAGCCCATGTCACCGGTGCACAGCACCATCACCCGATAGGGCAGCTCTAGCTTTTCCAATATGGCCTCGGCGCATTTGGTCATGCGCTCATGCTCATCCAGCGCGCTATCGGGCGTGCAGATGGTGACCATTTCGACCTTTTCAAACTGATGCTGGCGCAGCATGCCGGCGGTGTCTTTGCCCGCTGATCCTGCCTCGGAGCGAAAACATAGCGTATGGGCGGTCATCCGCATGGGCAGCGCGGATGCGTCAACCGTTTCGCCCGCCACAGTGTTGGTCAGCGTGACCTCGGATGTGGGGATCAGCCACCAGCCATTGGTGGTCTGGTAGCTGTCTTCGGCAAATTTTGGCAATTGCCCTGTGCCCCGCATGGCCGCATCGCGCACCAGAACCGGCGTGTTTACTTCGCTGAGCCCATGCTCATCAATATGCACATCCATCATGAATTGCGCCAGCGCCCGATGCAGCCGCGCTACAGCGCCGCGCAAAAGCACGAAACGTGATCCAGAGAGTTTGGCAGCAGTTTCAAAATCCATCCCCGCAGCCACGCCGGGCACTTCGAAATGCTCGCGCGCGCTGTTGATCTGGCGCGGGGTGCCCCAGCTGCGCACTTCCACATTACCCGCCTCATCTTCGCCTTCGGGTACATCATCAAGCGCTAGATTTTCAATGCCCATCAGCTGCGCTTCCAGCTCGCCATCAATCTCTTTGGCTTTGGCATTCATTTCGGCCACTTCGACCTTTTTTGCGGCCACCAAGGCCCGCAGCCGTTCAAATTCGGCCTCATCACCGCTGGCTTTGGCGGCGCCGACGGATTTGCTGGCTTTGTTTTGTTCGGCCTGCGCGGTTTCGGCAGCCAGTATGGCGGCGCGGCGGCGGCTGTCGATTTCCAAAAGCGACGAGGACACAGCCGATACCCCACGCCGCGCCAAAGCGGCGTCAAAAGCGGTTGGATTATCGCGAATGGCCCGGATGTCATGCATTTGGAAATCTCCTATTTTTTGCCGAGTCTTTTTACTGGCGCCCTTATGCACCACTTCGCGCCCTATGGGTAGGGGAATTGATTAGGTGGATTTATTTGTCTTTTTGGCTGGCTTTTTAGCTGGCTGTTTGGACGGCTTTGGCGGTGTATAACCCGCGGGGTTGTCCAGCCATTTATGGTATTCGCCATAAAACGCATCAAGCTCTAATGCATGTTCCGGCCAATGCTTTGGCCACTTCAGATGTTCGGGAAAAGTGACCGAGCCATCGCCAAACATTGCGTTGATCTGCGCTTGGGTGATGTCGCTACCGGTAAAATCCGCCCCATGTATATATGCTTTGAAAAAAATGGCCTTTAAAAGGTCGGAGTGTTGCAAATTGGTATGAATTAACTCTGCCCGCATCACATCAGCACGGTCAACCCAAGCCCCCGCAAGCAGGCTTGCGCTGAACCATGCATAGGCGAAATCACCGTCCCGCATATCTGCCCGTTCCAGATTTGCAAGCCGCAAATCCAACCGGTAGTTTTGAGCGCGTTCAAGATTTATTTTATCCGCGCCGCGGCGGCCAATAACGCTTAGCGCGGTTTGAATGTCATCGCGGGGGCGCTCATTCGCGGCGTCCTCGGCGTTTTGCGCTGTGGTATCCCACGGTGCGTTGGTGCGGATATAGGCGCATAAAATCTGCATCACTGAAATATGATCGCGGTCGCTATCCTGCGCGATGCGTTCAAGCGCATAAATCGATCCTATGCGGACCTCTAAATTGGGTTTGGTAACATCGGTGGATGTGCCATCATCAGCCACGACTTTATCCATTTTATCCGCGCCCAATCCGGCAACCGCCTTGGTGATGCGGTCGGTGATTAGCCCTTGCTCGGCGGCATTGGTGCTGCGTTCACTCATCCAAAGCTTTATTAGCCCAAAGGGAATTGTGCTGGCCGCCACCAAAACGCCTAAAAGCACCGCCACCGCATAGGCTAGATTGCGAATGTCTTCGGTTGCGGGGGGCTCTTTCCCCGCCTCAGCCCGCAAAAGGTCAACCATACCGGCCACCGAGCGAATGATGTCCCACAGGTAAAAGATGCACGCATAGGCAAACAGCAAAACGCCAAGCGACCAGACCAGTTCAACATAATTGGTTTTGATGAAACCGCTAACCTTGCGGCCAGTTTTCGGAGCAAGCCGAAAGAAAAGCCAAAGGCCTGCGATCCCTAACACTGGGCTCAAAAGCAAAATGACCTTAAAATTCGCTACCCAATAAATGACCCCATAAAATAGCCATTGAATTACCCAAAATAGAAAATCTGTCATCAAATATAACCTTAAGCAGAATGGGGCCAGTCAACGGCATTTTCGCCCGCCAAGCAAGGTAAACTGCGCCCCAAGGCGGCGAATTTGACACTACCGCGATACTGCCGCGATACCGACGTAAAACAGATGCCCCATTTTGCGCCGTTTCGCCCCTTGCAAACAGCCGCCGCTGCGCATAGGTTCGCGCAAAATGTGAAGTTTTACAGACAGGACAGACAATGGACGCTTTTGGCCAATTTATCCCGCTTATTCTAATCTTTGCGATCATGTATTTTTTGCTCATCCGGCCGCAGCAAAAAAAGGTCAAGCAGCATCAGGCAATGGTCACCGCCCTGCGCCGTGGTGATCAGGTTGTCACCCAAGGTGGGTTGATCGGAAAAGTGGTAAAAGTTAAAGAAGACAATGAGTTAGAGGTAGAACTTGCAGAAGGCGTTAAAGTGCGCGTGGTGCAGTCAACCATCGCTCAGGTGCTTAGCAAAACCGAACCCGCTAACAAAGCGTAAACCGGCACAGCCAACGATAAAGAGGGGCGGGATATGCTGCAAATCGATCTATGGAAACGGATCGTAATATGGTCGCTTTGTGCCATTGGCTTGCTTTTGGCCATGCCGAACGGGTTTTACAGCCGTGTTGAAGGCTATAATGACGCACAAAAATCATTTGAAAGCAGCGGCTTAGAGGTTAAGGGCGCACCCAGCTGGCCATCGTTTTTACCCTCTGGACTGGTGAATTTAGGCCTTGATTTACGCGGCGGCGCGCATCTGCTGGCCGAGGTTGAGGTCGAAGATGTTTACGCCGCCCGGATGAAAAGCCTCTGGCCCACCCTGCGCGACACCCTACGCCCCGAACGCGCAACGATAGGTACGATCAGATTGCAACAAGACGGGCCTAGCGATGAATTACGGGTTAGGATTTCACAACCTGAGGAAATGGCACGGGCGATTGCCGCGGCTGAGACACTAAGCCAGCCGGTGTCGACCTTAACCGGCGCTGGCGCGCGCGATCTTGAGGTTTACAGCGAAGATGATGTTTTAGTGGTGACTTTGTCAGAGGCTGAGCGGGCCGCCACAAATGATAGAACTGTAAAGCAAGCGCTTGAAATTATTCGTAGAAGAATAGATGAGGTCGGAACAAGAGAGCCGACCATTCAGCGTCAGGGCGCTTTGCGGGTTCTTATACAAGTGCCCGGAATTGGATCAGCAGCCGAGCTTAAAGAGTTGATAGGAACCACTGCCCAGCTGACATTCCAACCTGTGATTGGACCTGCCAGTGATCCCGATGCGGAACCGGGGCTTGGCAATGAACTTTTGCCGTCTTTGGATGAAGAAGGGCGCTATTACATTCTTGACATAGCGCCGGTGGTGACGGGTGAAGATTTAGTCGATGCACAGCCAAGTTTTGACCAAAACGGACGTCCGGCAGTTAACTTTCGCTTTAACCCATCTGGTGCGCGGCGCTTTGGCGACTATACCGCTGAAAACATTGGTGAACCTTTTGCCATCGTGCTGGATGGCGAAGTCATTAGCGCGCCCGTAATCCAAAGTCATATTCCGGGTGGTTCAGGTATAATAACAGGTAGCTTTTCAGTTGAGGAAAGCTCAAATCTAGCGATTTTGCTGCGTGCGGGGGCTTTACCTGCGGGGCTTGATTTTCTTGAGGAAAGAACGATCGGACCTGAGCTGGGCGCTGACAGCATTCAGGCCGGTAAGATCGCCTGTATAGTGGCCTTTGTCGGAGTGCTTGTTTTCATGGGGCTCAGCTATGGGCTGTTTGGTCTTTTCGCGAACGTTGCTCTGATTGTTAACATTGGTCTGATCTTTGGGTTGCTTAGCTTAATTGGCGCCACATTAACCTTACCGGGGATTGCGGGGATCGTGTTGACCATCGGTATGGCCGTGGATGCTAATGTGTTGATTTTTGAGCGTATTCGCGAAGAAGTAAAAACAGCCAAAGGACCGTCGCGAGCGATTGAGTTGGGCTATCAAAAGGCACTAAGTGCTATTTTGGACGCCAATATTACAACCTTCATTACTGCGGTTATTTTATTTACAATGGGATCGGGCCCCGTGCGCGGATTTTCAATTACGCTGGGGCTCGGGATTTTAACCTCGGTCTTTACGGCAATTTTTGTCACCCGATTGCTGGTGGTGATGTGGTTTGAACGCCGCCGCCCCAAAACTTTGGAGGTGTAGAGATGCGCCTAAGATTAGTCCCCAAGAATACAAATTGGGATTTCTTTAGCCAATCAAAACTATGGTTGGGTATTTCCGCGCTTTTGCTGATCGGCTCTTTGGTTTCGTTTCTTTTGCAGGGTTTGAACTTTGGCATTGATTTTCGTGGCGGAACTACGATCCGGACAGAAAGCGCACAAAGCATTGATGTGGCTGCCTATCGTCAAGCACTTAGCGCTTTGGAGTTGGGTGATGTGACCATTTCAGAGGTTTTTGATCCAACCTTTGATGCAGATCAGAATGTCGCAATGATCCGTATTCAAGCCCAAGAGGGGCAAGAGGCAGTATCTGCCAAAACCACCAATGCAGCTTTGTCTGTCTTACAAGATGTTGCGCCAGATATCGTGTTTGTATCAGTGGAAAGCGTTGGTCCGAAGGTTTCAGGCGAGCTCATTCAAAAGGCAATAATTGCGGTGGTTTTAGCAATTGCGGCTGTCTTGGTGTATATTTGGCTACGATTTGAGTGGCAATTTGCCGTCGGTGCGGTCGCAGCGCTTATCCATGATGTGCTGTTGACCATCGGTGTGTTTTCCGTAGTGCAAATCAAGTTTGATTTGGCCATTATAGCGGCCTTACTAACGATTGTTGGGTATTCGTTGAACGACACGGTTGTTGTATTTGATCGGGTACGTGAAAACCTGCGCAAATATAAGAAAAAGCCTCTGCAAGAAGTGCTTAACCTATCCATCAATGAAACTCTTAGCCGGACGGTGATGACCTCGGTCACCACGCTTTTGGCACTAATTGCGCTGTTTATCCTTGGTGGAGATGTTATTCGAGGATTTGTTTTTGCGATGATTTGGGGAGTTATTGTTGGTACTTATAGCTCTGTGTTTGTGGCCTCATCAACGCTCTTGCGTTTGGGGGTAAAACGCGATTGGTCAAAGCCAAACGCCGAAGCGGGAACACAGGTTCCTCAATAACGGATGCCGCGCAACGCGCGCGGCCTTTAGACATGCTCAAAGCGTTTTGTATATAACGCAAAATAACCAAGTTTTCGCCAAAGGTTTTTGTGTCAACTTAGTATTGGGAACAAATGATGCAGCTTCGAGAAGTAAATTTTGGCAGCGCTCTACCAGTAGATGGATACGGGCCGGGTTTTTTTCGAATTGGCGGTGATGTCTGGCAAAGTGGCGTTATTCTTTCTCTTGCGGGTGTTAAAGAATGGCGCGGATTTTCTGATGATCAATCACTTTTGGCTTTAGGCGAACAGATTGACGTATTATTTATTGGAACTGGAACTGAAATTTCACAGCTGCCTGCAGAATTAACAAACAAGCTTGAAGGCGCTGGTATCGGTGTGGAGGTCATGAACAGCCCATCTGCTTGCCGCACTTACAATGTTCTTCTCTCGGAAGGTCGTCGAATTGCCGCAGCGCTTTTACCTGTTGATTAAGCTAGACACAGTTGCGCCTTTTTTCTTTTAACAGAATGAGCTAAGCCTGTTTTATGCTGCTGTCAGTAAGTGATGTATCCGTAAGTCGCGGGGGACGTGTCCTGCTTGAGGGCGTGACCTTTGATTTGCAGGCGGGTCGGGCAATTGTACTTACCGGAAAAAACGGGATTGGCAAAACTAGTCTGTTGCGAACGCTCGCTGGTTTGCAAGACGCTAATTCAGGATACGTTGATGTCCCGCAAAACGGGGTGGTATATTCAGCACATTTAGACGGCATCAAACATGCTTTGAGTGTGGCCGAGAATTTGCAATTCTGGGGCGCAGTTTTTGGCAGATCAAATGTGGATACTGCGTTGGAAACATTTGAGCTTTATCATTTGCGCGATGTAATGGCAGGGGCACTTTCAGCAGGACAAAAGCGGCGGCTCGGTCTCGCACGATTGCTGGTCACCGGGCGGAGCATTTGGCTACTTGATGAGCCAACAGTGTCGCTTGATCTTGGTTCGATAAAACAATTGACCAGAGTTTTAAACGAGCACCTTGGGGCAGGCGGATCTACAATTATCGCCACGCACTCTGCGCTGGATTTAAAGGGGCAAGAAGTCACAATAGATCTTGGTAAATTTGCGGCCACCAAAACAGGTTTATCAGCCAGTGAAGAGGCTTTTTTATGAACGCTCTTTTGGTTCGTGATTTGAAGTTGGCAATCCGCGCAGGGGGCGGCTTTGGGTTGGCGCTTGTCTTTTTTCTGATTGTCATTGTGCTTGTGCCCTTGGGTGTTGGGCCGGAAATGGCTGTTTTGTCCAAAATCGCATCTGGTGTTCTGTGGCTTGGGGCACTTCTGGCATGCCTCTTATCACTTGATCGTATTTTTGCTCTCGATCACGAAGACGGGACCTTAGATCTTTTGGCGACAGCGCCCTTGCCATTGGAGGCGGTCATCATGACAAAAGCACTTGCCCATTGGATCACTACAAGCCTGCCACTTGTTGTTGTCGCGCCTTTGCTTGCAGTTCTGCTTGGTCTGCCAGACAACGGCTATTTCTGGCTCGCCATTTCGCTTTTACTGGGCAGCCCAGCGCTTAGTTTAATAGGAACCTTTGGAGCAGCTCTGACCTTGGGACTGAAGCGCGGTGGCCTGCTCTTATCGGTTTTGGTGCTGCCGCTGTACATACCAACATTGATTTTCGGGGCTGAGGTTGCTCAGCGCGGGATCGAGGGCTCTGCTGTGCAAACACCGCTTTTGCTTTTGGCTGGGATCAGTTTTGGCACAGTGGCGGTTTTGCCCTTTGCTTCTTCGGCTGTGTTGCGTATCAACCTCAGATAAGGCTTGTTTTGACAGTATGAATAAATATTTAGGGTAAATGATGTCGCTGTGGGAATATGCAAACCCGGTTAAATTTCTTGGGCTTTCTGGCAAGATTTTGCCTTGGGCCTGGGGTATCGGCCTTGTGTGTCTTTTTATCGGTTTGGTATGGGGGTACTTTTTTACGCCTGATGATTACCGCATGGGGTCAACAGTTAAAATTATATATCTTCATGTGCCCTCGGCATTAATGGCTATTAATGCGTGGTTCATGATGTTGGTTGCCTCGCTGGTTTGGCTAATCCGCCGCCATCATGTCAGCGCATTGGCCGCCAAGGCTGCCGCACCGGTTGGTGTGGCTATGACGCTGATTGCGCTCGTCACCGGTGCAATTTGGGGCCAGCCCATGTGGGGAACTTGGTGGGTATGGGACCCACGTTTAACCTCATTTTTAATTCTCTTTCTATTCTATTTGGGTTATTTGGCACTTTGGGCCGGCATAGCCAACCCGGATACGGCTGCGGATTTGACCTCAATTTTATGTATTGTCGGTTCTGTTTTTGCGGTTTTAAGCCGCTACGCAGTGAACTTTTGGAGCCAAGGATTACATCAGGGGGCGTCTTTGTCGTTGGATAAGGAGGAAAATGTTGCGGATGTTTTCTATCAACCCCTGTTATTTTCGATTGCGGGTTTTGTTCTGCTGTTTTTTGCGCTTGTCTTGCTTGGTACACGGTCTGAAATTCAATTGCGGCGGGCACGGGCGCTGTCGCTTCGAGGTAATGCACAATGATGCCTGAGTTGGGGAAATATGCGCTTTCGGTTTTAAGTGCCTACGGCGCCACAGCGCTTATTTTAGGTGCACTGGTTATCTATGTTTTACGGCGAAGCGCACTGGCAAAAGCTACTTTGGCTGCCCAAGAGACACCAAAGGATGGCTAAAGTTTCGCCAATGGCGATCGCGCCACTGCTCATCTTTGCTATTTTGGCTCTGTTGTTTTTCGTAGGCATGAAAGGATCGGGATCGGACGAGTTGCGCTCGACTTTAATTGGATCGGCAGCGCCTCAAATAACTGAGATGTCACTGGCAGGATACCCTGCAGTTACGTCAGAAGACCTTCGTTTGGGCGAAGTGTCCTTAGTAAATTTTTGGGCTAGCTGGTGCCCGCCGTGTCGTGCAGAGCATCCCAAGCTCCTAGAATTGGCTGCCTCTGGTTTGCCCATTATTGGGATCAATCTAAAAGATGATTCTGATGATGCAGCTGCCTATTTACGGTCTTCGGAAAACCCCTTTATTTCAATTGCCTTTGATCCCAAGGGAAGGACGGCGATCGATTGGGGCGTAACTGCACCGCCCGAGACGTTCATAATAGACCGCACAGGAAAAGTGGTGTTTCGATTTGCTGGTCCATTGATTGGAGCAGACTATGAAAATCGATTTTTACCTAATTTAAAGGCCGCGTTGAGAGAAAACTAAACTAATTTTGGTTTGGTTTGTAAAACAGTCATCGACAGGTAAATTTAAAATAAAAAAGCGACCTGAAAAGGCCGCTTTTCCATAACATGACTGCTGATAATCTTAGGACGCTTTCGCCAGATTACGGAGCACATAATGCAGAACGCCGCCGTGTTCGATATATTCGATTTCAATGGCAGTATCGATCCGGCATTTCAACTTAATGGACAAAACTTCACCATCTGGCTTGGTGATGTCACAGGAAACTTCTTGCAGGGGTTGGATACTATCCAATCCGTTGATGCTAACCAATTCATCGCCTGTTAAACCAAGGCTTTTGCGGTTTTCACCATTAGTGAATTCAAACGGTATAACGCCCATTCCAACTAAATTCGAACGGTGAATGCGTTCAAAACTTTCTGAAATCACAGCCTTAACGCCTAAAAGAGCTGTTCCTTTGGCAGCCCAATCACGGCTAGAACCGGCGCCGTATTGCTCGCCGCCAAAGATCACAAGAGGGATGCCATTTTCTTGATAGTCCATGGCTGCTTCAAATATAGAAGTTTGGTTTCCGTCAGGGCCTTTGGTATAGCCGCCTTCTGTGCCCTCCAGCATTTCATTTTTAATGCGAATATTTGCAAAGGTGCCCCGCATCATGACTTCGTGGTTGCCCCGACGCGAGCCGTAGCTGTTAAATTCACGCACCGGAACCTGCCGTTCAACCAAATACTGGCCCGCGGGTGTAGTGTCTTTAAACGAGCCTGCTGGACTAATATGGTCGGTGGTGATCATATCGCCAAGAAGGGCAAGCACCCGCGCATTTTTGATGTTGCTGATGGTTCCTGGCTCTTTATCCATACCTTGAAAATAAGGTGGGTTTTGAACATATGTGGAGGTCGCAGGCCAGTCGTAGGTTTGACTATCAGTGGTTTCAACCGCTTGCCATTTTCCGTCACCCTTAAAAACGTCTGCGTATTTTGATTGAAAGGACGCGCGGGTAACGGTTTGTTCAACAAGTTCGGCTATTTCTTGGTTCGACGGCCAAATGTCCTTGAGATAGACATCATTGCCTTGGGAATCCTGCCCCAGTGGATCGGTGGTTAAATTTATATCCATGGTTCCTGCCAAAGCATAAGCCACCACCAAAGGCGGTGAGGCAAGGTAGTTGGCGCGGACATCAGGCGATATTCTGCCTTCAAAATTGCGGTTTCCAGACAGCACTGATGTTGCGACCAAATCGCCATCCGCGATAGCTTTGCTAAGCTCTGCTTGAATGGGTCCCGAATTACCTATGCACGTCGTGCACCCATAGCCGACAAGATTAAATCCAATTTTATCAAGGTCTTTTTGTAAATCTGCAGCTTCAAGATAGGCGCTTACAACCTGTGATCCGGGCGCAAGCGAGGTCTTGACCCACGGTTTTCTTGTCAACCCCAAAGCCGCTGCTTTTCGCGCCACCAAACCTGCACCAATCATCACATAGGGGTTCGATGTATTGGTGCAAGATGTGATCGAAGCAATGACTACTTTGCCAGAGCTTAGGGTGTAATCTTCGCCCTCAACAGCAACCTCTTTGTCCATTGGCCTGTCAAAGGTGTTTTGCATTTCATTGCGAAAAGCATGTTTGGCCATATCAAGCGCGACATAGTCCTGTGGGCGCTTTGGTCCGGAAATAGCGGGTACGATGGTGCCCATGTCCAGGTGTAATGTATCCGTATAGACTGGCGCGTAATCTTCATCCCGCCAAAAGCCGTTTTCTTTTGCATAGGCCTCAACTAAACTTATGCGGCTTTCCTCACGTCCTGAGTTGCGAAGGTAGCGAAGGGTTTCATTGTCGATAGGGAAAAATCCACATGTGGCGCCATATTCGGGGGCCATATTTGCGATGGTGGCGCGATCTGCTAACGGTAAATTATCCAAGCCTGCCCCAAAAAACTCGACAAACTTTCCAACAACTCCTTTTTGGCGCAACATTTCAACCACTTTTAAAACCAGATCGGTTCCCGTGGTGCCTTCGGTCATTTCTCCGGTCAATTCAAAGCCAATGACCTCAGGGATAAGCATGGAAATCGGTTGACCAAGCATCGCAGCTTCTGCCTCAATACCTCCAACACCCCAGCCCAGAACCGCCATCCCATTAACCATTGTTGTATGGCTGTCGGTTCCAACCAGAGTATCTGGGTAGGCGACATTTTCGCCAAATTGGTCTTTGTCGGTCCAAACGGTTTGGGCTAGATATTCTAAATTAACCTGATGGCATATTCCTGTTCCTGGGGGCACAACGCGAAAGTTATTAAACGCGTTTTGGCCCCACTTAAGGAATGTATAGCGCTCCATATTACGTTCATATTCGCGGTCAACATTGGTCTGAAAAGCCCGTGGGGTTCCAAATGCATCAATCATAACAGAGTGATCGATGACTAAATCTACTGGATTAAGGGGGTTGATTTTTTGCGCATCGCCGCCCAGTGACACAATCCCATCTCGCATCGCCGCCAGATCAACAACCGCCGGAACGCCAGTGAAATCTTGCATTAGAACTCGAGCCGGCCGGTAGGCAATCTCACGCGGATTTTTCCCACCTTTTTCACCCCAATCCGCAAATGCGCGAATGTCATCTGTCGTGACAGTTTTGCCATCTTCGAAGCGAAGCATGTTTTCCAACACCACCTTTAAGGCGGCTGGCAATTTCGAAAAATCCCCAAGTCCAGCAACTGTTGCTGCAGGGATTGAATAATAGGCGATTGTTTCGCCATCGACTGTTAGATTTTTTCGGGTTTTTGCAGTGTCTTTACCGACTGAGATGGGCATATTGGCCTCCCTTTGGATTTTGTGTAAGGGTTTCGCTGGTGCGCTTTTGACGCAACTAGCTGATATGTTCAAGGGCTTGAAATTGATGGTATGCAATGGTGTATAATTGGTTGCACAATTTTGTGATCTAAGTAGCAAATCATTGATTGGTCATCTGCAGCAGATTAGCGTAACTCATGCGTATCGTAGATTACTTTGGGGCATCTCTATTGTTTACAATTCAAAAAATTGTTGTTGGTTTCATAATTGCATTTTGGGCTTCCCACGTACCCGCTGATGAGCGTGCCCCGGTGTTGGTAGAGCTATTTACGTCACAAGGATGCTCTTCCTGCCCCCCGGCAGATATAATTCTAACGGGTTTATCTAACAATCCTAATGTGGTGGCGTTAGCGTTTCATGTTGATTATTGGGATTATATTGGCTGGAAAGACAGTTTTGCAGACCCCAGTTTTTCCCAAAGGCAAAAGATATATGCCCGTCTGGCATCCCAAACAGCGGTTTACACTCCACAATTCATGATTAATGGACAAACAGCTATTGCTGGATCCAAACCCAATAAACTCAAGCGCGAAATTTCCAAGTCCCTTCAAAGAAAACAGTTTTTTGAAATCGCGTTTAAATCTGCGGGCGATCAAGTTCAGGTTAAAGTTAATGCAGCAGAGTCAGCTGAGGCCTTTAGGGCAGATATCCTTGCCATATATTTCATCCCAGAAGCACGGGTTAAAATCGAAAGAGGTGAAAATTCGGGCCGTGTTATGAATTACTCAAATATTGTAACGAAAGTAAAAAACCTTGGTCAATGGGATGCTCAAGAGCCTTGGCATAAAACCATTTTATCCAAGCCGGATCAGAATGTTGCAGTGATCGTTCAGTTGGTCGGGCAGGGTAAGGTCGTCGCGGCATCTATTCTACGTTGAATATACTAAGTTTAAATGACACCTGTTTTTAAAAATATCCCCTTGCAACGACTTCAGGCAAATTTAGTTTAAAAAAAGTTCGCCTTTTGCGAGCATTGATTGCAAAGAACCAATAAGCCTATTTATTGCCTGTTCACCATCTTTTGGCGCGATTGCGCTTAGGCTTTCAATATCTTCTAAAAGAGTTTCGCCTAATCTTTTGGGCAGGCTTGAAATAATAAAGTCAACAGTATCAGATGAATTTTGGGTTTTTGCATGTGAAAGCCCTTTAACCAAATCCTCATGGTCAATACTTCTAATGATTTGGGGGATGTCTTTTGCCGATAAGCGTTCGGATATGTCGTCAAATGTAAATACAGATTGTCGAACCATGTCTGCAAACGCTTGATTTGTTTTTCCAAGCCCAGATAAAACTTCCTCTCTTATTTTTTGTGAGGTCACGGTTAAAATCATGCCAATTCTTTCGGCAGGCGATTTTTCAAAAACGCGTTCTGGCTGATTATCCATTTGAGCAATTAGACTTTGACCGATGCGATCCATGCTGGCAGGTGTCACATTGTCGGTCATTGATATGGCATAGCTGATGCTACGGGCTTGATCACCAGGTAACTGGGATAATATCTCAGCTGCTTTTTGTACATCGAGCTTGGACATAATCACTGCTGATACTTCAACGGATTCATTTTGAACAAAAGGTAATAGGTCTGATGTTTTCAGAGCTTTTATACGCGCCCAAGGATTTGCAACAAGTTGCACACCAGCATCTTTTCGAAGCTGGTTTATGGTCGATTTAGATATTTTTCCCTCTAACAAAGTTAATGTGCGTTCAAGCCCTCCACTTGCACTGAGCCCAATTGAATTGAGTTCACGCGTGAACTCATCAATAACAGCTTTCAATGTTTTTTGATCCACTAGACGAAGCTGCGCCATTTGGTGCGTCAAATCAGTTTGTAAGTCACCAGGCAATTGAGATAAGGGCATATCGGCGCCATTTTGAAGCAATAAACTCACGACAATTGCTGCTTTTTGTCGATGGTTAATTTCTATAACTGGTGGGTAAGCCGAGCCTACAGGCGGAAGGTTTTCTAACTTTTGATTGTACTGCTCCTCAGGCATTGTTTTCCCTTTGTGAGTTCTAATTGGTCATAGAAATCACGCAAGGATGAAAGAAGTCTGAAGCTTTGTCTTTTAATTTGCTCTTTCGATAAATAGCACAATTATTTGTGTTGTTCCAAAGTGCACAAATACGCACCGCGTAAACAAATTATGAAAAGAATCCTAAACCTAATGTTATTTTTCAAGCTTTGTGGGTTCAGTCAAAGACCCGAGAAAAAATAGTATCTACATGCTTTGTATGATATCCAAGATCGAATTTTTCTTCGATTTCCTCGGCGCTTAAGGCAGCAGTTACTTCCATGTCCCCTAATAGTTCAGTTTTGAAATCTTTATCCTGTTCCCAAACCTTCATTGCATTGCGCTGGACAAGACGATAAGAATCTTCGCGGCTTAACCCCGATTGCGTAAGAGCTAATAAGACGCGTTGGCTCATTACCAGCCCTTTAAATTTATGTAAATTTTTCAACATATTTTCGGGATAAACCACAAGTTTTTCGATGACTTGGGTCATCCGAGCCAGAGCAAAATCAAGTGTAATTGTTGCATCCGGTCCAATATTGCGTTCAACCGAGCTGTGGGAAATATCGCGTTCATGCCAAAGCGCAACATTTTCAAGCGCCGGCACAACCGCCATACGCACTAATCTGGCCAAGCCTGTTAAATTTTCGGTTAAAACGGGATTTCGTTTGTGGGGCATCGCCGAACTGCCCTTTTGGCCTTTTGAAAAGAACTCTTCTGCTTCGAGAACTTCTGTCCGTTGCATATGACGAATTTCAGTCGCGATATTTTCAAGGCTACTTGCAACCACGCCTAAAGCAGCAAAGAACGCGGCATGACGATCACGAGGAATGACCTGGGTGCTAATGGGCTCAGGTGTAAGACCCAGTTTTGCACAAACATGATCTTCAACTTTTGGATCAACATTGGCAAATGTTCCAACTGCGCCCGAAATGGCACCGGTCGCGATCTCACTGCGTGCAGCCACCAATCGCTGCCTATTTCGATCCATTTCCGCGTAGAAGCGCGCAAAGGTAAGCCCGAGTGTGGTTGGTTCGGCATGTATGCCATGACTGCGTCCAATACGAACAGTATCTTTGTGCTCAAATGCACGTCTTTTAAGCGCTGCCAGAAGTGTATCTACATCTGCTATCAATATGTCAGCGGCTCGAACAAGTTGCACGTTAAAACAGGTGTCTAACACATCTGAGCTTGTCATGCCCTGATGCACAAAACGCGCTTCTTCTGAGCCAATATGCTCTGCCAAATGCGTCAGGAATGCGATAACATCATGCTTTGTGACAGCTTCAATTTCGTCAATTCTGACAACATCAAACTCAACCTCATTTGCCTTCCAAACTGCTTCAGCATTTTCTTTTGGTATTACGCCCAAATCTGCCATCGCGTCACAGGCATGCGCTTCGATTTCGTACCAGATACGAAACTTTGTTTCTGGTGACCAAATCTGAACCATATCGGGGCGAGAATAACGTGGAATCATCTTGCTTTTAGCCTGTGTGAGTAATGTGAAAAGTTAGGGCGGTCATAGCACTGCAGCCATTGAGCCACAAGCTAACAGGCTACAAAAGCGGTGCAAAACTCTGACTAAATGAACCTCTTACTGATAAAGGTCAGCTACCTGATTATCCTAGCCCCATAAGTTGAGCATCAAATGGATATTTGGAAAGATTTTCAAATCCATTAGCTGTGATTAACACTTGATCCTCTAGCTTGATGGAAAAATCACCACCCTCTGGACTGACCAGAGCCTCAACACATAAAACCATCCCTTCTTTGAGATGATAATCATATGCGCCCTCAACAAATTTATTTGGATAGGGAATTAATGGCCATTCATCACATAAGCCAACGCCATGCATCAAGCAGCCATATTTACCTTTTTGAAATTGGTCATCCAAAACATGTGTGTTCATTGTAAGGTCACGCATGTGAACGCCTGGCCGCAACATTTCCATGTTTCGCATGATATGTTCGTGCGCGTGCTGCATCGCATAGATCATATCTGGCCGCGGTGGTTTATCGCCGATCCACCATGTTCGGCTAATATCTACACATATCCCATAGGAACCGATTAAGTCCGTATCAAATGCAACTATTTCGTTGTTTTGTACAATCCGCGGGCCACATTCTTGAAACCAAGGGTTCGTGCGCGGCCCGGAAGCCAAAAGTCGCGTTTCTATCCATTCGCCCCCGCGCTTGATGTTTTCGGCATGTAGGACTGCCCAAATATCATCTTCACTCATATTTCCACTTGGCACACCAGAACGGGCAACTTTTTCCATAATTTGCACTGCATTTTCACAAGATTCAGAAGCGCAGCGCATTGCCAGTATTTCATCGGCGCCTTTGATCGAACGAGATTTTTCAGTTACCTCTTCGCCTTCCATAATTTCAAAGCCTTGCGATTCTAAAGCTCGAAGTCCATGCAGCATAATTTTGTCAACGGCCAGGCGCTTGTTATTATTCCCATGACTTGCAATGAGTTCACGAACTTCGTTTGAGAAAACATCTGCTGCGATATCTACTTTGTCACCGCGATCAAAGTAAAATAAGTCTGCGCCCGAGCGTTGTTCTTTTACCAAGGGGTTAAACTCCGACAAAAAAGGAGAATTTTTATAATCCCAAATCACCATATATCCATCAGCGCAGAGCAATACGGCTCTAAATGGATTGTGGGTATTCCAAAGCTGCATATTCGTGCTGTCAGTTGCGTAGCGGATATTAAGAGGATCAAACATTAAAAGCCCGCCATAATCTCGGTCGACAATGTGCTGTGTTAATCGTTCCCAGCGGTATTTGCGCATCTTTTGCAAGTCTGGAAGGATTAAGCTGGCTTTTTCCCACTCTTCAAATGCAAGTTGGGTGGGCCCAATTTCAACCCTGTTCATATCATTTGGGGTATTGTCCCCTAAAACGCTGCCTTTCGTTGGATCAATCTTGCGCCTGTTACTATAGTGGCTGTTCATTTTGCTACTCCGGCTTTGCTTGATAGGATGCTAACCCATAAAACAGTACCTTCTCGTCCGTTTACGACTTGCTTTAGGGTCGCTTTAGTAGAATTCTTTGACCATGACAGAGATTTTACAAGACAGTTTGCCATACAGGTTGAACCCCAAAAGGTCATTGCCAGCGGTGGCACCGCTTGATCCGAAGAATCTAATCATCATCGACAGCGCCTATGCTTTACAAATGGCAGAGCGAGAAAGATTGATTAAATATCGCACAAAGGACGTCACGCGGCTTGACCCATTGGCCTTTGGAGCGGCGCAAGAGTTATTAGAAACTGTTCTGAATTTTCTTCCGTTGCTTCATGGATTTAATATTACCAAAGAGATTGTGAAGTGCCCGGATGGCCGTGTGGTTTCCTTGGACTATTCGGAACCTTTGTCAACAATTGGTAATTTAGTGCAATGTGACTTTTGCATTTTACAAAAACATAAAGATGAGCATGTTTTGAAAGGCGCAATTTTATGTTTTCCATCTAGTTGGAGCCTAGAAGAACAATTTTTGCGACCTTTATCGATCATTCACGGGCCAATTCAATCCTATGATAAAGATGTAACTCGCCGTGTTCAGCGCTTGTTTGACGGTATCAAGCCGCAAAAGCCATTGTGGCGATTTAATGAGCTTTATTATGACACACCAAATTTATTCCAACCAAGAAAAACCGCAAATCGAAGACCGATTTTGAAAGGAACTGATCGACGGTTCTTGCGTTCAGAAAGGCAGGTTCTTTTTAGGCTCCCGCGGTCGAATTCTGTCATTTTTTCAATACATACCCATATTTTAATGGTGGTTTAGGATTGGTTAGTGGGTTTGTTTCAAAATGGTGATTACAATTAAAAAAGGCGCCCAATTACGAGCGCCTTCTCCTGAAATGAACTTTAAATTAGCAGCTATAGTACATGCCAAATTCCACAGGGTGTGGAGTATGTTCATAAGTTTCAATTTCTTCCATTTTCAACTCGATGTATCCATCAATTTGATCTTTTGTGAAGACATCACCAGCCAGCAAGAAGTCGTGATCCGCCTGCAATTCTTCAGTGGCTTCGCGCAGTGACCCACAAACAGTCGGAATATCTGCTAGTTGTTCCGCTGGCAGGTCATACAGATTTTTATCCATGGCCTCACCAGGATCAATCTTGTTTTTGATACCATCAAGACCGGCCATCAACAAGGCAGCAAAGCACAAATAAGGGTTTGCAGAAGGATCTGGGAAACGTGCCTCAACCCGCTTTGCTTTTGGCGATTCAGTCCATGGAATACGCACGCATCCTGATCTGTTACGTGCTGAATACGCGCGCAAAACCGGGGCTTCAAACCCAGGGATAAGGCGTTTGTAGCTATTGGTGGATGGGTTGGTGAACGCGTTCAGAGACTTTGCATGCTTTAGAATGCCGCCAATGAACCAAAGCGCTTCGTTGCTAAGGTCTGCGTATTGATCGCCTGCAAAAAGTGGTTTGCCATCTTTCCAGATTGACATATTGCAGTGCATCCCTGTGCCGTTGTCACCCGCAATAGGTTTGGGCATAAATGTTGCTGATTTGCCATAAGCTTGCGCGACGTTATGGATGACATACTTATATTTTTGCAGTTCGTCGGCTTGTTTGGTCAAGCTATCAAAAATTAGTCCCAACTCATGCTGGCAAGAGGCGACCTCATGGTGGTGTTTATCCACTTTCATGCCCAGACGCTTCATGGTCGAAAGCATTTCTGAGCGGATATCCTGACCATCATCAATTGGGTTAACTGGAAAATAACCACCCTTGACTCCAGGTCTGTGGCCGGTGTTACCCATTTCATACTCGGTGTCAGTATTCCATGACGCATCAAGTGCATCAACTTCGTATGAAACCTTGTTGATTGAGTTCGAGAAGCGAACATCGTCAAAAAGGAAAAACTCGGCTTCAGGGCCAAAGAAAGCCGTATCTCCGATGCCGGACGATTTTAAGTAAGCTTCGGCTTTTTGTGCTGTTCCGCGTGGGTCGCGTTCATATGCTTCGCCTGTATCTGGCTCTACCACCGAACAATGTACGCACAAGGTTTTTTCTGCGTAGAAAGGATCAACATACGCGCTTTCAGTGTCGATCATCAATTTCATATCCGAAGCTTCAATTGACTTCCAACCGGCAATTGAAGATCCGTCAAACATAAAGCCTTCGTCAATAAAGTCAGAATCAACTTGATCCGCCATCACAGTAACGTGCTGCAGCTTTCCCCGCGGGTCAGTGAAGCGAATATCTACATATTCGATATCTTCATCTGCAATAGTCTTGAGAACTGCTTGTGTACTCATCTCAGTTATTCCTTTTTAGTGAGTTTGTTTAAAGGGCGTCGGAACCAGATTCACCGGTTCTAATGCGGAGGGCTTGTTCGACTGAGCTAACGAAAATCTTTCCATCGCCAATTTTGTCAGTTTTTGCGGACTCTACGATGGCTTTGATCGCGTCATCTACTTGATCATCATCAAGAACTACCTCGATTTTCACTTTTGGCAAAAAATCAACCACATATTCAGCGCCACGATATAGTTCCGTATGGCCCTTTTGCCGCCCAAACCCCTTAACTTCAATGACGCTCAGACCCTGAACACCAATGTCTTGTAGGGACTCTTTCACTTCATCGAGCTTAAAAGGTTTTATTATAGCCTCTATTTTTTTCATTAAGACCTCCGGTTCTTAGATACTTTTTGCACTCAACATAGTGGTCCATATCTAACAATATACCTATTGGGTTGAGGTGGCTTTTAGTGAGCTTCAAATCATCTATTGAACCAAAAGTGGGCGGAATGCCTAAAAATTAGGCAATAAATAAATCTATGAGCTGATGCGTATGAATGGATTTAGCATAAACTTTGCACAATTCTGCATTGTTAATTGATGATTGCATTATTGTTTGGCGATTTTAAACATCATTTATCTTAGCTTTAGCTGCATTTTTACTCTCGCATCTGCTAGAATCATTTGCTAGAGAGCGTCGAAAGATTGGGCAGCACTATTGCGGCTTGATAATATTTTTAGCGGGTGTGGCGGAATTGGTAGACGCACCAGATTTAGGTTCTGGCGCCGCAAGGCGTGGGGGTTCAAGTCCCTCCACCCGCACCAAAATGTAAAAAAGGACGCACAGGATATGCAGGTCAACGAAACCTTGAATGAAGGCTTAAAGCGTGGCTACTCTATCATCGTTAGCGCCAGCGAGCTTGACGCAAAAGTAAACGAAAAGCTGGTGAAAGCTCAGCCTGAAGTCGAAATGAAAGGGTTTCGCAAAGGCAAAGTGCCGATGAGCTTGCTTAAAAAACAATTCGGTCAACGCCTTCTTGGTGAAGCAATGCAAGAAAGTATCGACGGTGCGATGAACCAGCACTTTGAAGAAAGTGGTGAACGGCCGGCGTTGCAGCCGGATGTTAAGATGACCAATGAAGATTGGAAAGAGGGCGATGACGTGCATGTCGATCTGACGTATGAAGCGCTGCCCACGATCCCTGAAGTTGACCTTAAATCTATCAATTTGGAAAAGCTTGTTACCAAAGCCGATGACGCTGCCGTTGACGAAGCGCTGGAAAAGCTGGCTGAAACCTCACCAAATTTCAAAGACCGCCGCAAGGGCTCCAAAGCCAAATCGGGCGATCAGGTTGTGTTTGATTTTCTGGGCAAGGTTGACGGCGAAGCATTTGAAGGTGGATCTGCCGAAGACTATCCTCTGGTGCTAGGCTCAAACAGCTTCATCCCGGGTTTTGAAGATCAACTTATCGGCGCCAAAGCCGATGAAGACAAATCCGTCGAAGTGGCCTTTCCGGCTGATTATGGCGCCGAGAATCTGGCCGGTAAAGCTGCCGTTTTTGAATGTAAAATCAAAGCCGTAAAAGAACCTGCCCCTGCAGAATTGAACGATGAAATGGCGACAAAATTTGGCGCTGAAGATTTAAATGCTCTCAAAGCGCAAGTCAGCGAACGGCTTGAAGCCGAATATGTTGGTGCGGCGCGGGCGGTGATGAAACGCGGGTTGCTGGATCAACTAGACACCCTTGTTAGCTTTGAGCTTCCACCCTCATTGGTCGATGCCGAAGCCAAGCAGATTTCGCATCAATTGTGGCATGAAGACAATCCGGATGTCGAAGGCCATGATCACCCAGAGATCGAGACCACAGAAGAGCACACAACATTGGCAATGCGCCGTGTACGTCTTGGGCTGTTGCTGGCGGAATTGGGCCAACAGGCCAAGGTTGAGGTCAGCGAAGCTGAAATCAACCAAGCTGTGATGGCGCAGGCGCGTCAATACCCCGGTCAAGAACGTGAATTCTTTGAATTCGTGCAGAAAAATCAACAAATGCAGCAACAGCTCAGGGCTCCGATTTTTGAAGACAAAGTGGTGGATTACATGTTTGAGCTGGCACAGGTCGAAGAAAAAGAAGTTAGCAAGGACGATTTGCAAAAAGCTGTTGAGGCGCTCGAAGAAGAGGCCTAACCAACAGCTGAAACGCATCGCGTGTAAGTTTGATAAACCCGCCCCTATCAGGGCGGGTTTTTTCGTGTGCGGTATTTTCCAATGCCAAATTTAAAGTATCTATTTGATAGCCCAAGTAATGGGGATTTAGCCCTTTTTTTGGTGAGATTAGGTGATGCTGTTACTGGTGATTTCTGCACAGAATAAGCTGATTTTCCTTGTCGGTATTGCGTCAGTTTCACGGCAGTATTGCGCAGGTGCGAAAAATGCCCCTTACAAGGCATCGATTTCGGTTGCTATTGGGCTTGGCTTTTGCGGTGTGATACGGCAATAGACGGCCTCATGAGTAAAAATTTTTCCTTTTCCCTCAATGCCACTGATGGCAAAGCGCGCAGCGGTCTCATCTCGACCCCGCGTGGTGATATTAGAACACCGGCCTTTATGCCGGTGGGCACTGCGGCAACGGTAAAAGCCATGCTGCCGGAAAGCGTAGGGGCGACAGGCGCGGATGTTTTGCTTGGCAATACATATCATTTGATGCTGCGCCCGGGGGCAGAGCGCATTGACGCTTTGGGGGGCTTGCACAAGTTTATGAATTGGGATCGCCCGATTCTCACCGATAGTGGCGGATTTCAGGTTATGTCGCTGTCCGGATTGCGTAAAATGACCGAAAGTGGTGTGACCTTTAAATCGCACATCGATGGATCACAGCA
The DNA here is from genome assembly GCA_039640505.1 of Rhodobacteraceae bacterium Araon29. Lineage (NCBI taxonomy): Bacteria > Pseudomonadati > Pseudomonadota > Alphaproteobacteria > Rhodobacterales > Paracoccaceae > Rhodobacteraceae bacterium Araon29. The sequence goes on along the minus strand of CP046865.1, from coordinate 1,955,598 downwards.
CGTTTTATCACCTGAGCGTTCAATGGAAATTCAACGCTTGCTGGGCAGCGACATCGTGATGGCCTTTGACGAATGCACACCGTTTCCTGCCGATCCTGATACTTCATTGCAAAGCATGCAATTGTCCATGCGTTGGGCCAAGAGATCGCGCGATGGCTTTGGTGACCGCCCGGGCCATGCGCTGTTTGGCATTCAACAAGGTAGCATTTATCAAGACCAGCGAGCAGAAAGTGCGGAAGCCTTAAAAAGCATCGGATTTGACGGCTATGCGGTGGGCGGCCTTGCGGTGGGCGAAGGCCAAGAGACGATGTTTAAAGTGCTTGAATATGCACCCGATATGCTACCCAGTGATAAACCGCGGTATTTGATGGGCGTTGGCAAGCCCGATGATATCGTCGGGGCAGTCAAGCGCGGCATTGATATGATGGATTGCGTTTTGCCGTCGCGGTCCGGCCGCACAGGACAAGTGTTTACCCGCCGCGGTGTGATCAATATTAAAAACGCCCGCCACCAAAACGATCCAAGGCCGCTTGATGAAAATTGCAGCTGTCCGGCCTGCACCGGATATTCTCGGGCCTATTTACATCACGTGTTTCGGGCTCAGGAAATGATCTCTGGTATGTTGCTCACTTGGCATAACTTGCACTATTTTCAAGAGCTTATGCAATCCATGCGAGATGCTATTGCAATGCAGAAATTTGCGGAGTTCGAGCAAAGCTTCCATGCGGTGCGCGCTGCCGGTGATATAGAGCCTTTGTAACGCAGGCCATTTTCTCTCTGCCAATACTTTTGTCTGTCTATCTGCCCATTTGGTATGGGCATTGGGCAAAGGGGTGGCAGGGTATGATTTGAATTGCTGATAGAATTCAATGATATATTTTAAGCTTTATAAACCAGCTTCTGTTCAGTGCTTAGAACATTATCTAATTGGAGAACCAAATTGCGGTCCGTTAATAGAAAATTTGCAACCATTTTAGCCACGGATTGCGTTGGATTTAGCAAGCATATGCTTGAAAACGAAGAACAAACCTTGGAAAGCTTAAACGCATGCCGGGAAATCATTGATGCGTTTATTGCCAAACATGGTGGCCGAATTTTCCATACAGCAGGAGATTCTGTACTGGCTGAATTTGCCAGCCCTGTTGAATCGGTAAACTGTGCAATTAATTTTCAAGAGGCGATTTCCGAAAGAAACAAGGGCATCGAAGCCCAAGATCAGGGTAAGGTAGAGGATACAAAGCTTGTTTGGCGCGTGGGTATTCATTGTGACGATGTGATCGTTGAGAAAGAAAATGTTTATGGCAACGGTGTTAATATTGCGGCTCGCTTAGAGGCCCAATGTACCCCAGGTCAAATTTTAGTGTCGCGCTTGATTAATGAACAGGTGGCTTCCCGGATAGAAGCCATATCCCGCGCTGCTGGTACTAAAAAGCTCAAAAATATTTCTAGCGAATTTGAAGTCTTTACGATTTCCACCAATCAGACAGCGGCGGCAGAAGAAGTTGCCGAGGTTGAAGAGGAAAAGGAAGACATTAAACGTGATATCAAGCCCATCTTGTCGGTGTTGCCGTTTAAAAACATGAATGCGAACGAGGACAGCTCGTTTTTGATCGATGGTATTTACGAAGATATCCTAACCGAATTGTCTATGGTGCGGCAATTGTCGATCGTGTCGCGCCAGTCCAGTGTTAATTTTGCCGGTAGTGATGATGATTTGGACGATTTTATCAAACAGTTCAAAGTCAATTACATGATTCAGGGATCTGTGCGGTCATCGGGCAATAAAGTACGGGTGACTGTTTCGCTGATTGAAACCGATGCCAACGAGATTTTGTGGAGCAAACGGTTTGATCGCAGCATTGATGATATTTTTGAAGTGCAAGATGAAATTGTGCGAAGCGTAACCCAAGAAATATTGGGCGAAATTGAGCTGGTGAGCCTGCAGCGGGCCAAACGTAAGCCAACCGAAAATATGAGTTCCTATGAGTTTTTGCTCAAAGGCAAGGAAATGCACCACCAGTTTGAAAGTGCCTCTAATAAGTTGGCGCTCGAAATGTTTGATGCTGCAATTGCAGCGGATCCAAACAATGCACAGGCCTATGCCTGGAAGGCCTGCACCCTTGGCCAGGGCATGGCGCGGGGCTTTATTCAACGCTCTTTCGAAGAACTGGTACCCGAATTTAGCAAGCTTCTAGATACGGCGGTCAAGATAGATGCAAATGATTTTGAATGTCACCGCCTGCTCTCTGCCGTTTACAGCGGAACCGGAAAGCTAAAGCTGGCTGTTGAGCATGGTAAAAAAGCCTATGATATGGTGCCCAACGACCCGCGAATTTTGCAGCAATACGGCGAGGCGCTGCTTAAAACGGGTGGTACGAAAAAGGGCTGTGACCTGACGCTCTTGGCGCTTGAATATGATCCGGTTCCGCAAGGGCAGACCAACGGCGACAAGCGTAAAGCCGATGCGGTATTTGCCTGTTTTATGGATGACCGTATTGATCAGGGCCTGTCTTTGGCCGAAGAAATTGAAAGCCGCGATGCGCGGACTTTACTTTGTGCAGCGGCGCTGGCGGTTGAGAAATTCTCAGGCCTTAAAGATGTCTCTTGGTTGGTGAATGACCTCAAAATTACCGATGCTACAAGTTTAGAGCCAGTGATTGATAACTTTGGGCAAATTGACCTAGTGGTGCAAAGCACATTGCGTGAAGTCTTCGTCGATCACATGGCGCCGCATTGCCGGATCGCTGCGTAAGCTTTCTGAGGCTATAAGGCAGGGGGCCCATAAAGGGCAGACGTGAAACTTGATCTTATCGCTGTTCAGCGACCCCAAGTGCGGACCGGTCCGCAATCCAAGTGTACAAAGCGCGAGCGCGAATAGCTGCCTACGCCGCCGGCTTGGCAGGAGCGCGCAGCGCGCGCCAGTTGACGGACTGAACGTGATGAAAGCCGTAAGTCGGCCGCTTGGCCCGTAATGTGCAGCGATTTCTTCGCCACCGACCGTGACCGACGCCGTAGCATCGCATTGGTTTTGGCGCTGCGATATCCTGATAGAAGTTGAAACGGTTCACTGGTGTCCAAAAGACGATGGGTAGCCGCCATAATGTCAATGGTCCGAAGGTCGATATCTTTGATCTCATTGCGCCGCCAGTCACGCATGATCATGCTTATCTCATCAACAGCTTCTTTAAAATACTCGCCGTCAATCCAGTAAACAGCTTTGCAATCTTCACCGCTGCGCCGCGAGTAAATGTTGATAAAGCGGCAATCACCTGCGCCTTTCACATAGCCGGCTGCGCGTGAATATACTGGTGCCGCGACAAGTGCCGTCGCGGCGAACGCTCCGAGCAAACCACGCCGGGTTATCATTTTATTAGATGTTTCAACCATCACGCGTTGTCTTTTCTTATCTGCGCCCATTGGCATGGGTACAGGTCGCTTGTATCTCCCCAGATAGCAAGGCTTATTGCATAAAAACCCTGTTCAACCAAGTCAAAAATAAACGCCACAAGGTTTGAGAGTTGATTTGCGCATTATCCTGCTTGTTTAAATATCTTCGCTGAGCTCAGCACCCTCAAACAAAGATAGCAAAAGCGGTTCGCTATCTTGAATGTGATTGGACAAATGAGTAAGTCTTTAGCATAGATTAGAAGTCACTCAATTGACCTTTAGGGCGTTAAATCATGATCCACTTTATGATCGGCAAATCAACTTTTTACACGGCACGCTTCTTACTGTTTTTAAGTGTTGCGTTTTTCATGTTTTCAACACTGTTCTCGACAGGGTCCGCAGCAGAAAATATTGGTTTTCGGCTTGCTCTTGCCAAAACGCTTGAAAGTCGCGAAACAGCACTTTCCTTTTATCAAAGTCGTAATTTCACACCAATTTGGGTCAACCCAAGCCCCTCAGCTCAGGCGCGGCGTAACGCCCTTATTCAGGCCCTTGAGACTGCTGATACCCATGGGCTTCCAAAATATAAATATGGCCTTAATAGGTTGCTGGCGCTTAGTCGCACTGCAAAATCACAATATGATTTGGGTGTGCTAGAGGGTCAGATGACGCTGTCCTTTCTGCGATATTCTGCTGATGTTCATACTGGTTTGGTGGTTCCTAAAAAAGTCGACGAAAATATTTTTCGTAAGGTCAATTATCTTGATGACGCGGCTTATTTGAACCCGCTTTTATCGACAGGTGCTGAACAGTTTTTTGCGCTTTTGTCGCCGCAAACAGACAATTACCGCAATCTATTGGCGGCACGTCAGGATTTTCTTGCTGTGCTTAAAACAGGTGGATGGGGTCCACAGTTAATCGAAGAACAATTGCGCCCGGGTGAACGTGGTCCGGCGGTCGTGGCGTTGAGAAACCGTTTGATAGAGCAGGGGTATATGGAAAACACTCTGTCTGATCGGTATGGAAAAATCTTGCGCAGCGCAGTGCAGCGATTTCAAAAAGATCATGGCCTATCCCCTGATGGCGTGGCAGGGCCAATGACATTGGCTGAGTTAAACGTTTCTGTAAAAGATCGTTTAAAAGCCATCAGCGTGGCTATGGAACGTGAACGATGGAACAATGGTGAAAACTGGCTCGATCTGCCAAAGAGCGCACGACAAATTCAAGTAAACCTCACTGATTTTTCGGCCAAAATTTTAGACGATGGTGTCGTGGTTTTTGAAACGCGTTCCGTGATTGGGGCCAATGATGAAAAGCGCCGAAGCCCTGAATTTTCGGATCGGATGGAACATATGGTTGTCAATCCGACATGGAATGTACCGCGTTCGATCACCGTAGGGGAATATTTGCCCGAACTGCAATTGGATCCATTTGCGTTAAGCGAGTTGACGTTAATCAGCCCAGAAGGCGAAGAAGTAGATCGTTTTGAGGTTAACTTTAATGATTATACTCCGGAAGATTTTCCATATGATTTGAAACAGAAGCCATCGCATAGTAATGCTCTTGGGCTGGTTAAATTTATGTTTCCCAACCCGCATAATATTTATTTGCATGACACACCGCAAAAAGCGCTTTTTTCTAGGGATGAACGTGCGTTTTCCCACGGCTGTATACGGCTGCACCAACCATTTGATTTTGCCTATGCGCTCTTGGCGCGGCAAACCAGTACGCCGAAAAAAAGGTTCCAGACCGCATTGGATCTAGGCCAAGAGAATATAATATTCTTGCGGCAGCCGGTTCCGGTTCATATCATTTATCGCACTGCGGTAACCGCGCCTAACGGACGGATCGGTTTTCGCCGCGATATATATGGGCGCGATGCCCAGATATTTGCCGCTTTGCAAAAAGCAGGGGTGGTCATAACCTCAAATCAAGGGTAATCCATAGCCCAATATGGGAATGGTGATGGACTATCAGGTTAAACAGATTGGCAAAGCTCTAGGCGCTAAAGTTTTTGGCGATGGCGATATTATTGTCTCTGGCGTGGCCGAACCCTCCCAAGCCAAAGCTAACGATATTGCTTTGGCGATGGATGCAAAATACGCCGCTGATTTGCCCAAAGGACAAGCGCAAGTCGCCATGCTTTGGCCTGGTGCTGATTGGCAAGCGATGGGGCTTCGCGCTGCGATAGTTGCCCCACGGCCGCGCTTTTCCTTATCAGGGCTATCAGAAATGATGGATCCGGGGCAATCCGCGCAAAACGGCATTCATCCAACTGCAGTGATCGAAAACAGCGCAACTTTGGGCCAAGATGTGGCAATTGGACCTTTCTGTTATATCGGGAAAGAGGCTGTGATTGGCGATAATGCCCAAATAAGTGCGCAGTGCTACATCGGAAGCGGAGCAAAATTAGGCAGGGATGCCAAACTGCGCGAAGCGGTTAAAATCGGTGCGAGGGTGACGATCGGTGATCGATTTATTGCCCAGCCTGGCGTGGTGGTAGGCGGAGATGGGTTTTCTTTTGTTACGCCAGAAGTATCTGCAGTTGAGCATGTGCGCAGCAGCTTGGGTGAAGAGCGCGGTGAGCTTAGCGCTCAAAGCTGGTCTCGCATCCATTCTTTGGGCAGTGTCAGGATTGGCAATGATGTGGAACTTGGTGCCAATAGCTGCGTTGACAGCGGCACAGTACGCGATACGGTGATCGGCAATGGGGTCAAATGCGATAACCTCTCCCAGATCGGGCATAATGTGCAGATCGGCAATGATTGTCTTATTTGTGCGCAGGTTGGTATTGCCGGCTCGGCGCGGATTGGTAATCATGTTGTTTTAGGTGGGCAAACAGGTATTAGCGATAATGTCTTTGTCGGTGATCATGTAATCACAGGTGGTGCGACAAAAGTACTGTCCAATGTTCCGGCAGGCCGTGTTATGCTTGGCTATCCTGCCATAAAGATGGATCAGCATTTAGAAACCTACAAAGCTTTACGCCGTCTTCCGAGATTATTTCGCGAAGTGGCAAAGTTGCAAAAAGCAGTTTTCAAGCCAACAGGGAAAAACTAATTTTAGCCTTGCAAGTCGATAAGGGAAGAAGTGCAATGAGCGTTCAAAACAAAGTAATTGATATTATTGCTGAGCAAGCGGTGCTCGACCCTGCGGACGTAACGCTGGACAGTACCTTGGAAAGCTTGGGAATTGACAGTTTAGGGTTGGTCGAAAGTATTTTCGCAATTGAGGAAGCCTTTGATATTCAGGTGCCCTTCAATGCCAATAATCCCAGTGAGAGTGATTTTGATATCTCAAGCGTTGATAGTATCATCGCCGGTATTAGCGCATTGGTGGCCCAGCAATCGTGAAACGGGTTGTCATCACTGGGGCAGGCACCATAAATGCTCTTGGCCAGAACGTAGCGCAGACCGAAGAAGCGATGCGCGAAGGGCGTTGCGGTATTGGACCTCTGGACTTTCGCGATGTAGACCGGCTGGCGATTAAAATCGGTGGTCAGGTGCGCGATTTCAAAGCTGAGCAGGGGTTTAATCGCCAGCAAATGACGCTTTACGATCGCTTTACCCAATTTGCCCTGCTGGCCACCAAAGAAGCTTTGGGGCAGGCGGGTCTAAGCTTTGCGGGTGAGCTTGCCGCAAAATCCGGCGTGGTCTTGGGCACCGCAGGCGGGGGTGTCAGCACATGGGATGATAATTACCGCGCGGTCTACGAAGAGGGCAAAAACCGCGTGCATCCCTTTGTTGTGCCCAAATTGATGAACAATGCGGCGGCCAGTCATATTTCAATAGAATACAACCTGAAAGGCCCCAGCTTCACGGTGTCCACAGCCTGCGCAAGCTCAAACCATGCGATGGCACAGGCGTTTCAAATGGTGCGCTCGGGCATGGCGCCAACCATGCTCGCGGGGGGCTCGGAGTCTATGCTGTGCTTTGGTGGTGTTAAAGCTTGGGAAGGACTTCGTGTGATGAGCCATGATGCCTGCCGGCCGTTTTCAGCCAACAGAAACGGAATGGTGCAGGGCGAGGGCGCAGCGGTCTTTGTGTTTGAAGAGCTAGAGCACGCCAAGGCGCGCGGCGCGGACATTCAGGCTGAGGTGGCCGGTTTTGCGATGTCGTCAGATGCCTCTGATATTGTGATGCCTTCAAAACAAGGGGCAGGGCGCGCCATTGCGGGCGCACTCAGTGATGCGCGGCTGGCACCTGAGGATGTGACCTATATCAACGCCCATGGCACCGGCACTTCGGCGAATGATAAAACCGAATGCGCTGCTGTTGCAGGGGTTTTTGGCCGCCATGCCGACCAGTTGATGATCAGTTCAACCAAATCCATGCATGGCCATCTGATCGGCGGCACTGGCGCAGTTGAATTGCTAGCCTGTATTATGGCGGTGCGGGACGGGGTGATAGCCCCCACCATCGGCTATGAAGAACCTGATCCGGAATGTGCGCTTGATGTGGTTCCCAATCAAGCCCGCGAAGTGAATGTCGAAGCGACCCTCAGTAATGCTTTTGCCTTTGGCGGGCTAAACGCGGTTTTGGCGCTGCGAAAATTTAACGGCTAGCTGCACCGCACAAAAATCAACGAGATTGCAGGCTTTCTTTGGGTTTGCTTTGTGCCATGCACATGCTGGCGTAAAGCCCGTTTTCCGAAATCAAATGCGCATGCGTGCCCGCTTCGATCACCCGTCCACTGTCGAGCACATAAATATGGTCTGCATCCTGAATACCGGATAGTTTATGAGCCACCACAATAGTGGTTTTCCCGTGCTGCAATTCTTGAAATGCCAAATTAACACTTTCTTCGGTGATGGCATCCAACGCCGAGGTGGCTTCATCCAGCAATAAAACAGGGGCTGGTTTTAAAAACGCTCTGGCGATGGCAATCCGCTGTTTTTGGCCGCCAGACAGCAAATTTCCTTTTGGCCCCACCGAGGCATCCCCGCGAGAAAGCATCAAATCATCAATGCGCGCCAGTTGCGCAGCTTTTAGTACCGCCTCATCGCTGGCGTCTGGATCAGCATAGCGAATGTTATCTTTAATGCTTTTATCAAAAATAACCACATCCTGCGCAACGATAGAAAACTTGTCGCGAACAGAGCGAAGAGTGAAATCTTTGATATCGTGACCATTGAACAAAACTTTGCCAGATGTAAGTTCATAAAGCCGTGTGATAAGGCTTAGAACTGTTGTTTTACCTGATCCTGTGGCGCCAACAATGGCGGTTTTTTGCCCCGCTTTGAATGTTAGATTCAAATCGTTGAACAGCGCTTCAGAGGGGGTGTAGCCAAAGCGCCCACTGGCGATTTTAATCTCGATATCTTTGGCGTCAAAGACTTTGGCATCGTCGCGGTCACTGACTTCTCGCTCGGTCAGCATTAAGCTGCGGATACTATCAAGCAGGATCAGGCTGGCTTGCAGTTTGGCAAAAAATTGCGCCAATAACCTAGCCGGATCAAAAATAATCACCAGTCCGAGCAAAAAGGAAATAATCGATGCGCCATCGATATCAAACTGGTCCGATAGCGCCATATATCCGCCGCCGCCCACCACAAGCATATAGACCACGGCCGAAGACAGATCGATAGATGGCAACATCAGGGCTTCGCTTTGCTGCAGTTTGACAAACAGCGATTTAATCCCCGAAGAGGCCTCTACCATACGGTTAATTTCCGGCTTTTCCTGACGCGCCATTTTGATCGTCCGCATGCCGCCGGCCATCTCGTCAATATTGCTCATGTAGCGGCCCAGAACGGATTCAAAATTACGCCGGATAACCTTGATGCGCGCGGAAACGAAATGCATCATCAAGAAAATAACCGGCAATGCCACCAAGGCCGAACAGAACAGCAGGGGCGATTTGTAAATTAAATAGCCCGATACAATCACGATAATCACGAAATCCCGTAGGGCATTCACGGTGGCCTGTCCTACAAATAGACCAAGATCCTGAACCTGATTGACCAAGCGCAGGATAAGGTCTGTGGAATGTGTGCTGTCAAAAAACTTCTGATCGAAATAGAGTACGCGGGTGATTAAATCTGATCGCATTTGAAAAATGGCTTCGCCGGCAAGCCGTGCCGAGAGGCTGGGAATGAAATAGGACGTAGCAGCCCGCACAGCAAAGATGCCAAAGATTAACGCGCAAACCTCAAACAGATCGCGCAGATCGCCTTGGGTAAAAATCACCCTTAGGCCGGTTTCAGTGATGGCCAGAAATTGTTGAAGAACGACCCCCTGAAGAACAATCATCAAGAAAATCACAAACAGCCAGCCGGTTTTTTGCTTTAGGTAATCGCTCCAGAACCAGCGCATATTGGCAATATCTTTGGGCGTGAACAATTTTTTACGCATTGAGTTGTTATGCCTGCACCGGGAACGCTTTGGGTCTGTTCCTATAGTGCTTTCAACAGATTTTCAATCAACCAAACTTTGGACAATTAAAACCTGCAAAACTTAGCCGATCCTAAACCGCTCTTGCGGTGGATATATTTGAAGCTGACCAAAACTGTTTTTCACAGCCACTTATGGCTGACGCTGCTTTCACCAAAGAATTCTTGATACAACAAATTTATTGTAGTTCCAAATAGTGGGTAGGTGATTCGCATATATGGAAGCGGCAGAGGCTGTCTGTTGCCACCCTAGATACAATGATGATCTCATGGACGTTTTAGTTTTGTTTTTTTTGTCGGGCGCATTCTATTTTTAAAAATAAATTTTTTCTCTTACCTAAAATTTAGATAAATAAGTTCACTTAACATAATGAATATAATACATAAAAATGAATATCTTTATGATATGTTATTGAGTTTCTCGATCGCCTCACTTTTGACAAAAATATCCTAAAGTATATATATTAGTATTCGTAAGGATTAGGTTGATGGCGTGTTCACGGGGGCGGGCACTTTTATTAAAAGCTTTAGTTAAATTCCAGCCAATTATTTTATCAGTCTGGTTGGAAGTTTCGTGATTGGTAATTGGTAGTTGTTAAAAGTGCCAAAGCGCGATTTAGGGATTTGGTTGGGACTAATATTTATGTCGGAACAACATTTTGACCGAAATACTTCATGGGATCGGGTTAGTTCGACGGCGGTTCCTATTGTTTTAGATTTTAGCACTCAGTTTGCTGCAGAAGAGCACTCGTATTCGCAGGGTTATCACTGTGGGTTTTGTGACGAGAGCATGATAGCGACAAAACACGGGTTGGCTCCGGTTTCACAATTATCCGTTGGTACACCTATTTTGACCCGCGATCATGGATATCAACCTTTGGCAGGTTTATTGCGATGCCCTGATCGTCCAGCAAACAGAGGATTTAAAACGGTCCTAATTCGGAAAGGTGCCCTAGGCTGCAACCTTCCGATGGAAGACATATATATGCCGGCTGAGCAACTTTTGCTAGTCTTGGATACGCCCGCTGCAACCGGTTTTTGCGAATATCTGGTTCGCGCCGAAGATCTGATTCAAGATCGGGCTGGTGTGCGGTATCAAACGAACCAGGGCTCTATATTTGCCGTTCTATTCGAAAACCATGAAATTATTCTGGCAAACGGCATTTGGTCCTCATCAAGTTTTATGCCTTCAGATGCCTGCAGCACTATTTTAACGGCAGCACAAAATGCACTTTTGGCGGTAGAGGAACCCAATCCAATTGCCATCAGCCGCCCAGTTATGAGTGGCACCCGCGCAAAACAGAAGTTTTCTCGCACCAACCGCGCGCTTGGGATTTATGGATCAAACTAAGTGCGGCACTGATGAAATCGGAAAAATAGCTCAGGAATGCATGTAGGTTTAAAAATTATTACAAACATCAAAACCTCACTTAGGTTCTGACAGCCATTCCTGCCATTCCTCGGGCGTATCAAGATCTGTGGTTGCATTAAGATGCGGCAGTTTGACGAGCTGTTGTAAATGCTTATTTGCCTGAATGATTGCCTGTGCTCCGCGATCACCCGAGAGCCTCTGAAGATTATGAAATACGGATTTTGGAAATATGACCGGATGCCCAGGTTGACCTTTTGCTGTGCAGGCCTGAACAATTAAGTGCGGCGCTTTAAAAAACGCTTTCATCACAGTGCCGAAGTCAATTTGTGTTATCTCAGGCATATCTGCGGGCACAATCATTACCCCATCTAAATCTTTTGAGGCAAGCAGCGAAATCCCCGCTGCAATTGATCTCCCCATGCCCAAATGCGCTTCGGGAACTGATACTATCTGCAAATCAAGATCAAGTAGATAACTCGCTCGTGGATGGGCTGCATCCGGCAATGTTATCGCAACAACACAGCCGGTTGCACATGCTGAAAGGGCAATGCGCTTGATTTGTTCAACCCCATCAATTTTATGAGTCAGCTTGTCATCGCCGCGCATCCGGGATGATTTGCCCGCTGCCAAGATTAAAATGCCAATTTGAACCATAGCCAAGAATACAGCTATCGATCCATTTAACAAAACATTTTTTTGCAAACCTGACCCAAAGCAATCTAAAGCTAGGACAGAGAGCGATAATTTACTCGGCTCAAACCTTCAGCAAAGGGCTATCCAGCAATTGAGCGGCGCACTTCTGGCCAAGAATTTCAATCTCGGCCGTGAGTCCGGGCGTTACCCGTTCGGCAGGAATAAGCGCCAGCGCAATTGATTTACCCGCATAATGCGAATAGCCGCCTGATGTGCAAAACCCTACCACAGCCCCCTCCATCCAGACCGGCTCATAGGCAACAACATCTGCATCATTCGCCATCACCTCAAAGGCCACAAGCCTCCGAGCTGAGCCATTTTTCCTTTCTTCAAGTGCAGCCTCTTTCCCAATAAATTCAATGGGTTTTGACCATGATATAAAGCGGTCAAGGCCGGTTTCCGCCGGGGTGTAGTCGGGGGAATATTCGGATAACCATGACCCAAAGAACCGATCTAGCCGAAGGCTCATCATGGCCCGCATGCCAAAGGGTTTAAGCCCAAAGGCTTGCCCTTTGGACCACAAACTGTGCCAAAGCTGCCGCTGCTCAGAGGCCTGACAGTAAATTTCATAGCCAAGATCACCGGTATAACTGACACGTTGCACCAAACAAGGGATCATCCCAACAACAATCTTACGAACATCCATAAACTTGATGTCCGAGATATCCGAGCCTGCCGCAGCCTTTAAAAGCGCCTGCGCTTTGGGGCCGGCAATCTGAAATCCAGTCCGTTCATCCGAGATATTTTCAACCTCAACTTCCCCACATAAATTACTGATAAACCAACGCATATGATAGTTTTGACTGCCATAACTTGCGATCAGGAAAAACTCGTTTTCAGACAGACAAGACACGGTAAAATCGCCTATCAGCCGCCCCTTAGGTGACAGCATCGGCGTTAAGCTCATTCTTCCCGGTTTTGGAATCCGGCCTGCCATAATACGATTTAGCCAACTTCGTGCCCCGTCTCCGGTGACTTTATATTTGCCAAAATTATGGGTTTCATTGATCCCGACAGTGTCGCGCACAGCCCGAACCTCGCGCCGTGTGGCCTCAAAGGCGTTTGAGCGGCGAAAAGAGGGCGTTTCAAAACGCGGCTCATCGTCTTGGGCAAAATAATTTACAACCTCAAGCCCGTACTGCGCGCCCCAAACCGCCCCCATCGCATCAAAGATGTCGTACATCGGTGTGGTCCGCAGCGGCCGCGCCGCAGGCAGTTCTTCGTTCGGATAACTCACAGAGAATCGTTTTTGGTAGTTTTCGATAACCTTGGGAAGCGTATAGCCGGGGCTGATCCAATCGCCAAAGCGTGCAACATCCATGGCCATAGTATTGCGCTCTGGTTCTCCTTCGATCATCCATTGGGCCAACATAAGCCCCACACCGCCGCCCTGGCTAAAGCCCGCCATTACCCCGCAAGCGGCCCAGTAATTGCGCACCCCGGGCACCGGTCCAACCAGAGGATTACCATCCGGCGCAAAGGTGAAAGGTCCATGAATAACCGATTTTACACCGGCGCTTTGAAGCACTGGAAAGCGGCGATAGGCAAACTCGATACTGTCGTTAATCTTGTCAAAGTCATCCGGCAAAAGCTCATGGCCAAAATTCCAAGGCGTTCCATCAACGGCCCAGGGTTTGCAGGCTTGTTCATAAAACCCAATGCACAATCCGCGCCCTTCCTGACGTAAATAGCTTTCGCCCGCAGGGTCCATAACATGCGGGTGCTCTTGATCTCGCTCATATATTTGCGGCACATCGTCGGTGACAATATATTGATGCTCCATCGGGTGCAGAGGAAAATATAGACCGGCCATCGCCCCCACTTCGCGTGCCCAAAGTCCAGCGGCATTGACCACATGCTCTGCATGAATGCAGCCCTTATCGGTGGTGATATCCCAGCTGCCATCGGCGCGCTGCTCGGTGGCTGTCACTTTGGTGTGGGTGATGATATCTGCGCCGCCCATACGGGCCGCTTTGGCATAGGCATGGGTGGTGCCCGACGGATCCAGATGACCGTCAAGCGGATCATAAAGCGCCCCGATAATGCCATCGGTATTGGTGATGGGGGCAATTTCACGTATTTGCTCAGGACCGACAATTTCGGTCTCCAACCCCATATAGCGATGTTTCGCCCGCTCGGCCAAAAGCATGTCGAACCGGTCTTGGTTATCGGCAAGTGTAATGCCGCCCACATGGTGCAAACCGCAGGACATGCCGGTGATGTCTTCCAATTCTTTATAAAGCTTGATGGTATACCCCTGCAGCGCTGCCATATTGGTATCGCCATTTAGCGTGTGAAACCCGCCCGCCGCGTGCCATGTAGAGCCCGAGGTTAAGTCCGAGCGCTCGATTAACAACACATCGGACCATCCCAGTTTGGTCAGATGGTACAACACACTGCAGCCGACAACGCCGCCGCCAATAACTGCGACTTGGGTGGTGGTTTTCATCAAAGCCTCGCTTTCCTTGCCTTTCAACTTCCGTAACATGCGTGCATTTCGCAAGCCGTAGACCGACATCCTCTGTCGGAAAAGATCATTTTTCACTGGCAGAATGTGCAATATATCGAATGCTACGGTAGGAAAGCCACCTTAGTTTTATGCTATCAGATGGCTTATAGCCATTGCGGATAGCCTTTTTACAAAAGTTCCAATTTTTCTTTTGCTCAAATACTCAAATGCCGCTCACTGCTTCAGGACGTGTTATATTTGCGCAAAATACCCACCCCCGCCAGGTGTGTGCATGATAAACACATCCCCCGCGCTCATCTGTGCTGCATCATTGCCCTGCAGCTTTTCTAATGCCCCATCTTGCCGCGCGATCATGTTTTCTCCGCATTTTCCTGCACCGCCGCCCATGGATCCAGTGGGCTCAGTTACACGGTGAGACGATAAAACAGTCACTGTCATCGGCTCTAAGAAGGCCAACTTGCGGGTGATGCCATCGCCGCCGCTATAGGCCCCTTGGCCGCCTGAACCATGGCGAATGGAAAATTCATCAACCCGCACCGGAAAGCGGCTTTCCAGAACCTCGGGATCTGTCATTCGGGTGTTGGTCATATGGCTGTGCACAGCGCTGGCGCCGCAAAAGTCAGGACCGGCGCCAGTGCCGCCGCCAATGGTTTCATAGTTTTGATAGCGTTCATTGCCATAGACAAAGTTGTTCATTGTGCCCTGCGAGCCGGCAATCACGCCCAAAGCGCCGTAAAGCGTATCCGCGATCGCTTGGCTTACTTCGGTGTTGCCGGATATCACGGCAGCGGGATAGCGGGGGTTGATCATTGATCCGTCTGGGATGCGAATATCAAGCGGCTTCAGACAGCCTTCATTCATCGGAATATCGGCGCCAACAAGAGTGCGAAAGACATATAACACCACAGCGCGGCAAATCGAGCGCGGCGCATTGTAATTCTGCCGGTCCTGCGGCGACGTGCCGGTAAAATCAATCACCGCTTTGCGCGCAGATTTATCCACTTCGATTTTTACGGCTATTTCGGCGCCGCTGTCCAAAGGATAGCGAAATGAGCAATCTTTAAGCACATCAAGCACCCGGCGCACGCTTTCTTCGGCATTGTCCTGAACATGGCCCATATAGGCGTGCACCACATCCAGTCCAAAATGATCTACGGTTTTGCGCAGCCCCTCTGCGCCGGTGGCATTGGCGGCAATTTGTGCGCCCAGATCGGCCATATTTTGATCGATATTGCGACAAGGATACCGCGCTGAGGCCAATAGATCGCGGGTTTCACTCTCTTGAAACACACCTTTGCTTACCAATAAAAAATTATCAATCAGCACGCCTTCTTCTTCAATATGCTGGCTGTCGGGTGGCGCAGAGCCGGGGGTTTTGCCGCCGATATCCGCATGATGCCCGCGCGAGGCAACCAGAAAAATAATATCCGTTTCGCAGTCATCAAAAACCGGAGTGATGACTGTGACATCTGGCAAATGGGTGCCGCCATTGAACGGATTGTTCATCATGAACACATCCCCGGGTCGGATTTTCCCCTCATTTTGCTGCAAAATGCGGCGCACACTTTCACTCATCGAGCCAAGATGTACGGGCACATGTGGCGCATTGGCCACCAGATCCCCCTCAGGGCCAAAAATTGCGCAGGAAAAGTCGAGCCGCTCTTTGATGTTTACCGAATAGGCCGTATTGGCCAAAGTGGCCCCCATTTGCTCGGCAGTAGACATAAAAAGATTATTAAACACCTCAAGCATGACCGGATCGACCGAGGTGCCAATGGCCTCGGCCCGCATTATCGGCTCGATACGTCTTAGAACCAAATTTCCGCCGTCTATAGTTTCTGCCTGCCAGCCCCGATCAATCACATTGGTGCCGGTGTCTTCAAAGATAACCGCTGGCCCCGTGAGTTTTTGTCCTTTTTGCAAGCTGGCGCGGTCAATGAGCGCCACCGTGCTTCCTGCGCCATTTTCATAGAGCTCCGTGACTTTATCAGCGGCGGCTTTGGGGCTGCTTTCCACCGAAGCTGAAGCTGCCTCTCCTGTGGCCCCGATTGCTTCCGAGCTTAAGAGATCAATAATAAGCTGTTGATATTTAGGGATAAAGCCAAACCGTTTTAGATGAGCTGCGTCAAAATCGGACCGCATCTTTTGCTCAGAGCCAAACGCCACCTCTAAGGTTTGCTGTGAACCAGCGGTGCGAATATGGGCAATGCGCGACAGTGTGATGTGATCGGGCATAATGCCCTGATCAAGCACTTCTTGCCGGGTTGTTGCCTCGAGCTTGGTGAAAATTTCTTCAGCTTGGGCAGTTTGAGAAATATCTTCTGCAAATTGATGCTCGCGCATGGATCTTATATCGGCCAGACCCATTCCAAAGGCCGACAGCACCCCGGCATAGGGGTGAATAAAGATGCTTTTTATCCCAAGAACATCGGCCACTTGGCAGGCATGCTGCCCGCCTGCGCCGCCAAAACAGTTCAAAGTATATTGCGTGACATCATAGCCGCGCTGAACCGAAATCTTTTTAATCGCGTTGGCCATGTTTTCGACCGCAATGCGCAAAAAGCCTTCGGCCAGGTCTTCGGCCGATTTTTGCGCCTGACCGGTTTCTGCGGCGATTTGTTTGGATAACTTCTCAAACAGATCGCGAACGACTTTTGGGTCGAGCGGTTGATCGGCATTCGGGCCAAAGACATGGGGAAATTGATCCGGCTGCAATTTACCCAAAAGCACATTGCAATCCGTCACGGTTAGCGGTCCGCCGCGGCGGTAACAGGCGGGGCCGGGGTTTGCCCCGGCGCTGTGCGGGCCAACCTGCATGCGGCCATTTGCAAAGCTTAAAATAGATCCGCCACCCGCTGCCACGGTATGAATACTCATCATCGGGGCCCGCATCCGCACCCCGGCCACTTCGGTTTCAAAGGACCGCTCATAGTCGCCTGCAAAATGGCACACATCTGTGGATGTACCGCCCATGTCGAACCCGATAAGCTTGTCAAAGCCAGCGGCCTGTGCGCTTTTGACCATGCCTACAACGCCGCCCGCAGGGCCGGATAATATGGCGTCTTTGCCCTGAAACAGTCCCGCATCGGTCAACCCGCCATTGGATTGCATGAACATCAAGGCGCCGCCGGACTGAAGCCCGTCGCCGAGCGCATCGCTGACCTGCTGAACATAGCGGCGCAGGATCGGGGAGAGATAGGCGTCGACAACTGTGGTGTCCCCACGCCCGACTAGTTTTATCAAGGGGCTGGTCTGGTGGCTAAGGGAAATCTGAGTAAAGCCTTCTTGGCGTGCAATTTCACCAATTTTTAGCTCATGATTATGAAATCTGTAACTGTGCATCAAAGCTACGGCGACCGATCGAAAACCGCTGGCATAGGCATCGCGGAGGCTATTTCGCACGGCGTTCTCATCCAGAGGGGTGATCACCTCACCTTGCGCTGTTACCCGCTCGGGGACTTCAACAGCACGTTCATAAAGCTGTTCCGGCAGCTTGATATTAAGATCAAACAGCTTTGGCCGGTTTTGATAGCCAATGCGCAATAAATCCCCAAGCCCCTGCGTGATCAATAAGAGCGTTCGCTCGCCCTTGCGCTCAAGCAAAGCATTGGTGGCGACCGTGGTGCCCATTTTGACTGCCGAGATCGAATGCTTCGGGATCGGATCACCAGAGGCAAGTTTTAAGAGTTCTCTAATGCCTTGAACCGCGGCATCTTTATACTGCTCGGGGTTTTCCGATAAAAGCTTATGCGAGTGCAATGTGCCCTCGGGCGCGCGGCCTACAATATCGGTAAAGGTACCGCCACGATCTACCCAGAATTGCCACATTAGTCAGGTCTCCTTTGATCGCAAAGATCTTTTCCCTTGCTAATGTGATAAGTGTCTATGATTTACTGTCAATACAACAGTGATGGCATCCACAATGCGATGTCTGGGACAGCCAATAAAAGAGCGATCCGCAAAGGTTATCTTTACCAACGGTTCAAATTGGACGAATCTTGAGTTCCGTGATCCGGTTGGCTTCGCGGCCTGTGACCTCAAAGCGAAACCCGTGAAAGCTAAACACCTGACCAATGCTTGGGATCATCTGGGCTTCATGCATCACCAAACCGGCTATGGTATTTGCCTCTTCGTCGGGCAGGGTCCATTCCGTGGCGCGATTGAAGTCCCGAATTGTCATAGTGCCTTCGACCAGAAAATGACCGTCCTCTGATTTTGCGATCGGGTCTTCTTCGCTTTCATCAAATTCATCAGTAATCTCACCGACAATTTCTTCCAGAATATCTTCTAGAGTGATTAAACCCTCTAGGCTTCCATATTCATCAACCACCAATGCAAAATGCGTATGGCGATGCAAAAACTGCCGCATTTGATCATCAAGTGCAGTTGTGTCGGGGACAAAATACGGCTCCATCGCCACTTCGCGAATATCGAACCCCTCTAGCGCTTGCAGCGGTTGGTTGGTCTCGCTTACGATGCGGTACATGGTGCGGGCCAAATCTTTGGCATGGATGACACCAATAATATTCTCAGGTTCATTTTTATACACGGGTAGCCGTGTATGGCTGCTTTCCAAACATTGGTTCAAGATCGCCATCGGCGTTTGATCAGCATCAATCATTTCAATGCTAGAGCGGTGAAGCATGATCTCTTCAACAGTGCGATCGGACAAATCAAGCGCACCTAAAATGCGGTCACGGTCCTCTTTTTCCACTACGCCTTCGGAATGGCCCAGTTTAAGAGCGCCTGCGATTTCATCGCGCACCGCATGAATTTGCTGATTTGCATCGGTTTTAACCCCGAATATCCGCAAAACTCCCCGAACCAGTAAACGCACAGCCGAAACAATTGGTGCAAAAATTGAGGTAATTATTTGAATAGGCCGGCTGGCCCGCGCGGCAGCCGTTTCCGCATTGGTGATGGCATAGGATTTTGGTAAAACTTCTGCAAAAATCAAAATAAGCAGGGTCATAACCAAAGTTGCAAGGGCTACACCAGACTCGCCAAACAGCCGTGTGAACAGCGCGGTTGCCAGTGAAGTGGCTAAAATATTGACAAGATTATTGCCCAGCAGAACTGATCCGATCAGACGTTCATTGTCTTCGGTGATATTCAGCGCTCTTTGCGCACCGCGCGAGCCTTTGTCTGCCAAAGATCGCAGCTTGGCCCTCGATGCCGCCGTGAGCGCCGTTTCGCTGCCAGAAAAAAAGCCAGAAAGCACCAGCAAGCCTAGGATCGCAATCACTGTGATCCAAAAAGCTGTGTCATTCATTAAAGATGTCGGTTCCATTTTCCTCGGTTCAGTATTAACGTCCTGCTTGTTATGGGGTTTCCGCGCCTACGGATCAAGGGATCATCAGATGGAATATATTGATTTGGGCGCGCGCGATGAGCCAGTGTTGCTATTTGGCGGCAGCTATTCGAATGCTCATGCAACACATGCCATGAAGAATTGGGCCACTGCGCATAAAATCGCGGATGATCACTGTATTATGACCGGCGATTCTGTGGCTTACTGTGCGCATCCAAACGAAACTGTTGATTTAATTCGTGGGTTTGGCGCCGCAATGGTGGCTGGAAACTGCGAAAAACAACTGGCAAATGACGCGCAGGATTGTGGCTGTGGATTTGAACAGGGTAGTTTATGCGATCGACTTTCCGCAGGATGGTTCCACTTTGCAACTGGGCAGCTGCGCACTGATCTGCGCCGCTGGATGACGACTTTACCTGATATAATCATCTTTTCCCATCAAGAGTTGCGTGTGGCTGTTATTCACGGTGGAGTAAGTGATATTGCGCATTTTTTATGGCCCAATTCACCTCAAGCCGAATTTGAGACTGAAATTAAAGTGCTTCGGCACTATGTGGGTGACGTCGATCTGGTGGTTGCAGGGCATTGCGGGTTTGCATTTTCCCGTCAAATTGGCCCTGTGACTTGGATCAATGCCGGCGCTATTGGGATGCCCGCGCATTGCGGTGATCCGCGCACCCGATTTGCCGTTCTTGAAAACCAAAAAACACAGTTTCATCATCTTGCTTATGACCATTACGCGGCATCGCAGGCCATGAAGGACGCAGGTTTACATCAAGGCTATCACAAAAGTTTGCTTGACGGCTATTGGCCATCGGAAGAAGTTTTACCGGCCGAACTGCGCCGCGAGCTGGCCATTGGGTGATTATTAAGCACCAGATCGCGCAGACGGGTTTCCAGAACATGAGTGTATATTTCAGTGGTAGAAATATCGCTGTGCCCAAGCAGGGTTTGTATGACGCGTAAATCTGCGCCATTTGACAACAGATGCGTGGCAAAAGCATGGCGGATGGTATGCGGCGTAACTTTATTGGGATCAATATTGGCGAGAACGGCCCATGCTTTGATCCGCAGATAAAACCAGTGGCGGGTAAAATGGCCCAATTTGCCCCTCGATGGAAATAAGTAAATCGACCCAGCGCGGCCCTGCTTTTTAGCCAGCGCTTCATTTTGATCGCGTAGCGCCAACCATGCGGCCAAAGCCTTTTTTGCCGGAGGCGATAGCGGAACAAGTCGTTCTTTGTCGCCCTTACCACGGATCAAAAGCATCGAGGGATCGCCGCGCGCGCTGGAGATTGGCAGCGCCATCAACTCGCTCACCCGCATCCCTGTGGCGTATAGAAGTTGCATTAAACAGCTGTCACGGGCCCGCGCTTCATTTGTTTTTCCCGCCTTCTCAGAAGCAATCAAAAGCAGATCAACCTCGTCCATGCTTAGTGTCTTTGGTAGATGCTTACTGCGGCCCGGACCCGAAATTTGCAGTGTCGGATTATCGTCCCGCCAGTTTTCTTCAACTGCAAAGCGGTAAAACTGTTTTACCGCAGACAGGCGCCGGGCACGGGTTGCGCTGGCAAGACCTATTTGGTTTAGCTGCGTCAGATAGGCCTCGATCTGGGGCTGTTTGAGTTGCAATAGCGTTTGTTTGTTATTTGCAGCCCAGTCGGAAAAGTCTCTTAAATCAAGTGCATAGGCGCTGATGGTATTTTTTGCCGCGCCTGCCTCGGCTGACTTAGCGTCCAAAAAATCTGCAATACGCCGTAGGTCTTTATCCATCAATTCGCCAATAGCACAAGCGCAAGCGTTGCGCGTCGCGCGGTATCTTCCAATCCGATAAGCCTTAAAGTGGACAAAGCTTCTAGAAGATCTTGAAGATCGCCTGACGCACCTTTTTCAAACTGTATCATAGCGTTCAGAATGACTTCACCCAATTTTCCTTGGCTCATCAACTGATTAACCGAATAAGGAACACGGGGATCATTAAAGGCATCCTGTATGGTTTTTTCAAACTCGCTTTTGGGGCTAAAAGTAGAAAAGTCGCCTGTGGCAATCGAAACCAAAAATGCGTCCTGTTCAGACATCGGTGAAATTATTTGGGCAGCGGTTTCATAGCTTGGTGATAAAAGTGCAATTTTTGCAGCCAATTGAGCACCGCCGCCGCTTAGCTCTGCAGATAGAAGGCGCGCTGAAAAAATTCGTGCGATTGGGGCGGCGAGCGGTGTTTCGCCCAATAACTGCCAAGCCTCAACGAGGTTCAAAGCAATCGCTGAACCATTTTCATCAAGCAGCGCTTGATCAAGGTTTTGTATGACCGAAATACGATCCCAAATGCCGCCTGATGCAGCAGGCTCATTGTCTGTATAAATTCCCAAGAAGCGATTATCGCCCAAAGCGCCAAACTCAATAAGGCGCTCTGCGGCTTGCAATTGCGCTTTCCAGCCATGCTCGCCAGATAGATCACTGACCGCAAAGGCGCGGGGCAAAGACGCGGCGGTCAAAGGTTCGCCGATTGCCTCATAAAGCCGAAATTCCAATGGCGTGGGCGCACTCGAAGGCGGCAATTGTATTGCCAGAGTGTCAAAGGCCTCATCCTCTAGAAAAAGTTGTATCAAAGCAGTTTTGCGCGCCGAAATCGTTCCTAAAGCCGAGGTTGTATCAAGCATCAAAGTTGCTGTGAGCCAATCCCCGCGTCGCGCAAGACAGTAAATCCGTGCATCGTCATGGGGATAAGATGGCCCCAATTGTAAAACCTGATCACAGGCGGGCTGCAGCGTGTCGCTCAGCAAGCTTAGATCAAATAGCAGGGGAACCAAAGGCGCGGGCAGCGGGGCTGCACGTTCGACAAGTGCAAGGGCCGGATCTATCGCGCCATAGTCAATTAATTTCTTTAGTCGTGCAGCAAAGAAGGTAAATTTTCCTTCACTGTCGCTTGGGGCATCACCTTCAGCCAATAGCACGCGCAGGGTCAGGCTTTGGATGGCCGGATTATGGCTAACGGGTACATTGCCCAACAAAGTGACGAGATCTTTGGTGCTGCTGTTGTGCCACATTGTGAGCGGAAAACCGGTGACCGAGGGCGGCAAAAGCCCCACAGAGTCACTTTGAATTTCACTAAGGGTGCTTACCTCTATATCTGGACGGTTCACTGAACTGGATACTGGCGGTTCGCTCGGTTTGATTGGGTTTTGACCGGGCTCGGTTACAAGTCCAAGGCGTTGCTCATCCAGCCAATCTATTGCCGACAGTGGGGTTTCAGCCGCTAAATAACCGGGTAGCAGCAAGGCAATGGCAAAAAACCTAGCTTTCATTCAGAATCACTGGCTCCTGCGTTAACGTTCGTACCGGATCAAATGAAACCCCGAAATAGGGCCCGATATAGGTATATATCACAAGGGCCACAAAACATATAACGATGAAAACAAAAATCCATTTTAGCAAACGTCCCATCGATCAGCCTTTTTATTTTTGCATTTATCTGTTCCCTTTATATATAGCCTTTTGCCTAAGATCACGTCATTCAATAAGATCAATTGCAATTTAGCGGTAGATTGCCAATAAGAAGCGAATGAAATTGGTTTTAAATAAAACGGTTGCGCTGATCGGCATGATGGGGGCGGGCAAAACAGCGGTCGGTAAAGCCATTGCCGCGCGTTTGCGCGCACCGTTTATCGATTCTGATAGTGAAATTGAGCGCGCAGCCAATATGAGCATTGCCGAAATTTTTGAGCGCGACGGAGAAGCTTTTTTCAGAGAAAAAGAAAGCCAGATTATCAAGCGCCTGATTGAGGGTGAAAAATGTATTCTGTCCACTGGTGGCGGAGCCTTCTTGGCAGAACATAATCGTCGGTTGATCCATGAAAAAGGTGCCTCTGTTTGGCTTAATGCAGGCCTAGACGTGCTTTGGGGGCGGGTGAAAAACAACCCAAGCCGTCCGCTTTTGCAAACAGAAAATCCGTTTCAAGCCTTGTCTAAATTATATTCAGAACGAAAATCAATTTATGCTCTGGCCGATTTATCGGTCGAATCCGGAGCTCAGATTAGTGTAGATGATATGGCTGATAAGGTCATATTAAACCTATTAAACCGCCCTGATATTCTGGAGAGGCAAGATGGTTGAAAACGTGCATGTCGGCTTGGGCGATCGCGCCTATGATATCATTATCGCCGAGCGGCTCATTGAGCAAAGCGGCGATTACATATCGCCATTTCTCCAGCGTCCAAAAGTTGCAATTGTGACAGATGAAAATGTTGCAAAACAACACCTCAAGCCGCTTGAGGCCGCAATGAACGCAAAAGGAATTCAGGTTAGTTCTTTGGTGCTTCCATCCGGTGAGACAACAAAATCATGGGGCTATTTGACCCAAACCGTTGAGTGGCTG
The DNA here is from genome assembly GCA_039640505.1 of Rhodobacteraceae bacterium Araon29. Classification (NCBI taxonomy): domain Bacteria; kingdom Pseudomonadati; phylum Pseudomonadota; class Alphaproteobacteria; order Rhodobacterales; family Paracoccaceae; species Rhodobacteraceae bacterium Araon29. The sequence continues at coordinate 1,931,598 of CP046865.1, read as the reverse complement.
CTGGATCAAAAAATCGAGCGGCGTGATGTTGTTATTGCTTTGGGCGGTGGGGTCATCGGTGATTTGGTAGGATTTGCTGCGGCGATATTAAGGCGCGGGGTCCGGTTTGTGCAAATGCCCACTTCATTATTGGCGCAGGTCGACAGTTCGGTTGGGGGCAAAACGGGAATTAACACTTCGCATGGTAAAAACCTTGTGGGCGCGTTTCATCAACCTTGCTTGGTCTTGGCCGATATTTCTGTTCTAGATAGCCTTGCGCCACGCGATTTTCTGGCGGGATATGGCGAAGTGGTTAAATATGGTTTGCTTGGAAATTCAAAGTTCTTTGATTGGCTGGAAGACAATGGGCCAAAGATGGCGTCGGGCGATCAAAATGCCCGACTAAAGGCCATCAAAACCGCCTGTGAAATGAAAGCTGAAATTGTTGTACGCGATGAAACCGAACAGGGTGATCGGGCGCTTTTGAACCTTGGGCATACGTTTTGCCATGCCCTAGAGGCCGCCACTGGCTATTCAAGCCGTTTGCTACATGGCGAAGGCGTTGCCATTGGGTGCGCCTTGGCTTTTGAGCTGTCATCGCGTTTGGGGCTCTGCGCGCAAGAAGCACCCAGCCGGGTGCGGTCCCATTTAGCAGATATGGGTATGAAAACCGATTTGAATGATATTCCCGGTGATTTGCCTGATGCGGATGGTTTGCTAGACCTGATGCGACAGGACAAAAAAGTCGTTGATGGTCAACTAAATTTCATTCTGGCCAAAGATATCGGAAAAGCCTTTGTCGCACGTGATGTGGCGCAGGATGCGGTACGCACCCTTCTTAATGATGCCCTTGCGAGCCGATCGGCCCGCTAGAGTTTTTGTTCATTTAGGGTAACTTTAAAACGGGATCTCGTCATCTAGATTACGAGAAGGAAGGCTGCTACTTTCTGCGGCGGGCTCGGGCGAAGAATATCCACTATCATAGCCTCCGGGCGCTCCGCCACTGCCACCGGAATCGCCGCGGCCATCCAGCATTGTCAGTGTTGAGCCAAAGCCTTGTAGCACCACCTCAGTTGAATAGCGGTCATTGCCGGATTGATCCTGCCATTTGCGGGTTTGAAGCTGACCTTCAAGATAAACTTTAGAGCCTTTGCGCAGATATTGCTCAGCAACGCGAACGAGGCCCTCGTTAAAAATGGCAACCGAATGCCATTCGGTTTTTTCGCGGCGTTCGCCTGTATTGCGATCTTTCCAGTTTTCTGAGGTTGCAATTCGCAGGTTGCAGACCTTCCCGCCATTGGGAAAATTACGCACCTCGGGATCACGTCCTAGATTGCCTATTAAAATGACTTTGTTTACCGAACCGGCCATTGCCTATCTCCTGTCGAATCCTTTGGTGTGTGTTTACCTAGTTTAGACCACTCAATAAAGGTTAAGGAAAGCCTAATCCACAACGATATAGCAAAATGGGGTTAAAAAGCGGATATACTGTTTAGGTCAAAAAATCGGCCTAATACGTTGATTATTCAGCGGCAATCTTGATCACAGGCTCCATCTTGGACAAGATGTCCGCGGCAAGGTGGCATTTGATCTCATGCCCTTCTTCAAGTCGCCGTGTTGGAGGCACTTCTGTGTCGCAGAGATTATTCGCGACCTCGGATTTCCAACGGCAGCGGGTCTGAAACGGACACCCAGAGGGCGGATTCATCGCCGAAGGTATATCCCCCTCAAGCACAATATGCTGTTTTTCAACGCTCGTATCCGCGATGGGAACGGCCGAAAGCAAGGCCTCTGTATAGGGGTGATAGGGCGGCGAAAACACTTGATCCGTGCTGCCCAGTTCGACCACATGGCCAAGGTACATCACCATTACACGGTCGCTAAGGTAGCGCACGATAGAGAGATCATGACTGATAAACAAAAGCGTGGTTTTTTCGCGGCGTTGAATTTCCATCAAAAGATCTGTTACCGCAGCCTGCACTGATACATCCAAAGCCGATACGGGTTCGTCTGCGACAACAATCCGTGCACCGCCAGCAAAAGCGCGCGCGATCCCGACCCGTTGTTTTTGCCCCCCCGATAATTGGCGCGGCATGCGTTCGGCAAAGGCGCGTGGCAACTTAACCAAATCCAACAGCTCAAGCATACGCTCGGAGCGGTCCTGATCTGAATTTCCAAATCTGAAAATTTCAAGCGCCCTGATAATTTGCCGGCCCACGGACATCGACGGGTTAAGCGTATCGAACGGATTTTGGAACACCATCTGGATGTCCGCAACAGTTTCCGTATTGCGATCCTCAATTGATGTGCTTTCGATATTTTTGCCATCCAAAAGGATTTCGCCTTCGGTTGCGGTCTCTAACCCCATAAGCACTTTTGCAAAGGTTGATTTTCCACAACCGGATTCGCCAACAATGGCCAAAGTTTCACTTTCGCGCGCTTCAAAGCTAAGCGTTTCATTGGCTTTAACAACCTTTTTGTCGCCCGCAGAGCCAAACAAGGCGTTGGCGGCGACTTCATAATATTTCTTCAGGTTGTCTATTTTTAAAACGACCTCACCAGGTTCTGTTTTTTCCGATGTCACGCTGGCTTTGATAGGTGCATGCCAATCAATTTCGGAAAACTTCAAACACCGGCTAAAGTGGCGATCATCACCCTCAATCACTCCCATTGAAATTTCGCTTTGATTGCAAAGGCCCTCTTCATAATAATCACACCGAGGGCCAAAGTTGCAGCCCATAGGACGTTCATGAGGCAGCGGAAAATTGCCTGGTATAGCCACTAAAGGGCGGGCATTTTTATTAGCGCCGGGCAGGGGAATAGATCTAAAAAGCGCTTGGGTATAGGGGTGCTGCATTTTGTCGAAGACATCTTTGATGCTGCCGGTCTCAACCGCCTCGCCCGAGTACATCACACAAATACGGTCGCAGGTTTCAAGCACCAATCCAAGGTTATGGGAAATAAACAGCATTGATGTGCCGTATTTTTTCCCCAGGTCTTTAACCAGTTCAACAACAGCGGCCTCAACAGTGACATCAAGCGCAGTGGTTGGCTCGTCTAAAATGAGCAAGGACGGCTTTGACATCAGCGCCATCGCAATCACAATGCGCTGTTGCTGCCCTCCGGACAATTGATGTGGAAAAGATTTAAGAATACGCTCTGGATCCGGAAGCTTCACGTCGCCAACCACCTCAAGCGCACGTTGATAGGCGTCCTCTTCGGAAATGCCTTCGTGGATCATGGGCACTTCGATGAGCTGTTTGCCAATTTTCATCGCTGGGTTCAGCGAGGCCATTGGTTCTTGGTAAATCATGGCAATTTCATTGCCTCGAATGCCTCGAAGCTCTTCATCGCTCATGGCTGAAAGATCTTGGCCTTTGAATTTTATCTGCCCGCCCACAATACGTCCGTTTACGCCAAGGTCCTGCATTACACCCAAAGCAACCGTGGACTTGCCACAACCAGACTCGCCCACTAACCCGACGGCTTCACCAGGCTGCACATCAACCGAAAAATCCATCACCGCAGGAATTTCTCTTAGACGCGTAAAGAATGAAATTGAAAGCCCGTCGATTTCAAGGATTGGTCCGTCATATTTTGGCTTGGTCATCAGCTATTCCTTTTTTACGGGCGGCAGATCAGTGCCTTACGTCAGTTTACCCTTCACGCTAGTGAGTATCTTAGCGGTCCTTTCGGTTTAATCCTTTAGGCTTTCTTCGCGCAATCCGTCCGCAAGAAGGTTCAATCCTAGAACCAAACTAAGCAGTGCAAAAGACGGCGCTAGAGCAGGGTGCGGGTATATCGACAGAAGTTTGCGGCCTTCGTTAATAGTTGCCCCCCAGTTTGGGCTTTCCGGTTCAAGACCCAGACCAAAAAACCCAAGCGTTCCAAGCAAAATGGTGGTGTAACCGATCCGCAAACAGAAATCGACAATCAAAGGACCGCGCGCATTAGGCAAAATTTCCCAAAGCATAATATACCAAGGGCCTTCGCCTCGGGTCTGGGCGGCGGCCACATAGTCGCGGGTTTTTATATCCATCGCCAAACCGCGTACGATCCTAAAGACGGTTGGCGAGTTAACAAAGACTACCGAGACAAATACTGTTAAAAGCCCGCCATCCACGTTGAACAAATCAATCGCGTTAAACAGGGTGATTTTACTACCGTCTTCATTAATCAAAGAAATATAAAGCATTAAAAGAACGAATAAAACGCCCGATAAAACGATATTGCGCTTCTGCGGAACAATATACAGTCGAGAGTTGATCAAAACCGTGCAGAAAATCAGTGGAAAGGCAAACAGCACCGCCGCCATATATTGCGGCATTCCTGTTAATCTAATCTCTGGTGTGACGAGCAAATAAAAGAGTAAAATCACTGGAAAGGCGAGAATTAAATTGGCCGCGAATGACAGCGCTGTATCCAACCGGCCACCGTAATAGCCTGCTGGAAGTCCAAGCGTGATGCCTGCCATAAAGGCAAAAAGAGTGGCCAATGGCGCGATCACAATGACCACAGTGCTGCCGGCAATCATTCTGCTGAACACATCGCGGGCCAGTGTATCGCCCCCAAGTAAAAAATAGGCGTACTCATTTTCTTCAGCGCCGCGCATCGGTGTGCCTGGTACTTTGTTTTTCATCCCAGAGACCTGCGACAAAGGATCGTGAGTCAAAATTAAATCTAACGCACCGGCATAAAAGCCTGCAAAGACCCAAAACATGACAATGGCAAAACCGATCATACCAATGGTCGAGTCAAAGAGCTTTCCATAAAGGCCGAGCCTGCGCTTGTAGAGGATCGATAAAGCAAACAAAACGACAAGCGATATCCATACAGGCATAAGCTGCATCAATATGCGGATGATGATTTCACCCCAAGATAAAAGTTCCATGCCGCTGCTCCCTTTATGTCACTTTTATGCGTGGGTTGAGGTAGACATAGCCAATATCGGAAATAAGCTGTGTCACCAGTACGACAATTACCGAAACAACCGAAACGCCCAGCAGTAGCTCGATATCATTATTGCCGGCTGCCTGAACAAGAACCCACCCGAAACCTTTGTAATTAAACAACGTTTCTACAATCACAACGCCATTCAAAAGCCACGGGAATTGCAGCATGATGACCGTAAAGGGTGCTATGAGGGCGTTTCTAAGGGCGTGTTTTACAACAATATTGCGGAAGCTAACGCCTTTCAGGCGAGCGGTTCGGATATACTGTGCCGTCATCACCTCTGCCATCGAGGCACGCGTCATGCGCGCAATATACCCCATGCCGTAAAGTGCGATCGTAATCACCGGCAATAGGAAGTTTTCTATATTTGCATCCTCCATGGCTTTTGTCGCGGTACCTTTAAACCACTTCAACCCAAAGGCCGATGAAGAAAATATTGCGATAAAGATGACGCCCGACACATACTCCGGCGTTGCGGTCGTTGTGATTGCAAATGTCGAGAGCGTTCGGTCCGTGCGGGACCCTTCGCGCATGCCTGCGACAACTCCGACAATCAATGCGCTTGGAACCATCACAAGCATCACCCAAAACATCAGTTTCGCTGTGAGCGATAAGCGCGTGCCAATAATTGAGCTTACTTCATCTTTGAAAACAGTGGAATAGCCCCAATAGCCTTGCAAAATCCCACAAAATTTGGGCACATCTTCCAGTTCCATGGCGGGCAGTTGACAGCGCCGCCGTGTTTTGTCATCAGTTCCTTCGATAACATAGCCGGGCAATACGCCAAGCCACTGGCCGTATTTTACAGGCAGTGGCTGAAGATAGCCACGGTTGGATAACATGGTTTGTACTGCGGCATCATCCATCCGAAAGTTACCTTCGGATTTCGCCAATTTTTCCAAATTCGGATAAAGGTTCGTCATAAAAAAGACGATGAATGTAAGGCATAATGCGGTGAACAGCATGACCACTGTCCGCCTAAGTATGAATAGTCCCATTTTATTCCCTGTACCGCTCAGGCAGTGCGTATGGTCGCAGCATTAGCATTTTTTATGTAATCTAGCCACAGCGGGTTTACCGCTGTGGCCATTTTTGGTTCTTAAGCTGTAAAGCCCCATTTGTAGATTTGCGGCAGATACGCAATATGCATATCGCAAACCACGTTTTCTTTGTGGAACCGGTTCAAGCTTCTGAAGTAGGGCTGAATGGTTACACCCTCTTCAACGATCAAAGCCTGACATTTGCCAGCAACCGCACGCCGAGTGTCTGCATCAGCAAGAGAGTTTGCCTCTGCCAAAAGCGCATCAAACTCTGGGTTGTTCCAACCAAATTCGTTCCAAGCTTCGCCAGAGCGATAGGCAAGACCCCAAACTTGTGTCGCCAAAGGACGGTGGTTCCAGTTGGTTGAGCTGTAAGGATATTTCGCCCAATCATTCCAGAATGTTGAACCAGGCAGGATGGTGCGTTTTACTTTAAACCCAGCATCACGAAGCTGCGCAGCAACCGCGTCTGTTGTGTCTTTGCGGTAGCCACCATCGATAGAGATGACCTCATGTTCAAAGTCCATCATGCCCGCTTCTTCCATCAAAGCTTTCGCTTTGGCGGGATCATAGGGCAAACGGCCAACACTTGGATCATACTCTGGATGCATTGGTCCAGCGTGATGGTTATCTGCTGTAATACCGATATTGTTAAGGCCCAATTCAAGACAGACACTGTTGTCAACGGCCATAGCAAGTGCTTGACGCACGCGTTTATCGCCGTATTTAGGTTCGGTTTCTTGGTTTGCACGGATAACAATCGTTGCGCCAGAGGCAACGGTTGATTGAGCCATGCCCAGTCCGGCCATAATGTCGATGAATTCGCCATCAACATCCCATACCGCATCAACTTCATCAGCTTCAACAGCAGCCACCCATGAGGATGGGTCAGTGCCGTAATCGATGAATTCAAAGCGGTCCAGATGTGCGCCTTTGCCTGCGGCATAGCCCCACCAGTCATGATCTTCATTGCGAACGATCACGCCTTTAACACCAACCTCAAGCGATTCTGGCTTATAAGGACCGGTGCCAACGGCGGTGCCCAACATATTGTCAGGATTGTGACTGCTGTGCACAATAGCGGCTGGATAATCGGCCATGCCTGCGATGATTGTAATATCAGGTGCAGAGGTGTTTAGTTGAACGGTGTGGCTGTCTACCACAACGATTGCGCCATCAGCAGCTTGGCCTGAATCGGCATCAATCAGCGTTGCCATACGGCCAGCCATTGAGTTGCCTTCAACGGACTTATCACACCAGCCAGCAATATTGCGCGCAACGTCATCGGCTGTAAAATCATCACCATTGTTCCACTTAACGCCTTTACGAACGTTCAAAGTGTACTGTGTGGCATCTGCGTTGGCGCTCCAGCTTTCTAGAAGCATAGGATTAAAGCTACCATCGTTGTTGTATTCCACGAGGTACTCAAGCCAGCCTGCAGTGTAAGTGGCAATTTGCGTCCAGTCATAAGTTCTTGGATCTTTGAGCGCCCGAACTTCCATTTGGAAACGGATTGTTCCGCCTTGCTTCATGTGCCCGCCAGCTAATGCGGGTGTCGCCAGCCCGCCAAGAGCGCAGGCGGCAGAGGCTGATAGGCCCAAAGCCGTTGTGCGAGATAAAAATTCCCGGCGGTCAAGCTGACCGGACTTAAGTTCTGTGGCATACATTTCCGCTGCCGGGTGAATGTAGCTCTCGCTACGGTTGTTATGCGTCATAGTTTTTTCTCCCTGTGACAATTTCGGAGGCTCTTAATTCACTGAATGGGCCGTTTTAATTGCCCGAGCAAACAGCACTTTAGCTCCCTATGAGTTCATACGGCATTAATTTTTGCAAGACGTCAATAACATTGATCGGCACTTTTTGGTTCAGGAACGACATTGAGCAATTCTAAATACGACATAATTTGAAAATATTTTCAAAGCGCTCATTTCAAATCATGCGAATTTTCCAATGTCATATAGGCGAAAATAAAGCTGCCTGTGTTAGTATAAATATTGAATGGCGGCAGTAATTCGAAAACTAACTTCTGCAATAAATCAAAATGATAATTTTTAGCCAGTATTTCTAGGGCGAGTATATGCTTAAAAAAAACAGGTTTTTTTGGTTTTAAAGGAAGCCAACAGAGATATTACTCAAAAAAACGATTAACCTATACAATGTGTCGCATCAAACCAATGCCAGTGCCTCATTTTGCTACGAAACCATGTGCGCTGCCGTTTGGCAAATTGCCGCGTGGCGATTGTTGCGGATTGCTGTGCCTGTTCCAAAGACAGTTGCCCACGAAGGTGGGCAATCAATTGACGCGCGCCAATAGCCTTGGAGGACAATTGGTTTTCATTCCAGTTTGGCAGATGCCCTGCGGCTTCTTTTAGTGCGCCAGCTTTGACCATTTTTTCAAAACGCTGTTCAATTCGGGTATTGAGCCATTCCGTATCTGTTTCCATGACGATTGCGCAGCAATTTTCAAGCGGCAAATCTGGCGTGGGTGTTTGAGAATGCCAATACGAAAGTGATTTTCCGGTAGCCTGCTGCACTTCCCACGCTCGCTGGACGCGCATCGGGTTTTGAACGTCTAGCTTTTGAATAGTGTCTGCATCTATATCGTCTAGTAAAATTTGAAATCCATATTTTTGCACTCGGTCGTTTGCTTCTTGTCGTAAACTTTCAGAAATAGGTGGAAGCTCGGCAAGCCCCTGCGTCAGGGCTGTGAAATAAAGCCCTGTCCCCCCCGTTATAATTGGCCTTTTGGCCTCACGTATCAGCGGCCGCACTTCCCGTAACCAATGACCAACAGAATAATGCGCATCCCGCGCAAGGTGGCCGTAAAGCGCGTGGTCTATTTCTGCTTCATCCTGGGCGCTTGGTCGGGCACTTAAAACGCGCCAATTCGAATAGACTTGAATGGCATCGGCATTCACGATCAAACCGCCATGCCTGCGCGCAATTTCCATCGCCAAGTCCGACTTGCCAGATGCGGTGGGTCCGGCAATCAAGATTGGCTGCCTATGGTCAACACGTTCGAGGTCTGTTAGGGAAAAACTGTTCATCCGTGTGCATACGATCCTTGGCCTTTTTGCGTCAAGGCGATATGGCCAAAATGTGATGCGCGATTAGGGTCGCCAACTGGCGGCATATTGGCATAAAATTAGTAATATGCGCAAGGAGTGCAATATGGATCAAACCCTCGCCCCAAAAACGACATTTACCCGCGTGATGCTGAAAATCTCTGGTGAAGCCCTGATGGGCGACCAAGGATTTGGGCTGCATCCCCCGACAGTTGAACGGGTCGCGCGTGAGGTCAAGACGGTGCATGATCTGGGGGTTGAAATTTGTATGGTTATCGGCGGTGGTAATGTTTTTCGCGGCTTACAGGGCAGTGCGCAAGGAATGGAACGCACAACTGCAGACTATATGGGTATGCTGGCCACGGTGATGAATGCCCTTGCCATGCAAAGCGCTTTGGAAAGCATCGGTGTATATACCCGGGTTATCAGCGCAATCCCAATGGATCAGGTTTGTGAGCCCTATATTAGACGCCGCGCGGTGCGGCACCTCGAAAAAAAGCGGGTGTGTATTTTTGCTGCCGGAACTGGCAACCCTTATTTTACCACCGATACTGCAGCGACGCTCAGAGCAAGCGAAATGGCCTGTGAGGCGATTTTTAAGGGCACAAAAGTCGATGGTGTATATGATAAAGATCCGGTCACAAATGCCGATGCTGTTCGCTATGACAAAATATCATACGATGATGTTCTAGCCAAGCACCTGGCTGTTATGGATGCAAGTGCGATTGCTCTTGCGCGGGACAACAATCTACCGATCATCGTATTTTCATTGGATGAACCGGGCGGATTCAAAGGTATTCTTGATGGCGAAGGAACCTATACAACCGTTTCTGATTGACGTTTGAATTGTGTTCAAGCAGATCGTGCTTTAATCTTGCACTCAAAGGGCAATAAAACAGAGCAAAGAAAATAAGAGAAAAGACTATGTCAGACGATTTTATGCTTGATACCGATGATTTACAACGCCGCATGGATGGCGCGATGGCTTCTTTGAAAACCGAATTTGCATCCCTGCGAACCGGCCGGGCCTCTGCTTCAATGCTTGAGCCGGTTTATGTCGAAGCCTACGGGCAACGCACTCCGATCAACCAAGTGGGCACAGTCAATGTGCCAGAGCCCCGTATGGTGACAGTGAATGTATGGGATAAATCAATGGTTGGCGCGGTAGAAAAGGCCATTCGCGAAAGCGGTCTTGGCATCAACCCGCAACTTAATGGCACAATTATTATGCTGCCAATCCCAGAACTGAATGAAGAGCGCCGCCGCGAATTAACCCGGGTGGCTGCGCAATATGCAGAACACGCCAGAGTTTCTATTCGAAATATTAGGCGCGATGGAATGGATCAGATTAAAAAAGCCAAAACCGATGGAATGTCCGAGGACGACCAAAAGATTTGGGAAACAGAGGTACAAGAGTTAACCGATACGGCGATTAAAGCTGTTGATGACGCGCTTACCTCTAAGCAATCAGAAATTATGCAAGTTTAAGGGTCAGCAAAAAAGTTAGTTTAATGAAAAATTTTGATAAAAATAATAAAACTCCTAATCACGTTGCTATTATTATGGATGGCAATGGACGTTGGGCGCAGGCGCGCCGCAGGCCACGTCTTTTTGGCCATCGTGTTGGCGCAGCCCGCATCCGGGAAATATTGGAAAGCTGCCCTAAACTGGGCGTAAAATATCTTACTATCTTTGCCTTTTCGACAGAAAACTGGAAACGAACGCAAGCGGAAGTCGCCGGTTTGATGAGCCTGTTTGAGAAATATATTCGCAAAGAAGCCGCAAACCTTAAAAATAACGGAGTGCGGGTGCGTTTCATTGGTGATCGCATTAGGCTTGAAGATACGCTCGTTGATTTAATGGATGATTTAGAGCTTATGACCCAAGACAATGATCTTGTGCATTTAACCGTTGCGATAAATTATGGCGGCCGGGATGAAGTTGCACGCGCCACGCGCCGACTGGCCCATGATGTTGAATTAAAAAAACTATCTGCAAAAGATGTAAACGAAGAAACATTGCCCAAATATCTCGATACTTATGTTTTGCCGGACCCTGATCTGGTGATTAGAACCTCTGGTGAGGCCCGCATTTCAAATTTCCTTCTCTGGCAATCAGCCTATGCAGAATATGAGTTTATCGATACCTTGTGGCCCGATTTCACAGCTGACGTCTTTGAAAAGGTCGTCGCCGGTTATTCCCAACGCTCTCGGCGTTTTGGAGGTGCCTCTGTATGATGGGCGCAAAGGGCTGGAGCGATCTTACACCTAGACTGGGGTCTGCGTTGGTGTTGGCCACGATTGCTGGGCTTGCCCTTTGGGTTGGTGGGCTTTGGTTTGCTGGTTTAATCGTTATTATCATAGCAGCAATGGTTTGGGAATTGGGGTCAATGCTGACCGCAGGCTCAAAGCTTAAGATATGGATCATCACGGGCCTCGCTGCCTTTACGATCATAGCCACATCAGTTTGGGATGCTTTATGGGTCAGTGTAACACTGCTACTCATATCAGCAGTCCTTCAACGGATGTTCTTTGTGCACCATAAAAATATAGGAGCATTGTTTTCTTTTGCGATTATGTCTGCTGGCACAGTTCTATTTGATTTGCGACAAGACTTTGGCTTGCCGATTATACTTTGGCTGATTTGTTTGGTGGTCTTTACCGACGTGGCCGGTTATTTCGTGGGCAAAACTATCGGAGGGCCTAAATTTTGGGCCAAAGTGAGCCCAAAAAAAACTTGGTCTGGAACGCTTGGCGGGTGGTTTGTTGTGGCGGTTATTAGTTTTGTTGTGAAAGATTACGTTGCGCCGCAAACTACAGTTTTTGGCTTTGTTCTTTTTTCGGTCTTTTTATCATTTGCTGGTCAGATAGGGGATATTTGCGAAAGCGCTCTTAAACGGGTCTGCGGTGTGAAAGACAGCTCGAACCTTATTCCCGGTCATGGGGGGTTATTAGACCGATTTGATGCAATGGTGGGGGCAACACTTGGATTTATACTCACCGCTCCTTGGGTATTTCCTGTATGAAGCGGGTCAGTATTTTAGGCGCTACTGGTTCCATCGGTCAAAATACAATCGACCTTATTCGACGCGATATGGACAACTTTGAGGTGGTGGCGCTGACTGGTGGGCGTAATGTTGCTTTGCTGGCAAAATCAGCCATTGAGCTTGGCGCCAAACATGCCGCCATTGCAGAGGACGCGCTTTATCAAGACCTCAAAAATGCTCTGGCGGGCAGCGGTATCAGCGTTAGCGCCGGTAAGTTGGCTATTGCCCAGGCCGCTGCAATGCCAGTTGATTGGGTGATGTCATCTATTGTGGGCGCCGCTGGACTTGAACCAGGGTTGATCGCCATGTCTAATGGCGCAAATCTCGCCTTGGCAAACAAAGAAAGCATGGTGGCCGCTGGAGGGTTGATGAAAGCAACCGCTGCAGAAAACAACGTAATGATTTTGCCCGTAGATAGTGAACATTCCGCTATTTTCCAAGCTCTTACAGGCCAAAGTAAAAGTGCTGTTGAGCGCGTTATTATTACCGCCTCTGGTGGTCCATTTAGGAACTGGTCAAACTCAGAACTTGCGACAGTTACGCCAGAGCAGGCTATGGTTCATCCAAATTGGTCGATGGGAACAAGAATTACAATTGATAGCGCATCTATGTTTAATAAAGGCTTGGAAGTCATAGAAACAAAAGAGTTTTTTGAAATAGAGGCTTCGCAAATTGAGGTTTTAATTCACCCTCAGTCCATTGTTCATGCGCTTGTTGGTTTCCACGATGGTAATTTGCTCGCACATGTCGGGCCACCCGATATGCGTCATGCGATTGGATTTGCGCTTTACTACCCTAATCGCAAACCTTTGCCGCTCAACCGGCTCGACCTTACTAAGATAGGGCAACTGGATTTTTCAGAGCCTGATCAAAACAGGTTTCCAGCGCTTAAAATCGCCTATGATGTGCTTGAGTTGGGCGGCGTTGCAGGTGCAGTTTACAATGCATCAAAAGAAGTCGCTCTAGACGCGTTTATTGCCCGCCAAATTAGGTTTTTAGATATGGCTGAAGTAGTAGACCGCACTCTACACCGCTTGTTTGGAACGGCTTGCGAGTTAAGTACTGAGCAGAGCCTTGATAATATAATCCATGCAGACCATATGGGCAGGACGATCGGACAGGAAGAAATTAGCGCACTGAGCGCATAAATACAGGACCGAAACTTTGGATTTGATTTCAATTATCCCCGCTTTTGGCGGTCTCTTGCTAACGCTGGTAGCTTTTGTCGTCGCATTATCAGTAATCGTGGCAGTGCATGAATATGGGCATTATATTGTTGCACGTTGGTCGGGTATTCATGCCGAGGTTTTTTCGTTGGGCTTTGGTCCGGTTTTACTGTCAAAAACCGATAATCGCGGAACCAAATGGCAAATAGCAGCCGTTCCTCTTGGTGGTTATGTCAAGTTCCTAGGCGACAAGAACGCCGCAAGTCAGGCCGATAGAGCAGCTGTTAATATGCTGTCATCAAGTGAACGGCGGTCTTCATTGTCAGGTGCACCTTTATGGGCAAGGTCCGCAACGGTCGCTGCTGGGCCATTGTTCAACTTCGCTTTTGCAATTTTATTACTTTCGGGGATCTCAATTTGGCAAGGTCAATTGCGCGACCCTCTGACAATCGGAACATTATATCCGATGCCCTTTGAGCACAATTTAGAAAACGGTGATGTTCTGCGGTCCATTAATGGTCAAAAAATTCCAAAATTTGATCAACCCATTGCGGTTCAAGCATTTTTTAACAATTTAAATGGATCGACCGAATTTGTTTATGAAATTGAACGCTCAGGTCAAAGGCTTGTTCTGCCCGGACCAAATGTAAACCCACCGCGTGTATTAAGTGTCATACCGCGCTCGGCAGCTGCAGACATTGGGCTAAAAGAGGGTGATTTTATTGTTTCTGTTCAGGGGGATGAAATAGTTACATTTGGCGATCTAAGGCGTCATGTAGAAACTTCTGATGGAATGCCTTTGGCAGTTACTATTTGGCGGGATGGTCAGGAAATAGACCTCACATTGACTCCCAAAGCCATGGACGAGCCATCTAAAGACGGTGGGTTCAAAAAGCATTGGCGTATCGGCGTTGTTGGCGGGGGCTTTTTCTTTGATCCATTGGTTTCACCGCTCAGTCTTACAAAAGGTTTGACGGTTGGAGTAAATGGAACTTGGTCGATAATTTCCGGGTCGGTTTCCGGGCTTTATCACATCGTATCTGGCGAAATTAGCAGCTGTAATCTATCGGGTCCCATAGGAATTGCGGAAACATCTGGCCAAATGGCCCGCCAAGGAGGGGACAACTTTCTTTGGTTCATCGCTGTGTTATCAGCGGCCGTGGGCATGATAAATCTTTTTCCTGTACCGGTCCTTGATGGGGGGCACTTGGTATTTTTTGGTTATGAAGCTTTGACAGGCCGACCCCCAAACGAGGCAATCTTGAATGCACTCATGGTAGCAGGGTTGGCCATTATTTTAAGTTTCATGATGTTTGCGATGGCAAATGACGTGCTTTGTCCATAGTTCTGGTAAGAGAATTTGCTGATAATTTTTTTAATGTAGTTTTGACAAACAAGCGCTTTCCCGATAATCAAAAAGCAGAACATCAGAGCGGAGTAAGCTCATGAGAGGCGTGCAAAAAATGAAATATTCTCAGTGGCTTGGCATCTGGACGCAATGGCGTTGGATAAATAATCTCATTTTTGGCTTTATGTTTGGCCTTCTCGCGGTTTTTGCAGGCTTAGTTTCTGCACAGGAATTTCGCTTTAGCTCGATTGAGGTAACGGGGAACAAACGTATTGAAAGCTCAACAATTCTAAATTACGCAAGCATTCCAGTTGCACAGGTTGTAGATGCAGCAGAATTAAACACGGCCTATCAAAATATCTCTGACAGCGGGCTTTTCGAAAGTGTTGAATTGCAACCCTCAGATGGTCGCTTACTAATCACCGTTCAAGAATTTCCAACGGTGAACCAGATTGCATTTGAAGGTAATAAAAAGATCACCAATAAAACGCTTGAGTCGCTCGTTAGTGTGAAACCTAGACGGGTATTTAACCCAACAGATATTGAGCAGGATCTCGAGGCTATCGTAAAAGCTTATGCTGATATTGGAAACTTGGCGACCCAAGTAACACCACAAATTATTCGTCAGTCAGACAACAGAGTCGACTTGGTATTTGAAATTTTTGAGGGTGGCACTGTTGAAATAGAACGTATTAGTTTTGTTGGTAATTCTGCCTTTAGCGATCAGCGTTTGCGCCGTGTTCTGCAAACCAAGCAGGCTGGGTTTCTAAGAACCGTGATCCAACGCGACACGTTTAACTCAGATCAGATTGAGTACGACAAACAGATATTAAAGGACTTTTACCGGTCTAAGGGCTATGTT
Organism: Rhodobacteraceae bacterium Araon29; assembly: GCA_039640505.1. Classification (NCBI taxonomy): domain Bacteria; kingdom Pseudomonadati; phylum Pseudomonadota; class Alphaproteobacteria; order Rhodobacterales; family Paracoccaceae; species Rhodobacteraceae bacterium Araon29. Next base: position 1,916,139 of record CP046865.1, on the reverse strand, counting down.
GACGCCCGGGTCAATGATGTCACGGCTGAACTGGCAGAAGAGCGTGATGGGTATTTTATAACATTCAATCTTCGCGAAGGTCAGCAATTTCGCTTTGGTCAAGTCGCAGCCGTTTCAAGTTTGCCAAATGTGAACGCAGATGAGTTTTCAGCGGCTTTGAAAATCAAAGAAAATTCAGTTTACGCACCACTTGCTGTTGAAAATGATATTGCTCGTCTCGAATATTTGGCGCTGCGCAAAGGCATCGAATTTATGAAAGTCATGCCGCAAATTTCGCGTGATGAAGCCAACAAGCTTTTGAATGTGACGTTTGAGTTGACCCGCAGCAAGCGTCTTTTTGTCGAACGCATAAATATTGAAGGAAATAAAGGGACATTGGATCGTGTCATTCGGCGGTATTTTCGAACAGCCGAAGGCGATCCCTTTAATCCGCGCGACATTGGCGCCACTGCCCGTCGTCTCCGGGCCTCGGGATTGTTTGCCAATGTAGATATCAGCTCGCGTGACGGCTCTTCGCCCGAGCAAGTGATTATTGATATTGTCGTGACTGAGAAAGCAACTGGATCGTTGTCATTGGGCGGCAGTTATTCTAGCGCACAAGGATTTGGAGCAGCGCTTGAGTATGGAGAGCGCAATTTTCTTGGGCGTGGTCAATCTCTTTCCCTCGCTTTAAAGGGCGGCACTGACAACCAAGTTTATTCATTACGCTTTACCGAGCCATCGTTTTTGTACAATGATTTATCGTTTTCGCTCAATGCGGCTTTTCGGCAAACCGCTCAGCAAAATTCTCTTTATGACACCACGTCTGTGATCTTTGAACCGACAGTAGGCTTTCCAATGGGAGAAAATGGGCGCTTGGCCCTTCGCCTATTCTCCAAAAATAGTGATATAACCGCTGAAAACACTCTCGGGGATGTGATTTCAGCTGAAGAAGATTTACCAGCAGTCACTTCAAACGGTTTGGGGTATACCTACCGCTTTGATACACGGCGTAGTGGGTTCAATCCTGACACGGGTATTCTTTTTCAGATAAATCAGGATTTTTCTGGCATTTCAGGCAATACTTCTAGCATCAAAACTGAAGCAAAACTAATTGGCCAAACAAAGGTGCTTAAAGACGCGGTCACACTACGAGCAACGCTTGAAGGTGGTATTTTAAACTATTCCAAGGGTCAAAGCCGCGTGATCGACCGCTTTAGTATGGGAAGTCAAATTATGCGGGGGTTTGAGCCGGGCGGAATAGGACCGCGCGAATATGTTGCAAACTCCGTAAATGATGCATTGGGCGGTGAGCAATTTTCAGTTGCCCGTTTTGAAGCCGATTTTCCATTGGGCATCCCAGAAGAATTTGGACTGTCTGGAAGCGTTTTTTATGATGTCGGATCACTTTGGGGAATTACCACCAGCGATCCAAATGTGTTGTATAAAGATAGTAGCACGCGGCAAGTTGTGGGCGCTGCGATCTTATGGGCTACACCCATCGGGCCGCTTCGGTTTAATTTCACCCGAGCACTTAAAAAAGAACAGTATGATAAAGAACAAGACTTTGAGTTCACGCTCTCAACCCAATTTTAAATATGCTTAGGCATATTGTCCGGCAGATCTTTGTGGTTGCTGTAGCCTGCTTCCTTTGTGCTTCACCAACCTTTGCACAATCTACGTCAAATACTCAGGTTTTGGTGGTGGACCTCGACCGCGTCTTTACGGAAACCATCTATGGTCAACGTTTGCAGGCAGATTTTAGAGAAGCAGAAAGAGCTTTAGGCAATGATTTCAACAGGATTGCAGGTGAGTTAATCGCTGAAGAAAAACAGCTGCGAGATGTAAGAGCTGAAACACCGCCAGACGAGTTTCGCGAAATGGCCGAAGCTTTTGACACCAAATCAACCAAGCTCAGATTAGAGCAATCTGAACGAAGAAATAAACTGACCCAAGATTTGCAGGTTGCACGTGAAAATCTGTTGCGTCAATTAGGCCCTATATTTTCCCAATTGATGCAGGAACGTGGCGCATCGATTTTAATCCAAAAAGACGATCAACGTATGATTGTTTTTCCACAAGCCGATATTACGCAATCAGCGATTACTTTGATTGATCAAAGGTTAGGCGACGGTGTAGCGACACCTGAAAATTAAAATTTTTGCCAATTACTTAGGTAAAAGCAATTGATATTTAGACGATAGTAAATTGCACAAATAGGGAAGCCAAGTTTGTATAAAGCACGAATATTTAGCGTCTCAGGGCATTTTTGTTTATCTTTTCTCATAACTTTAAAGCTTAGCGGCCATGTGTTAGCAAGTGACATTATAGAAATCGAAACACAACATTTTACTATTGTGTCAGAGGCTGAATTGGATCCTGTCGCTGATCTATTAGCAAAAAATATATTAGACCAATGTGCAGAAAGAACAGACCTTTTAGAATATAGAACAGGTTCCGAAAGAATTCCGTTCTTAATTGCTCGCGATATAGTGGTTTTGGATGAAATATTTCAAAATTACTATAAGGGCCAGATTTCAGTTTCTCCAAATACATCCGTCAGAAACGAATTTTGCGGAGGAGGGAAGGCAGGTGGTATGCTCGTCACCGCTGGAACAATCCGTTTTTGCGTGGGGGATCAAGCATTTTGGCTTGATAGAATACGAGACGAAAAGAAGTTCTGTCCTGACATTACTCATGAGATGATGCACATTGTTCAAAATGAATTAACAGGAGGCGGGTTGCGCAACCCCGGCCAATCCGCAACTGACGTCCTTGGACCTGCATGGATGTTTGAAGGTGCTGCCGAACTATCTGAACATATTTCCAGATTCGGTGAAGCGCGATTGGATCTAATTGATATGTTGGTGCGAGATAGCATTCCGCCGGGCTCGCTTGAACTTTCTCAAATGGAAAGTTTTGATATGCGCGGCACTTATAAAAATCTACATTATACAAAAGGCTTCATTGCGGCAAAGTTCTTATATGACCGTAGTGGATCTGATTCTATACTCTCCTTTTATAAATGCATTGGTCGAAAAAAGGATTGGGAACATTGCTTTGAAAAGACGTTTGAAATGTCTGTTGAACGATTTTATTCCATCCGCTCCTTGAAATAGTTTTACCTATGAAGGAGTTGGCAGGCACATCTATAAATTAACGGTCATCCTAATCGCCAAGCTTTCATGTTGAGTGGGCTTAGTCTCGCAGACGAAGGATGCCAATTATAAAGCGATAGCATTCTCCAGTTTTGCGCCCAATGCAGATCACCCCTTGCTGCAAACCGCTCAGATTGTTAGGACATTACAACACGTAAGATAAAGGTTTCAAATGAGCAGCCAGTCTCTGAGCGCAGATATACAACTCATCCAGCGAATTTTACCCCACCGCTATCCTTTTTTACTGGTCGATAAAGTGGTGGATATCAATGGTACACAATCGGCCAAGGGCTTGAAAAACGTGACTATGAACGAGCCGCATTTTCAGGGCCATTTTCCAGGTAATCCGATTATGCCGGGCGTGACAATCATCGAGGCTATGGCGCAAACTGCTGCGGTTATGGTTGGAACCGCGTTAGATTTGGCTGACAAAGAGTTACTGATTTATTTTATGGCCATTGATAAATGTAAATTCCGCCGCAAAGTTGTTCCGGGGGATGTTTTGGAAATGCAGCTGACCACTCTGCGCGGTAAGCCGGGCGGAAAGGTTTGGAAGTTTGGCGGTGTCGCCAGTGTTGAGGGCGAAATGGCCGCAGAAGCCGAGTTTACTGCTATGATGGATTTGCCTCAGGAGGCGTAGAATGAGCAATTCCTTTGTCCATCCCAGTGCGATTATAGAGCCGGGCGCCGAGCTAGGAGTGGGGTGTGATATAGGACCATTCTGCCATGTTGGACCAGAGGTAAAGCTTGGTGATAAAGTAACTTTGAAAAGTCATGTTGTGGTTAGCGGCAAAACAGATATCGGGGAAGAAACTGTTGTTTTCCCATTTTCAGTTTTGGGCGAAATTCCACAAGACAAAAAATTCAAAGGTGAAAAGACCTCCCTTAGCATCGGAGCCCGTAACCGCATTCGTGAGCATGTTACTATGAATACCGGCACAACGGGTGGCGGCGGTCTAACGCAGGTTGGCGATGATGGCTTGTTTATGGCCGGGTGCCATGTGGCGCATGATGTGAAGATCCACAACCGGGTGATCTTGGTCAATAATGCGGCGGTTGCTGGCCATTGTGTTTTAGAGGATGACGTCATTGTTGGCGGTCTTTCGGGGCTTCATCAATTTGTGCGCATCGGGCAGGGCGCCATCATCGGGGCGGTGACAATGGTGACCAATGATGTCATTCCCCACGGGTTGGTACAGGCGCCGCGCGGTGAACTGCATGGTTTAAACCTAGTTGGGCTTAAACGGCGCGGAGTTCCGCGTGCGGATATCACTGCTTTGCGGGCTGCTTTTCAGATGCTGGCCCAAGGCGAGGGCGCTTTTCAAGAGCGCGCCAAGCGATTGGGCGAGGAAACCGAAAGTGACTATGTTCAGCAAATCGTTGATTTTGTTACCGGCGTATCGGATCGCTCTTTTTTAACACCTGGCGAATGATATGACATCGGGTCTTGCGATACTTGCAGGGGATGGTCGTCTGCCAGTGCAACTGCATCAAGCTGTCCCAGATGCGCTGTGTGTCGTATTTGAGGGCATGGCGCACCAATTAGCATCAGAAAACCTACATGTCTGTCAGTTTGAAAGATTGCAAAGTCTATTTGAACTGTTAAAGCATCATGAGATTTCAAAAATCGTTATGGCCGGTGCAATGTCGCGGCCCCAACTTGATCCCGCAAAGTTCGATGCCTTCATGCATAACATTGCGCCTGATTTTATAAAAGTTTTGCAAAAGGGCGACGATACAGTTCTTCGGTACGTGATTACACTTTTTGAAGATCAGGGCTTTGATGTTGTCGCCCCGCAGGACATCGCTTTAGAATTAACCCTGCTTGCGGGTGCAGCTGTTGGCGCATTGCCGGATGCTCTATTGGCTGATGTTGCTTATGCAGATCAAATTCTACGCCATATGAGTACGCTTGATATTGGTCAGGGCGTGGTTGTGGAAGGGGGCCATGTTCTTGGGATCGAGACCTTACAAGGCACCGAAGCCCTGTTGGATTTTGTTGCCATCACGTCGAGCTCTTTGCGATCTTCTCAAGGTGGGGTGTTGGTCAAGCGACCGAAAGTAAATCAAGATATGCGGGTTGATGTCCCAACCATAGGGCCGCAAACCATACGCCAAGCGGCAAAGGCTGGATTGTCCGGCATCGTAATTTCCCCAGATAAAGTGCTGGTTCTTGATCGTGACACCACGCTGTCCTTGGCCCAGTCACTGGATATTTTTATTTTGGCGCAGGACCCCGAGTTATGAAAATATTCATCATTGCAGGAGAGGCCTCAGGGGATAAACTTGGCGCTGCGATGATGAAGGGGTTTGAACAACACATTTCCCATAAACTCGAATTTATCGGCGTTGGTGGTGCGTTGATGGAAGAAATAGGGCTAAAGAGCCTTTTCCCGATGGAAGAAATTTCTTTGATGGGAATTTCCGAGATCCTAAGCCAGTATCGTCATCTGAAAAAGCGGATACGCCAAACGGCCTCAGCAGTTTTGGATGAAAAGCCTGATGTGTTAATCACAATTGATCTTCCAGAATTTTCATTTCGAGTAGCCGATTTGGTCAAGCAGACATATGATATCCCAACGGCTCATTATGTAGCGCCGACCGTATGGGCTTGGCGGCCCGGACGCGCGCGCAAGATTGCAAAATACATCGACCATGTTCTTGCCCTTTTTCCGTATGAGCCGCCACTTATGCAGGACGCAGGAATGAGCTGTGATTTTGTCGGGCACCCTGTGGTTCAAGACCGCATCGCCACGCCACAGGAAGTGTCTGAGTTTAAATCGCATTTTGGGCTAAACTCAGGGCCTATTTTAGTGTGTTTGCCGGGCTCAAGACGCTCGGAAATCAAACGTTTAACCCCGATTTTCCAAAACAGTTTGGCAAAGGTGAAAGACAGTTATCCTGACATGAATATTGTACTTCCTGCTGCCCCATCAGTGGCTGAATTGGTGCAGAGCGAGGTTCGCCAATGGACGCATAAGCCTATTGTTCTGGATCCACGTGAATTTAGCTTGGATCAAGCAGGCAAATTTAAAAGAGCGTCCTTTAAAGCGGCGGATGTCGCATTGGCTGCATCTGGTACAGTCTCATTGGAACTGGCAATCAATCAAACGCCAATGGTTGTAGCCTATGATATGAACTGGATATCTCGTCAGATTATTGGGCGCATGCTGCAGGTGGATAGCGTTAATCTTGTCAATTTGGTTTCCGACACGCGCACGGTTCCCGAGTATATCGGCGAAGCCTGCCAACCAGATGCGATTGCATCTGCAATTTGTGATGTTTTAAAGAATCCCACTGCCCAATTTCAATCTATGCAAAGCACAGTAGATCGCTTGAAAGCACCCTTTTTGACGCCCGGGAGTTGCGCGGCGAAGTCAGTTTTGGATTTCCTTAAAAACCGCTAGTTTTGAATAATCGTTGCTTTCTTATAGGCGGCCGTAAAGCCCTTTAAAGACAGTTCAAAAATAACATTTTCATTGGGAAGAGACAGATGTGCAATGATGAGATTGGCAACTAACCCTTTTTTCATCAGTGCGATATCGTCTTCGGTCAAGCCAATACGGGCTATACAGCCGACAGAGGAACAAAATGAATAGGGGTACTTTTTTATGCTATTAGGCCCAAAGGAAATAGTGAGAGGAATATTGAGCAACGTTTCAAGTGGCACAACAATATTCGCCGCTGCAACGGCGGGTTGACCAGATGGCAATTTAAATAATGCAATCTCAGCCACAGGTTCGTTTCTCTCGTTGATTATAATTTGGGCTAATTCACATGGATCATTGCCATCTTGAGTCCGCACACAGCGAATATTCCAGTCGCCGACCCGCTCTGCAATATAAGGTTGCCCAATTTCAGGTGTCGGGACAGCTAACCCTAAGGATAAGCCTTCACCTGCCTCAACATTTTGTGCCCACAAAAGCTGTGCGGATGAGAAAAATGAAAGCACAAAAAAGAAAGATATTGTGACAAAGCGATTTAACATTAATTTACCTCTGCTGCTTATGAACGCGTGATATCATGCAATTTATCCGATGTCATGAGCATGAAATCAATGTGAATGAAAAAAGACACTAAGTTACAGGACAGCGGCCAATAAAAAAGAGCCTGATTAAAGGCTCTTTTTCACTTATAAATTTCTCTCCCCGTCGGACTGGCCGACTTATGACGTTACGCTACGAAAACAATTCGAATCGGTCAACAATAAAATGCATAATTTTTTGCATTTTGAATATTTTTTTAAACTCATAAATTTCAATTTTTGGATATCAGAAGCAAACTTTAGTTTTTTTACCATTGGGTAGAAACCATAGTTACTCGCAATAGTATTTCGGTTTTCTAGTGCCATTACAAAAGGTATTGAGAATAAAAGTATTTTATTGTGACCGATTTCGCCCAGAAAAGCGCGGCAACATTGCAGAAAAATCTTGGCCACTTCCGTTTTCCTGCTCTACAAAATCACCATAAAGCTTCGTTGCTGCAGCCCCCATCGGAGTATCTGCATCCACCGCCGTGGCCGCTTGTTGACTTAAGCGTAGATCTTTTAGCATCAGATCAGCAGAGAAACCCGGTTTGTAATCATTGTCTGATGGGGCTTGTGGTCCAACGCCCGGAGCAGGACAATAGACGTTAAGCGACCAACTATAGCCTGAAGAGGTGCTGGCTACATCAAACATAGCTTGCCTTTCTAGACCAAGTTTATCGGCAAGCGCAAAAGCTTCACAGGTGGCAATCATTGTGGCCCCCAAAATCATATTATTACATATTTTGGCCGCTTGACCATTTCCTGAATCTCCGCAGTGGACAGCCTTTTGACCCATAATGTCGAATACTGGTTTGGCCTTGGCAAATCCTACCTCTGGGCCGCCAACCATAAAGGTTAAAGTGCCAGCGGTTGCGCCGCCAACACCGCCAGAGACCGGGGCGTCTAGCGGTAAAACGCCAGCCTTGGCCGCCCTTTGGGCCACATGGCGCGCGCTTTCAACATCAACCGTTGAGCAATCTAAAAAGGCAGCGCCAGCAGCCATAGTGGGAATAATTTCATCCGCAACTGCGCGCAGGATATCCCCATTGGGAAGCATTGTGATGACAATATCAGCATTTGCGGCGGCCTCTGCTGCCGAGCCTACAATCGCAACATCTTTGGCAGTGACCCCAACGGGATCATAGCCGGTGACATTTAGACCTGCAGCAGTCAGGTTTTCTGCCATTGGGGCGCCCATATTGCCCAAGCCAATAAATCCAATGTTCATTTCATCTCTCCTATAAACGCAATTCCATTGCCCCAAGGGGGGAAAGCATATGTTCGATATCTGCGGTGGGAACGCTGCTCATATTGTGTTGCCAGTTTGGCGTGCGGTCTTTGTCAATTATAGCGGCCCGAATACCTTCGAGGAAGTCCCCAAACTCCATTGCGCGTGCGGTAAAGCGATATTCACAGCGCAGCGCCATTTCAAGATCGCCTGATCTATCCCTCAGATGTTCAATTATTTTAAGTGCGCAGGCCATGGATAAAGGTGAGTTGCGGCCCATGGCTTTCAATGTTTTTTCTGCAAAAGAACTATCTTGATTTGATAATTCTCTAACGATTGTGGAAAGATCTCCTGATTGGAATGCGGTGTTGATCATTGGTAAAGCATCTGCAAATTTTCCAGCAGGCGCGTCAGCGATATAGGTTTTGACGGCCTCTGGGTCGCCGGTCTTTTCCAGCTCCTTTGTCATTGCCGCCCAACGATCCTGCGGAATAAAATAATCTGCAAAGCCAACCTCGATTGCATCTTTTGGCCCCATACGATCCGCTGTTAGACCAAGATATTCTCCTAAGAAACCTTGCGCACGCGACAGGATATAGGAACCACCCACATCGGGAACCAAACCAATTCCACATTCGGGCATCGCTATCTGGCTGGTTTCACCAACAATTCGATGGCTTCCGTGACATGAAATGCCCACGCCGCCACCCATGGTAAAACCTTGCATAAGAGCAATGTAAGGCTTGGGATATCGGGCGATGAGCGCATTTAGTCTATATTCATCTGCCCAGAATTTTTGCCCAAAAGCATAATCTTTATCCAGTCCAGATTGGTATAGATCCGCAATATCACCTCCGGCGCAAAAGGCGCGGGTTCCAAGCGCATCGATAATTACCAGATCAACGGTATCATTGGTTTGCCAGTCCATAAGTGCCGCCTCAATTGCGGTGCACATCTCATAGGTCATGGCATTTAAAGCATCGGGGCGCTGCAAGGTGATGCGGCCAGCCCGGCCAGAAATGCGAATATTGATATCTTTCATCGGGCTGCGAGCATATGTCTTGAAATAATCATTCTCATAATCTCATTCGTGCCTTCTAGAATTTGATGTACCCGCAAATCTCGCACAATTTTTTCGATACCGTAGTCAGATAAATAGCCATAACCGCCATGAAGTTGCAGACAGTTATTGGCCACTTCAAACGCACAATCGGTCACATACAGCTTGGCCATCGCACAGAACTTACCAGCGTCTGACGTGCCATTGTCTAGCTTCCAAGCCGCTTGACGCAAAAATGTTCTCGAGGACTGTAGTTTCACTTCCATCTCGGCAAGCTTGAATTGCAGAGCTTGAAACTGATCAATGGATTTACCAAAGGCTTTTCGCTGGCCCATGTACTCTAGGGTGGCAGACAACGCGGCTTGTGCACCGCCAAGCGCGCTGGCGGCAATGTTCAACCGTCCGCCATCCAAACCAGCCATCGCGTAGCTGAAGCCCTGACCTTCATCTCCTAAAAGGTTGTCGATAGAAACGGTGCAATCATCAAACTGGACCTGCGCCGTGGGCTGTGATCGCCACCCCATTTTTTCTTCTAGCGCGCCATAGCTCAGGCCCTGGCTTCCGGCTTCAACTACCAACGCAGATATTCCTTTGGGGCTTTGGTCGCCCGTTCGGCACATAACGATATAGGCATCAGAATAGGACCCACCGGAAATAAACGCCTTCGTGCCGTTCATTACATAGTTTTCATTGGTTCGTTCAGCCCTGGTGCTAAGAGCTGCCGCATCTGATCCTGATCCCGGTTCGGTAAGGCAATAGCTATAAACTTTGCGCATGGAGCATAGATCTGGAAGCCACCGCGTACGGGTTTCTTCACTGCCATACTTGTCGATCATGCCTCCACACATATTGTGAATAGATAAAAAGGCACTAACAGAAGGGCAGGCCATGGCCAGAGCTTCGAAGATAAGTGTTGCATCAAGACGGCCGAGACCTGATCCGCCTTGATCTTCGCTGACATAAATTCCCCCAAGCCCAAGATCAGCCACCTTTGGCCAAAGGTCTTTGGGAATAGTGCCCTGTGTTTCCCAAGCGCGTGCCTCTTGGGCGATCTGCTCTTGGCCAAAAGCATAGGCCATATCAAACACAGCATTTTGTTCTTCGGTTAAAGCAAAATCCATCCCAAGGCTCCTTTATCCTAGTCCGCTCATCTATAGCCGTAAACAACGGCTATAGATGATCTCGAACTGGTGTTTTAGTCCATGGCTTTAAAGTTAAACTCGCCGCCGTCTTTTATGCCAGAGGGCCAGCGTGACGTCACTGTTTTTGTCCGAGTATAAAACCGGAAAGCATCCGGGCCGTGTTGGTTCAAATCCCCAAAGGCAGACTTTTTCCAACCGCCGAATGTGTGATAGGCAAGGGGCACGGGAATAGGAACATTGATCCCCACCATTCCAATATTGATCCGGTTAGCAAAATCGCGTGCGGCATCTCCGTCACGGGTAAAAATTGCAGTGCCGTTGCCATACTCATGATCAATCGCCAGACCTATCGCCTCTTCATAACTGCCTGCACGAACGGTGCTTAGAACCGGTCCGAATATTTCCTTTTTGTAGATATCCATGTCTGGCGTGACGCGGTCGAACAAATGTGGCCCAACAAAAAATCCATCTTCATAGCCCTGAAGATTAAAATCGCGCCCATCAATTACAAGCTCTGCGCCCTGATCCACGCCGCTTTGCACCAGGCCTAGGATGTTTTGTTTGGCTGCGGCGGTAACCACAGGGCCATAATCAACATCGTCACCGGCAGTGTAGGGACCTACTTTCAGTTTTTCAATTCGCGGCACTAATTTTTCAATCAAACGGTCGGCCGTTTCATCACCCACCGGCACAGCAACCGAAATCGCCATACACCGTTCGCCAGCTGCGCCATATCCAGCGCCCACCAAAGCGTCTGCTGCCTGATCCAGATCCGCATCGGGCATAATGATCATATGGTTTTTAGCCCCGCCAAAGCACTGTACGCGCTTCCCATTGCTGCATCCTCGACCATAGATATACTCAGCGATCGGGGTAGAGCCGACAAAACCAATCGACTGGATCAGGGGATGATCAAGAATTGCGTCTACAGCCACCTTATCGCCATTAACAACCTGTAAAATGCCTTTGGGTAATCCAGCTTCTTCCATGAGTTCCGCAAGCATCAGTGGAACGGAGGGATCACGCTCAGACGGTTTAAGGATAAAGGCATTGCCGCAGGCAATCGCCGGCGCAAACATCCACATTGGGATCATGGCGGGGAAATTAAACGGCGTAATACCGGCACAGACCCCCAAAGGCTGCCGCATTGAATACATGTCAATTCCCGGACCGGCACTGTCTGTGAACTCACCCTTGAGCAATTGGGGCGCACCGATGCAGTATTCAACAACCTCAAGCCCGCGCTGAACATCGCCTTTGGCATCTGGAAAGGTCTTACCATGCTCGCGGCTTAGCGCTTCTGCCAGACGGTCCATGTCACGATTAAGCAGGTCAACAAACTTCATCATTACGCGTGCACGGCGCTGAGGATTAACCTGACCCCAGCTTAACTGGGCTTTTGCCGCCACCTCTACTGCGTGCGCCATTTCACTTTCCGAAGCCAGAGGCACTTGGGCCTGAACTTCACCGGTGGCGGGATTGAAGACATCGGCAAAGCGCCCCGATGTTCCTTTGATATTCGCACCACCAACATAATGGGTTAATTCTTGCATGAGAGCTCTCCTATTTATTTGATTATGAGGTTAGCCTTGCAAAAATGTGGTGAAAAGAGGAAAATTCACAAAATAGTGCTGCAAAATTGCAAAGGTGCGAGATGACAGAAAATTGGGATGATTTGAGAATATTTCTAGCTGTCGCTCGGTATGAAACCTTGTCGGCGGCTGGGCGACATATAAAGCTTGACCCGGCAACTGTTGGGCGACGGATTTCCCGTATTGAAGACCTACTAGGTCTTTCTTTATTTGTGCGCTCAACTTTTGGTTATGCTTTAACCGACGCAGGTAATCGAATGCTTGACCATGCTGCGAGGGTCGAGCAAGCAATGCTTGGTTTAACAGAAGAAATTTCTGGCCAAACTAATTCTTTAAGTGGGCAAATTCGAATTGGAGCCCCTGATGGCTGTGCTAACTTTCTGTTACCACAAGTGTGCGCCAGAATTTTAGACCAAAACCCCAATTTAGACATTCAAATTGTTGCCTTGCCGCGCGTGATTAATTTAACCAAACGTGAGGCCGATATTGCTATCGCCGTCAGCCCGCCCGAAACTGGTAGGCTGACAGCGCAAAAGTTAACAGACTACAAATTGCATTTGGCGGCCTCGGAAGAGTACCTAAGGGATAAACCACCGCTTATCGAATTATCCGATGTAAAGGGCCATAGGTTCATTGGATATATTGCTGATATGATATTTGACAAAGAACTTGATTATTTGACTGATCTTGGTGTTCAGCGCCTGCCTCTGGCATCAAATTCCGTCGCAGTCCAGTTCAACTGGCTGCGAGCAGGGGCAGGGCTTGGTGTGGTTCATGATTTTGCTTTACCTTTTGCTCCGGTATTGAAACGCGTTCTTACTGATGAGTTTTCATTAACGCGCAGTTTTTACCTTATTCGCCATTATGAAGATCGCCGTATGGATAGAATGAACAAGTTTGTAGAGGCCCTGGCTAAAGAAATCCGCTTAGAGCTTGATCACTTAGAGAGATCATCTTGACAAAAATATAATTACAAATATGATTGCTTTATTGTAATATTATTTTGGAAAAATGAATGCTGGTGCAGCAAATTTTGAATTCTAAAACGAACGATGATGTTATTACCGTGACGCCGGGGACTACATTGGTAGAGGCGGCGGCAGTGTTAACCCAGCATAAAATTGGCACAGTTGTCATTTCTGAAAACGGTAAAGAAGCCAGCGGAATTTTATCAGAGCGAGATATTGTACGCGCGATATCGCATCGTGGCGCAACAGCTTTGGGCGCGCCTGTAAGCGATTTTATGACGCGAAAACTTGTCACTTGCCGACGCGAGGCAACCGCAGATCAAGTCTTGACTATTATGACAAATAAGAGGTTCAGACACATACCTGTGGTTGATAATGGCAAAATGATCGGTCTTATCACCCAAGGCGACGTGGTCAAAGCCAAACTTTCTGAATTGGCAATGGAAAAAGACGCTCTGGAAGGTATGATAATGGGGTACTGACCCTTGCAATTTTGCCAGCAATATTGTTGCTTGCTGAAAGAATTATTTATCGGCATAGGACTTTCAAATGCGTATTGGGCTATATCCTGGAACTTTTGACCCGATAACACTGGGACATATCGACATCATTCGCCGTGCGGCTATGCTTGTTGATCGGTTGGTTATTGGTGTCGCCATCAATCGTGACAAGGGACCGCTATTCTCACTGGAAGAACGCGTATCAATGATTGAAACACAATGCTCTGGTTTGTCCGCTGAAATTGGTACTGAAATTGTTGCGCATCCGTTTGAAAATTTATTGATTGACTGCGCACATGACGTGGGTGCAAGTGTCATCGTACGAGGACTGCGTGCGGTTGCCGATTTTGAATATGAGTTTCAAATGGTTGGCATGAACAGAGTGCTTGATTCAACAATTGAAACGGTGTTTTTAATGGCGGAAGCAAGACATCAAGCAATCGCGTCAAAACTTGTCAAAGAAATAGCCCGTTTAGATGGCGATGTGTCCAAGTTTGTCACACATGAAGTGCATGAACGCTTGCTCGCTAAGCTCGGAAAATAGGGTTCCTGAGCTTTAGCAGACACTTAAATTACAGATATTTGCCCATCTCGGTAGCTGTATCGGCCATCCGTGTGGAAAATCCCCACTCATTGTCATACCATGTAAGGATCCTGCACAGCGTGCCGTCCATTACCTTTGTTTGATCCGTTGCAAAGATGCTAGAATGGCTGTCATGATTGAAATCCATAGAGACAAGCTGTTCATCCGTTACGCCCAAAACACCCTTCATTGGTCCAGCGGCAGCAGCATGAATGGCGGCATTGATTTCTTCAATTGTCGTGCCGCGTGCGGCTTCAAATGTCAAATCCACACATGATACATTCGGTGTTGGAACGCGAATAGCGACGCCATCCAGTTTCCCATCCAGTTCCGGCAATACCAACCCCACTGCGCGGGCGGCGCCGGTGGTTGTTGGGATCATGTTAAGTGCTGCGCCGCGTGCCCGATAAAGATCTTTGTGCATTGTATCCAATGTAGGTTGGTCGCCAGTATAACTATGGATCGTCGTCATAAACCCACGTTTTATACCGATCGCGTCATTCAAAACTTTGGCAACAGGCGATAAGCAATTTGTCGTACAAGAGGCATTGGAAACAATCACATCACTGGCACTCAAAGTCTCATGGTTCACGCCATACGCGATTGTTTTGTCGGATCCAATTGAGGGCGCAGATACCAAAACCCGCTTAGCACCGTTTTGAAGATGGATCTCAGCCTTTTCACGATCGGTAAAAATACCAGTGCATTCCATCACAACATCTACATCAGCCCATGGCAATTCTGCAGGGTTGCGCAGTGCCGTTACTGCAATCGGACCCAAGCCAACATCAATTGAAGTGTCCGTGGTTTTGACGTCTTTAGAAAATTTCCCATGAACGCTGTCATATTTAAAAAGATGCGCATTGGTTTTAACCGGTCCTAGGTCATTGATGGCAACAACTTCAATGTCAGTTCTCTGATTTTCAACGATTGAACGCAGAATATTGCGTCCGATCCTACCAAAGCCATTTATTGCAACTTTTAACGCCATAACTTTTCTTTCTTTAACACTGCCCATTAGTTAGCGCTAACATTGATATTTCAGAGCAATTGTCAACCATAAAACAGCCTGAAATTAGAGTTAGATTATCTCCAAAAGGCGATCCACTCGATCAACACGAGTATTCGTCGTCCAAGAAATAATAAAGTCTCACCATCGGAGATAAATATATCACCCGTGAAAAGGGCAACAATTCCTAAAAATAAGATAAGCCAGGAGCGATTTGACAAGATTAAAAGTTCCAAAATTAAAAAATAAAGCAACAGTGTAAATAAATCGTGGAGAGCCTAAGTCGATTGAGCGATCAAGGCAAGTCCTTAATGCAAAAGCCGCCCCATCGTTGCCGCAACATCCGCCATTCGGCACGAGAAAGCCCACTCATTGTCATACCAAGCCAAAACACGCACCATTCGACCATCAATAACTTTGGTTTGCTCTGGGGCAAAAATCGATGAATGAGTTGTGTGATTGAAATCTACTGATACCTTTGGCTCTGGGTCATAGGCCAAGACATGCCCCATGTGACCTGCTGCCGCCTCTTTTACGGCGGCATTTACGTCTTCTTTGGTGACAGTTTTGCTTGCTTCAAAAGTTAGATCTACTGCGGATACATTGGGGGTAGGGACCCGCATGGCTGTACCGTCCAGTTTTCCGTTTAAATCCGGCAGAACCTCACCCAATGCTTTGGCCGCGCCGGTCGACGTGGGAATAATTGCCATAGCCGCTGCGCGTGCGCGATATAGGTCATTGTGCCGGCGATCTAATGCGGGTTGATCCCCGGTGTATGAATGGATTGTCGTCATAATGCCGCGTTCAATGCCTATCGCTTCATGCAGAACCTTTGCAAGGGGCGCAAGGCAATTGGTTGTACAAGAGCCGTTTGAAATTATCCTATGATTTGCCATCAATTCCCGATGGTTGACGCCATATACAATCGTTTTATCGACATTTTTCGCCGGCGCTGAAATCAAGACGGATTTTGCACCCCGCTGCATATGGATAGCAGACTTTTTACCATCATTGAATTTGCCAGTACATTCGAGCACAACATCACACCCGTTCCAGTCAAGCTCTTCTGGCTTATAGCTTGACATAACCTGCATGGCTCCTCGGCCAAGGTCGAGGGTGTTACCTTTAACGGTCACTTGTCCAGAAAACCGGCCGTGCACACTGTCATAGCGTAAAAGATGTGCATTTGTTTCTATTGGGCCAGTGGCATTAATCTTTACAACTTGCACATCGTTACGCGCACTTTCAGCGATATGCGCTAATGTCGACCGGCCAATACGGCCAAAACCATTTATGCCCAAAGTCACCGTCATTTGTTTTCCCCTATACGCAGTCTTGAACTGCTTATAGCTAAGGGACAGGTCAATAGAAATGAAAATTCAATATATTTACCAGTATGTTAGCGTTAAACTATAAGCAAACTTAGTTGCTTGCGCTAACATTTAAATGTTTTAACTGGGTTCGCGTTTTATTTGAGCCCAAACGGCCTTGGCAGCGACTCACTGCCAAAGGCCATTCGCGTTCAGAGTAGTGCTTTCACTCTTTCAATTATTGCCTGCGTGGTGATGCCAAAATGTTCAAAAAGTGTATTGGCCGGGGCAGAGGCCCCAAATCCGGACATACCGATAAAATCAGACTTGGCTTCACGGCCACGTTCACCCAAAAGCCAACGATCCCATCCCTGCCGAACTCCGGCTTCGATACCAATACGAACAGACGCTCCCCCAGGAAGAACACGTTTACGATAGGACGGATCTTGCTCTGCAAAGAGTTCCATGCAGGGCATGGATACGACGCGGGTTCCAATTCCTTCGGCTTGCAGCGCAGTTCTGGCCTCTAAAGCAAGCGAAACTTCTGAGCCGGTTGCAATTAAAATGACCTGACGTTTGTCTTCACTATCGGCAAGTACATAAGCGCCTCTTTCAGATAGATTGGCGGATTTATGTATGGTTCTTACTGCTGGCAAACCTTGCCGTGACAGCGCCAAAACAGATGGGGTGTGGTTCGAACTAAGAGCAATTTCCCACGCTTCTGCCGTTTCAATTGTATCAGCAGGTCGGAAAACATGTGTATTTGGGGTCGAACGACTGATAGCCAGATGCTCAACAGGCTGGTGCGTGGGCCCATCTTCACCCAATCCAATGCTGTCATGCGTCATTACAAAAACTGTTGGCACTTTCATCAGCGCCGCCAAACGCATCGCAGGTCGAGCATAATCTGTAAAACACATGAATGTTCCGCCGTAAGGGCGAATGCCGCCATGCAAAGCCATTCCGTTCATTGCTGCGGCCATGCCATGTTCACGAACACCCCAGTGAATGTAACGCCCATGTCTTGTAACCGTGTCAAATACATCCATGTCTTTGGATCTCGTATTGTTTGAACCAGATAAATCTGCGGATCCGCCAACCGTTTCAGGCATAATTGGGTTGATTGCATTCAAGACCATCTCGCTTGATTTACGCGTGGCAACCTTCTGCGGGTTTTCTGACATTTGTTTTTTGAAGGTCCGAATGACCGATGTCAGCTTTTTGGGAATTTCGCCGGCAAAAACGCGATGAAATTCATTTTGTTTATTGCTGGAGACAGAAGATAAACGCTCTTCCCATTCCTGGCGATCGGTGGCGCCGCGCTGACCAATACCTTCCCAGGCAGATTTTATCGAAGCTGGGATTTCAAATTCATCTGCACTCCAACCGTAGACTTTTTTGGTATCTGCAATCAGCTGCGGATCAGTCAACGCGCCATGCCCCTTCGAAGTGTCCTGAGCACTTGATCCCAATGCGATATGAGTTTTGCAGGCAATCATGGATGGCTTATTGGCTTTTTTGGCGGCCATAAGCGCAGTATCAATGGCCTCTGGATCATGACCATCAATTTTCTGCACATGCCAGCCAGAGGCCTTGAACCTTTGTATCTGGTCCGTTCTATCGGCCAGATCAACAGTTCCGTCGATGGTAATATTATTATCATCCCACAGCACGATGAGTTTAGACAGCTCTTGGCGGCCAGCCAAACCTATGGCCTCCTGACTGACCCCTTCCATAAGGCAGCCGTCCCCAACGATCACATAGGTATGATGATTGACCAACTTTTTGCCAAAACGAGCCCGTAAAATTTCTTCAGCTATGGCAAAGCCAACGGCATTTGTAACGCCTTGTCCTAATGGACCAGTCGTTGTTTCGATTGCCTCGGACAGAAAGTTTTCCGGGTGTCCGGCTGTCTTTGCCCCCAGCTGGCGAAAGTTTTTAATTTCATCAATGGGGAAATCTTTATAGCCGCACAGATGCAGCAGACTATAGATCAACATTGAGCCATGACCTGCCGATAAAATGAAGCGATCCCTGTCTGGCCAAGACGGTGCGGCTGCATCAAATTTTAGATGTTTTTCAAATAAAACCGTCGCGACATCGGCCATACCCATTGGCATACCGGAATGTCCAGAATTAGCGGCAGCAATGGCGTCAAGTGTTAAGGTGCGAATTGCCGAAGCTTTTGCCCAGTGCTCTGAATGCTCTTTTTGTGTCGCTTTAATGTCCATTGGCCAGATGTCCTTTGTTCTACCCTTATTACTGCGCTGCATAACAGGCTCGTAGCGAAGTTCAAGCGCATGCCTGCTTAAACGCTCTCAAAGGGGGCGCATTTTTCAATTGGCTGGTTTAAACTCAACACTAACAGCGTTGAAATGCGATTCGTAAAGTTTTCGCATAATTACGTCAGGCAAAAACCAACGGTAATGGATGCAGTAGCAGAGGTTTAAAATGGAGCAATTTTCGGAATTTGAAGGTCGTATAAAGGATGCTTTGGATAGAATTTCTGTCAGCATAGAAAAATCCGAAAACGTCCGAGAAGATTCAACTGGTATAGATCATGACGCACGCAACACAATTTCTGAATTGATCGCAGCCAATAAACAATTGGAAGATCAGTTACAGAAGGCTAAGGATAGCCAAGAAGCATACGAGATTTTAGAGTTACGCGCACAGCTGGATCAGCTAGAACGCGATCGCCAGGAAGAAACAAAGGAAATGCAGCGTCTCTATGATCAATTAGCGCTTGCCTTGAATAACGGCGACGCCACAGTTGGGGAGGATGCATAATGCCAGAGGTTGATATTGAAATCGGCGGGCGTGTTTTTAAAGTCTCTTGCCAAGTCGGTGAGGAACCATATTTGTTGTCTGCCGCTAAAATGCTTGATCAAGAAGCGACTCAACTAATTGGGCAAATCGGACGGGTTCCCGAGGAACGTATGCTGTTGATGTCCGGTCTGATGTTGGCCGATAAAACTGCGGCCTTGGAAGATAAGTTAAATGCTGCTGAAAAAACTCTGCAAGAACTCAATTCGGAACTGTCAAAAATACGTAATGTACCACCACCGGAACCTGTGCGTGTGGAAGTGCCAACTGTTCCAGTTGAAATTTCCGAAGGATTAGCGGAATTGGCTGCCCGGGCTGAAGCTATCGCAGATCAGCTGGATAAATAACACCGGGCAAAACAAACCAGTTTTCAATCTAGTTTAACCGTTGGCTTCACGAATTTTGTTTGCAGCATCTTTGTCATAGGACACAGCATTTTCGTCAAAAAGAGTGTCTAATTCCGCTGATAGCGCCATTTCGGTGATAATATCACAGCCACCTACAAATTCGCCTTTAACATAGAGTTGAGGGATCGTTGGCCAATCTGAAAAGTCTTTAATGCCCTGCCGGATTTCGTCATCGGCTAGAACATTAATATCTTTATAGTCTATGCCCATATAATTTAAAACACCTGCAACCCGGCTGGAAAATCCGCATTGCGGCATTTCCTTTGTGCCTTTCATGAAAAGCACCACATCATTTTCTTTAATTGCTTCGCCAATTTTCTCTTTCGCGTTGTTCATTTTCAAACTCCTTTCTGAGCAGCGCTCAGTTTACGGCTGATATTTCTGCGATTTTTATTGCTACGGCACTTTTGTGGTCAGCGCTAAAGCATGAAGCTCGCCGTTTGCACCATCCATTTTTCCTTTAAGGGCAGCATAAACGGCTCTTTGTTGCTGGACACGGTTTTTTCCACGAAAACTTTCATCTATGACTTCAGCAGCATAATGATTGCCGTCACCAGCCAAATCGGTGATGGTTACTTGAGCCTTAGGAAATTCTGCCCGGATCAACTCTTCGATCTCTTGAGCTTGTATTGCCATGGTAATCTTCCTTGTGTCACTCAATCTAGATGTAGGTCGGTATGTACGCTACCGCAAGAGGGGTTTCAAACCAATGCTCTATCATTTAAAATCAAGAAAATTGCTCAGCAAAGGCATTTCGGTAAATGCCGCAAAGCTCGGCAAGCTCTGACGAGAGCGTCCCAAATTTAATGGCGCTGCCCCCAAATTTACCAACAAACTGTAAAGTGACTTGCGCTTCGCTCGCCGCACTCATAAGCGCTTCGGCTTGATCAAAATCGCAAACCACCAGATATCGTGCTTGGTCTTCGCCAAATAATGCTGCGATATCGGAAGTATCCAACTTAACCCCAACGTCAGCAGCGGCAGCCATTTCAAAAGCAGCAAGTGCTAGTCCACCGTCAGATATATCAGTGCACGCCTCAATAAGCGCCCGGTTTGACCGGATAAACTCACCATTTTTCTTTTCAGCTTCTAAATCCACTAAAGGCGCATCACCATCGGTGCGCCCGCAGGCGGAATGCAATAAAGCAGATTGCCCCAAATGCCCGTCACTTTCCCCCAAAAGAAGTAAAACATGACCTTCACGGGCTTTGCCAATAATAGGCTCGTCGTTTTCTGCGATAAGTCCGACGGCCCCTATAGTTGGCGTTGGTAGGATCGCGGCACCATCTGTTTCATTGTAAAGGCTGACATTTCCAGAAACGATCGGCATATCCAAAGCCGAAACCGCCTCTCCAATACCTTTTAGCGCGGTTACAAATTGGCCCATTATTTCCGGCTTTTCGGGATTTCCGAAATTTAAGTTGTCCGTACTCGCAAGCGGAGTTGCACCAACCGCGCTTAGATTTCTATAGGCCTCTGCAACCGCCTGTTTGCCGCCCTCATAGGGATTTGCCTGCACGTAACGCGGTGTTACATCACTGGTGAACGCCAATGATTTTTTTGTACCATGCACCCGAACGATGCCAGCGCCATATCCAGGGCAATTTATCGTATCTGCCATGACTTGGCTGTCATATTGTTCATAAACCCATTTCTTACTCGCATAATTCGGGTCAGCCAAAAGCGCCTTTAAACCCTCTATAGGGTCAATATCCGGGAGCCCTTGTAATGGGGGTGCAGGCAATGGCTCTTGCCACTCACGATCATATTCAGGGGCATTGCCGGATAAAGCTTTTAGCGGAAGGTCGGCCTTTAAAGCTCCATCAAGATAAATTAGAAAGCGATCTTCTGCGATAGTTTTTCCAACGATTGCAAAATCCAAATCCCACTTTTCAAAAACGCGCCTTGCCTCGGTTTCTTTATCTGGGCTTAGAACCATGAGCATGCGTTCCTGCGACTCAGAAAGCATCATTTCATAAGCTGTCATATTGGGTTCGCGAACAGGAACTTTTTCCAGATCAAGGTGAATGCCAAGATTACCTTTGTCGCCCATTTCTACGGCAGAGCAGGTTAGACCCGCTGCGCCCATATCTTGTATTGAAATCACTGCGCCGGTTTGCATCAACTCAAGACAGGCTTCCATAAGCCGTTTTTCAGTAAATGGATCACCAACTTGCACAGTTGGTCTCTTTTCTTCGATACTATCATCAAATTCAGCCGACGCCATGGTTGCACCGCCAACGCCGTCTCGTCCAGTTTTGGCGCCCAAGTAAACCACCGGCATTCCAACCCCGGAAGCCGCCGAATAAAAAATCCTATCCGCATCTGCGAGGCCAGCGGCAAAGGCGTTGACCAGACAATTGCCATTATAGGCGGGATCAAATCTAACCTCACCACCAACAGTTGGCACGCCAAAGCAATTTCCATAACCACCCACGCCTTCAACCACCCCATGCACCAATTGTTTGGTTTTTGGATGATCTGGGGCGCCAAAGCTTAATGAGTTCATCGCAGCTATTGGGCGCGCTCCCATGGTGAACACATCGCGCAAGATGCCGCCAACCCCTGTGGCAGCGCCCTGATAGGGTTCGATATATGAAGGATGATTGTGGCTTTCCATTTTAAAGACCACAGCTTGCCCATCACCAATATCAACCACGCCTGCATTTTCACCTGGTCCACAAATCACTTGTGGCCCGCTAGTGGGTAAAGTTCGAAGCCATTTTTTAGAAGATTTGTAGGAACAATGCTCATTCCACATTGCCGAAAAAATACCGAGCTCGGTGAAGGTTGGTGTCCGTCCAATGATTTCTAGAATTTTTGCGTATTCATCAGGTTTAAGCCCATGTGCCGCAATCAAGTCTTCTGAAATCTCTGGTTCGGTCATGCTCAAGCCCCTAGCATCTATTTGCGGCTGTCTTAAGCCAAGGGCTGGACAAGAGCAAGTTGCGCTAATGGGAAATTTCAGAAGAAAATATTTATTGCTAAAGCTTCCGTAAACGGAGCAATTGAACCTAAAGTGTCGTCAATAAGCTTGCAATTAGACGTTTCTCTGTCACCACTTGAGAAAGCGAAATCTAGAGGGCCCATGAAAATACACAAACATTCCAGACATTTGTCCGACGAACCCAAAGGGTTAACCGACGTCCCATTCCCCAGTGTAAACGTGTCTGAACCGCGTAATCTACTTACGCGGTGCCCTGACGCCGGCACTACACCACTACACTGTCTCGAAGGGTTCGGCAGTGCGGGACACGTTTTTGTCAAAGACGAGCGCACGCGCATGGGGTTGGGCAGCTTTAAGGCTTTGGGTGCGGCCTATGTTATTGCGCATGCAGCTCAGAATGCTGATGTGTCTAATGTGACCTATGTAACTGCCAGTGCCGGCAATCATGGATTATCCGTTGCCGCAGGTGCGCAAGTGTTTGGTGCCAAAGCGGTGATCTACTTGTCTAACACGGTTCCCGAAAGTTTTGCCAAAAAGCTTCGCGCCCATAAAGCCGAGGTGGTGCGCGCAGGGGACAATTACGAGGCCAGCATGGAGGCGGCGCAAAAGGCAGCGTCAGAACAAGGTTGGATATTGCTGTCTGATAGTTCTTGGGATGGCTATCTAGATATACCACACCGTTTGATGGAAGGCTATTTGGTCATGGCAGCCGAAGCTGTGGCGCAAGTACCGCACACTCCGACTCATATATTTTTGCAAGCCGGGGTAGGAGGGCTTGCTGCTGCGGCAGCGGCATATTTCCGCCATGCTTGGGGCAATGAACCGGAAATTATAGTTGTCGAACCAGAAATCGCACCAGCAATCTTCCAAAGTATTCTTGCCGGTAAAGCCATAAACACACCGGGACCTGTTTCAAATATGGGGCGCTTGGACTGTAAAGAGCCCTCTTTAATTGCTTTGAAAGGCCTCGCCCGAGATGCCGATATGTTCGCCTTGATTTCTGATCAAGCTGCCGAAGAAGCGATGCCACTTTTGTCAATTAAAGGACTAGAGACAACACCCTCTGGAGGCGCAGGATTGGTAGCGCTCTTAAATGGTTTTCCCGAGATCAATCAAAATTCACGAGTGCTGTGTATTGTAAGTGAGGAAAGCGATTCATAATGCGTGGATTTCACCCTGCTGAATTCAAAACTAGAGCGCAAAATGCACAGATTGAAATGGTGTATGAAGGCATTGACGCCCTGCTGTTAACCACCGAACCCGAGGTCCGCTACTTCACTGGCTTTTTAACCCGTTTTTGGGAAAGCCCCACGCGGCCATGGTTTTTGATACTGCCGCAATCTGGTGACCCTATTGCGGTTATTCCCTCTATTGGCGCCGATTTAATGGCCAAAACTTGGGTCAGAGATATTCGCACGTGGACAGCACCTAATCCTATTGATGATGGCATAAGTTTGCTAGCGGAAACACTGTCAGAGGTTTTACCCAAATCTGCAAAACTTGGGATTCCCTCTGGTCACGAAAGTCATCTTCGTATGCCTTTGCAAGATTTTGGGCATCTAAAAAAGCGACTGCCAAACTTTGTTTTTGCTGGCGACGCTGGCATTATCCGAAAGCTCAGGTTGATTAAATCAGAAGCTGAAATTTTGAAAATCTCCCGTGCTTGTGATATTGCTAACGCGGCGTTTTCACGTGTTTCAGAAGTGGCAAGCCAAGGCGCGTCTTTAGAATCTGTGTTTCGCGGGTTTCAAAAATTATGTTTGGAAGAAGGCGCCGACTGGGTTCCGTATTTGGCTGGAGGAGCCGGACCTCTTGGCTATAGTGACGTAATTTCGCCTGCAAATGATCACCCTTTATGCGAGGGGGATATTTTAATGCTAGATACGGGGTTAATGTCTGATGGCTATTTTTGCGACTTTGATCGAAACTTTTCCATCGGCAAACCAGATAGTCGGATATCGGTAGGATACACCCGTCTCATTGAAGCAACTGAAGCCGGTAAAATAGCTGCAAAGGTGGGCAATACTGCTGCAGATGTTTTTCTTGCGATGGACAATGTCTTGACGGGTGGAAAAGGCGGAGGTGACGTTGGCCGTTTAGGACATGGTTTGGGTATGCAGCTTACGGAATGGCCATCATTTATCCCCAATGACCACACGGTGTTAAAAGAGGGAATGGTCATAACTTTAGAACCCTCTGTCGCTATCCCAAATGGCGGTATGCTTGTGCATGAAGATAACTTTGTTATTCGCAAAGCTGGTGTTGAACAAATTTCGCCGCAGGCCCCAGATAGCATTATGGAAATTTAGCCATGCAAAATATTTTTAAATACAGCTTGGATAAACCTGTTGGAAGCCGTGCAAATATCGGTCTTGTAACGCTGCAATCAGATGAAACCATTGAAAGCGATATGCGGCGATATTTTCCGGAAAATGATGTTGCTCTTTACGTTTCTCGGGTTGCAAGCGCCCCTGAAGTGAGCGCCGATACACTCGCCATGATGGAGGCCGAACTGCCCAAAGCGGCCCGACTTTTACCGCCGCCTGTGGACTTTGGCGTTGTGGGGTACGGATGCACATCTGGCACTTCTGTCATAGGAGCAGAAAAAGTAACCGAATTGATTTCGTCTGGGTGCAATACCTTAGCGGTCACTGATCCACTAACAGCCTTAATCGTGGCATGCAAAAAGTTGAAAATTTCTCAGTTAGGGTTTTTGTCACCCTATATTGCTGAGGTATCGCTCACACTACGCAATTCACTTAAAAAGAATGGCGTAAACTCTTTGGTATTTGGCTCGTTCGATGAAGCCGTTGAAACACGTGTAGCAAGGATTTCAGGCGGGTCGATCATCGATGCCTGCAGGACATTATGTAATCAAGGGCCCGTAGAAGGAATATTTCTATCTTGTACAAATCTGCAAACAATTGATGTAATTGAGGAAATTGAAGAATTATGCCGGGTGCCAGTTTTATCATCAAACCAAGTGTTGGCGTGGCACATGAGAACTTTGTCCAGTCTTCAACCGAGCTTAACGGGCGTCGGGCGCCTTATGAAATAGCCGGTTCATAGAGCAGGTATTTTTCATCGTTCTATAGAGTAGTTTAGAAAAAAAGGGCCGAGCAAAGCTCGGCCTTAGTCCAACAGGGAGGTACAAGAACGGAAAACTTCGCGTCCTTGTATATTCAACGATGTAAGGTTGGCTTAACCCACATTCAAGAGGAAATTAACCTTCACTAAGCAAATCCGCTATGCGCTGAGCGCATAGCTTATTCTATTTATGGTGCACTTTCTAAATTGCGAAGCTTTTTTCTATGCTCAATAATTTCTGATTGAACAAAATCGCGAAAGACCTCGATCCTTTTTGAATGGCGAAGCTCTTCAGGATAAGCCAGATAAACGGGAACTTCGACACTTTCGACATCGGGCAAAACCCGTTTTACTGTATCAAATTCCTCTGTGATATAATCCGGCAATACCCCTATGCCTAAATCATGTAGCACCGATTGTAGAACGCCAAAGTAGTTATTCACAGTCAAGGTCGTTGGGATATCATAGGTCAACAAGCGTTGGACCAAGCTTAACCCTGCTGCCACCTGCGGTGAATGGGTGTTTTGACAAATCAACCGATGATCTCTCATATCCTCTAATGTTTTGGGCTCACCATGGCGCTCTAGATAACTCGGAGATGCATATAAACGCATTCGAACGCTCATAAGACGTTTCCGGATTAGATCGGCTTGGCTGGGCTCTTTCATTCTGATGGCCACGTCAGCTTCACGCATTGGCAAATCCAATACCCGCTCCATCAACATTAGATCGATTTTTAGATCTGGATAAGATTCATAGAGTTTTGGCAACCTTGGAGCCAGCCATAGCGACCCAAATCCAGTTGTTGTGGTGACCCTGAGCTCTCCAAATACCTCTTCTTCGCTGTCCCGAATACGCGCAGCGGCAGTATCCAAGCGTTTATTCATAGCGCTCGTGGCATCAAACAGTAATTCCCCCTGTTCGGTCAAAATAAGGCCACGAGCATGACGATGAAAAAGCGTGGTATTTAGACTTTCCTCCAAGGCGCGAACTTGGCGGCTAACAGCACTTTGTGACAAACGCAAAGTATCGCCTGCATGTGTTAAACTGCCCGCGTCAGCGACGGCATGAAATATCCGTAATTTATCCCAATCCATATATTTGAATCCTATGGTTGAAGTGAATCATGATTCTTTCCTTGGTCACAAGTTATGCCAAATGACAGGACGTAAATCAAAAAAAGCTAGCTATGTCAGGTTTTGTGACCTATCTTCTTACTATCAAGAAAAGTGTACGTAGTAGGAGTTTATTTGTGAGCATCCAAATCGTCTCATTGGCAGATAAATTTGATCTATCGAAACAGTTTGTCCTGTTAAACGGAACCCAAGCCCTCGTTCGGCTTATGTTGGCACAAAAAGCGCGCGATTTTAAAGCAGGATGGAACACAGCTGGTTATGTGACAGGCTATCGTGGCTCTCCGCTTGGGGCAGTGGACTTTCAAATGCAGCGTGCAAATGCTGTGTTATCTAACGCAGACATCAATTTTCAAGAAGGATTGAATGAAGACCTCGCTGCCACCGCGATCTGGGGGTCGCAGCAAGCCGAACTCCGCGGAGAGGGTCGTTTTGATGGAGTTTTTGGGCTTTGGTACGGAAAAGGCCCGGGGGTAGATCGCAGCGGCGACGTGATGCGTCATGCAAATATGGCCGGCAGCAGCGCAAAAGGCGGCGTTGTGATGGCGATGGGGGATGATCACACCGGGGAAAGTTCCACAACGCTGCACCAGTCTGATTGGGCGATGGTGGACGCACATATCCCAGTTGTGAGCCCAGCAGGGGTTCAAGAAATTCTTGACTATGGGCACTATGCTTATGAGTTATCAAGGTTTTCTGGCTTATGGGCTGGTTTGAAAACCATGAAGGACACGATTGAAGTAACCTCGGTCGTTGATGCCGATCCCCATCGGAAGGTATTTAAATATCCCGAAGTTCAAATGCCTGAGGGTGGATTGAACATCCGTTTGGTTGACACCCCGACAGAGCAAGAAAAACGGCTATTGCAGTATAAGGTGAAGGCCGCTGAAGCTTTTGCCCGAGCTAATAAAATTGATAAGCGAGTTCAGGGTCATGCTGGTGCGAAAATAGGGTTCGTGGCGGCAGGCAAAAACTGGCTTGATTTGGTGCATGCACTGTCACTGTTAAATGTCGACGATGCGGAAGCAGAACGATTGGGCATAACCACCTACAAAGTAGCCCAAACTTGGCCACTGGATAAACTTTCGATGCAAGAATGGGCAGAAGGGCTAGACTTAATCGTTGTTGTTGAGGAAAAGCGCAAACTGATTGAAGTTCAGATTAAGGAAGCTTTGTTTGATGATTTAAGAGGGCGGCGCGTTTATGGCGGCGCAAAGGGTCTGTCAGGAGAACAGCTGTTTCCGATTGAGGGTGCTCTCGATCCAATCTGGATTGCCGAAAAATTAGGCTCAATATTAATTGAGGAAGGATGTAATAGCACTCTTGTTGACGGCGGGATGGCCCAATTGTCTGAAGCTCGCCGCTCGGATAACGCCTCTGATATAGCAGCACGCCTCCCATATTTCTGCGCAGGGTGCCCGCATAACAGCTCTACAAAAGTCCCTGAAGGGTCTCGTGCCTATGCTGGGATTGGGTGCCATTTTATGGCGCAATGGATGGAACGTGAAACGCTTGGCTTTACCCAGATGGGCGGAGAAGGCGCAAACTGGATCGGTGAGGCGCCCTTTTCCACACGGAACCATGTTTTTCAGAACTTAGGAGACGGAACTTACAATCACTCTGGCATTCAAGCGATCCGCGCAGCCCTCGCTGCCAATACGAATATTACCTATAAAATCCTGTTTAATGATGCTGTGGCCATGACCGGCGGTCAGGGCAATGATGGGGGCTTGAGCGCGCCAAGAATAGCTCGTGAACTCATGGCAATGGGCGTGAGTGAAATCGCCCTTGTTTATGATGAAAAAGAAGATTTAGACTTCAACGCTTTTCCAAAAACGATTTCTCGGCATGAACGCGCAGAAATGCTTGACGTTCAGAAAAGGCTTTCGAAAGTGATGGGCGTTTCCGCGATTGTATATGTTCAGACCTGCGCTGCTGAAAAGCGTCGCCGGCGGAAAAAAAATGAGTTCCCTGATCCTGATCAACGCATTTTTATAAATACAGACATCTGTGAAGGTTGCGGCGATTGCGGTATTCAATCAAACTGCGTTGCCATTTCTCCGGTTGAAACAGAACTCGGCCGCAAGCGCGCAATTGATCAATCCGCCTGTAATAAAGATTTTAGCTGTGTAAACGGGTTTTGCCCGTCTTTTGTTTCTCTTGAGGGCGCGCAGCCAAAAAAACGAAAAGCAAAATCAATTTCCTTACCGGATATGCCTGTACCCACCATTGCGCCCATCGATGGAACGCATAATGTGGTGATCACAGGTGTTGGAGGCACTGGTGTGGTCACTATTGGTGCTATTCTGGCACAAGCTGCCCATCTAGATGGTAAGGGGGCAGGCATGATGGAAATGGCTGGCTTGGCGCAAAAGGGTGGGGCAGTCCACATCCACTGCCGCTTGGCCGAGCATCCCGGTTCTATTAGCGCTATTCGTGTTGCATTGGGTGAATGTGATGCCTTGATCGGCGGTGATTTGGTCGTCACGGCAGGCTCGAAAACTGTTGGCTTGACGGCGCAGGGGCGCACCGGCGCAGTGGTAAACTGTCAAGAAATTGTTACAGGTGACTTTACACGGAACGCTGAGTTTAAAATACCGCATGATCAGCTAACACTGGCGCTAGAGGCGCGGCTTCGTGATGATCTTTTGATGATTGACTCATCTGCTTTGGCCAGAGAGTTGTTGGGAGATTCAGTTTTTTCAAATATGATCCTTTTCGGCGCAACCTGGCAACGTGGATTGTTGCCGATCACACATGCCGCCATTACACAAGCCATCACCTTAAACGGTGCAGCTGTTGAGACCAACAAAAGAGCATTTGAAATTGGCAGATGGATCGCGCTTTATCCCGAACAGGCAGAAGAAATTATCCAACCAAAAGTGATCAATTTACCAAAGAGTTTAGAAGAAAAGATAAAGTTTCGAGCAGACCATCTGCGTCAGTATCAAAGTAAACGGTTGGCGAGAAGATATATCAAAATGCTCAGTAAAATTGAGGACTCTGAGCTAAAAGAAGCAGTAGCATTGGGCTATCACAAATTGCTTGCCTACAAAGATGAATATGAGGTGGCGAGACTGCATAAAATGACCTCTGCGCAGGTGAAAAATCAGTTTGAAACTGTCAAAAAAATATACTTTCATTTGGCCCCACCACTGCTTTCAAAGACAGGGCCTGACGGACGCCCACAAAAACGTAAATTTGGCCCCGGAATGTTGCGAGGCTTTAAAATTCTGGCCTCAATGAAACTATTGCGGGGAACACCCTTTGATATTTTCGGGTATTCAGAAGAAAGAAAGATCGAGCGCGGCTTAATTCGCCAGTATGAGCAAGACTTAAAGCGTATCCTAACGCGTTACACTGCTGTGACAAAACCCGCTATTATTGAATTGGCAATGCTTCCGCTATCAATCAAGGGCTTTGGTCCGGTAAAATTGGAAAATTACAAAAAAGCATCCGCGAAACGAAAATCTCTTTTAGCCTCAATTGACGAAACCACTTTAGGTTTAACTCAAGCGGCCGAATAGGTAAAATGTTCGCTGGCACTGCGTTGAAAAATACCGTAACACCCGCAAAAAAAATTAAGGCCGAAGGGATGATGCAGGAACGCCAAATCGCGCGCGAAATCAGTTATGCCTCCTCTGCACAAACGCGGGGTGGACGCGCTTTGATAAAGCTTATGGAAAATGCGACGGGCCGCGTCAAACTCATGCGGCGCGCCAGGGGATATGAGAAAGACATAGCTCAAGGTCAGAGTTTTTGGAATGTAATGGTTCAACGTTATGGATTGTCTTTGGACATCATCAACGGGTCCCTCGATAGTATTCCAAGAAACGGCCCACTTATTCTGGTTGCCAATCATCCATATGGAATTCTTGATGGATTAATGATGGGACATATCTTGTCTCTGGTTCGCGGGGATTTTCGAATTCTAGCAAATCAAGTTTTTAATAAGGCAGACGAATTAAGCCGGATCGTTTTACCCATTTCATTTGATGAAACCAAAGACGCCGTAAAGCTAAACCTAGCCACGCGAAAATACGCTTTAGATTATCTTGCCAATGATGGCGCCATCGGAATTTTTCCGGGCGGCACTGTTTCCACAGGTTTGAACCCATTTTCACGGCCAATGGACCCAAGCTGGCGATCTTTTACAGCCCGCATGATCGCCAAATCACCTGCTCAGGTTGTGCCGATTTTTTTTGATGGACATACAAGCCGGATGTTTCAAATTGCGAGTCATCTTCACAATACATTGCGCATGGGTTTATTAATTAATGAATTTCGCAGCCGGGTTGGATCACCCGTACGTGTTTCAATTGGTGACCCGATTTCACGCGAAGAGATCACACATAATAGTAATGATGCTAAATCAATGATGGATTTCTTGCGAAGAAAAACCTATGAGTTGTCGCCAACTCCTCTTGAAACGTTTGAATATGGCTTTGAATTTGAAAATGATCACAAAGTCAAAAGAAGGGCCTAAAGCATGGCTGTTGGCATATTTGATTCAGGACTAGGCGGCTTAACGGTGTTGGATGCGGTTCAGCATAGAATGCCTGATTTACCTCTGGCTTATATGGGTGATAACGCGCATGCGCCTTATGGTGTTCGCGATGCGGATGACGTTTATCAATTGACGCAAAATGCCGTAGAGCGTTTGTGGCAAGACGGATGTGATCTAGTGATCCTTGCGTGCAATACCGCGTCTGCAGCTGCCCTTCGGCGAATGCAAGAAAACTGGATACCATCAGACAAACGTGTTCTTGGCGTTTTTGTACCTCTTATTGAAGCCCTAACCGAACGGCAATGGGGTGATAACTCTCCGCCCAGAGAGGTCGCAGTCAAAAATGTGGCTCTGTTTGCAACACCTGCCACAGTTTCAAGCCGCGCATTTCAAAGGGAATTGGCGTTTCGGGCAATCGGCGTTGATGTCGAAGCGCAATCGTGCGGAGGCGTTGTGGATGCCATTGAAGAGGGGGATTACATTCTAGCTGAGGCACTTGTCCGCAGCCATGTGTCGGCCCTTTTGCGAAAAATGCCAAAACCACAGGCTGCTATCTTGGGCTGTACACATTATCCGCTCATGCAGGATATATTTCAGGATGCCCTTGGCCCACGTGTTAAAGTTTTTTCGCAAGCAAGCCTTGTGGCTGAAAGCCTAGCTGATTATCTTGACCGCCATCCGAATATGAAGGGAAGCGGACAAGTGTCAAAGTTCATAACCACAGGCGATGCAGATCAAGTTTCCGTTCAAGCTACTAAGTTTTTGCGACGAAAAATCGCCTTTGATACCGTGTAAATTCCGCCAAGAAACAAAAAATCAGGAAATGAAATGACCTATCAGATCGCAATAATTGGTGCCTCTGGCTACACAGGCGCTGAGTTGATACGGCTCGTTGCGGAACACCCCTCAATGACGATCAAGCACTTGATTGCCAATAGCAAGGCAGGGCAATCAATTGAGCAGGTTTTTCCACATTTAAGACATCTTGAATTGCCCGATTTGGTCACTGTCCCAGAGGTTGACTTTTCCTCTGTGGATTTGGCTTTTTGCGCTTTACCCCACAAAACCTCTCAGGAAGTTATATCTGTACTCCCTAAAAGTCTAAAAATAGTTGATTTAAGCGCAGATTTCCGTCTGAGGGACGTAAACGACTATGAAAAATGGTATGGCAATCCACATAGTGCACCGCGTGAGCAAGCTGAGGCAGTCTATGGCCTAACTGAATTTTACCGCGAGGATATTCGTGTTGGACGGCTGGTTGCTGGGACTGGATGTAATGCCGCCACTGGACAATATATCCTGCGGCCGCTCATTGCGGCAGGCGTGATTGATTTGGACCAGATTATATTAGACTTGAAATGTGCCGTTTCAGGTGCAGGGCGTGCTTTAAAAGAGAATTTACTGCATGCTGAGCTATCAGAAGGCTATAACGCTTATGCGGTTGGCGGAACCCATCGGCACTTGGGCGAATTTGATCAAGAGTTTAGTGCGATTGCAGGACGGTCGGTTAAAATCCAATTTACGCCGCATTTAATTCCGGTCAATCGGGGTGTTTTGGCAACTGGCTATGTTATGGGCGAGCCCGACGTAGTTTATAAAACTCTTGCCGATGCCTATGCGCAAGAACCGTTTATTCACGTACTGCCTTTTGGGCAAACGCCCAGCACACACCATGTGCGAGGATCCAACCTTTGTCATATAGGGATCGCAGGAGATAGAATACCCGGACGCACAATTGTGATCGGGGCGCTTGATAACCTGACCAAGGGCAGCAGTGGTCAAGCCCTTCAAAATGCTAATCTGATGCTTGGTTTGCCAGAAACCACAGGTTTGACCATGGCTCCGTTATTCCCTTAACATGTGGAGATCTGAGTGAAGAACCTTAAAAAGCAACGCAGAATTCAAGTTATAATTCTAATGTTTATTGCGCTTGGATTATCCGTTGCCCTCATCGGGTACGGACTGCGCGATGGTATAAACTATTTCAGATCACCAAGTCAGGTTTTGCAAGACCCACCAGACCCCTCAGAAATCTTTAGAATAGGTGGTTTGGTTGAAACAGGCTCGATTGTGCGGGGTAGCGGCCAAGTTATTAAATTTATTGTAACAGATACAAATGCACGGGTTCAGGTGGAATTTAATGGTATTCTGCCGGATTTATTTGCCGAAAATCAAGGCATGATAGGAACCGGAAATTACATTAACAATACTTTTCAAGCCTATGAAATACTAGCAAAACATGATGAAAAATATATGCCAAAAGAGGTTGTAGATATGTTAAAAGAACAAGGCGTGTTTCAACCAGCCACTGATTAGGTGAGACTTTAAGAACGTCACCGCGACAATCGGCCTTTGTTTTGATGTGGTCACTGATATGAATGGAGATTATATTCCCACCATGGTGACCGAAGTTGGACATTTTGCGTTGATAACTGCTCTGATTGTGGCCTGCATTCAGGCCATTGTGCCTTTGGTTGGTTTACATCTGCGGCGCCCAGAACTCATTGCTGTCGCTTCGCCAGCCGCCACTGCACAATTTTTCCTACTGAGCGGGTCTTTTGCGGCCTTAACTTATGCGTTTATCACATCAGACTTCACACTTCAGATTGTTGTTTCCAACTCACATTCTCTAAAGCCAATGCTGTATAAAATAAGTGGGGTTTGGGGCAATCATGAAGGTTCCATGCTGCTTTGGGTCGCTATTTTAGCTTTTTACGGCGCCTGTATCGGCTGGTTTGGTCAAAATCTTACGCCTTCGCTGCTTGCGCGGGTGATCGCAGTCCAAGGCACTATCGGGGTTGCCTTTATTAGTTTTTTGGTTTTCACCTCTAACCCGTTTTTAAGAATGCCTATTCCACCTTTTGATGGACAGGATTTAAACCCCTTGCTTCAAGACCCGGGTTTGGCCTTTCATCCCCCAATTTTATACCTTGGCTATGTTGGATTGAGCGTTTCCTTTTCTTTTGCTATTGCGGCACTGCTTGAGGGCCGCGTTGATGCCGCTTGGGCACGCTGGGTAAGGCCGTGGACTTTGGCCGCTTGGATGTTTTTAACCTTAGGCATCGCCCTTGGCAGTTGGTGGGCCTATTATGAGCTGGGTTGGGGCGGTTTTTGGTTTTGGGATCCGGTGGAAAATGCGTCTTTCATGCCTTGGCTTTTAGCCGCGGCCTTACTGCATTCATCGATTGTGGTCGAAAAACGCGAGAGCCTAAAAAGCTGGACAATACTATTGGCTATTTTGGCTTTCGGTTTCGCATTAGTTGGTACATTTATTGTGCGCTCAGGGATTTTGACCTCGGTTCACGCCTTCGCCAATGATCCAGAGCGGGGCCTTTATATATTATTGATTTTAATCGTTTTCATCGGCGGCGCTCTTGTTCTATTTGCTTTGCGCGCGGCGGTTATGGAAGCGCAAGGGGTGTTTGCGGTGGTTAGTCGTGAGACCGCACTGATTGCCAATAATATTTTATTAGCGGTATCTGCTTTTGTCATCTTTGTTGGAACAATTTGGCCGCTGATTGCAGAGCTGCTGTTTGATAGAAAGCTTACTGTGGGCGCGCCGTATTTTAATCTGGTTTTCACCCCTTTGATGATGGCTTTGGCTCTCATCCTGCCAATTGGTGCAATGCTTGCGTGGAAGCGTGCAGAATTCAAACGACCATTTAAAAAATTGCGCTATGTTTTAACTGTATCTTTACTGCTGGCAGCTGTTGTTTGGTCTTGGCAAACAGATAAAAGTTTACAGGCTCCAATAGGACTTTTTTTGGGGTTTTGGGTTATTTCAGGTGCACTTGTAGAGTTGGCTGGACATTCTGGACGGCGGATAAACCTATCACGTATTTTACGGCGACCAAAAGCAGACTGGGGAAAGTTTTTTGCACACAGTGGCTTTGGTATAATGGTTTTTGCGGTTGCAGGACTATCAGCTTGGCAAAAAGAAGATATCCGTGCCGTTGGCGTTGGCGATAGCTGGTCCTTTGGTGCTTATGAATTAACATTGAAAAATGTTGAACGCCGCTCTGGTCCCAATTATCACACAACGGTAGGGTCTGTTGTTATCCGCAAGAACGAACGGTTTGTTGCATTATTGTATCCCGAAAAGCGTTTTTATCCCGTGGCGCAAATGCCAACAACCGAAGCTGCTATCCATTATAGGCTCTTCAGCGATATTTATATTGCTTTAGGGGATCAACAAGAGGATCAAACTTGGGTCGTGCGCTCATATATAAAACCGCTTTCAAATTGGATTTGGGGCGGTGCTGTTTTGATGGCGTTAGGTGCATTATTTAGCTTGTTTGACCGGCGTTTTCGGGTGGCCGCTGGCCAAAGACGCGAACGCGCGCCCACTCGAGAAAGCCGCACACTATGATCAAGCCGGTTTTTTTTGTTTTAATGTTGGCGATTGCCATCCCGGGGTGGGCAGTAGAGCCAGATGAAATTCTATCTGATGCAATGCTTGAAAACCGGGCGCGAGATTTATCCCAAAATTTGCGATGCTTGGTGTGCCAAAACGAAAGCATTGACGAAAGCAACGCGTCTCTTGCGCGAGATCTACGTCTTTTGGTGCGTGAACGGCTGATGAAAGGTGAAACTGACCAAGAGGTTCTTGTTTTCATAGTGGATCGTTATGGTGAATTCGTTTTGCTGCGCCCTCAAGCAAATGGTGTTAACCTTATCTTATGGGCCTTAACTCCAATCGCTTTGCTGCTTTCCTTAATTTTCAGCGGAGCCTATATCATCACTAGAAACCGCAACGTAAAGAGTGTAGTTTCCACGCCCCTAAGCAATGAAGAAAAGGATAAATTGGATCAGATTTTAAGACGTTGACGTGAGGTTTTAGTTGTTTTTTGCCATTAGGATATTGTTTTATTTTGGCAGTTAAATAAATCATGACGAGAAATAAATAGAGAAGGTTGATAATGGAATACCAAACTCTAATAGTAGATTTGAAAGATAATATCGGCTGCATCCGACTTAATCGGCCGGATGTTATGAATGCTTTGAACACTCAAATGCGCGCAGAGATCGCCGATGCAGTTACACGGATTGCGTCACAAGTTCGTGTTGTCGTGCTCACTGGAACAGGTCGGGCTTTTTGTTCTGGTCAAGATCTGGGCGACCGCTCGAATGCAGCTCAGGTGGATATGGAGCGTACCTTGCGGGATGAGTACGAACCGATGTTGCGGGCGATAACAGATTGCCCCGTACCCACCATAACAGCGCTAAACGGTGCGGCAGCGGGGGCAGGGGCAAACCTTGCTTTGGCAGCAGATGTCGTCATCGCGTCGAAGTCTTCGTATTTAATGCAAGCTTTCACGAGAATAGGACTAATCCCAGACGCGGGTGGAACCTATATCATGCCTCGGGCCATGGGAATGGCAAAGGCAATGGGCGCTGCACTCTTCGCCGAAAAAATCACAGCCGAACAGGCAGAAAAATGGGGTCTGATCTGGGAGGTGGTTGAGGATGACGCATTTGACGCTCACTGGATGGCGCGAGCCGCTCATCTAGCATCAGGACCCACATTTGCCTATGGCCATTTGAAGCAAGCGCTGCGTGCATCAACGGAAAATAACTTAGATGAGCAGTTGGCTCTTGAAGCAAAGCTACAGAATATGTGCGGTCAAAGCCGGGACTTCAAAGAAGGTGTGCTGGCCTTTACAGAAAAGCGAGAGGCCAAATTTGAAGGTCGGTAACTGAGGTTTTCAAACATTATCATCGAATAAAAAATGGCGCAAAACTATGTGTTTGCGCCATTTTTAATTTTAAAAAGATATTTTATCGTTTTTCAATATCCACATAGTCTCTTTGGGTTGCGCCCAAATAAAGCTGCCGCGGACGACCGATTTTCATTTGCGGATCTGCAATCATTTCTTTCCATTGGGAAATCCATCCAACGGTCCGGCTGACTGCAAAAATCGGTGTGAACATGGAAGTGGGGAAACCCATAGCTTCAAGAATGATACCTGAATAGAAATCTACATTCGGAAACAACTTCTTTTCGATGAAATATGCATCATTCAGAGCCACTTTTTCCAGTTCCTTCGCAACCTGCAAAAGAGGATTGTTCTCGACGCCTAATAATTCTAAAACTTCGTCTGCAGATTGTTTTAAAACTGTTGCCCGTGGGTCAGTGTTTTTGTAAACACGGTGGCCAAACCCCATAAGCCGGAAAGGATCATCTTTATCCTTTGCCTTTTCAATATACTCTGGAATTCTGTCTACAGAACCAATTTCTTTGAGCATTTCAAGACAGGCTTGATTTGCGCCCCCATGCGATGGTCCCCACAAGCAGGCTATACCAGCAGCTATACAAGCAAATGGATTTGCACCCGAACTGGACGCAAGCCGCACTGTTGAGGTCGAGGCATTTTGTTCATGGTCAGCATGCAATGTGAAAATTCGATCCATCGCTCTGCTCAGGATAGGATTAACTTCATAATCCTCGGCCGGTACAGCAAAACACATACGTAGAAAATTAGACGCATAGTCGATGTCATTTCTTGGATAAATAAATGGCTGCCCAATGGTATACTTGTAAGCCATTGCAGCAATCGTAGGCATTTTTGCAATCATCCGGATTGAGGCAACCTCGCGTTGCCATGCATCAGATACGTCAGTGCTGTCATGATAAAACGCGGACATAGCGCCGACAACGCCGTTCATAATAGCCATGGGATGCGCATCGCGGCGAAAGCCCCGGAACAAATACATCATTTGCTCATGTATCATTGTATGATTGGTTACGCGGCTTTCAAAATCTTCCAGTTCAGTGGGCGAAGGCAGATCACCATAAAGTAGAAGAAAGCAAACTTCTAAAAAATGCGACTTTGCCGCTAGTTGGTCGATAGGATAACCCCGATGCAGCAACTCGCCTTTGGTGCCATCAATATAGGTGATTGTACTGTCGCAGCTTGCTGTTGAAGTAAACCCTGGGTCATAAGTGAAAAGACCAGTTTGAGCATAAAGCTTGCGAATATCGATTACATCAGGTCCCGCCGACGGGGAATACATGGGCAATTCATGTTCTTGCCCATTCACTGTTAGCGTTGCCGTTCTGCTTTCGTTATCCATAGTCGTCCCCTTCTTCTTTACTTGCGCTCAGCTATAGCGAGATATTCATTCCATCCTCGCCCAAGACCGCTTTCATCTTTAAACAACATGGCCACCTCAAGATGCTCCACGCTTTTGCATGTCACTTAGACGCGCTATTGTTTCATCGCGTCCCAAAATCAACATCATATCAAACACGCTTGGCGTTACTGCTTGCCCCGCCAAAGCAGCCCGTAATGGGCCCGCCAACTTTCCAAAATTGACGCCATGCGCTTCTGCGACCTGACTGGTCAAAGCTTCCAACGCAGTTCGCGACCAGCTAACATTTTGCAACTGCGGCGTCAATGTTATCAACATGTCTTGAGACGCATTAGTTGTATTCTTTTCCATATTTCTATCTAGTTTAATTGGGCGATTACGCAAGATAAAAGCAGCTTTTTCAATAAGTTCAGGGAATGTCTTAGCACGCTCTTTGAGACAATATAACGCAGTACAAAGGCGGCTTTCCACTATCTGTTGTAGACCGACATCATCGGTTAGAGTAAGGAAGTTGAGCACTTCTTGCAGCAACGCGGCATCATCAGAGGCAGCAATATGCTGACCGGATAAATTTTGTAGTTTTTTGTGATCAAACCTCGCTGGTGACTTACCGATCCCCGGCAAATCGAACCAATTTTGAGCGTCTTGGTCTGTAAAATACTCGTCATTGCCATGGCTCCAACCCAGACGTGCAAGATAGTTCCGCATGGCAGCAGCAGGATAGCCCATAAAAGCATAGTCTAGCACCGAGGTTGCTCCGTGACGTTTGGACAGCTTCTTTCCATCTTCGCCAAAAATCAGCGGTATGTGGGCATAAATCGGAAGAGGCCAGTCCATTGCCTCATAAATCATCATTTGCCGTGCAGCATTATTGAGATGATCATCGCCGCGGATAACATGGGTCACTCCCATATCATAATCATCAACAACAACTGACAACATATAAACCGGGGTGCCGTCAGAACGTAACAGGATCATATCATCAAGTTGATCGTTCTTGATGCTTACATCGCCTTGAACTTGGTCCTGAATAACCGTGTTTCCGCTTTCGGGTGACTTGATACGAAGGACATATGCAGCATCTGGGTGCTGTGCCGGGTCGGTGACATTGCGCCAAGGGCTTTGATATAAAGTGGAGCGGCCTTCAGCTTTTGCCTGCTCGCGAAATTTGGCGATTTCTTCTTGTGTGGCAAAACACTTATAAGCCTTGCCAGATGCAAGCAAGTGCTGGGCTACTTCAATGTGGCGCGGCGCACGTTCAAATTGACTAACCGCTGAACCATCATAATCAAGCCCAAGCCACTTTAGCCCTCCTAAAATCGCTTCGGTTGCCTCAGGCGTTGACCGCGTGCGATCGGTATCTTCTATTCTCAGCAGAAATTTACCACCACGTCCCCGGGCATAAAGCCAGTTGAACAGGGCGGTTCTAGCAGTTCCAATATGCATGTACCCCGTGGGCGAAGGAGCGATCCGGGTAACGACTTGGGCCATGGTTAAATTAACCTTTCAGAAAGGAGGCAAAGTTAATGTTGGCCCTATCTAACGACACCATCAGGTAAGAACAAGCATGGGCAGAATTAACTCTGCGTTAGAACATGAAATTCTTAACCAACGTGCACATTGGTTTAACTGGAGCCCGGTCTTTTTAGCTTTCGGTGTAGGCGCGTACTTTGAACTGCCTAATGAGCCAAATTTTTCACAATATATATGGATCAGTACCTTTGCTCTATGCGTTATGGGAGTTTTCATTTTTTCATCAATTGCTTTCCGTGTAGTATTTGGCGCTATTTTGATTGTTTGCCTCGGTTTTTTTGCTGCAGCCTTTCGTGCAAACCAAGTATCCGCCCCTGTTTTGAAATACCGTTATTACGGACCGATTGAGGGTCGGATCATTGCCATTGATAAATCCAGTTCTGACGCTTTACGAATAACGCTTGATGAAGTGAAGATGGGGAAAATTTCTTCTGGGCGTACGCCGCATCGTATTCGCCTTTCGCTTCTTTCCACATCAGCCAACCAGAATTTTAATCCTGGATCGATCATTCAGGCGACAGGTTTCATGATGCCGCCGCAAAGCCCAGTTGAGCCAGACGGCTTTGATTTTCGTCGGCATGCCTGGTTTTTAAAACTTGGTGCAGTTGGGTATACGCGCAAGCCCGTTATTCTATTGCAGCCAGCAGGCAAAACAATGGATTTAGCATTATTCAAATACCGGATGAAATTTTCCAAAAGATTACAAAAGAATTTACCAGAAAGGACTTCAGGATTTGCAGCGGCAATTATGACCGGTGACAGATCAGGTATCAAACAAGAGCATGTTATTGCCCTTCGTAGATCAAACTTGGCTCATCTATTGGCAATTTCCGGCTTGCACATGGGATTATTGGTCGGCGTTATATTTGCGGCTTTGCGTTGGGTTTTAATATCGTTACCCATTTTTATTCTACGCTCAAAAGCAAAAAAAATTGCCGCACTCGGGGCATTAATATTTGCTTTTATTTACTTAGGTTTGTCGGGCTTCAATATTGCTACTCAGCGCGCATTTCTCATGGTTTCACTCATGCTTTGCGCGATATTATTTGATCGGCGCGCTTTAAGTTTACGCGCTGTTGCTTTGGCTGCATGGTTGATTTTAATCTACCGCCCCGAGTCTTTGCTTTCGGCAGGCTTTCAAATGTCTTTCGCGGCCACATTTGCGTTGGTTATTAGCTTTCGATGGATAAACAATCGCCGGCAGGGGCATCCCAAAAAATGGTTTTCCCCCATACTAACAGTTATTTTAACCTCACTCATCGCAGGTTTAGCCACAGCCCCTATTGCAGCAGCTCATTTTAATCAAATTGTTCATTATGGATTGATTGCAAACATACTAAGCGTTCCAGTTATGGGGGCGTTGGTTGCACCAGGTGCAATTTTATCTGTTTCATTAATGCCCTTTGGTGCAGAAATAATTGGACTTTGGATTGTCGATTTTGGCTTGGCGTGGATTTTAAAAGTCGCCACGTTTTTTGCCAACCAAAAAAATGCGGTATCAGGCATTGTCATGCCTAAAACGTGGATACTCGCACTCGGTATGGTAGCCATCTTACAATTTTCGCTCTGGCAAAGCCGTCTGCGTATGTTGGGAGTTATCGGAATTTTTGCCGCAGGCATGTCCTGGTATCAAACGCAAAGGCCAGATATTCTAATTGCCGACAGAGGCGCATTAGTGGGTGTAATGACATCAGAGGGCAGGGCCATCAGCAAGCCCAAAGGCGCTGGTTTTGTTGCTCGAATTTGGCTTGAAAATGATGGTGAAAAAACAAACCAAAGCGGTGCGCATGTTCGCTGGAAAAATCAAAGGCCACCATTTATTTTCCACCATTGGTCGAAACGACTTGCGCCGAAAATAGTTCACTGCAAATCAAACGAAATTCATATTTCAATTGTCCCTCAAAATATCATAGGGAATTGCGTAATTTACAATCAGGAAGACTTAGAAGAAACCGGATCCTTAGCGATCTGGCGCGACGCAAGCGGAAAGATTGAAAAAATAAACGTGACACTGGATAAACGTAAAACACGTGTATGGTCTCCACCGAGGTGGAGACGATTTAATCGCTAGGGCCTTTAATCAATAAGTGCGGATTAATCCAACAAGTCGTCCTTGGACCTTGACCTTTTCCTGTGGCAGAATTCGCGTTTCATACGCAGGGTTAGCCGCCTCAAGCGCGATGGCTTCACCGCGGTGGAAAAACCGCTTTAGGGTTGCTTCTTGGTCTTCTACAA
The DNA here is from genome assembly GCA_039640505.1 of Rhodobacteraceae bacterium Araon29. Classification (NCBI taxonomy): domain Bacteria; kingdom Pseudomonadati; phylum Pseudomonadota; class Alphaproteobacteria; order Rhodobacterales; family Paracoccaceae; species Rhodobacteraceae bacterium Araon29. The sequence goes on along the minus strand of CP046865.1, from coordinate 1,873,816 downwards.
GCGCCACCACGATATCGCCATTAATTGCAGTCTTAGTTTCGCGAATAACAACCACATCGCCATCGTTTATCCCGGCATCAATCATCGAGTCGCCTTTAACTTCTAAAGCATAATGATCGCCCCCACCTCGGAGCATTTGCCCGGGAACGGCAACATTGTGGGATACTTGGGAAATTGCTTCAATCGGAACGCCCGCGGCTATGCGGCCCATAACAGGCAATTCTAAAGCATGAATTGCCTCTACTGGTGTGGCCTTGGTGGGCCGTTCATCGGGTTTGCCGCCTGATATCACTTGAGGCTGGAAGCCTGTAGCCTCGCCTCCGAGTGTTTCTGGTAGCTTAACAACCTCTATCGCGCGGGCTCGATGGGCGAGCCGCCTTATAAAGCCGCGTTCTTCCAATGCAGTAATCAAACGGTGGATGCCGGATTTTGAACGCAAATCCAAGGCTTCCTTCATTTCGTCAAAAGAGGGTGGTACACCGTCTTTTTGCAGTCTTGTATTGATAAAGCTCAATAAATCCAGTTGTTTTCGGGTCAGCATAGGGTGCCTCCTGCCTAGATATTTTTCCTTTGTTCTATAAGTGTTCTTGGTTTGTGTCAACCCTTGGGCTGAATTCTATCAAATAGCTATGTATTCAATAATAGATCCAGTGGCGGCAAAAAGCGCATATGGTGGCCTAATTGCCAAAGCATTTGACCGCGACAAAACAGTTAAAAGAGCACTGTCCTGACGTTTTTCAACGTGCAAACCATCAGAGCGTAAACTTGCGCGCATATAGTGCTCTCTGGGGCCGTTTGCAGCAAGATCATGGGCCAGTTTAGCTGTAAATCTCTGTCTTTGAAAAGGTTCCAGACCCAGCATGGACTGCACCATAGGGATCAAAAATATATGACCGCATACCATGGCTGATACAGGGTTTCCCGGCAAACCAATCATTGCAACGTTGCCCAAACGCCCCGCCATGAGCGGTTTTCCTGGACGCATGGCAACTTTATAGAAATTTTGCTCAAACCCTATCTCAGTCGCTGCTTTTGCAACCAGATCATGATCACCTACCGAGGCACCTCCTATTGTCACAATGAGGTCAGCACCTTCAGCAAGATGCAAAGCCGTTTGCAGAGACGGCATGTTATCTTTTGCGATCGGCAATATCCTTGGCACTGCCCCGTGTGCGCGAAGCAAAGCGGCTAGGCCAAAGGTGTTTGATGCAATTATTTGATCCTCACTCGGATTTTGTCCCGGCATGACCAGTTCATCACCATTTGAAATCAAAGCAATCACAGGTTTTTTGTGTACGGATATCTGCGGCGCATTCATAGCTGCCAAAAGAGCGATATCCGATGGGGTTAAGAGCTTTGGCGGTTGAACCTTATCCTCTGACATAAAGTCAGCCCCAGAAACGCGAATATGATCAGCCGTATCTTCAGCGCTATGAATGATAATTTTATCGCCACTACGCTTTACATTTTCTTGAATGATAACACGGTTTGCATTTTTGGGAATCGGCGCCCCAGTAAAAATACGTACAGCTTGTCCGGCATGAACAGAACCATTAAATCTATGTCCTGCAGCAGATTCTCCAATAATTTTAAACTCCAAACCAGTGGAGATTACTTGTTCTGAAATAGCGTAGCCATCCATAGCAGATGCCGAAAAGGGCGGTTGATCGCGATGAGCAGCGACAGATTTTGCCAATACTCGACCGCAGGCCCGATCTAAGGGAACAGTTTCAATGTCAGTTGGCACCACCAGTTCAAAAAGATGCTCAAGGGCTGCTTCAACCGAAATCATGACGCTTCAAAACGACCCGATTTGCCACCATCTTTAAATTTGAGCCGAATAGCCCCAATTTCCATTGTTTTATCCACGGCTTTCATCATGTCATACACCGTTAAACCTGCAATACTTACGGCTGTTAGAGCTTCCATTTCCACGCCGGTTTGTCCACTTGACTTCACTTTTGCTTGAATTTGAACCCCGGGCAGATCGGGATCCAAGGATAAATCTACAGAAATTTTACTCAAGAACAGTGGGTGGCATAGTGGAATTAAATCCGGCGTTTTTTTTGCGCCCATGATCCCGGCCAAGCGTGCAACACCTATAACGTCCCCTTTTTTCGCGCCCCCTTTAGAAATAATTTCATATGCTTGTGGCTGCATCTTAATGCATCCAACTGCAATCGCTACACGTTCGGAATAGTCCTTTTTCGAAACATCAACCATATGTGCGTTTCCATCCTTGTCAAAATGCGACAAACCGGACATTACGCTTTCTCCATCACTGGGTTGGATAGCAGCTTTTTCGTTGCCAAAGTCACATCCTTTTGCCGCATAAGGCTTTCGCCGATTAAAAACGTACGCGCACCAAAGAATGTCATATCTGCAAGGTCATCGGAAGTGTTTAGCCCCGATTCAGATACCAATAAACGATCTTTGGGAATGATCTGGGAAAGTGTACGGGTAACCTCCAAAGATGTTTCAAAAGTTTTTAGATTACGGTTGTTTATGCCTATCATCGGAGACTTCAAATCAAGCGCCCGGTCTAATTCTTGCCTGTCATGGACTTCGATCAAGGCATCCATTCCCCAGGCATTTGCCGCGCTTTCCAGTTCCAGAGCCTGACTATCAGAAACCGACGCCATGATTATCAAAATACAGTCTGCCCCTAAAGCTCTTGCTTCGGCCACTTGATAAGTGTCGTACATAAAGTCTTTGCGAAGCGCTGGAAGGGATGTTGCATTGCGCGCCAAAGGTAGAAATTCTTTTGCACCTTGGAAGCTGGGGGTATCCGTTAAGACCGATAAACATGTTGCGCCTCCGGCCTGATAGGCTTTTGCCAAAGTGGCCGGATCAAAATCATGGCGAATAAGGCCCTTTGAAGGCGAGGCTTTTTTGATCTCGGCAATCAGGCCGTATCCCGTTTTCGTGGCAGCCCTGAGGCTCGCATAAAACCCTCTGGGCGGCGATGCGGCTTTGGCTTCATCTTCTACTAGAGATAATGGTTTGGCTTGCTTGTCCGCTTTTACTTCTTCAAGTTTATAGGCCTTGATACGGTCGAGAACTGTTTGGGTCATTGTGCCTCCGAAGTCAAACGCGCAAGCATTTCTATTTTTCGCTTCGCCGCTTTGCTATCGATACTTTCGCGCGCCAGCTCTACGGCTTGCTTCTTGTCTGTGGTAATGCCCGCAACTAGCAAAGCTGCTGCAGAGTTGAGCAAAACGGCATCTCGATACGCGGAAATTTCGCCGTCAAGTAGTGCTTTAAACGCCTTTGCATTTTCCGCAGGGCTGCCCCCAAGAATGTCCTCAAAGTCATGCTCTGGAAGCCCAAATTCTTCTGGGTGGGTCTCAAAGTCGTCAACTGTTCCATTTTCGTTAAGTTGTGACACCCAGCTGATCCCTGAAATCGCCAGCTCGTCAGTGCCGTCACTGCCATGCACCAACCAAGCTTTTTTTGAACCCAATTGTCCTAGCGTAAGGGCCATTGGTCGAATTAAATCGCGAGAATAGGCGCCAGTGAGTTGAAATTTCACCCCGGCGGGATTGGTAAGAGGCCCTAAAATATTAAAGATAGTGCGCGCACCAAGCTCGGCCCGAACCGGACCGACATGAGCCATTGCTGGGTGATGCATCGGGGCCATCATAAAACATATGCCAACATTTCTAAGCGCTTCTTCGACCTTTGGCGCTTGGATCATCACGTTTACGCCCATAGCGCCAAGGGCATCTGCCGCGCCCGATTTGGAAGATAAGTTTCGATTTCCGTGTTTTGCAACAATCACGCCAGCGCCTGCTACGACGAAAGCGGTGGCGGTGGAAATATTCAGCGTTCCTTTGCCATCCCCACCTGTGCCAACAATATCCATTGCGCCATCTGGGGCGACAACCTTTTTACATTTTTCACGCATAACAGAGGCGGCCGCAGCAAATTCATCCACGGTTTCCCCGCGGGTGCGAAGCGCCATTAAAAATCCGCCAATTTGGGCTGGGGTTGCAGCGCCCTCAAATAGAATACCAAAGGCAGTTTGCGCTTGCGATAAACTCAGCGGTTGATCGGCGGCCGCGGAAATAAGAGGTTTAAGTTGGTCACTCATGCCGTCACCTTAAGTAAATTTGTAAAATTCCTTAGTAATGCATGACCATGTTCCGCCGCAATCGATTCAGGGTGGAATTGGACGCCCTCAATGGGTAGGTTTTTATGCTTAAGTCCCATTATTGTACCGTCTTCTAACTCAGCTGATATTTCAAGGCAATCTGGCAGTGTCGTGCGATTAACAACGAGTGAATGATACCGTGTTGCTTTAAAAGGAGAGGGAAGGTTTTCGAAAACACCTATGTTGTTGTGATGAATCGTTCCCAGTTTACCGTGGACAATCTCATGGCATCTTATGATGTCACCCCCAAAAGCCTGACCAATTGTTTGGTGCCCTAGACAAACACCAAACAGAGGGATTTTATTTTCAGCGGCAGCAGAGGTTAAAGAGAGGCAAATGCCAGCTTGATCCGGATCGCATGGACCGGGAGATAGAATAATACCCTTAGGCTTTAACTCTAATGCCTTATGAACATCTATGGCATCATTGCGTCGAACCGTGACCTCTTGACCGATTTCGCCCAAATAATGAACCAAATTATAGGTAAAGCTGTCATAGTTATCGATAAGCAGCAGCATCATCTTTCTTTCGTTTTAGTTTCATTCAGGGCTAGCCCCAAGCTCTTTGGTCGCGTAATACATGTTCAGGCTTCGCCGCTAGCGTCAAGAGGTGGCTGGGCATTAGACGCCTAAAACAAAAATAAAAGAGCGCACTATTGAAAAAAGGGTATGGTGTGGGACGCGGATTTACAGGTGGATTACTATGGGGACTATTGGCAGCCGTTTTATGCCTTTTTTGTTTTGTCGCCTACCAAAGTCTAAAACCTGAAGAGTCACCCGAGGCCATAACTCTCGAAGTTCCAGCAGGATCAGAATTCAATCATTCCCGAGACGATAAGGCGGCGAAAAGCCCCACAAAAATCTCGACAGCCAATAGGGCACAAGTTTTCAAATCAGAACTTTTAGAACCAAATCTCGGCTCGGGTATTGATAAAGCAATTGGATCATCAGTTAAGGCCCCGACCGCAGAGTCAAATACTCTTTCAAGCCTTTCAAGCACTTCATCAATCGGCTCAGAAATATCCGTTCAAAGGTCTTTGTCACTGGGCGAAAAGCCAGCCTTTGCATTGCGCAGCCTGCAGAGACCTTTGGCGCCACGCGCTGAAAGCACGGTTTCAATTAATTCTGAGACGCCTAAACCACTTCCAAAACAAGAAATAATCCTACAGCAAAAAGTTCAAACAAAACTACCGACCCCAGACTTAAAAGTTTCCATTGATCCAAAGGGGCCAAACCTTACAGCTGCAAACCTAAGCAGCATAGACGAAAGCCCTGCCAAATTGGGCGAAGAAAATACTCTTATTGATCTTCCAAAAGACCAAACCACCGAGGCATCACAGTTCACTGAATTGGATGTTCAAGTAAGCCCACAACTGCCAGATACAGATTTTTCAGTGATGATAAACACTACTGGTTCTAGTACGCTGCCTCAAACCGTAGCGCGCAATATAGTTTCTGAAGCGAACCGTGATGAGATAAAAACGATAGACTTTAGCAACTTAAAAAGCGCCGACCAACACACTGGATTTGCAAACCCAACCCTTCCTATATCCCCAAAGCTTCCAAATATAGTTCAAACGCAAACTCAAGACACTTTGGGTCCCAAGATGCAACAATCTGAACTTATCTCCAGCAGATCTTCAGAAGGGTCTTTGTCATACACCAATATTGATAAGGCAATGATTTCTCCTGCATTGCAAAACCAGGCGCCAAATTCATTTGTGCCAAATGATCCTCAACCATTGGATTATGGCCCAGAAGTTCAAAACACAGATATTGAGCCGAGCAAACTTGAAAAGGATATTACTACAACTGGTTTTGGCAAGGCTCAAAGCAATATTAAAACTCCCTTAGACAATAACGTTTCTATCGCCAGTAAGAAAACAGAGAACCGCCTAGATAATGCTCAAACTCCAACAATTAACACCTTAGGAGTTGCAGTTACTTTAGTTCCTTCGCAACCACTTTCTGCCACTGAAACTTTACAAGAACCTCAAAGTTTTACGTTAGAGCCTAGCCCTTCTGTACCCGTTTCAAATTTAGAACAGCCAAGTTTTTCTACGATAACATCAGGCTCGGAGGAGACCCGGCCAATAGCTGTTTATGCAATGTCAAAGGTGCCAACAGAAGACAAGCCAGTGCTTGCGATTGTTCTTGTTGTTGATGGTAAAAACCAAATTGATATTCAGGCTCTGAAAGAAGTTCCTTTTCCGATTAGTTTGGCAGTTCCTATCAGCAGTTTTGAAGGCGACAAACTTATGAACTTCTACAGGTCAAATGGGTTTGAAGTCGCAGCGATATTCGATTACCCAAATGCTATTTCGGCCGAAGAAATTAATCAAATCTTAACGACGGGAATCGAACGACTAAACAAAGCTGTTGCAATCATCGAGGGTTCGCCTGGAATTTTGCAGAAAACCCGCACAACAAGCGCGCAAACAGCCAAAATTCTTCAACAAACCGGGCATGGGCTATTAGTTTACGACAAAGGCCTAAACACGATCGTTCGAGAGGCAAAAAAGCTCGGTGTACCAGTTGGTACAATTTACCGAGATTTTGATAAGCTAAAGGGTGGTTCTCGGACAATACGGCGATTTCTAGATGGTGCGGCATTTAGAGCAAGCCAGAAGGGCGAAAACAGCGCGATTGTAATAACGGCTAGCCTAAGCCCTGAAACCCTTGGAGCCCTTCTTTTGTGGAGCATGCAAAGCCGTTCACAAACCGTGACCATGACCCCATTGTCACAGGCTTTAACGCTTGAAAATTAAAATTACGAATTTCCACCAGGTTTTTCGGCGAACATACCCGCATTTGCAGCAGCACGCTTTATTGCATTCGATTTGTGCACTGTTTCCATATATTCGGCTTCAGGATCACTATCGTAAACCACACCGCCGCCAGCCTGAATATATAGTTTCTGCTCGCATAGAATTGCCGTCCGAAGGGCGATACACATATCCATGTCGCCGCCTGCGCTAAAATAACCAACGCCGCCACCGTAAATACCGCGTTTTTCCGGTTCAAGCTCGTCGATTATTTCCATTGCACGCACTTTTGGTGCTCCAGAAACTGTACCAGCAGGCATTCCGGCGAAAAAGGCCGACAATGCATCTTGGTCATCATGTAATTCACCAACAACATTTGAAACGATATGCATAACATGGCTGTAACGCTCGATTATAAACTCTTCTGTTGGGCGCACTGTTCCAACTTTTGCAACCCGTCCCACGTCATTCCGACCCAAATCTAATAGCATCAAATGTTCGGCTAGCTCTTTTTTATCGGCCAAAAGATCACGTTCATTTTGATTGTCTTCTTCTGGCGTAGAACCGCGGGGCCTTGTGCCTGCAATTGGGCGAATTGTAACCTGATTACCAAACACTCTTACAAGAATTTCGGGACTCGCTCCAATCACCTGAAAATCCCCAAAATTAAAATAAAACATAAACGGGGACGGGTTGGTTTGTCTAAGCGAACGATAAAGAGAAAATGGGGGCAGGGTGAAATCTTGAGTCCATCGTTGCGCTGGAACAACCTGAAAAATATCACCAGCTTTTATGTAGCTTTTAGCTTTTTGTACCGCTTCTATATAGTCCTGTTTAGAAAAATTTGATGTTAATGAGGCCGCCTCATCAGGCGCGCCCAATCGGCGCGGATCTGGAACTGGCCGTTCGAGATCGCGAACCGCATCCATAATGCGTTCGGCCGCTTGCGCATAGGCAGCTTTTGGCGAAACAGAAGAGCTGTGCCAAACTGGCGCCACCAAAATCACTTCACCTTTAACTCCATCAAGTACGGCAATGACCGTCGGTCTAAGAAAGACTGAATCCGGCAACCCGATTGGATCTGGATTGATATTTGGCAAGTACTCAACAAGACGTATCATGTCATAACCAAGGTATCCAAAAAGACCAGCCGAAGACTGCGGTAGATCATCTGGTAAATCGATATGGCTTTCGCTGAGCAAATCTCGAAGCGCAGTTAGTGGCGGTTTTGATTGTAAAACATAACCATCCTGATCGAACCGCGCATCACGATTTAAATAACTCTTATCGCCTTCACACTTCCAAATTAGGTCAGGCTTCATACCGACAATGGAATATCTGCCACGAACCTCACCACCGGTGACCGACTCAAGAACAAAAGAGTCTTTTTGGGTCCCGGTCAGCTTCATCATTAAAGATACAGGCGTATCAAGGTCGGCAGCCAAGCGCGTATAAATAACTTGATTTTTCCCAGCATTATAGCGCGCAGTAAAATCATCAAACTCAGGAACGATAGGCATGCTTTTCCTTATTGAAAGTTGGCATGGACCGCGCTGATGGCCTGTTGATTCAACGTAATTTCAGCGCGTTCTTGTATTCCAGTAAGGTAAGACTCGATTAAGTCTTGTGACAAACTTGACCTCAATTGTGATGTGATTTGAGTATTTAAATTCACCGCTTGCTCAGTTGTCAAATCAGCCTCTTGAAGATCAAGAACTTGAACAAGATAGACAGACATATCACCATCAACTGCGCTTGCATCTTTGAGCTCTAAATCAAAGGCCTGAGCCAAAATCGCAGAGGGCGCACCGTCTATTGACTGATCCCTAGTGAGATTTTCAAAGGTTTGGTGACCTAAATCGAGGTTTGCCAAAGAATTATTTGCATTAATATTTGCAAGTTTTTCTTTCGCTTCTGCACGAAGTGCTTGCATCAGTGCATTGTTTCTCCAGGCTTGCTCGACGGATGCCTGCACATCCTCAAAAGGCTCAGGGCTTGCCGGCAACACTTCTTCTAATCGCAGCGCAACAATACCCCCATCAGATAGCTGAATAACACTTGGAAAATCACTTTCACCCAATTCTCGCGCAGCTTGCTTAAACTCTGCATAGGTCGCTATTCCGGAATTAACTCCTGAATAGAACCGAATGTTCCCCAATTCCGCATCGCTGTCTTCTACAACCTCTTCAAGCGTGGCGCCGGCGGCTAATAGATCATCTATGTCGCTGGCTTGTGCCTCGATAAGACGGCCCGCTTTATTTAGGGCGAGCTCGTCAAATAAGTCATCCCGCACGTCTTCAAAACTTGTAGTTTCCTCTTCAGTTTTTCCGGTGATGCGAAACAAAGCAGGTCCTAAAGAAGTTTCAAATGGACCAACAACATCTCCAACAGTCGCGCCAAACACTAAATCTCCTGAGGCGCCAAGATCTTCTAGGGTCACGTCACCCAAACCAATATCAGCAAGGTTTAGGCCCCGGTTGGTGACCAGTTCTTCGAAAGAAATGGCTCCTGATATAATCTGCTCGCTACTCGATTTTGCTTCGGCCTCATTTAAAAACACCAAACGCTCTACAGATCGCTGTTCTGGAGTGAAATATTTGGCCAGATTTTTTTGATATAAAGACTGAAGCGCGCTGTCATCAACGCCAACCTGATCCATTACCATTTTCGGTGTCAAGGAAACAAACGTAATCAACTTGCTTTCAGGAAGCGAAAATTGATCTATATTTTCATTATAAAATGTTTGAAGTTGATCCAGTGTTGCTGCGGTAAGCGGCGCTGACAAATCATTTTCTGTAAGCTGTATTAAAAGCCCGCTACGCTTTTCAAGTAGATAGGAAACCAATTGATCTGTGTATGTCGACGACATGGTATTTCCAGACACAACAGCAGCTTGTAAAAGAGTACGCGTTGTTTCATCGCGTAGTTGGTTCTCAAATACCGTTTCGCTTAAACCTGCATTGCTCAGTGCGTAAGCATAAGTATCGCGATCAAACTTTCCATCAATCCCTTGAAATCCACGAACATTCATAAGACGGTCGCGCACAGCTGCATCGCCCACCGAAAGACCTATGTTATCTGCTTCCTGATCTAAAGCTTTCTCACTTAGAATTCGGCTCAATGTCTGTTGCGGTATTCCGAAAAGCTCAGCTTGCTGGAATGTCAGTTGCTGCCCGAATTGACTTGCCGTTGCCCGAATGTCACTTTGCAGCGCCCGTGCGTATTCATCGACAGGGATATCACGTGATCCGACTTGTCCGATACTGCGGATAGTACCGCCTAGGTTTGTGGCGCCAAAGCCAGCCAAACCTACAATGAGTAGTCCCAGCAAAATCCAAACGAATATTTTCGACAGCGATTGTGTGCGCGACGCCATAGTGCCCTCTTGGTGCTTACTTTTTGTTAATGCTCTCTCTACGCGTCCAGAGCTTAAGGAGCAAGCTGGAACCGAAAATTCTCTAATCTTTCCAGTAAGATTTTTAGTTTTTGCGTATCTACATTCGCAAAAGCCAAACGCAAATGTTGTTTTGACGATTGCATTTCAGAAGGCGCAAACATTTCTCCGGGTAAAGCTAATACTGCCGACTGTTCAACGAGTTTTTTAGCGATATCAAGGGATGGCAGCGCAAAAGGATGTTGCACGTATGCAAAATACGCCCCACAACCCAAGAGTTTCCATCCATTGTCAGACAAAAGATCAAAAGAATTTCGGATGAAAGCTTGCCGCTCAAGCAAAACCTGACGCTGCTCGGACACCCACTCTGAAAGATTATCCAACCCCCACAAAGCCGCATATTGACCAACCTGTGAGGGACAGATCGTTACAGAATCAAGAAATTTTTCTACTTCGGCCAGTAATTCTGTTGCACCAATCACTGCTCCAACTCGGTGCCCTGTCAAACGATAAGACTTTGAAAAAGAATACAACTGTATAAGAGTTTTTTGCCAATCCGGATCGGCAAGCAAAAAATGAGGTGGGCCAATTTGATTTCTAAAATCTTTATACGTCTCATCTAGAATCAATGCTATTTTTCTTGTTTTAGCGAGTTCATAAAACTCGTTTAGTAATGCATCAGGGTACTCTATTCCCGCCGGATTATTAGGGGTGACTAGAACAATTGCTTTGGTTTTGCGCGTTATCATAGCAGCGGCTTCTTGCGGATCAGGCAGTAAATCGCCTTTGGTCATTAAAGGTCGTGTGACCACACCATTCATGTCCAACCACATCTTATGATTAAAATACCAAGGTGCTGGCAATATTATTTCATCACCTTGCTCGGCAATTGCAGATATGACCGCACAAAAAGCTTGGTTGCAACCAGATGTGATGGCAATATTTTGGGCTGCAACACTACATGAATAGGCTTTACTCCAATGCTTGGCCAAAGCGCTGCGCAATTCATCAGTTCCCAGTATTTGACCGTATAGATGCGCATTTGGGTTGGTCAAAACATATTCTGCCAAAGCTTCGCGCAAAGAAAGTGCAGGAGGCTCTGAGGGTGCGGCTTGCGAGACATCAATCAAAGGGAAATCAGTCGAAAATTTTATCCCATTCAACCAATCATTTACTTTTTTTATGGGCGCAGGAGCCGTAAATTTTGTGCGACCAGAGTAAGGGTTTAAACTAGATGTTGTTCGGGGTGACATCCGGAATTAGTCCGTTCCGCGAAATGGCTCTACATACTGTAATGCCATGTCCCAAGGAAAGAATATCCAAGTATCTTGGCTGACCTCAGTTATAAAAGTATTGACCTGTGCGCGACCTTTAGGCTTGGCATATACAGTTGCAACATGCGCCTTTGGCATCAATTTCCGTACGACTTCTAACGTGCGTCCGGTATCAACCAAATCGTCAATGATCAAAACGCCAGTTCCATCACCAACAAGGTCCATATCAGGTGCTTTTATAACCTTCGGTTCAGTTTGAGACTGATGATTATAGGACTTAATACTGATTGTATCGACTGTTCGAATATCAAGTTCACGCGCGACAATCATTGCCGGCGCCATACCACCTCGGGTTATTGCGACAACCACACGCCATCCACTTTCTACCGGCCCTTGGCCATCCAAACGCCAAGCCAGAGCCCGCGCATCACGATGAAGTTGATCCCAGCTTACGTGAAAACCTTTTTCGTGAGGAAGACGATCAGTCATCGCTGTTTTACCTTTCAGATTGATGCGACCAACGCGATTATTAGATAGGATACGCTAACCACAATACATTTGTCATTCTACCAAATCGCCAAGCTGTGCTGGGCCATCACAGGGCACTTTTAATCTTTTCGGCCGGTCACCACATCTATGTCTGGGGCATCTACAGCTTTCATTCCAACCACATGATAGCCGGCATCTACATGCAAAACTTCGCCGGTGACACCTGATCCTAAATCCGACAAAAGATAAAGAGCCGATTTTCCAACATCATCGATGTTGACGTTCCGACGCAAAGGCGAATTAAGTTCATTCCATTTCAAAATATACCTAAAATCACCAATTCCAGAGGCTGCAAGCGTTTTAATTGGCCCTGCTGAAATAGCATTGACGCGAATATCATCTTTGCCAAGATCTTCGGCCAAATACATAACAGAGGCTTCCAAGGCGGCCTTTGCGACACCCATGACATTATAATGCGGCATGACCTGCTCTGCGCCGTAATAGGTAAGGGTAAGAATAGACCCGCCCGGGTTCATTATTTTTTCGGCGCGCTGCACCACAGCGGTAAAAGAATAAACCGAAATATCCATGGTCATAGCAAAGTTATCCCTGCTAGTATCTACATACCTGCCGCGCAACTCGCTCTTGTCGGAAAATCCTATCGCATGAACCACAAAATCTAATTTTCCCCAAGTTTTTTCAATATTATCAAATAGTGCATCAAGACTTTGGGCATCGGAAACATCGCATTCTACAATGTAATTACTGTTGGCTTTTTCAGCCAAGGGCTTTACCCGTTTTTTTAAGGCTTCGCCTTGAAAAGAAAAACACAGTTCAGCCCCCGCTTCGGCGCAACATTTTGCAATCCCCCAAGCAATTGATTTATCGTTAGCAAGACCCATAATCAGACCGCGTTTGCCAGCCATAAGATTATTTGACATGTGGTAATCTCCAACCATTATAATTAGAGAACCGTGTAGGCGATTGAAGCTTCCACATCAAGTCTAGCTACAATCATATCGGATAATTTTAAGGTGTTATAATGGAAGAGCGAACAGGTATTTTTTCTGGAGATGATCCATTTCAGATCGCTAGCAGTTGGCTGCAAGAAGCGGAAAAGTCAGAAATCAATGATCACAACGCAATTGCGCTTGCGACAGTGGACAGCGAGGGGCTGCCAAACGCTCGCATGGTACTTTTAAAGGACATCGAGGCAAATGCTTTTGTTTTTTACACCAATTATAATAGCCAAAAAGGTCAAGAAATTAACACTACAGGCAAAGTCGCATTTGTGCTTCATTGGAAGTCTTTGAGACGGCAAATAAGGGTCCGTGGACTGATAGAAAAAGAAAACGGGACCATTGCTGATAATTACTTCACCTCTCGATCGCTCCAAAGCAGAATTGGTGCATGGGCGTCACCTCAGTCTTCACCGCTCGAATCGCGGCAACAACTAATGAAGGAAGTTGCAAGGCAAACTGCGCAAAAAGGTATAAACCCGAAACGTCCACCCCATTGGGGTGGTTTTAGGATTTTGCCGCTCGAAATTGAATTTTGGTCTGATGGCGCATTTAGGCTTCACGACAGGTTTCAATGGCGGCGTAAAGCTGTATCGGCACCCTGGCATGTGCAGCGCTTAGCGCCTTGAATATCAATTAAATTTCTAAGGCCTTTCACAAAAATGTTTCATTTACCTCATTTATGGTTTTACTATTTACATACTTAAGGCTATAATTGCGATCCTAAAGGGTATGCTATGCGGTGACTTACGTGGATCAAGACTTAGAGCAACTTCCATTGGCAGGATATTTAAAGTGGTATAATCCCTTAAAAGGGTTTGGGTTTGTGGTGGATGAGACTTCAAACGAAGATATCCTGTTGCACGCAAACGTTTTGCAAAAGTTTGGACGCAATTCGATTGCTGAGGGGTCCTTTATCGACTTTAAAGCGCAAAAAACCTCACGAGGTTTGCAGGTCGCTGAAATCTTGTCAATTGATCCAAGCTCTTTGCCAAGACCGGAGTTAAAGGATCTTGAAAACCTAGAGTTGAGCTATATCCAAACACTTCCTTTAGAACCGGCGCGCGTTAAATGGTTTGACTCGGCAAAAGGTTTTGGTTTTGTTAATATATATGGCAAAGATACTGATGTGTTTATCCACATAGAAATTTTAAGGCGCTCGGGCCTGACAGACCTTCAAGCAGGGGAAGCCGTTGCTTTGCGGGTAATTGATGGTCGACGTGGGAAAATGGCGGCAGAATTATGCTCTTGGGACAGTGCCATATAGCAAAAGCTACCTTTATTTTTGTTTTTGTCGGTTTTTCAATCTTTCTAGGGTGCAATTTGCAAGCATCACAGAGTTTGAGGTTTGAATTATTAGAATTTAGGGGAACTTGGGGGCGTGCTTGTTTCGCTGTCTGGATTGCCGACACTCCGAATACCAGAGCCCAAGGCCTTATGCACACAGACCATATACCAAACGATAAAGGAATGTTATTTGTGTATCCAGAACCAAAGTCTGTGTCATTTTGGATGAAAAATACTAAAATTCCCTTGGATATGATTTTTTTGAGCACAGAAGGCCGTGTCGATCACATACATTCAAACGCCAAGCCCCTTGACCATACGATTATTCACGGAGGTTCAGACATTCAATATGTTGTGGAAATTAATGGGGGAATTTCAGAAAAACTAGGTATCTCTATTGGATCTTTTGCACACAACTTAACCATATCCAAAGAGCGAATTTTGAATTGTACTGAAACAGAGTGATTATTTTCTGCCTAAACTGTGCTGTTTGCTCTTTTCAATCCCATTGCAATTGGTTAGACAGCCGCTTGTTCGGGGCGTAGCGCAGCCTGGTAGCGCGACGGTTTTGGGTACCGTAGGTCGCAAGTTCGAATCTTGCCGTCCCGACCAAAAACTCATAGAGTTTTCCTGACTTTAAAAAAATATTGATCAAGGGCACTGTGGCACCATCCCAGCAATCTTGGTTTATGAATAAAGTTATGTCTTTATGGATTATTAAACCCTGCAAATAATTTGCTGATTTTAGGATATGCTACTTTTGCATCAAACCATTTAATCCGATTCTATCCTTCGGGATACGCCCTCAAACCGCTAGGTATAGATAGTTGCCCACAAGAGCATACTATTTGTTGTGGTATTTATAACTACATTCCCAGAATCATTTTTTTATCAGGTCGGCTATTTAGAATTCATACTTTAAACCAATGAACGTTTTATGTTTCACTTTATGGGTCAAAAAATTCGCGTAAACCATCGCATAATATGACGTTTTTATGAACAAGAATGCATTGGCATATTTTTGTAAGAAAGCGCCAAAATAAACCCTAATTTCGGGATTTACATATCTATGCAGAGGTCAAGTGAAAATTTTTAAAATTTATTAAAAAAATGCGTTGACCATCTTGGTGCTCCTACGTCAGATTGTACAGGCTGTCTCTGACACCACAACATATAGTATATCCCTTTCCCGCAAGGCAGGGTTGGAAGAAGATCATACTTTCGCTTTATGAATTAAGCGATGGGTGGGCACTAAAAGATTAGCAGGCATAAAGCCGAACGATACAAAAAGAATAACAAACAAGGCAAAAAGATGAAAATTGAAAGAAAATTCACGAAAGCCGGGCAGGATGCCTATTCCGACATTAATTTTATAAAAACCTCCTCTGAAATAAGAAATCCAGATGGGACAGTGGTTTTTCATCTTTCCGACGTGGAAGTTCCATCGTCTTGGTCTCAAGTGGCGAGCGACGTAATCGCCCAAAAATACTTTCGCAAAGCCGGAGTACCCGAAAGCCTTAAAAAGATTAAAGAAAAGAATGTCCCAGAATTCTTGTGGCGCTCACAAGCGTCGTCTGACGAAACAGCCATAACTGGCGAAACTTCTGCAAAGCAGGTTTTTGACCGCTTGGCTGGCGCTTGGGCCTATTGGGGTTGGAAAGGTGGTTACTTTAGCACCGCCGAAGATGCGCAAGCCTATTATGACGAAATGCGGTATATGCTAGCGACCCAAAGAGCTGCACCAAATAGCCCACAGTGGTTTAACACCGGGCTCCACTGGGCTTATGGCATTGATGGCCCTAGTCAGGGACATCACTATGTAGATTTTAAATCTAGAAAGCTGGTGAAGTCAAAATCTGCATATGAACACCCACAACCTCATGCCTGCTTTATCCAATCTGTAACCGATGATCTCGTCAACGAGGGCGGTATTATGGATCTTTGGGTGCGCGAAGCACGGCTCTTTAAGTACGGATCCGGGACAGGTACTAACTTTAGCTCACTTCGTGGAGACGGCGAGCCACTATCAGGTGGTGGCAAATCATCTGGTCTGATGGGATTTTTGAAAATTGGCGACCGAGCTGCGGGCGCCATTAAATCCGGTGGAACGACAAGACGCGCCGCCAAAATGGTCATCTGCGATGCAGACCACCCAGATATCGAAAGCTTTATCAACTGGAAGGTTAAAGAAGAGCAAAAGGTTGCCAGCATCGTTGCGGGCAGCAAAATGCATGAAGAAAAACTCAACGAGATTTTTGCCGCCATTCGCGCCTGGGATGGAAGCAGCGAAGATTCCGTAAATCCAAGCAAAAACCCGTCTTTGAAAGCAGCCATAAGAGGCGCAAAAAAGGTCGCAATACCAGAAACTTATGTAAAACGAGTATTGGACTACGCAAAGCAAGGGTATGATAGCATTGAATTCCCTACATATGATACTGACTGGGATAGCGAAGCCTATGCTTCCGTATCTGGACAGAATTCTAACAACTCAATACGCGTCACAGATGCGTTTTTAAAAGCCGTTAAAGCAGACGAAGATTGGGAACTGATTAGACGGACAGACGGCTCTGTCGCAAAGACCATAAAAGCCAGAAAGCTCTGGGAAGACGTAGGACATGCCGCCTGGGCCTGTGCCGATCCAGGTATTCAGTATCATGATACGGTCAACGCATGGCATACCTGTCCAGAGGATGGCGAGATCAGAGGCTCAAACCCGTGCTCTGAATATATGTTCCTCGATGATACCGCTTGTAATTTGGCTTCGATGAATTTGCTAAGCTTTTTGAAAGATGGCAAGTTCCAAGCAGACGACTACATTCACGCCACAAGGCTTTGGACCATAACCTTAGAAGTCTCGGTTCTTATGGCGCAGTTTCCATCCAAAGAAATTGCACAGCGCTCTTATGATTTTAGAACTTTAGGTCTCGGCTATGCTAATATCGGCGGATTGCTGATGAACATGGGCTTTGGCTACGATAGCGATGAAGGCCGCGCCCTTTGTGGAGCTTTATCAGCCATAATGACCGGAGTGTCCTATGCAACAAGTGCTGAAATGGCGCGTGAGTTAGGACCTTTTCCGAAGTATGACAACAACGCTGACCATATGTTACGCGTTATTCGTAACCATCGAAATGCAGCTTTTGGAAAATCCACGGGCTATGAAGACTTGGCCATCAAGCCAGTTCCACTCGATTGTGAAAACTGTCCTGATCAAGATTTGATAATGCTTGCGCAATCCAGTTGGAATAACGCACTTGCGGAAGGGGAAAAGCATGGGTTTCGGAATGCTCAGACCTCTGTCATTGCACCCACTGGGACTATTGGGTTGGTCATGGACTGTGACACCACCGGAATTGAGCCAGATTTTGCACTGGTAAAGTTCAAAAAGCTTGCTGGAGGAGGCTACTTTAAAATAATCAATCGCTCAGTGCCTGCGGCCTTGGAAAAACTTGGCTATGGAAGCGCTCACATTGAAGAAATCATCTCTTATGCAGTGGGCCATGGATCGATTGGAAATGCCCCAGGTATTAATCACACCAGTCTTATTGGGCATGGTTTTGGGCCTGCTGAAATTGAAAAGATTGAAGCCGCCCTAGAATCAGCCTTTGATATTAGATTTGTGTTCAATCAATGGACCCTTGGCGCAGAATTCTGCACTGGCGTTCTTGGTATTCCAGAGGAAAAACTAAACGACCCAAGCTTTGATCTTTTGCGCCATCTCGGATTTAGCAAAAAAGATATCAACCTTGCGAACGATCATGTTTGTGGAACCATGACCCTAGAGGGGGCGCCACATCTGAGCGTAGAACACTATCATATCTTTGATTGTGCCAACCCCTGCGGCAAAAAGGGCAAGCGTTATCTGAGCGTTAATAGCCATATATATATGATGGCCGCCGCCCAGTCTTTCATCTCAGGCGCCATTTCCAAGACCATCAATATGCCAAACGATGCAACGATCGAAGATTGCCAAAAGGCATACGAACTCAGCTGGTCTCTCGGTGTAAAAGCCAATGCGCTTTATAGAGACGGCTCTAAATTGTCACAGCCACTGGCGGCTGCATTGGTTGAGGATGACGACGAGGCTGCTGAAATTCTTGAAAGTGGCAGCGCGCAGGAAAAGGCCGCTGTTCTAGCTGAAAAGATCGTTGAGAAAGTTATTGTCAAAGAAATCGTGAAATCTCATCGAGAAAAGATGCCAGAGCGCCGCAAAGGCTATACGCAAAAGGCAATTGTGGGCGGTCACAAGGTTTATCTACGCACAGGTGAATATTCAGATGGTTCGCTCGGTGAAATTTTCATCGATATGCATAAAGAGGGTGCAGGTTTCCGCGCTATGATGAACAATTTTGCCATCGCAGTCTCAGTTGGCCTGCAATACGGCGTGCCTCTAGAAGAATTTGTAGATGCATTTACCTTTACCAAATTTGAACCCGCCGGCATGGTTCAGGGCAACGATAGCATTAAAAATGCAACGTCAATTCTTGACTATATTTTTCGCGAATTAGCAGTGAGCTATCTTGATAGGACCGATTTGGCCCATGTAAAGCCAGAGGGTGCTACGTTTGATGATTTAGGTCGCGGACAAGATGAAGGCATCAGAAATGTTAAAGAGCTTAGTGAAGACAATGCCTCTAAGTCTTTGGAAGTACTTAAACAAATTAGCTCTTCTGGATACCTCAGAAAACGTCTGCCGCGTGAATTAGTGGTTCTTCAAGGCGGTCAAACAAGCGGAAATTTAGCAATGTCCGAAACAGCAGCAGTTGTTGCGGATCTGCCGCAACAATCAGCTGAGACGGCGGCAATAGCGACTGCAACTGCAACTGCATTGGACGCCCGTACCAAAGCAAAGATGCAAGGGTATGAAGGCGATCCATGTGGCGATTGTGGAAATTACACATTGGTTCGCAATGGCACTTGTATGAAATGCAACACCTGCGGGTCGACCTCAGGATGTAGTTAAAGGAAAATACCGAGACACGGGGAGGGTGCGCTCACCCCTGACGACGTTCAGGCCGCAGGCATAAACATAAATTGAGCGGTATAATGATGAGCTTGAACGGCGAGACTTTCAAAGGGGGCTTATGCCCCCCATTTTTTTGCTCTAGAGCAAAGAGACCGGAATTTCCGTTGTTTCCTTTAGGCTCTCCATTACAAAGCTTGCGGATACGTCAGTCATTTGCACATTTTCTGTTAAACGCTGATACAGTTGGTCATATTCAGCCATATTGGCCACTCGGGCCATGATGAGATAGTCAAGATCTCCAGTCATACGGTGAACAGATTGTATCTGAGGTAAGGCTTGTGCTGTTTGTGCTAGTCGTTTCCGCCACTCCGCATCATGCTGGCTGGTTCTAATCTGCACAAAAACTAGCAAATCAAGCCCAAGTTTTTGTGGGTCTATAATAGCCACTCTGTTTTTGATGAAACCATGTTCTTCTAGCGCCCTGATACGGCGCCACACGGCGTTTCTAGACAGTCCAACCTGCTCGCCAAGGCTTTCAATCGACATACTGCAGTCTTTTTGAATATGCTGCAGAATCCTTCTGTCAAATGTATCTATTTCCACTTCATGACCTCTTTTTTAGGATATATTCCCATAAAATATTGCTAATATGCGATATTTGGGAATTATTTTACAAGATATATTTTTATAATTCCCGAAGGTAAAAGGAGATAAAAATGTACAAAAAACTGTTTATCAATCACCCGCAGAGCGTCGACGAAACATATTTTGAACACGCACGATTTGCTTTGAGATTTTCAAGTCTTCTGTTTCTCGCCGCTTTTGCAGCGCTAATTCATGCCATTATTCCCGCATTTTTTGAAAAAACTGCAAGTTCAATCATCGCCGATCTTTTTAACAAAACCCACAACCGAGGTCAGTAAATGTGTCGCTGGGCAGGTTATATCGGCGCCCCAATCTATTTGTCGGACATCCTAAGCGCTCCAGAACATTCTTTAATTGAGCAAAGTAGGGCGGCTGATGAAGGTAAGGCAAGCTTAAACGGTGATGGTTTCGGCATTGCTTGGTACGGCAAACGGGCCGAACCGGGACTTTATAAAGACGCGCATCCAGCCTGGTCAGATGTGAACCTCAGATCTTTTGCAAATCAAGTTCAATCTCATCTCTTTCTTGCTCATGTCCGTGCGTCCACAGGAACCGCAATTAGTCGAAATAATTGTCATCCCTTTGTGGTAGATAACTGGAGCTTTATGCACAATGGACTAATCGGTGGGTTTGAACAGGTGCGAAAAAAGGCAGATATGTTGATTCCGGATGCTCTTTATAAACACCGCAAAGGCGCAACCGATAGCGAGGCCTTTTTTCTAAACGCTTTGGGGCAGGGGCTGGACAATAATCCCAGAGAGGCCATTGCCAAAACGGTTAAACTTTTTGAACAGCTCTCGCCTATCACGCCGCATCTTCGCCTATCTATTACCTTTTCAGATGGCAAAAAGCTATATGCTGTGCGGTATGCATCTGACCGTTGGGCGCCATCAATATATTACCGCAGATATAAGCGAAAAGATAGTTGGGCGATTGTTTCGGAACCATTTGATGAAAATCACAATGGATGGACAAAAATGGAAAGTAATTCTTTTTGCACTTTTGACCAAAAAGATGTATTTATTCAGAAGCTTATTTAGCGCGAATTGAAATATCCGCGCTAAATTACTTTTAATTTAGCCCCCCAATGCGGCGTTCAGATTTTCATCAACTTTTTCAAGAAAACCTATGGTGCTCAACCATTTCTGGTCAGGCCCTACCAAAAGAGCGAGATCTTTGGTCATATCACCGCTTTCCACAGTTTTGACGATCACCTCTTCTAAGGTGGCTGCAAATTTCAAAAGCGGTGCATTTTCATCAAGCTTTGCACGGTGCTTTAATCCACCGGTCCAAGCAAAGATAGAGGCAATGGAGTTGGTAGAGGTGGCCTCACCTTTTTGGTGCTGGCGATAGTGGCGCGTTACTGTTCCGTGGGCAGCCTCTGCTTCTACTATCTTCCCATCCGGCGTCATAAGCTGGGATGTCATCAGCCCTAAAGAGCCAAAACCTTGGGCAACCGTATCCGACTGCACATCACCATCATAATTTTTACAAGCCCAAACAAAGCCACCATTCCACTTCATCGCACAAGCAACCATGTCATCGATCAAGCGATGCTCGTACTGAATACCTTTGGCTTTAAACTTATCTTCAAACTCTTCTTCATAGACCTTTTGGAAAAGCTCCATAAAGCGCCCATCATATTGTTTCATAATTGTGTTTTTGGTCGATAGGTAGACTGGCCACCCAAGGTTGAGACCATAGTTCATTGAAGCTCGGGCAAAATCAATGATCGAATTATCGAGATTGTACATTGACATGAAAACACCTGATGATGGCGCCTGAAACACTTCATGCTCAACCACCTGACCATCTTCACCGACAAACTTCATCGACAGAGTTCCCGGGCCAGGGAATTTCATATCGGTGGCGCGATATTGATCTCCAAAGGCGTGCCGACCAATAACAATCGGTTGGGTCCAACCGGGTACAAGGCGCGGAACATTTGAACAGATAATTGGCTGACGAAACACAACACCGCCAAGAATATTACGGATGGTCCCATTTGGCGAACGCCACATTTTTTTAAGGCCAAATTCTTCCACCCTTGCTTCATCAGGCGTAATTGTTGCGCACTTCACACCCACGCCGACTTCTTTTATTTTCTCAGCCGCATCAATCGTGATTTGATCATTGGTGCGATCACGTTCCTCTATGCCCAAATCATAATACAGTAAATCTACATCAAGATACGGCAAAATAAGTTTTTTCTTGATAAAATCCCAGATAATTCTGGTCATTTCATCTCCGTCAAGTTCAACGACTGGATTATCGACTTTTATCCTACTCATAGTGCCTTATCCTTATACTGCGTTTCAATTCTTCGCGTCTATTAGAGCATTTTCAGGGTTATGCAACCCCTGCATGCAACGGTATACTTTTCAGCTCAAATCTTTTGGATTTAAAGCCACAATAAACCAGAAGCCCTAATCTTCTCAACCAAATCTGCCCATTTCAGAACTTTGAGATTCAAGTTGTTTTTGAATATCCTCAATAACTGACTGCCACATTTCAACGGATTGCGCACCGCTTACAACGTGCTGACCGGCGACAATAAAGGTTGGCACAGCACGAACACCCATGTCTCGAGCTGACGCATCCCTTTCTTGCATTTCCAATTGATCTTGGCCAGAGGCAAACAATCGTTTGACCACATCAGCGTTCATCCCGCATTCATCGGCAATATCTATCAATACCGCGGTATCACCGATATCTTTTCCATGACAAAAGTAGGCTTCAAACAAGGCTTGGATCAGCTCATTCTGACAGCCTTCCAATTTAGCCCAATTGATTAAACACTGTGCCTTGAGCGTGTTAGGTGTTTTTGTAATGGCTTCAAAATTAATGGTTAAACCTGTGGCGTTTGCATGTTCAACAATGGGCAAATATGCTTGGATTGCCCCCTCTTTTCCACCAAATTTAGTCTCAAGATACTCGCGGCGATCCATGCCGCCTTCGGGCATATTCGGATTAAGTTGAAACGGGTGCCACTCAATGGAAAACAGTTCCTCATCAACGCCACTGAGCGCTGTAAAAAGATTGTGCTTTCCAATAAAACACCATGGGCATACAGGATCAGAAAATATATCAAGCCTGATCATTAGAAGGTCCTAGTAATTGTTTTAGGTTACGGCGAAGAAGTTTTCCATTTGGTCCGTAAGGAAGACTTTCAAGTTGGAAATACGCTCTTGGTTGCTTGTATCGCGCAAGCCGGGTTGATGCAAATATCTTTAATTCATCTTCTTTTAGGTCACACTTTGCCAAAAAAAATGCAGCAATAATCGTCACGTCATTTTTGACTTCAATCTGACTGACCGCAACTGATAAAACATCATGGTGGGTTAACAGCACGGCTTCAACTTCAATGGGCGACACCTTGAAACCACCTGCGTTCATCAGGTCATCGTTTCGCCCCAGATACGTGATAGTTCCCTCCGCGTCCATCTTGCCGATATCGCCGGTTAAAAACCAATTTCCGCGATATACATCTGAGCCTGATTTTAAGCCCTCTAAATATCCAAGCATCATACCGCTATCATTAGTTGCAATAGATATTATTCCAATTTCACCCAAACCAACGGGTTGGTCACCACCTTCGATTGGTAATATAGCCACAGAGCGCCCAGTTTGGGGTTTTCCAACGGTGTTCTCGGCACAGTTCAGACGTGGATTGTGTGAAATAAAAGTTGAACATTCTGTCATTCCAAAGGCTTCATAAATTTTTGTTCCTGTTGCGCGCTTCCATGCTTTACTAACCGAGGGTTGTAATTTTTCCCCGGCACACAAACCATGCCTTAAAGAAGGTGCATTTAATTTAGACATATTTTTGAGGATGCTGCGATAAACTCCAGGAGCAGCCGCAAATAACGAGACATCATATTTCTCAAGCAAATATGGAATAGAATCAAAGCTTGAGTTCGCCCCTGGAACCAGAGCCGTAGCGCCTATTGCCCAAGGGTCCAAAAGCCCAGTTCCAAGTGTAAACGTCCAATTAAACGCTCCAGCGTGCAATAGCCGATCACTTGCGCTTAACTGGTACCAGTCACGAACCATCATTTGCCGCGCCCAAATAGCCCTGTGGGCATGCATCACTGCATGCGGATGGGCAGATGTTCCTGAGGTAAAGACGATAAAGGCTAAGCGGTTGGGATCACCAAAGACGAAATCCGCCAAAGGTTCTTTTTGCATTTCCTTTAGTTCTTCGTGGGAAATCTGAACCGCATTTGTCTGTTCTGGGCTTTCTGTTTCACCAGAAGTTAAAATTGCCTTGGGTTGAATGGTTGTAATAACAGCGGCAATTTCACGCTCTGTGAGTTGGGATGAAATTGGCACTGGCACCAAATCAACGGCAATCGACGCAAGATATGCAATTGGAAACTCAACTGAGTTGCCAAGGCGAAGCAAAATGCGATCTCTAGGGCACAAACCCTTTTTAAGAAATCCATATGCAGTTGATAAGACAGCGTTCCTAAGTGCGCCATATGACCAAGTTTCAGTTACACTTTCGGAGTTAACCATTATTAATGCAGGTTTATTCGGAGTTACATCTGCAAAAGACAACGCATAGGCCGCCAAATTAAATGGAGCAGGGCAACGCGGGTGATCACCATTTCCATAAACTGACCGCATTTAAATACCCCTAAACCCCATGACCTAAGTTGCAAGCAGAATAGTCTAGGCCTATACCTAACTTATGCCGCCCAAAGATCCAAAATCTTTAATTAGAATTGCCCGCGAAGGCGGAATGCAAGAAATCGCCGAACCGCTAAACCTAGGTTCCCGTGTTCGCAGCTTGCGCAAAGCACGAAACTGGACCTTGGAGCAGGCCGCGCAACAAGCCGGGCTTGCCAGATCCACATTGTCGAAAATTGAAAACGGACAAATGTCACCGACATATGACGCTTTGAAAAAACTGGCTATTGGGCTTGAAATTTCTATTCCTCAATTGTTCACGCCACCTAGTAAGAATGAAATCAGCGGCAGATTGATTGTCACAAAAGCAGGGCAGGGGACAGCCCACGCAACAACCACTTATGAACATGATTTACTGAGTGAAGGTCTAACCCAAAAAAAGATGCTTCCATATCAAGCTCGAATACGCGCGCGGCGGTTTGAAGAGTTTGGCGAATGGGTGCGTCATGACGGAGAGGAGTTTCTATATGTCTTAACGGGAATTATCACTCTCTATACAGAATTTTATGAACCCATTGAAATGCGCCGAGGGGACAGCGCTTATTATGATGGCAGTATGGGTCATAACG
This sequence comes from Rhodobacteraceae bacterium Araon29, assembly GCA_039640505.1. Taxonomy (NCBI): domain Bacteria; kingdom Pseudomonadati; phylum Pseudomonadota; class Alphaproteobacteria; order Rhodobacterales; family Paracoccaceae; species Rhodobacteraceae bacterium Araon29. The sequence goes on along the minus strand of CP046865.1, from coordinate 1,848,564 downwards.
TTATTTCGATCAGTGATGATGATGCTACCATTCTTTGGGTGACTTCGCTTGTGTAGCTAGAAAACGGCGCTTTTGCTTTTCTAATATTTATAAAAACAATAAGAGGCGCTATTCACATAAGCTCTTAAACTGCAACTGACCTATTTAGGCCATTATTGGCTTTAGACTTTTTAGGTTGAGTTATTCTAAGGCTTGGGTGCGTAACCATCTTAGCAAGCTCGCAACTATCCTTTGATTTTTGATTCTCAAAGCGATTCGCAAAAAAAATTAGCTAATGCCCAGAACCCGATTATTTTACCAAAGCAATAAATTCTTTATTCAGATCTTTAAAAAATGAACCATAAAAATGTTAGGATCCTCTCAAGGCTGGCTCACATATACTGATGATAAAATTCCAAATTCGAATTAACTCTTAGTGTGTCTTTGGAGAAATAAATTCCCTCAACATACTGTCGCTAAAACACAAAATGCTGTGGGGTAATACACCAATAAACAATACTCATTGTATTGATGACTAACCGTCTCGTTTCATAAAAACCGTACAGAAAAATCGCCCTAGATACTCTTTAGCTATATAAAATAACCGGCAAAAGAAACTCACTTTAAACAAAATCCATATGGAAGTTTAGCAACCCAACCATTGGAACAGATAAAAAAATCAAATTTTGACTTGGAGAGTGATGATTAAAGCAGTATACGTATCTTACTGCTCGATAGGTTTCTTGCCTGTATGAAACCTGCCTCAATGACTTAGCGCCTGCTTTATGCAGGCGTTTTTTTTGCCCCTTAAGTTATGGACAGGCATTGAATCAGTTAAACGCACAGGAGTTTTGAGCTGCACTTGACTACTCCATATCAATAGAGCAAAGTCTTTTTGAGCCAACAATAAAACAGTTACTTCTTTTTCGCTGAAACCAATTTGGAATCTGGATAGACTAGCCCTGCTGATATCACAAGTTTAGCTGCATCTTCGATACTCATATCCAACTGAATGACATCTTCTTTGGGAAAGAACAGCAAGAATCCAGAAGTAGGGTTAGGCGTTGTCGGCACAAAAACAGACAATAACTGGCTGTCTTTCGCCGCTTTTGATTGCACTTCACCTTTGGCAACCGTGGAAATGAAACCAACGGCCCAAATGCCTTTTCTAGGGTACTCAACGAGGCAAGCTTTTTCAAAAGAGCGGTCGGACTGAGCAAAAACTGTTTCAGCAATCTGCTTAACACCAGAATAAATTGAACGAACCACTGGCATACGGTGGACCAGGGTTTCTGCATTTCTAATAAAAAAGCGCCCTATAACACCTTTAGCAATCCACCCCACAAAGGTCGTGAAAACCAAGAAAAATATTACACCAAGACCACGGATATTCATCTGGCTCTCTTCGCCAAATATTTGCTTGATGAGATTTTCAGGCTGATAAGAGTTGGGAACAAAAGGTAATACAAAACCATCTACCCAACCTATTACCGTCCAAATTAGCCATACGGTAAGACCAACAGGGGCAATCACAACGATGCCCGTTAGAAAACTGTTGCGAAGCCCTGAGAATAAAGGCTTTCGAGGCGTAGGAGGTGGCGTGGCTTGAAACGGTTTATTCATGATACCCTTCTCTTAGCCAATATCTCTATTCTTATTAAGTTGAATACACAATGACTGCGCAAACAGAAACAAAATCATTGTTGTCAATTGATAAAATTTTTAGCAATTTTAGCAGCTAACTGCGAATTATTTAAAACCAGTGCAATATTTGCCGTTAATGATTCACCCTCTGTTAACTCAAATATCCGAGAAAGCAAAAAGGGCGTGACTTCTTTGGCTATAATTTTTTTATCCAAAGAGTCCTCGATTGCTTCATCTATGATCGGTTGAATATCACATAGAGAGATTTCATTTTCTGCAGGTATTGGGTTAGCAATCAATTGACCGCCAGAAATACCTAGTTTGGCACGCATTTGATGCGCCTCGGCAATCTCTTTGACGTCATCCATTCTAACCGGCGCTGTATATTCTGATTTTGCCGACCAAAACGCAGGAAACTCATCCTGTTTATATGCAATAACTGGAACGCCAAGTGTTTCGAGAACTTCGAGCGTTTTAGGAATGTCCAAAATAGCCTTACATCCGGACGACACAACAGTAACCGGCGTTTGCGCTAATTCTTGCAAATCAGCCGAAATATCGAATGAAAGTTCAGCGCCGCGATGCACTCCGCCAATACCGCCAGTTGCGAATACAGAAATACCAGCCTTTGCAGCTGCGATCATAGTGGCCGCTACTGTGGTTGCTCCAGTTGCTTTTTGAGCGAGGCAAATCGCTAAGTCAGCACGAGACAACTTGCGCGGTGACTGCGATGCAGCAAGCTCAGAAATCTCTTGTTCAGAAAGGCCAACTTTCAACACCCCATTTAGAACTGCAATTGTTGCAGGAACGGCACCGTTATCACGAACTGATTTTTCTACTCTTAACGCAACCCTTTTATTTTCAGGCCATGGCATTCCATGTGTGATAATTGTGCTTTCCAAAGCCACAACCGGTTTTGAGTTATCCAAGGCATCTTGCACCTCTGGGCTTACATCAATTTCAATCATGCACTCTCCTTGCCATTCACGAATGCCGCCGCGGCTTCAACAGCCTGCTGTAATGCCTTTTCAGCTGAAAGGTTTTCCATTTCTGCTGCAATATGTACAGCCATGAAGGTATCGCCGGCTCCGGTTACTCTTTTAACTTCTATTTTAGGTGGCTCATAAAGGACTGGTTTGTTCGGGGCCTTTCCGTCACAAACACTCAGTCCACCATGGGTTACGATTGCCCGCTGTGCACCCATACTCAAAAGTCCGGCAACCGCAACCTCAGCATTCTTAAATTCCGCTTCACACAAAATCTCTGCTTCCTGTAGATTGCAATAAAAAGTTGCATTTTTAAGTCCAAAAAAGGGCTTGAGCCGTTTGCCTTTTCCCGGAGAAGCAGGACACAAACGTAAATCACAGGCTGCAAAATATGGACTAATGGAAATCTCTTCCAAAACATGATCTGACAAATTGCCATCAAGAACGATCATTCCATCATACGGATTGACGAGCGAACCGAGCCGGCCGTCTTTAAGAGGCAGTAAAATATGATCCCCGGCTGCTTCAAGGCTATGAGCATCGGCAATTGCCGCCACTACACCGCCGGCATCTTCTATCGCCATATAGCGATCTGTTGGCCAATCTTTGGGGCGAAAAATATATCCGGTATCAAGACCAATTTGATTGCACTTGTCGATAAGACCTTGCCCCGCTTGATCGACACCTATCGCTGTTAATATCGTAGACTTATAGCCAAGAAAACTAAGCTTTTGTGCAATATTAAAGGCAACACCACCCGGCAGCATTTTAATTTGCCCTGGTACATCAGAAGCCCTTGAAAGCGAGCCGTTAATTGAGCCTATTATATCCCATAGCACACTACCAATGCAGATAATTTTCTGTGAATCAGCACTCATTTAATGGGAACCGAAAAGGTTGTGGCGGCCCAAAGGCTTTCCCAAACAGCTCCAGCTTTTTTGTCATTACTGCCCTCAGGAATTCTTAATACAACGGCGTCCAAAAGATAGTCATGCCCCGGCAGGACATCTATAACGGCTTTGCCTAACGCGTCAGTTTTGAGATAAAAAACTAAAACCTCCCCAGACACAGAACGCTGAAATACTTCAATTTGTGCATTTATTCTTGGCTTGTTTTGATACAAAAGAAGTACTTCAATTCCGCGTGAAGTGTCCTCTGAATAGGGATTAGTAAGTACAATGAACTCAGTTTCAAGATGAAATGATCGATCCTGCCCTTTGCTACTTCCTATTCCAATTAGGGCTTTGCTAAACCGTTTGTAACTTTCTTTAAAGTTTGTCTTTGGTAAGCCACGACTTTCATGGGCTTGCTCAATAAGGCCTAGATTTTTATGCCTGATAAAATTGTCAAATTTTTCCCAGTCCTTATAGCTAAGTGTACTGCTGCTGGATTGATAAACTACCACCATCAAACCATTTTCTAGGGCAGGGGTCTTCATCGCTGGTACGTCCCCAGAGCGTGAAGTTACGTTCGTTGACGTACCATTCTGCTCCCAGAAAAAGCTCTCAATTCTATTTTTGAAATAAGAAAGATTTATGCCCTTGAAATTTTGACCATTTCGAAGTTCGATCGCAACCGTATCGCCGATTTGAGGTTGAAAACTCTTTGTATCCAACCACAATTCATGGGCATGGGAAAAGTTTGGAATAAAAATAGTGTAAAGGACGAATGCAAAAATGCGAATGGCGTATCTAAAACAGATATTTAACATTACTATTTTAACTTTGTCTTTTGGGCTGGTACCGGCCTTTATAGCTCAATCCCATGAGGTTTTGCCCAGCATCGCTGATATCACGTTGGATCGCAAGTCTATCAATGTCGAAATGAGGCTTACAGCAGAGGCCTTGCTTGCACAGATCGACTTGCAAACGGTTGCAGATACAAGTGGCGCTGAAAATGAACAGGAATATGACCGGTTGAGGTTGCTCGAACCAAAGCAACTTGAGATAGTCTTTCGCCAATATTGGCCAGTCTTGGTAAAGAAAATACATCTTCGTTATGCTGATGCCAATTCTGATTTCGAACTAAGCCTAAAAGAGATACGTACAGATCCCATCGGCGATATCGAGCTGCCGCGATTTAGCTATGCCTCTTTCACGGCATCAAGGCCTGATTTAAAACCGATTGTTTTTTCTTGGGACAAAACACTGGGCGCGATCATTCTACGTCAGCAGGGTATCGAAAATGGTGTAACAGAATATCTGCAATCTGGTCAAACAAGCCTACCCATAGGCGATAATTCACAACCGCCAAAGTCTGGGTGGCTCATATTTGTCGAGTATATTCCAGTTGGCTTTGATCATATCGTGCCAAAGGGCTTGGATCATGTGCTTTTTGTCTTGGGACTTTATTTCCTAAGTTTGAAATTATCGGTTTTACTCTGGCAAATCACTTCTTTTACACTTGCACATACAGTAACATTAACAGCCGCGGCGCTTGGACTTGTAAGCGTTCCAGCAACCTTGGTAGAGCCCCTTATTGCAGCCTCAATAGTTTTTGTTGCCGTTGAAAACCTATTTTCACAACGCCTTTCAAAGTGGAGGCCTGTGGTGATATTTGCCTTTGGTTTATTACACGGATTGGGATTTGCCAGTGTACTTTCTGCCTTTGGCCTACCACAAACTCAATTTATTCCCGCTTTAATTGGCTTCAATATAGGTGTTGAATTAGGGCAACTGAGTGTAATTTTGATAGCTTTTATTCTAATCGGATACTGGTTTGGGAAAAAACAATGGTTCCGAGCAAGGGTTTCAATTCCAGCTTCACTTTTGATAGCGTCCATTGGTGGTTGGTGGTTCCTAGAGCGTACCCTTTTGGCCTAAATTAATGAACCACTGCATCGGTATTTTTCGCTTGCGTCACCAAAATAGTGGCAGTATACGCAGCTATCGAAATCCGCAGACGGGGTTCGGGCATTTGGGACAGAAATCCCCAGGCGTCCTCCGGTTGGAGCAATAGCTCATACTCCCCCGTCAAGGCGAAAACCGGAAAGGAAAAAGACATGGCTCTTCCAGAGTTTACCATGCGTCAGTTGCTAGAAGCTGGCGTGCACTTTGGTCACCAAACCCAAAGATGGAACCCAAAGATGGCTGAGTTCATCTATGGTTCTCGCAATGGCATCCACATTATGGACCTCACACAGACGGTTCCGATGCTTGACGCAGCGCTGAATGTAGTTCGCGAAACTGTTGCCAAAGGCGGCCGAATTTTATTTGTAGGCACAAAACGCCAAGCGGCTGGGCCAGTTGCTGAAGCAGCTGAAAAATGTGCGCAATATTACATGAACCACAGATGGTTGGGCGGCACACTTACAAACTGGCAAACAGTTTCTCAATCCATTAACCGCCTTACCGTTATTGAAGAACAGATGACAACTGGCGGCGACGGCCTGACCAAAAAGGAACGGTTGGGAATGGAGCGGGAGCAAGCCAAATTACAAGCATCATTAGGCGGCATTCGCGAAATGGGCGGCGTGCCGGATCTATTATTTGTAATAGACGTAAAAAAAGAAGCACTTGCAATTGCAGAAGCAAACAAACTTGGCATTCCAGTGATTGCGGTGGTTGATACAAATTGCCCTCCTAGTGGTGTTGATTACATTATTCCGGGTAATGATGATGCTGCACGCGCTATTGCACTTTATTGCGATCTGGCAAGCCGGGCAGCTCTGGATGGAATGTCTGCACAGCTTGGGGCTGCAGGTGTTGACCTAGGTGAGCTTGAAGAAGCCCCAGCAGAGGAAGCTGTCGCCGAAACGGAAGAGCCCGTCGCTGCTGAACCTGATGCCGAGCAAGCGCCCGCAGAGGCTTAATATCTGGGACACGGATTAAAAATTTGAGCGCGGGGACACCCGCGCTCGTGTTGGATTAAAGAAACGAGGAGAGCCTAAAATGGCGATCACAGCATCTATGGTCAAAGAACTGCGCGAAACAACGGGCGCAGGTATGATGGACGCAAAAAAAGCACTTATAGAAACAGATGGTGATTTTGAAGCCGCTATTGACTGGCTACGCACAAAGGGACTAGCCAAAGCCGCCAAAAAATCAGGGCGCGTCGCCGCCGAAGGCTTGGTTGCCGTCGCTGTTTCAGATGGTGAAGGCGTTGCAGTCGAAGTGAACTCAGAAACAGATTTTGTCGCTAAAAACTCAGAATTTCAAGATATGGTTTCTTCATTTGCGCAAGCAGCGCTTGGGGTGGAAACAGTAGAGGCTCTGAGTACTACTGAAGTTAATGGAAAATCTGTTGCAGATACGTTGACAGCTAAAATAGCCACAATCGGCGAAAATATGTCTTTGCGCAGAATGACTAAGGTTCAGGGTGATGAAGTGCATTCTTATGTTCATAATGCAGCGGCGCCAGGCATGGGAAAAATAGGCGTGCTGGTGGCGCTGAAAGGATCAAGCCCTGAGTTTGGAAAACAGGTTGCGATGCATATTGCAGCGGCAAATCCTCAGTCGCTTACGGAAGCTGACTTGGACCCAAACGTTCTTGAACGCGAGAAAAATATTCTTACCGAGCAAGCACGCGAATCTGGCAAACCAGAGGCGGTGATTGAAAAAATGATCGTTGGCCGAGTGAAAAAATTCTTGGGAGAAGTGACGCTTGTTGGTCAAGCCTTTGTTATCAATCCTGATTTAACTGTTGCTCAGGCTGCAAAAGAAGCAGGGGTGGAAATTTGTGGATTTGTACGCCTCGAAGTTGGAGAGGGTATAGAGAAAAAAGAAGAGGACTTTGCCTCTGAAGTGGCCAAGGTGGCACAAAGTTAGCTAGGTTAGAATAAACAGCAGAGCAGAACCTGACTTCAAAACTACTTTGACGGTGCATTGCACTCAGAAATTGAAAAAGTAGGGCGTTCCAAATTATAAAAGTATAAAAGTAGTAATTTTTATACTTTTATAATTTTGTTACGTAGAATTACCATATTCAAAATGGAAAATTTACCAAGGTATGTGAAAGGTTAGATTTTCAAAATGAGAAAGATATTTGTCGTTCTAAGTGTTCTTTTAATTGTTTCGTGCGGGACTGCTGTGCGCACAAATGCTGAAGCAGGTGTATTATCGAAACCTACATTCAAAGATGTTCGCTACAGCGATAAATACGAACGTTCGGTTATGGATATCTGGCTAACTGATTCCCAGGACCCTGCACCTGTGTTGGTGTATTTTCATGGTGGAGGTTTCAAGGGCGGCGATAAGAAAAAAGTTCACAACAAAGAAATTTATAACCAAGTTCCTGATTTGGGCGTTGTGTTAGTTTCTGCAAATTATCCGTTCATACATCAACTGGGGTATGATAAACCTTATGGTGCAAAAGAAAATAAACATGCTCCTTTAGAATATTATGAAACAGTAATCAAAGCAGCACATGAAGCTATAATCTATCTAAGAAAAAACGCAGAAAAATACGGTATCGATCCGAACAAGATTATGATCTCTGGCTCATCTGCGGGTGCTACTATTGCCGAGGTTATAGGCTTAGCATTGGATGATAATATTATTGGCTTATTACCGACAGGTCATCCTGCTCTTTCTACCCCGCAGATTGTTTCGCTCATCGACAAAGATGATCCACCAATGGTTATTTGGTCACGATCAGGGCTGAAAGATGAAGTTCATCATCCTAGCGGTTCAAAACTTTTGCAGGAAGGCTGCATTAATCGTGGTTTAGATTGTGAATTATACGGGATACCCAAACGAAATGGTCTGCCAGCTTTGCCTAAAGGGCAGACTCCAGTGGATGTGTTGTTTTCTAAAGTACTCAAATAAATATTCTTTTGGAATAAGCTACTGGCTTTTAGGCCCAGCTCATTGAAAAACGATGAAGGAGTATTAGAAATGCCTAAGCTCCTGTCGCCCCCATTTTATCCAACCAGCATTGCTAAATTATCCAAATGAAAAGCTGAGGAAGATTGATTTTAATGTTAAATAAGTTGGGTAGACCAGCTTATCGATCGACTATAAACCGATAAGCTGGCAGTCCCTTGCGGGGAAACACTCAGATCACAGAAAATCGCCGTACAGAGCATTTCTTAAGTCCATATGGCCAAAGCCACTACTCACAGACAATTAACATGATGGCTCTTTACTAAGTTATTTGAAAGTATGGATTTCCCTACTTTTGATAAGCTCTTATGATAATTTCTCAGGAAAATAGATGAGCCTTTTAGATAAAAAATCCTATAGTGTTTTATTACCATATCCTAAATAACTATCTTATTTTTAGTTGAAAAATGCAATAATCTTAGATATTGTGCCGTTAAAAGTGGTTTAACGGTCCACAACAAACATTTGATTTTGAAAAGCCGCCTTGAGAACCGCCTGCGCCGTTGTTTCAACCCCCAAGCTCTCTCGCGCAAGGCGTAAATGTTTTTCAACAGTCGCCACGGTTAAACCCATAAGCAACGCGATTTGCTGGGCGGTTTTTCCATCTGCAACCCATTCCAAAGCTTCACGTTGCCGTTTTGTCAATTTACGACCCGACATCGTTGTGTAGGGTAGGGAGAGTATTTTTAGGTGTGCGACATTATTTATCAAAACCAGTTCTTCACCATGACGCGCCCAGATATCATCGACGTCATCTTGCGTTAGACCATGTTGACCCACAAGCCCAATGGCCCCCCTTGATCGAGTTGATAAAGCTTTAAAGCTAATTGTATAACCACATATAGCACCATGCTTTTTGTTAAACTCAATGGCACGTAATTCACCTGCTGAAAGCGATCCTTTTTTTACAAGATCCTCTACGATACCCCAACTACTTACGCCTTCATTTTCAAAGGCCCAATTGGTCATGGGAGCATCTAAAAATAGACCTTCATGAACAAATACATCAACATATTCAGAGTTAAGGTTGGTTAGAAGAATGAAATCATCAGGATCCCCAAATCCCTTAGGAGTAGAAAAATGTGTAAACCCATAAATTATACGATCAAAACCATAAGATTTCATTTTTTCAACGTGCATACCCCAAAGCTGTTCGATAGATTGAGAATTCGTCATCTCGATGACGTAGGATGTTAGATCGCTATTCAAAACTTTAAAACCTTTGTGGGTTTGTAGATTACTACCGGTTCTTTTATCGTCATAATTAATAACGCTAATCACTTAAAACAACATACTGTAAAGAATAGTAAATTTTGTCTGTAATTTTCTAGAGCTAGATAAAAAGATAGCTTTTTTAACATAATATATATTATGCGACTAAAGCATGTACTTCCGGACGATTACCATTTAAATAATTTTAGTTTTTAATTTTCCTTTTTTCTTTTTCCAAACACCCTTTTACGGGCGCCAGATATTAGTCTTTCATGTCTTCAACCAGGTTCTTCTCGTCAAAGCTCCCCTCGTTTACCAATCCAAAGTAGTCGATATGCCGTAACCTTTGAGCCCTAAGTTCCCGTATATCTGTCGGTGTGATACCCCCCACATCAGCACTCATTTGCTGGATAAGTTGCTGGGGGTATAACGTCTTATCGGAGCTCCGCATCGAGTTTGAGCTTTGCGCAGCCTCAATACGGTCGGCGTATTCACGCATATATTTGAGACTTTGCAGAGGTGGTCGCGATGCCACATGGGAAAACCCACGCTGCGCTTAAACTTCACTATCCCCATTTGCATTTTCAGAACTACTGATTTTTTGTCGCTTTGTACGTTGCAACTGTTTTCCTTCCTTTTTTTATCTTGCATTTGTACGGCTTGTAAACTGCCGGTAGCTTGACATGCTTCGGAATTAAAAAATAACCTAGAGGATAGCTGCCCTTACCTTACGAATAGCCATCAAGTCGTCCCAGTTTGAGTTCATAAACGTGTCCTTGGTAGTTTCGATGTGGCGATCAATAAAAGACTGGCCAAGCTGCATTAGCTCATCGCCAGCTTGGTATTTTAACGATCCTTTACAATGTTTTACGTCTTTTTCTCCTATTTTTCGATCGCCGCAGAAAACCTCAACCCATCCCTCCGCTAAACAATGTTTTATCATTTCAGATATGCTCTGGCGGCTGATTTTTGTCATTGCCATCAGCTCAGACTGGCTTGCAGGCTGCCGGACACATTTCGCGTGCACCACCGCCCAAGCAAAGGCATCCTTCTGAAATGTTGACCTAAGCCACTGCTGTAATCTAGTGGCGCCTTCCGCCGTGTTTCGGCGGCGGGCGTAGTTTAGGTTTAAGTCACAGATAGAGCGTAAGTACCTCAGCCGAAACTCTTCTTCCAAATTCTGTATCTCTATCGCGCTTAGGCTGTTCATTTCTTCCTCCTCAATACGATGTTTAGAACGGTGCTGGCGTACCACTCGCCGGTCGTTTTTCTATCGTGCCTCAAGTGTTCCGAGGGCGTCTTTATGCCCATCGCGTTCAGCTGTCTGGCTGTGCCAGAGTATTCCATCCCCTGCCCCATGTAAGCCTCTATCAAAGGCCACACTTCGTATTCGCGCTTAGCCGCGCCTTTTTTTACAAATGTGAAATCCGTGCCCCCATCTCAAAAACAAGGGTTTTTATCACTTTGGAACGATCTCGGTATGAATGCGTAATATCGACAGGTAAAGTTTGTTTGGAATTAGACAAAAGATATCGAGCAAACTGTGTTCCAAAATAAGTTCCTGGCCCAATACCGCGGCCAGAATACCCAAAAATACTGTAAAGATTGCTATCCAAACGCAAGATTTTGGGAATATAATTTGAACTCATTGAAATCTTTCCACTCCAATAGGATTCAAACCCTGCCGTTTTCAATACAGGAAACAGTTTTGCCATTTTTTTCTCAGCCCAACTCAAATGGATATATCGACCAAACCCCGCCGGTTGGCCCATTGCCCCAATTACAAATCTATTGTTGTGGGCTTTTCGCACTGATGTCATAATTGGCGCAGTATCCCAACATCCTTGGTCCTGCGGCAGTATGGCCGCCCAAATATCGTCGGGCAAGCTGTGAGTAACGGCTTGAAAATAATTCACGATTGCAGTTTTAGATGGGGTCATGCCAAAACCTTTTTCTGCATAGGCATTTTGCGCAAATAAAACGGTTTTTGCAACGACCTCCCCATTTGATGTGGTCACTGACCAAGAGCCTTTGCCTTGTTCTACCCGAACAACTGGAGAGTTTTCGAATATTTTTGCACCTTTGGCTTTGGCTGCCCTCGCGAGACCGCGCAAATATCCAAGTGGCTGTATGATCCCTGCCCTGTGGTCTATTAAACCGCCATGATAAGACTTAGTTCCCGTAAGTTTTGCGACTTGTTTTTGATCGAGTAAGCTCACCGGTGCGTTTCTTTCCTGCCATTGCGCATGGCGCAGCTTTAAGTCGCTCAACCCTTTTTGATTATGTGCACAGTGTATTGTCCCATTTCGCTTTGCATCACATTGGATTTGATTTTCATTAATTAACTCAAATACAAGATTGGGGGCTTTCGACAGCGCATCAACTAGTTTTTCTCCTGGTGCGCAGCCCATTTTTTCTTTGACCTTATCCGGTGGCAACCACAAACCTGCGTTTACCAATCCCACATTGCGACCAGATCCGCCGAAACCGCAAAATTTTGCCTCCAGCAAAATCACATTTAATCCTAGCTTTGCTGCTTCTAGGGCCGCTGCACAGCCTGTATAACCGCCCCCGACAACCACCAGATCTGCAATCAGGCGTTTACCAAGTGTTGGCACCTCAAATTCTTCGGCACACTTTTCCATCCAGTAGTTGCTTTGCTCGATCATCTTCTTCTATTATTCCAACATATTTTTAAAACTTCTTTTGCTTTACTTATATCCTAACAATATTTGGACAAACTCAAATAATAAATTCGATTTATATATTTTCTATAAGCAAGTAATTAGAGAAAAATGTAAGGCAGATAAAATAATATAGTTATGACTGCCATAACTGCGGCGTTAAAACCTTAAATTTAGAATTTCAAAAACTTGGTAATATGCCAAATGACGATATTTAAATATCCTAAGTCACAACTGATCTAGGGCGTTTTTAAAGGCGGAAATCAAGTCTTCAGGCGTTTCTAAACCAACGGAAACTCTAAAAAATCCCTCGCTAATCCCATTTTTCTCACGATCTGAAGCCATCATTGAGCGGTGTGATGAACTTACAGGATGGCTAAGCGTGGTTCCCACATCCCCCAAGGTCGGAGCAAACGCAATGCCATCCAAACGTTGAGTAAACAGATTTGCCGCTGCTCGTGTCTTATCAGCCAATTCAAAACTAACCATATTACATCCGTTTTCCTCAAAATGTATTTTAGCAAGGTTCACATCTGGATGGTCATTTCGCATTGGATATAGAACACGGGCTACTTTTGGATGTATTGCTAATGCATCTGCCAAATTTTCAGCCGTTTTTTGGGCTTTTTCAAACCTTAAATCAAAAGTTAATAGACCCCGTTCAGCCAACCAACAATCAAAGGGGCTTGCCGTCAGACCGGTTGTAACAGCAAAATCATAGATACGTTTGTTTAAATTAGGGTCCTTTGCTACAACATATCCCAAAGTAACATCTGAATGCCCAGCTAGAAGCTTGGTTACTGAGTGAATGGCAATATCAGCGCCGTGCTTTAATGGTTGAAAAGCTTTGGGTGTTGTAAAGGTGTTATCAACCGCTAATAAAATGCCAGCATCTTTGCAAATCGCAGAAATTCCATTTAAGTCAGCGACCCTCAAGGTTGGATTAGAGATACCCTCGATCAAAACCATTTTTGTATTTGGATTTATTGCCCGAGCGATATCTTGACTAGAAGATGCGTTGGCCAACGTAACTGAAATGCCCAAACGCGGTAATTCTTCGCCCATCAACCGCAACGAGCGCCCATAAAGCTGATCCCCCGCGATTATATGATCCCCATTAGACAGCGTTGCCATAATCGCGCTCGTCACGGCCGACATTCCAGACCCTGTCACAATCCCATTTTCTGCTGCTTCCAACCGATCCAAAATTTGCGAAAGAGCCTTGCCATTTGGATGCCCCTCGCGCGCATAGGTAAAACCGGATAGTTTCCCATCATATTGATCATCCAGCATATCAGGACTATCCGATGCATATACCACCGACGGCGAAAGTGGCGTGACAACAGGGCGGCTGGTACTTTGCGGGAACCCCACAGGGCGAATGAACGTTGTTGTATTGCGTTTCAACTCAATAAATCCTTTCCATATCGGCCATAAATCGCGCCGCATTTTGCTGGTAATGCAGAGCACTTTGCTCTAGCGACATAATCTCTTTGTCATCTAAAGAACGTATTATTTTGCCAGGTGCACCAACAACCAGAGAGCCATCGGGAATGGTTTTGTTTTCTGTAATTAATGCTCCGGCACCAATAAGACAGTTAGATCCAATTTTTGCCCCATTGAGCACAATTGCACCCATCCCTATCAACGAGTTGTTACCCACTTCACATCCATGCAGCATGACTTTGTGGCCAATTGTACAATTTTTTCCAATACGCAGCGGAAATCCCAAATCTGTATGCATTACCGTGTTTTCTTGGATATTACTTCCAGCGCCAATGTGAATTAGTTCATTGTCGCCTCGCAATGTCACACCGAACCAAACAGAGACCTTTTCTTTTAGCTCTATGTTGCCGATCACATTTGCATCTGGCGCCACCCAAGCAGAATTGGATATTTGGGGCGCCGTATTTCCAAGCGTATAAATTGTCATTTACGATCCTCAAATTCAGTATTTAACTGGCGGATACTATCAACAATATCTGGCTGCTGGGATAGCCTCATCCTCTCTGCTGAGATGATCGTCTTTAGCTTTTCTACCGAAGTATCCAGCATATCATTGACCAGAACATAATCATATTCTGGCCAATGGCTAATCTCATCCTTGGATTTCTTCATCCGAGCTTCTATTACCTCTGGAGCGTCTAACGCCCTTGTTATCAATCGCTTTTCCAGCTCACTGATTGATGGTGGTAAGATAAAAATTGAAACGCAATGCTGCCCAAGTACCGAATTTTTGATTTGCTGGCCGCCTTGCCAATCGACATCAAACAAAACATCCCTGCCCGATAGAATGGCATCTCTTACTGGTTGTTCTGGGCTGCCATAAAAATTACCAAAAACTTCGGCATGTTCAAGCATTTTTCCCTCAGACACCAAGGTCTTGAATGTTTTACGATCATGGAAGTAGTACTCTTTCCCGTTTGCTTCACCGTCTCTAGGAGTGCGTGTGGTGGCCGATATGGAAAACTCGATATCTCTATCCCACTCTCGCAATCGCGTTGCCAAAGTCGATTTACCCGCGCCAGAAGGCGAAGAGAGTATAATTAATAGTCCACGTCGTGTCGGCTCACTCATTCATTTATTCCAGATTTTGAATTTGCTCTCGCATTTGATCTATTATGACCTTCATTTCAAGTCCGATGCTGGTTAACTCCGAAAATTGGGCTTTAGCACAGAGGGTATTTGCTTCCCGATTAAATTCCTGCATCAAAAACTCCATGCGGCGCCCTACTGCGCCCCCAGCCTTCATTAGATCAGAAGCAGCTTGAATATGAATAGCCAAACGGTCCAATTCTTCAGTTACATCTGACTTCATAAAGATCAAGGCCACCTCTTGTGCCATCCGCTGTGAATCAAATTGCGCTGTATTATCAAGAATTTTTGCCGACTGTGTTTTTAAAAGACCGCGCATGTGGTCATCTCGTGCGCCCAAAAGCGCTTTAGCCTTTTCCAGTTCGGTCTTTAGGGCGTCCAACTGAGACCCAACAAGATGAAGTAACTGAGTGCCTTCTGATAAGCGCGAAGCAATAAAAGCTTCATAAAGTGGGTCCAGTGATGCTAAAATTTCAGTATAGAGTGTGTCAAGCTGCTCTTGGGACAGGGTTTTATTGCCCGTAATACCTTTGATCATCAAAAGATCCGTGGCTTTTGATGGGGCAAATGACACGCCTTGATCCATCCCATGCTGCTCAATTTTTGCAATATTATCCAATGTTTTGATCAAAATTCCTTGATCAAGAGAAAGACTGACGGTTTGGTCGTTCTCATCGCTTTGCAACTTGATTGTTAAAGTGACATTGCCCCGCTTTATCAACTGTTTTAATCGTGTTCGAACTACACTCTCTAGACCATCAATCCAATCAGGCACTCTGATTTTTATGTCCAGCCCTTTGCCGTTCACACTCCGCAATTCTGCTGCCCAGCTATGGGTTTGGTTTTCACCTATTATGGCACCAAATCCTGTCATTGATTGAACCAACGTCATCTCCTTTTTCAATAATGCTTAGTTAGTTTATTTTGTTGGATATGTCAGTGGGTTAGATTATTTTGTTAACCATTTATTAAGATTAACGTTCAATGCAATTCAAATTTGTACTAAATTCGCGAAAAGTAGCTAAACGCCCTACCCTTTTATATTTTAAAAGCTCTGCGGCCAGCATAATCGGCAATTTAAAGACATGGGAAAAATTTATATATTTAACAGCGAAAAAAGAGACTTTCTTGATTATAAAAGTAACAAAAACCCCACCTCAGCCCTTCAGCAAGTGGAAATTTACTGGGATGAGTTAACAGCAAACGAAACTGCGCCCTGGCGTTCACAAATCAGTGCAGTGAAATTAAAAGAAGTTTTGCCATATATATTTCTGATCAACTATGCCTCTGAAAATGACATATTTTTTCGATTTATAGGTGCATCGGCTAAATTAAGTTTAGAAAAGTTGTCGGTCCATACCCGATGCAAAAGCCGTGTCTACACAGATACTCAGTCAAGTTTAAAAACCTGTATAACTGACCTTTTTAAAAGCCCTGTACCTCGTAAAAAAACATGCGCGTCTGATGCATTAAAGACCTGCGAAAAGTCTTTGTTTCGCTTTGGCTTATTCCCACTTCTTGATAGACATGCACACACGACAAAGGCCATCGGAGTAATCGAAAGAAATCGTGCATTCATTAACTAATTTCTAAAAAGAGCACACCAGCAAATAGGCTATGATAACGGTCCAGACCTAATGCCCCAATGGTGCGCGCACTGCTAATGATTTGACAACGCTACACGGACAACGCAGCCTGTTTTTCCTGGGTCTCCCTGTGCATCACCAATTCTTCAGCTACCAAAAACGCAAGTTCAAGCGATTGACTTGCATTCAAGCGTGGATCACAGGCCGTATGATAACGGTCAGAAAGGTCCTCGTCGGTAACTTCCCTTACGCCCCCGGTACATTCGGTCACATCCTGACCAGTCATTTCAAAATGTACGCCACCTGGAATGGTGCCTTCGGCATTATGAATAGCAAAAAATTCGCGAACTTCTCTGAGGACACTTTCAAATGGTCTGGTTTTATAGCCTGATGACGATTTTATCGTATTTCCATGCATTGCATCGCAGGTCCACAAAACGTTGGCGCCTTCTTCCTTAACTGCATTTATAAGACGCGGCAGATGGTCTCCTACTGCGCCAGCGCCAAAACGAGCAATTAAGGTTAAACGCCCAGCCTCATTTTCCGGATTCAACTTTTCCATCAAAACCTTCAAATCCTCAACCGAGGTGCTCGGCCCACATTTTAATCCAATCGGATTTTGCACACCCTTACAAAATTCAACATGGGCTCCATCTGGCTGTCGGGTGCGATCCCCTATCCAAATTAAATGGCCCGAACCAGCAAGCCATTTTCCTGAGGTGGAATCCAACCGAGTAAGCGCTTGTTCATATTCCAGAAGCAAAGCCTCATGGCTAATGAAAAAATCAACAGTTCGCAATTCTTGCGCAGAATCAGACCCTATCCCCGCAGCACTCATAAAATCCAATGCATCGTTAATGCGCTGGGCCATTTGACGGTATTGGGCTGCTTTTTCACTTTCAGTAAAGCCTAATGTCCAACTGTGGACCTGATGCATATCGGCATATCCGCCAGTAGAGAAGGCGCGGAGCAAGTTTAAAGTGGCCGCTGATTGCGTATAGGCTTGCAGCATCTTTTGGGGATCTGGGATACGAGCTTCTGGGGTGAACGCCAGTTCGTTTATGATGTCACCGCGATAACTGGGCAGCTCTACGCCATTTTGCACTTCGGTAGGCGCTGAGCGAGGTTTAGCAAACTGCCCCGCCATCCGCCCAAGCTTTACAACGGGTACCTTTGCACCGAAGGTAAGCACCATTGCCATCTGCAAAAGAACCTTAAATGTGTCACGAATTCCGTCGGCAGTGAATTGCTCAAAACTTTCTGCGCAGTCGCCCCCTTGCAGCAAGAAAGCCTCACCACGAGATGCTGCACCCAGCTTAGCCTTTAAATTGCGTGCCTCACCCGCAAAAACCAGCGGTGGATACTTTGATAGCTGGCCTTCAACCTTCAAAAGCGCACCTTGATCGATATATTCAGGCATCTGCACCCGAGGCTTTTTCCGCCAATCAGTTTTTTGCCACTCAGACATGTTATACTCCAAGACAAGTGTTCACTGTTGATACAGTCTATACGAAAAAGATTTTGAAAGAACCATATATGTTTTTAGCTCTCTTGACGGATTGCAATAGTTTTGAGCAACTGTATTGATAAAGTCATGCTTTTGAATGTAATGCGCCAACTAGATTAAATGGAATGTGGCCTTATGAGCAGTCAACCCCAAGTAACGCCCTCGCGTCTGACACCGACCAAAACACGGCGGTTTGCATTTGTTTTGATCGAGAGCTTTTCTCTGTTGTCCTTCGCCTCGGCGGTTGATGCCTTACGAATTGCCAATCGCATGGCAGAAACCACATTATATTCTTGGATATTCATTGGGGAAGGCGGAGATACGATATCCTGCTCAGCAGGTACTTCTTTTAAACTTCATGATGATCTGATTGAACTCAAAAGAGATGACACCATCATGTTATGCGGCGGTATGAATATTCAAGCGCATAGCTCGAAAAAAATTCTCAATTGGATTCGCCGAGAAGCACGGCGGGGATTGGCAATCGCGGGTCTATGCACAGGGGCCTACCCGATGGCCAAGGCAGGAATCTTGGATGGCAAACGAGCAACAATACATTGGGAGAACCAAGATAGTTTTTCCGAAGAATTCGCTGAGGTTGACCTAACCAAGTCAGTATTCATTACCGACGGCATGCGAATGACAACAGCGGGTGGCACATCATCAATTGATTTGATGCTTAAAATAATTGCCGACGATCATGGAGAAGATTTGGCAAATGCTGTTGCCGATCAAATGATATACAGCTCGATTAGAACAGACCAAGACACCCAAAGGCTCTCTGTTCCGACACGAATTGGGGTGCGCCATCCCAAATTAAGCGCCGTCATCCAGATGATGGAAACAAACATAGAAGAACCCATTAGCCCAGCTGTTTTGGCCAAGGATGTCGGGATGTCCACCCGCCAACTCGAAAGATTGTTTCGGCGCTACCTCAATCGTAGCCCCAAGCGGTATTATATGGAATTACGACTACAAAAAGCCCGTAATCTATTGATGCAAACCAATATGAGCGTAATAAATGTGGCGTTGGCTTGTGGTTTTGCATCGCCTTCACATTTCTCAAAATGTTATCGGGCCCATTACGATACAACACCTTATCGCGAGCGTGGCAGCCACTCGGTTCGAATATAAAATGACCCCGATCGAACCAGAAAAGGTCATTTTCCTGCTTAATCGGCATCTTCAGGAAAATGTTCCTACTACTTTCAAAAGTTTAGTGCTTTTCTTTTTTTAAACACCAGCGTATTTTACCTTTTGAACGTTAAGTTCCAAAATGGGAGATCAATCATGAAAAAGTTTTTAGCGGCATCTGCCGCGACAGCATTAATGGCTGGAGCTGTATTTGCAGACGGCCATTCTAGCGAAATCAAAATTGGCGTAATTCTGGGCTTTACTGGTCCAATTGAATCGCTAACACCAGCCATGGCGGACGGCGCCGAAGTGGCGATGAAAGAGGTAACCGACAGTGGCAAGCTCTTGGGTGGCGCAAAAGTGACGCCTGTTCGAGCTGACAGCACATGTGTCGATGCCGCCGCTGCCACGGCAGCCGCAGAGCGTTTAATCACCAGTGATGGCGTCAAAGGCATCATGGGCGCTGACTGCTCAGGTGTAACAGGTGCTATCTTGGCGAATGTTGCCCTTGCAAATGGGATGGTTATGATTTCACCATCAGCCACGTCGCCAGGCCTGTCTACTGCCGAAGACAATGGGCTCTTTTTCCGGACGGCGCCGTCTGACGCACGTCAGGGTGTTGTAATGACAGAAGTTCTCATGGAAGAAGGCATCAACGAAGTTGCCGTGACTTATACCAACAATGACTACGGTAAAGGTCTTGCAGATAGCTTCCAGGCAGCTTTTGAAGCCGCAGGTGGTACAGTAACAATCAACGCCGCGCACGAAGATGGCAAAGCGGATTATTCTGCTGAAGTTGGTGCACTAGCTGCCGCAGGAGGCGATCGTTTGGTTGTGGCAGGTTATGTTGACCAAGGCGGTAGCGGCATCGTACGGGCTGCACTGGACAGTGGCGCATTCGACACATTCCATTTTCCTGATGGTATGATTGGAGCTAAGCTTGAAGAGAATTTTGGGGATGAAATCGACGGTTCTACTGGCCAGCATCCTGGCACAGATAGCGCGGGCGCTGCAAAATACACCGATATGGTAGGAGGCGCATTTGATGCAACATCACCATTCTCGCCAGAAAGCTATGATGCTGCTGCTTTGATTATGCTTGCCATGCAAGCGGCTGGTTCGTCTGAGCCAGGCGACTACAAGGCAACAGTGATGGACGTTGCAAACGCACCTGGAGAGCAGATTTTCCCAGGTGAGCTGGCGAAAGCCTTAGATATCTTGGCCAGTGGCGGCGAAATCGACTATGTTGGTGCAACTGCTGTTGAATTGATTGGGCCGGGCGAATCTGCTGGTAACTACCGTCAAATCGTTGTTGAAGGCGGTAAAATCACAACTGCTCAGTATCGCTAAAACATACAGGAAATAAATTACAGCCCGGGTTCGCTCGGGCTGTTTTCGTATAAAATGCCAGTATAGGCCATAAGCGCCTTAGAAAAGCTTAAAGGAGAGAAGCTTGATCAAGGTTGAGAATCTTCACAAACACTTTGGTGGTTTTCGCGCGGTTGATGGGGCCAGTTTAGAGATTTCTCCAGGTTCAATCACGGGATTAATTGGACCAAATGGAGCAGGAAAGACAACGCTCTTTAATGTAATTGCAGGTGTGTTGGGACCAACCTCAGGGCTGGTTACAATGGACGGCGAAGATATCACCGGGCTACCGCCGCATAGCCTATTTGAAAAGGGTTTACTTAGAACTTTTCAAATCGCCCATGAGTTTCATTCCATGACCTGTAAAGAGAACCTGATGATGGTTCCTTCAGGCCAGTCTGGTGAAGCCCTGTGGAACACATGGTTTGGACGCAAGCGGATTGCAAATGAAGAGCGCGCACTAGCAGCAAAAGCCGACCAAGTACTTGAATTTCTAACAATTGATCATCTCAAGGATCATCGGGCTGGTCAGGTGTCCGGAGGACAAAAAAAGCTCCTCGAGTTGGGACGGACAATGATGGTAGACGCTAAGATTGTTTTCCTTGATGAGGTGGGGGCTGGCGTCAATCGAACACTTCTCAATACAATAGCTGATGCAATTCAACGCCTAAATAAAGAACGCGGTTATACCTTTGTTGTGATTGAGCATGATATGGATTTCATCGGACGACTGTGTGATCCAGTTATTTGTATGGCCGAAGGTAAAGTTCTTGCGCAGGGAACCTTGGACGAAATCAAATCAAATGAACAAGTCATCGAAGCTTACCTAGGCACTGGCTTGAAGCATAAAACCGGCACATAGCAGCCTCATTTTCTTAAGCAGGAAAGTTGCTGCGCAAGAGGACCAATAATGAACATCCACCAAAAATGTGACAATCATGAGTGAGCCATTTTTAATCGGCGCGACGATGACAGGCGGTTATGGAAACGGCCCCGATATCCTGCACGCCTGTACAATAGAAGTACAGCGCGGTGAAATTGCTGTGATCGTTGGCCCAAACGGCGCTGGAAAATCAACAGCCATGAAAGCCATTTTTGGAATGCTCGCCCTAAAACAAGGTTCGGTAGAGCTAGACGGCGAAGACATTAGCCAGCTAAGCCCCCAAGATCGGGTGGTCAAAGGAATGGGTTTTGTTCCGCAAAACAGCAACATATTTTCATCCATGACCGTGGAAGAAAACTTGGAGATGGGTGCATTTATTCGCACTGATGATTTCTCAGGCACTCTTGATCAAGTCTATGATCTATTTCCCATACTTCGAGAGAAACGGCTTCAAGTTGCGGGCGAATTATCCGGAGGCCAGCGTCAACAGGTGGCCGTAGGCCGAGCCTTAATGACCCAACCTAAAGTTTTGATGCTGGATGAACCGACCGCAGGTGTAAGCCCCATTGTTATGGATGAGTTATTTGATCGCATTATTGAGGTTGCCCGTACTGGTATTCCGATTTTAATGGTTGAGCAAAACGCTCGGCAGGCTTTGGAAATAGCCGATAAAGGCTATGTCATGGTACAGGGCCGCAATGCTTATACAGATACAGGAAAAAACCTTTTGGCTGATCCTGATGTCCGCAAAAGCTTTTTAGGAGGATAAGACTATGGACTTCTTAAATGCTTTTATAGTTCTTGCAAATTTTGTTTTGGTGCCTGCAATTGCCTATGGCAGCCAGTTGGCGTTAGGCGCTTTAGGCGTAACAATGATTTACGGGATTTTGCGCTTTTCCAACTTTGCTCACGGGGATACCATGGCATTCGGGGCCATGGTGACCATTTTAGTCACCTGGTGGATGCAATCAGTTGGAATATCATTTGGCCCTTTGCCAACCGCACTCTTAGCATTGCCATTCGGGCTTTTGGGTTGCGCAGCACTCGTTCTTTTTACCGATAGAGTTGTTTATAGATTCTACCGTGTAAAAAAAGCAAAGCCAGTTATATTGGTGATTGTGTCGATGGGCGTTATGTTCATAATGAATGGGCTTGTACGCTTTATAATAGGCCCCAATGACCAACGGTTTGCTGACGGTGAGCGGTTCATAATATCTGTAAGAGAGTTCAAACAACTCACTGGTTTGCGCGAAGGCCTAGCAATAAAAACAACACAAGGCCTTACGGTTGTAACAGCCGTTATTGTGGTGGTTTTACTATTTTGGTTTCTCAACAAAACCCGTACCGGAAAATCTATGCGCGCCTACTCTGATAATGAAGATTTAGCTTTGCTGTCAGGCATAAATCCAGAGCGCGTTGTGATGGTTACATGGATAATTGTTGCTGCCCTGGCTACGATCGCAGGGGTTCTGTATGGCCTTGATAAAACTTTTAAACCTTTCACCTATTTTCAGCTGCTGCTTCCAATATTCGCCTCAGCGATAGTAGGAGGCTTGGGCAATCCACTAGGCGCTATTGCAGGTGGCTTTGTGATCGCTTTTTCTGAAGTCACCATAACCTATGCATGGAAGAAAGTCCTCAAGTATGCACTTCCTGAACATCTGGAACCAAGCAGTTTGGTGCAACTTTTAAGTACGGATTACAAATTTGCCGTGAGCTTTGTAATTTTGGTGATCGTATTATTGTTTCGGCCAACGGGACTTTTCAAAGGAAAGGCGTTCTAATGCAGCAAATGAAAAACATAACGCTTTTCGCAATAGTTGCGGGTTTAATTGTAATCACAGGGTTCATTAACAGCTGGAATACGGCTCTACTTATTTTGAACATGGGGTTAATCAGTGCAATCATGGCTTTAGGCGTTAATCTCCAATGGGGATTTGCAGGCCTCTTTAATGTTGGCATTATGGGTTTTGTTGCGCTCGGCGGTCTCGCCACTGTTCTTATCTCTATGGCACCTGTTGAAGAAGCGTGGTCTGCCGGTGGTACAAGGGTGATTTTGGGACTTGTTCTTGGCGCAATAACTGTCAGCCTCGCTGCCTATCTGTTTAATTCTTTGCCAAAGGGACGCAATAGAACTGTCGCTGTTTTAGTCACTCTTATCGGCGGCTTCTTTTTGTACAGGGCTGTTTTTGACGGCGGTGTCGAAGCCGTAGAATCGGTGAACCCTGCTGCTACGGGTTATCTTGGCGGACTTGGCCTGCCAGTACTATTAGCTTGGCCTGCCGGTGGCGTATTGGCGGCTGCAGCAGCTTGGGTGATTGGAAAAACCGCATTGGGGCTTCGCTCAGATTATCTTGCTATTGCCACTTTGGGGATAGCCGAGATTGTAATTGCTGTGATTAAAAATGAAGATTGGCTCGCGCGCGGAGTTAAAAATGTCATTGGTTTGCCGCGGCCTGTTCCTTATGAAATTGACCTTCAGAACACTGCCGACTTTGTTGATCGGGCACAAGCCCTCGGTATTAATCCGGTCACTGGCTCTACGCTTTTTGTAAAGCTTAATTACTCTGTCCTCTTTTTGGTGGTGTTGATTATCCTTCTCTGGATGGCGCAAAGAGCCTTAAACAGCCCCTGGGGCCGCATGATGAGAGCAATAAGGGATAACGAAGTTGCCGCTGAAGCAATGGGTAAAGATGTAACCCGGCGCCATTTACAGATTTTTGTTTTAGGATCCGCAATTTGCGGGATTGCCGGCGCCATGATGACGACTCTGGACGGCCAACTAACCCCAGGCACTTATCAACCTCTCAGATATACGTTTCTGATTTGGGTGATGGTTATCGTTGGCGGCTCGGGGAATAATTTTGGCGCTGTTCTTGGGGGCTTTCTGATCTGGTTCCTATGGGTTCAAGTGGAACCTATCGGATATTTCCTGATGAGTTTGATCACAATGGGTATGGCCGAGGATAACGCATTGCGACTGCATCTTATAGACAGTGTGGCACATATGCGGCTTTTGACTATGGGTTTAATTTTACTTTTGGTCCTTAGGTTTTCTCCACGCGGGTTAATCCCTGAAAAGTAGAGGGCGAAGCCCAAAACTGATTAAGGTGTATTACTTAAGAAATGGTCGTAAATTAGAGTAAAGCTGGTTGCGCAGTTGTAACCAGCGTATGCGCAGATGTTCTAATTCATAACTCGCCGAAATTGGTCCGCATTATACAAATTTAAGTTGATTTATGTGATCGCCAAGAATACCATTATACAAACATGTAATGACGGATTTTTAGATCAGAGATATGCTTATACGAACTGATATTTTACTGTTCCCGGTCTTCAGAGTAGAAGCCTCCAAAAGGTGAGTTACACCACGCAAGATCTTTATGCGAGCTGCGCTGTGCTCGTTTTGTTTATTTGCAACCTTGTGGCGATGCGGCTTTGGCAACCTGCCCAGGCACGTCCTTGGACCACATCATTTGCTGGCGGTGCTGCGGCTGCCTATGTGTTTCTGGTCCTGATCCCGGAGATTGAAAACGGCCACCGAATACTCGGCAAGAATATCCATTTGGTCACGTTGGTAGGCTTTGTATTGTTTTACATCGCGTCGGTTATTATTTCCCAAAAAAGGGAAAGGCCAGGTGTTGTGACCTACGGTTTTGAGATGACACAGGCCGTTATCTACCAATTTCTGCTGGTCTTTACGTTGCATGAAAATATTCCCGAAAACCTTTGGATGGCGCTGATATTTGTCCTAGGTCCGGGCCTTCATCTGATCCAGCAACGTCATGGGTTGGCCAGCAGCGTTCCGCAAAGCCAGGGCAGAATGACAACCGGAATGCTGGAAGGCGCATTGCTGGCGGGTTGGCTGGTTGGATTTCTGACGGAATTTTCCATTGAGATCATCGGCTTTCTGACCGCACTGATCGCCGGGTCCATCATGTTGCGCGCGTTTAAAGAAGAGCTATCAGCGCGCAAAAACCTATCCCCGCTGGCCTTTTCTGCTGGTATATTGATTGTGGGGCTACCCGGCCTGATGACCGGGTAAACCAATCGATCTAGACAAAGAGCCCATAGTTCTGATCACCCAACCGATAGGTAAGGATCGTTTCTGCATTTGCAAAAGCCCTTTCAGTGGCTTCGGTCGTCCATCCCATGCAATCGCCATGTACCCGGTTCAACCTGACTTCACCTGTCGCGCTCAGATAAGTCAGGAAATACGGATCTCCGGAGCCAACCATAAAGGGTCGCACAATATTAAGCGTCTGATCATCCTTCAGTTTCAGATGCGATCCTACCTCGTTGGTACCGGCGCTTAGATCATTCCAGACGTGATCAATATTCACATTTGGCTTCCAGGTGTTGGTCTTTAAGAAAAAGCTTTCTGCACCCCAAGTGAAAAACGCAAACCTTGTCCAGCCCTTGGCCCATTGATGCGCCCAGACACTTTCTACCACTAAAGGTGGCGATTTTCCGGTTGAGGTGGCCGTCGCCGATATCGTCCAGATATTCACTGCGCCATCTTCGGTGTTATATCCCAGCACAAAATTCTGGCCCAAAGAGTTCAGGCACCGCACTTCGCTTAGGTTGTTGGTGTAGGGGTAGCGCAGATGATAAAAATGCAGCGGGTGCTCTGAGTGCAGTGATTTCGTAAGCGGGAAGAAATACATATGCCCATTCTTCGCCTGATAGGCGAGGATATGCGGATGGTTCATCATGTAAAAGGGCTGGATCGAATCCCAGCCTTTGCCAAAGTCAAAGATGTTCGCAACTTCCTTCACCCACGGCGCCTTGTCCAATAGCTCATAAGTATCGCAGGTGCCGGATGCGCTATCGTATCCGATCAGCATTTCAGTGCCATAGTTGTCATAGGTGGTCATGGCCGTATAAACGCGCTTCAGGGGAACGGCCCCCAGATCGGTCCAATCCATTTTGTTACGGCTGTTGGTCTGGGTCATTGAATATAACTGGGCGGATGTCATGGGCACTCTCCTGTTATGAGATGTTTTCTGAATAAATTTTGATGGGTTTGGGATCGGCGCCGTTGATCTGGTAATAACTGCAATGCGCGGCCTTGCCCGCGCCATTCAGTTTCAGAATTTGATACCCCCGATTGTACCAACCGCCAGTCATGGCGAGCTGAGTATCAGGGATCAACGGAACCGGGTTGTTTGCCTTATAGGGGGTTTCTTTTTCTGCGACCGGGATTGCAGAATGACCGATGCATCGCCCCTTGTGCAGCGTTTTCCACGGATCATCCGGCGCTTCAGATGGCGCAGGGCGGCCTTCGGGGCGATAGTCATCCTCAAATATACAAAGATTATGCTCATGGCCCCAGAACCACGCTGCCACTTTATCGAAATAGGGGCCCATCGCTTGCCACAGTGCGATATTCACCCCCGGCCTTGCATAATCATCCGGGGATGTCGGGTCAGCACCCACTTTCTGATTGGCTGAATAAAGCTGGTGATGGCCAAACAAGATCGACCGACCCTGGAACTGGCCAAGATGATAGCGATGCCAGTCTACTTCATCGGGTCTGAGATGCACCATTTCAGGTGGCTTCACCGGATCACGCACGTCTTTTGGATTCACGCCCATCGCCTTAAGCGCTTTGGCCAGTTTATCACCTTTAACGCCCATGTAATGCCCGTGATATCCGGTATCCATGCCAAGAAATTGCCAACCGCCATCTTCGGTTGTCAGCTTAAAGAAACTCGCCCGCTGAGATTGATCAGGGCTATGAACAAGCGTCCTGCTGTCCAGACATTTGAAATAGGGAAACGCTCCCGAAAAATATTCGTGATTGCCAGGCAGTGTATAAACCGGCGGCGCATGACCAGCTGCATCAAATGCCGCTTTCAACAGGCCCACAAAGTAGTGGTCAAACTCCCATTGGGTGCCGGAATAATAAACATCGCCCACATGCAATATGACGTCCGGTTTGAATGACAGTGCAGAGGCCAAAACCCTCGCTGCAATATCCACTCCGGTCCCGATATCACCAATCAGCGCCACGGTTGCATTCGATGGCAAGCACCACTCGATCGTACCGAAATTCAGGTCACCATTCCCGTATTTCGGATCGCGCCATGATCGATAATCCAGAACCCCGCCGGTATGCCCCGGATAGGCCCAGAAATAGGCGACATATTGGTCAAACATCCGCTGCCAGTCCGGATTGCCAAAGGTGAAGCGGTCAAGCTGCGCCTGCAGGTCGGATTCTATCTTCTTATTCAGGGTAAATCCCGCGTGGGCTTTGTGATGCATCAGATAGGCCAGATAAGCGGCAGCTTCAGGATCACTGGCATCGGTGGTTGCCGGGCGGGGGATCGTCTTGCCTTTCAGGGCATGTGCCGCATAATCATCCACGCCGCGCAGCAATGGGTGATCAATGGGCACGCCAGCGCGCGGGTCATGATCCGTGGTTGTGGCCACCACATGGGCCGCCGCTGCTTTCAACCGTGCCAGATCCGGGTTTTCATAATTATGTATCGCCTGGGTCATGATGTGCCGGGGCGTACCAGCTGGATATTCAGGCAATTGGGCGCCTGCATCGGAATGCCCGGCCATTCGGTCCACAGCCCTGCAGGCGGCGTATAACTCTCGGCGGATCGGTTCAGACACGCGTCAGCGACGCCACTAAGACCGTCAAACGCTCCAGTCTTGTCAGCTCCAGCACCCCAAAGCACCCAGGCAACGATGTAATCGGCCCCAATGCAAAACAATCCGCCGTCCAGACCCGCCCGCGATTGCAGGCCTTTGGCCCAAGTCGCCACCTCAGACTGAAAGTCGTCAGATGTCACATCCCCGTTCCGGGCGCCGATGAAATGATCAACTTCTTCGATCATCCAATCGGCAGGCGCATCTATCAGATAATAGGGGGTCTCTTCTTTAACCTCGCCAGCGAACAACACCGGAAATTCCGCCTTGCTGCGCGTCGTGTCGTATAGATCGCCATGCAGGTTAGTGTAACAACGCACCGCCACGCATTTGAACGCGTCGTGATAGGTTTCCTGATCGGTCCAGAACATCAGGGCCGACTGGTCCGGAACACCCGCCGGTTTGTTGGCCTGATCTGGCAGGGACGGGACATAGGCGTGTAAGCCAGCATTGGGTTGCAACAGCGTGCAACCCGGCACAAACACCTCGCCCAAAAAGGCCTCAAATTGCGCCTGGGTTTTCTGTGGACTGCGAAAGCCGCGCCAGACATGAACAGAATTGGGGGGAACTTTTTGGATTTTGCTCATGCCTCAAACGCCCGCTTGAATTGCATGTTGTAGCTGTCACCGGGTACGACCGTCATACCGTGCCAGTCGCTCCATAGGGCTGCTTCGGGGGGTAGTGTCGTCGCTTTGGGGGTAAAAGCGTGTGACCAGCTACAGGCCTGCTGCAGCGCGTCAAATCCAGGATCTGTGCCATCCCCTAATTCCCAGTAAACGATGTATTGCGCACCAATGCAGACGACGGCACCGGCAATGCTCCAGCGCGCCTGAATATCGGAAATAATGGTTTGTAGCTCTGAAAATTGCTGCGCCGTATCACCGGGGGCAAGCCCGCCAACCAAATGGCGAACCCCGCCATGCATCCAGTCGGCAGGCGCATCAATCAGGTAATAGCATTGATTAAGCGCTATCTTATTTTCATATAAAACAGGAAAATCCGCCCGGCTTTCCGGCGTGTAACAACCGCCATGGGTTAACGTATAGGTGCGTCCAGCCAGCGTGTTAAAGCCATCATGATAGGTCTGCTGTGAATTCCAGAACAGGACGGCGGTTTCATCCGGCACAATGTCAGGCTTATCGGTCATGCCGCAGGGAATGGTTGGAATATAGGTATCCAACCCGTTCTTGATCTGCATTTGAACTGTTGACGGAATAAAGGTCTGGCCCAGCCGTTGAAAGAAATCATCCTGGCTTAGGGTGCTTTGGCGAAAACCGCGCCAGACGCGCACGGCATCGGGGGGGATTTGAAAGCTCATTTAACCTTTCCCTGTGGCTGAAATTTCGGCGGCAACCTTGTCAAGAAAGCCAATGGGCAAAGGCGTCTCATCCGGCTTGCCATAGGGGCATCCTTCGGGGAATTGCCAATGGGTGTTTACACAGAATTTGCAGGGGCCAGCGCCGCGCGACAAGTAATTCCCCGCATCATCCCAAGACAGCGCGCCGGTGTCATAAAGATGGCCCAGCACATCCGCCATGGTTTCATGGGCGTTATAGTAGCTGGCCTTCAGATCCGACCATGCCCTGGGCCAGTCTGATTTGATCTTCGCCAAAATCGCAGGTGCATCCGTTTCCGAAAACTGAAACGCGTCATATCCGAATTCCGCTTTGTCAAACGTGATGCGTTTGTCCGTTTCCAGGAATTTGACGCATTCCGGCGAATTTTCCTTCAGATCCGCCAGCCACTTATGGCTCAACCGGAACTGCGGCAGGAAATTCGCATCATAAGAAAAATGCGGCGTTACGATGATCAGCGTGTCAATCTCAAACGCCTGACCATCTACATTTGTCGAATAGGAAAACATCGTGGGCTTGTCATTATCCGCCGTTTCCCGGAACAAAGTGAAAGCATTATCATAGGGATGCACCGGTAGGGGCGGATCGCGCTTGATATGTGCCCCAAACGCATGCCGGAACATGGTGTACGAGCTTTCACCAACGAGAAACAGCACCGCCGGTTTTGTCATGATCAGCTGTTTAAGCGCCCAGCCATTCTGGGTGACACAATTTAAGATGATTTTGTTTTCGCTGGCTTTGGATCCGCCTAAGAAACCGGGGTTCCAATGTGGCGACGCGCAGGCCACCATATCCAGCTGGCAGACGTCCTCGCCAATCTGCAGATCGGCCGTGTGTCCGTTGTCATCAAGATAATGAGAAAACGCGTTCAGGGTCGGAACGAACTGTTCATAGTAGGTTTGCAGTTCCTGATAGATATCCACGCCTTCGTCTGCCGGGATCGACATCTTTGAAATAATAGCATCGCCCTTCTTAAAGGCGTTATCCGGCTTTTCATGATCGAACAGCAGAACATAGCGCGGCGTTCCAGTGTCGCGTTCCAGTGTCAGCTGTATCTTTTCACCCGATGTATATTCGATGCCCACTTCAAATGTCGGCCCGGCATCCGTACGCTTCGCTTCGATGATCTTGCCATCCTCAGCCGCAATCACCTGATCTTCCGTCACGGTTACGTTGGCCGTGGGGGTTATCGAGGTTCCGCCGATCAGGAACTTCTTAACCTCATCAAAAGCAAATCGCTCCTGATACACATTCCGGTAACGATAGTAATAGGCATATTTGGCAAAGCCATCGGTGTTGTCATCATCGGTAAACCCCGGATAAACCCATGACGTGCCTTTCGTGCCCGGGCTGAACGCTGTCATGTTGGGATTGATCCCCATCGTCATGATCGGCGCCTTGCGGCACCCATCCATGACCTCACCATTGGGATACCCTTCCTCCCGGGTCACCCCTTTGACCCAGTCAAAGATTTCCGGCGTGCCATCGGGTGTTTTGGTTTTGGGGTAATCCGTCAGGAAATCATAAATTGGGTAGGGACCATAAATTTGTTTGGACGGATCCTTTGGCCAGAAAAAGTTGCAGGTCCCGCAGGGGCGCACGTTATAGACCAGCTCAATTTCCATCGGGTCCTTGGCGGGGCGCGGCGTAAGCTGCCGGGGCGGATCATAGGCGCGGGTCATGAGCGGGCCTTCAGATCTTTGTCTGCGGCAATGGTCCCCCAGGTCAGCAGCGCACCGTTCATCGAGCTGTAAAAGCCGTAATGCTGGTAAATCTGCCCGGACCACGCTTCGCGCAGTGCAGTTGGAATGTCCCCGCCCGATTGCGTTTTCGTAGGAACAATCGGGTCCGAGATATTGCGGACAAACACATAATCGCGGCCCATTTCCCCGGCGACATAACCAATCACCGAATCATCCATTTCCAGCGCGGAATACTGATCAGTGTCAGTCCCGTCCGAGATAAAATAGTAATCCGTGGTCAGCAGGGGCACGTCTTTTTTGTTCAGCCCCTTGGGCGCATTCAGCCCTTCAATGGCAGCGTTCTTGAAATCGGCAACCGTGTAATGCCCCGCCCAGTCTGTATTGCCATCTTTAGGGTCATGAATGGCCTTGCACAGCAGGTATTCCAGATACTCATCCGTTACGACGTTGCTCAGCTTGAACAACAGATTATCCTGCAACTTGTCATTCAGATCCATCGCAGGGAACCAACTGGTGCAGGCTACGGATTTATCGTTCAGATCGGCGTCCTTGTTTTCAGGTTTCTTGATACGGATCGTACCGGCATTGGTAATCGCAGTATCGCCCAGCTTTTCGTTTACGGTCGCACCCCCTGCGGTGCCGATGGTGTAAACGCGTTGCGGGTCGGCCTCGTTGATAACCTCCCGAACCATCTGCATGAGGCCCCCGGCCCAGGGCGGGTGGGCCAGATGCGCGTCGGATTTCCACAGCAATACCCGCAAGGCCTCACCTGCGGCATTAGTGATCTCGACCATCCGGTAGAAACCCCACAGATAATAGGCGCCTTTGATGTATTTGTCGTTGGATCGCCAATACCACCCTGATCTGAAGCTGTGCGACGTGACATGCGCCTCGCTGTCGGACGAGACAAATACATGGTCCAGCGCGTTCCACTCGGTGGCGGTCCAGGTCATCACAACAATGTCTGCCTTGGGCAGCGGCGTATCTTTCCCGGGCTTGCCCAGATCAATATGCTTCGGTGTTGTTGCGCCTATCTTTGACCAATCAATCACTGGCAAAGGGGGCAGGTTTCCGGGACTGGCGCAGGAAGGAGTAAGGGCGTCAGAAAGGCGGGTAAGTGTCATATCAATTCCTAGCTTGCGTTGGAGTTGTAAAAACGCGGCCCGTAGAAAACGGGTTGGCTCAGGTCGGTGTATTCGGCCAGTGTCGCGGCCTCTTCACTGCCATAAAATCTTGGAAGCTTTGCAATCAGCTCGGCAGGGATCTGATGGCGCATGATGTAAAAGCATGACAGCACCCGCATATCCGTCATCGATGCCACAGCCTTTCCAAAACTAGACCAGGACTGGGCCGCAGGCCCGTTCCACATCGCATCCAGATCATCCATGATGCTGACATAGGTATTATCGAAATTCTCGATCGTCTTGCGCACCTCGGCGCCGTTTGGATCGGCGTTCAGCAACGCATCATAACCGTCGGAAGGCACGGCCAGCACATTCGTGACCACTGGCCAGGGCACCGGGTGACCTTTGAAAAACTCAGCTTCGGTTTCGGGGGTCAGTTTGGGTTTCGACGCCGGGACTTGCATTTTTGCACCAAAATAAATCTCGGCAAACCGGGCATAATGGCTTTCTTCGCCTTCGTAGTCTTCGGCATAAAGATCCTCTGCATCTGATCCTTCGCCCTGCTCAATGATCTCATCAATACCATCCAGAAACTGCTCAACCGGCATGCGCGGATCATCCAGCGTGAATGTGGTGAACCCGATATTGTCGCCTACCTGATTGGGATATGTGTCCGCTGGGGCCGCTAAAACCTTGCGGGCTGTGGTGTTGATTTCATCCGCATTGTCCCGCATCGCCGCTTTGATCTGACCATAGAGCGCACCGATTGAAGGGTAATCTTCCCGACCGTATTTCTCCGGCAACAGGAAAGTGGGCGCCTCCAGGCGCAGGAAGTTCTTAAGCTGTGGCTTTGACAGTTTCGCAAATATGACCTGCGAGTCAGGCTCGGCGCCACCGGGCAACCCTTTAGATGGCCCGCCTGGGTTTAATGTCTTGATGGATGGCTTAACGCCCATCGCCGACAGAATATTGCAGGCGATGGCCATATGGACCATTTCTTCCATCACCACCGACCGGATCAGATTGTAAGTGGTATAGTTCTGCACCTCGAGCGAGAACATCGCAGACAGGTATAACGGTAACGTCGCCTGTTCGAGCGCTACCGCGGATTGCATCGTATCAGTGATCCACTGAACATCATATTTCGAACGCAGGTCGCTTGTTGTCATGCGTTAATAATCCTTCTCAAAGAGATGATCCGAAATGACAACTTCATAAGTTTGTAAAAGATCCATAGCATAAACCTTAAATATGCATCCCCTTTAAGTCAACTAAAAGTTGTATCCTGGAACAATTAACAACCCAAGAATTGGAATGCACCAGACGTCAACGGTGACATCATTCTGTGGGATCAAACCGAACGAGACCGAAGAATGTCAAATGAATGGCTGCTTTTGGAAAGCTGCAGTTCACCGTTTGACATCATCTTCGGTAACGACAATCCCAGGCGGCAAACGAGTGGAAGCAGTCATTTGAAAATTCTAGCCAAAGGGCATTATTGTCCCGCATCTTTCCAGTTCATGCGTGGCGCAGCGAACGGCAACTGCTTTCGTATGTTCTTACATTGTTCTGAATTTTGGCCACTTTTGCACGTTCGGGCCAGTCAGGCCATGAAGTGGGAAATCCGATGGGAAAACCCTGATTGAAATTACACAGCAATCAATAATTGAGGTAATAGGAAAGGATAATGACCGGATTGCTCATCCCAACTTCATATAAGAAGGCCCCTCAGGAACGGTGGGCAAGTCATGGGTTATCTGCGCTAAGTTAAGATGGACATACTTGTCTGTGCAGTAACCGTTTAGGACGTATTAGGGGTCGCTTTTGGTAGGGGGCGGAATCGTATCATAGGGTACTCCCGACCTTCGTATTTGAAAAAAAGAGGATACTTTAATGGATTTAATAACAATTTTTGTCTTAGGGTTTGCTTGTCTAATTGTTGGTTGGGGGTTGGGCAAGATTATAAAAAAATGGAAAAAAAACGTTCGCGAATATTGAAGACTTTTCCCCAACATTCAAACAAACTTTCATAACAAAACGGTCTGGTATCACTGGTGTTGCTATTGATAAGAATAGGAAAAAGCTTGCAATTAGTGTAGGGAGAGGAACCCCTTTTATATACGACTACGAACAGGTGGAAAACGCGGAAGTCGAGATAACGAAGCTTCGGTACAGGTTTCATCTTTGTCTTCGCAAGCGGCAAAAGGGGCTGCTGATGCAGTTCTTTTAGGGCCAGCAGGTTTGGTCATTGGAGCACTGACGGGAAAAAAGACATCAACGCAGTACTTGAGTAAACTGTACCCGTTTGGTCTGGGGGCTCTGGCGCGGATTTTTGGGTTCAGTTACGCTGCTATTGCAGCGTAACGCCAGGGCATCAGCTCGTTCAGACGTGTGATTTTATGGTCTGCGATTTGGGCAAGGACCCATGTGAGCCACGCCTGTGGGTCAACGCTGTTGAGTTTGGCGGTCTCAATGAGGGTATAGGCGATGGCCGCAGTCTTTCCGCCGCTCTGTGAGCCGACGAAGAGGTAATTTTTCCGGCCCAAAGCCACACAGCGCATTGATCTTTCCGCAGAATTGTTATCCAATTCCAGGAAGCCATTTTCCAAATATCCGCGCATTTTCGTCATTCGGTCCAGGGCATAGCGGATGGCTTTGGCCAGTTCTGACTTGCCCGAGATGCGGTTCAGCTGGGCATCCAGCCAGGTTTCCAATTCATCAAAGACCGGTTTGGCGTCGCGTTGGCGCAGGGCGACCCGTTCTTCGGGCGGCTTACCACGGGCAGCCTTCTCAACCTTGTAGAGAAGCGCGATGCGTTTGATGGCTTCTTCGGCGATCTGTGATTGCTGCGACTGGAAGATATCGACAAATTTGCGCCTGACATGGGCCATGCAGGCCATCTCATGAACCTCATCCTTGGCGAACAAGTCGTTGAAGCCCGCGTAGCCATCTGCATGGATCCATCCCTTGTACTGGCTAAGGTGATCGGTGGGATGCTTGCCTTGCCTGTCCGTGCTGAACTTATATCAAGCCGCCGGGGGATCACCGCTGGCCCAAGGCCGCCCGTCACGCACATAAGTCCAGATGCGTGCGGTTGCGCATTTCTTTTTGGCCTGCATTTTGATCGGCGTATCGTCCGCGAAAATAGCTTGTCCCTGACGAACATGCCGCCCGATGGCATCGGCCAGAGGTTCCAGTAGCTTTGAGGACTGACCAACCCAACCCGCCAGTGTGGACCGGTCCAGATCAATTCCCTCGCGGCCAAATATCTGCGATTGGCGATAAAGCGGAAGGTGATCTGCGTACTTATTGACCAACACATGCGCCAGAAGACCAGTGACTGGGAGCCAATCAACCAACCTGTCGTAATAACCCACACAGATTGCCATTACGGCAATACACGCCCATATTTTATGTGTCTGGGCATCGTGAACGGTTGCCACTGCAGGCGACGGGTTGGCAAGCTGTTCTATGGCAGGCGCTACTTCCTCTGTCGATATTGCTACAACATCGCATATACCAGCCAGTCAGAACCCCGCTACGACCGCATGTTGCGCCGCGCCAACAAACTGCGCATGGCGCTGGGCGGCAAACGGGGTACAGCCTATTGGATAGCGCCCAAACCTAAAGGCATGTGGCAACGCACTTACCAGCGCAAACGGTTCGAAATAGAGTGGTGCGAGAACCAAGCAAACCAACTTTTCACAGCAAAATATGCCCATCTCCTCAGCTTAGGAGAACGCGAAATAAATTTCCGTGAATAATTGAATCAGGACCACTAACACGACCGACAGTTGACCTTACCCAATCAATCGCCTCTATTGCTGGAAACTAGTACGCCTAGGAATTATTATGACGCCCCAAGCATTTATTAAAAAGTGGCACAATAACGAACTCAAAGAGCGGTCTGCCTCTCAGTCCCATTTCAACGACCTTTGTAAATTGTTGGACATTGAAGACCCAACTACTGCGGATAGTAAGGGAGAATGGTTCACTTTCGAGAAAGGCGCGTCAAAGACCAGAGGTGGTGATGGTTGGGCGGACGTTTGGCGCAAGGATTGCTTTGCTTGGGAGTATAAGGGCAAGCGCGCCAATCTCGACAAGGCGTTCGACCAACTCCTGCAATATGCAATCGCGCTGCAAAACCCGCCGCTTCTCATTGTGTCCGATATGGACGTCATTCGCATCCACACCAACTGGACCAACACCGTCCAGAGAGTCCACACCATCCCACTGGACGACCTGACAGACGCCGCAAACCGTGACTTGTTGCGCAATGCCTTCCTTGATCCTGAAAAGCTCAAACCGACCAAGACCCGCCAACTGGTCACCGAACAAGCCGCCCAGAACTTTGCCAACATGGCCCAGCGCCTACGCGAACGCGGTCACGACCCGCAA
This sequence comes from Rhodobacteraceae bacterium Araon29, assembly GCA_039640505.1. NCBI lineage: Bacteria > Pseudomonadati > Pseudomonadota > Alphaproteobacteria > Rhodobacterales > Paracoccaceae > Rhodobacteraceae bacterium Araon29. Next base: position 1,811,924 of record CP046865.1, on the reverse strand, counting down.
GAGGTCGCGCATTTCATCAATCGCCTGGTGTTTTGTATGTTCGCGGAAGACGTAGAACTTCTGCCTAATAAAATGTTTGAGCGGATGATTAAAACCGCCCGCCCCAAGCCTGAGACTTTCGCCACCCATGCCAAGGCGCTGTTTGGTGCGATGAAAACAGGTGGCTTGGTCGGCTTTGAAACAGTAGAGTGGTTCAACGGCGGCTTGTTTGACAGTGACGATGTGTTGCAGCTGGAGTGGCAGGACTTGGACGACCTTATTCGTGCGGCTACGCTGGATTGGTCCGATATTGACCCCTCTATCCTTGGCACTTTGTTAGAGCGTGGATTGGACCCTGCCAAGCGCAGCCAGCTCGGCGCGCATTACACCGACCGCGACAAAATCATGCAAATCGTCAATCCGGTGATTGTCGAACCGCTTTTGGCGGAATGGGCAGAAGTGAAAGCACAAATTGAGGCGCAACTGGACAAGGCCCCTAAGGCCACCAAGGAAAAGCTCCTCAGCACCAAAGAGAAATCCGCCGTGACGCGCGCGCTGGATAAGGCGGAAAAGCTGCACCTGAAATTTATCGAACGGCTCAAAGCGTTTCGCGCGCTCGATCCTGCCTGCGGATCTGGCAACTTCCTCTATATCGCGTTGCTGGAACTGAAAAACATCGAACACCGCGTGAACCTAGAGGCCGAGGCGCTGGGCCTTCCACGCGGCTTTCCCCAACTGGGGCCAGAGGTGGTGCTGGGGATTGAGCTGTCCTCCTACGCGGCGGAACTGGCGCGGGTGTCTGTCTGGATTGGCGAAATCCAGTGGATGCGAAGGAATGGCTTTGAAGCGGCCAAGAACCCGGTTTTGCGAACTCTCAAATCTGCCGATGGAGTAGACACGATTGAAAACAGGGATGCGGTCCTTGCCCCAGATGGGGCGCAATCGAGGTGGCCCAAAGCGGACGTAGTTATCGGGAATCCGCCGTTTTTGGGCAATAAAAAGATGATCGCCGAACTAGGCGAGGATTATACCCTCGCTCTACGCAATGCCTACAAAGATACGCCGGGTGGTGTTGATCTGGTGGCCTATTGGTTTGTGAAGGCATGGGCGCAGATGCAGTCGGCGCAGTTGGTGACGGCAGGCCTAGTCTCGACCAACTCAATACGCGGTGGCGCAAACCGTGAAGTGCTCAAGCCAGTTGTCAATGTCGGCAGCATCTTTGAAGCTTGGAGCGACGAAGAATAGACAGTGGACGGTGCTGCGGTGCGCGTTTCATTGATTTCTTTCAGTTCAGGCAAGTCAGCGCATGGGAAATTAGACGGCAAGCATGTGGCCGAAATTCTTTCCGATCTGACCGCAAATACGCTTGGTATGGACCTAACCAAGTCAACGCCACTGGACGAAAATGCCTTCGTCGCCTTTCAAGGCACCATCAAAACGGGGCCGTTTGAGATCGACGGAGGCCTCGCACGAGATTGGCTCAAATTGCCTATCAACCCCAACGGCAAACGCAACGGTGATGTATTACGGCCTTGGTCAAACGGAATGGACGTAACGCGGCGTCCGTCGGGGCAATGGATCGTGGATTTTGGCACAGACATGCACGAAATCGATGCAGCCCTATACGAAGCGCCATTTTCGCATTTGCGAGAGGCTCTTAATGAGGAAAATGCGAAACGTGCCGAAGCAGGCAAACCCCTGCTGCGGGGCCGAGAATTGCGGGCGCTCGACGGTTGGTGGCTTCATCAACGGCCACGACCAGAAATGCGCAAAGGTCTCAATGGGCTTGGGAGGTATATTCTTAGTCCAAGGGTTTCAAAATATCGCCTTTTTACTTGGGTAGACGCTACAACATTGGCTGATTCCGCGATTATCGCAATCGCCCGCGATGATGACACCACCTTCGGCATCCTGCATTCCACCTTCCACGAACTCTGGTCCCTACGCATGGGTTCCTCTCTAGAGGACCGCCCCCGCTACACCCCTTCAACGACCTTCGAAACCTTCCCCTTCCCCGAAGGTCTCACCCCCAACATCCCCGCCGCCGACTATGCTGCCGACCCGCGCGCCATAAAAATCGCCACCGCCTCAGCACGTCTGAACGAATTGCGCGAAAACTGGCTCAACCCCGCCGACCTTATCGACCGCGTTCCCGAAGTTGTCGCAGGCTATCCCGAACGCATCCTGCCAAAAGATGCCGCCGCCGCCAAAGAGCTGAAAAAACGCACCCTCACCAACCTCTACAACGCCCGCCCCGCATGGCTCGACCACGCGCACAAGGCCTTGGACGAAGCCGTGGCAGAGGCCTACGGCTGGGGCGATGATTGGCGGGGTGGAAAACTGACAGAGGATGAAATCCTGTCCCGCCTGTTTCAGCTCAACCAAGAGCGCGCCAAGGCCGAGGCCAAAGCCGCCGCAAAAGCGAAAGCAAAGCCCAAAAAACCCCGCGCGAAAGGTGCCAAAAATGTCAAATAACCCAACAGTCTGGGGTGTCCACACGGGCTGCCATGTTCGCTTTGGCATACGCCAGTCAATCCCCTCCAACAGCATCGACAGTTGCGCAGGTGTCGCGCTGATCTTACCGTCCTTAGCACTGGGCCAAACGAATTTGCCCTTCTCCAAACGCTTGGAAAACATGCACGCCCCCTGGCCGTCCCACCATATAATCTTGATCAAGTCGCCCCGCCGGCCTCGAAACACAAACAGATGACCCGAATACGGGTCCTGCTTCAACACAGCTTCTGCCAAGGCTGACAAGCCATTAAACTGCTTGCGCATGTCCGTCACCCCAGCCGCCAGCCATATCTTCGTTTGTGCCGGAACCGGGATCAAACCATCAATCCTTCGACCAAAGCCAAAACAGCAGGCAATGCCGTCGCACCTTCCACCAATATACGCCGACCATCCGACAAAGTGATATCAACCCGATGCGCCGACAGTCGGGCATCCGACACCGACGGCGACATCGGCAATCGTGTGGCCGGGGATGAAACGACACCCTCTATCTCAACAGGCAGAAAGGCCGGCACTTCATCAATCTCCAGAACATCATCCGAAAAATCAGTGGCAAACCGAGGGTCGCGAAGTCACTTGTGGATCAAATTGGCATTCATCGAATACCGGCGTGCTACCTGCGCCACAGACACCCCCGACACCCGCGCCTGCCCACAAACCGAACGCTTCTCATCATCCGACCAAAACCGCTTCTTTTGACCCTTCTTTCCCGCCATAGAGTACCTCAAGATGTCCACTAACGATGGTGGACACTATCAGACACTCTAAAACACCGTTAGAGCGGGTTCACCACACGCTTACCAACCAGCGCTATTCGGCAGCTACTTTTTTCGGACTAAGAATGTCTTTAAGATAATAGCCCGTATAGCTTTTTTCGTTTTCTGCAAGCGTTTCTGGCGTTCCCATGCCGACCAATTGGCCGCCGCCATCACCGCCCTCGGGACCAATATCAATAATCCAATCAGCGGTTTTCACCACATCTAAATTATGTTCAATCACAACCACTGAATTGCCTGCATCAACTAATTCATGCAGCACCTCTAGAAGCTTACGAACATCTTCAAAGTGTAAACCGGTCGTTGGTTCATCAAGAATATAAAGCGTCCGTCCGGTGGCTCTTTTTGACAGCTCTTTCGATAACTTTACCCGCTGTGCCTCGCCCCCAGACAATGTGGTGGCTTGCTGACCCACTTTTATGTAGCCCAGTCCGACCCGTAAAAGAGCATCCATTTTTTCGCGAATGGACGGCACAGCTTGGAAAAAGCTCTGCGCCTCTTCCACCGTCATATCAAGAACGTCCGCAATGCTCTTGCCCTTGAATTTAATCTCAAGTGTTTCGCGATTATAACGCGCACCGTGGCAGGTCTCGCAGGTCACATAGACATCGGGCAAAAAGTGCATTTCAATTTTGATAACACCATCACCCTGACAGGCCTCGCAGCGGCCACCTTTTACATTAAAGCTAAATCGCCCCGGCTTATAGCCTCGGGTTTTTGCCTCGGGCATTCCCGAAAACCATTCGCGTATCGGCGTAAAGGCCCCTGTATAGGTGGCTGGATTTGATCGCGGTGTCCGGCCGATTGGGCGTTGATCAATATCAATAACCTTATCGAGATATTCCAACCCTTTTATGGTTTCACACGGTGCTGGGGTTTGCTTTGCCCCATTTAAACGCATCGACGCGGTTTTAAACAGTGTTTCTATTGTAAGAGTGGATTTCCCCCCACCTGACACGCCGGTAACGCAGACAAATTTGCCCAAGGGAAAATCAACCGTAAGCGATTGCAGATTGTTACCAGTAGCATTAACCACTTTTATCGACTTTTTATTGCCTTCTCGGCGCTCATTGGGAACAGCTATGGATCTTTGACCACTAAGGTATTGACCAGTAATTGAATTTTTATCAGCTGAAATATGATCGGGCGAGCCATGGCTGACCACTTCACCGCCGTAAACGCCAGCGCCCGGCCCTATATCAAAAACATAGTCCGCATCACGGATAGCTTCTTCGTCGTGCTCAACAACAATAACAGTATTGCCTTGATCTCGAAGGTTTTTAAGAGTGGTGAGCAACCGTCCATTATCACGCTGATGCAGCCCTATGGATGGCTCGTCTAAAACATAAAGCACGCCTGTGAGCCCACTACCTATTTGACTGGCAAGCCGAATACGTTGGCTTTCCCCGCCCGACAAAGTGCCTGCATTGCGGCTTAGGGTTAAATACTCAAGGCCAACGTTATTCAGAAATCCCAGCCGTTCGCGAATTTCCTTTAAAATAGTTGCCGCAATTTCATTTTTCTGGGCGCTTAAGTGGTTTGGTAATTCGGCACACCACCCAAAGGCCTCTTTTATCGACATGTTCACGACTTCACCGACATGTAACTTCGCCAATTTTACAGCCAAGGCTTCGGGTCGCAACCGATATCCCCCACAGCTTCCACACGGGCGATTATTTTGATAATTTTCAAACTCTTCACGCACCCAGTTACTATCAGTTTCGCGGTACCTACGCTCCATGTTTGGGATAATTCCCTCAAACACGCGTTTAACTTGATAAACCCGACCACCTTCATCATAGCGAAAATTAATTTCTTCTTCACCGGATCCATAAAGGAAAACCTGTTGCACCTTTTGGGTCAGATCTTTCCATCTTGCATCCGCGGCAAACCCATAATGATTTGCAAGAGCTTCGATGGTTTGCAGAAAATAGGGGCTTTTGCCTTTGCGCCAGGGCGCAAGTGCTCCGTCTCGGATTTTCAAAGTTTGATCCGGCACCACCAACCGTTCATCAAAAAACAATTCTACACCAAGTCCGTCACAGTCCGGGCAAGCCCCAAAAGGCGCATTAAACGAAAACAGGCGCGGCTCAATTTCAGAAATCGTAAAACCACTTTCTGGACAGGCAAAATTTTCACTGAATGTGTGACGCTCTGCTTCTTCATCTGTTGGGGCGGTTTCCAAAACTGCAATTCCATCGGCTAAATCAAGCGCAGTGCGAAAACTGTCGGCAAGCCGGGCTTCAATGCCCTCTCGAACCACGATCCGGTCCACAACCACGTCAATAAAGTGGCGGAAATTCTTGTCCAAAACAGGTGGGTCTTCTAAATCATAAAATTGATTATCAACCTTTACACGCTGGAAACCCTGTTTACGCAATTCCAAAAATTCTTTGCGATATTCGCCTTTGCGATCGCGCACAATTGGGGCCAGAAGATAGGCGCGCGTGCCTTCTGGCATTGCCATAACTCGGTCCACCATATCTTGCACCTGCTGAGCTTCGATTGGAAGACCCGTCGTTGGGCTATAAGGTGTCCCTGCCCGGGCAAATAGTAAGCGCATATAATCATAGATTTCGGTGACCGTACCAACGGTAGAGCGGGGGTTTTTGCTTGTTGTTTTCTGCTCGATAGAGATTGCAGGGCTTAAACCGGATATGTGGTCCACATCAGGCTTTTCCATCATATCCAAAAATTGGCGGGCATAAGCGCTCAGCGATTCGACATAGCGCCGTTGGCCTTCCGCATAGATCGTATCAAATGCCAAAGATGATTTTCCCGACCCAGATAAACCTGTAATAACAACAAGTTGATCTCTCGGAATATCCACATCAATAGACTTTAAATTATGTTCGCGCGCTCCGCGAACCTCAATAAACTTTAAGTCGGCCATCAAATACCCTCATTGCTTAAAGAAGAGATAAACCTTTTGTTAAGAGTCTCCAATAAAAAAATGAGAACATATCAGGAACAAGCTATCCAACTTGGGCCAAAGAAGCGGATCAAAACACTCCTAGGTGCAAAATAGTCTAGTCTCTATCTGAAGGGTGGTCACAAAAGAGAAAAGTCACCAAAGTTTTTACACAGAGCCTCTATCGAAAGTTGTGAGTGGAGTAACACAAAAATGAAAGCCAAAATGTAAAACATATTGAAGGCTCTTTTACTCAAGCCTAGTAACTTTCCAAATAGGTTTGACTTTGGGGCCATAATTTTGGCCTATAATAGAAGGGCCCATGTGTATAGGTCAGCTTGGCAAACGCTTTCAGCTCATCGCTGGTGATTATTCTGCGCTTGAGCACAGAGAAAAACCATCTTATTACGCCGATCAAAACGCAATAGCATAAGAATGTAAAATGGGTGAAAAACTTAAATTGGTAGCTGATATTGGTGGAACCAACACCCGTGTTGGACTGTCTCAAAACTCTCAGTTATTGCGTCAAAGCATACAGAAATTTCCCAATGCCAACGTTAAATCACTTGAAAATATACTAGTACACTATCTGAACGAGCAAAAATTGGACACAGTATCCGACGTCTGTGTGGCAATTGCAGGTCCGGTGCGAAACGATACTGCTCAAATGACAAACTTGTCGTGGGAAATTACAAAAGACAGTTTGGCACGCGCTACAGGCGCAAAAACAGTTGGCCTATTAAATGATTTACAGGCTCAGGGATATGCACTGGATCATTTGTCTGAGGATCAGTTGCTGCCTGTGACTGGCAAAAGACACTCAGGTTCGAAAGAAACAAAACTGGTTTGCGGTATCGGCACGGGCTTTAATGCCTGTACAGTTATTTCCTCCTCACATGGAATTGTCGTGCCCCCGGCTGAAGCGGGGCATTATCGACTGCCCGCTGCCAATCAACAACAAAAAGAAATCGTTAATATGATTGAAGCGAAGTACGGGTTTGCTTCTGTAGAAAATATTTTATCAGGGAATGGCTTGGTTGAATTAAATGAGTATTTCTGCCCTCAGACTCCGCGTAGCGCCCAAAAAGTTATTCAGGATGCCACAGAAGGATCCTGCGAAGCGCAAGAGGTTATTGGTGTATTCGGAGCCTTCATGGGATCAATTTTGGGGGACTTGGCCCTAATTACGCTGCCATTTGGTGGAATATACATCATTGGCGGCGTTGCACGTGCTGTCTTTCCCTTTTTAAATGAACAAAACTTTATCTCTAGTTTTTGCGATAAAGGTAGATTCAGTGAATTTAACTCTGAGTTCGCGGTTCACATCGTGGATGATGATTTTGCAGCGCTTAACGGCTGCGTTAGCTTTCTTGAAGAGTGTTAGATTTTACATCTTTACCGTAAAGTACCATACCTATGAGCATAAAGATCGTTGCAAAAACAAAGAACCCACTCACCCATATATATTGCGTTTCTAATCCTATATCCAAGTCAATGAGCACCCCTGTGATACCGGGTCCAATAGCTGATCCCAAAACCATGATAGCCGCGGCCATAGACTTAAGCGCCCCAAGATGCTTGGTTCCGTAAAACTCTGCCCAAAATGCATTGGGCAAAGTTGCATTTGACCCGGAAGTCATCGATAGGAAAAACAGCCCAAACACAAACACAGCGAGTCCGTTGCCAAGTGCAAAACATAAAAATGCGCAAATCATTGGCAATTGATAAAAGCCGATAAGCCGAGCTGTCCCAAAGCGATCAAGTGCCCATCCAGAAAGCACCATCATCAAAACTGATGATCCAGTGAAAAATGGGAAAAAACTCACCAGCGTGATATGCTCCCACTCTTTAACTTCGGAAAAATGAACTTGTTGAAAAAAGAACGCCGTTGAAAATGCGCTTGGCCCTAGAAGTGCGGGAACCATGCACCAAAACAGGGGATGCCTCAGGGTCTCAGAACGTGTCCAATGACGGTTTTTCATACCCAAAGACATTGCATCTCGTGCCACAGATTGAGGCGCACGTTCTTTGCTAAGTAGATGGCGCAAAATTGGGATCGCCAAAATGAGAACAAAGGCAGCAACCCACCATAAACTGCGCCAATGCATAAAGCCCATCAAAAACACAAATAATAGGGGCAAGCTGGCCTCCGCCACAGAATAGCCCATTCCCGCAATGGACAAGGCTCTACCGCGACTGGCAACAAACCACCGTGACATTGCAACAACCGCCAAGTGAGAACACATCCCCTGCCCCAACAAGCGAAGGGAAAAAATAATCACGGGCAATAGAGCCACCACATACAGATTAGCCATCGCGATAGACGAAAAGGCCAAGGCAATAATGACAACGGTTCCAAGAGTTCGGGTTCGAATATAATCGCTTGAAATACCGGCCCAAATCATCACAATGGCAGAGGCCCCTGTTCCCAATGAATAAATGCCGCCCCAAGCAGCATGTGAAAGTCCAAATTCCGCTCGGATATGACCAGAAAAGATTGATATAAAAAAGGTTTGCCCAAAGCTGGATAAAAAAGCCAGCAACGCGCCTGCCCCAAGCCAAGCAAGGTTATTTTTTAAGAACGTAAAAAACTGCATCTTTTTCCATTCCAGTGTACTCAATTTAGCTAGATTCAATTTAACCAAAAGAACAGAAAAATCTCATCTTTAAGCATGAGCGGTAATGGTATTTCTATGGAAACCATTTTTTGTTGCTAAATCAAAAAGTATCAAGTTCAATACAAATTCTGCCAGAACTAATCCGTATGTAGAAGGAGATACAGCGTGTCCGATGCCTTACAGAAAATTGCAGACCAATACGTATCTAGGGAAAAGTTCTCGGGCATCGAATGGCGTGTAGAAAAAAACCAGTCTTGTGTTTTCCAAGGTCAGGCAGGGTATGCGGATTTTGAAAAGAAAACGCCAATTCCAGATAATGCAATCTATCGTATTTACTCGATGACCAAACCAATTATATCAGTGCTTGCACTACAATTGATAGAACAAGGCTCGTTTGGTTTAACTGATCCAATTGCAGAGCATGACGATCGGTTCTCCTTAATGACGGTACTGCATGCAAACGGCGAAATTGAGCCGGCCAATACATTAATCACTATTGAACATTTGCTAACCCACCGCGCCGGCTTCACCTATGAATTCATCATGGGATGTCATGTTTCCCCCTATTATCGGGAGGCAGAAATTATGGGTGATGCAGAGCGTGACCTGGATGAGATGATGGACGCGTTATGTTTCCTACCCCTTGCCTTTCATCCCGGGTCCGCTTGGCGCTATAGCGTTTCTACTGACGTGCTAGCGCATATTATTCAACGAGCGACCGGCGAATCCATCCAAGCGCTTTTAGAAAAAATGATTTTTAAACCGCTTAAAATGCATGATACCAAGTATCATCTTTCACCCAAATATCTACCACGTTTAATGAGTATGTACGGAACCAGCGATCTGCAGAACCTTCCGCCGATCACCCCCCCGAAGCACATATTAAGGTCAATGGATGTGAGTGACAAACATCCCACAGGATCCCAGAAGTTCTGCCGTGGTGGCTATGGCTTGTTTTCTACCACGAATGATTATGCCGCTTTTGTGAGAATGCTATTGAATGGTAAAGCACCGTCAGGCGAAGTAGTTTTATCGCCCAAGACTTTAGAACTGATGCATCCGAACAGGGTGCCACAAAACGAGTTACCTTTACGTATCTCATATTGGCCGCTGGCTGGCTATGGCTGGAATTTAATTGGCCGCGTTATGCTAGATCCGAGTACTGCAATTGCAGCTACAAATCTTGATGAATTTGGCTGGGCTGGTGCAGCCAGCACTTTTTTCTGGGTTGATCCTAAAGAGCAACTGACCGGCGTAATTATGACCCAATTTATTGGAAGCGGCGTTCCGCTCATAGAAGATCTGCAAAATGCAGTTTATGAAGAGTTGAAACAATCTTAGGGTTACCGAGCACAATCTACCAAACGATCTAAGTCGACATAAAGCTCAATATGTTGTGCCAAATCATCCAATGTCCTCTCAACACTTTCTGCATAGGACAACTGGCTTGCCGCTATACCCATTTGCCCTAGAAAAGATCGACGAAAATCATCATCCGAGAACATTCCATGCAGATAGCTACCAAAAATGCGGCCATCTTCACTGATCGCACCCTCATTGACATCACCAATACTTGCAAAGGGGCGCGCGCAATCAGGGCCGCTCGTCTGTCCGATATGAATCTCATATCCCGAGAAATTCAAGCCCGTATCCTGATGCCGCGCTACAACTTCAGTAAGCGCTTTTTTTGGTTTCATGACGGTTTTTGTATTTAACAAGCCCAAGCCCTCTGTAACGCCTTTTGCGCCCTCTATACCCTCTGGATCATCAATCAATGCACCAAGCATCTGATAACCACCACAAATGCCCAATACATATCCTCCACGGCGGTGATGGGCTAAAAGATCGATATCCCATCCCTGCAAGCGCAAATAGTCCAAATCACCAGTGGTTGATTTACTTCCCGGGACTATTACCAAACTTGCATCAACTGGAATTGTTTGGCCCGCTTTTAAAATGGTCACTCTTAAGTCTGGATCGTTCGAAAGAGGATCGAGATCATCAAAATTGGCAATGCGCGACAAGCAAAGACACACGATATGCGGCTTCCCAGATCTGTGAGGTGTTGAAATATCCAAAGCATCTTCTGCCGGTAGTTTCCATGCATCTGCAAAATAGGGAACGACCCCAAAGCCTGGCCAGCCTGTTTTATGTTCGATCATGTCGTAGCCATCATCAAACAATTGCGGATCACCGCGAAATTTATTCACTAAAAATCCGATAATTTGCTTTTCATCTTCCGAATCAAGAACTGCTTTGGTGCCTACTAATTGGGCAATTACCCCGCCTCTGTCGATATCCCCTACCAGTAACACAGGTACATTGGCAGCGCATGAAAAGCCCATATTTGCAATATCACCAGCCCGCAAATTAATTTCTGCAGGACTGCCCGCACCTTCAACAATCACTAAATCATGATTTGATTTTAGACGTTCAAAACTATCCAAAACATAAGGCAATAATTTTGGCTTAAGGGCTGCGTATTCACGGGCTTTACTGGTGGCAAAGCGTTTGCCTTGTACGATTACTTGCGACCCTGTTTCACTTTCAGGTTTCAATAAAACCGGGTTCATATCACATATTGGCGAAAGGCCACAGGCTTGGGCCTGCAACGCCTGAGCACGGCCAATTTCTCCGCCGTCTGAGGTCACAGCCGCATTATTTGACATATTCTGCGGCTTAAAGGGAGCAACTTTAATCCCGCGTTGATAAAGCGCACGACACAGCCCGGCCACAAGGAGGGATTTTCCCACGTTTGATCCAGTTCCCTGCACCATAAAGGCGGGCATCGTTAGAACTCCACTCCCAATTGCGCCATAACGCCATCTTTAAACGGGTGTTTGACCAACGTCATTTCAGTTACCAAATCCGCTGCTTCAATCAATTCCGGCTTGGCATTGCGCCCTGTAAGGCAAACATGGGTCATTGGCGGCTTTTCAGCCAGCAAAAAGTCCACCACTTCATCAATATCAATATAATCATACCGCAACGCGATGTTGATTTCGTCAAGTAGGACAAATTGATATTTTTCGTCCTTAATAAATTCCTTTGCGCGCTGCCAACCGGCTTGTGCGGCTGCTATATCACGCTCGCGGTCTTGGGTTTCCCAAGTAAAGCCTTCTCCAGACACCACAAATGTGCACTCTTCTTGAAATTTTTCTGTCAGCAGCTTTCTTTCGCCAGTGACCCATGTCCCTTTGATGAATTGAACCACTGCACAGGGCATTTGATGCGCAATGCAGCGCATAATCATACCAAACCCAGAGGATGATTTCCCTTTGCCTGCACCGGTATGCACCATAATAAGACCTTTTTCTTTGGTCTTTGATTGCATTATTTTATCACGAGCAGCCTTGATTTTCTGCATTTTTGCTTTGTGCCGTTGATTTTCGTCCACCATTATTATTCCTTTTGCTTGACTCGCCTATGCCCATGGCGCATTGCAATTCAACGTTGGTTCCTGTTCTTAGAACAGGCGAAGAGGGAATGCGAACGGTTTTACGACGCCCAAGATGTCTAAGCCGAAACGCAGCCGCCCCCGCGACCGTGACCAGAAAGCGCACGCCATCCACTGGCAAAACCGGGAAGGTGCGTTGCGCGTTGAGGTACTAGCCTCTGAATCTGCAAGCCGGGAGACCTGCCAACATGAATTATAACCCAGTCCGGACGGGGTGTGCCGGGGCGGTCCACGTGAAATTTCACGTGCCCTGCTTTGCCCTACCAGACGTTGCCCAAGGATGACCCGAGGAACACGATGCAGGAAAACCGTCCTAAACCAATTGAGCTCTTGGTCTGCAAGTCCTGTCGCCATGGTGTTACAAATACCGAAGACGAAACCCGCCCGGGAACACGTCTGCTAGAGGCTTTACAAGAGACCAATCTTCCACCGGAAATCACCATTAAATCAGTTTCGTGTCTCGCAAACTGTTCGAACGGATGCTCGATTGTTTTAAGAAGCTCCGAACGGTGGAGCTATGTTTACGGAAATCTTAACCCAGCAGAGCACGTTGATGTCATCATTGATGGCGCGAAGAAGTATCTGAATGCCGCAGATGGCAAAGTACCTTGGCGCGAAAGATCGGATCATTTTCGTAAGAACTGTGTCGCCCGCATTCCCCCAATCGAGGTAGAAAATGACTGATCTAACCAAACTTCCTGTTACGGTGATTACAGGTTTTTTAGGGTCCGGTAAAACCACATTGATCCGCCACCTGATGCAGAACCCAGGTGGTAAGCGATTGGCGATTATCGTCAACGAATTCGGCGATGTTGGCGTTGATGGGGACATCCTCAAATCTTGTGCCATTCCAGAGTGTCCCGCAGAAAATATTCTAGAGCTTGCAAATGGCTGTATCTGTTGCACTGTCGCAGATGACTTCATTCCAACCATAGAAGCTTTAATGGCGCTTTCACCGCGTCCAGAGCATATTTTGATCGAAACTTCTGGGTTGGCGCTTCCGAAACCTTTACTGAAAGCATTTGACTGGCCGGATATTCGCTCGCGCATCACCGTGGATGGCGTGATCGCGCTGGCCGACGCCGAAGCGGTTGCTGCTGGTCGGTTTGCGTCAAATATTGATGCCGTTGAGGCGCAGCGTGCAGCCGATGATAGCCTGGACCATGAAACACCCTTGTCAGAGGTGTTTGAAGATCAGATAGCTTGCGCTGATCTTATTCTTTTGACAAAACCTGATTTGGCCGGTGCTGACGGGATAGAAAAGGCCAAAGAGATCATAAAGGCGGAATCTCCCCGCTCCTTGCCTGTAGTTGAGGTGGCCGAAGGTGTGGTTGATCCTCGGATTATTCTGGGATTAGAGGCGGCAGCAGAGGATGATATGGATGCAAGACCATCGCATCACGATGCGCCGCATGATCACGACCATGAGGATTTTGACAGCATAGTTGTCGAGTTGAACGAAGTACAAAATCCAGAAGCTTTGGCACGCCGCATTGAACAACTGGCAAAAGAGCAAAATATTTTGCGCGTGAAAGGGTATGCTGCAGTGCAAGATAAACCCATGCGGCTTTTGGTGCAGGCCGTAGGAGCACGGGTTCGGACTCAATTTGACCGCCCTTGGTTGCCCCAAGAACCACGAGCAGGCCGTCTGGTTGTTATCGGCGAACATGACAACATCAACCGAACCGCTATTGAAACCACTCTTATGGAGTAAATGCAGTCAATGCATGTGATCTTTCGCGAAAGCCATGGGTTGGAGGAAACCGACACACCTCAGGATTTGGGGCAAAGCCCTGCTAATCTTGTGGTTTTGTCGTTTTCAGACAGTGATCTGGGCGCTTTTGCTGCGGGATGGCATCAAGACAAAGCTCATTTACCATCCTTAAGGCTGGCCAATCTTACAGCCCTAAAGCACCCGCTTTCCGTAGACACTTACATTGAGCAAACTCTAATTGGTGCGCGCGGCATTTTGATCCGTCTCATTGGTGGCATGCCCTATTGGTCCTATGGCCTGCAACAGGTTCGCGCCTTAGCTATTGAAAAAGGCATAGCACTTGCAGTTTTGCCAGCGGATGGCCGTGCAGATCCACAATTGGATGAAATATCCACACTGCCAATATCGACATTAAGGCGCTTATCCGTGCTTTGTGAAACCGGCGGCGCACCAGCTGCGCGCGCGGCTCTTTCACAGCTTGCCCTCGCCTCAGGCCTATACGCTCGCCCCGATTTGGTTAGCAAATCGCTTCCCCAAGTTGGCGCTTGGACACACCAGTCAGGCATTGTTTGCCCAACCGCTTTTAACCTTGGGAATAGGGATAAACCTCTGGTAATTTTGAGTTTTTATCTATCATATCTAAGGGCAGCCGACCTAGCGCCAATTGAGGCTATAAGCCGCGAGTTAGAACAGCATGGGTACACTACTCTTGGGCTCTATGCTCCCTCGCTTAAAGAGCCGCAAGCTGCTGCTTGGCTTACACGGCAGTTAAAATATCTAAAACCGGCAGCCATAATTAATGCCACCGCATTTTCGGGCAAAGGATCAACTGGAGCCTCTCCGCTCGACGCCGCAAATGTTCCTGTTTTCCAAATGGCCCTCGCAACATCTACCCGGTCAGCGTGGCGCGAAGGCGAGCGCGGGCTATCGCCCGCCGATCTTGCGATGCATGTGGTTTTACCAGAAGTTGACGGACGTATTTTTTCAGGCGTTGCTTCCTTTAAACAAGCTGGTGTCAAAGACTCCAAATTAGAATTTTCAAGGTTTGCGCATCAACCCTATCAGGAACGCATTAAAGCAATGGCGCGCCGTGTGAAGGCGCATATCGATTTGCAAGTCAAACCGGTCAAAGAAAAAAAACCGGCTTTAATTCTGTCCACCTATCCCGGAAAGCCCTGGCAAATGGCCCATGCCGTTGGACTTGATGCGATGGCCTCGGCCCAGAGTATCCTTAAAGATCTGGCAACCGAAGGATACCACATTGAGCCCAGTTGTGATTTGCCAACAGAGCTGGGGCAAGCCACACTAGAGTGGTCGGTAAACGCGTATGAAAAGGCTTTAAGACTCCTTCCAGAAGAGCTTCAAAAATCGCTAACAGAAGTTTGGGGAAATCCACATGATGATCCTCTGGTATCTGGTGGGGTCTTTGAATTCCCCGCCCTAAAGCAAGGAAACGCCCTACTCGCCCTGCAACCCGAAAGGGGATGGAAAAATGATCGAGATAATGATTATCACGACACAACCCGCACGCCGCGCCATTCCTACGTTGCATTTTATTTATGGCTTAGAAACGTATTCGCCGCAGATGCGCTTATTCATATTGGCGCCCACGGTACGCTAGAATGGTTGCCGGGTAAATCAGTTGCCCTTTCGGCCGAGTGCTGGCCAGAGGCCTTAATCGGAGACCTTCCGGTTATTTATCCCTTTATCGTCAATGACCCAGGCGAAGCAGCACAAGCAAAACGGCGGATTGGTGCCATCACATTGGGGCATGTACCGCCGGCTTTGAAGCCAAGCGCCGTGCCGGATAGAATGTCACAGCTAGAAGCCTTGCTGGATGAATTTTCCAATGCAGACGGGTTGGACCCTAAGCGCCGTAACCGTCTTCAAATAGACATTCGCAGCGAAGCCCAAGCGCTCGGTGTTGAAACCGATCTTGGGCTCGACCAAGCGGCCTCAGCAGCGGAAGCGATCACACGCATAGACCGCTTTGTTTGCGATATAAAAGAGAGCCAGTATGGCGATGGCCTTCATATTTTTGGAAGAACATCCGCAGTAAAATCACCCTTTGATGTAGCGGCCTCTGCGCAGAGCGAACGCGCAGGTCTTCTGGCCGCGCTTGCCGGCAAACGTGTCGAAGCAGGACCTTCTGGTTCGCCTTATCGCGGACGATCAGATGTGCTGCCCACAGGCCGCAATCTTTACACCACGGACCCAAGATCCGTGCCCACACGATCAGCCTATGCGCAAGGCGTTAAACTGGCCGAAGAACTGGTGCGCCGGCATTTGCAGGATCAGGGCGAGTACCCCAAAACGCTTATCGTAGATCTATGGGGTTCGGCCACGATGCGCACTGCTGGAGAAGAGTTTGCCATGGCCTTGCATTTGCTGGGCGTTAAACCAAAGTGGGATAAAGGATCTGAACGTGTTAGCGGTATTGAAATTATTCCCATCGCCGAACTTGAGCGGCCAAGACTTGATGTCACACTAAGAATCTCAGGACTTTTCCGCGATGTTTTTCCAACTCTATCCGCATTATTTTCTCAAGCGGTTCGCACTTTGGCTGTACGAGACGAAGCTGTCGACTGGAACCCCTTTGTGGCATCATCGCATCATAGTCGTGTCTTTGGCCCTGCCCCAGCAAGCTATGGATTGGGCATGAGCGATCTGGCAGAACAATATACCGATCAAGCCCGCGCAGCGGCTGGTCACGCTTGGCTCGCAGCAAGCGCCTATGCCTTTGACGGTGAAAAAGTTAGCCATCAACCCCAAGCAATTGCCGACCGGGTTGCCAAAGCCGATAGTTTCGTTCACCTGCAGGACCTAAGTGAAACCGATCTTTTACTTGCGGCAGATTATGCAACCCATGAAGCAGGTTTTGCAGCGGCACAAAGCGTTACCGGTGGGTCGGCGGCTCTATATCATATGGATAACACTCGGCCTGAAACGCCGCGCGCGCGCACTCTGCCAGAAGAAATTGCCCGTGTTGTTCAATCACGGGCCAGCAATCCAAATTGGATCAAAGGCATGCAGCGCCATGGCTTTAGAGGCGCAGCAGAAATCGCAGCCACACTTGATCACATGGCAAGCTTTGCCCAACTTGCAAATGTTGTTTCAACACATCTATTTGATCTTTACTACGAAGCCACCTTGGATAATTCCGAGGTTTGTTTGTTCTTGCAGGAAAACAATCCCGAAGCTTATGAAGCGATGAAATCAAGGTTTGAAATATTACATCAAGCCGGTTTGTGGAACTCTAGGCGTAATTCCGTAATTGCGGCGATGGAGGGGGCGGCATGATAGAACCCTCTGTCAAAGGGTGGTGCCCAGGGGCTTATCGACCAATGGTGTCTGGGGATGGGCTGATCGTTCGCATCCGGCCAAAATTTGCTGAGTTTTCCAGCGTTCAAATTAAAGAAATCTGCCGTCTTTCTCAGAAATATGGCTCTGGTATTATTGAATTTACCAGCCGGGCAAATTTACAATTGCGCGGCATAAATCAGAGCGATCATGAACGACTTTTGCACATTCTAAACCAACTTGATTTGCTGGACCCTGATCTTGCGAGTGAAGCGCGCCGCAATGTAATTATTACACCTGATTGGGTTCAGGGTGATCTAAGTAAACAAATTACAAGAGAATTATATCTGCGCTTATCTGAGCTTCCAGATTTGCCTTCAAAGTTTGGACTTACAGTCGATTTAGGGGCAATCCCAAGATTACAGAACGTTTCTGCAGATATAAGAGTTGAAAAAGATTCAAAGAGTACTCTGCTAGTCTACCCAGACGGAAGCGATTTTGGCCGTACGACAACCAAAAGCAACTTAGTCGATTGCATCATTGATATTGCCAGATGGTTCGAAGCAACCCGCAGCCCTTCGGCGAAACGCATGCGTGATCATATTGCAAATCAAGCTTTGCCTAAGGCGTGGAGCCTAACGCCACGTAATACACAAAACGCACCCTTGCGCATCGGTAAAATACCTCAAGGACAAATCGTCGGCATCCCCTTTGGGCAATGCCATTATAAAGATTTGCTTCATCTTTTGAGCTTGAGCCAGGCAAAGTCTATTCGCCTAACCCCTTGGCGCAGCATTGTATTACTTGATGCGAAAACTATTGGCGCAGATGATCGCTTCATTACCGCTCCTACAGATCCGCTGTTGCGGATAAATGCCTGTCCCGGAAGACCCATGTGCCAAAGTGCAACGGTTGAAACCAGACAGCTTGCACGCCTATTGGCCGGAAAAACAACTGGGACACTGCATATATCAGGCTGCTCAAAAGGCTGTGCACACCCGAAAGTTGCTGATATCACATTGGTCGGCCAAAGTGGTGCTTTCAACTTGATCCAAGGTGGCCAATCTGGCGATACTCCTCAGAAAACTGGGCTTACTGGCCCACATATCCTTGAAACATTGGACAGCCTATAATGCCTTACACCTACGAAACCAATGGCGCTGCGATTTACAAGGCCTCTTTTCGCACCATCCGATCTGAAAGTGATTTAGAACGGTTCAATCAGGATGAAGAAAAGGTTGCAGTGCGGATGATCCATGCTGCCGGAATGGTTGGCTTGGCCGAATATATCCACTTTTCTGAAGGCTTTGCTCAAAAGGCGAAAGCCGCGCTTGCCAACGGTGCCCCCATCTTATGTGATGCGCGTATGGTGTCAGAGGGCATCACGCGCACCCGTTTGCCTGCAGATAATGAAATAATTTGCACGCTTCACGCAAAGGGTATTCATGAACTGGCGCAGGATATGAAAAACACAAGATCGGCCGCAGCACTTGAGTTATGGCGTCCACACTTAGAAGGCGCTGTTGTTGCAATTGGCAATGCACCGACTGCTTTGTTCCATCTATTAAATATGCTGGAAGATGAAAGTTGCCCAAGGCCGGCAGCGATTATCGGGTGCCCCGTGGGGTTTGTCGGTGCGGTTGAGAGTAAAGATGCCCTTTGGCAGGCACAGCCGACCCCGTGTTGCATTGTCAAGGGGCGTCTTGGCGGAAGTGCCATTACTGTTGCCGCTGTGAACGCGCTCGCGAGCCCTTTAGAATGAAGGGTGCTTTACCTCATAAAGGCACAATTTATGGTGTCGGCTTGGGACCGGGCGATCCTGATCTTATGAGTGTTAAGGCGGATAGGATCATTCGATCCGCAACCCATATTGCATTTTTTCGAAAAGCAGGCCGCAAAGGACAAGCGCGCAGTATTGTTGACGGCATGCTGTCCAAAAATGCAATTGAATTTGCGATGGAATATCCAGTGACGACAGAAATTCCTGTTGCTGACCCAAGGTATAATCAAATGCTGTCTGCTTTCTATCGCGATTGCGCGGTGCATATTCGGGCGCTGTCGGATGCGGGTCACAGTGTTTGTGTTCTCTGTGAGGGCGATCCTTTTTTCTATGGCTCGTTCATGCATCTTTACACGCGCGTGAAAGAAGCCAGCCCCGTTGAAGTCATCCCAGCTATCACCGGCATGTCCGGCGCTTGGACCTTAACTGGTGCGCCGGTCACATGGGGCGACGACGTGCTGACGGTTCTTTTGGGCACCCTAAGTGAGCATGAGTTGACCAGACGGATGCAAGATACCGATGCATTGGTTGTGATGAAGATTGGGCGAAATTTTGATAAGGTTTGCGCCGCCCTGCAGTCCGCTGGATTATTTGAGAGGGCGTGGCTCATTGAATATGCAACAATGCCGCATCAAAACGTTCAAAAACTGAGTGAAGCGGTGGGCAAAGTGACACCTTATTTTTCAATAATTATTGTGCATGGCGAAGGTCGAAGGCCATGAGTGGATGGCTGAAAGTAGTTGGATTGGGCCCCGGTAGTGACGCTCTTATCACGCCCGAAGTATCGCAGATTCTGTCTGAAGCAACAGACGTTATTGGCTATTTCCCTTATGTGGAAAGAGTGCAAAAGCGGCCTGGCCTAACTCTGCATGGATCAGATAATCGGGTTGAGCTGGACAGATCAAAACTGGCGTTATCTCTGACCGCAGATGGGAAGAAGGTAGCGGTGGTCTCATCTGGTGATCCCGGCGTGTTTGCCATGGCTGCTGCAGTTTTTGAAGCCACCGAGCAAGGCCCAAATCACTGGCGCCTCCTTGATATTGAAGTCTTGCCGGGCATAACGGCGATGCTAGCCGCGTCTGCCCGCGCCGGCGCGCCATTGGGACATGATTTTTGTGCGATTAATCTGAGTGATAATTTAAAGCCCTGGCACTTGATTGAAAAACGATTGCGGCTGGCCTCCGAAGCTGACTTTGCCATGGCGTTTTACAATCCTCGTTCCAACGCACGGCCAGATGGATTTGCAAGAGTTCTTGAGGTTTTAAAAGAGTGCTGCAAAGACGACCGACCTGTTATTTTTGCACGCGCCATCAGCACAAAAGATGAAACTCTTAATATCGTTGAATTGTCAAACACCACACCAGAGATGGCAGATATGCGCACTATGGTCATTGTAGGGTCTTCCCACACCCGTTTGATCGAACGCACAGGACAGGCCCCGTGGGTTTACACCCCTAGATCGGTTTCCGAATGACCCAGCCATTGCATCACCTTGCTCAAACTGGCGGTTTCAAGCCTCGGGCGGTTCAGCTTTGGTCGTGCAATCATGATAACAGGCAAAGACAGCTCGCGGGCGGCATCAAGTTTAGCGCGCGAGGCAACACCCCCAGCATTTTTGCAGACCACAAGCTCAATATTATAGTTACGCATCAGGGTCAGATCGCCCTCTTTGGTAAACGGCCCTCGGGACACCACGATATCGCGGTTTGGCAACGCAAGCTGTTTGGTAAGTGGGTCCACAAGGCGCAGCAAATAGCGGTGTTGAGGCTGCGCCTCAAAAGCCTTCAGATGCATTCTGCCCAACGCAAGCATTATTCGTCTTTTTGCCCCCTTCAACGCCGAAACAGCATCCAGGATATCAGCAACCTCTGTCCAATTATCCGCCGGAATCGGTTTCCATTCAGGCCTGCTAAATGCCATCAGTGGAAGATTGAGGTCAGCGCAGGCATCAACCGCATGTTGGCTCATCTGAACCGCAAATGGATGTGTGGCATCAATTACATGTGTAATCGCATTTTCGCACAGATACTGTTTCAGCCCCTCAACCCCTCCAAATCCTCCTATGCGGCGGGGCAAGGGTTGTGGTTTGGGTCTTTCCACACGCCCGGCATAGGACAGAACCGCCTTTATTTTTGCGGCATTAACCTCTTTGGCAAGCTGGCTGGCCTCAGTCGTACCTGCAAGTATCAAAAGGTTTACGCTCATGTCTAAAGCCGCTTGGTTAACCATCGTTGGATTGGGCGAAGATGGACTAGAAGGTCTGACGTCTGCAAGTCAAAACGCACTAACAGACGCCCAAACGATTTGGGGAGCAGAACGGCATATTCGCCTACTTTCAAAAGGCAGCTCTGAAAAGTACAGAGTTTGGCCCGTCCCTTTCAAGAATGGTATTAATGAAATTTTAAAGCTGCGCGGTCAACCAGTGGTTGTTTTAGCCTCTGGTGATCCATTTTGGTATGGCGCTGGCACTGTCCTAAGCCGGCACTTAAAGCCAGATGAATGGATATCAATTCCGAGCCCATCGTGCTTTTCTTTGGCCGCTTCAACCCTCGGGTGGTCCTTGGAAACTACCGAATGTTACGGGCTACATGCCGCGCCGTTCTCGCGACTTCGGCAGGGTTTGCAGTGCGGCCAAAACCTTTTGGTGACAGTGCGCGATGGCGCCACGGTCGGGGAACTTGCAACCTATTTAACAGGTATTGGGTTTGGCGCCTCTACTTTGCATGTGCTTGAAGCTTTGGGGGGACCGCGCGCCCGATGCCGTAAGGTTTTGGCCAAAGACTTTGACTTTCAAGACCTTTACCATCCGGTTGTTGTAGGGATCACGGCGCAAGGCGGGCCGCAACTATCGCTGAGCGCTGGAAAGGACGATGCGCTATTTGCCAATGACGGCCAAATAACCAAACGTCCAATGCGCGCGCTTACTATATCCGCCCTAGCGCCTAAAGCCGGAGAGCTTCTTTGGGATATCGGTGGCGGATCAGGATCAATCGCAATAGAATGGCTGCTGTGCCATCCCACAACACAAGCCATTTCAATAGAGAAAAGTGAAGCGCGCGCGCAAAGAATTGATGAAAATTCCGCTGCGTTTGGGGTGGAAAGACTTCGCGTGATTACAGGTAGCGCGCCCGACTGTTTGGAAGGGCTTGAAAAACCAGATTGTGTTTTCATCGGCGGGGGATTGAGCGAGAAGTTGCTACAGTATTTAATTGAAAATCTTGCCAAAGGCACACGTATTGTCTGCAATGCTGTCACCTTGGAAAGTGAGGCTTTACTTGCAAAAAGCTGCCATACTTTGGGCGGGGAATTGCTGCGTATTGAGCTATCGCATGCTGGCGCATTGGGTAAAAAACATGGATGGAAGGCGGCCTACCCTGTGGTGCAATGGAGTGTCACGCTATGATTATTGCAGGGTTTGGCTATCGAAAAAACGTTCAGTTTGAAAGTTTACAGGACGTCTATCAATCACTTTGCGATCACCACAGATTAGCACTGCAGGATTTTTTTGGCGTGGCGACACATGTTGATAAAGCCCAAAACCCAGCACTGCAAAGCCTGTCTAAGCACCTTAATCTGTCAATTATCGCTGTTCCACAGAGTGAAATTGATTTGCAAAATACACAAAGCCATTCCGCGCTTTCATTACAGCACTATAACACGGGCAGCCTATCCGAGGCAGCGGCCTTGGCCGCAGCGGGCGAGAACAGTTACCTTCTGGGGCATCGAATGGTGTCTAAAGATGGGCTTGCCACCTGCGCTTTGGCAAAAGGAGAAAAATAATGACCGTCCACTTCATTGGTGCAGGGCCAGGGGCGCCTGATCTTTTAACCTTAAGGGGCCGCGATTTAATCGCATCGTGCCCTGTGTGCCTTTATGCTGGCTCGCTGGTGCCCAAAGCAGTGCTTGCCCATTGTCCGCGCGGCGCACATATCGTCAATACAGCTTCGATGGATTTGGATGAAATTGTGGCAGAGATTAAAAAAGCAGATGTCGCAGAACTGGACGTTGCCCGGCTGCATTCAGGTGATTTATCTGTTTGGTCTGCAATGGGTGAGCAATTGCGCAGGCTGCGCGCTGAAGGGATTGCAGTTTCTGTGACCCCTGGCGTGCCTTCGTTTTCTGCCGCTGCTGCGGCTTTGGGCAGCGAGCTTACGCTACCAGGTTTGGCACAATCGGTAATATTAACACGCACCC
Source organism: Rhodobacteraceae bacterium Araon29 (assembly GCA_039640505.1). NCBI lineage: Bacteria > Pseudomonadati > Pseudomonadota > Alphaproteobacteria > Rhodobacterales > Paracoccaceae > Rhodobacteraceae bacterium Araon29. The sequence continues at coordinate 1,788,681 of CP046865.1, read as the reverse complement.
CAGGACGCGCCTCAAAAATGCCCGCAGGTGAAACCCTAAAGAATTTTGCGGCCACCGGGGCAACTTTGGCGATCCACCTTTCAATCCATAATCTTGAAACGGTCATAGCGGAGCTTACCCCTGATTATGGCAGTGATTGTCCAGTGGCGGTTGTTTACCGCGCAAGCTGGCCAGATCAGAAAATCATCCGCGCAACTTTGGCAACCTTGCAAGAAAAAATGACCGATGGTATCGAACGCACTGCGCTGATTTTGGTTGGACCTGCACTTTCAGCCGAGGGGTTCACTGAAAGCTGTTTATATTCTACCGACTATGATCGGCGGTTTCGCCCACAATCGGCCGCATCACCTTTTAGCTCGGGGTCAAAATGATGCTTCCAAAAGGATTGATGATCTCTGCACCGAGCTCAGGGACCGGTAAAACCACCGTGATGCTTGGTCTGCTAAGAGCGATTTCAGATCTTGGTCTGACCGTACAACCCTTTAAAAGCGGTCCCGATTATATTGATCCGGCCTTTCATCACGCTGCCGCGCGCCGCCCCTCGTTCAATCTTGATAGCTGGTCAATGAACCAGCCGCTCTTTGCAGCTATTTCGGCACAAGCTCTTGGGGCTGATATCGCAATTGCAGAAGGATCCATGGGCCTTTTTGACGGCGTTGCAAGCAAAGGAGAAAGTGGCTGTGGCAGCAGCGCTGAAACCGCAATGCTCATGGGATGGCCGGTGGTGTTGGTTGTCGATGTCAGTGGTCAGGCCCAATCTGCCGCCGCCACTGCGCTTGGTTTTGCGACTTATGCGCCTGAGCTGCCACTTGCTGGCGTGATCCTAAATAGAGTGGCCAGTCCGCGACATGAACGGTTGGCTCGCTTAGGGTTTGAAAAAGCGGGGATTTCTGTTTTGGGTGTATTGCCTAGACGTGGCGATTTAACTCTTCCCGAACGGCATTTGGGACTTATCCAAGCAGTTGAACATCCGGATCTGGAACAAGCAATCACAACCTATGCTAAATTTCTAAATGATAACATTGATCTACAGGCGCTAATTCAGGCAGCACACTGCGCTGGTGCAGCAGGGTCAGGGCCGCTGCCAAAACCGCCTGCTCAAAAAATCGCTATTGCACGCGATGCGGCCTTTTCCTTTACCTATCCGCATCTTTTAAAGGGATGGCGCGACCATGGAGCAGAGGTGATACCATTTTCCCCGCTTCAAGATGATGAAGTTCCACCAGATGCCGACATAGTTTGGTTGCCTGGCGGCTATCCCGAGTTGCATGCTGGCCGATTGGCTGCAGCTTCTCAGTTCATGGACAGCCTGCGCCTTCACGCCAAAAGCAAACCGGTACACGGCGAATGCGGGGGGTATATGGCAATGGGTGCGGCATTGATTGATAAAGAGGGCACCTCGCATCAAATGGCAGGCCTGCTCGGTCTTGTGACCAGTTATGAAAAGCGCAAGTTTCATCTTGGATACCGCCTCGCCCGGTTAAAATCACCCATGGCTGGCTTTGCCACTGCCACAGCACTTCGTGGTCATGAGTTTCATTATTCAACAATTATAGATCAGCCTGACGAGCCGTTAGCCGAGGTTGTTGATGCAGATAGTCAAAAAGTGCCGGAAACGGGTTCTGTGCGCGGTCACGCTACGGGGACTTTCTTCCACTATATATCGAAGGCTTCATCATGACGGGATTTGTAAGTTTTGTCGGATCTGGTCCGGGTGACCCGGAATTGCTAACGGTAAAAGCCATTCAGCGCTTAAAAGCGGCAGAAGTGATTCTATTTGATGACCTGTCATCAGGACCAATACTAGATCATGCTGGGTCTCAAGCCGAGTTGATTGGGGTTGGCAAACGCGCGGGACGCGCTTCCCCCAAGCAGCATCATGTGAGCCGATTGCTGGTTGACTATGCATCCCAAGGCGCACATGTCGTGCGGCTTAAATCTGGTGATCCGGGAATATTTGGACGCCTAGAAGAAGAGCTCGTCGCGCTGCAAACTGCAAATATCGACTTTGAAATTATTCCTGGAATAACCGCCGCAAGCGCAGCAGCTGCCGCGGCAAAGATACCACTTACCCGCCGGCATTCAGCCCGGCGAGTACAGTTCATTACAGGGCATGATGTCGCCGGAGCTCTACCCGAGGATATAAACCTAGCGGCAATAGCCGATCCACAGTGTACGACAGTTGTCTATATGCCCAAACGCACCTTTCCTAAGCTTGCTGAATTGCTTGTTGCGAATGGTCTCTCACCACAAACGCCCGCACTCTTGGCGGAAAGTGTCTCGACCGAGAATGAAAACCTGTATCACAGCACACTTGCGGAACTCGCAGAATATCTCAAACAAGATCCAGGACCAGCGCCAGGCTTGATTTTGATCGGCCCCTTGGCAGATGCAGACGGCGATTGTATCGGGGATTCGCCATAAGTGTCGTGGTTTATCTTGACCCCTTGGTTTGCCCTGCTTAACTGAGCGCGTTGATGGTGCTGCTAAGACAGTGGTCTTGGCAGTGAAACGGGAAACCGGTACTGGCACAAATTACTGCCAAAGTCCGGCGCTGCCCCCGCAACGGTAGGCAAAGAGAGACCCCAATTGCCATTGTGCCATTTAGCATGAGAAGGCGGGAAACTCGATCCACTTTGCAAGCCCGGAGACCGGCCAAAAACAAAAATACCGGCCTGATATGGGCCGCATTGAAACCTATGAACAGCTCACGGGGTAGTGAGCAGAAGGAAAAAAATGCACATCGAACCTGGAATTGTAAATGGTGTAAAAATTACACTTAGTTACGCCACCGCCGCTGGCGCCGGTTGGTACAGTTTTAAATTGACACTTCAGTCACTTAATTCGGCAGGAATTGCGTCCTTTGCATCGCGCTGTGTGTTGGCCATGGCTGCGACCTTTACATTTTTTCAGGTACTTCCCCACTTTCCTTTTGGAGTGTCTGAAGTTCACTTCATCTTAGGATCAACCCTGTTTTTACTCTTCGGCGCAGCTCCGGCCGCGTTTGGCCTTGCGGCTGGTTTGCTTTTGCAAGGTCTGCTCTTTGCGCCTGCCGATCTACCGCAGTATTTCATAAATACCACCACTCTATTAGTGCCATTATTTGCTGTTTCTGCGCTTGCAAAACGCGTGATCGCCCCAAATACGGCCTATGCAGATTTGAACTATCTGCAAGCGCTCAAGCTGTCGACCATATACCAAGCCGGTGTTGTGGCTTGGGTCGCCTTCTGGGCCTTTTATGGCCAAGGGTTTGGCGCAGAAACACTGGCCTCGGTGACCAGCTTTGGACTTGCGTATATGCTTGTGATCATCATCGAGCCTCTAGTTGATTTAGCCGTACTTGCAGGCACAAAAACAATACGATCTTTGGAAAAAACAGGATTTGTGCAGGCACGCGTTTACTACTCGGCTTGAACTTTTCCTTGACGTAAAAACATGGCCCCTGCAGACTTCAGAGGCCGAATTTTTAGGACCCTTGTTTATGATCGATCTTGTTCTTGTTGGCATTGGTATGGGCAACCCAGATCACCTGACCGGTCAGGCGATAAAAGCGTTGCAAAATGCCGATCTCATACTCATCCCAGAAAAGGGAAATGAAAAATCTGATCTTGCTGATCTTAGAGCAGTTATTTGCGAAAAATTGCTCTCTCCAATTCCACAAATTGCACGATTTAGGCTTCCGGTTCGTGACCCTAAGGAAAGTTCCTATTTAAAACGGGTAACAGACTGGCATGAGAAAATTGCCCTGCTATGGCGAGATGAGATTTTCAAACACTGCCCAAACGGGGGGCGCGTCGCATTGATGATTTGGGGTGATCCATCCCTTTATGATAGCAGTCTAAGAATTGCGAACCGTTTGATTGCCGAGGAGCAGAAAGTGAGTATCAATGTGGTGCCCGGTCTGACCTCGGTGCAGCTTTTGACGGCTGCACATAAGATACCGCTGAACACATTGGCAGAGCCCGTTATGATTATGACTGGCCGAAACCTACGTGATGGCGGATGGCCAAACACGGTGAAAACAGCGGTTGTAATGCTGGATGGGGATTGCTCTTTTGATCAATTAGACGGCAAAGATTATACCATTTGGTGGGGCGCATTTTTGGGCATGCCAGAGCAAATTTTAGCATCAGGCCCTTTGCATCAATGTTGCGAAGACATAAAGGTGCTTAGGGCGAATGCCCGCACCGAACATGGTTGGATCATGGACAGTTACTTACTGCGAAAGAATCCAATTTAACCACAAGCGAACAGCTATTTGGGTATTTTTAAGTATATCTTTTGGCCAAAGAGAACGGCGTAACAAAGCTAAGATTTTTCTGAAATTTCTTTCTTTATAAAATCTGCAGGCATTATATTTCCTACATTAGTTTCAACAGCCTGTGGGTTATAGTTAAACCAAAACTCTTCACAGCCAGTTAATCGGCGACGCACGCCTTTGGGCATTTTAATGGTCGTAATCCCTGCTGTAATGCAGCAATGTTCAAAGAAGTTTAAAAAGCCCTCCTGATCCAGCCATGCTCCAAGATAAAGCAGGTTATTTTTTTGAACCGCAACCTTGTGTCCTTCTGTAGATGATAGCACAACCTCTGCACTGCTTTCCAAATTCTCATGATAGCAAATGATTGCCCCACCCGTCGAAAGAGGCATGGGTAAATCAGGCCGTAAGCTTTGCACCGCAGTTACTGTGACATCAAGACCCGGAAAATCAGGAGGAAGCGGTGTAGGGATTGTCATATGTATATCACGTGCACTGCTACGTGGCCCAAGAATAACTTGGCTTTCGCTCTCAGCAAGCGCTTGCTTCAAGTCATTTGGCATATGCATCATACCCGGTGCCAGCACGAGTTTATAGGCACTAAAATCAAGTGTTTCTGCCGAAAGAAAATCAATCGAAAGACCCAGCTTGCGCAAAGCACAATAGCAATCAAACACCAGTCCAAAGTAACTTAGCCCTTGACCATGCGGCTGAATATCCCATGCGGCATCAGCGGCATAATCAAAGACAATAGCAACCGAAGCCTGACACGGCGCAACCGTTGGGGCCGAGGCCAACTCTTGGGCGACCTTTTGTGCCTCTTTCAATCCAGTGGCTGCGACACTGTCGGGGCGCAGTAAACCTGAATGCAATTGTTCCTGTGCGAAGGGCGCCTGACGCCAGCGAAAATAACAAATCGCTTCTGCGCCATGGGCGAAAGCTTCCCATGTCCAAAGCCGCACCATGCCATCCAGCGGTGCGGGGTTGTATGGCGCCCAGTTTACCGGGCCCGGCTGTTGCTCCATCACCCACCAGCGGCCCTTGCCAACAGCCCGGTAAAGATCATGATGAAAAGCCTGAAAATCAGGGTGGCCTTGGCGTGCATAATGTTTTTGATCTTCAACAGTGGCGCCAACACGGTCCTCTAAAAAGCCAAGCGGGTAGCTGTCCCAACTTGCAAAATCCATCTCAGAACCAACTTTAAAGTGGTCAAAATCAGTAATGCGGCCCATGTAGTTATGGGTTACAGGTGCCTGCGAATGGCGTTTAATAATCTCAAGCTGGGCATGGTTGAAGCGGACAATTTGGTCTGAGGTATAGTGCCGAAACGCCAATACATGCGCTGGATTTGGCTCGGTCACGGTTAGATTAGGAAGATCAATATCTTCAAAATAGGCATAGTCCATTGACCAGAAAACATTTCCCCACGCCTTATTTAACGCTTCAATATCGCCATTATTATTCTGACTTGGAAACTTTGCTCTCAACCATTCTTGGAATCCCTTACGCGCTGCGTCGGAATATGACAGCGAGGTGTTATGACAGCCATATTCATTATCAATTTGCCATGCTTGCACATAAGGATTACCGCCATATCGTTGAGCTAATCTAGTAACAATATCACGGCACTGCTCGATATAGCCTTGATGGCTAAAACAATAATGCCGGCGGGACCCAAATCGCCTTAGACGGCCCTCGATATCTACCGCCAGCATATCGGGATATTTATCCAAAACCCACTTTGGCGGCGTGGCTGTTGGCGTGCCCAAAACAACCTTTAGACCGGCTCTGCCCAATATATCGATGGCCTCATCAAGCCATTCAAACTCAAACTCACCCTCGCTGGGCTCTAACCTTTTCCATGCAAATTCGCCAATACGGATCCAAGTCAGCCCTGCGTCGGCCATACGCTTTGCATCATCCGCCCAAATCTCTTTTGGCCAATGTTCCGGATAATAACAGGTCCCTAAACTACGCTGCATGAAAAACTCATAAAATAACCTGATGTTCTGCCTGACCTAAGGCTTTGGTTGCTTGAAAAAATGTCTGCCCTGCCAATGGTTCACGAACACCAACGGCCGCAGAGGTGACAAATAATGTTGATAAGTCCGCACCACCAAAGGCCGGGCAGGATATTTGGCTGGCTGGAAAAGTGATTTGGTTAAGGAAGTTTCCCTCTGGGTCATAAACCGCCACCCGATGGGCACCCCACTGGGCATTCCAAATATTTCCGACTGCATCTACAACGGCCCCATCTGGGTTAAGGTTCTCTTGCCTCAGATCAATAAATTGCTCTGGTTCACCCACTGGCCACCCATCCACCTCGCTCAATTGCCATTTTTGGATGGCTTGACAGCGGGTATCTGCAAAATAGGCAAAACTACCATCTGGCGCAAAGCAAATGGCGTTAGAAATCGAAATATTCGGCAGAATTTGGCGCAACTCGCCGCGAAAATAGCGATAGATGGCACCAGCGTGTTTTTCATGATCCTTCGCCATGGTACCGATCCAAAATCCGCCCCAGGGATCAGCTCGCCCATCGTTAGAGCGTGTTTTGGGATTGTCCGCTTCAAGCGCAACAATACGGTCCGTTCGCCCGGTCGATATATCGAATACTTCAAGCGCAGTTTCACTGGCTATCAGTAGGCTGTTTTGATCGATCCAGCCTGCCGCTGAAACATGTCCGGGAAAGTCCCAAACGGTGACTTCATCTTCATGCGCCATACGCAATTGCTTAGACAGAATATCAAACCAAAAAAGCCTGTTCAGAGTTGGATGCCACAACGGCCCCTCACCCAACTGGCAGGGGGTAGGATCAAAAACGGTCATTCTTGCTCACCCTCATCATAGGCTTTCACTATCATCTCAGCACGCTGTTTAAGAATTTGGCTATCAATTCCGGGTCGGTAAAGATTTGTTCCAAGCCCAAACCCCGTAACGCCTGCGCGGCGCCAGTCGGCAAAATTATCTGGGCCGACGCCACCAACAGCATAAAGAGCAGATTTTGGAGGCAAAACGGCACGCAGAGCTGACAAGCCTTTCGGTCCCATTAGAGAGGCAGGAAAAATCTTTAGACCATCCGCGCCAAAGCGCAAAGCTGTGAAACATTCTGTGGCAGTGAAGCATCCCGGATAGGACAGCAGGCCTGCTGATTTAGATGCCGAGATAACCTCGGGATTGCAGTCTGGAGACACCACCATTTTGGCTCCAATATCAGCCAGCCTAGTCACATCCTCGGCTGAAAGTACAGTCCCTGCCCCAATGACCGCATCATCACCAAATGTTTTCGACATCCGCAATATACTTTGAAATGGATCAGGTGAATTAAGAGGCACTTCAATTTTATGAATGCCTGCTGCGATCAACGCCTCGGTTATGGCAAGACACTCAGGCGGTGTTATTCCGCGAAGAATTGCAATAATTTCACGCATCGCTTGGCATACTCCGAAGTGCGAAATGCGCATGCTTCAAGCCTGCAAGCGTCATTTCTTCTGGCTGCGCCATAATCACCTCAAGCCCTTGAGCTTTAAGCGCCAGTTGGTAGGCATTTGCAATCTGATGCGATCCTAAAACTGCTAGATTTTGACCCAGCCAATACGGTCGGGCGGCGGCCAGTTCAATTCCAATCAAAATGCCAGATAACTGCGAGCGCGCCACATTTTCATATGGGTCATTCAGCAAGGCTTCGGCGCGCAGGGTAAAGAGATGTGCAGCAGCTGCGCTAGGGCGGCTAAAAGACCTATCAACAGCTTGCAGAAACGCGTGTTTATCCCAACCGTCTGATTGAACTGTGTGGCGTAAAACAGAGGCGTTGCTGAGTAAAGAAAACAACTCGCCAGTCATAAACGTTTGAAAGCTCACAATTTCGCCAGCGCTTACATGTACCCATTTCGTATGGGTGCCTGGCAGGCATATCACCCCATCAAAGTCTGGGTTTGTGGCCAAGAAGCCTCTGATTTGGGTTTCTTCGCCGCGCATCACATCTGCTGGTGAGTTTTGCTTTATTCCAGGCAAAATAAACACGTTTATCCGAGGGTCAGCTGTTTCAACCTGCACGGAATTCGCAATCCCGGGGGGATAGCAAGGAACATCAACATAAGAGGCTTCTGCCCACCCCTGCCGCGAACCAGCCATGCCACAACAAATGACATCCAAAGTTGTATCATTGGACAGAAATGGGTCTGCAAGCTTAATAAATTCAGCCTCAAACTCGCTTTTCCCAAGTCGGGACATGCCGCAGTCACTGAATTGCCGACCGATCACATCCCCATTGGCGCGCATAGCCCATATCCTAAGACGGGATGTTCCCCAATCGGCTGCAAGCCAGTTTGGCTGAGATACACGCATATCCTTCATCAACCTGTCACCACAACGCCGCCATCAACAACCATTGCCTGCCCGGTCATCATCTGGCTGGCTTTTGATGCCAAAAACAATGTTGCATCCACGATATCCGAGGGCGACAAGAGGCTTTTCAAACACTGACGGGACAAATGTTGTTCAAGACCCTCTTCTGTCACCCAAAGATCCTTTTGCCGCTGTGTCATTACCCAGCCCGGCATTAGCGCATTGACACGAATATTGTCAGGTCCCAATTCACGCGCCAACGAGCGGGTGAGACCCGTGATGGCTGATTTTGAAGCTGCATAGGCGGGATAGCCTGCATTGCCCATCATATAGGAAATAGAGGAAAAATTAATTATTGATCCACCGCCCATTTGTTTCATTGCCGGTGCGGCTGCTTGCGCGGTGAAAAAATGCGGCCTTAGATTAACCGCCATAGATTGATCGAAAGCCTCAACTGAAAACCCATGTAACTCATGCCGAGTATCATTTGCAGCATTGTTTACTAAAACAGAAAAGGGACCATTGGCCTCAGCCCCCATTTCCATCGCCTTTTGCAAAGCCGCAACATCAGAAATATCACAAGGTAAAAATATAGGGGCATGGCCATATTTTTCACCCATTTTTTCCGCAAACTGGCTTGCATCGGACCGTTGGACAAAAGCCACCCGGCATCCTTGCGCAAGAAACCCTTCGGTTAATGCAGCGCCAATCCCGGCACCGCCACCCGTGATGAAAACCGATGCATCCTTTAGATCGTGAAATGTCGCAAATCCACTCATGCCGCCCTCGTGTCCTCTAGCCATTTTGGCAACCAATTTGAATGTTCTATAAGCAGCTCATCTACAAGACTGCGGATTTGATCAAGGTCTAATTCAGCCGCAGTATGCGGGTCCAACATTGCCGCGTGATAAATAAAATCCCGATTTTCCGTCAGCAAGGCCTGAACTGTTAGTTCTTGCACATTAATATTGGTACGCATAAGCGCAATTAGTTGTGGCGGAATATCCCCTATAAAAGTGGGTTGAATGCCCGAGGCATCAACCAAACAGGGCACCTCAACAGCGCATCCTTCTGGCAATTGGGGAATGTATCCCTGATTTGGAATATTGCCATAAATTACAGCCGGAGAGCCTGTCACAACCGCATTCATAATCTGGGCGGCATATTCATGGCTTTGGTGAATGTCTATTTCTTTGGCTGAGCGGAACTGTACCACTTGGTCGTTCCAATCGGCCAGTTGCTCTTCGCAACGTTTTGGATATTCATCAAGAGGAACTTTAAAACGGTCGATTAAATCGGGACGATGGGACTTGATGAACCACGGAACGTATTCGGCAAAATGCTCTGAGCTTTCGGTGACGAAAAGCCCGAAATGCTTCATCACCTCATAGCGAACTAAATTAGGACATCTCGGGTTTGCACCTGTCGCAACAGGTATCCGCTTTTGTGCATAGCCTTGTTGCAGCAAAGGATAAAGATCACGCCATTTGCCCGAGGTATCGCGGCCCTCTAATTCAAGATAAAACGCCATATGATTAATGCCGCCAGCACGGTAGCGCATATCCGACACATCAATCGCTAAATCACGCGCCAACTCTTCGGCTGTGCCTTGCACAGAATGGCATAAACCAACCTGCCGTATATCGGGGTAACGCGCCCCAATGGCCCAGGTATTAATGGCCATCGGATTAACATATTGCAGCATAAGCGCATTAGGACATACAGCACGCATGTCCTCGCAGAGAGACCACAAATGCGGAACTGTTCGAAGGCCGCGCATAATACCGCCCACACCCAAAGTATCGGCAATGGTTTGGCGTAATCCGTATTTTTTCGGCACTTCAAAATCGATGATTGTACAGGGATCATAACCACCGATTTGAAAGCAAACGACAACAAAGTCTGCGCCAGAAAGCGCCTCATGTTGTTGGGAATATGTTTTAATCTTTGCGTCTGCGCCTAGTGTTTCCACCAACTTATGCGCAACGAGTTCACTTTCATTGAGCCGCGTTTGATCTATATCCATCAAGGCAATTTTTGAGTTTTGAAGCGCTGGGTACTGCAAAACATCCCCGAGGATATTTTTCATAAATATGGTAGAGCCAGCTCCAATAAATGTAATTTTCTGTTCCACCAAGGGCACTCCAACTATTTTACTGCACCAAGCGTAAGCCCGGCGATGAAATGTCGTTGCATCAGGAAAAACATAACAACCGGAGGGACAGCGGCAAGTAGCGAGGCTGCTGAAACCAGATGCCAATTGCTAATAAATTGGCCATTTAGGGCGCGTACACCTGCCGTGATCGGTTTAACCTGTTCACCTTGGGTCAAAACGTTGGCCCAGAAGAAATCATTCCAGACAAATGTAAAAATCAACACCGCCAACGCGGCAATTGCAGGCCGCACAAGCGGCACGATAATATACCAAAATATACGCCACTCTGCGACGCCTTCCACGCGAGCACTCTCGATTAAATCAAACGGCAAGGCTTTTATAAAATTCCGCATAAACAACGTGCAAAACCCTGTTTGAAACGCTGCATGAAACAGAAACTGACCGGCAATAGTGTCATAAAGGCCAGTTTGAACGGATAAATCTCGCACCGGTACCATCAGGATTTGGAACGGTACAAAATTACCAGCAACAAATAGGAAAAATAATGGCAGGGCCAAGCGAAACCGATAAACGGCAAGCGCGTAACCCGCCAAGCACGCCAAAGATACAGAAATAGCAACCGTGGGCAAGGTTATCATAAAACTGTTGATCAAATATTTGACGGCCTCTGTCTGAGCAAAAACAGTGTAATAGTTTTCGATCAGCTTGAACTCAGTTGGCCAGCCAAAAACATTCCCAGTATTGATATCTTTAGACCCGCGCATGGACGTAAGAAAAATCGCAAGAAGCGGCAACAGCCATAAAAATATAGCTAAAGGAAGAAATGACTGATAGGCAACACGAGTTGTTGTACTTGCCCGTTCTATAGGACGCGGAAACATCTAGGCACCTCGCCGTTCGTCTTGGTACATGCGCCACAAAAAATAGCTGATGAAAACCATCATTATGGCAAACAAAACGGTTGCGACAGATGAGCCGTATCCATAGCGCTCGCCGTATTCGCTGATCGCAACCTCATACATATAGTGAGAAAGCACATTGGTCATTCCATAAGGGCCGCCTTGGGTCATAATTGCGATCATATCAAAGGATCGCAAAGCCCCGATAACCGTAACCGCAACCGCAATAAAGGTTGCTGGGCGCAATTGCGGAAGCACTACATACCACAACATCCGCCAGCCTTTGGCGCCATCAAGCCGGCCGGCTTCTATTTGATCCGCGGCAACATTATTAAGACCTGTAAGATACAAGATGACGCAATAGGCAACCTGAGGCCACAGACCAGCAAAGATAATGCCGTAAGTGGCATAGTCAGCACTGGATAATATATCCGGCACAGGGCGCGCGCATGTGACTGTTTTATTACCAATAAAATTGATGGTTTCTTCACAAAAGAAAAATTGCCAGACTTTTGCGACAATGCCAAAATCAGGATTGTAAAACCAACCAAATATCAAACCGACGACCACTTGGCTGATCACAAACGGAAAGAAAAAAAGCGACTTATAAATCCGAATACCCGTGACAGTTTGATTTAAAAAGATAGCGATCATCAATCCGACTGGAACAGCCAGCATGTAAAGAAACAGCCATAAAAGGTTGTTTTTAATTGAAATCCAGAAATTTGGGTCAACCCAAAGATTACGGTAATTTTCCAAACCTATGAAAGTCGCAGTGGATTGGCCATTGCCATCATAAAGGCCATTCCATGCATAAAGCGACAGCTGCAATGATTGGAAAATTGGTATTACAACGTAAATTAAAAAGAAAAATAATGCTGGGATTAAGAAAATAAAGGGCGCTATATCCAACTTGTGGCGCGACATCCAAGTTGCTTGTGTATGTGAGATGCCGGTTTGCATTGCGCCCCTCAAAGTTGGTGAAACGGGCGCGACAGCTCGCGCCCGCCAATTGGTTTAGTATTACTTATAAACCTCTGCTTGGACTTGATCCAAACGCTCTAGGATTGCATCCAGTTTGCTTGGGTCTAGCATGAACTCTTGGAAACCCTTCATGCCTTCAGACGCCATAGCGGCCGGCGCATCGCGGTCATAGAACTGAGCAAGACCAGCAGCACCAGACACTACAGCAAATCCTTCTTGGATGAACTTGTCATCCCCGACGGTTGCTTTTGAGTTAGGTGGCAACTGACCAAGGATTGCGTTCCACTTGGATTGCGTGTCAGCCTGCGCAACAAATGCGAGGAATTTTTTAGCATCCTCTTTGTTCTTAGCACCCGATGGGATAAAGAAAGCATCCGCTGGCGCTTCTTCTGCCATTGGAAGACCTGGTGTGATTTCAGGGAACTGGAAGTAATCGATTTGATCATTTGTCAAACCAGCATCTCGCATCGCACCTACTGCGAAGTTACCCATTACATACATCCCTGCGTCACCATTTGCGAAGGCAGCAACACCGCCTTGCCAATCCATAGATGCATGGTTGTCAACGAATGAACAACGATCCAGCATTTCTTCCCAATTGGCAAATGTTGCACGGATCCGGTCATCGGTATACTTGATCTTACCGTCTGTCAGAGCGTTGTGAACATCATAACCGTTGGTCCGCAGGTTCAAGTAATCAAACACGCCCGCTGCTGTCCAAAGGTATTTGGTTCCGATGGTAAAGGGTGTAACACCTACGCCTTTCAGAGCGTCACAGTTTGAAAGTAACTCGCTCCATGTTTTTGGCTCTGACAAACCCAGCTTGTCATAGATGTCTTTGCGGTAATAAACGCCCCACTGGTAGTATGAATACGGCACGCCCCAGGTTTTTCCGTTGCGGGACATGGTTGGTTTTACCGCAGCCATATCCTCATTTAGGTTGTTTTCAGCCCATAGGTCATCAATGGGTTCAAACAGCCCTGCATCAACAAAAGGGCCCATGCGGTTGCCCGGATACCAAGATGTTACATCCGGTGGGTTTGCTGACAGGAAGTTACGGATCGCAGATTTATGCGCTTCGCGGTCATTGTTGTTGATTGTTACATTGATGTCTGGGTTGGCGGCCTCAAATGCCGCAACCGCTTCTTCAAACGCTTGTTTTGGACCGGGGTTCAAGTCATCAAATGTGATAACTAGATCTCCGGCAAAGGCAGATGTAGCAAAAACTGTTGTTGCTGCAATCGTGCTCAGCTTGGTCGTAAGTGTGTTTGTCATGAGTTCCTCCCATTTATCCAGTTGACATTAGTCTCAAATAATGAAACCTTTTTCCAACTATTGAAACAATGAGACGAATCCCAGAGGTTGTCAACAACTTCGTGCCACCTAAAAACGGTCCTAGGAAAGGCAAGAAAATGAGCAAACAGACCACTGTGGATGGTACGGTTGGTAAAGCTCTGGAAATTCTGGACTTAATTGCCAGTTTTGACCGTCCTGTTCGTTTTTCAGAAATCTTGGCAGATAGCCCTCATCCCAAAGCAACATTGTATCGTTTGGTTCAAACTCTAACCAACCAAGGTATGCTCAGCTTTGATGGCGATCGTGCAACCTACCAGCCGGGCATACGTTTGGTCCGACTTGCACATGCTGCATGGCGGCAAAGTGCATTGGCTCCTGTGGCACGCCCAATATTGGACAGACTGGCCAAAGAGCTGGGCGAAACACTCCATCTGGCCCAAATGGACGAAGGCCAAGTTCTGTATGTGGATAAAAGAAATGCTGCGCAACCAATCGAAATGTTCAGCTCGGCTGGTAAATCCGGCCCCGGCTATTGCACAGGTGTTGGAAAAGCAATCATGGCCTTTTTACCTGCCAAGTTACAAGAGCGGGCCATGGCAGAACAGTCATATTATGGATACACATCGACGACCATAACATCTGCAGATGCTCTGCGTGCTGAATTGGATAAGATTGCAGAAACCGGCATGGCCTTTGACCGCGAGGAACATGAGCCTGGGATCATTTGTATCGCTGTGCCAATCCTAAATTCAAAACGCAATGCACTTGGAGCGATCTCGCTCACTTCTAGCACCAAAAGACATTCTTTGGATAGCTTAGAGGCGCAGGCCACCAGACTTCAAATAGCTGCATCTGAAATATCGCAAGCAGCAGAAAATTGGCAATTCCCAACCTAAAGAGGCTAACAATGTCCGGCGTACAACTCAGAAATACATTCAAAAAATATGGTGAGGTACAGGTCATTCACGGGGTTGACCTTGATATAAAAGATGGTGAGTTTTGTGTTTTTGTTGGACCTTCTGGATGTGGGAAATCAACACTTCTTCGTATGATCGCAGGCTTGGAAGAAACCACCGAAGGCATGATACAAATCGGTAGTCGAGATGTTACTGCAGCAGATCCAGCTGACCGCGGCGTAGCGATGGTCTTTCAGACATATGCACTTTATCCACATATGTCCGTCGCTGAAAATATGGGATTTGGGTTAAAGATGACTGGACACCCAAAGTCAGAAATTCAGTCAAAAGTTGCAGAAGCAAGCCGCATATTGAAACTTGAAGACTACTTAGACCGCAAACCAAAAGCCTTGTCTGGCGGTCAACGGCAACGGGTTGCAATTGGACGCGCGATTGTTCGTGGCCCTGAAGTATTTTTGTTTGATGAGCCACTGTCAAACCTTGATGCGGAGCTTCGTGTTGACATGCGGGTGGAAATCGCTCGGCTGCATAAAGAAATTGGTGCCACGATGATCTATGTCACCCACGATCAAGTTGAGGCGATGACCTTGGCTGATAAAATTGTCGTATTGCGGGATGGTCATGTGGAGCAAGTCGGAGCCCCAATGGAGCTTTACCATAATCCCGAGAATAAATTTGTGGCTGGGTTTATTGGCTCGCCTGCAATGAACTTTCTCGACGGTATTGTGCGTTCAAACCAAATTATTGTACCTGCACTCGATGAGCACCCCATTGAAACATCCATCCAATTGCCAGCTGACGGTACCAAGGTAACTGTTGGGGTTAGACCAAAGGCTTTGCGCTTGGATATGTCAAAAAATGGTTTGAAAATTGGTATTCACGAACGTTTAGGCGGCGTCAGTTATGCTTATCTTGACAGCCTGACAGGCGAGCGGATTATTGTCGAAATTGACGATGATAACGAATTGTCAACTGGACAGGATGTTGGGCTCGAGTTTGACCACGGCGCTGCATTGTTCTTTGATAAAAACACGGAACAAAGGCTTCGTTAATGAATGAGCCCCAACCGTTACTTATTTTTGCTAATAAATTAATTTTTTGTAACGTAATTATTGACGGATAAGAATGCTCCCTGTATATGGTGTTTAGAATGCAGGGAGCGGTAGACATGACTTCAGCCTATATTTGCGATGCCCAACGCACACCGATTGGAAAATTTGCTGGCGCGCTTTCAAACGTGCGTTGCGATGATCTCGCGGCCCTTCCAGTTTCCGCTTTAATAGAGCGCAATCCAACCGTTGATTGGTCGAACTTGGATGATGTGGTTTACGGCTGCGTCAATCAAGCCGGCGAAGATAACCGAAATGTGGCCCGCATGGCGGCGCTGCTAGCGGGCTTGCCAGAGACTGTATCGGGCGTAACAGTCAATAGACTTTGTGCCTCTGGGCTAGAAGCCGTTGGCCAAGCCGCGCGGGCGATAAAGCTTGGTGAGTATGATCTTGCAATCGCTGGCGGTGTTGAAAGCATGAGCCGCGCACCCTTTGTCATGCCCAAGGCGAAAGCTGCCTTTGACCGCGCGGCAGAGATTTATGACACCACAATCGGTTGGCGTTTTATCAACCCTAAAATGCAACAGTCGTATGGCACCGATAGCATGCCCCAAACAGCAGATAATGTGGCCGAAGAGTTTTCGATCAGCCGCGAAGATCAAGATGCCTTTGCCGAACGCTCGCAAGAGCGCTGGGCGTCTGCGCAGGAACGCGGCCTATTCTCTGCAGAAATCACACCAGTCACTTTGCCCCAGCGTAAGGGCGATCCAATCATTGTTGACTGTGATGAACATCCTCGCCCGGGCACCGCACGTGAAAAACTGGCCAAGTTGCGCGGCATAAACGGGACCGACCTATCCGTGACCGCGGGCAATGCCTCGGGGGTCAACGATGGCGCAGCTGCAATATTAATGGCCTCAGAAGCCACCGCCATAAAACAAGGGCTATCGCCAAAGGGGCGGGTTATCGCCATGCAATCTGCCGGCGTTGCACCGCGCATTATGGGAATTGGGCCTGTTCCTGCAACGCAAAAGGTTCTTGCCAAAACCGGTCTGAAGATCACGGATATGGATGTGATTGAGTTGAACGAAGCCTTTGCCGCGCAGGCGCTGGCCACACTGCGGGCTTTGGGTGTTCCAGATGATGCAGATTTCGTTAATCCAAATGGTGGGGCCATTGCCATGGGCCACCCACTAGGGATGTCGGGCGCGCGTATGGTTGTCAGCGCTGTCAATCAACTTGAGCGCACCAAAGGACGCTATGCGCTTTGCACAATGTGTGTTGGCGTGGGTCAGGGCGTTGCGATGATAATAGAGCGCATTTAAGCGGGGAAATTCTAATGTATGCACAAATGGTCAAAAGCACGGGTAAAAATGTAAAGCCACTTTCTGAGATGAGCCTAGAAGAACGCCACTTTCAAGAGCGGATTGATCAAGGTGAAAAGATTGAACCCAAAGATTGGATGCCAGAGAGTTATCGCAAAACGCTCATCCGCCAAATTGGCCAACACGCGCATTCGGAAATTGTTGGACAATTGCCCGAAGGAAACTGGATAACACGCGCCCCTACCCTTGAGCGCAAAGCCATTCTTTTGGCCAAGGTACAGGATGAAGCAGGGCATGGTCTTTATCTTTACTGCGCGGCTGAAACTTTGGGGATTAGCCGTGATCAACTGACTAAAGATCTGCTTTCGGGCAAAATGAAATACAGCTCGATCTTTAATTACCCGACCTTAACCTGGGCAGATATGGGGGCGATCGGTTGGCTCGTTGATGGGGCTGCAATTATGAACCAAGTGCCCCTGCAGCGCACATCATTTGGACCATATGCACGCGCTATGGTGCGCATTTGCAAAGAAGAAAGCTTTCATCAGCGTCAGGGCTACGACATTATGATGAAAATGTCAGAAGGCACTGCCGCGCAAAAGCGAATGGCACAAGATGCTCTAAACAGGTTCTGGTTTCCCTCTTTGATGATGTTCGGCCCCTCTGACAAAGAAAGCGTCCATTCAGAGCAATCCATGGCTTGGAAGATTAAAATGAATTCAAACGATGAACTACGGCAAAAATTCGTCGACCAAACCGTGCCGCAAGCCAACCTTCTTGGACTTAAAGTCCCTGATACAGAACTGTCTTGGAATGAAGAGCGCGGCCATTATGATTTCTCTCAACCTGATTGGGAAGAGTTTTTTAATGTGCTCAAGGGCAACGGTCCATGCAACACAGAGCGCCTTGAAGCACGCCGCAAGGCTTGGGATGACGGCGCGTGGGTTCGTGATGCAATGCTGGCCCACGCCCGTAAAAAAGCCACTGCAAAAATGGCCGCAGAATAGGAGCGATCAAATGTCAAACGAATGGCCTCTTTGGGAAATTTTCATCCGCGGTCAGCATGGGGTAAGCCATCGCCATGTGGGTAGCCTGCACGCTGCCGACGCCGAAGCCGCCATTCGAAACGCACGAGATGTTTATACTCGGCGCAATGAAGGCGTGAGCATCTGGGTGGTTAAAGCCGCGGATATCAGTGCCAGCAGCCCTGCCAATAAGGGGCCACTTTATGATCCAAGCAACTCTAAAGTATACCGGCATCCCAGCTTTTATGATATTCCAGACGACGCCGGAGCGATGTGATGGGAAGCCCCTTAAAACACTGCGCTTTAAGACTGGGGGACAATGCCTTGATCTTAGGTCAACGGCTTTCAGAATGGTGTGGACATGCACCAGCGTTGGAAGAAGATATCGCCTTGGCCAACATCGCACTTGATCTAATCGGTCAGACGCAACTTTGGCTGGGATTGGCCGGACAGCTAGAAGGTTGCAAACAAACGGCGGATGAATTGGCATTTCATCGCGAGGTTTATGACTTTCATAACCTGCTTTTGGTCGAACAACCGAACAGAGATTTTGGCCACACCATGATGCGGCAATATCTGTTTGACGCCTTTCATTTTCTGCACCTTAAGGCATTGCAAACATCAGGTGATCAACGTGTTGGCGACATTGCCACCAAGGCGATAAAAGAAGTGACTTACCATCTGGAACGGTCTGGCGAGACAGTTATCACTTTAGGCGATGGCACCGAGGAAAGCCGATTTCGCATGCAAAGTGCTCTTGAGCGGTTGTGGCCATTTGTTGGCGAGATGTTGAGCGATGATGAGGTCGATCACGCCATAGCCGATGCCAATATTGGCCCGTTGCCCAGCCAATTGAAAAATGACTACCTTCAAACAATTGAGCCTGTTCTTAGGCAGGCTACGCTAAGCACCCCGGAAGGCAGCTTTGCCCAGAAAGGCGGTAAAAGCGGCAAGATGCACAGTGAACATCTCGGCCATTTATTAGCACAGATGCAATATTTGCAGCGTGCCTATCCAGATGCGCGTTGGTAGTATGGCAACTTGTACAAAGCATATTTGGAGCTTTTTGGATCAAGTTCCTGACCCGGAAATACCAGCAATTTCAATTGTGGACTTGGGCATTATTCGAGATGTAGCTTGGCAAAATGACCGCCTACAGATCACGATCACCCCGACCTATTCGGGATGCCCAGCCACCACAGTCATTAGATTTGAAATTGAAAAAGCAGCGCACTCGAACGGTATTGAGAACATTGATATAAAGCAGCAGATTAATCCGGCGTGGACAACTGATTGGATTTCAGAGCGCGGCAAAAAAAGACTGCAGTCCTATGGCATTGCACCGCCAAACCCCTCTGGTGGTCCGAAATGTTGCCCACAATGCGGCGCGGTGGATGTAGAAAGGATCAGTCAATTCGGCTCTACCCCCTGTAAAGCGCAATGGCGCTGCCAAGAGTGCCTTGAACCTTTTGATTACTTCAAGTGTCTTTAGAAAGTCTGATATGGCCCGTTTTTACCCTCTGACCGTCACTGATATTCAAAAGACAATTCGCGATGCGGTTGTTGTTAGCCTAAGCCCCGATCCCAAAACAAATTTTGATTTTATCCAAGGCCAATACCTAACGTTTAAAAAGGACTTCGATGGACAAGAAATCCGTAGATCCTATTCGATATGCAGCGGTCTTGATGAGACGGTACTGCAAGTGGGGATTAAACATGTTGCCAATGGGGCCTTTTCCAGTTGGGCCAACAGTGAATTGGCTGTGGGTGATGTTTTACACGCCATGCCACCACAAGGTCGATTTTTCGCACCGCTCGATGCCGAAGCAGAAAACCACTATCTCGGATTTGCCGGCGGCTCAGGCATTACACCTTTGTTATCGATTATAAGAACCACGCTTGCACGTGAGCCGCACAGCCGCTTTACGCTGCTCTACGCCAATCGCCGTATAAGCTCGATTATGTTTCGTGAAGAGCTGGAAGATTTAAAAAACACCTACATGAACCGCTTGAGTGTTTTGCATATTTTGGAAGATGACCCGCAGGAAATCGACCTATTTTCCGGGCGTATTACCACCGATAAATTAGATGCAGTATTTGCAAGCTGGATTTCACTACCCCAGATCTCCTGTGCCTTTATTTGTGGCCCTGAACCGATGATGACATTAATTGCGGCGAGCCTTTCGCATCATGGGCTGCCCCAAGAAAAAATAAAGTATGAGCTATTTAAATCCAATCAACCAGGCCGCTTGGAGCTAAAAACAAAGACAAATGCCCATGATCAAAATCAAGCGACAACATCCGTTACTGTCACCATCGATGGTGCATCTTCTTCGTTCGAAATGCGCCGCGATCAAAGTATTTTAGAGGCCGCCCTTGAAAACAATCTTGATGCGCCATTTTCCTGTCAGGCTGGGGTTTGTTCGACCTGTCGCTGCAAAGTAATTGAAGGCGATATCGAGATGATTGCCAATCATGCGCTAGAAGATGATGAAATCACCAAAGGCTATGCTTTGTCGTGTCAGTCCTATCCTGTCTCGGATCATCTGGTGATCCAATACGATCAATGATCGGATATTATACCGCCTAAAGTGAGATCAGTCACGACTTTTGCGTAATTTTCACGGGCCTCTGTACCCTCTTGGCGGTTCCACATATAAAACCAGTTCAGCATCGCGAACACCGACATGGTCACCGCGTGCAATTTGGACTTATCCTGCGCTGCAACAACAGGTGCTATTTCTGAAATTACATTGCGCAAAATGGAAATCATATCGCGTTGATAACTGCGAAGAATATCTTGCTGTGCTTTTGGCAAATGCTGCATTTCGTTTAATTGCACCTGATGCTGGTAATCCATACCTTGGTAGGCGAGCAAAATTTCGCGAACCAAAAGAAAGAATTTTTGCTTAGGCGGGGCCCCTTCTAACTTTAAAGATGTCAGCTTTTGGTGAAGGGTCTTAAGGTAGCTATCTAAAAGATCAAATAATAACGCGTCCTTGCCTGAATAATAATGATAGATATTGGCTTTAGAAATCTTGCATTCTTGGGCAAGCGCCGACATTGATGCTCCTGCGAAACCTTCTTTTGCAAAAAGCCGGGCAGCTGAATTTAAAATATGATCCCGTTTGAACTCATAGTCTTTAGCGATTGGCCGCGCCATGGTCTTAGCTCCCTTGCCGGTTATCCACCACGCGTTTGGCTTTACCCTCTGAGCGTTGAACACTGCCGGGTTCGGCGACCTCAACCTCGCAAGACACGCCAACAACATCTTTAATACGTTGGGTAAGCTCTTGGGTTGCGGTAGTTCTTTGGTTTTGGCTGTTTGCATCCGGCAACACCTCGACATGCACCCGCATGCCATCCATCCGCCCCTTTTGCACTAGTTCTATTTGAAAATATGGCGACAGATTTTGTGTTGCGATCACCTGCTCTTCGATCTGAGTAGGAAACACATTCACACCGCGCAGGATAATCATATCATCACTGCGGCCCGTGACTTTTTCCATCCGCCGCATGCTGCGGGCCGTTCCAGGAAGCAGCTGCGTTAAATCCCGCGTACGATAGCGGATGAGCGGCATGCCCTCTTTGGTCAATGTGGTAAAAACCAACTCGCCTTTGGTGCCGTCTTTGACGACTTGACCTGTTTGCGGGTCAATAATCTCTGGATAAAAATGATCTTCCCAAATATGAAGCCCATCTTTAGTTTCAACGCATTCATTGGCAACGCCAGGGCCCATAATTTCTGATAAACCATAAATATCAACAGCATGCATATCAAAAGCCTGTTCAATTTCTTCCCGCATTGCGTTGGTCCACGGCTCTGCCCCAAAAATTGCTGTTTCAAGCGAACTTTGGCGCGGGTCTAAGCCCTGTCGGTGGTACTCTTCTAAGATATTAAGCATATAGGACGGTGTCACCATGATGGCCTTGGGTTTGAAATCCTCGATCAACATGACCTGACGTGCGGTCTGGCCACCCGAAACTGGCACCACCATTGCACCCAGTTTTTCAATTCCGTAATGCGCGCCCAAACCGCCAGTGAAAAGACCATAACCATAGGCATTGTGGACCATATCCCCTGCCCGCACACCCGATGCGCGCAGCGAGCGCGCCACCAAATCTGCCCAGATTGAGATATCGTTTTGAGTATATCCAACAACGGTCGGCTTGCCCGTGGTGCCCGATGAGGCATGCACCCGGACAATTTGCGACTTATCAACTGCGAAAAGCCCAAATGGGTAATGGTCACGCAGGTTGGCTTTTGTTGTAAAAGGAAACTTTGCCAAATCATCTAGAGATTTTAAATCATCGGGATGCACCCCAAGTTGGTCAAAACTATCGCGATAAAAGCCAACGTTGGCATAGGCGTGGGCCAATGACCATTTAAGCCGCTTTAATTGCAAGTCGCGGATTTCATCTATTGGCGCTATTTCAATTTGATCAAGCTCTGCCCTGTCAGGTGTTAGGTCTTTCATCCTCTTGCCTTTCTTAGTCTTGAAAAACTTGGCCTTTGATCGCCCGCGACATGCCGCGCATCTCGGCCACTACCTTATTGTGCTGGTTCATGACCCGCACATCATAAATACCGTTTTTGCCGTTTAGGCTGGTCTCTCTGGCCTCGGCAATCAAAATATCGCCCTCATGCGTAGGGTTTAGAAAGCTGATCATATTATGCATGGCAACAGTAATTTGATTACGGCTATTGCAGGCAAAAGCAAATGCACTGTCTGCCAGCAAAAAAGTTATGCCGCCATGCCCAATCCCATGGCCATTGCAATGATGCGCTTTGAGACAAAGGGTCAAACGAGCAAACCCCTCATCAATATCTTGAAGCTCAATTCCAACCCACTGCGAAGCCCGATCGCTTGCCCACATGGCATAAGCAGATTTTTCAGCGCGTTCTTTGGGGGTCACAGCACATCCTTTCCAAAGGTATTGTTTGACAAATATTCAAGTCAAAGCTTGCATAAACCGAACGGTTGGTCAATAAATTATTAATTGGATTTAAAGGACAGCAAAATGGTTATTCAACAGGTAGAAAGTTTTGTAGCAGGGCAATGGATCGCAGCGGATCAAAATGCGCATGAAATCTATTCGGCGATTGATGGATCAGTTATTGCGCGGGCTGGAAGCAGCAAAAACCATACGTCGGCCCTATTGGAATTTGCCAAAGGCAAAGGCGGGACTGCGCTAAGGAAAATGGGGTTTCATGATCGGGCAAAGCTTCTAAAAGCGCTGGCAACGAAACTAAACGAGCACAAAGAAGAGCTATATCAACTTTCTTTTTTGACAGGCGCAACGGCGAAAGATCACTTGGTTGATATCGATGGCGGGATTGCAACGGTTTTTGGCTACGCCTCGATTGGGCGCCGCGAATTGCCGGACAGCCAAGTTTACTGTGACGGCAAGGTTGAGCAATTGTCGCGCTCGGGCTCTTTTCTTGGCCAACATATAGCAGCACCGTGCCGCGGAGTTGCGGTTCAGATTAATGCTTTTAATTTTCCAGTTTGGGGCATGTTGGAAAAATTGGCGCCGGCAATATTGGCGGGCATGCCAGTAATCGTAAAACCAGCAACTGCCAGCTGCTATGTCACTGAGGCGGCAGTGCGCATCATTGAGGCAAGCAATATTTTGCCGCCAGGCAGTATTCAACTTATCACTGGGCCAATCGGTAACTTACTTGATCATCTGGACTGCCAGGATGTGCTAAGTTTCACAGGGTCAGAGCAAACTGCGCATACCCTGCGAAAAACGCCCGCACTGATCAAAAACTCAGTGCGCTTTATTGCCGAACAAGACAGTTTAAACGCATCCATTCTAGCCCCAGATGCGCATCAAGGCAGTCTGGAATTTGACCTTTTCATCAAAGAAGTATGTCAAGAAATGACCGTCAAGGCAGGTCAAAAATGCACAGCGATCCGCCGGATACTGGTGCCGCAAGCGCGGGCAGAAGAGGTTGGCACTGCGCTCAAGCAGAAACTTGAAACGATCCGAATTGGCGACCCCCGCGATCAAAACACACAGATGGGCGCTTTAATTTCTCAGCCGCAGAAAAAAGATGTCTTGATTAAATATGAACAGTTTAAAACCGAATGTGATGTCCTGTTGGATATGCAGGCACCCATGGATTTGGCCAAAGGCGCCTTTGTTGGGCCCAAATTGCTCTGCGCACGCGCGCCGGATGACGCAAAGTTGGTGCATCAGCATGAGGCTTTTGGTCCAGTATCCACTATTATACCCTACAAGGATCTGGATCACGCAGTTGCGCTGGCCAATCACGGGGGCGGCAGCTTGGTGGTTTCACTCTTTACCAACCAACCTGATCATGCAGCACACATAGCTCTTGGTGTGGGCGCCTATCATGGCCGCATTTATATAAATAATCGGCACAGCGCGCATGAGGCCACCGGACATGGTGCGCCGCTTCCGCATCTAATTCACGGCGGTCCCGGCCGAGCCGGCGGCGGTGAAGAAATGGGCGGGTTACGGGGCGTGATGCAGTATATGCAAAGGACCGCCGTACAAGGCACACCTGATATGCTAAGCGCCATAACAGGTAATTGGATAAAAGGCACAGCGCAAAATAGCAGGCCGCCGCATCCGTTCCGGCGCCGGTTCGATGATTTAACCCCCGGTGATACGCTGCACACAGAGGGACGTCAGATCAGCGCTGAAGATATCGAACATTTTGCCAATTTCACGGGCGATACATTTTATGCCCATATGGATGATGCGGCCGCCAAGCGAAACCCGTTTTTCCCCGGTAAAGTCGCTCATGGATATTTACTATTATCGTTTGCAGCGGGATTGTTTGTTGATCCAGACGAAGGGCCGGTTTTGGCCAATACCGGATTGGATCGGCTGAAATTCGCAAAACCCGTAGTCGCGGGCGATAGCATTCATGTGGCGCTGACCGTCAAACAAAAAACCCGCAGAACGGCAGAGTATGGCGAAGTAAGGTGGCATGTCCAAATTCATAATCAAGATACGGATCTAGTCGCAGAGTATGAACTTTTAACCATGAATGCCTATACAGCTGATCACCAATAACTGGTTGAATTTTACCGGTAAAACCGTGTACGCTAACAGCAATGGAAAGCAGTGAAAAAACAGCCTTTGAACAGGCGTTAGATATTTTACTCTCTGGCAGGACACCGCGTGTTTGGTCTTTCATTGCGAGTATTTTTGGCGACCTCGCGCGCAACCCCGATGATGAGCTGAGCGCGCATTTAATCAATAAAATGACCGCTTTGATCGGCATAAAGCCTGAAGCAACACGCGTTGCTTTACACAGGCTGCGCAAGGAAGAGTGGATAACTGTACGAAAATTGGGACGTAATTCGATTTATTCATTGACCGCCAAAGGATTACTGCAATCGCAAATTGCCAGTCAGCGGATCTATGGATTAGATGTTCAACGCGGCGATCACTGGCATCTTGTGCTTACGGAAAAAGCCAGAGCAAAAGGTCCATGGGCTGATCCGGCCAATGGGTATATTGCCCTCGGTCAAAACATTTTTTTTGCGCGTGGCAATGCGCCCAAGAACTGCGGAGATCACTTTGTCATTTCGGGCGAGATAAGCGCAGTTCCAAACTGGGTCAAAGATAAATTATTTAACGCGGAAAGAGACAAAAACTTACAAATTCTAACGCAGCAGTTCACAGCCCTTCAAAGCGCGATAGATGCAAAAAACCAATTTGATCCATTACAAGTCTCCATCCTCAGAAGTCTGCTGGTGCATTGCTGGCGGCGCGCTATTTTGCGTTACCCTGATGTTCCAGAATGGTTTTTCCCCGAAGGCTGGCCCGGGATGCACTGTCGCAGCGCGTTTGATAAGGTCTTAAGCAATCTGAGCAAACCAAGCCTAAGCGTACTTGATGCATTTATAAGTGATAGTAAAATCGAAACCCTACAAGATTGATTAGCCCCAACACATTAATTAACCCTCGTAATTATCTATAATTATTTAATTTTAAAAAAATAAATGTAATTTTACGAGAAAAGGATTTTAAAATGCTCAGCCCCAGAAGAATTGTAAGAATGGCGAAATGGGCTCGACGTCCGCCCAGTTTGAAAATGGTGATTATGGTCTTTTCAATTGTGGCCAGTGGCCTACTGATCGCAGGAATAGAACACTATGTTGGTTGGCCGGATGTGCTAACAGCAAACCCCAAAGGTCATGGAAAAGTCAAAATAACCCAACCTGGCAAGCCTTAATTACCCACTAGAAAGCTTTTTCAAACGCGCTTGCCGCAGTTGAGCGAAATCATCCCCAGCATGATAAGATGATCGTGTAAGCGGTGTTGCAGAGACCATCAAAAAGCCTTTACCATAAGCGGCTTTTTCATAGGATTTAAACTCATCTGGGTGCACAAACCGGTCCACTGCGTGGTGCTTTGGAGTGGGCTGCAGATACTGCCCGATGGTCAAAAAATCGACATCTGCGGCACGCATATCATCCATAACTTGCGTCACGGTCTGCCGATCCTCGCCCAAGCCCACCATGATCCCCGATTTGGTAAACATGCTTGGATCTAATTCCTTCACCCTCTGCAACAGACGAAGAGAATGGAAATAACGGGCGCCCGGGCGCACCTCGGGATAAAGACCAGGCACAGTTTCAAGGTTGTGGTTAAACACATCAGGGCGCGCCTCAACCACAGTTTCTAAAACTTTCGGGTCGCATTTCAAAAAGTCAGGCGTAAGAATTTCTATGGTTGTAGAAGGGCTTCGGTGCCGGACCGCTCGAATTGTTTGGGCAAAGTGTTCGGCCCCACCATCGGCAATATCATCCCGATCGACAGAGGTGATGACCACATGATTCAATCCAAGTTTTGCGACCGCATCGGCCACCCTACCCGGTTCGAACACGTCTAAAGCGTTGGGTGGCTTTCCGGTCGCAATATTGCAAAATGAACAGGCGCGGGTACAGACCTCGCCCATAATCATCATGGTGGCATGTCCCTGGCTCCAACATTCACCGACATTGGGACAGCCTGCCTCTTCGCAAACGGTGACCAGATTATTATCCCTAAGGATATTACGCGTTGCCTTATAACCTGCGCTGGTGGGCGCTTTCACACGGATCCAGTCAGGTTTTTTTGGCTGAGCATTGTCCGGGCGGTGAGCTTTTTCCGGATGACGCTGCTTGGGCTGTTTAAGATCTGGCAAAGGTGATTTCCATTTTTGCCGATATAATACCACAGTTTGACCGCTTACCAAGCTTTATCCGCACATATCTGCTATGCAGATCAACTAAAACTGCCCACAGCTGTGCGCTTAAGGCAGTATGGAAGAAATCATCCAAGCCAGTAGTGTGCCCCCCGCACGTGCCGCCTGCACGGGGAGCATTTTTAAATTAAATTTGATCGAAGCGATCCGCATTCATAACCTTGGTCCAAGCGGCAATGAAATCCCTCACAAATTTACCTTTGTTATCATCTTGGGCATAAACCTCGGCAATGGCCCGAAGCTCTGAGTTTGAGCCAAAAACCAAATCCACCCTTGAGGCGCTGCGCGCATCCTCTCCGCTTGTCCGGTCTTTTGCCTGATAGCTATTCGAGCCTGTAGCAGACCAAGCAACACTCATATCCAGCAATGTGACAAACCAGTCGTTGCTAAGTGTTTGCCCATCGGTCCAAACCCCATCGCCGCTTGCGCTAATGCCTAAGGCGCGCAACCCTCCAACCAACACCGTCATTTCCGGTGCTGTCAGTCCCATAAGCTGGGCTTTATCCAAAAGCATTTCTTCCGGAGACCGCGAGAAATCAGATTTTTGATAATTGCGGAACCCATCAGCTACAGGCTCTAAGACGGCAAAGGACACGGCATCTGTCTGCGCGGCACTGGCATCCCCGCGACCTGCCGTAAAGGGCACATCTGCGCCACTAGCGCGTTCAATCCCGACATTACCTGCCAGAACAATCACATCAGCAACACTTGCATTATGCTGATGTGCAATCCCTTCAAGCACGGCAAGCACGCGGCCAAGTTGGTCAGGTTTATTCACCGCCCAGTCCTTTTGTGGCGCAAGCCGAATACGCGCCCCATTTGCACCGCCGCGCATATCTGATCCACGAAATGTTGCCGCAGAGGCCCAAGCTGTTTCGACCATTTCCTGCACAGAAAGACCGCTTGCTTTCAGCGCGTCTTTAACGGCTGCAACATCAAAATCACCATTGCCGGCCGGCACGGGGTCTTGCCAAATCAACTCTTCCTCAGGCACTTCTGGCCCAAGATAACGGACCTTGGGGCCCATATCCCGGTGGAGCAATTTAAACCATGCTCTGGCAAAGGCATCGGCCAACTGGTCAGGATTTTGATGAAAACGCTCAGAAATTTTCCGGTAGTCGGGATCTTTGATCAGGGCCATATCCGCTGTGGTCATCATTGGTGTAACCTTGCGGCTTGCATCATCAACTTCTGGCGCCATATCCTCTTCAACTACGTCAACAGGGTGCCAGATATTAGCCCCCGACGGGCTTTTGGTCAGCGCCCAGTCATATTTGAAAAGCAGATCAAAATAGCCATTATCCCATTGGGTCGGGTTGGCTGTCCAAGGGCCTTCTACGCCGCTGGTTGTGGTATCACGGCCCTTGCCAGAGGCATGTTTGTTAATCCAGCCCAAACCCATTTCCTCGATCTCTGCACCTTCTGGCTCTGAGCCAACAAGGTCCGGATCGCCTGCCCCATGGGCTTTGCCAAAGGTGTGACCACCGGCAACCAGCGCCACAGTTTCTTCATCATCCATCGCCATTCTGCCGAATGTTTCGCGAATATCTTGCGCACTGAGAAGCGGATCAGGATTGCCGTTGGGGCCCTCGGGGTTCACATAAATCAATCCCATCTGAACCGCAGCAAGCGGATTTTCTAAAGACTGGCGCGTCTCGCCATAGCGTTTATCCCCAAGCCAGTCGGTTTCAGCACCCCAATAAATATCTTCTTCAGGATGCCAGATATCTTCACGTCCACCGCCAAATCCAAAGGTTTTACCGCCCATGGACTCAATCGCCACATTACCAGTCAAAATTAGCAGGTCTGCCCAAGAAATTTTATTGCCATATTTTTGCTTGATCGGCCAAAGCAAACGGCGCGCCTTGTCCAGATTTCCGTTATCAGGCCAAGAGTTGAGCGGAGCAAAACGTTGCGCCCCTGTACCACCGCCGCCTCGCCCATCGCCGGTCCGATAGGTGCCAGCAGCATGCCAAGTCATACGAATAAAAAACCCGCCGTAATGACCGTAATCCGCTGGCCACCAATCTTGTGAGTTGGTCATAAGATCATGCAGATCAGACTTGAGCGCGTCATAATCTAAAGCACTAAATTCTGTGCGATAATCAAACCCAGCATCCATTGGATTTGATTTTTTGCCATGCTGGCGAAGAATATTTAAATTAAGCTGGTTTGGCCACCAGTCGCTGTTTAGTGTTCCGCTATTGGCTGATGTCACTGCTCCGTGCATTACTGGGCACTTGGCTGTACTTTCGCTCATGTAAATCTCCTAAGTTTTTACTTATACGCCCGGTGCATTATCAGTTTAGCCAATTCAATACCTAAAATGTAAAATTGGTACTTTTAGACATTTAAAAAGAAAATACATACCAAGGCTGAAGACAGGCTAGCACACAAAAAAAATTAGTTAAACTTGCATTTTCTGATAACTATTATAAGTTTTTCTTATGTCCAGCATCACCCTAAAACAACTTAGATATTTTGAAGCTCTGGCCCGGCATCGGCATTTTGGCCGGGCTGCGGAAGATTGTGCAATCTCGCAACCTGCCCTTTCTATGCAAATCAAAGAATTAGAGGAATTGCTCGGCTCACCCTTGGTTGAAAAAAGCGCTCGACCCCTACGCCTAACTGCGTTTGGAGAGCAATTTTCAAACCAGTCTTCGGACATACTGCGCGCCGTAAAAGGCTTGGGCGAATTTGCACAGGCCGCGCGCGGCAGACCAATTGGAACCTTGAGGATCGGAGTGATTCCCACTGTGGCGCCCTATGTGCTTCCCACCATGATGAGAGACCTGACCACGCATTTTCCAGATCTTGAAATTAAGTTCAAAGAAACAGTCACCGCCAATTTGATACAGGATATACTTGAAGGCCGTCTTGACACGGCCCTGGTTGCTTTGCCGGTGTCTGAACCCGGCTTGACCGAATACCCACTTTTTTCCGAAGACTTCATCTTTGTGCGTCCAAAAAAAGATGCCGATAAGCCAGTTCCAAAACCTGAAATGTTGCGCGAAATGCGCCTTTTGTTGCTTGAAGAGGGTCATTGCTTTCGCGATCAGGCCTTGGCATTTTGCAAAACCAAATCTGCCTCGCCTCGTGATCTCATGAGCGGCAGTTCGCTATCCACATTGGTGCAAATGGTCAGCGCGGGAATTGGTGTGACATTGATCCCTGAAATGGCTCTGGCAGTTGAGCAACGTTCTGCATCCATTGCCGTCTCGCGTTTTGATCCACCGCAACCCTCGCGCATCATTGGGATGATCTGGCGAAAAAAGAACCCGCTTAAAGATCACTTTGAGCAAATTTCAAAATTTATCCACAAGCCCATCTAGGCACGATCTACCCCCTCAACAACCATAGCCAAGTCTAGTGAATTTGCCCACCACCCGGACCATAGGTTTGATCGTAATGCCGCTTTAATCTTTGCAACGCAATTCTAAGAACAATTTTTCCCGATCGGGCCGACCAGCCCAGTGATTGCTCAGTGACCTCTAAGCCTTCGAGATAACAACAACATTTCAATGCTACATCGCCCAAACCGGGCCCCAATTCACGTAGCGCTGCGGCGACATGCGCAATCGCTTCACGTTGCCTTGGATCTTTGGAAAGTGCCGCCTCTGGCGCAGCATCCAGAAGGCACTGGTCCCATGTGCCATGATCGCATGACGCAAGTTTGCCAATTTCGAAATCTTCACGTAATCTTTGACCGGCGGCCACAAGCGCACGGGATAAAAAGGCTTTACCAGATTTATCGCGGCGCCGTGCCAAAATT
This sequence comes from Rhodobacteraceae bacterium Araon29, assembly GCA_039640505.1. Lineage (NCBI taxonomy): Bacteria > Pseudomonadati > Pseudomonadota > Alphaproteobacteria > Rhodobacterales > Paracoccaceae > Rhodobacteraceae bacterium Araon29. Next base: position 1,757,458 of record CP046865.1, on the reverse strand, counting down.
GCAAGTGGGGTTTCTTGTGGTCCAGCAGAACTTGATTTGGGTTTATCAACATCTGCAGCATTTACTGTCGCTACATATTTTGCGGCGTGTTCTGACAGTCGATCTTGCCCCGAAGTTGCCACCGTGCTGGATGCCAAAATAAACCGTGATAACTTTCCCTTAGACACACATTTTAGTGTGCCCTGCATTGCCAGGGCCTGTGCCACTTCGGCCGAGACAGTACCAATTGGGATGGTTGATTGGGCTTGCTCTTCCGTTACGATAAGCGCTTTTTGCATGTTTTCAGCCAAAACCAAGACCGCCCCTTTTGTTCGCAACAAGCGCAAAATTCGTTTTTCTTCGGATTCGGCTTCGGGTTTGCTCGGCAGTTGCGGGCTTTGCAAGGATTGAACCTGCTTGAGCTTATTTAGGGTCGCCCTAACAGCGGGATCATCTCGCATCCGCTCGATGCGCTTTACCTGACGCGAAACTGTTGATGCATGACAGCCACGGTCGCGGGCAATGGTGCGAATGGGCTTACCTTGTTCTTTGTGCAGGTGATAATGCTGCGCGGCAATTGGCAGCCATTTAAAACGGTTTTCGGCTTTTGATTCTGAATCTGTGGGTATCATGCTGTGTCCCGTCACGCGTGAATTACAAATTATCAATTTTGAAATACAACTTTAGGTTGCTTTCTTTAATGAGTTGTTAACTGTCATCGAGTTGAAGCCACTTTGTTTCCAAATCGTAAACAAACCTAAATCGCAGCGAACGTTGCGCAAAACATCCAGAAAGCTCCGAGCGGGGAAGATGCCTCAACCAACCCCACATCCAAAGGAGTTTTGAAAGTGTCTAAATTTCAAAATAGATTATCCAACCTAAAGCGACCAAAAATCCTAATTAAAGCAGCGAAAATTGCCAGCCAGACTTATCGGCGCTCTCGGGATTTATCCCGGGTTTTGGGATACAGCCATCCGGCCTTGAACAGCTCTATTCACCAGCAGCTTTTTGATTTAGAGCACTCGATCAATCAAAAAAGGCGTCTTGGCGACGCCTCTTATGATCTTAAAACCCATGTTCAGGTTCTCAGCGCGCTTCTGGCCGAGGTCTCGGTGGACATGCAATCAGCCGATCACACAAAACTATCCGGAACCGAGGCCTTTTTCTGTACGACATAAGTTTCCAGCGCTTCGGCTATCGCCGGATCAAGCTCAGGCTTTTGATAATTGTCCATCAGTTTTTCTATGCGCTGAGCCGCCAGTAACATCGTATCGCGCGCGCCTTCTTCATCCCATGTCTCAAAGGGCTTGTAATCCAGCACATCGCTGCGCCAAAAGGCTTCTTTAAAATTTTTCTGTGTATGGGCGCAGCCAAGGTAATGACCGCCCGGGCCAACTTCTTCGATGGCATCCATGGCTTGAGCATTCTCATCAATGGCAACACCTTTAGCCAGTTGATGCAATGCGCCAAGTTGATCCGCGTCCATGACAAATTTTTCAAAGGACGACACCAGACCGCCTTCTAGCCAGCCACAGGAATGAAGCATGAAATTCACGCCCCCCAATAGTGCAGCATTATGGGTATGTGCTGTTTCATAGGCGGCTTGCGCATCGGGCAGTTTTGATCCGCACAAACTGCCACCAGATCTAAACGGTAGTCCCAAGCGGCGCGCCAACTGTCCAGCCCCATATAGGATTTGACTGGCCTCAGGGGTGCCAAATGTTGGCGCGCCTGAATTCATATCAATGGAGGAAACAAATGCGCCAAAAATCACTGGGGCGCCCGGGCGCACCAATTGTGAATAGGCTATACCCGCCAGAACCTCGGCAAGCACTTGGGTCAATGTGCCGGCAACAGACACCGGCGCCATGGCCCCACCGACAATAAACGGCGAAACAATGCAGGCTTGGTTATTTTTCGCATAGACCTCAAGCGCGCCCATCATCACATCATCAAAGGTCAATGGTGAGTTCACGTTGATCAATGAAGTCATCACGCTGTTGTTCTGCACAAACTCTTGTCCAAACAAAATTTCGCACATATCGACACTGTCTTGCGCGCGGCTGGGGTCTGTTACCGATCCCATAAACGGCTTGTCCGTGAGCGTCATATGCGCCAAAAGCATATCGAGGTGCCGTTTGTTGACCGCAATATCTGTAGGTTCACATACAGTGCCCCCTGAGTGGTGCAGCCATTTGGACATATGGCCAAGTTTTACAAATTTTTGGAAATCAGCGATGGTTGCATAGCGGCGGCCTCCGGCAATATCGCGCACAAACGGAGGTCCATAAACCGGTGCACAGACCAAAGTGTTTCCGCCTATTTCAACAGTGCGCTCTGGGTTGCGTGCATGCTGGGTATAGCGGGACGGCGCCGTGGAACATAGTTGGCGGGCCAACCCACGCGGGATACGGACACGCTCACCATTAATATCGGCGCCAGCTTGTCGCCATAAATCAAGCGCGCCAGGGTTATTAACAAAATTCACCCCGACCTCTTCCAAAACTTTTTCAGCGTTGGCTTCGATAATTTCGAGGGCTTCTTGGGATAAAATATCAAAAGTTGGGATATTCCGCTCGATAAATTTAGCCGCTTCCACTTTAACAGAAGTTCGCTCGGCCCGGCGCGCGGCTCCTCCGCCTCCGCGAGACCGCCTACGCGTTGCCACATCTGTCATATTTTACCCTTTCTTATCGCCGCATACATCCCATTTGCACCTATGGTCTAATACATTCAAGACGGCCACCTCACCCCAATTGCGCCGTCTCAGACGGGAAAGCGACATCTGCCAATTTTCTGAGGCATTTCATGGTTTTTCGTTGATGCAAACGGATGTAGACTTGCACAATTCTGCTTTGGGGCTTAGGACGCGCGCATGGAAAACAAAACCCAAGACCGCCTTTTAATCATCGACTTTGGCAGCCAAGTAACGCAATTGATTGCCCGCCGTCTGCGCGAATTGAATGTCTATTGTGAAATCCACCCTTTTCAGAGCGTCGATGAACAATTTCTGAAACGCTTTGACCCCAAAGCGGTGATTTTATCGGGCGGTCCGTCGTCGGTTCTTGACCAAAATGCACCGCGCCCCCCGCGCAGTGTTTTTGATTTAAACATTCCCATTTTGGGAATTTGTTATGGCCAGCAGGTGATGATGGACATGCTGGGCGGTAAAGTTGAACGCGGTCATGGCACGGCTGAATTTGGTCGGGCCTACGTCAGTAAAGAAAAAAAAGATTTAAGGCTTTTAAAGGGTTGGTTCGAAGCCGACCGCGAGCAGGTCTGGATGTCGCATGGTGATCACGTCAGCGCCATTGCCCCCGGGTTTGAAGTTTATGGCACCTCGCCCAATGCGCCTTTCGCGATCACCGCCGATCCAAAGCGGCAGCTTTTTGCGGTGCAATTCCACCCCGAGGTTCATCACACTCCAAACGGGGCTAAGCTTTATGAAAACTTTATACAGCTTGCTGGCTTTAAAGGTGATTGGACCATGGGTGCCTACCGCGAAAAAGCCATTGCGGCGATCCGCGCGCAAGTAGGTGATAAAAAAGTTATTTGCGGCCTTTCGGGCGGCGTCGATAGCTCGGTTGCAGCGGTATTAATCCATGAAGCCATTGGCGATCAACTCACCTGCGTGTTTGTCGACCATGGGCTGCTGCGCAAAGACGAAGCCCCCGAAGTGGTTAAAATGTTCCGCGATAACTATAATATGCAGTTGATCCACGCGGATGAGCAAGAGCTTTTTTTGGGGGAATTGGACGGCCAATCCGATCCTGAAACCAAACGCAAAATCATTGGGCGGCTGTTTATTGACGTGTTCCAAAAACATGCAAATTCCATTGAGGGGGCTGAATTTTTGGCGCAGGGAACGCTGTATCCGGATGTGATCGAGTCTGTTTCCTTTAGCGGCGGCCCGTCGGTCACCATTAAATCGCACCACAATGTCGGCGGGTTGCCGGCAAAAATGGGCCTTAAGCTGGTAGAGCCGCTGCGCGAGCTGTTCAAAGACGAAGTACGCGCTTTGGGCCGTGAATTGGGACTGCCCGAAAGTTTTATAGGACGCCACCCGTTTCCCGGCCCCGGCCTTGCGATCCGCTGCCCTGGTGAAATAACCCGCGCCAAGCTTGATATTTTGCGCGAGGCGGATGCAATTTATATCGATCAGATCCGCAAACACGGGCTGTACGATGAAATATGGCAAGCCTTTGTGGCCATATTGCCCGTACGTACCGTTGGGGTGATGGGCGATGGGCGCACCTATGATTACGCCTGCGCCCTGCGTGCAGTGACGTCCGTGGATGGAATGACGGCCGATTATTACCCTTTTAGCCACGAGTTTCTGGGCGAAACAGCCACCCGGATTATAAATGAGGTCGAAGGCATTAATCGGGTAACCTATGACATCACCTCAAAACCTCCGGGCACTATTGAGTGGGAATGAAGAAATAAGATCAATGTGGCTGTTTTGATAGTTTATGTTTTTATAATTTAAATCCAAGTTAAAAAATTACGTTAGTTTACAACTCTAAATACTCCCTGTATGTTCCGACAGATCGATTTTTATTCTTTTTATTCTTTTTGGATTACAATAATGCACGGTTTTAACATAAGTCATAATTTGATGGCAGATCGAAAAAATTATAGCCTAGGGTCCGTATTTTTCGTAATTTTCATCGCGATTGGATGTGCTTCATCGCTCTGTGCGCTTTTCGCGTCTATAGTCTGGGGTCTTTAATGTCTGAAACACCCGCACGCATTGATGACGAAATCGACTTGTTCGAGCTTTTTATAACGCTGTGGGAAGGCAAATGGACAATTATAACGGCAACGGTCGGCGCCACAATTTTAGGGACACTGTATTCAATGGCATTGCCAAACAGTTATTCCGGAACGACCTTTGTAAGGGCAGCTCAGCCCTCTGCTTTTACCCGTTATACTTTTCTGTCCGAAGCTATAAAGTCTCTGTCTGAAACTGAAAAGTCTCTGTCTGAAACTGATCGAGCTGTTCTATCAGGTGATTTCAACTATAAAATTGACGATAAATTTGTATTCGATGCTTTCATTTCAGAGTTCAATGATCTTGAAGAGGTCATTCAAACCCTACGCAGTGATGGATCTGTTATCCAAGAACTGTCTGAAATTGAAGAAAGTGAACGAGAGGGCTTTATTATTTCTCGCGCCAAGCAGTTTGAAATAGTGCCGCCAGAAAAAGATGAAATACAAACGGAATTGCGGTTTACTTGGGGTGACATAGACGCCGGAAAAAGAATATTTGAAACATCTCTTCAGCTTGTTTTGACCAATGTAAACGCAACGCTTGCCCAAGATATTGATCAATTCGTACAGGGGGCTCAAAGCAAACTAACCATCAAAATTGAAAATGCTAACCTACAAAAAGATATCATTAAAGAAGGGATACGGCTCGCAGACAATCAGAAACTGTTGTTTTTAGCTGAACAAGCCACCATCGCAAGGGAATTGGGGGTGGCTGCGGCCGCATCTAAGGAATTGATGGCAAAAGCTGACCTACAAAACACACAAGGGCTACTCAGCACTCAAGAAAGTGGGCTTTCACTCAGCGTAACATCATCACTTCCATTTTATATGCGCGGCTATAAGGCCATTGAAAAGGAAATAGCTTTAATCCAAGCCCGCTCGTCCGAAGACAGGATGGCGCTTAGCGATGAGTACGCACAGGTTCAGCAAGACATTTATGCCTTGGAAAATGATGTTTCTATCTCTCGGCTTGTGGGAGCGCGGCAGATGATCGACACGGATGATCCAAGGCGGTGGGTTTTATTTAACCTCAACTTGGCTGAGGTGACATCGGAGAAGAAGACAAATCTTATCCTTGCATTATCAGTGGTCTTAGGTGGATTTATTGGGATGTGCTTTGTTTTGATCCGCAGCGCTGTGCGCAAACGAAAACTCAACCATGTTATTTAGTCAATATTTTACCGGGCAACCAATAGACCGGCCCCTAAAACCATCGAGCTTGATACCTTAGCAAAATCTTACCTTTAATATATCTGAATGTAGGGTTTAGAAAGTTATCAATATATTATGATCCGGCTTTTGTTGTCTTTGATTTTATTTGCATCTCTCTGCGCCTGCAGTGAAACCAACCCAAAAGCATCCTGCGTTGATCCCTTTCTAGAACAGTTCAAATGTGACACCGAACTTCCGTGTAATAACGCTGCAGCGCCTTCAAGCACACCAAAGGTTTTCACCGGATGGGAACAAGAATTTGACTTTAGCGATTAAGGTCGGGTGTAAACTGGCAAGGGCTAGCATGAAAAACAAAATAGAAGTATGAGGCGCATGATGAAACAATCCATATCTGAAACTGACCGTATTTTAAGTCTTGATGTGGTGCGCGGCTTTGCCTTGCTTGGTATTTTATTGGTTAATATCCTTAGCTTTGGCGCTCTTTCAGCGATGGCTTTCAACCCGTCTTTAGGGTTTTCACTGCCAAGTGACATATGGATCTGGGGGGCGGTAGAACTGACCGCCGAAGGCGCTATGCGGGCGCTTTTTTCCATGCTGTTTGGCGCAGGGGTTTTGTTGTTCTTGGATCGCGGTGAGGGCCGGGGAAAATTACATTTCAAGCGCACATTTTGGCTGCTTATCTTTGGTCTCATAAATGGCTATGTCTTGATGTGGTCTGGTGATATTCTTTCCACCTACGCGCTGGCGGGATTTGTTTTATATTTTCTGCGCAACAAAAGCCCAAGAGGGTTGACCATCCTCAGTGCGGTTCTGTTTGCCTGTCTTTGCGCCTATTCGGCTGCGCTTAATTTTGGCCTTGAGTTTTTACGGAGCGCCGCAGACCACAACGCAGAGGCCGCCGCCGGTTGGGCCGAGTTTTACGACATGTTTGCCCCCAGCCAAGCCGTCATAAAGACCGAACTCGCACAGCGCACAGGATCCTTTTCTGCACTGGTGTCTTGGTCGGCAGCGGCATACACTTCGGTGTTGCTAGAAATTATTCCAATGCTTCTATTTTGGGACGCTCTGGTGTTCATGTGCATCGGCATGGCGCTTTATCGCTATCGGGTCCTGCAAGGCGCGCATTCAGACCGGTTTTACCTTTTCACCGCTCTTGCAGGTTTTGGTATTGGGCTGAGCGTCAATGCCTATGAAATTTATCAGATGATTGCATCTGATTTTGATATTTTGGCAAGCTTTGCTTACTTTAAACCCACATATCAACTTGGGCGTTTGGGCGTGGCACTCGGGTGGATTGGTCTGTTGATCCTAGCTATGCGTCGGTTTGGGATAGGACAAAGACTGGCTGCCGTTGGGCGCATGGCTTTAACCAATTACCTGATGCAATCGCTGATCTGCCTGTTTATCTTTACAGGCATTGGATTTGGACTTTTGGGCACATTGCACAGAACCGAGCTTTATCTTGTGGTGATACTGATCTGGGCATTTCAGCTTTGGCTATCGCCGTGGTGGCTTGCACGTTACCGATATGGGCCAGCAGAATGGCTGTGGCGCACCCTAACTTATGGCAAAGCGCCATAATTTGCACGCAAATTAAACGCCGCAATTGCGGAGCTATTGTGAAATTTCAACCCAGTTTTTCTCATCCCAGTTTGTAGTGCAATGAAATTGCAAAGAGGCAAATTTTCTATGTCAGTAATCTCACCTTAACCGTTCCAACGACTTTGCCCCAATTCACGGTGCTTGCACTCATAGCTGTAATATCCCAAGCAACTTTGCTTTATATTTTCTGATTTTGACGTAACCGTCTGGTCTTCCCCCCTCTGACGCTTCTGTGGATGGCTTGATAGTGTCCACCATCGTTAGTGGACATCGCCCTAAACAGTTCAGCCCTAGTCAGATTGGCACCACTCAGATCGGCGTCCATACCGCCTATAGACAGTCCAACCAAATAGGTGCCCCTGTCACAATAGGTCTCATCTTTCCCGTCTTTATCTTTTCGGGTCTTTTCCCCGCCCCATCGGGCACAGGATAAATCAATGTTTTGCAGAGGCTCGCCCCGCGACACCAAATATTCGATTGCCTGCTTTTTACCACTATTGCCTGGGGCGGGTGTGGTTAGGATCGCCCAATTGCGTGCGATGCCCTCCGCCTCACGATCCTCCTCCGCACGCTTACGAACCTCTTGAGCCAAATCGGGATCTACTCTAGCTAGCCTTCGGTCCTCTCTTGCCTTCCAGATTTTATAGCCATTGAAAAATAGCGCAGTGACGGTGGCGAAAATGATGACCATCTCCAAAATGAAAAACGCAACGCTGCGTTTGGTCTTTTCAACTTCAACTTTTATTGAGTAACTTCTGTCAAATACCTTAAACACTGCGTCTATCACTGCATATTATCGGGAAAAATCAAATGTGAAAATCACGCTTTGGTTAATTGGCGGGTCGCCCATTCACCCAATTTTAACCATGCCGCCAACATGCTGCACGAATGCAAGTATGGAAAATCACAATCCTGCCCGACCCGAACAGTCCCTGTGAGAAATCAGTTTATTGTATAGCTGACACCAAAGAATCCGCGCTGGCGATGATCGACGAACCTAATGGCGTTGTTTACGATACGCCTCGCGGAAAAGTCTGGCCGGGCAAGGAAGGCGAGCGATTTTATCTCAGGTAGTGGTTTCCGCGTTAAATCTATTCCAAACAGCAGCCCGTCGCTGTCGATGGGTTGCAATATCGACATTAGACGAATTACCAGCGGGTTGGAAATATCTTGACAAGAATCAACTTTAAAATGCAGCCTTTGTCATTTGTTTGAGACGGATCGTATCGGCCAAGAATTAGAAAAAGCATAAATGATAAAAAGCATGCAATTTATAAAAGGTGTATATTTTGAGATAGCTGTCTTTGCAGTGATAAACGTCGGGATTTCTCTGATCTGGAAGGCGTGCCTGCTCATTTTCCCCAGCGGAGCTTTCCACTCGGTAGCAGCTTTTCTGATTTTGATCGGGCTTATCCTTACCCTAAATCTATCCCGCATAATGCAGGGGAACCACTTGAGGGCAGCTTATGCCACAATCGCGGTTCTCAACGTTGTGACGACAGTAGGCGTTGGGAACTCCGCCTTTCTCACGTCGATGGGAACCATATTCCGTGTTGTTCGAAGCCTTATCTGAAGGTTATTCGAGCATCTTCGTTTTGGGTTAGAGTATGTGCCCTTGCGCGTGCCTTCAGTGTGCCAGTGAAATTATCGTGTGTTGGGGCACGTAACTCTGCCGTCGCAGAAAGGGTATATGGTTGCGTGATGGTGGTGGAACCGGGGCCTGTAACCCACTCTGACTGCCCCAGACCTACGATTTCAACGCCTAAGGTGGACTCTGGTCCGTCTCCCCGTCGGTTGAATTCAAGATCGATCTCATGCGTGACGGTGAATCCGTCATCTCCCCTTCCCATCTCGGAATCCGATAGATCAAATACTTCAACCCAAGGCCCCCATTTTCCGAATGGGCCTGCAATAAGATATTTATTCCTGATTTTGATCGGAGGTAATGGGTCAGCTTCGGGTACAGGCTCGGCCCAACATCGGCAGTTATGGTCTTCACCTGGATATCCGCCAGATGGTGGGTTATCCCACGAGAAAACTTCCCCGTCGGGTCTTGCGTGCTCTGATCAAACCTTATCGTCCCGCCTGGTACGCCAGATGTACCGCGAGGTAATCCGCTCCTGTTTAACCGACCAAAGGATCGGAGTACCTTTTCTCAGGTATTCGGAGAAGGCTTTCTTATAGGTCTTGTGATCAATCAGCATGGTATGGCCCGCATTGAGAGCAGGCCAATATCTTCAATGCTGATAAAAAATTTCTGAGACCACCGAACGGTGATAAAAAGCATGCTTTTTATAATTTGTGCTTTTTATATTGCTCCAGCACGTGGGATTCGTCGGCATAAAGGTACCAAACCCATCACAGGTTTCGGCGTGCTCTGCGAGTAGCTGTTTGTTGCGATTTGTTGGAAAATATCATTAGAACGCTGTACTTTTAACCTTTCTTGCCCGCCATAGAGTGCCTCAAAATGTCCACTACCAATGGTGGACATTATCAAGCCATCCACACAAGCGTCAGAGGGGGGAAGACCAGACGGTTACATTTTGACCTCGTTTAGCGACGAATAATCTCACAAGATATTGCTCTATCGTATATTTCTAAAACCATACTTCCAACACCCTTTCTCAACAACCTTTCCTCATAGGGGCGCATTGACTTCCGTCCTAACCATGTCTTCCTAAAGCCCTGCCCGGCATTGACGTAACTCCCCTAATCGAGCTTCTTTTTGTGACACAGTAAGCGGAGGCAGTTTTGGAGGGGTTAGCGGACGGCTTAAAATGAGGGGCGTCTTTCCCCAAAAATCTGTTCCAAAATTTTATCGAGGCGGGAAACCGAATTTGTGCATCTGAAACAGCTTTCGGGCAAAGATATTTTGAAGCTATTGCGTATAGTTTAGGACAGACTCGCTATTTTGGGGTCAAGTGCGGCTAGGTGCAAACGAGGCTTTTTTCGCTGATAAAATAGTTTAAGCCCGGGTAAAAAAAGCACGCTCCCTTTGTGTTCGGACAACCACCTATATCGAGGTAGGCCCTAAACCTTCAAACAGCGCCGACGCCGCCTTAATCTCGCTCTGCATATGTTTGCGAAACAAGGTCACGCGTTTAGTGTTGCGTAAATCTTTATGATAAAGCAACCACAGCCCAAGTTCATGTTGCTCTTCCGGCTCGCGAAACCTGACAAGATCAGGGTCACTGTCGCCTAGGAAACATGGCAAGAAGCCAACGCCAAGTTCTTGCTTCATCGCTGCCAGCGTCAATGATGTTTCGTCAACATAAAACTCGTGATCTTCGCTCGGCCACGCCTGCTTGGTCCAAGTTCTGTGATACTCGCAACAATCGACACCAATCCATTTTTCAACCGCCTGACCAGCGGTTATGTCGGCACAATAATCGCGTTGACCATACACTGCCGACGCAATGGTCGTTAGCTGTGTTCCTATAAGGTTTTCCCCGGGCTTGTTTGTTTGCCTTATGGCGATGTCTGCTTCCCGTTCTGTCAGGCGCACAGAATTGTTGGTCACTTGGACGTTTAGCTCAATATTGGGATGGGCAGCGCTGAACCGTGCGAAATATGGCATCAGCACTGTTGATGCCATGTTTGCGATTGCAGTGATCCGCAACTCGCCAGCTACATCATCATCTTGACCGCTGACCTCTCCCTCGAATGACAAAAGCTCTTTTTCGATACGGCATGCGGATTTTTTCAATTCTTCGCCTGCTGGGGTCAATATGTAGCCAGATGTCCTTCGCGCTACTAATGGGGTGGCGAGGTTCTTTTCCAACTCTCGAATACGACGCGATACAGTCGAATGCTGCACTCCCAGCCGTTTGGCTGCATTGCCGAATGAACCCTCGCGTGCAACTGCTAAAAATATCCGTGCGTCATCCCAGTGCATCCGCATCACCTTTCACTGTGCAAAAATGCAAAACAGTTATCGATTTTTCCCCAATTCCCAAAACTGTGACGTAATGCAACCTTCATTGCAAGCGAAAGAAAATTGAAAAATAAACCTGTATGAGGGAAAACAGATGTCAGTCAAACACATCCAAAATTCCGTAAATGACGTGATCGCCTATCTAAGCGAGAACCCAAAAGACGCGGTCAGCACAAGCGCACCGATCACCGCCGTTATGGACAGTGGCCTGAGGTGTCGCGCGACTGGGGCAAATGGCGAAACGGTCGTTACTGACATGCCTAAAGCGATCGGCGGTGGTGGATCAGAACCATCCCCAGGCTGGTTGTCACGTGCCGCTTTAGCAACGTGTGACGCGACCAGAATTGCAATGCGCTCCGCTGAATTAGGGCTTTCTCTCGATACGCTTGAGGTGACGGCTGATAGTATAGACGACGACCGTGGCTTGTTCGGAATGGATACAACGGTGCGAGCCGGATCATTAAGCCTGCGAACCCGCGTCAAAATTGGGGCCGCCGGTGTCGATGAAAAGACTTTGCGCGATATCGTAAGCTACGCGATCGCCCATTCACCTGTCGCTGATGGGTGCCGCGCGGAAACGCCATCGACGGTGGAAGTTACTATCATGTAATGCCCAACCCAGCCAATACATTTGGAGAAATCAAATGACAGCATCACTCTATACCCGTCTCGGCGGCTACGACGGAATTGCCATGTTCGCAACTCAACTGATTGGACAGGCGCAACAGGACGATCTTCTTGGACGCTTTTGGCAAAATCGCGGGGCCGACCGAAACGCCCGTGATCTGCAAGTTTTGATCGATTACTTGGTCAATCAAACGGGCGGCCAGATGTATTATACAGGGCGAGACATGGCCCTTGCACATCAAGGCATGGGCATCACGCAGGATGATTGGGATCAGTTTATTCAGATTGTGGTAAACGTCGCAGGCGCACTTTGTGTGGGTGAAACTGAGGGCGGCGAGGTGATGGCCTTTCTCGAAAGTCTCAAAGCGGATATTGTGACAGCTTAGCCGTTCATCGCCGAACCTGTGTTACTAATGCATAACTCAACATTTCCGGAGGACACCATGCCGAACAGTTCTAAAATTAGAAACGGCGGGTGCACCTGTGGCCATGTCCGGTATCAAATGACTTCCGACCCGTTGATCGTCCATTGTTGCCATTGTCATGGCTGTCAGCAAAACTCCGGATCGGCCTTTGCGCTCAACGCTATGATCGAAGCCGATCGGGTAACTTTGGTTACAGGCGAAGTTGAAGAGATCACCGTCCCAACACCCGGCGGCACAGGACAGGACATTGCCCGATGCGCACTTTGCAAAGTTGCGGTCTGGAGCAATTATAACCTCGGCGGGGCTTTGCGGAAATATATCCACTTCATTCGTGTCGGCACGCTGGATATCTTAGACCAAATGCCGCCGGACGTTCATATTTATACCTGCTCAAAACAACCATGGGTCTGCCTACCCAAGGATGCACCTCAATTTGATGAAATCTACGATTTTGACTTAACATGGTCGAAGCAAGCGTTGGAACGTAGGGGCAAATTGAAGGAGGCACTAAGGTTTTCGGCATAAACTTTACAGCCAGGGCCGTCCAAACTGCTGTCGGGCGCATGGCCTTAACCAATTACCTGATGCACTCGCTGATCTGCCTGTTTATCTTTACAGGCATTAGATTTAGCCTTTCGAGTACATTGCACAGAACCGAGCTTTATCTTGTGGTGCTGCTCATCTGGGCGTTTCAGCTTTGGCTATCACTGTGGTGGCTTGCACGCTATCGCTATGGACCGGCAGAATGGCTGTGGCGCGCACTGGCATATGGTACAGCGCGGAATGTACCCAGGAGAGGAAAGGTCTTCTAATCCGGCATCAGACGGCAAGAGCATCTGCTTTTCGCCGTCTTTAGCACCAAGGCAGCTGGCCTAGTTCTTTTTACGCTCAGCTTCGATTGCCCGCCATTTCGCTACATTTTTGTTATGATCTTTTAGGTTGGTGGCAAAGGCATGCCCGCCCTGCCCGTCAGCTACAAAATAAAGAAATTTTGTATCGGCGGGATTAAGCGCGGCGCGGATGCTGTCACGGCCGGGGTTGGCAATCGGGGTTGGCGGCAAGCCGCGATACAAATAAGTGTTCCAAGGCGTGTCTTTTTTTAGCTCGCTGCGCCGCAATCCGCGCCCTAGGGCCGCTTTTCCTTGGGTCAGACCATAAATCACGGTCGGGTCAGTCTGTAGCGCGATACCGCGATTAAGACGGTTGATAAATACGCTGGCAACCTGATCACGTTCAGCGGCAAGCGCGGTTTCTTTTTCAATAATCGACGCAAGGATGAGCGCTTCATGCGGAGCGATTAGCGGAAGATCTTCGGCGCGGGTTTCCCAAGCTTCGATCAAGATCGCCTCTTGGGCAGCCATCATCCTGTTCAGCACGGACTGCCGGCTTTCGCCTTGCCGGACCTCATAGCTGTCCGGTGCAATAGATCCTTCTTCTGGTATTTCTACTAATTCGCCGGCGAGCGATTCTATGTTGCTTAAAGACTGTACAACCTGCCATGATGTAACCCCCTCGGCCAGTGCTATTCTATGGCGAGTTCCACTGCGGGCATTTACGTCGGTAAAGACTTCTGGCGCTTCTTCAACCTGATTAAAGTTGGCTCGCTCAACCAGTGTTTCGGTGGCCGGATCTAACTCGCGAATTTGAACCATGGTTTTACTGATCCCAATCCGATAAACAATTTCAGTGCCGCAGGTATTGGCACCGCCGCGAGTCACGATCTGTGCTATTTGATCCATTGAGACCGATTTTGGAATTAAAAAGCTACCGGCCTTTAGCTGTTGTGTTCGGTCCTGATATTCGACGCCAATACGAAATAGCGCCGCATTTGAAACAGCGCCCCTTTCTTCAAGGTTTTGTGAAAGTGCACGCATGGTTGAACCGCGATCAATCCGCAAGCAAATCGCCTCTGCCAAAGGCCCCGAACCAGTATAGGTGGATTTTCCCCAGACAACCAAACCGCCCAACAGCAACAGGGCCAGCCCCAAAAACGTCAAAATGTTAGAAGCTGCGTTGCGCCACATCACTCAACGCGGCCCAAAACCAGACAGGCGTTGGTGCCGCCAAATCCAAACGAATTGGAAAGAGCCACATCAATTTTACGCTCCCGCTTTTGATTGGCGGCCAGATCAACTGGGGTGTCCACCGCAGGATTGTCCAAATTAATTGTGGGCGGAGCGACTTGGTCACGAATGGCCAAAACACTAAAGATCGCTTCAATAGCCCCCGCCGCACCAAGCAGATGTCCGGTGGAAGATTTAGTCGAACTCATGGTCACCTGCGCGGCCGCCGGCCCCATCAACCGCTCAACCGCCGCCAATTCAATCACATCTGCCATGGTCGATGTGCCATGGGCATTGATATAATCCACCGCTGAAGGTTCTAGACCAGCTTTGGACAAAGCCAACCGCATGGCGCGTTCGCCGCCTGCGCCGTCCTCTGAGGGCGCGGTGATATGATAGGCATCACCCGACAGACCGTAGCCTAGCACCTCAGCATATATTTTCGCGCCGCGGGCGCGCGCGTGGTCGTAGTCTTCCAACACCACAATTCCGCTGCCTTCGCCCATCACAAACCCATCACGGTCCTCGTCATAGGGCCGCGATGCGGTTTCGGGCGCATCTGCGCGTTTTGTAGATAGCGCTTTACAGGCGTTAAAGCCGGCAATACCGATTTCTGAAATGGCCGCCTCGGCGCCGCCGGCGATCATCACATCAGCATCATTAGTCATGATTAATCGCGCTGCATCGCCAATGGCGTGCGCCCCAGTGGAACAGGCGGTCACAACCGAATGGTTGGGCCCTTTAAAGCCATAGCGAATACTAACCTGACCGGAAATAAGATTAATCAGTGCCCCGGGAATAAAAAATGGAGATACGCGACGTGGGCCGCGTTCGTGGATTAGCAAAGCTGTTTCGGCAATGGAATTCAGCCCGCCAATCCCAGAGCCAATCATCACACCGGTGCGCAACCGGCCATGCTCGTCTTCGGGCATCCATCCAGAATCCCTGACGGCCTGCTCTGCTGCTGCAACTCCATAAAGGATAAAGTCGTCCACTTTTCGGCGCTCTTTCGGCTGCATCCAGTCGTCCGCGTTAAAGCTGCCGTCAGCGCCATCGCCCAAAGGCAATTCGCAGGCATATTTTGTTGCAACGCGGTCCGCGTCAAACCGGGTGATTAGCCCTGCCCCTGACTGACCTGCTAAAAGACGTTCCCAACTGGCGTCCACACCACTTGCCAAAGGTGTCACCAATCCAAGACCTGTAATTACCACACGACGCATGGGCCTATCCCTTTTTAACTATCATGTTGCCTTGCACATAGCGTGACTTGCCCCAAAGGAGCAAGAGTAGCTTTTCTATCCAAAGGATAATCTTTTAATTCATGAGTTTGAAATTCATAAAATTTCAAATCAGAAAACAAAAACCCCTGCCGAATGTGACAGGGGCTTACAAAGATTTTAACGTGATGGATTAAGCGGCGTCGCCAATAAATTTAACCGCATCACCAAACGTTTGAATGTTTTCGGCGGCATCATCAGGAATTTCGATGCCAAACTCTTCTTCGAACGCCATCACCAACTCAACTGTGTCCAAGCTGTCAGCGCCAAGATCATCAATGAAAGATGCGTTTTCAACAACTTTATCTTCTTCAACACCCAAATGCTCTACAACAATTTTTTTCACGCGTTCTGCGATATCGCTCATTGTTTGGTCCTCATATTCTTCAGGCTTCCGCCCATTTTTACCAGCCCATTGGGGCTGTCACACTGGCCTTATGGGCCGCTCATTAAGCCTGCAATACAGGTCAACCCCGATCAGTGCAACCGCTCCTGCCGGAATAACTGCGCCGCCTATAACACAGGTTTCTGATTTGGCAAACGGTTTCGGACAAAGAAGTTGCTGCTAGATCGCATAAATTTGCACCAAGGCTCTCATTCAACCGCTTACAGCCCGCAAATCCAAAACTCAGCAGAGATTTATAATACGGGACGCAACACAATGACCTTGGCGGCTTAAAGCATCGCCATACCGCCATTGATATGCAGGGTCGTTCCAGTAACGTAGCCTGCCTCTGCGCTGGCCAAATACAGCACGGCAGCGGCGATCTCATCTGCATCCCCCATCCGTCCTGCGGGAATTTGGCCCATAATCGCGGCTTTCTGGTCATCGGTCAGCTTATCGGTCATCGCCGTTGTGATAAAGCCTGGAGCCACTGCATTGACGGTAATGCCGCGGCTTGCCACTTCGGCGGCGAGCGATTTTGACATGCCCACCATACCAGCCTTTGAGGCCGCATAATTACCCTGACCGGGGTTGCCGGTGGCGCCTACTACTGAGCTGATATTAATAATCCGCCCCCAGCGCGCCTTCATCATGCCGCGCAGCACGCCTTTGCACAGCTTCATGGTGGCAGTCAGGTTGACATCAATCACGCTTTGCCATTCGTTATCCGACATCCGCATAAACAGATTATCTCGGGTAATTCCAGCATTATTGACTAAAATATCCACCCCGCCCAGCACCTCGGCGGCTTGCTTTGGCAGCGCTTCGACCGCTTGCATATCGCTAAGATTACATAGCAGTACATGCGCATTTGCGCCCAGCTCAGCCGCCAAAGCCTCAAGCGGTTCGCTGCGGGTTCCGGTGAGCACCACATTGGCGCCGGCTGCATGCAAATGCCGTGCAATAGCGCCGCCGATGCCACCTGATGCACCGGTTATAAGCACATTTTTTCCTTTTAAATCAAACATCTTTGCTCCTTAATTCAAGCTCTCTACTGCTGCGGATACATCCGCTGGCTGGGCAATATTGCGACATGAAATATCCCGATTGATGCGCCGCACCATGCCGCTTAGGGCTTTGCCTGCGCCGATTTCCCATATCTCGCTCACCCCATTGGCGGACATCCATTCAACCGATTCCCGCCACCGCACAGATCCGGTAATCTGCGCGATTAACAAGCCGCGAATTTCCTCTGGATCGGCGACCGCTTCTGCTCTGACATTGGCAACAACAGGCACTTTGGGCGCGGCGATTTTCACCGCAGCCAAAGCTTCTTGCATGGCGTCAGCTGCAGGCGCCATCAAAGCGCAATGGAAGGGTGCGCTTACAGGTAATATAACTGCTCGCTTTGCACCTTTTTCCTTGGCCAGATCAACCGCCCGCTCAACGGCGGCTTTATGGCCAGAAACCACAACCTGACCCGGATCATTATCATTGGCAGCCTGACACACCTCACCCTCGGCGGCCGCTTCGGCCACTTCGCGTGCTGTTTCGAAATTTAGCCCAAGCAGCGCCGCCATGGCGCCAACCCCTACGGGCACGGCGGCTTGCATTGCGCGGCCGCGCGCGCGCAGCAAACGCGCTGCATCGCCGATGCTAAAGGCCCCCGCTATGGCAAGCGCTGAATATTCACCCAAGGAATGCCCGGCCACATAATCCGCGTTATCAATGTCCGCGCCAGACGCCTCAAGCGCACGAAAGGCGGCCAACGAGGTTGCCATCAACGCAGGTTGAGCATTTTCGGTCAGGGTTAGAGTTTCAAGATCACCCTCCCAGATCAGCCCGCTGAGATCAAATCCCAAGGCCTCATCAACTTCATCAAAAACCGCTTTTGCTTCGGGAAACGCCTCGGATAAACCTTTTCCC
This sequence comes from Rhodobacteraceae bacterium Araon29, assembly GCA_039640505.1. NCBI lineage: Bacteria > Pseudomonadati > Pseudomonadota > Alphaproteobacteria > Rhodobacterales > Paracoccaceae > Rhodobacteraceae bacterium Araon29. The sequence goes on along the minus strand of CP046865.1, from coordinate 1,739,294 downwards.
ATTCCAATGCTCTGCGCCCCCTGCCCGGGACATACAAATGCGCGTGCCAAATGTGCCTCCAATTTTATGTGTCATTGACCCCAGATACCCAAGCCAGCACCTCGGCGCAATGGTTTTAGCACAGGAATGAAATGGATGCTTGATCGAAGCTTTGCTGTTTGCCAAATTCGGCATAGCGCCTGTGAGGCTTAGATTAATCTTTGTCTAGAAGCACAGCGCGCGACTTTGACATAAACTCACGCCGCAGCAAAACACCAACGGTTATTATAGTTGCCAATAACAGCGCCCATGGGCCTAAAAGCCACGCAATAGATGCAATTGAAAAATAAATCGCCCGCAAGCCGCGATTATAGCTTCGGGCCGCGGTTATATTAACCTCGCCTGCCTTGCGCGACATCAGCAGGCTTTGTGGATCATCCGGTGCATTGGGCACAGCCGCCATTAAAATGGCGCAATAGCCAAACAGCCGATGCGACCAAACAAATTTCAAAAAGGCGTTCGTGATGAAAAGCAAAGTCAATAAAAGCTTTATTTCCCAAACCCAGTCAGAGGCGGGATTTAAACTTAGATCATCGGCCACATCAATCAACGTGTCAGCATTGCCGATCAGCGCCAAAACACCCCCAGTGGCCAGCATGGTAGCCGAGGCAAAAAATGCCGTACCTTGGCGCAAACCGTTTAGAACCTGTGCATCGAAAATGCGCACATCACGCGCTGCCATATGGCGCATCCAGCTACGTCTGTGCTCTGCCATTAACTGCGAGACTGAAGGATGGGAGGCCGGCGCGTTTTCAATAAACACCCCAATTAAAACATAGCAAATGAGGATCAAGCCAACGGCGCTTAAGTCCCAATGTGAAAAGACGGTTAGTCGGTTTATCCAATCCATGGGTTTGTTTAGTCCGTTATCAACCGCTTGCCAATTGGGGAAATAGAAGTCTTCGCTTTATCAACCGTGGCTTTCAAGTGATGCGCAAACAGATATTATTCCAATGCAGGTGGCCGCTGCCCTGGCCAGTTTGTTTCTTGATGCCACGCCTGCCCCATTGATAAAAGCTTGGCGTCTGCACCTTTGGGCCCGATCAATTGCAAACCAAGCGGCAGCCCATTTGCCCCAAACCCCGCAGGCAGGTTTAGAACCGGCAGACCAATTAATCCTGCAGGGATAACCACTTCCATCCAGCGATGATAGGTATCCATGGTGACGCCGTTGATATTTGTCGGATGCACATCTTCCACCGGGAATGGCCAGACCTGCGTCGAAGGCATCAAAAGCGCATCATAGCGATCAAACAGGGCTTGGCAGGCCGCAAACCACTCAGAGCGGATCACACTGGCGCGGTGCACTTCAAGCGCGCTTAGCGCAAGACCTCTTTCAATTTCCCAGATCAGCGCCGGCTTCATCTGCGCACGCATGACCGGGTTTTCATAAAGCCCTATATCACCGCCAGCCACCGCCCATGAGCGTAGCGTTGTCCAGCTTTGCCACAAACGCTCGCGCTCAATGGGTGGTGCAAGCTCATCCACCTGCGCGCCCAGCGTCCGCAATACATCAAGCGCCTTCTGCGACGCGTCAAGCAGGCCAGACTCAAATGGCAGTGCCCCGCCCCAGTCGCCAAGCCAAGCAAATCGTTTGCCGCGCAGATCACCCTTTAATTTATGCGGTAAATCCTGTGCGGCGCGGCTGTTTGGCATGCGGGGATCAGGCCCTGCCATCACACGCAGCAACATTAATACATCCTCTGGCGAGCGGGCCATCGGACCGCTGGTTGAAAGCTGATGCAAAAATACATCGCCTTCTGGCTCTGAGGGCACACATCCCCATGTGGGGCGAAAACCATAGACATTATTCCATGCCGCCGGATTGCGCAGACTGCCCATCATATCCGAGCCATCTGCAATCGCCAGCATTCCAGTCGCCAAGGCCGCCGCCGCACCGCCAGAAGAGCCCCCCGCCGACCGGCTAATGTCATAAGGGTTGCGGGTCGCCCCAAAAACCGGATTAAATGTATGGCTACCCAGCCCCATTTCCGGTGTATTTGTTTTGCCAATGACAATCGCGCCAGCAGCGCGAATACGGGCCACCATCAGATCATCTTTTTTCGCTATCTTTCCAGCAAAAATCGGCGATCCGTGGGATGTTGGAAACCCCTTGGCGTTTGCGAGATCTTTGATGGCAATCGGTAGGCCAAACAGAGGGCCGCGTTGGTCAACTGGTTGCTGATCGGCCGCGCGCGCCGCGGACAGAAGCACCTCAGGCTCGCGCAGGGACACAATGGCATTAAAAGCGGGGTTTACCGCTGAAATGCGCTCAAGCGTGCTCTGCATTAATTCTGCAGCAGAGAGCGTGCCTTTGTCCATGGCAGAACTGAGCCCAGCAGCACTTTCAAATAATTCGGACATGACCACCTCGGAACTTTTGTACAATCCTTGGTTAAAATCAGGTATTAAACAAGTTCTTTAGTCATCTTTTTAAAACGAAGCGCACAGAAAACACTTGCCCCGCTCCGTTACCGGTAAAAAAAGCACTACAATTTGGCAGATTTTGAAATAACCTATTTCCTAGCCTAAACCTAATACGCTTAAAGCAATAATAGGATGCAAAAAATCAACCAAAGCAAAAGTCATAAGAAAAAATGTAAAGTACTTTTAAAAATCTTCTTTCAATGATCTCTATGACAGCAGAGCCTTCCTCTGGCGCATAACTTTTGCAGGCACAGCTGCCGTCGGTAGTCCTACTTTTTTAATAGCCTTTGCCAATAAGGGCATTGTTTTTCACGGTAAAACCGAAATTGATTTGAACAAAAATCACCTGCAAGCTACTGTGCTGTAAAAGAATACTGGTGAATAAAATGAAGACAACGGCAAAAGTACTTTGTTTGACTTTTATCTTATCCATTTTTGTTGGAACTTATGCATACGCAGAAGAGCGTCAACTTTCGCGCCTTACTGACTCCTACCTTTTTGAGAATCTAGAGAAAGATGAGGTTTGGCAGGCTGAAGTCCTAGAAAATTCTATTAAATATAGCTGTATAGCTTGCGACAAGGCCATTTCAGCGCACCTAGAAATTGTGTCTCCTTACACGGCAGAGAATTACAGCTCCTTACCAGAAAGATATCTTTCAGAGCGCAAAGTCTATTGTATGAACCTTGTAACCCGACACAATGGCAGGTGCTTGGAAACTTACGCAATCAGTCTTCGCGGCAACGCGCTAAAAGGATTTCGTTCAGAACAAGAGTTTGCAGATCACAAAGAAATCGAAACTATCTTTTTCTACAATGAAAAGTCATTTGGACCAGAACTTTTGCGCACAATAATATTGATAGAGGATGGCACAACTTTACCAAATGGCACGGCAGATACGTTTCTGGCACATATGGCTAAACTGACGCTTTTTTGGTGATGCTATAAAACTAAGCTATGATTGATACTGGTGTGAGCTATTAAAAACAGATGCAACAAGTGCAGTAATTCGGACAATGCTTTCTTTCAGCCGAGCCACAGACCACAACCCATAGACAAACAGCTTGCCTTAATGTGCCGCAAGATGCGCCCCAATATAATAGGGCCAAAGTGCTATTGCCAAGACCCCAGACCAGAATCCAAGCTTTGCATAGCCAATGGTAAACAGCCAGAGCACGAACCACAAACTGGATCCGCCAATTTGAACCGAGGTCACGCCTTCGTATTTCTTCCAATCCTTCGACATAATATTTATCCTAAAATGACTATAAACTTGATCCTCTAGAGCTATGCGCTCCCAGAGTAAAAAGCAATGGGCCCGGACTTTAGCGCTGACGGTTTACCAGAGTATTTACCGGCAGATTAAAGCGTATGTGGCGCTTAAAACAGGATGCGCAGGGCAAAAACGCCTCTGCCGCGATACTGCTGCAATACAGACGTAATAAAGACATGGGATTTTGGCTGTTTTAGTCTTGGGCCGTGGCTTCGGCGCGGGACTTACCAGAGACATCCATCGCCAGTGTAGCGGCCATAAACGCATCAAGATCGCCGTCCAGAACGCCTTTGGTATCAGAGGTTTCATAATTGGTGCGTAAGTCTTTAACCATCTGATAAGGCTGCAAAACATAAGAGCGGATTTGATTGCCCCAGCCAGCATCCCCTTTGCTCTCATGCGCGTCATTAATGGCTGCATTGCGCCGATCCAGCTCAAGCTGATAAAGCCGTGATTTCAATGCCTTCATCGCAATATCACGGTTTTGATGCTGAGATTTTTCCGAGCTGGTCACCACAATCCCAGTCGGATGATGCGTGATCCGCACCGCAGAATCTGTGGTGTTAACGTGCTGCCCTCCAGCCCCGGATGAGCGGTAGGTATCAATGCGGATATCAGCGGGATTAACCTCGATCTCGATATTGTCATCAACGACCGGATACACCCAGACCGAGCAAAAAGAGGTATGCCTTTTTGCAGCGCTGTCAAAGGGTGAAATTCGGACCAAGCGATGCACCCCGCTTTCCGATTTCAACCAGCCATACGCGTTATGTCCGCTGACTTTGTAAGTGACTGATTTTATGCCGGCTTCTTCGCCTGGAGTTTCTGATTGCATTTCGACCTTATAGCCAGATCTTTCGGCCCATCGGATATACATCCGCGCCAGCATTGACGCCCAGTCACAGCTTTCAGTGCCCCCTGCCCCTGAGTGAACCTCAAGAAAGGTGTCGTTGGCATCAGCCTCACCATTTAGCAGTGCCTCAAGCTCTTTTGCAGCAGCTTTTTTGACCAAAGCTGAAAGCGCGTCTTCGGCCTCACCCACAACCTCGGCGTCATCTTCCATTTCGCCCAGCTCAATCAGTTCGATATGATCGTTTAGCTCTTGCTGAATGCTGTCATGAACGGACACTGAATCGACCAAAGATTGTCGTTCGCGCATAAGCTTTTGTGCCTTTTCAGGATCATTCCAAAGATCCGGGTTTTCTACACGGGCATTGAACTCTTCGAGCCGATGGGCAACGCTCTCCCAATCCATGCGCTGTCGCAAAAGAGCCAGTGATTTGTTGATCTCATTGACAATATTTTGAATATCGGCGCGCATTTTGGTTCCTATTAAAAGCTATGGGAGCGGTCATATATGAGCCATACTGGCGTGGCAAGCAAACATGACGCTCTTGCTATACAGGCTATCGTGTCCAGCGTGGTAGGACCTACAATGCTGCGTTATAAGATCAGATTGCTCCAATCTTTTGCAAATGATCACGATATATAGAGGTCACCGAAATTGAGCATAAAATCACAGCTTTTACAGAAGGTTTAGCAATATGAATTCAATAAAGCCCACCAGAGCTAAGACTACCGACGCTGGCCTTTGGTCCAACTATTGTCTTTTGTCCAGATGATGTTGTTACTTCGCGGGCAATTGCTTCTTCTGGATCGATAATATCAAAATCGCTGCCCATAACAAAACCACCATCATATGCAATACCAAAAACAGGTTCTTGACCATCGCGAAAATACTCGGCAACAACATTATCACCTTCGACGTCCTCTGGAAGCCGAGATCCTGTAAAGCGATCAATGTTTATGAACTGCCCGCCCTCGGGCACTTTGAAATCTCCTCCGCCGAATTTCTGTGTGGCAAACTCCATAAATTCATTAAACACAGGTCCGCACATACCACCGCCAGAAGACCCTTTGCCCAACGGTTTTGGCAAATCATGCCCGATATAACACCCAGCCGCTATATTGCTTGTAAAGCCAACAAACCAAACATCTTTTGCTTCATTCGTCGTGCCCGTTTTGCCGGCCGTCGGCACTGGTAAGTTGACCGTCCATTTTGCTGTGCCACGCTCCACAACGCCCTGCATCATTGATGTCAATTGATAGGCCGTAAAGGCATCCATAACCCGTTCCCGGTTGGAAACAATCATCGGCGCTCGTCCGAGCGGTAAGCTGTCATATGCACACTCATAACACTCCCTTGGGTCATGACGATACACCGTTTCTCCGAAGCGGTCTTGCACCCTATCAACCATCGTTGGCTCGACCCGTTCACCACCGTTGGCAAACATTGCGTAAGCGGCGACCATGCGATAGAGCGTTGTTTCTTCTGCGCCAAGGGAATTAGCCAAAAACGGTCGCATGTTATCGTATACTCCGAATTTTTCGGCATATTCACCAATCACTTCCATCCCGATTTCACGGGCCAAACGGATGGTCATTAAATTTCGTGATCGTTCAATTCCGGTGCGCAATGGGGTTGGTCCATAGAATTTACTAGAGGAATTTTTGGGTGTCCAAAGACCTTGTGGAGTATCGATTTCGATAGGCGCATCAATCACAATGGCAGCAGGTGTGTATCCATTATCCAAGGCAGAGGCATAAACGAAGGGCTTGAAGCTTGATCCCGGTTGGCGGTCAGCCTGCGTTGCGCGATTATAGACTGAATCTTCATAAGAAAATCCACCCTGAATGGCGATGACCCGGCCAGTATTGACATCCATCGCCATAAAGGCCCCTTGGACTTGACTGACTTGCCGTAAAGACCAACGATCAAATTCACCTTCGTCGTTAATCAAAGCTCTCACAAGCACCACATCGCCAAGACTTAGCAAATCACTTGCGACTTTTGCTTTGGGACCCAGTTCATCACCTTCAACGGCTTTTGATGCCCATTGAACATCCCTAGACGGGATCCAGTGACCATCTTCGTCGTCCTCTACGCCTTCAATTCCAATGCGCACAGATTTCGGTCCGAGCCGCAGAACAACGGCGGGATGCCATTGTCCGTCAAGCATAATTCGTCGCGGTAGTGAAAGAGCAGACAATGCATCACGCCACCTTTCCTCGTCGCGCAAAATATCTGCGTCCAGCGAAAGCCCCGTGCCATGCCAAATACCTTGGTCACGATCATATTTTTCAAGTGAGCGCTGCAAGGCGAGTGTAGCTCTGGCTTGCATTTCTGGATCAACTGTTGCGCGCACAGTCATCCCACCAGTAAAAAACTCTTCTTCTCCAAAATCACGGCTTAGTTGTCGACGAATTTCATCCGTAAAGTAATCACGTGCTGGAAGAGCTGCCTTAAAGCTTGCAAAATCTCCATTTTGCACGGACTTCAAAGGTTGCACTTTTTCACTAAGAAAGCTGTCCTCATCAAGATAGCCATTTTGCCACATTTCCCGAAGAACATAATTACGCCGCTGCAAAAGGCGTTTTTTGCGCCTTACGGGGTGAAAATCCGATGGTGCTTTTGGCAGCGCGGCTAAAAATGCAGCCTCATGTGGCGCCAATTCGCCAAGGGTCTTATTAAAATAAGTCTGAGCGGCGGCTGTAACCCCAAAAGAATTTTGACCCAGAAAAATTTCATTCAAATAGAGCTCAAGGATTTTCTCTTTGTCCAAAGTACGTTCTATTCGCGTGGCAAGGATAATTTCCTTAATCTTTCGTTCTGCTCGCCGCGAACCATCTAGTAAGAAATTCTTCATTACTTGCTGTGTAATAGTAGAGGCGCCGCGTACATTACGACCTCTTGAACGCGCGGCATCGACAGCGGCGGCAATAATTCCGCGCAAATCATATCCGGGATGGGAATAGAAGTTTTTATCTTCAGCGGAAATAAAGGCTTGCTTTATGCTAAGCGGGATATCTTCAGCAGCGGTAAACAACCGGCGTTCGCGGGCAAATTCATCTATCAGCTTGCCTTCACCAGAATAAATCCGGCTAATCGTGGGAGGCTTATATTGGGCTAAGGATGCATGCGAAGGTAAATCACGGCCATACATCCAAAACACCGCACCGAGGGTTAAGACAGCACCAAAAAAACCCATCGTGATAAAGGTGAACACACCGCCAAAAAAGGATAAAATGCTCCTGAGCAAATCCCGCTCCTATTACCTTTGCGCTTTCCATATACGCGCGGTTTTAACCAGCGTCAAAAGGGAAGCGCTGCTATCAACAAAACATGTCCAACTATTGCCGTCGCAACGCCCTGCTCGTCTCATCCTTGGCCAACCAATTCAAAACACCAATTCGCACACCTTCTGCAAATAGCTGACGCCAAGCTTCATCTTGCAAATTCTGCAATTCGGACTTGGTCGACATAAATCCTGCCTCGATTAAAATTGATGGAATATCTGCTGCTTTGAGTACGGAAAAGCCGGCCTCTCGATAGGGTTTCGCATTGACCTGACCAAGTGCCTCTTTAAGCCCTGAGACAACAGACAAAGCCAACTCTTTAGACCGCGGCCCATTATCCAAACGCGCAAGATCTATCAATACATCCGTAACTGCGCCCTCTGCACCACTTAGATCCAGACCGGAAATTAATTGATCATGATCATGACGGGCTACCAAAGCTGCACTGGCTTTATCGGTGGCCTCTTCTGAAAGTGTATAAACTGTGGCACCGCGCGCAACCCCTTCAGTCACTGCGTCTGCATGCAATGAAATGAAAATATCCGCCTGAAACGAGTTGGCCAATCTAACCCGCTCCTCCAAAGAGACAAAAATGTCTTCTACGCGCGTAAGTGTTACCTCGATATTATCGTTTCTCAGAAGACTTTCCTTGATATCTCGCGCTAAGCTCAACATCAGATCAGATTCTTCAATCCCTTGAACTTGCGCACCCGGGTCTATGCCTCCATGGCCGGGATCAATAGCAATGCGTAACTTTCCGTTTATTGTTTCTTTGCCAGGCAGTGTCGCAGGTTGGGATATTGGTTCTGCTTTTCTAGCCTGCACCGGTTTAGAGTTTGTCTCAAATTCCGTTTGAGTAACCGGTACCAAAACCAAATCTAGCGTGGCGCTTGAACCGTCATCAGGGACCTTAGTTTCAACTGAAAAAACTATAAGCGGTTGTTTGGTAGTCAAAATAAGCTGATTCCAACCTTCTGCCGAAACCATGACTTCAACCGAGTCAATTTTATCGCTGTGGTTTACTTTATCCATAGCGATGTCATCTATGATGGCTCTATTAAACTCTAATACAACGCGATTAGGCTCAATTATAGTATAGACACGGTAAGGCACCCCTTGTGACAGCGAAAGCTGCAGTCGAACCTGCCCCCATAAAATATCATCAATAGATGAGTTTTTCGCATCCACCCGTGCCAAGGCAGAGTTTATATCCGAGGACGAAGCAGAGCCGACGGCACAAACCGTCAAAAGAAAGTTCAAAGCCAATGCAGGCCAGTTTAAATATCTCATATGTTGCTTTTACTCGATAAAGCCTCGTTGTCGCATGTGATTTTCAAGTCGGCGCAACCCTTCGCGAATATCGTCGGTGCTTCGGGCATAGGAAAACCGTAACATGGTAGAGCCACGCTTGGGATCAAAATCCAAACCGGGCGTAACCGCAACCCCTGCTATATCAAGAAGTTCACGCGAAAACCCAAGACTATCTCGAGAAAACCGACTGATATCTGCATAAATATAAAAGGCACCATCCGGAGGTGAAATTTTATCAAAGCCTGCTTTGGGCAAACCTTCTAACATGAGTTGCCTGTTTTGCTCATATACTTTGATATTTTCTGCCAATTCATCTTTGCAGTCCATAGCTGCCAAAGCGGCAACTTGGCTTACATGCGGGGCGCATATAAATAAATTTTGCGCCAATCTTTCGACCTGCCGAATATGAGTTGCAGGAACAACCATCCACCCAACACGCCACCCAGTCATTGAAAAATATTTGGAAAACGAATTAATCACAAAACAGTCATCCGTAATTTCCAACGCGCTGACTGCTTTGGTTTCATATTCCAACCCATGATAAATTTCATCACTAATAAAGGACACGCCGCAATCAGAGGCTTCGTTGATCAATGAGCTAAGGGCCTTACGATCCAGCATGGTTCCTGTTGGATTGGCCGGCGATGCAACTAAAAAACCTGAAAGCTCGTTATCAGAAATATCTTTGGCGATCGGTTGAAAGCGGTTGACCATTTGGGTTTCAATATCTACTGGCACAAGATCAAGCGCTTTGAGAATTTGCCGGTAGCTGGGATATCCAGGAGCGCCAATCCCCACTCGGTCACCTGCATCAAACAAAGCGGTAAACGCCAAAATGAACGCACCAGATGACCCCGGAGTTATAACAACGCGATTTGGATTGATGTCTAAGTTATACCAGTCAGCGTAAAGATGGGCAATTTTTTGACGCAATTCGGGAAGCCCCATTGCAACAGTATAGCCCATTGGGTCCTGCAATAAATCGTTTTTTAAGCTATTCAACGCCCCCTGCGGTGCAGGTGTTCCTGGTTGCCCAACTTCCATATGGATAATGCTGCGGCCACTCTGCTCGGCTTGCCGAGCTGATTCCATTACATCCATCACAATAAAGGGATCAATAGCCCCTCGACTTGAGTTTTTCATTAACAAATCCCAAAGTGGTCTTATATAAAGGTTCTTCAAGGAATTAACGGCAGCGTCAATACGAATGATTAAAACTTTTTCAATCCTAATCACATTTTTAACAATTGCGCCGCCGGCCTTCGCAACAAGTTTATTGCGAGACGCGGATATAGAGCATGCATTTTCTGAACTTGCGCGCCCTATTTTACAAATTGCAGGACTAAGACCAGACCAAGTCAAAGTCATGTTGGTTGATGATGCGGCTTTCAACGCCTTTGTGTTTGATAGGCATCATATTTTTTTAAATGTAGGTTTGGTCTTAAAAACAGAGTCCGCTGAAATGTTGCAATCGGTTATCGCCCATGAAGTGGCCCATATTGCCAATGGGCATCTTTCCCGGCGCAAACAAAATATGCAGGCAACGCGTAATGCAGCCCGGTTTGGATTAGCCTTAGCCTTGGCAACCGGCAAAGCAAATAACAACCCAGGCCTAGGGGCGGGATTAGCCATTGGAATGTCAAACAGTGCTCAGCGTGTATTTAACTCTCATACACAAAGTGAGGAAATTGCAGCTGATCAAGCTGCCTTAATGTATTTTTCAAAATTAGGCATTGATCCGAAAGGAGCTTTGCAAGTGCTTGATTATCTTTCAGGTCAAGAATACCTCGCGTCCAGTCGGCAAGACCCTTACGCCAGAACCCATCCTTTATCTCGCGATAGATTAAGGTCAGCAAAAGCCCAAGCTCAGGTTAAGGAGCCAACAAGCCCCAACCCCAACGCGCGCTACTGGCATGCCCGTGCAGTCGCGAAAACCCGTGCATTTTCACAAGATCCTGACCGAACACTTGCCGCTTCTGGAACCGCCGTTTCTGAGGATATTGCCTTTATGCAACGCGCAATCGCTTTTTCACGTCGCGGCAAGCTCACCCAAGCGCTGAAAGCCATTGAAAAAGCTCAGAAAATTCGCCCCGCAGATCCATTTTTCCAAGATCTAAAGGCAGAGCTTTTGATGCGAAATAGACAGTTTTCTCAGGCAGCCAACGCCTATGCGAAAGCCGTGTCTATGGCACCTGATCAATCACTAATACTTGCGGGTCAAGGGCGTGCATTGTTAGCAGCAGGGCAAACGGAAAGTGCTTTGCAACCGCTTAAAAAGGCGTATGACATGGATTTCAAAAACATAACGCTGTTACATGATTTGGCCTTAGCTTATGCAAAATTGGAAAACCAAGGAATGGCGTCTTTGATCACAGCTGAACGATTTGGTCTTAAAGGCAACCTCAAAGATGCAATGCGGCACGCCAAAAAAGCTGTGTCTCTCTTGCCACAAGGCTCCCCCCCATGGCAAAGAGCACAAGACATCGTAAACTCAAATCAACTGAAATAAAAACACTATTGGAAAATCATGACCCAGCATAAGACCGCATTTGCCAGTATTTTATGTCTACTACTTTTTACTCAAATGGCTGCTGCCTTTGATGTCAGTAAAATGACGGAAAACCAAAGAGTCGCCTTTCGGGCCGAAATACGAGCATATCTTTTAGACAACCCAGAGGTCATCTATGAAGCCGTCGATATTTTACAACAAAGACAGGCGCAAACAGAAACTCAACGTGATCTTGAGTTGGTTGAAAACAATAGCGCAGCAATTTTTGCTGACGGGTATTCTTATGTTGGCGGCAATCCAGAAGGTGATATTACGCTGGTCGAGTTTGTAGATTACAAGTGTGGATATTGCCGAAAGGCCCACAGTGAAGTTGAGGAATTACTCGCAAGAGACGGAAATATTAAACTTATAATAAAAGAATTTCCAATCCTCGGAGAGTCATCAATTACATCAGCTCAATTTGCAATCGCAGTTCAACAGCTTTATGGAAACAAAGCTTATAAAGCTGCCCATGATATTTTAATATCATTCAAAGGTAATACGACGCCAAGCGCGCTAGGCCGCATTGCGACAGCGCTTAACTTAGACAAAGACAGTATTTTGAACCATATGAATACCGACTCCGTGATCGCGGTTATCCAACAAAACCGTGCTTTGGGGCAGATTATGGAAATTACAGGAACCCCTACATTTGTTTTACATGATGAAATACTACGCGGATTTGTGCCAGCAGATGCTCTTGTTAAAATGGTTACAGACAAGCGGCGCTAACTTTGTGCTAAACGACGTTATTTCCGTTTTTCAGTTGTTTGGCTTCAGGCATCATTCAAGCGATTTTAAAAAGGAGTTTAGAACCTCGGCTGTCATTTCAGAAGAAATTTCAGGGAAAAAATGCCCGCCTGGCATCGCCTTGGTTTGTAGGTTTGACAGCCGGTTTTTCCAGACTGTGCTCATGTCGTAGGCACGATCCATAGCGCCATCTTGGCCCCACATGATGAGAGAAGGCAAATCAAGCCTGCGGCTTAAATCTATCTCATCAAGATTGAAGTCAAAATCTATAGCAGCACGATAGTCGTCACACATTGCCCTTACGGTTTCGGCATCTCGCCATGATTTTCGATATTCCGTAAGATGTTTAATTGGGAAATCACTTAATTTCGCACCTCCCCACCCCAGCAAACAGCTTTCGTAAAAATAGTCGGGATCGGATGAAATAAGGGTTTCAGGAAACGGGTATGGCTGCGCCAAAAAAAGCCAGTGGTAATAAGCACGTGCCACCTCTTTATTAATCTGATCCAGCAAAAGATGTGTTGGCACTATATCCATAAGCGTTAAGCTTTTAACATTTTCCAAAAAATCTAAAGATATTCGATGAGCGACGCGGCCTCCGCGATCGTGCCCGACCAGATGAAATTCGTCAAAACCCAGATGGTGCATCAAAGCTATTTGATCTTTTCCCATTTCCCTAAAGGAGTAATTCTTGACACCGCGCGGCTTACTAGATGCTCCGTAACCTCGTAAGTCGGCACATATCACAGTAAAACTCTGCGCCAAAAATCCTGCAATTTCAGCCCACATCACATGGGTTTGGGGAAACCCATGCAAAAGCAGCACAGGATCGCCCTGCCCACCGATACAGTAAAAGATGTCCACCTCGTTGATGTGGACTGTGGCTTTCTTGAAACCTTCAAAAATAATTTTTCACCATCTTCTTAGCCAAAAAAAGATCTGACTTTACTCACACCGTTTAAGGTAATTATTTCGTTAACTCTGCAAGCACGCGGGCCCAGCTGCGCATCCCTTTGTGGAAGCTTTCCAAATCATATTTTTCATTAGGAGAATGCAGTTGATCATCATCTTTACCAAATCCAATAAGCATGGGTGTAACACCAGTGATGTTTTGGAAATGACCTGCGATTGGAATAGATCCTCCACATCCAACAAATGCTGCATCATTAGGCCATTCCTCACTCAAAGCTTTGCGCGCAGCTTCAAATTCAGGAGCTTGCGTTGACATAACAGACCCTTGCGAAGCACCGTGCCCTTTAAATTCTATTTTGCAATCCTCAGGCACCATCGACCGAATATATTCACGAAAACTGGCTCTAATTTTATGCGGGTCTTGATCTCCTACCAAACGAAAACTTACCTTAGCACTGGCTGTACTGGGTAAAACCGTTTTAAACCCCTTTCCTGTGTAACCACCAATAATCCCATTTATTTCACAGGTCGGTCGAGACCATATCATTTCAAGTGGTGTAAAACCATCTTCTCCTGCCGGTACACTTAAACCCACATCGCCAAGAAAGCTCTCATGGTCAAAATTTAACGATGCCCATTGAGCACTGATTTCAGCAGGTAACTCGGGCACACCGTCATAAAAATCCGGAACTGTAATTCGGCCATCAGAATCATGCAAATTTGCCAAAATTTTGCTTAATACTCGAATAGGATTTATTGCAGGGCCGCCGTACATACCAGAGTGCAAATCCTTATCTGGTCCTGTAATACTAATTTCTTCCCCTAATAGACCGCGTAATCTTGTTACAACTGCAGGGGTTTTACTTTGAAACAATCCTGTATCGCAGATCAAAACCACATCACTTGTAAGCTCTTCTTTATGGTCTTTCATAAATGGCACGAGGCTGGGTGATCCACTTTCTTCTTCACCTTCAAAAAAGAAGGTGATTCGACACGGAAAGTCACCATGCACAGATTTCCAGGCGCGGCAGGCTTCGATAAAAGTCATAAGCTGGCCCTTATCATCCGCTGCACCGCGGGCACGAATAACTTTGCCCCTGTCGGTGACTTCTATAGCAGGGTCAAAAGGCTCACGATCCCATAAATCAATGGGATCAACCGGTTGAACATCATAATGCCCATAAAAAAGTACATGCGGTTTTCCGTCTGCGCTTTCTGGAAAAGCCTCTCCCAACACCATTGGGTGTCCAGGTGTGTCGCATTTCTTTGCATCAGCACCCAGTAAAGTGAGTTGATTAACAAGCCAGTTAGCAGCTTTTTCACATTCTGTTTTGTAAACAGGATCAGTGGAAATAGAGCGAATTCGCAGCAAATGAAAAAGGCGTGTAATAGATTCGTCTAAATCTGCGTCAATCTGCGCAAGAACAGGGGCTAGCGACATAAATTTCTCCTGCTATATAACAATCGTAGACACTTTAGCATTGATCGTCAGGGTGTCCAGTTGAGGTTGATACGGAAACAAGAGAAACTTGAAATCTATGGCACTACCCAAAATTTGTTTTGCACTTGGGTAACAGGAAAAAAGCAGATAAGTATAGACTATGCAAGATCGACTTAAGAGCTATGAAGATCACCTTGAGCAAGCAATAAATCGGTTGCACGAGGAAGGGCGTTATCGCACATTTATAGACATAGAGCGAGAACGCGGGAATTTCCCAAATGCGGTTTGGCAATGCTCTGACGGGACTAAAAGACCTGTCACAGTATGGTGCGGAAACGACTACCTTGGCATGGGTCAAAACCCAATCGTGATAAATGCAATGCACGAAGCACTTGACGCCACTGGTGCCGGCTCTGGGGGAACTCGAAATATTTCTGGCACAACGCGATTTCATAAAGAACTGGAATTTGAACTCGCTGATTTGCACTCAAAAGAAAGCGCATTGCTGTTTACAAGTGCCTATATCGCCAATGATGCGACGTTAAGCACTCTGCCAAAATTATTTCCTGGTTTGATTATATACTCCGATGAACTCAATCATGCCTCAATGATTGAAGGCATAAAGCGCAATGGTGGCGCAAAACGAATTTTCCGACACAACGATCTAGACCATCTTCGTGAGTTAATGTCTTTAGATGATGCAAAATTACCAAAACTCATAGCGTTTGAATCAATCTATTCCATGGATGGAGATTTTGCTCCTATTCGCGGAATATGCGATCTGGCTGAAGAATTTGGTGCATTGACTTACATAGACGAAGTTCACGCCGTGGGAATGTATGGTGCTCGTGGAGCAGGTGTAGCAGAGCGCGACGGGTTAACGCACCGCATTGATATTATTAATGGAACCTTAGCAAAAGCTTATGGAACAATGGGGGGCTATATAGCTGCTAGTTCAAAACTATGCGATGCTATACGATCCTATGCACCCGGTTTTATTTTTACCACTTCTTTACCACCTTCAATCGCTGCAGGTGCAATTGCTTCGGTTTCACATCTCAAATCTAATTCACAGCTCCGTGAGTTGCATCAAACACAAGCAAAAATATTAAAGCTTAGGCTAAAAGGGCTTGGTCTTCCAATTATAGATCACCAAAGTCACATAGTTCCGGTCATTGTAGGTAACCCCGTTCATACCAAAAAGCTGTCAGACATGTTGCTTAGCAACTTCGGAATTTATGTCCAACCCATAAATTTTCCCACAGTGCCTCGCGGTACGGAAAGGTTAAGGTTCACCCCCTCACCCGTACATGGGCCAAAAGAAATTGATCATCTTGTTAAGGCAATGGATGAACTTTGGTCACATTGTGCGCTGAATCGTGCCGGAATAAGCGCCTAAACCTGTCTTCAGGTGCAATCCCGTTATTCCTATGGTAATTATTCGTAAGTGTCGCAAATCCAAACCGATTCGGCTTTGGCTTTGTGGGAGTTGGGGACACTGAGGCGAAAGAGAAACATGAAAAGGCACGATCCGACTTTTTCAAGTCAGGAAAACAGCACGGATTTGAAAGGTTTTGATGATTACCAGCTTACGCTGGGTGATCTTATGCGCGGTGAGCGTGCAACGCTTGGCAAGTCGCTTTTGGATGTTCAACGCGAGTTAAGAATTAAAGCTTCTTATATATCAGCAATAGAAAATTGTGATCCAGAAGCGTTTGACACACCAAGCTTTATTGCTGGTTATGTTAAGTCTTATGCTAAGTATTTAGGAATGCCACCAGAGGAAGTTTTTGAAAAGTTTTGTTCTGAAAGCGGATTCGCTACAAAAATTACTTTGTCGTCCAAGTCACGCGGAAAGAAAAAAAATCTCACCCTCCATCCTCAGAATGCCTCAGGTATCGCCACATTGGCTGCTGCCTCGACGCAATTTATGCCACCCAAAAAGTCTGCTTTAGATCATTTTGATACTCGTGCAATCGGTTCGACAATTGTAATGATAGCACTTATAAGCTCAATTAGCTTTGGAGCATGGTCAATCATCAAGGAAGTTCAAAGAGTGCAGGTTTCTCCCGCAGAAAATACCCCAATAGTTTTGTCAGATTTAGATCCAATTGGTGGAGGTATTGAAACCAAAGAGAGTCGAGCAAGTTATTTGTTTGCAGAAAATACCACCAAAGAAAACTTGGATCGTCTTTATCGCCCACAAGCCCTCGAAGTTCCAATATTAGTGGCAAGGGATGCCCCTATTTCTTCGCTTGACCCCAGCCAAATTGGAAATTTCAAGCCTGCTCTAGAAACCTTATACATTAACGAAACAGCAGAATCTGACCTTGGACTTGCAGAAATATTGGCTAATTCAGCATTAAATTCTGTCCCAAAAGTGGTTGAAGATTCTCCACCACGGCTTGCTTTATTTGCTGTTCGGCCAGCTTGGGTGCAGGTTAAAGCCGCCGATGGAACTACGATTTACGAGCAAATCATGAACCCTGGGGAAGAATTTATTCTACCACAAACCGAAGTAGCACCTAGATTACGCGCTGGTATGTCAGGCTCTCTCTATTTTGCTGTGAACGGTGCTCTCTACGGACCTGCAGGCGATGGCGCAAAAGTTGTCAAGCAAATACCGTTATCTGTAGACTCTTTGACCCAAACTTATCAACTGGCAGATATTGAGATTGATCCACACTTGCAAAAGATTGTTGCAGAAGCGGATATTTCTAGCTTTACAATTTCTCAAGTGTTAACGCAAACACTTGATTAAACTCGATTAAAATGATCGCGACAAGCCAGCAATTTGGAATGGTATGATGTCATCAAATAATTTGCGACCTTGGCGAAACGTTTACCGCCGAACCTCTAGAAAAATCCATGTCGGCTCAGTACCTATCGGCGGAGATGCTCCAATTTCCGTACAAACAATGACCAATACTTTGACTACAGACGTGACGAATACAATCGCACAAATTCAAAGGGCCGCTGATGCAGGTGCAGATATAGTTCGTGTTTCGATACCGGATCAGGAAAGCAGTAAAGCTCTGAAAACTATTACAAAGGAAAGCCCTGTTCCAATAGTTGCTGACATACATTTTCACTATAAAAGAGCCATTGAGTCAGCAGAAGCAGGAGCCGCTTGTCTTCGCATCAACCCAGGGAATATAGGGTCGTCCGAACGCATCAAAGAAGTCATAAGGGCCGCCAAAAACCATGGCTGTGCTATTCGGATTGGTGTGAACGCAGGCTCTCTAGAAAAGCACCTTTTGGACAAATACCGAGAGCCTTGCCCTGAAGCAATGGTAGAGAGTGGCTTAGAGCATATACGTATCTTGCAGGATAATGACTTTAATGAATTTAAAATCAGTGTGAAGGCTTCTGATGTGTTTATGGCTGCGGCTGCCTATCAGTCTTTGGCTGAATTGACTGATGCGCCTATCCATCTCGGTATTACAGAGGCCGGCAGCTTAACAAGTGGAACAATTAAATCCGCAATAGGACTTGGAAATTTATTATGGATGGGTATCGGTGACACAATAAGAGTTTCGCTTTCCGCAGATCTGGTTGAAGAGGTCAAAGTTGGATATGAAATTCTAAAATCGTTAGGACTGCGCCACCGTGGAGTAAACATAATTTCCTGCCCAAGCTGCGCACGACAAGGCTTTGACGTAATCAAAACTGTTGAGATTTTAGAACAACGGCTGGCACACATTAAAGCTCCGATCAGCCTTTCAATCATTGGCTGCGTCGTGAACGGCCCAGGCGAGGCTTTGATGACCGACGTAGGTTTCACTGGCGGTGGCGCCGGCCATGGCATGGTCTACTGGGCGGGTAAACAAGATCACCGTATAGATAACAACCAAATGATTGATCATATAGTTGAGCTCGTAGAAAAACGCGCAGACCAAATGCAAACAACTGAACTTTCAGCGCTAGAAATCAAAAAATAGACTAATTTGAAGAAGTGGCGCGGTTGACGGGGCTCGAACCCGCGACCCCCGGCGTGACAGGCCGGTACTCTAACCATCTGAGCTACAACCGCGCAAAAACAACTTCAAAAGAACAGCATTGGCGCGGTTGACGGGGCTCGAACCCGCGACCCCCGGCGTGACAGGCCGGTACTCTAACCATCTGAGCTACAACCGCTTGCTGTTCACCAGAATTATCTGGTGTGAAAAGTGTCTTAGGCTTAGCTTTATTCCTCGTCAAGAAGCGAAATACAAAAAATGTAAGAAAGTAGGATAAGAGCGGGCGGAATAGAAGGAACTTCACGCACCAACAAAGCTAATTTTGAATGGTTTTTCATCATAAAGTAAAGTCATTTTTTAAATTATAGTTGAAGTTATGCTTATCAGCGATCTTTTTTTTCATTGCTGACGTAGAACTATCGGATGGAACGAGGTAACTATCCCATACATTTTATTATTTTTGCTTTGCCAGACTTCTCACACGATGAAAAACATTTCACTTCACCGGTAAACTTAGAAGTAAAACACCTCAGCAAGATTGAAAACCTGATGCAACCTCACTAGATATATGTGGAAAACAATTTATGGGAAAGGCAGATGGTTAACGATGACCCTACCCTGCTACAACCATTATTAAAGGATCGAGCATGCTAGACCCCCTCAACGCCTCTTACCCAGTGTTGACATTACGTGACATTGTGGTTTTCCCATTTATGATTGTACCTTTATTTGTCGGGCGTGAAAAATCCGTTCGTGCTCTGGAAGAGGTCATGCAGGATGACAAACAAATTCTTTTATCAAGCCAAAAAGACCCGTCGGAAGATGATCCAGATAAAGAAGGTATTTTTTCTGTTGGGGTGTTGGCCAATGTACTGCAATTACTGAAACTACCAGATGGTACTGTAAAAGTTTTAGTCGAAGGGCAATCGCGCGTCAAAATCACTGAATACCTTGATAATGACAGTTTTTTTGAAGCGCGGGCGGAACATTTAGAAGAAAATGCGGGTGACGCGCAAGCAATTGAAGCTCTCTTACAAAATGTATCACGTGAATTTGAGCGATATGCTAAAATCAAAAAGAATATTCCAGAGGAAGCCCTAAGCGCAGTTTCTGAAGCAACAGAACCAACCAAGCTTGCAGATCTTGTTTCTGGTCACCTGGGGGTCGACCTAGAGCAAAAACAAAATCTGTTAGAAACGTTGTCGGTCAGCGATCGCCTGGAACAAGTTTATGGTTTGATGCAAGGAGAAATGAGTGTTCTCAAAGTTGAGAAAAAAATTAAAACCCGGGTAAAATCGCAAATGGAGCGCACTCAACGGGAATATTATCTCAACGAACAAATGAAGGCTATTCAGAAGGAATTAGGAGACGGTGAGGATGGGGTCACAGAAGTAGCAGAGCTAGAAGAACGTATCCGCAAAACAAAACTTAGCAAAGAAGCACTTGATAAGACTGAAGCAGAACTTAAAAAACTGAAGAACATGAGCCCAATGTCAGCTGAGGCGACCGTTGTTAGAAACTATCTTGATTGGATTCTCGCTCTTCCGTGGGGAACTAAGTCACGAATTAAAAAGGACTTAAGTCGTGCACAGAGTACTCTGGATATCGATCACTACGGTTTGGAGAAAGTCAAGGAACGTATTATAGAATACTTGGCAGTTCAACAACGAAGTCAAAAATTAAAAGGCCCGATAATGTGCCTTGTTGGCCCTCCCGGTGTTGGGAAAACATCCCTTGGTAAATCGGTTGCAAAGGCCACTGGTCGTGAATTCATAAGGATTTCTTTAGGCGGGGTTCGTGACGAATCTGAAATACGCGGGCATCGAAGAACTTACATAGGTTCCATGCCGGGAAAAATAATTCAGGCCTTGAAAAAAGCAAAAACTACAAATCCACTTATCCTTTTGGATGAAATTGATAAAATGGGACAGGATTTTCGTGGTGACCCTGCATCTGCAATGCTTGAGGTGCTAGATCCAGAACAAAACAGTACTTTTATAGATCATTACTTGGAAGTTGAGTATGACCTTTCGAATGTAATGTTCCTAACAACTGCTAATAGTTATAACATGCCAGGCCCCTTGCTTGATAGAATGGAAATTATTCCACTCGCTGGATATACAGAAGATGAGAAACGTGAAATTGCGCGGCGGCACTTAGTGGAGAAACAAGTTAAAAACCACGGGCTGAAAAAAGATGAATTTGAAGTCGAAGATGAGGCAATTAACGAAATCATTCGACGTTACACAAGAGAGGCTGGTGTTAGAAATCTAGAACGTGAAATTGCTAAATTGACACGCAAAGCCGTCACAAAGATTATCAAAAAAGAAGCCAACGAAATTAAAGTCACCAGTGACAATATAGACGATTTTCTTGGTGTGAAAAAATTTCGCTATGGTTTAGCAGAACAAGAAGATCAGGTGGGTGTTGTAACCGGGCTTGCTTGGACTTCAGTTGGCGGAGATTTACTTTCTATTGAAGCTCTTTGCTTACCTGGAAAAGGTCGCATGAAAACAACAGGCAAACTTGGCGATGTAATGAAAGAGAGTATTGACGCTGCAAGCTCTTATGTGCGTTCAATAAGTCCTAATATCGGAGTAAAACCAACCCGTTTTGATAAACTGGATATACACGTGCATGTTCCAGAGGGAGCAACACCAAAAGACGGTCCTAGTGCTGGTTTGGCAATGGTTACATCAATCGTATCAGTTCTTACTGGCATACCAGTGCGGAAAGATATTGCCATGACAGGAGAAGTTACGCTGCGGGGCAATGCACTCGCCATTGGAGGTTTAAAAGAAAAACTTCTTGCTGCACTGCGTGGAGGAATTAAAATAGTTTTGATTCCCGAGGAAAATGAAAAGGATCTAAGCGAGATACCCGATAACGTAAAAGATGGGCTCACGATTATTCCAGTCAACAATGTATCACAGGTATTAGAAGAGGCATTGATAGAAACACCTCAAAAAATTGAATGGGATGAAACAGCAGAAGAAAGTCAAACTTCTTCAGTTAGTGTTGATACTGGAACGGCCGTAAGAACCCATTAGATAGTGAGCTTAACAAGTCTTCGGTTCAATCGTCACTGAGTGAGGGGCTACCCAACAGAATTTCAACTTGCTTAGAATGTTACAAAGTCAGAAACTTCTTTGCCGTAGATAGAAATTTATGTTGAAAGGAAAAAGGAAAATAATTTGTCAACTTGCCCCTTGCGTCTGGCAATTCCTTTGGATACATCGTGCTCCAGTGGGTGATTAGCTCAGTTGGTAGAGCGCTTCGTTTACACCGAAGATGTCGGGAGTTCGAGTCTCTCATCACCCACCAATAAAACCCATAAGATACGTTTAGTTTGTATAAAAAGAATGTGATCAATCATAAAATTGGATCATCCACTATTTTTTTGCTTCATTATAAAGCCAGAATTACTTCCAATATTCAATTACCGTCAGCAAGCCGCAACTATCAACCTAGAAGCCTAAATGGCTATCTTACCCTCCGTTTAATCTTTGCAAGTCTTTTGAGTACATATTCTCATTGGAGTATATCAAAAGCCTAAATTTCATTTGTTGATTAACAAAGGCCTTCTGACCCTTTCGCAATTCAAACTTTAGATATTTTGCTCCATACTCCTGATTACGATGTTCTATTAGGTGGTGCGTCATTACCTTTAAAATGAAGTGGCAATTCGAATGTTGTTATATGCATATCATTGGATATTTATTGCTAAAATTTGAAGTGCTAAATCTGTTTATATCTCAACCTAATACGATTTATTTCTTGAGACGACAAATAGTCAACTATCTCCCCATCATCTTTAACAGTTAAAAAAGGAGCTTTATTTGTAGCTAAAACCTCAAATGCTTCCTGCATGCTTTGTTCAACATTTACATAAGGCAAATCACTTCCAAAAGATTTAAGCGCATCAAAAACATCATTACTTCTAGAAATTGTTTCTAGCAACCTTCCTTTGGCTGCATCAATAATTGATAGAATTCCCAAGAACTTATCTTCTACGACAATCGGTAAATTTCTAAAATCGCCTTTGACCATAATCTTCAAAGCATCCACACAATATGTATCAGGCGACGCGCTGACTACATTGCGAGTCAGTAAATCACTTACCTTTAAATTGCCATCAATTACATTTTTCTCAGCGAGATGTTTTATAATATCACGTTCTGAAATAATACCGACTAACATATGCTTTGAATTTACAACCGCTAAGCTGGCTTCTTGCTCCTCAGAAAGCCAGGCCATAATATCGAGCACCTTGTCAGTTTCCAAACAGGATAATTTCAAGCTTTCCGTTTCTTTTGAATACCAGTGTTCAATGATAGCCTTCCTAGAGTCGAGGTAATTTGAGATATCCATATCAAAACACTTTCACAATTTTATTACAGGTTATTCATCCAGGTGCAGCGCATTTTGTTTACGAAAGACCCGAAATCTTTCACTAAATTGAGCTTGAAAAAGTCTGGATGTCAAGATTCCGAATTTTGATTTAGCGGTGTGTAATTTGGCCGAGACCAGATATGCTCTAGCTCTGGTAATCTCCCCATTTTTAATTGGGTCCGCTTATGGAATTAGGCGGCCATTTTAAGTTTCATAGCGGGTGTGATCCCACCGATGGCCATGCTGGGCCGGTCGTTGGTGTAAGTCCAGAGCCATTCTGTAGCTTGGCTTTGTACCTCCTCAATAGTTTCAAAGATTTTTCGGTCCAGCCATTCGGTAATTTCCGAGTTCTTGTCACTCAGCATGCGTTCATACCGATAGCAGCATGTGCTGACTTGAAACGTACGGCAGTCCAAGAAAATGCTGACACCACGGGTAGCGACTACTTTCACGGCCATCTCTTTACGCACAGACGGCCTTAACGCTTTTTTCCAAGCGCTTTTCTTTAAGAAAGTCGTTTTGCATGCTCATCTCGGCATACATGCGCTTCAGACAGCGATTTTCATCAGTCATCTCCTTCAGCTCCGTGATCATAGATGCGTCCATGCAACCAAACTTCGCACGTCATTTATAAAAGCTGGCATTGACCATGACAGGTTCGCGGCAAAGTTCGGAAATTCGCAGACCACTCTCGGTCTGCTTCAATATCCCCATAATTTGCGCATCGCTGTATCGTTTATTCTTCATTCAAAATCTCCTCAGATATTATGCCAAGAAAACTCTACTTATGAACACTATTAATTTTCGGGGGATTACCCTCTGGTTCCAGATAAAAATCAAACGAGTTACAGTATGTATTACGATTTATTTATTACTTCATTTATCAATGAGTAACTATAATAACTTATGTTGATTTTTTTGATTTCGCAGAAGATCTAGTTTTTTTCGAAGCGGCTTTTTTTCCTGTTTTATAATCTTTGGGTTCACTATATTCTTCAAGCTCTGCCAAAAGAGAAGATACATAACTTCTTTTAGCGGTATTATATACTTTCACTTCATCATTTAACTTTACTAAACTATCTTCTATTACCCTTACTGAATTAAGCAATGCCTTGGCTTTGTCATTAAACAAATCAGTTTCATATTCCACTCGGTTAATCGTAATTTTACTCACTTCTCATCTCCTAAATTTATCAATTCAAAAGTTTTCCAATCCAAATATCAGGCCTAATATCTATGCCTGATAATATATCACGCTCGATATTTAGCTAGTAGCGGTTGGTTGTTTTTCGTATGACGTTTAGCAAGGCTACGCCCCCTTTTCCCCGATATAAATGGCCTGACTGGCCGAGGGATGAATGTACTTTCAAAAAGCTCAGGAAATAGAAATTGCAATTCTAATCTGGCAGCAGGTTGCAACCCTTTCACTGCTTCTGTCCCGAAATAAAGGGATTCTGCTAATGTACCTTCGGCAATCACCAATTGATGAGTCTCAAACATCATATGGAAATACTCAACCTCTTCTATATCGATATCCATTGATATACCTGGTATTTGCGTCAAAAATTTGGCAGCAATTAGAATTTCTGAGTTCTTTGTTTCACGATTTACAATTTTCGAATTTATCAAGACACGGTGCTGCGGTGAAACAACAAGGTCACGGCTTGGCAACTCAAGCCCTAAGGCGCCTTTTTCAATCCGTATTGGCCGGATATTTGGATATTGCTTAAGTTCCTCAACGGTCAATTTCTGTGAACCAATCCAAGCGATTGGTTGAAAGCCGTTGTCTTGCGTCCATACCAAATCCCCAGGCCGTAGGTCCTCAATTGGAAGTTCACCTTTTTGAGTGCGTATCAACGTACCCCGGTTGAAACAAACAACATTAGTGTTGTCATATGAAAGATCATCTGCATCAACTTCGGCACCGCCTGATAGCAGAGAAAGGTCAATATTACCGATATCGATATAATCAACGCCGTCAATGGTGCCATCCAGATGACCGTCTTTCTGATCCTCCTTAAGTAAGTTCAAACCATGTTTGAAATCGGGCCCACCACCATCGATGATGGCATCTACTACGCCTTGATTATAAAACGCGGCAAGGTCAACAAAGTCATTGTTCGATTGATCACCATCATCAATAGAGCCGGTGTTGCCAGTGTTAAAATCCGAAATCGTGTCCGCACCATTGCCAGCGATTTCGGTAAAGGTATCATTACCGCTACCTCCTGACATAGTATCATCGCCAAGACCGCCGTAAAGCGTGTCATTTTCACTACCGCCATCTAGGCGGTCGTCATCAGCGCCACCGTAAAGGATGTCATTGCCGCCACCGCCCTCTATACTGTCAGCGCCGGCATCGCCATAAAGCGTGTCAGCCCAATTACCACCTGAAGCACCCGTCAGCGTATCATCACCAGCGCCGCCATAAACCAGATCCAGCGCTATATCATAGATAGAGTCCGCACCCTCACCACCGTAAACTGTGTCTACATGACTAAAGCTATCGATTGTATCGTTGCCGGTACCACCGTAAACAGTGTCATTGCCGCTGCCGCCAACAAGACGGTCATTATCAGCGCCGCCGTAAAGCCTGTCATTGCCGCCACCGCCTTCTAGATTGTCATCATCAGCGCCGCCGTAAAGCCTGTCACCCGCGCTACCACTTGAAACACCCGTCAGCGTATCATCACCAGCACCACCATAAACCAGATCCAGCGCTGTATCATAGATAGAGTCCGCCCCGTCACCGCCGTAAACCGTGTCTCTACCAGAACGGCTTTCGATTGTATCGTTTCCGGCATCACCGTAAAGCGTGTCATTGCCAGCTCCGCCTTCTAGATTGTCATCATCAGCGCCGCCGTAAAGCCTGTCATTATTCGTGCCGCCATCAAGGTGGTCATCGCCAGCGCCGCCGTAAAGGATGTCATTTCTCGAGCCACCATCTATGATATCGTTGCCGGTGCCACCATAAATTAGATCTAGGCCGCCGTCGCCATCTAAGATGTCGTTGCCAGTGCCACCGTAAATTCGGTCACCGCTTGTGCCGCCACTTATGTTGTCCGCATCATTGCCGCCGTAAAGGGTGTCATTGCCGTTACCGCCAACAAGGCTGTCATCGCCAAGACCGCCGTAAAGGGTGTCTTTGTCGCTACCGCCCTCAAGGGTATCAGCACCGCTTCCACCATAAAGCAAGTCTCTACTATCATCGCCACCTAAGATGTCGTTATTATCACCACCGTAAAGGATATCATCGCCGCGGCCGCCTCTCAGCGTGTCATCATCAATCCCACCAAAAATTTCATCATTACCGTCGCCACCAGACAAGCTATCATCATCATCTTGACCGAAAATAATGTCATTACCGATGCCTCCATCAATCGTGTCACGATCATTATTATCAGCAGAATCAACCGAATCTTCTTGGATAAAGGCGCTGATTGGTATTCCGGTAAGCCCCGGTATATCCTCGTCTAAAACAGCCGGGTCAGCAAACCCATAGAGAACATCATCACCGTCACCGCCCTCAATAAGATCACTGCCTTCGTTGCCAACAATGGTATCATCGCCGCTGTCGCCAAAGAGAGTATCCCGGTCATAACCACCATCTATAACATCGTTATCAGAACCTCCATAAACCAAATCACGGTCGTCACCGCTCAGGATGCTATCATTTCCAATACCTGCATAGATGATATCAAGATCATTTGAATCATCAGTATCAGCAGGCACATTAGTGCCCGCTAGGGTAACTGAGATATCCGGAAAACCCGTGCCAGGTGCTGTTCGGGTATTGATAAAGTCATCACCCGATCCGCCAAATACCGTGTCACTTCCGGAATGCCCATAGATTGTATCGTTGTCATTGCCGCCATAAAGCAAATCATCACCAACACCGCCGTAAATGGAATCCTCGCCGTCGAGACCGATCAGAGTATTAGCACCGGTATTGCCAGTGATCACGTTGTCCAACGTGTTACCGGTGCCAGACAGTTCTTCCGTACCCGTCAGCGTCAGGTTCTCAACATGATCGCCTAATGTATAATCAACCGAGCTCCGAACAAGATCCCTGCCTTCACCGCTGCCCTCAATGACATCATCGTCTGTGCTATCCACAACATAGGTATCATCACCAACGCCGCCGTAAATGGTGTCATCGCCGGTGCCGCCATCAAGGCTGTCATCGCCAGCGCCGCCGTAAAGAATGTCAGCGCCAGCGCCGCCATCAAGCGTATTATTGCCATCATTGCCTGTGATCACGTTGTCCAACGTGTTGCCCGTACCAGACCGATCATTCGCCCCTGTCAGCTTAACATTACCAGACGGATTATTCGCCCCCGTCAGCGTCAGATCCTCAATATGGTCACCCAAGGTGTAATTCACCGAGCTTTCAACAAGATCCCTACCTTCGCTGCTGCCCTCAATGACAACATCGTCTGTGCTATCAACAACATAAGTGTCATCGCCAAGACCACCGTAAAGGGTATCCCCACCGGCAAGACCGTTCAGAATATTATTGCCCTCGTTACCAGTGATCACGTTGTCCAGCGCATTACCGGTACCAGACAAATCACCTGATCCCGTCAGCGTAAGGTTCTCAATATGATCGCTCAATGTGTAATTAGCCGAGCTCCGAACAAGATCCGTGCCTTCACTGTCAACCTCAGTGATTACATCTTCTGTGCTATCAACAACATAAGTGTCATCGCCAACGCCGCCGTAAAGGGTATCATTGCCGCTACCACCAGAAAGGCTGTCAGCGCCAGCGCCGCCATAAAGGGTGTCAGCGCCAGCACCGCCTCCAAGCGTATTATTGCCTTCATTGCCAACGATCACGTTGTCCAGCGCATTACCGGTGCCAGACAGATTATCCGATCCCGTCAGCGTCAGATCCTCAACATGATTGCCCAAGGTGTAATCAATCGAGCTTTCAACAAGATCCGTGCCTGCACTGCTGCCCTCAGTGACAACATCGCCTGTGCTATCAACAACATAAGTGTCATCGCCAGCTTCGCCATAAAGCTCGTCATCGCCGGTGCCGCCATCAAGGCGGTCATTGCCAGTGCCGGCCTCAAGCTGGTCATCATCAGCGCCACCATAAAGACTATCGTCATCGGCACCGCCATAAAGGTCGTCAACGCCAGTGCCACCCTCTATCCAGTCAGAGCCGTCTCGGCCAGCGATTTCATCAGAGCCCGCCCCGCCTTCAAGCGTATTATTGCCTTCATTGCCAACGATCACGTTGTCCAGCGCATTACCGGTGCCAGACAGATTATCCGATCCCGTCAGCGTCAGATCCTCAACATGATTGCCCAAGGTGTAATCAATCGAGCTTTCAACAAGATCCGTGCCTGCACTGCTGCCCTCAGTGACAACATCGCCTGTGCTATCAACAACATAAGTGTCATCGCCAGCTTCGCCATAAAGCTCGTCATCGCCGGTGCCGCCATCAAGGCGGTCATTGCCAGTGCCGGCCTCAAGCTGGTCATCATCAGCGCCACCATAAAGACTATCGTCATCGGCACCGCCATAAAGGTCGTCAACGCCAGTGCCACCCTCTATCCAGTCAGAGCCGTCTCGGCCAGCGATTTCATCAGAGCCCGCCCCGCCTTCAAGCGTATTATTGCCTTCATTGCCAACGATCACGTTGTCCAGCGCATTACCGGTGCCAGACAGATTATCCGATCCCGTCAGCGTCAGATCCTCAACATGATTGCCCAAGGTGTAATCAATCGAGCTTTCAACAAGATCCGTGCCTGCACTGCTGCCCTCAGTGACAACATCGCCTGTGCTATCAACAACATAAGTGTCATCGCCAGCTTCGCCATAAAGCTCGTCATCGCCGGTGCCGCCATCAAGGCGGTCATTGCCAGTGCCGGCCTCAAGCTGGTCATCATCAGCGCCACCATAAAGACTATCGTCATCGGCACCGCCATAAAGGTCGTCAACGCCAGTGCCACCCTCTATCCAGTCAGAGCCGTCTCGGCCAGCGATTTCATCAGAGCCCGCCCCGCCTTCAAGCGTATTATTGCCTTCATTGCCAACGATCACGTTGTCCAGCGCATTACCGGTGCCAGACAGATTATCCGATCCCGTCAGCGTCAGATCCTCAACATGATTGCCCAAGGTGTAATCAATCGAGCTTTCAACAAGATCCGTGCCTGCACTGCTGCCCTCAGTGACAACATCGCCTGTGCTATCAACAACATAAGTGTCATCGCCAGCTTCGCCATAAAGCTCGTCATCGCCGGTGCCGCCATCAAGGCGGTCATTGCCAGTGCCGGCCTCAAGCTGGTCATCATCAGCGCCACCATAAAGACTATCGTCATCGGCACCGCCATAAAGGTCGTCAACGCCAGTGCCACCCTCTATCCAGTCAGAGCCGTCTCGGCCAGCGATTTCATCAGAGCCCGCCCCGCCTTCAAGCGTATTATTGCCTTCATTGCCAACGATCACGTTGTCCAGCGCATTACCGGTGCCAGACAGATTATCCGATCCCGTCAGCGTCAGATCCTCAACATGATTGCCCAAGGTGTAATCAATCGAGCTTTCAACAAGATCCGTGCCTGCACTGCTGCCCTCAGTGACAACATCGCCTGTGCTATCAACAACATAAGTGTCATCGCCAGCTTCGCCATAAAGCTCGTCATCGCCGGTGCCGCCATCAAGGCGGTCATTGCCAGTGCCGGCCTCAAGCTGGTCATCATCAGCGCCACCATAAAGACTATCGTCATCGGCACCGCCATAAAGGTCGTCAACGCCAGTGCCACCCTCTATCCAGTCAGAGCCGTCTCGGCCAGCGATTTCATCAGAGCCCGCCCCGCCTTCAAGCGTATTATTGCCTTCATTGCCAACGATCACGTTGTCCAGCGCATTACCGGTGCCAGACAGATTATCCGATCCCGTCAGCGTCAGATCCTCAACATGATTGCCCAAGGTGTAATCAATCGAGCTTTCAACAAGATCCGTGCCTGCACTGCTGCCCTCAGTGACAACATCGCCTGTGCTATCAACAACATAAGTGTCATCGCCAGCTTCGCCATAAAGCTCGTCATCGCCGGTGCCGCCATCAAGGCGGTCATTGCCAGTGCCGGCCTCAAGCTGGTCATCATCAGCGCCACCATAAAGACTATCGTCATCGGCACCGCCATAAAGGTCGTCAACGCCAGTGCCACCCTCTATCCAGTCAGAGCCGTCTCGGCCAGCGATTTCATCAGAGCCCGCCCCGCCTTCAAGCGTATTATTGCCTTCATTGCCAACGATCACGTTGTCCAGCGCATTACCGGTGCCAGACAGATTATCCGATCCCGTCAGCGTCAGATCCTCAACATGATTGCCCAAGGTGTAATCAATCGAGCTTTCAACAAGATCCGTGCCTGCACTGCTGCCCTCAGTGACAACATCGCCTGTGCTATCAACAACATAAGTGTCATCGCCAGCTTCGCCATAAAGCTCGTCATCGCCGGTGCCGCCATCAAGGCGGTCATTGCCAGTGCCGGCCTCAAGCTGGTCATCATCAGCGCCACCATAAAGACTATCGTCATCGGCACCGCCATAAAGGTCGTCAACGCCAGTGCCACCCTCTATCCAATCAGAGCCGTCTCGGCCAGCGATTTCATCAGAGCCCGCACCGCCATCAAGCGTATTATTGCCTTCATTGCCAACGATCACGTTGTCCAGCACATTACCGGTGCCAGACAGATTATCCAATCCCGTCAGCGTCAGATCCTCAACATGATTGCCCAAGGTGTAATTCACCGAGCTTTCAACAAGATCCCTGCCTTCGCTGCTGCCCTCAATGACATCATCGCCTGAGCTATTCACAACATAAGTGTCAGCGCCAACGCCGCCGTAAAGGGTGTCAGAATTAGTGCCGCCATCAAGGCTGTCATCACCAAGACCGCCGTAAAGGGTGTCTTTGCTAGCACCGCCATCTAGGCTGTCATCGCCAAGACCGCCGTAAAGGGTGTCATTATCGCTACCGCCGTCTAGATTGTCATTATCAGTGCCGCCATAAAGGATGTCATTGCCGTTACCGCCGTCTATACTGTCAGCGCCTGCATCACCGTAAAGCCTGTCACCCGCGCTACCACTTGAAACACCCGTCAGCGTATCATCACCAGCACCGCCATAGACTAGATCCAGCGCAATGTCATAGATAGAGTCCGCACCGTCACCGCCGTAAACCGTGTCATTGCCAAAATAGGTTTCGATTGTATCGTTTCCAGCATCACCGTAAAGAGTGTCTTCACCGCTACCACCAGCAAGGCTGTCAGCGCCAAGACCGCCGTAAAGGAGGTCATTGCCAGCGCCGCCCTCTATACTGTCAGCGCCCGCATCGCCATAAATGGAATCCTCACCGTCAAGACCGCTCAGCGTATTAGCGCCCGTATTACCTTTGATCACGTTGTCCAGCGCATTACCGGTACCAGACAGATTACCCAATCCCGTCAGCGTCAGATCCTCAACATGATTACCCAATGTGTAATCAGCCGAGCTTTCAACAAGATCCCTGCCTGCACCGCTGCCCTCAATGACATCATCGTCCGCGCTATCAACAACATAGGTGTCATCGCCAAGGCCGCCAACCAAAGTGTCTGTGCCAGTACCTCCAGCCAGACTATCATTGCCGTCGCCGCCATCAATACTGTCATTACCAGTACCGCCAGTGACAGTATCATCACCGTCACCCGCTTCTACAGTCAGAGAAGATGTCGCATTTGATCCGTCGATGGTGTCAGCATGATCAGTAGCAACAACCTTCTCAATCTCTGCAAACGTTAAATCCTTGTCGGCATCCGCATCAAGACCGCTAACAGTGCCCTCTTCCGGGTCAACTGCGTAAGTGATGTTAACACCGCCCGCAGCACCAGAGAGATCAAGAGTATCAGTGTCATCCCCCTCATCCCCACCAGTAATTTCTGCGTTAACCTGTGAACCCGTGTCAGTGATATCCAGTGTGAACACATCATCACCGTCACCGCCAGTCGCCGTATCTTTACCGCCAACAGCAATGCTATCATTACCAGCGCCGCCAGCCAGCACATCAGAACCAACACCGCCTATGAGGATGTCATTACCAGCGCCACCGTAAAGGCTGTCAGCGCCGCCACCGCCACCGCCGTAAAGGATGTCATCGTCAGAGCCGCCGTAAAGGATGTCATGGCTAGCACCGCCATCGATGGTGTCATTGCCAGCATCGCCATAAAGGGTGTCTTTGCCACCGTCGCCATCAAGCTTATTATTGCCTTCATTGCCCTTGATCACGTTGTACAGCGCATTACCGGTACCAGACAGATCACCTGATCCCGTCAGCGTCAGGTTCTCAACATGATCACCCAATGTGTAATTCACCGAGCTTTCAACAAGATCCCTGCCTGCACCGCTGCCCTCAATGACATCATCGTCTGTGCTATCAACAACATAAGTGTCATCACCAGCGCCGCCATAAAGGGTGTCAGCGCCAGCACCACCATCAAGCTTATTATTGCCTTCATTGCCCTTGATCACGTTGTCCAGCGCATTACCGGTTCCAGACAGATTGCTCGCCCCCGTCAGCGTCAGATCTTCAACATGATCACCCAATGTGTAATTCACCGAGCTTTCAACAAGATCCCTGCCTTCACCGCTGCCCTCAATGACATCATCGCCTGAGCTATCAACAACATAAGTGTCATCACCAACGCCGCCGTAAAGGGTGTCGTTGCTGCTACCGCCATCTAAGCTGTCATCGCCAAGACCGCCGTAAAGAGTGTCTTTACTGCTACCGCCATCAAGGCTGTCATCATCAGTGCCGCCGTAAAGGATGTCAGCGCCGCCACCGCCAACAAGGCTGTCAGCGCCTGCACCACCGTAAAGAGTGTCGTTGTTGCTACCGCCGTCTATACTGTCAGCGCCAAGACCGCCGTAAAGCGTGTCATTGTCGTTACCGCCGCCTAGATTGTCAGCATCAGTGCCACCGTAAAGGAGGTCATTGCCGCCGCCGCCCTCTATACTGTCAGCACCTGCATCACCGTAAAGCCTGTCACCCGCGCTACCACTTGAAACACCCGTCAGCGTATCATCACCAGCACCGCCATAGACTAGATCCAGCGCAATGTCATAGATAGAGTCCGCACCGTCACCGCCGTAAACCGTGTCTCTACCAGAACGGCTTTCGATTGTATCGTTTCCAGCGCCGCCGTAAAGGGTGTCAGTGCCGCTACCACCAGCAAGGCTGTCAGCGCCAAGACCGCCGTAAAGGAGGTCATTGCCAGCGCCGCCCTCTATACTGTCAGCGCCCGCATCGCCATAAATGGAATCCTCACCGTCAAGACCGATCAGCGTATTAGCGCCCGTATTACCTTTGATCACGTTGTCCAGCGCATTACCGGTGCCAGACAGATTATCCGATCCCGTCAGCGTCAGATCCTCAACATGATTGCCCAAGGTGTAATTCACCGAGCTTTCAACAAGATCCCTGCCTTCGCCGCTGCCCTCAATAACATCATCGCCTGAGCTATTTACAACATAAGTGTCATCACCAACGCCGCCATAAAGGGTGTCATTAAGAGCGCCGCCATCAAGGTGGTCATCGCCAGCGCCGCCGTAAAGGGTGTCAGCGCCAGCACCGCCATCAAGCGTATTATTGCCATCGTTACCAGTGATCACGTTGTCCAGCGCATTACCGGTACCAGACAGATCACCTGATCCCGTCAGCGTAAGGTTCTCAATATGATCACCCAAGGTGTAATCAGCCGAGCTTTCAACAAGATCCCTGCCTTCGCTGCTGCCCTCAATGACATCATCGTCTGTGCTATCAACAACATAAGTGTCATCGCCAACGCCGCCGTAAAGGGTATCATTGCCGCTACCACCAGAAAGGCTGTCAGCGCCAGCGCCGCCATAAAGGATATCCTCACCGGCAAGACCGTTCAGAATATTATTGCCATCGTTACCAGTGATCACGTTGTCCAGCGCATTACCGGTACCAGACAGATCACCTGATCCCGTCAGCGTAAGGTTCTCAATATGATCGCTCAATGTGTAATTAGCCGAGCTCCGAACAAGATCCGTGCCTTCACTGTCAACCTCAGTGATTACATCTTCTGTGCTATCAACAACATAAGTGTCATCGCCAACGCCGCCGTAAAGGGTATCATTGCCGCTACCACCAGAAAGGCTGTCAGCGCCAGCGCCGCCATAAAGGGTGTCAGCGCCAGCACCGCCATCAAGCGTATTATTGCCTTCATTGCCAACGATCACGTTGTCCAGCGCATTACCGGTACCAGACCGATTATTCGCCCCCGTCAGCGTCAGATCCTCAACATGATTACCCAATGTGTAATTCACCGAGCTTTCAACAAGATCCCTGCCTTCGCTGCTGCCCTCAATGACATCATCGCCTGAGCTATTCACAACATAAGTGTCATCGCCAACGCCGCCGTAAAGGGTGTCAGAATTAGTGCCGCCATCAAGGCTGTCATCACCAAGACCGCCGTAAAGGGTGTCTTTGCTAGCACCGCCATCTAGGCTGTCATCGCCAAGACCGCCGTAAAGGGTGTCATTATCGCTACCGCCGTCTAGATTGTCATTATCAGTGCCGCCATAAAGGATGTCATTGCCGTTACCGCCGTCTATACTGTCAGCGCCTGCATCACCGTAAAGCCTGTCACCCGCGCTACCACTTGAAACACCCGTCAGCGTATCATCACCAGCACCGCCATAGACTAGATCCAGCGCAATGTCATAGATAGAGTCCGCACCGTCACCGCCGTAAACCGTGTCATTGCCAAAATAGGTTTCGATTGTATCGTTTCCAGCATCACCGTAAAGAGTGTCTTCACCGCTACCACCAGCAAGGCTGTCAGCGCCAAGACCGCCGTAAAGGAGGTCATTGCCAGCGCCGCCCTCTATACTGTCAGCGCCCGCATCGCCATAAATGGAATCCTCACCGTCAAGACCGCTCAGCGTATTAGCGCCCGTATTACCTTTGATCACGTTGTCCAGCGCATTACCGGTACCAGACAGATTACCCAATCCCGTCAGCGTCAGATCCTCAACATGATTACCCAATGTGTAATCAGCCGAGCTTTCAACAAGATCCCTGCCTGCACCGCTGCCCTCAATGACATCATCGTCCGCGCTATCAACAACATAGGTGTCATCGCCAAGGCCGCCAACCAAAGTGTCTGTGCCAGTACCTCCAGCCAGACTATCATTGCCGTCGCCGCCATCAATACTGTCATTACCAGTACCGCCAGTGACAGTATCATCACCGTCACCCGCTTCTACAGTCAGAGAAGATGTCGCATTTGATCCGTCGATGGTGTCAGCATGATCAGTAGCAACAACCTTCTCAATCTCTGCAAACGTTAAATCCTTGTCGGCATCCGCATCAAGACCGCTAACAGTGCCCTCTTCCGGGTCAACTGCGTAAGTGATGTTAACACCGCCCGCAGCACCAGAGAGATCAAGAGTATCAGTGTCATCCCCCTCATCCCCACCAGTAATTTCTGCGTTAACCTGTGAACCCGTGTCAGTGATATCCAGTGTGAACACATCATCACCGTCACCGCCAGTCGCCGTATCTTTACCGCCAACAGCAATGCTATCATTACCAGCGCCGCCAGCCAGCACATCAGAACCAACACCGCCTATGAGGATGTCATTACCAGCGCCACCGTAAAGGCTGTCAGCGCCGCCACCGCCACCGCCGTAAAGGATGTCATCGTCAGAGCCGCCGTAAAGGATGTCATGGCTAGCACCGCCATCGATGGTGTCATTGCCAGCATCGCCATAAAGGGTGTCTTTGCCACCGTCGCCATCAAGCTTATTATTGCCTTCATTGCCCTTGATCACGTTGTACAGCGCATTACCGGTACCAGACAGATCACCTGATCCCGTCAGCGTCAGGTTCTCAACATGATCACCCAATGTGTAATTCACCGAGCTTTCAACAAGATCCCTGCCTGCACCGCTGCCCTCAATGATAACATCGTCTGCGCTATCAACAACATAAGTGTCATCACCAACACCGCCATAAAGGGTGTCAGCGCCAGCACCACCATCAAGCTTATTATTGCCTTCATTGCCCTTGATCACGTTGTCCAGCGCATTACCGGTTCCAGACAGATTGCTCGCCCCCGTCAGCGTCAGATCTTCAACATGATCACCCAATGTGTAATTCACCGAGCTTTCAACAAGATCCCTGCCTTCACCGCTGCCCTCAATGACATCATCGCCTGAGCTATCAACAACATAAGTGTCATCACCAACGCCGCCGTAAAGGGTGTCGTTGCTGCTACCGCCATCTAAGCTGTCATCGCCAAGACCGCCGTAAAGAGTGTCTTTACTGCTACCGCCATCAAGGCTGTCATCATCAGTGCCGCCGTAAAGGATGTCAGCGCCGCCACCGCCAACAAGGCTGTCAGCGCCTGCACCACCGTAAAGAGTGTCGTTGTTGCTACCGCCGTCTATACTGTCAGCGCCAAGACCGCCGTAAAGCGTGTCATTGTCGTTACCGCCGCCTAGATTGTCAGCATCAGTGCCACCGTAAAGGAGGTCATTGCCGCCGCCGCCCTCTATACTGTCAGCACCTGCATCACCGTAAAGCCTGTCACCCGCGCTACCACTTGAAACACCCGTCAGCGTATCATCACCAGCACCGCCATAGACTAGATCCAGCGCAATGTCATAGATAGAGTCCGCACCGTCACCGCCGTAAACCGTGTCTCTACCAGAACCGCTTTCGATTGTATCGTTTCCAGCGCCGCCGTAAAGGGTGTCATTGCCGCTACCACCAGCAAGGCTGTCAGCGCCAAGACCGCCGTAAAGGAGGTCATTGCCAGCGCCGCCCTCTATACTGTCAGCGCCCGCATCGCCATAAATGGAATCCTCACCGTCAAGACCGATCAGCGTATTAGCGCCCGTATTACCTTTGATCACGTTGTCCAGCGCATTACCGGTGCCAGACAGAGTACTCGCCCCCGTCAGCGTCAGATCCTCAACATGATTACCCAATGTGTAATCAGCCGAGCTTTCAACAAGATCCCTGCCTTCACCGCTGCCCTCAATGACAACATCGTCTGTGCTATCAACAACATAAGTGTCATCGCCAACGCCGCCGTAAAGGGTGTCAGCGCCAGCACCGCCATCAAGCTTATTATTGCCTTCATTGCCCTTGATCACGTTGTCCAGCGCATTACCGGTACCAGACCGATTATTCGCCCCCGTCAGCGTCAGATCCTCAACATGTTCACCCAATGTGTAATTCACCGAGCTTTCAACAAGATCCCTGCCTTCACCGCTGCCCTCAATGACATCATCGCCTGAGCTATTCACAACATAAGTATCATCACCAACGCCGCCGTAAAGGGTGTCATTATGCGCGCCACCATCAAGGCGGTCATCTCCAAGACCGCCGTAAAGGGTGTCATTTCTTGCGCCGGCATTAACATTACCGCCAATAAGGGTATCATTACCAGTGCCACCGTAAAGGATGTCGTGCCCCGTACCACCGTCTATACTGTCATCGCCAGCGCCGCCATAAAGCGTGTCATGGTTAACACCGCCATCAAGCGTATTATTGCCCGTATTGCCAGTGATAACATTGGCCTCATCATTACCGGTACCAGACAGATTACCCAATCCCGTCAGCGTCAGATCCTCAACATGATTACCCAATGTGTAATCAGCCGAGCTTTCAACAAGATCCCTGCCTGCACCGCTGCCCTCAATGACATCATCGTCCGCGCTATCAACAACATAGGTGTCATCGCCAAGGCCGCCAACCAAAGTGTCTGTGCCAGTACCTCCAGCCAGACTATCATTGCCGTCGCCGCCATCAATACTGTCATTACCAGTACCGCCAGTGACAGTATCATCACCGTCACCCGCTTCTACAGTCAGAGAAGATGTCGCATTTGATCCGTCGATGGTGTCAGCATGATCAGTAGCAACAACCTTCTCAATCTCTGCAAACGTTAAATCCTTGTCGGCATCCGCATCAAGACCGCTAACAGTGCCCTCTTCCGGGTCAACTGCGTAAGTGATGTTAACACCGCCCGCAGCACCAGAGAGATCAAGAGTATCAGTGTCATCCCCCTCATCCCCACCAGTAATTTCTGCGTTAACCTGTGAACCCGTGTCAGTGATATCCAGTGTGAACACATCATCACCGTCACCGCCAGTCGCCGTATCTTTACCGCCAACAGCAATGCTATCATTACCAGCGCCGCCAGCCAGCACATCAGAACCAACACCGCCTATGAGGATGTCATTACCAGCGCCACCGTAAAGGCTGTCAGCGCCGCCACCGCCACCGCCGTAAAGGATGTCATCGTCAGAGCCGCCGTAAAGGATGTCATGGCTAGCACCGCCATCGATGGTGTCATTGCCAGCATCGCCATAAAGGGTGTCTTTGCCACCGTCGCCATCAAGCTTATTATTGCCTTCATTGCCCTTGATCACGTTGTACAGCGCATTACCGGTACCAGACAGATCACCTGATCCCGTCAGCGTCAGGTTCTCAACATGATCACCCAATGTGTAATTCACCGAGCTTTCAACAAGATCCCTGCCTGCACCGCTGCCCTCAATGACATCATCGTCTGTGCTATCAACAACATAAGTGTCATCACCAGCGCCGCCATAAAGGGTGTCAGCGCCAGCACCACCATCAAGCTTATTATTGCCTTCATTGCCCTTGATCACGTTGTCCAGCGCATTACCGGTTCCAGACAGATTGCTCGCCCCCGTCAGCGTCAGATCTTCAACATGATCACCCAATGTGTAATTCACCGAGCTTTCAACAAGATCCCTGCCTTCACCGCTGCCCTCAATGACATCATCGCCTGAGCTATCAACAACATAAGTGTCATCACCAACGCCGCCGTAAAGGGTGTCGTTGCTGCTACCGCCATCTAAGCTGTCATCGCCAAGACCGCCGTAAAGGGTGTCATTGTCGCTACCGCCGTCTAGATTGTCAGCATCAGTGCCGCCGTAAAGGATGTCATTGCCGCCGCCGCCCTCTATACTGTCAGCGCCCGCATCGCCATAAATGGAATCCTCACCGTCAAGACCGCTCAGCGTATTAGCGCCCGTATTACCTTTGATCACGTTGTCCAGCGCATTACCGGTGCCAGACAGAGTACTCGCCCCCGTCAGCGTCAGATCCTCAACATGATTGCCCAATGTGTAATTCACCGAGCTTTCAACAAGATCCCTGCCTTCGCCGCTGCCCTCAATAACATCATCGCCTGAGCTATTCACAACATAAGTGTCATCACCAACGCCGCCGTAAATGGTGTCATTAAGAGCGCCGCCATCAAGGTGGTCATCGCCAGCGCCGCCGTAAAGGGTGTCATTTCTTGCGCCGGCATTAACATTACCGCCAATAAGGGTATCATTACCAGTGCCACCGTAAAGGATGTCGTGCCCCGTACCACCGTCTATACTGTCATCGCCAGCGCCGCCATAAAGCGTGTCATGGTTAACACCGCCATCAAGCGTATTATTGCCCGTATTGCCAGTGATAACATTGGCCTCATCATTACCGGTACCAGACAGATTACCCAATCCCGTCAGCGTCAGATCCTCAATATGATCACCCAATGTGTAATTCACCGAGCTTTCAACAAGATCCCTGCCTGCACCGCTGCCCTCAATGATAACATCGTCTGCGCTATCAACAACATAAGTGTCATCACCAACACCGCCATAAAGGGTGTCAGCGCCAGCACCACCATCAAGCTTATTATTGCCTTCATTGCCCTTGATCACGTTGTCCAGCGCATTACCGGTTCCAGACAGATTGCTCGCCCCCGTCAGCGTCAGATCTTCAACATGATCACCCAATGTGTAATTCACCGAGCTTTCAACAAGATCCCTGCCTTCACCGCTGCCCTCAATGACATCATCGCCTGAGCTATCAACAACATAAGTGTCATCACCAACGCCGCCGTAAAGGGTGTCGTTGCTGCTACCGCCATCTAAGCTGTCATCGCCAAGACCGCCGTAAAGAGTGTCTTTACTGCTACCGCCATCAAGGCTGTCATCATCAGTGCCGCCGTAAAGGATGTCAGCGCCGCCACCGCCAACAAGGCTGTCAGCGCCTGCACCACCGTAAAGAGTGTCGTTGTTGCTACCGCCGTCTATACTGTCAGCGCCAAGACCGCCGTAAAGCGTGTCATTGTCGTTACCGCCGCCTAGATTGTCAGCATCAGTGCCACCGTAAAGGAGGTCATTGCCGCCGCCGCCCTCTATACTGTCAGCACCTGCATCACCGTAAAGCCTGTCACCCGCGCTACCACTTGAAACACCCGTCAGCGTATCATCACCAGCACCGCCATAGACTAGATCCAGCGCAATGTCATAGATAGAGTCCGCACCGTCACCGCCGTAAACCGTGTCTCTACCAGAACGGCTTTCGATTGTATCGTTTCCAGCGCCGCCGTAAAGGGTGTCAGTGCCGCTACCACCAGCAAGGCTGTCAGCGCCAAGACCGCCGTAAAGGAGGTCATTGCCAGCGCCGCCCTCTATACTGTCAGCGCCCGCATCGCCATAAATGGAATCCTCACCGTCAAGACCGCTCAGCGTATTAGCGCCCGTATTACCTTTGATCACGTTGTCCAGCGCATTACCGGTGCCAGACAGATTATCCGATCCCGTCAGCGTCAGATCCTCAACATGATTGCCCAAGGTGTAATTCACCGAGCTTTCAACAAGATCCCTGCCTTCGCCGCTGCCCTCAATAACATCATCGCCTGAGCTATTTACAACATAAGTGTCATCACCAACGCCGCCATAAAGGGTGTCATTAAGCGCGCCACCATCAAGGTGGTCATCGCCAGCGCCGCCGTAAAGGGTGTCTTTGCCAGCACCGCCGTCTAGATTGTCATTATCAGTGCCGCCATAAAGGATGTCATTGCCGTTACCGCCGTCTATACTGTCAGCGCCTGCATCACCGTAAAGCCTGTCACCCGCGCTACCACTTGAAACACCCGTCAGCGTATCATCACCAGCACCGCCATAGACTAGATCCAGCGCAATGTCATAGATAGAGTCCGCACCGTCACCGCCGTAAACCGTGTCATTGCCAAAATAGGTTTCGATTGTATCGTTTCCAGCATCACCGTAAAGAGTGTCTTCACCGCTACCACCAGCAAGGCTGTCAGCGCCAAGACCGCCGTAAAGGAGGTCATTGCCAGCGCCGCCCTCTATACTGTCAGCGCCCGCATCGCCATAAATGGAATCCTCACCGTCAAGACCGCTCAGCGTATTAGCGCCCGTATTACCTTTGATCACGTTGTCCAGCGCATTACCGGTACCAGACAGATTACCCAATCCCGTCAGCGTCAGATCCTCAACATGATCACCCAATGTGTAATCAGCCGAGCTTTCAACAAGATCCCTGCCTTCGCTGCTGCCCTCAATGACATCATCTTCTGCGCTATCAACAACATAAGTGTCATCGCCAAGACCGCCGTAAAGGGTGTCAGCACCAACACCGCCATCAAGGCGGTCATTATCAGCGCCGCCGTAAAGGATGTCACCGCCGCCACCGCCCTCCATACTGTCAGCGCCTGCATCACCATAAAGCGTATCAGCCCAATTACCACCTGAAGCGCCCGTCAGCGTATCATCACCAGCGCCGCCATAAACCAGATCCAGCGCTATATCATAGATAGAGTCCGCACCCTCACCACCGTAAACTGTGTCTACATGACCAAAGCTATCGATTGTATCGTTGCCGGTACCACCGTAAACAGTGTCATTGCCAAGGCCGCCAACAAGACGGTCATTATCAACGCCGCCGTAAAGGATGTCCCTGCCGCTACCACCCTCTACACTGTCATCGCCAGAGCCTCCGTAAATGGTATCCTCACCGTTAAGACCGCTCAGCGTATTAGCGCCCGTATTACCTTTGATCACGTTGTCCAGCGCATTACCGGTACCAGACAGAGTACTCGCCCCCGTCAGCGTCAGATCCTCAACATGATCACCCAATGTGTAATCAGCCGAGCTTTCAACAAGATCCCTGCCTTCGCTGCTGCCCTCAATGACATCATCTTCTGCGCTATCAACAACATAAGTGTCATCGCCAAGACCGCCGTAAAGGGTGTCAGCACCAACACCGCCATCAAGGCGGTCATTATCAGCGCCGCCGTAAAGGATGTCACCGCCGCCACCGCCCTCCATACTGTCAGCGCCTGCATCACCATAAAGCGTATCAGCCCAATTACCACCTGAAGCGCCCGTCAGCGTATCATCACCAGCGCCGCCATAAACCAGATCCAGCGCTATATCATAGATAGAGT
The DNA here is from genome assembly GCA_039640505.1 of Rhodobacteraceae bacterium Araon29. Lineage (NCBI taxonomy): Bacteria > Pseudomonadati > Pseudomonadota > Alphaproteobacteria > Rhodobacterales > Paracoccaceae > Rhodobacteraceae bacterium Araon29. The sequence goes on along the minus strand of CP046865.1, from coordinate 1,696,809 downwards.
CCGCACCCTCACCACCGTAAACTGTGTCTACATGACCAAAGCTATCGATTGTATCGTTGCCGGTACCACCGTAAACAGTGTCATTGCCAAGGCCGCCAACAAGACGGTCATTATCAACGCCGCCGTAAAGGATGTCCCTGCCGCTACCACCCTCTACACTGTCATCGCCAGAGCCTCCGTAAATGGTATCCTCACCGTTAAGACCGCTCAGCGTATTAGCGCCCGTATTACCTTTGATCACGTTGTCCAGCGCATTACCGGTACCAGACAGAGTACTCGCCCCCGTCAGCGTCAGATCCTCAACATGATCACCCAATGTGTAATCAGCCGAGCTTTCAACAAGATCCGTGCCTGCACTGCTGCCCTCAATGACATCATCGCCGGAGCTATTCACAACATAAGTATCATCACCAACGCCGCCGTAAAGGGTGTCATTATGCGCGCCACCATCAAGGCGGTCATCACCAAGACCGCCGTAAAGGGTGTCATTTCTCGCGCCGGAAGTAACATTACCGCCAATAAGGGTATCATTACCAGTGCCACCGTAAAGGATGTCGTGCCCCGTACCACCGTCTATACTGTCATCGCCAGCGCCGCCATAAAGCGTGTCATGGTTAACACCGCCATAAAGCGTATTATTGCCCGTATTGCCAGTGATAACATTGGCCTCAACATTACCGGTACCAGACAGATTACCCAATCCCGTCAGCGTCAGATCCTCAACATGATCACCCAACGTGTAATCAGCCGAGCTTTCAACAAGATCCCTGCCTACACCGCTGCCCTCAATGACAACATCGTCTGCGCTATCAACAACATAAGTGTCATCGCCAACGCCGCCAACCAAAGTATCTGTGCCAGTACCTCCAGCCAGACTATCATTGCCAGCGCCGCCAACAAGGCTATCACCACCACCACCACCAATAATGTTGTCGTTGCCCTCACCGCCATAAACGGTGTCAGAGTTGTTGTTACCCTCGAGCTTGTCGTCGCCGCTGCCGCCATAAAGTAGATCGGCTCCATCGCCGCCCAGAAGAGTATCGCTTTCTAAGCCACCGTAAATTGTGTCATTGCCGCCGCCACCATCTATGCTGTCAGTACCTGCATCACCATAAATAGTGTCAGCCCAATTACCACCTGAAGCACCCGTCAGCGTATCATCACCAGCCCCACCATAAACCAGATCATTTGCTATATTATAAACCGAATCCGCGCCTTCACCGCCATAAACCGTGTCTTGGGCATCAAAACTGTCAATCTTATCAGCACCGGCACCGCCGTAAATTATGTCGAAACCTGCGCCACCAATAAGGCTATCATCACCGATACCGCCATCTATCGTATCAGCGCCATTGCCGCCATATATTGTGTCAGCGCCATCATCCCCGGCCAGGGTGTCACTTCCGCCGCCACCGTAAAGGATGTCATTTCCCGCACTGCCATCAAGAGTGTCATCCCCGACGCCGCCATCAAGCGTATTAGCGCCCGTATTGCCCTTGATCAGATTATCCAGATCATTACCAGTACCAGACAGATTTCTCGCCCCCGTCAGCGTCAGATCCTCAACATGATTACCCAATGTGTAATTCACCGAGCTTTCAACAAGATCCCTGCCTGCACCGCTGCCCTCAATGACATCATCGCCTGAGCTATTTACAACATAAGTGTCATTACCAACGCCGCCGTAAAGCGTGTCTTTGCTAGAACCGCCATCAAGGCGGTCATCACCAAGACCGCCATAAAGGGTGTCAGCGCCAGCACCGCCATCAAGGCGGTCATCATCAGCGCCACCGTAAAGGGTGTCATTTTGCGCGCCGCCAGTGCCGCCAATAAGGGTATCATTACCAGAGCCACCGAAGACAATATCGTTGCCCCTACCGCTATCTATACTGTCATCGCCAGCACCGCCGTAAAGTGTGTCATGGTGCCTACCACCATCAATCGTATCATTGCCCGTATTGCCAGTGATAACATTGGCCTCATCATTACCGGTACCAGACAGATTGCTCACCCCCGTCAGCGTCAGATCTTCAACATGTTCACCCAATGTGTAATTCACCGAGCTTTCAACAAGATCCCTGCCTTCACCGCTGCCCTCAATGACATCATCGCCCACGTTTTCCACAACATAGGTGTCATCGCCAGCACCGCCAATAAGAGTATCAGTGCCAGTACCGCCATCGATGGAATCATTGCCATCTCCACCATAAATGCTGTCACCGCCGCCGCCGCCCACAAGATTGTCATTGCTGTCGCCGCCGTAAAGGGTATCGGAATTGTCGTTGCCAGAAAGATCGTCCTCGCCGCTGCCGCCATACAGTAGATCGGCACCCTGGCCGCCCAGAAGAGTATCGTTCTCTAAGCCACCGTAAATCTCATCATTGCCGCCACCGCCGTCTATACTGTCAGCGCCTGCATCACCATAAAGAGTGTCAGCGTTGGTACCTGAATTACCAATCAGAGTATCATTACCGGCACCGCCAAAAACCAGATCTTTCGCTATATTATAGACCAAGTCCGCAGCGTCACCGCCATAAACCGTGTCTAAGGAATCAAAACTATCGATTGTATCAGAACCGGCACCGCCGTAAATCAAGTCAAAGCCTGCTCCACCAACAAGGCTATCATCACCGATGCCACCATCTATCGTATCAGCACCGCTGCCACCATATATTGTGTCAGCTCCATCATCCCCGGTCAGGTTGTCACTGCCGCCGTCACCGTAAAGGATGTCATTTCCCGTACCGCCATCAACATCATCCTCTCCAACACCTGCGCGGACAGTATCATCACCTTCACCGGCTTCGATCACATCATCATCGCTGCCATCCGCGGCATCGTCATTATCGACCCTGTCCCCATCGAGATCTCCGGTATAGGTTGAATCGATAACATCATCACCCGACGTCCCAGACACAATATAGTCACTGCCACCTGTACCATCCGCTGGATCGCCTAATATCCATGCAGAGTGCACAGTCATATCATGACTTCCTTGCTCTCCACTTCGGCCCGTTTCGGTAATCCGAAACGTAAATGGACCCTCGCTGTCCTCTGGCGCTGTAAAATCAAACACACCGGTGTGTGATGACTGGTTCGTAACCGTCCCTGTTTCAGATTCCAATACCTTGCCGTCTGCGTCAAGCACTTCCATTTTGTAGTTATAAGACGCCGTTTGAGAATCCGAACCATTCACACCAAACATAGCGTTTATTTGCGCTTTGGTTCCCTCAGCGCATGAGAATGTTGTTTCAATATATCCTCCGGTCGAGCCGTTAGACCATTTGAAGCCCGTTCCATTACCGTCGTCTAGGTTAGACGCGGCAACCGGCTGACCGCTTGATGTCCAGCCATTAGTGTTACCGAGAAGTTGATTTTCTAAAATATGTTGATTTGCCATTATACTCTATAATCTTTCTCACAATAATCGCTCGCCATCACATTTCCAGATGCGGTGTTATTAAAGCCCGACTTCATTAAAAAAGAATGCTTGAACTCACATAAAAAAATGTACATTTTTTTCGCACAAGTGCTCATGACTTACCTCGTACCATTAACAAATGCATCATTACCTCCAGTGATTAAATCACCTGGCTCGCCTTTACCTTTGATTGTGCTGCAAAAAATATGACTGCGCAGATTGCAAAGCTCCAGTTTAGCAATAAATGGCAATAGCCTCGTTACAGCTTTGGAGTTTGATTTAGCTCCAGTGACTTCCTTTATTAAAGTAATAAAAAAACCCAACATCGCCGCGTCTGGCAAATTTATTGCTCGACCTGAAAATACTGGTAAAAGGCCATAACCTCGAAAAAAGGTAAAAAGATTGGACAAAAATCCACCCTCAATCCAAAGATTGAAACGCTGTGACATTCCAAGCGTTAAATTCTTATCAATTTCGAAAAAAATATTATGCATCTAGTACTCGCGCCATTCATCAAATAATTGAAGAGGATCAACACCCATCGGGGGAGCATCCAAATAAATTTGGATACCCAGCGCGCGGGTCACGAAATAAAGCAACCCTTATGTACCCCCACCGCCAAGAACGAAATACGCCCTATAGCTTGCATAGCTCCCGAAAAGCTAATTTAGACCAAGGCTTAAGATACTGAAAACAACTTCTAACCTAAATTAAACAACCATTCAAAAGCCCGTCAAAACTGCATCTTCCCTTCACTGCACCAAAGGCAATTCTAAAACACACGAAACAATAACACCCTACTATTTAGAAACCGTATTGCATGAATCTTAAGAAACTAGAGTAGTACATTTTATCACCATTGGCTAAAACGTATATATCACTACACTCCTTTGGGTGTAAAGGAGAACAAAGCCCTCCAAAAAAAATACCATACTTTGGTCACAATTAAAATTCACCCAACAAAAACTATGAACTGTCAGCCCATTCCTGCGTTATTGTTTCGCAAAGAATAGCCAATAATCACCTAGAAATGATAAATTCAGCAAGTAGACCGCCTAATACCTCACTCTTGGATAGAATTAGTTTGCCGCCATGGGAGCGTGCAACATCCGCGGCAATAGGTAAACCCAAGCCCACACCCGATCCATGATTCTGATTACGAGATGGATCTAATCGTGAAAAAGGTTTCAGAGCTTGATCAATTTGGTGCTCTGGTATGCCGGGTCCATCATCTGCAATACTAAAGATTAAATCTGTGGTATTCAATTTGATCGAAATTTCAGCTTTTGAACCATACCTCACAGCATTCATAACTAAATTTTCCAAAGCACGCTTTACCAACAGAGGCCGCATACTGACAAAACTTTGAGTACCCTCCCCGACAAATCGAACATTTCGCCCTGCCCTTTTAGCGTCATCTACAATTATTTTAACCAATACAATCGGGTCTGTTGGAGTTGCTTTTGCAGCAACTTCAGATTGATTGCGAGCGAAAGACAAAAATTCATCTAAGAGTTGGCGCATTTCATCAACATCGCGTTCTAAAGGTTCTCTTTCTTCTTTTGAAAGCAAGGAAAGACCTAACTTCAAACGGGTTAAAGGAGTACGCAAGTCATGGCTAACACCTGAAAGGATCATTGTTCTTTGCTCTATATGCCGCTCTATTCGTGCACGCATATCCAAAAAGGCTTGTCCGGCAGCTCGGACTTCAACTGCACCAGATGGCTTATATGCAACGGTGCGTCCTAAACCAAAAGCTTCCGCAGCACTTGCCAAGCGTGTAATTGGGCGCAGTTGGTTTCGAAGGTAAATGTAGGCTATTATCGTGAAAATTCCCCCAAAAAATATCATATTTACAATCAACTGATGCGGGTTAGATGCAGAAACTCGGTTGCGATAAAATGTGAGGTCAAACCTCCGATCAGTCACGAGTATCCTGATCCGCACTGTCCCATCATCTGGTAGGCTAACCGCCTTAACTCCAGCCAATGACATGAGCTCTCGACGCACCACGATCCCAGTAAAGTCATAAAATCTTCGTTCAATATTAAAGACATCATCGCTACTTGGCACCTCTCGTATTTGGATACCGAGTGGCTTTGCTACAAAATTTGCGTTCAACAGAGAAGTATCGCGCAAAGACAACAGTTCCTTAATCAATACAATTTCACTGCGTATGGTACGCGTCATTTGTTCTGTTACGCCTTCAAAGTGACGTTGAACAAAAACAATTGAAACCACCAGCCAAATCAATATCACTGGCAGCACCAGTATAAGGGCGGCGCGGCCGTGGAGGCCTGAGGGCATATACTGTTTGATCCAGTTAAACATCATCTCTACAAATAGCCTAACATTCCCAAAAGGGGAACAAGAATGACCGATATGAAACCACAATTTGCCCCCCTGGCAGGTCAAGTCGAGGAGTTGGAGCCTGGCCTTAGACGTATACTGGCCCCTAACCCTTCCCCAATGACCTTTTGGGGGACAAATACTTATTTGCTTGGCTCGCGTGAAATCGCTGTTATTGACCCCGGTCCTCACAGTACCCCGCATCTTAATTCAATCCTCACAGCGTTACTGCCTGGCCAGCGTATTACACATATTTTCGTGACACATTCCCATATTGACCATTCCCCACTTGCATCCCAATTGTCGGGCATCACGCAAGCAAAAGTTTACGCATTTGGTTCCTCTTACGATGGACAAAGCCAAACAATGAGGTCTTTGGTTAAACAAGGATACTCAGGCGGAGGAGAAGGAGTAGATTTCACTTTTAGCCCGCAGAGGAGAATAACGGAAGGCGACCTGATTTCGGGAGACGATTGGCAGCTTGGCGTTCTGGAAACACCGGGTCACTTTTCAAACCACCTTAGTTTTTCATGGAAGGATGCGCTTTTCACCGGCGATCATATTATGGATTGGGCCAGTTCAATGGTTTCGCCTCCGGATGGAGATTTGGGTGACTTTATGAAGTCATGCCATAAATTGCTCAGCTCGAATTGGAGAATTTTTTATCCCGGCCACGGAAATCCTGTGTATGAGCCCAAAAAACGTACCGAATGGCTTATCAATCACCGAATGAGCCGCGAAATGCAGATTTTAGATGCATTACGCTCTGGATTAGAAAATCCATACAATCTAGCCAAGAAAATATATACGGAAACGCCAAAAAATCTTTTGGGGGCTGCCGCCCAAAATGTTTTCGCTCATTTAATTGATTTGCGCGAACGTGGAATTGTAGAATGCGATCAACCTTTTGGATTTGAAACTCTTTTTAAAGTAAAAACTCAAAAATGAGATGACCACCAACTCAAAAAGTGCTTTTTTTAATGAAGTTTAAAGATAGCCATAACAACCTTTTTGAGCCGTTTAGAGGAGTGCTCAAAAAAATGTATAAGACCAAAAAAACCCACTGGACGTGATCAAAAGCTATTGATATACGCGCTACATGGTCCGGCGTAGCTCAGCGGTAGAGCAGTTGACTGTTAATCAATTGGTCGTAGGTTCGATCCCTACCGCCGGAGCCATGCAAGCTAACAGTTATTCCTTTTGTATTCATTATTGATCATTCAATTACTAGTTGAATACAATAAAAATTTTTAAATTCAATATGCAGCCATTTGTCACAACTTACTGTAGTTTTGATACTCCCTAAAAAGACTCAACTCTTGCACAAAAATGTTTGGGCTTCATCTCCGAATAGAAGCAGCACCTCATTTGCCCGCTCAAAATCGCAAGCACTTCAAGACTATTTAAGCATTTTGGGCATTGTTTTTGAAAAATACGTCCCGTCAAGTAATATTGGCAGCCAATTAAAAACGAGATACGCTGTTCGAAGTTTTTTTTATAGGGTTCACACCAGATGGGGCAAAAAAAACAGTATCAGAGCATGATCAGCACTAGCCCTATCGGTGTTCAAAAAACATGCGGTTAACCCAGATCAATACTACTGTCGCTGAACTCATTTCCACGAATGAGATGTTTGCTGTGGAAACCGCCTCGATCCGAGGGATCAACTATCCCGTATTTAAAAACGCGCCTCAAAATCTTTGTGAAATGCTCAAGCGTGGGTTTTCGAGCCATGATGACGGAAAAGCCGAATATCTGGTCTATCAAAACGAGCGACGGAGTTATGAAGCCTTTTGTACAGAAATAAAAAAAACTGCCTGGCATTTGCAAAATGAATTTTCAGTCAAAAAAGGAACTTCAATTGCAATAGCAATGCGCAATTATCCAGAGTTTCTTATTCTGGTCATGGCCATAAGCACATTGGGCGCAAAGGTTGTTTTCTTAAACGCATGGTGGACCACAAAAGAGCTAAAGTATGCCCTTGAAGATAGCTCTGCAAAATTGGTCTTTGCCGATGGACCGCGAATAAATAGCATTGAGCCGCTGGTAAAAGACTTAAACTTGCACATGGTCGCTGTAAGAGATGCAGAGGCTTTTTGGCCAACCCGTTTTTCGGATTTTTTAAAAAGCACTACTCCAGCGAAGTGGCCAGAAATCAATATCGATCCCGATGATGATTTTTCAATCATGTATTCTTCGGGAACAACGGGGCATCCAAAGGGGGTTGTCTTGACCCACCGGGGAGCCATCAACGCGGTTTACACATGGCTGATGCAGCCTGCGATTACCCAAAAAATAGATCCTATGAAAAATGCGGAAAAATCCATCCCTATAAAACCATCAGTGCTTGTGGTGACACCGTTATTTCATGTCACCGCGACCCACCCGATGTTTTTATTAAGCTTGGCCGCTGGGGCAAAAATTTGCCTGATGCACAAATGGGATGCAAAAACCGCTGTGCGCATTATTCGGGATGAAAAAGTAACCCGTTTTTTGGGCGTTCCAACACAATCAGCTGATCTAATGACCGCTGCTCACGAGATGTCAGAGCCACTTGATACACTTGATTTTCTTGGCTCTGGCGGGGCAAAAAGGCCTGCGGCACAAGTTGCCCAACTGCATAAAGCCTTTCCATCCGCTCAGCTCGCAACCGGTTGGGGAATGACAGAAACAAATGCTGTCGGTATTGGCCTTATTGGGAATGAATACCTTGATCACCCGGGAGCGGCCGGACGTTTGCACCCTCCCCTACAAGAAATAAAGTTTCTCGGAGAAAACGGAGAGCAAGTTTCAGCCGGAGAGGTCGGCGAAATTACCGTAAAAAGTGTTTGCAATATGCGAGCCTACCTTAATCAGCCAGACGCGACAAATGATGTCTTATCCGATGGCTGGTTGAAAACAGGAGACCTTGGCAAAATAGACTCAAATGGCATTATTACAATTGTTGACCGAAAGAAGAACATCGTCATCCGCGGCGGTGAAAATATCGCCTGTCTGGATGTAGAAGGGGCATTGCACCGACATCCTTGCGTAATGGAGGCCTGCGTATTTTCCCTACCAGACGATCGTTTAGGAGAAATTGTTGGTGCCGCCGTTCAAATCCAAAAAGAAAGCGCCGTAACGACCAAGGAGTTGCAGGATTTTCTGTTGCAGCATATCGCGCATTTCAAAATCCCCCGACACATTTGGCTGCAGACAGAGCCATTGCCGCGCGGCGCCACAGACAAAATTGATCGCCGGGGCATGCAGCAGCGTTGCTTGAACGACTTAGAACTGCAATCCGAGAAAAACGATGGAAGTGAGTATTGACTTCAGAAAAGGCAGGCTTGCAAATTGTTTTTGTGAACCTTGCAAGAATAATGAAAGAAACTCCAAATGGGTTAAACATTATGGATAAGGAAAATGAGCAAAATATTTGATCTTAATGGAAAAGTCGCCCTTCTTACCGGTGCGTCCAAAGGTATGGGATTGGCCATGGCAACTGGCTTGGCAGAGCATGGGGCAACCGTGATTATTTCAGCCCGCAAACAAGATCAGCTTGAAGCGGCAGCCGGGCAGATCAATAAAACCTGCGGAGCCGAAAGGGCAATTGCTGTTGCCGCCAATGCAGGATCTAAAACTGAACTGGCAGCTTTGGTTGAAAGCGCCCGTTCAAGCGCTGGTCCAATTGACATTGTTGTGGGAAACGCGGGCGTTAACCCCTATTTTGGCCCTACATCAGAAATATCGGACGCGGCCTATGAAAAAACCATGACCACAAATGTGCAATCGAATCTTTGGCTTACGCAGCTTGTGGCAGAGGATATGATCCAAAAAGGCAACGGATCTTTGATGTTTACATCCTCTATTGGCGCCTTCAAACCCTCAGAAACACTCGGCACTTATGGTATGTCAAAGCTTGCACTCATTGGGCTTGTACGCAATCTTGCTGCGGAATACGGCCCAAAGGGACTTCGGTTTAATGCTATTTGCCCGGGCTTAATCAAAACGGATTTCGCACGTGAGCTTTGGGAAAACCCACAAGCCAAAACTCGGATCGAGCGCGAAATACCGCTCCGGCGCTTGGGCGAGGCTGAAGATTTAAAAGGGCTTGCTGTATTTCTGGCCTCGGATGCGAGCCGGTATATGACAGGTCAAGCCCTAACCGTTTGTGGCGGCTCAAACATGTGGGCATAAAGGATATAAAGATATGGAATTAAAAGACAAAAATGTCATCATCACGGGCGCTGCTAGTGGCATTGGCCGCGCAATGGCCATCCGGTTTGCCCAAGAAAATGCCCAAACTGTGATTTGCGCCGATCTAGACGAGAACGGCGCACATGAGACGGCTCAGCACATTAATGGCATTGGGAAAAAACTTGATGTGAGCGATCCAAACGCCATAGCTGCCCTGATTGAACAGACTGAAAATGATATTGGGCCCATTGATCTTTTTTGCTCAAATGCAGGTATTTTAATGGCCGGCGGCGTTGAGGTGCCAGATGATCAATGGCAAAAAATATGGGATGTTAATCTGATGTCACATGTTTGGGCGGCACGCTATCTGGTACCTCGCATGGTAGCCCGCGGCGGCGGGTATTTATTAAATACATCCTCAGCGGCCGGATTGCTTAACCAGGTCGGCTCTGCCCCTTACGGCGTGACCAAACACGCAGCTGTTGGATTGGCCGAATGGATTGCGATGAGCTATGGTGATCAAGGCATCAAAGTATCACTTTTATGTCCCCAAGCTGTCAGCACCGAAATGATACACGGGTTTGAAGAACATGTGGCGAGTATCGATGGGGTGATTAAACCAGAAGACGTGGCAGAGGCTTGCGTGCAGGGCATTCGGGACGAGCAATTCTTAATCCTTCCCCATCCTCAGGTGCGCAACTATATTAAAAACAAAGCCAGTGACTATGACCGCTGGATCGGCGGGATGCGAAAGCTTAACCGGCGATTCGGAGGATTTGAATAACTTATAAAAGGACCCATAAGATTATGATCATTAGAGCACATAATTCCAATGATTTTGATGAAATTTCCAACCTGAGATGGGAGCTAAAGACGTATTTTTCCGAAACGCCTTTTGCGGAATCAAAGACTGAATTTATAGAAAAAAATCGAAAGGCGTTACAGGCCAGTTAAGTTTTAAATGATACAGTTAATTGGGTTGCTCAAGACAGAAATCAACTTATAGGCGTAATGACCACGCGATTTATGCGCAAGGAGCTGTCACCAGCCTCTAAACAATCCTATCGGGGATATTTGACCAATTCTTTTTTTTGTAAAGGCAGATCACCGCAATCAAGGGCTAGGGACACAGTTGTTAAAACACTGTATCAATAAATGCCGGCAACGCGGTCTTCAGCTTTTAGTCGTTTGGCCGAGCGACAGGAATTATGAATTTTACCGCCGACAGGGTTTCGTGGGGACCCACGATCCGTTGGAGTTATTGCTCTAACAAAATGTTAGCTTCATAATGTTACTTGACCATATTCTGTTTTATTTAAGGAAAACCTTTATGAAAAAAATTGGATTATTTCCGCCGGAATCACGAAACATTGCGGAAAAAATGAAGTTTTCGCCCGGCTTGAAGACAGGAAATTTCGTTTACTTAACTGGTATAACTGGAAGTCGGGTAGACGACACCATGCCTAAGAAGCTTTCTGAGCAAGGGAAAGAAGCGGTTCTGGTCGGATGAGGAGAAAGGCGAGATTTGTGGCCGAGCGCGGGTTGAAGTAGCATCGGTTGCCCAAGTGGCCCGGAGTTATGCGATGAACGCGAGCCTGATCCACAAGTGGATGAGTGATCCAAGGTTTGTGCCTGTCGCTGAGGACCCTGTCGACGTTATCGACGCCCTATTTCTTCCTATTGAGGTTACGTTTCCTGGAATGTCGGTTAATGAGGCTGCTCTAGATCGAGCACCGTCAGCCCTATGTGCGACGCGGCGATCTGCTGAAGATTATATGGTGGGATAGCCAGGGCGCGTGTCTCTTCAGTAAACGATTGGAGAAAAGTCGCTTTGTTTGGCCCGCGGCCAAGGATGGGAAAGTCAACTTAACGCCCGCACAATTATCAATGTTATTGGAGGGCATCGACTGGCAGATGCCACACAAGACATGGCGACCAGTGCAGGTTGGATAGTCCCGTATTTATTGGTTCTTTTGCGCTTCTAGGATTCACTCTGATAGCTAAATCAGGTATATGAACGCATGAGCAACGCCGCTGATTTCATCCCTTCTGAACCCGCTGAGTTGCGCGCGTTACTGTCGAATTATTTGCCGAGTTGAAGAGCCGCGACCTGTTGATCGAGAAGCTGCGCCATCAGTTTGCGAGCCAGAACACGCATCACTTAGGATCGAAGGCCGAAGGCATCAATCAGCTGCAACTACGCCTTGAAGATGAGGAATTAGCCAAGGCTGCCGCCGCGCCAATTGAGGTAGACGAACAAACCGATCCACCCCAAAAGGCCCAACCCAAGCGTAAACCACTGCCCGAACATCTGCCACGTATTGAGCAGCTGCTATCGGCTGGTGATGCCTGTTCAGACTGCGTTGGTGCGTTCCGCGAACTAGGGCGTAATACAACAGATGAGTTGAAATACGTCCCCAACCGCTTTGTTGTGAACCCGATCGTCCGCCCCCGCATAGCTTGGAAAGATTGTGACTGCATCGCCCAAGCGTCAATGCCATCGTGACCCATCGAGAAGGGCATTCTTGGTCCGGGGTTTTTGGCGCATGTTTTGATTAGCAAATACATGGACCAACTGCCTCTCTACCGTCGGGCTCAAATCTTTGCGCGAGAGGTGTTGGACATGGATCGCTCAGCTTTAGCCGGATGGGTTGGTAAGGCTGTGACCCTGCTGGAACCACTGGCCGAGGCCATCAAGCGCTATGTGCTCTCAGGTCAGGCGATCTTTGCAGATGACAAATCTGTTAAGATGCTGGCCCCAGGCAGAGGTAAAACCAAGAACGCTCGCTTCTGGGCCTACGGGCAAGACGAGCGGCCTTGGGGCAGTGATGCGCCACCTTCCGCGTGTTATCAGGTCACGTCTGACCGCAAGGGTGTCCGACCAAGCGAACACCTCAAACGCTACCAAAGCTGGATGCATACGGATGGCTACGCAGGATTTGAAGAGCTGTACCGTTCAGGCCAGATCAAAGAAGTTGCTTGTATGGCCCATATCAGACGCAAGTTCGTTTATGTGTTCAAATCCCAAGGATCGCATGTGGTCGAACAGGCTATACAGCGCATCGCTCAGCTTTATGCCGTTGAGAAGGAAGTACGCGGGTCGCCGCCAGATCGGCGCATCCAGTTACGGCGCACCAAAGCAAAACCCATTCTCGGTGATCTGAAAAACTGGCTGCAAAGTGAGTTGCCCAAGCTGTCAGGCAAAATGCTTCTGGCCAATGCCATTCGCTTTGAATTGACTCGCATGAAGCGGCTGCGCAGCTATTTGAACCACGGCTTCCGCGAGCTTGATAACAACACTGCAGAAAGGGGCATGCGCGGCATCGCCATTGGCCGCAAGAACTACATATTTGTAGGCTCAGAACGCTGCGGCAAGTCCGCCACCATCATCTACCCCCTAATTGAAACCGCCAAGCTCAACAATGTCGATCCCCTTGCGTGGCTCACAGCCGTTCTCACCCGCATTGCCGACCACAAGATCAACAGAATTGATGAACTGCTCCCGTGGAACTATAACGCATGAATGAAAGCTTACGCTAATTTTACTAAATATTTATTCCCTTATATCCCACACGAGCACGACCTTGCTTTATATCCCCTCAGGGCTTAGCTTTCACCCCACTAGAAACCTATCCGAACCTTTACCTGTCAATTGTTTGTCCAACCCCAAAATTATGTACAACTTTTCAATGGAACTTCTGGAACAGGCGGTTTCATGTTCAGGACTTGGTGAGGCCGGCTGTGATTGTCTCGCCTAGTCTGGCAAGTTTCAAGTAATCCGGCGATCTAATCCTGACACTCTCCGGCAAAAAGTGACTGAGTGGTCCCAAAAGCGGTTCCCAAAGCGGTCCTTGGCTGCAAAAAAGAGTTTTTAAATCTCGCTTGCTAACTTAGGGCCAAACCTGTGCCAACAGTACCGAACAGACTCATAGCTCAAATCGACCCCTCTTTCGTGGAGTAGGTCTTCTATATTTCTCAGTGAAAGTGGAAATCTTACAAACATATTACTGCAAGCTGGATGGTTTCGGGACTGGTTTTGAAATAACGGAATGAAACTTGATTAGGCATAGCCGCATAGCTAATTGCCAGGCCTATTGTTAGAAAGGCGGTCTATTCTGACAGTGCCCATTTTTCAAAAAACCGGACTTTGAGGTAAATTGTGAGTGCCTCGAGTATGGTTTTCCTGCCTCTTTGTCAAAACAATTATGCATGTGTTTATCATAGGAGGATATAATGAAAAACCTAATGGGAGCAATATTATTGTCTGCCAATGCAGCAACGATGACCTTTGCTGATGGCCATGCCTTGAAAATCGGCTTTATGGCAACATTAGAGGGTCCGTATACTGTGCTTGGTGAAGATAGCCAGCGTGGGTTTCAAATGGCACTGAATGAGTTTGGCAATGAGGTAGCAGGCCGGCCAATCGAAATTATAATAGGGGCAACAGATGCAAGTCCTGAAAGCGCATTGCGCGCCGCACGTAAACTTGTCGAACAAGATGAAGTTGACGTCATCGTTGGGCCGCTTTCTGGTTCAGAAGGGATTGCGTTGCGCGACTATTCAAAAACGGTTCCTCATGTCACTTTCATAAACGGAATATCTGGTGCGCAGGAAACCACAATGGTAGATCCGTCTGAAACATTCTACCGCTTCAATATGGATGGTGCTCAATGGACAATCGGCCTAGGAAATTATGTTTACAATGAAAAAGGCTGGGAAGTTGTTGCGGCAATCGCCGAAGATTATTCATTTGGCTACACGAATTTCATGGGCTTTGCTCTAGAATTCTGTCGCGCCGGTGGCGACATCGCCGAACGCCAATGGGTGCCCCTCGGGACCAAAGACTTTTCATCCATTATTGCCGCTTTACCCGAAGATGTGGATGCACTTTATCTGGGGCTTGGAGGCGCTGATGCTGTGAATTTCTTGAACCAATATTTGCAAGCCGGAGGCAATGCAAACTTGATCGGTGGTACGATCATGGTTGACGGTTCAGTGCTCAGCTCTAAAGGGCGCGCGAAACAAGTTCTGATCGGCACACCCGCTTCGGGTCCCCAAGCAGATACTTGGGAAGATGAAGGATGGAAAAACTTCGTTGCCACTTATCAAAATACGTGGCCAGTGGACCAACGTTTTCCATTACCTTCGCTGTTGGCAACGGGTTATTATAACTCGGCAAAAGCCACACTTATGGCAATTGAAGCCGTAAACGGAGATCTCAGTGATGGACAAGCAGGGTTTCGCAAGGCGCTTTCAGAACTCGTGCTTGATGCACCAAATGGACGAATTTATCTGGATGAAAACCGGCAGGCTATCGGGTCAAACTTTGTAACGGAAGTAGTTGAATTAAGCGACGGCAGCTTGGCAACTAAGCTCATAAATAAGATCGATAATATTGGACAAACTTTAGGTCTCACACCGGAACAGTTTGCAACATTGGGTACACCGAGCCGCGATGTTGTAGACTGTCAGGCCTGGCAAGGAAAATAAAATCCAAGCCGCAGGCAGAGTCTCTAATTTCAATATAACAAAGATCAAAACGCCGGATATAGCCCCGGCGTTTTTTTTTAGAAACCAAAAAATTAGGAAAAAATCAACTTTTGCGTTAGTCTCGCTCTGGTAAACTTATGGGATAATCAAAATGGAACGCGCTTTAGCCGTACATCACGGGGTATTTGGCCGTATTGCGATTTATAGGTTTTGCGAACCAATGGTGTCGCACGCGCACAGGGAAGCGCACCTGACATTTTTGTTAGAGGGCCCTGAAAGCGCCATGCCCGTTGAAGGTCAAGCCGGCCCACTTACGCAAGAAACCGTTGTTGGATGCTCTCCATGGCATGAACACTCTTTTAAACCTGGCAGCTTAACAGACCCCAGCACTTTTCTGGTTTTGTACGTATCGCCAATTTGGTTTGTCAAGCGCGAAACCGAGTTTAGACCGGGTATGCGCTTTGGAACGCATCTATTTTACCGAACACAGAAAATAAAAGGTTACGTCAATCGATTGGCAAACCTTTTAATGATGGGCGACACTTCAGACTTAATAGAAGGATATGTCTACGAACTGACCCGTGAAAGTTTTAATGAAAGTGCAAGACGCTCCGATTATAATGAAGCTTTGGCAGCCCAGCCTAGGCGCATATCCGACTACCGCGTCAGACGCTCCATTGAAGCGATGAAGAATAAAGTCGGAAATACTATGGTTATCGAAGAAATTGCCTCAGAGTCTGGCTTGTCTAGAGCCCATTTTTTCAAATTGTTTAAAGATAATACTGGGTTATCACCAAATATCTATCTGAACACTCTACGGGTCGAAGAATCGCTAAGGCAAATCGTTAACCCTAGCCAAACTATAGGGGTAATCTCTGAAAATCTTGGATTTTCCAGTCAGGCCAGTTTCTCAAGATTCTTCATTTCCCATGTCGGTCTGGCACCTGGTGAATATCGGCAATTTACAGCCTCGTAATTCTTTTGTTGCCACTAAAAAACTAACTAAAGCTTAATATTAACTCGATTGCATGAGTCATTTACCGCGGTTTTAGATGGAACGAGCATTTTTATTTTATAAGATCCTTTGAAGGTGCTGACGGGCGCAATATTGATCGCACCAAAAATACCGGCAATTTTACTTAGAGGTTTAAGTAAAAAATATGAGATTTTAGAACGCTAGATCAGACACTGAGGTAAAGACTCGAGGCGTTCTTTCAGTTCACTCTTCCTGACGGAGGAGAATAGTATGACCGGAAATCATCAAAGCTTGGTTTCGCAGCGTTGGTTCAATAGCGCGGTTTGGGCGATCGCTGCGCTATGCGTCCTTTGGTTGATCTTAGCAATTTGGCCCGAGTGGCTCGTTGGTCTCCTCGGCCGAAAGAAAGTTTTTGTGAATGCATTGCTGAACGGCATCACTTTAGGCGCCCTCTATTTTCTGGTGGCGTCTGGATTCACCTTAATTTTCGGCCTGATGCGGAATGTGAATCTGGCGCATGGATCATTGTATTTGGCAGGTGCCTATATCGGGTTTGAAGTCAGTCGCGTAACCGGGTCTTGGGTGTTGGCATTTCCCATCGCGTTTGTCGCTATGGCAATTCTTGGCATTATTCTTCAGGTTTTTGTTTTCCGCCACCTTGACGGTCAAGACCTTCAGCAAACCTTGATCACCATCGGAATTTCAATTGTTTTGGCAGATCTTATGCTCTGGAAATGGGGGGGCGAATTTTACCAAATTTATGCCCCAGACTGGCTCAGCGGACCAGTTGAAACATTTATTCAATCCTCAATTAGCAAGCGCACTGGCGAGCCGATATATATTAAGTACCCCTCTGTTCGTCTGTTCATATTGATGTGCGCAGTCTTCATCGGCTTGGGAATGTGGTATGTTCTAAATAAATCTAAACTCGGCATGTTGATCCGTGCGGGGGTAGATGACCGAGAAATGCTTGCCGCCTCCGGTGTACGCATTCAACTAATTTTTGTCGGAGTTTTTGCTTTTGGAGCAGGTCTTGCCGGTATTGCCGGCGTTGTGGGTGGCACTTTTCAATCTATTGCACCCGGGGAAGACACCAGATTTCTGTTATCCTCTTTGGTGGTGGTGATTGTGGGCGGCATGGGCTCAATTCCAGGTGCTGCACTCGGTGCTTTAATAATCGGCTGTGCAGAACAATTTGGATCAGTCTACGCCCCCACTTATTCCGTTGTTTTGACTTTTGTTATTATGGTCGTTGTTCTCGCGTTTCGGCCACAAGGTTTGCTGGGGCGGGATTAGAAGATGGCTTATGCGCTCAGTACAAAAAAATCTGCGGACGAGCCGCCCCAAACCAGGGCGCATTGGCTCGATCCCACGCGTATTCCGGCCCATATATGGGTGATCGCAGTTTTTCTTTTACTGGTTCCGACTTTCACCAGTGAATTCACGCAATATCAGATTTTTGGTTGGGCCTTTATCCTCGGGATGATCTCTCTGTCGCTGATGATCCTGGCCGGTTATGGCGGGATGGTCAGCTTAGTACAAATGACGGCCGCGGCGGCAGCCGGCTATGCGATTGCTATATTTGGAGCAAGCGCCGTAACCGAGATCAGCTTTGCATGGCCTTGGCCTATCGCGGTAATAATCGCGATTTTTGCATCAGTATTAGTTTGTATCATTTCAGGCGCGCTGGCGATCCGGACTGAGGGCATCTATACAATAATGATCACTTTGGCCATTGGCTCGGCGTTTTTTTACTTTACTCGACAAAACTATACCGTTTTCAATGGATTCACTGGATTTAACGGCGTTCAAACACCTGTGCTCTTTGGAGTAAACTGGAAAGAACCAACACCGTTTTATTACCTCACGCTGGGCATAGCATCCGTAAGTTATTGGTTCACAGTGCATTTAGCGCGCACGCCATTCGGCCTGGCCCTGCAAGGGGTAAGAGACAATCCTCGGCGCATGGCCGCGATGGGCTTTAGTGTAAATGCCCATCGTTTGGCGGCCTATGCAATCGCAGGCGTAATTTCGGGTATAGCCGGGATCCTTTTGGTTTGGTCAAACGGACAGATCAGCCCAAACACAGGATCTGTCGGGCCAATAATCGATATTTTGGTGATCACAGTAATAGGCGGCATAAACCGACCAATTGGCCCATTTGTTGGCGCGCTTCTTTACGTTGTGCTGCGCACTTATTCTTTGGATTTTCTAAATGCAATCGGTCTGGATGGAGAGCGTTTCAAACTTGTTATTGGCCTTACATTTTTAGTGATCGTTTATTTTTCACCAGATGGCATGTGCGGTATTTGGGACCGGTATATTAAGCGATTGTGGCAACCCGTCAAATTGGAGGAGCATAATGGCTGAAGCAGCACCTCTACGCGATGTAGGTACCGAATTCGCATTGGAATTAACCGGATTATCCAAGAGCTTTGGGGCACTTGTCGCTTTAAACG
This sequence comes from Rhodobacteraceae bacterium Araon29, assembly GCA_039640505.1. Lineage (NCBI taxonomy): Bacteria > Pseudomonadati > Pseudomonadota > Alphaproteobacteria > Rhodobacterales > Paracoccaceae > Rhodobacteraceae bacterium Araon29. The sequence goes on along the minus strand of CP046865.1, from coordinate 1,677,938 downwards.
ATATTTCATTGAAAGTACGGCCCGGAGAGCGCCGGGCCGTATTGGGCTCAAATGGAGCAGGAAAAACAACTCTATTCAATTGCATCACGGGTGACTTTCCTCCCGACTCCGGCTCTGTAAAATTTTTTGGGGAAGATATTACGTTTTTTCAGCCCCATGAACGCATCCGACGCGGTTTAAGACGAACCTATCAAATTTCCTTGCTCTTTAATGGGCTTACCGTTCTGGAGAATATTTATCTTGCATGCCGAGGCGTTTCGAGCGGGCGTTTTTCTTTGTTCGGTGTAAACCCTAGTGACCCCGTTTCAATCGCTGCGGATGAATTGATAGAAATTGTAAATCTGCAAGATGTCCACTCTTCATTAGTATCAGACCTGTCCTATGGTCAGCAACGTCAACTTGAAATAGCATTAGCGCTGGCAGGCGCGCCACGCCTCATTCTTTTCGATGAGCCTGCTGCGGGATTATCTCCAAAAGAGCGCTGGGACCTCATACAAATTCTCACCCGTATGCCGCAACATGTTGGCTACATCATAATTGAGCATGATATGGATGTTGCACTTTCGGTCTCTAACCGCGTTACCATGATGCATAATGGTCGCATTTTCAAAGAAGGTCAGCCAAGGCAAATTGAAAATGATCCAGAGGTTCAGGCGCTTTACTTAGGAAGCGGCCATGAATGAAACTCCACAAAATCCCGCTCTAGATATCAGAGGCCTTAATGTTTTTTACGGGGCCAGCCACGCCTTGCAGGGGGTTGACCTCGCCCTGCCATCAGGAGTGATGTCCGTCGTTGGTCGTAACGGTATGGGGAAAACAACTTTATGCAAAGCGATCATAGGATTAATTCCTATAGCGTCCGGTTCCACGGCGCTCTATGGCAAGCCGATATCCAAAGCCGATCCAGGCTCAATCTCTCGTTCAGGTGTCGGATATGTTCCCCAAGGCCGCCGGCTTTGGAAATCGCTCACTGTAGACGAGCACTTAAAAATGCTCGAAAAGCCCGGACAACCCTGGTCGGTTGAACGAATCTATGAAGTATTTCCACGATTGGCTGAGCGCAAAAATAACGGAGGCGCTCAATTATCCGGAGGCGAACAACAAATGCTCGCGATTGCGCGCGCATTGCTGCAGAATCCAAGGTTACTGATCATGGACGAACCGACTGAAGGTTTAGCCCCAGTCATCGTTGATCAAGTTGCCGACCTGCTCGTTACGCTCGCTGCGCAACGAGAAATGGATGTTCTGGTTATTGAACAAAATATTCGCATCGCCTGTGCGGTTTCTGAGCAGGTTGCGATAATGCTGAATGGTCGTATCAATCGCTTGATCGACTCGACCCGATTGGCTGCAGATAAGGGATTGCAGCAGGCCTTACTGGGTGTTGGACGCCATAGTGAGGAAATGGCAGATGCCAATCTACCTCAAACCACAGTTCGAAAATCCCGGCAAAAGCCAACGATGATCTATTCTGTGAATCCCAAGAATTTGCGGCGCTGGTCTGCCGAATTAAGCGAAGCAAGGATCCGTCGAAAGGCGCGGGCCGTGACAACAACCTCAACCCTAACGCTGCCACAAGCCTCGGCGCTTATTCGCCAGAGCCCCGTAGGAGCAAGCGCAGGTATCGTCTTGGTGGCGGGCACACTGGACACCAAAGCTGCGGAATTACGCTATGTTAGAGACATTTTACGCCGCAATGGTTTGACCGCGCGACTGGCAGATTTATCGTTGCGCAGTTCGGTGACAGGCGCGGATATCCCTTCTCATGAAATCGCTACTATTGACACGAATACGAGCCGCCCCCTCGGAGACCGCGTTGGGCAAATGGCTGACGCTTTTGAGGCATATGTATCAAAACGCCCCGATATTAGGGGTATAATTGCTTTGGGAGGATCAAGCGGGTCAGCCGTTGCAGCTCCTGGTCTGCGGGCGTTGCCTCTCGGCATTCCAAAAATACTAGTCACGACTATGGCCTCAGGAGATATCTCACCATATATCCGCGGCTCTGACCTGATCGTAATTCCGTCAGTCGCGGACATATCCGGCTTAAACCATATCACCGGTCAAATTCTTGCTAATGCCGCAAACAGCCTGTCTGGTATGGTTAAAGCCCGCCAGAAATCTGGGCAAATTCAAGTGGAACTGCCAAGTGTTGCTTTATCCATGTTTGGAATTACCACAACATGCGTCACCAATCTCTCCAAACAATTAGCAGAAAGTTATGAATGCATCACGTTTCACGCCACGGGTTGGGGTGGCCAATCGATGGAAGCTCTTGTTGCAGAGGGGCAAGTCTCAGTGGTTTGCGATATTACAACAACTGAAATCGCTGATGAAATCGCAGGAGGTGTATTAAGCGCAGGCGCCGAGCGACTAGACGTCTTTTCCCGCATAAATGTGCCATATTTGGGCGCTGCCGGTGCGTTGGACACTGTAAATTTCGGCGCCCGCGACACGCTTCCAAACTGGGCTAAAGAAAGAACGCTTCTTACGCATAACTCACATGTCACTTTAATGCGCACGAACGTTGAAGAATGCCAAAAAATTGGCGCTTTTATTTCTAAGAAGCTGAATAAAATGCTTGGTCCATTTGTGTTTCTGCTGCCCGAAGGTGGAGTATCACATCTTGATAGAGTTGGGGGACCTTTTGAGAATAAAGAGGCCAATGAAGCTCTCTTTAAAGCCATTGAAACCGGTGTTGAGCAATCTTCGCATCGCCTTATCCTCCGCGTTCCCCACCACATCAATTCCCCGGAATTTACCCGTGTAGCTCTGCGCGCATTTAGGCAGATTGAAGGAAAACTGGAAGAGAGAGAACTTCGCTATGACAGAAAGTAGGGCAAATTTATTGGCGCGCTTTGGAAGCTTGCGTGAGCGCGGGGAAGTGATCATCGGCGGCGGTGCAGGGGTAGGCATTTCTGCCAAAGCACAGGTTGTCGGAGGCGTTGACTTTCTTGTTGTGTATAATTCTGGCCGATTTCGGATGGCCGGCCTTGGTTCTTTAGCTGGTCTTATGCCCTATGGCAATGCCAATGAGGTGATGCTTGAGTTGATCAACGAAATCACTGCAGTTTCCAATGGAACGCCCGTCATTGCCGGCATTTGTGGAACGGATCCCACCACCTCAATGGACAGGATTTTGGACAAAGTGAAAGAACGTGGATGTGCCGGGGTACAAAATTTTCCCACCGTCGGGCTCTACGACGGAATGTTTCGCAAAAACCTTGAAGAATCCGGCATGTCTTTTAGCAATGAAGTCGACATGATTGCCAAAGCAAATGGCAAAGGATTACTTACAGTCTGCTACATCTTTACCCCGGAAGAAGCACGCCTCATGGCAATTGCAGGGGCAGATTTAATTGTCGTGCATTTCGGCCTAACCCTTGGTGGCTCAATCGGCGCGCAAACCACTTTAGATTTGGAAGATTGCACTGGAATTCTGGATAAATGTGCCCAAGCAGCGCAAGACATAAACCCTGATATTTTCATTCTCTGTCATGGTGGCCCCGTTGCAATGGCTGCAGATGCAGAATTTGTGATTCAAATGGCGAAAATTTGCCATGGTTTTCTGGGCGCAAGTTCAATGGAACGTTTGCCCACAGAAATCGCCATTGCTCGCACAGCGCGAGAATTCAAAGACATTCGAACAACAACTCAAAAGGTGAACCCATGAGCGCGCCCCTTATCGGAACCCTAATCTCTTGGCTAATTTTACTTGTAATCGTGATCGCCGTGCTGTTTTGGATTTTACGCATTCTTTATCGCCGCTCAACAAAGGAAACATCTTTTGTTCGTACGGGATTATTCGGCGAAAAGGTTGTAATTGATGGCGGTACCTTGGTGTGGCCGATGGTCCATAATATCACTCCGGTTAACATGAGCACGCTGCAGCTTTCAATCAGCCGAACCAGTGAACAGGCTCTGATAACAAAAGACCGCATGCGCGTGGATGTCGAAGCAAATTTTTATGTACGTGTTGCCAAAACCAAAACTGCCGTTTCAAGCGCTGCCACCACGTTGGGTTCCCGAACCATGCGCCAGGAGAGTTTGCTGGATTTGCTGTCAGGCCGTTTCATTTCCTCGTTGCGCGAAGTTGCTGCGGAAATGTCGATGGAAGAGATCCACGAACACAGGTCGGATTATGTTGCTCGAGTCAAAGCCGTAGCATTGGATGCTTTGGCAGAAAACGGTCTAGAATTAGAATCTGTAGCGATCACAGAATTTGACCAAACGGGTCTAGAATATTTCAACCCATCAAACAGGTTTGATGCGGAAGGCCTGACCAAGCTGATTTCTGACATTGAAGACAGAAGGCAAACCCGAAACGATATAGAACAATCCGCCAGCGTCGCCATTCGCAGCCGCAATCTGGAAGCGGAAAAGCGTGCAAACGAAATTTCGGTTGAAAGTGAAAGCAGCCGCCTGTTGCAAGAACGCGAAGTTGAGCGCCTGAGGGCAGAGCAACGTATGATTGTTGCTAGGGAGCAAAGCGAAAGATCGGCAGAAGCAGAAGCTGCTAAATTGGCGGCCCTTGAGGCGACCGAAACGCTCCGCATTAATCAAGAAAAAGCCGTGAATAAAGCACGTATCGCTTCAGAACTGGAAATAAGGCGCCACGAACTGGCCCGGCAAAGCGAAATAGAAGCTACCGAAATAGACGTAAATAAAAAAATTGAAATGGACCGTATCTCTCAAGAAGAAGCCTTAACGCTTGCGCGCATCAGCAATGATGCCAAGATCCGCAATGAGCAGATTGCCAGCGAAGAAGAAATCCGTAAGCGCGAAATCACCCGTGAGCGCGTGGAGCAGGAGGAAGCAATCGCGGCCGAAAAAGCCGTTGAGTCCGCCAGAATCGCTCGCGAGCAAGCAATCACTCAGGAAAGAGTCACCTCCGAGGCTTTAATCAATACCATCGAAATTGCAAAATCTCTCCAAGTTGAAAAACAAAAGATTGAAAAGGAGAACGAAACTGAAATTCTGCAAATCGCGCAGTCCGAAACACTACGATCTGCAGAAATAGCGCGCGATAAAACCCTAGAGAGGTTGCAGGTAGAACGCCAAGCAGCACTACGAGAGGCTGAAATTGGCACTCGTGAGGATATTGAGAGGGCCAGAATTCTATCCGAACGCGGACTTGATGAAGCACGTATCAATCATGAACGTGATCGCAGTGAACAAGAAATTAGTCGCGAGAAAGCCCTCGAGGAAGCTCGTCTTGAAAAGGACATTGCGATCGCCGCCAAATCTATAGAACAGGCAGAAGCGCGCATTGAGGTTGAATCCGTGCGCGCCCGTCTGGCCTTAGCTGAGGAAGAAGTCTTAAGCGCGCGCGCAACAGAAGAAGCTAACCGGCGGCGCGCCATAGAATTAACATTGGCCGAAAAAGACGCCGAAGCCGTTAAATTACGCGCAGCCGGCGATGAGGTGGCCGCAAAGGTTAGAGCCGAAGCGCAAAAACTAATTTATGAAGCTGAAAACATGCTGACCGATGAAGCACGCAAAGCGCTGTTCCGCACAAAAATGCTGGAACATGTTGAGGGTATTATTTCTGCATCCGTCAAACCAATGGAAAAGATTGGTGAAATCAAAATAATGCAATTATCAGGCATGAATGACGGTGGCGCAGGCTCTGGCAAAAATATGACTGACGAAGTGATTAACAGCGCCCTGCGCTACCGGGTTCAGGCGCCAATGATTGACCAACTGCTATCGGAAATAGGCATCGAGGGGGGCAGTCTGTCAAAAATGGGCGGTCTTATCCGCGAGGCACGCGATCTGGATAGCATCTCAAAATCTGTCGAAACCAAAAAAAGCGAGGATAAAAAGTAATGCCACGTATCTTTGTTTCTTCGGTAATTCCTGCTCCAGTCGAGAAAGTCTGGGAACGCATTAGAGATTTCAACGCCTTGCCAGATTGGGTACCCATGGTTTCTGAAAGCCGCATACAAGAAGATATGCGCTCCGATCAGGTAGGCTGTATTCGCGAATTCTCTTTGCAAAACGGTGACCGCATCACAGAGCAATTGGTCGCTTTATCCGATTACGATATGTCGGTCTCATATAAGATGCTTGTGACTCCGATGGCTTTAGAGAATTATTTCGCAACGCTCCGCCTGACGCCAGTCACCGAAACTGAAGAAACCTTCGTAGAATGGTCTGCTGAATTTGATTGTGCGGCAGAAGACGCAAAAGATCTTATAGAAACGATTTCGGTTGGTGTTTTTGAAACAGCCCTTAAAGCGCTTGCGCGCCGACTTCAGAGTTGAAACATGCCCAGCGTAATGACATCTCATATAATTCCGGCGCCTGTAGATGCGGTTTGGAATATGGTGCGCCGGTTCAACGGCCACGACCAATGGCATCCTGCCATTGCAAAAAGCCAAATTGAAAATGGAATCCCTGAGGATCAAATCGGCTGTGTAAGAAATTGGAGATTAAGTAGCGGAGAGAAACTCCGCGAAAAATTATTGGCGCTTTCTGATGCGGAAACAACGCTTCGGTACTGCCTAATCGAAACCCCGATCCCGCTTTATAATTACGTTGCAGAATTGCGCCTTATTCCGGTGACTCTTCAAAACCATTGTTTCGTTCATTGGAGCGCGCGATTTCAAACGCCGAAAGACCGAGCTGAAGAACTAGTAAACTTGGTTCAAAATGGCGTTCAGCGCGCCGGCATTCAAGCGATTGAAAAGGAGATTACCGCTCATGTCGATTGACATATCGCGTCCCAAAGATCTTTCCACAGCCTCGCAAATTCTGGCCCAAGATCGCAACGCATACATCTTGGGCGGCGGCACGGGTTTAATGCGGCGGATTCACGAAGGCGATCAAAATGTCCGGCACTTGATACGTGTACAGGATTTGGAATTAGGCAAAATCACGCGTTTGGGAACCGCTTTTCGCATTGGCTCGCAGGTCACAATGACTCAGCTACTCGCCGAACCAGCTCTGCAGTTCTTACACGCCGCCGCAGCCTCTGTGGGTGCCCCTGCTCTGCGGAATATGGCAACTATCGGCGGAAATTTATTTTCTCGACCGCCTTATGGAGATCTGACAACGGCCTTGCTGGCTCTTGAGGCTCACGTGGTTTTCATGAATGGCAATAGACAAGACCAACAAGCTCTCGAGGAATTTTTGAAACGTTCTGGTCCACGCAAGTTGGTATTTGCCCTAGAGATTCCCACCACAACGAATAAAAAGTTTTTTTATCATAAAATGACCCGTAGCCACCCTCGCGGGGCATCACTTATCACGCTTGCAAGTTCATTCCAGTATTCTGCAGGACGCCATTCAATGGCTCGTATAGCTTTTGGTGGACTGGGCGGGCGCCCCTTTCGCGCACTAAACGTAGAGCGCGCGCTAACAGGCGGCCTTACAGCGGCCAGCATCGATGCAGCCTGCGTCAGTTTGAAAAATGGAACAGAACCTTTTTCTGATGCTCTTGCCAGCGGCTGGTATCGGATGGAAATGGCGCAGCTTCATCTGCGCCGCATATTAACCGATTTGCTATGAGGGAAACTATGAAACCGACGCCTCTTCATTTTACCCATAACGGGCGGCCCATTTCAGTTTTTGCCGATAGCGGCGAAAATTTATTGTCCTTGTTGCGATTAAAACTTGGGGATCAAACCCCAAAATACGGATGCGGGCAAGGCGGATGCGGCGCCTGCAGCGTAAGAATAGACGGAGAATTGAGATTGGCCTGCTTAACACTTGCCGAGACAATATATGGAACAAATATAGAGACGGTAGCAGCAATATCCACTCCAGAGCTTGACCCATTACAAAAGGCTTTCATGGACTATTTTGCCGCCCAATGCGGCTATTGTACGCCCGGAATGATCTTGGCCGCGCGTACTCTTCTAGAAACCAATCCTACACCGACACGAGACGATGTTATCGATGCCATTTCAGGCAATATTTGCCGCTGTACAGGCTATGAGCCGATTATAGACGCAATAATGGCGGTTGCCCAAAGCGAGGTTTTGTCATGAGCTTAGATTTTCGAAAAGATATTTTTGCGGATGAAAGAAATGATGATCTCAATGTCGTTGGAAAGCCGATCTTGCGGCAGGATATATTGGGCCATGTTACGGGTACCTCGCCATTTTTTGATGATCATAAGTTTGAAAATCTGCTTCATCTCAAATGCGTCCGCTCTCCACATCATCACGCACGCATTATCTCAATCGATATTTCTCACGCAGAAAAAATGCCTGGCGTAAAACGGATCATTTTAGCAAAGGACGTTCCAGTAAACCTTAACACGCTTTTAAGTTTGTTAGAGTTCGGTCGGGATGATGAACCTACCTTAGCTGAAAAAAAGGTCGCCTATCTTGGTGAACCAGTTGCAGCGGTCATTGCGATTTCCGAACAGCAAGCGCTCGATGCGGTGGCAAAAGTTGAGGTGCATTATGAAGAATTGCCAGCAGTTTTTGATGTGGAAGAGGCTCTAAAGTCTAGCGCACCAAAAGTAAACGAAGCCTATCCGGACAATCATTTTCTCTTCAATGAAGGCAATAGCTTCCAAAAACTCCGCTATGGCGACACAACATCCGGATTTGCACGCGCAGCCCATATTATAGAAGGACGTTATCAATTACGCCCTATTGAACAAGCACCCATTGAACCAAATGGTGCCATTGCGGCGCCAGAAACGAATGACCGCTTTGTTTGCTACACGCCAACCCAAGGGCTGTTTTTTTCCGTAGGAACATGCGCCAAAATCCTGAATGTGGATCTAAACAAGCTGCATTTCATCGGAGGCACTGTTGGGGGCGCATTTGGAGGCAAAGTCGACAGCATATGCGAACCTCTGGCGATACTTGGCGCGATGATGACCCGACAGCCTGTGCGATATGTTCTAAACCGAGCAGAAGAAATGCAAGTTTCTGCACCTAGATCAGCCGAGCTTTGGGAAATACGCGATGCATTGGCCGAAGATGGCAGGCTCCTTGCCCGAGAGTTTAAAGGCTGGTTTGATGCAGGTGCCTATACGCGCCTAACATCATACGGGGTGGTTAAATGTACAGGCCATCTGCCAGGCCCTTATACAATACCAGCGATAAAATCTGATATATATTGCGTATTTACAAATAGAACTCCATCTACCGCCATGCGAGGTTTTGGCGTTTTAGGCGTTGATTTTGCAATCGAGCGTCAGATGGATAAAGGCGCCCGCGCCGTTGGCTTGGGGCCATTGGAATTCCGCCTTATAAACGCCTATCGCGATGGCGATATGAAGGCGACCCGGCGGCCCGCTTCGAATACAGCGCTTGTCGAATGTATTCAGGTCGCCGCTGAGAAAGCAGACTATCCACTAGAAATGCACTATCGAAACATGTCCTCAAAAACAGGCAGCACGCATGTGGAAATTCCTAAAACGGTGACAGAGACTGCAGTTTTGCCAGCCGGACATTCCACAGTAGCAAAAACAAACACGGCGCATGGCTTGGCAAAAGAAGTTGCAGAGCAAACCAAAATAGCAACACGAGGTACTGCGCAAGCTTCGAGTGTTTCGGTGGGATCCAAGCCGGCGGATCGTTTAGGTGCAAGCGCGTTATTAGAGCCCAACGACACCGCTTTTCAGAACACCCAGACAGCATCGCAAACGCAGGCTCCAGCATCAGAGGCACCTCCGCCAGGCTCTAAATTGCGTTACTCGCGATATAGCGCATCAATTAGGAGGCGATAGAAAATGGCCAAACACGCCGGAAGAGGAACTGTTGCTGTCAACTACCCGATCGGAATGAATTTGGGGGGTGATCCCTCACAAGCGCTCGTACATTCAAACCCAGAAGGGCAATTCACGGTCACGCTAAGCTCGATTGATCTAGGCCAAGGCATGAAGTCAGTCACCCGCCAAATTGCCGCCGAAACACTCGGTGTACCAATCGAACATGTCTATGTTGACACAGCCGATAGCGATACAGGCGCGCACTGTATGGGCAGCTTTGCCTCACGCGGCACCCATAGAGTGGGCAATGCAGTCATTGCAGCCGCAAAGGAAGCCCGCGCTGTGCTTATTGCCGCCGCCGCGCGTGAATTAGAAGTAAACGCAGCAGATTTGGAAACTGATGGCGCTGGGAATATTATTGTAAAAGGGGCACCCGAACGTTCTATCACCGTCAAAGAAGCCTCTGGTGCCGCGCAGTTTAAATATGGCGAAAGTGTCTCTGGAAGCGGAATCTTTCTGATTCCCTTATCAGAAGTTGATATGGAAACTGGAGAAATGAATACTGTCTCATGTTTTGCCCATTGTGCGATGATTGTCGATCTTTTGGTGGATGATCAAACAGGAGAAATTAGCAATATCCAAATTTACTCCGCCTATGAGATCGGACGGGCATTAAACCCCAAGCTATTAGAACAGCAATTGGTCGGGGGGGCATGGATGGGGTTAAGCCATGCAGCCTATGAAACCACAGAACCGTATTATCCGTTGCGCGAGCACCTGCCCTATGACTTTAGTTACTATGTAATGCCTGGACCGGGCGACCTTGCCAAGCATGATATTTCTATCCTTGAACGCCCCGCACCCGATGGCCCCTTTGGCGGGAAAGGCCCCGGAGAAATGTGTGCGAATCCAGTCCTGCCTGCGATTGCAAATGCCGTTTTTAACGCAGTCGGCGTTGAAGTTGACAGCCTGCCAATTTCACCTGAAAGCATCTTGCGCGCCCTAAAAGAAAAAAATGCCGCATGAAAAATGGCGCGCGTTTCAAAGGCCTTGGCTCGCCCCAAGACGTTCAGGAAGCGCTGTCTCAGGCGCTTTATATCGCGTCAGAGGATTTGGCCACCGCGATATACTTGGCAATGGTTTTGGGCAAACCGCTTTTATTGGAAGGCGCGCCAGGCGTGGGCAAAACCGAGGCGGCTAAAGCATTATCCGCCACCCTCTCCTGCGAGTTGATCCGCTTGCAATGTTACGAAGGGATTGATGCGAATACGGCGCTTTATGAGTGGAACTTTCCAAGACAAATTCTTGCCATGCGTCAGGCAGATGACGCTAAGTTGAATATTTATGATTCAGAATTCTTGATCGCACGGCCTTTGTTACAGGCGCTTCACTTACAGTCTGAAGGGCTTCTTCTGATCGATGAGATTGATCGTGCAGACCATGAGTTTGAAGCGTTGTTATTAGAGTTTTTGTCAGATTTTCAGATTACTATTCCTGAGCGCGGGCGCGTGTGCGCCTCTCAACGCCCATTTGTCATCTTGACCTCGAATAGAACCCGCGATTTACACGAAGCACTACGCAGACGATGCGTCTATCACTGGATAGACTACCCAAGCCCATCTCTCGAAGTGGATATCGTAATGAGCCGCGCCTCCAATGTTGCGAAGGCAACAGCCGAAGCTATTGTGGCCGCGGTTGGCAGATTGAGGGCCGAACCTTTGGCGAAAGCGCCCGGAGTGGCTGAAACAGTAGAATGGGCGGATGCGGCAACTTGTTTGAACGATTTGGGGGAAACTTGGCCTGAAGCTTTCCGCCGCTCCATCGGTGTGGTTCTTAAAGAGCAAGACGACCTCAGTTTTCTTGAACCTCGTATGCGTGAGATAATCGGATGACGAGCGATCTTCCTAACAAACTTTTAATAGGATTTTCCCATGTACTGCGGGGAGAAGGTTTTCTGGCAAGCACCGACCAATCAATATCATTCTTGTCAGCGATCAAAGCTTTGGGGCCCAAAAGCCTTACGGATATACGCAGGGCGGCGCGGGCTATTTTCGCCCCCACACCCGAACGCAGAGATATTTTTGAAAAATTATTTGATCAATATTTTCTGGGCCAAATCACAGCGCAAAAGGTGGAAAATGCCACAAATGAAGAGGCTGCAGAGCAGCCCATAGACACCCTAGAAGGTCAATCAGAAGATTCTTCCGACCCAGGCGTACAAGCCTCGGCTGAAGAGGCTACCTCAAAACGGGCATTCATCCCAATAGATGACACGGCAGCTTTAAAAAACTTTCGCCGCCTTGCGGTAAAAAGTCTACCCGAGCGGTTGACAAGACGAACCCGATCGAGCCGACACGGGCGCGGCATAGACCGGATCCGCACAGTCAAAGCTGCCAGCAAAACTGGCGGAGAACTGTTAAAGCTATTGCACAGAAAACGTCAGCTCAAACTGCGCCCCATTTTGTTGCTGATAGATGTGTCCGGCTCAATGAAATCTAACACCGAAAATGCTTTACGCTTTGCCCATGTATTGCTTAGCCTTCCCACACGGATTGAGGTTTTTTCGCTAGGCACTGAATTGACCCGCGTTACGCCAGCCTTGAAATTGCGCGCCCAGACGCAAGCATTCACAAAAATTTCTGAATTGGTAAATGATTTTGATGGTGGCACCAATTTGGGCGAAACTCTGAGCGCGTTATTGCATAATCCGCGCTATGCGGGGTTTGCGCGCGGCGCTATAGTCATTTCAATCTCAGATGGGCTGGAAGTTGGCAGAAGCGATGCGCTTTTGGGAGCGGCTCGCAAACTTTACTCTTTGGCATTTGCGCATATCTGGCTAACCCCTTTGGCAAAAACGGAAGATTTTAGCCCACAAACTGAGGCTTTAATGCGTATCGAACCTTTCATAGATGAATTTGGTTCTGCACTCTCTATTTCGCATATTTGTGCACATTTATTAGGTGCACCCATCCCAAAGGAGGTGGCATAAGCACATGGCCCATAAAATCTTAGACAGCGCATTTGAAAATCTGCTTGATATCAATGCACCACCAAAGCAAATTGCGACCGGTTTTGAGTTTACAGAGGGACCAATCTGGAATCCGGTAGAGCAGTTTTTGTTCTTCTCAGATATTCCCGGTAATCTACGCTACGCGTGGGATGCAAAAACGGGCGCTGTTGAGGCGCACCAGCCGAGTCATAAAGGCAATGGCATGACCTATGATGCGGCCCTAAATCTTCTTGTCTGTGAGCACGAAACTAGCCGCGTTGTACGATTTGAGCCGGAAGGAACTGAAACCGTTATTGCCGAACGGTTTGAAGGAAAACAACTCAATTCCCCAAACGATATAATTGTTCAGTCGGATGGCAGTATCTGGTTTACTGATCCAACTTACGGACGCATGCCGGGGTTCGGCCTCGAGCGTCCCAGCGAATTGGGGTTCCAAGGTGTTTATCGTGTTGCGCCGCAAGGCGGCGATCCCGAATTGATGGTCAACCGAACCACATTTGATCAACCAAACGGTCTCACCTTTAGCCCATGCGAGCATTATCTATACGTTAACGATACGGTTCAGAAAAATATCCGCCGTTTCGAACTTGGTTCTGCGGGTCTTACCAATGAACGCATCCTCGCCTCAGGTATTTTCGATCCAAACCTAGAAGGCGTACCCGATGGTCTAAAATGCGACGCAGAGGGAAATATCTGGTGTACGGGCCCGGGGGGCATTTGGGTCTATGATCCAAACGGCTATCTTCTGGGAAAAATCAGCTTACCAGAAAACTGCGCCAATTTTCATTGGGGGGGGCCTGATTGGAGAACACTCTATTGTACAGCGACCAATTCAGTTTATGCCTTACCGGTACATGTCGGGCCACGGATCGAACCCTTTATGCCGAAAAATCACACTGAAGAAACTCATACCGACCTTGCTAACGCCGCCCTAATTATTCAAGACATGCAGGTGGATGCGGTAGGAGAAAATGGAGCTTCCGCCATGAGCGGAGCACCCGAGCATTGTCGAGATCAGAATTGCATCGCCAATATTGCAGCCTTGGCCAGAAAATTTAGGTCCATACAGCGACCGGTGATACATGTTCATTTTATTATTGATCCGGGCGCACCAGGAATAACCACGAACACACCCCTATTTCGCTATGTACGTGATGCTCCTGCCCATGTAAGGGGAACAAAAGGTGCCGCGCCCATCAGCGGGCTAGAGCCCCAGTTAGGAGATTTCGTTTTAGAAAAAGATCGTATGTCACCTTGGGAGACCACCAGACTGGATACGATTTTGCGCGCATTGGGGGTTACCACAATAATCAATACCGGCGCCTGGACGAACATGGCAGTGGAACACACTGCTCGCACAGGGGCTGATCGCGGTTATACAATCATTATACCGGAAGATTCGACCGCAACCATGAATGCAGACTGGCAGCACGCCTCTATAAATTTCGCCTTGCAAAATATCGCAACCATCACCACCACTCAAAACTTATTAAATGACTTGGGAGAGTAGAGATACCATGGCCCAGAAAGAAAATGTAGCCGCTGTGACTGGCGGGGCCCAAGGCATCGGCCTTGCTTGCGCAAAACAATTAGCGGCAACCGGCAGCAAAGTAGCGCTGTGGGATTTTGATGAGGCTGCCTTGGAAAACGCCATATCTGAATTTCCAAATGGCTCGGTTGAAGCCGTCAAAGTTGATATCAGCGACTTTGATCGAGTTAACGCAGCTGTTTCAAAAACAGAGGATGCTTTTGGCCCCATCACTCAAGTGGTTAACTCTGCCGGAATAGCGGGCCCGAACATGGTTGTGGAAGACTACCCGCTTGCAGATTGGCAAAGCATTATTGATGTCAACTTAACGGGGAGCTTCCACATTCTGCGCGCTATCCTTCCCGGAATGAAAGCACGCGGTTATGGAAGAGTTGTTTTGGTTGCCTCGATCGCGGGAAAGGAAGGCAACCCAAAAGCAAGTGCCTATTCTGCTTCAAAAGCAGGAGTGATTGCCTTGACAAAATCGGCTGGAAAAGAAACTGCAAAATTTGACATTTCAATCAACTGCGTGACTCCGGCAGCAGCCAAAACACGTATTTTTGACCAAATGTCACAGGAACATATTAATTATATGCTCTCAAAAATTCCACGTGAACGGTTTTTACAAGTGGATGAAGCCGCAACCATGATTGGTTGGTTATGCTCAACCGAGAATAGCTTCACCACTGGTGCCGTGTTTGACCTCTCAGGGGGCAGAGCAACCTATTAGTCAAAAATGGCTGTTGCAAACAAAAAGGGAGCGAACTCAGGAAGTGACACATGAAGACACTCACAAATAAAAAAATCTTTGTAACTGCTGCAGGACAGGGGATAGGGCGTGCCGCCACACTCGCTTTTAAGGCTGCGAGAGCAAAGGTCTTGGCAATTGACATAAATGAAAAATGCCTGTCCACCCTATCCAAGGAAGGGATAACCACAAACCTGTTGGTTGTATGCAAAAGAGTAGCAATTACAAAACCTGTCGAATGCTAAGGTCCATTTGATGTTCTATTCAATTGCGCAGGAACTTTGTATTCCGGCACTCTTTTAGAAATGTTCAATGAAAATTTGAACAAGACTCTAAACTTGAACGTTATACCAATGGCAGATTTAGCAAAGGCAGTTTTACCTGGTATTATTGATTCTGGTGGTGGTGTTATGTTAAATATGTCTTCGGTAGTCTCCTCAATTAAAGGAGTTCCAAATAGAGCCGCATATTCAATACCAAAAGCGGCAGTTACTGGACTGACCAAATCTATAGCGGCGGATTACACGGCAAAGGGAATCCGCTGCAACGCAATATGTCCAGGCACCGTCGATAGTCCGTCTTTTCAAGAAAGATTAAAACCTGCAGGCGATTACGAACAAGCCCGCCAAGACTTGATCGCTCGTCAACCGATGGGCCGAATTGGAACTACTCAAGAAATTGCTGAGTTAGTGATCTACCTTGCGAGCTCCAGTTTCACTACCGGTCAAGCGTATTCAATTGATGGCGGATGGACCATTTAAAAAATAGAAAAGATATAGGATTATATGCTATGAAGTTATGTAGATATGGAGATAGCGGAAAAGAAAAACCAGGGCTGATTGATGATGAGGGTATTTTACGTGGCCTTTCTGAGCACGTAACTGATATCAATCCTGCCCTTCTTAATGACCTATCAGTTATTAAGAAAATTGAACCAAGCAGTTTAGCTGCTGTCGAAGGTAATCCTCGATTGGGTCCTTGCGTAATTGGTAGCGGAAAATTCATGTGCATTGGACTAAATTATGCTGATCACGCGGAAGAAAGTGGTATGCTCGTGCCTCCTGAACCTGTTCTATTCATGAAAGCTACCAGTGCAATTTGCGGACCTAATGACCCAATTATCATTCCTCGCGGCAGTTTAAAGACTGATTGGGAGGTAGAGTTGGGCGTCGTAATTGGCAAAGGTGCAAAGTATGTCTCAGAAGCAAACGCATTTGCTCATGTTGCCGGCTACTGTGTGATTAACGATGTTGTTGTGAGCACTTGTTCTAATCGCTATTGATATTATACACGACAAAGGTGTAACATGAGCCTTTAATGCCACTCAGGCGAGTTCAGCAAAAGTCTTTCAGCCCACCGATTTAAACAGGAAGGATATTGCAACGCCCCATATGCCAGACGTAACTTTAAAATATACCGAATGGGAGAAAAAATGTCAGGTACTCGAGGAGTAAAGACTGTCACGGGTCCAAGTGCTACCAAAAAATCTGGCGGAGCAAAAGACCCCTGCGAGCCTGTGGGGGCTATAAACCGCGAGGTTAAGTATTCAAGATGGCCGGATCCACCGGGGGAAAAACGGGTAGTGTTTGGTTTGTATGACAAGGTTAACAAAGAGAAAGAACTGGGGAAAGATAAGGCGCGCAGAACTCAATTTTGGGACGAGGATAGCCTCAAGGGGTGTACGGCATTTCTACTGAAAAATCCGAACGCTATTTATCCGTGGCTTACGTTAGTTGATAAATATATTCAGGACCTCACGAAGCAAAAAGAGCTTTTTACACTGCCGAGGGAACACGCCGTCATTCAACCACTAATTGAAGCCTTCGCGTTTGATCTCGAGGGTTTCACTCGTTACATTTTATTCATAAGGGACTCCTTCAACCGGGCAGATGGGGGTTGGGCGCAGGCTGAACTTCTCTACCGTAAAATAAACGGTCGGTATCGATTATGAGATCATTTTGACCTCTTTAATTCTGTGCGTGGTCACTATGTTAGGGATCCATTTCCTGCTTGGACGGCGGTTAAAGTAGCTGGTCTTCGTAGGGAGGCGGCTGTGGTAGAAGTTAGAACAGTAGCTGAACTGCTTTAAAAAAAGTAAACGCATGTTTGGCCGAGCGACAGGAGTTATGAATTTTACCGCCAACAGGGTTTCGTGGGGACCCATGATCTGTTGGAGTTATTGCTATGATTTATTTGGTTTTTCTCATTTTTCGCATCAAACCCTCTTGGGCAACACTGGCGATTAAACGGCCATCAGGCGCAAAAACCGAGCCGCGATTAAATCCTCTTGCACCGCCACTAAATGGGCTATCCATGGAATAAAGATGCCAATCTTCAAAATGAACCGGTGCGTGAAACCACATGGCATGATCTAAGCTGGTGGTCATAATGCCCCCTTTCCACCAAGTCAGCCCATGCGGCCTAAGCGATGAGCCTAGAAGGTTAAGATCAGAGGCATAAGCCAAAAGACACTGTTGAATGGCAGGCGATGTTCCCGTTGCATCGGGCATCCGAAACCACATGTAGTTGGTATCGCCGGTGGGTTCTGGGTTAAAAAAATCACGGGGCGCAACCTCGCGAATTTCAATTGGTCGCGGCCGCGTAAACTCATCGCGGTGCTTTTTGCTAAAATGTTGTGCCGCCTCGGCACGTAATTCAGCCCGTTCTGCCAACCCGTCTGGGCCTTGCACCTGCGGCATTTCATGTTGATGCTGCCAGCCCTCTTCCTGAGTATGAAAAGAGGCAGACATTGTTAAAATCTGTTTGCCGTTTTGCATCGCGACCACGCGCCTCGTGGTAAAGCTACCGCCGTCGCGTGTGCGATCAATCTGATAGACCACGGGAACTGCAGGATCACCGGGTCGTATAAAATAGGCATGCAGGGAATGACACAACCGACCGTCAACACTGCGGTAAGCTGCGGCAAGCGCCTGCGCAATCACATGGCCTCCAAAAATACGTGTACTGGTTTCGCCGCCCGTTCCAATGCCGCGAAAAAGATCAACTTCAAGCAATTCAAGATCTAATAGATCAAGCAGCTCTTGACTGGCGTGGTTCATACTCAATCCCTTCAAACATATGAATTTATATAATATTCTTCAATTTTTAAAATCAAACATAACTCAGCTTGTTCCAATCATTTTGGCCATCGCTGCTTTCGTTTCTTCGGTAAACCAGCCATCATCTTTACCCGCATTTGCATGAGTAATAGCGGTTTCAACCAACGCAATAGTATCCCCACGGATCTGCTGTTTTACCAAACCATAGGCTTTGGGTGGCAATTGCGCGTACTCTTTGGCTACATGGATCGCACGGTTTAGAACTTCATCAGCATCCACCAATTCATCGACAATCCCGGCGGCAAGCGCCGCCTCTGCCCGTATTGGCTTTCCGCTTTGTAAAATCCGCCGCAAATCATTCGGCGAAAGCATTGCGCGTGCGATTTCAAGCGTACCGGCGGGCAATCCAACCCCGACCTGCACCTCGGCCAATCCAAAACGTGCTTTCGGGCCGGCCACTCGATAGTCTGAACACAAAACGGGGAAAAAACCTCCGGCGATGGCGGCGCCCTCTACTGCGGCAATCAATGGCTTTGGAAATGAAAACATTTTGCCAAAGGCGACATCAAGTCCTCTGACAATCTGGTTTTGCTGATCTTTGTCATAATCTTGAGCTTGCTTAAGGTCTAAACCGGCGGAAAAAACCTTAAGACCACTGGCAAGCACAACAGCTTTGACTTCGGCATTTTCAGCCAAATCAACAAACAACTGTGCTAAATCACCGAGTGTTTTTGCATCCATTGCATTGACCGGTGCCTGCACCATTGTCACCAAGGCGATCCCGCCATTCTGCATTTCGAAAGAGAGCCAGCTCTGCGTGCCCATTCAACAATTCCCCCACGTTATTTTCAAACCTGTCGCAATACCTTTAACCTTGAGTTGACAGAGTTCAAAACGTAACGCTACGATTTTTCGGAAAAATAGTTAAATCAAATCCGGCTTTCGAGCCAAGGGAGGTTCGTTTTGAAACTATATTATTCTCCTGCGAGCCGCGCGGTGCGCGTGGCCTGGCTGTTGGAAGAGCTTGGACTTGAGTATGAAGTTCAAAAATTCGCGCTTGGTGATCGAGCCATGCGCGAGCCTGACTATCTATCAGTGCATCCCATGGGGCGCGTACCGGCCCTTGAAGACCGAGGCGTTACGCTTTTTGAAAGTGGCGCGATCATTCAGTATATTCTGGCCAATTACGCCAATGGACAATTTATACCAGAGGTCGGAACACCCGAATTTGCTCAATATCTTCAATGGTTTCACTATGCAGAAGGCATGATCATGCCACCGATGAACACACTTGTTGTGGAAACAATCCTCTTACCCGCTGAACGCCGCACCGAGGTGAATGTAAAGCGTTCAACAAAGCTTTTGGGGCAAATGTTACATGCTGTGAACCTAAATTTGGCCAACAAGGAGTATTTGGTAGGGGATCACATGACTGCCGCAGAGTTTATGACTGGCCATGCCGTGATTATGGCACAGCGATTTGGCATTGATATGACAGATAAACCCAACATTCCGCCCTATGTCGCGCGGCTTGAAGCACGTGACGCCTTTCAACGGGCATCACACAAATGAGCGCGCCAATTGTATTCATCGTGGGCGCAGGCGATTATATCGGTGCCGCAATTGCCCGGCGATTTGCCGAGGGTGGTTTTACAGTTTGCCTTGGACGGCGCAACGGCGACAAGCTTGAACCATTAGTAGACGAACTGCGCACCCTTGGCGCAAAAGCCTATGGCTATAGCTTTGATGCGCGCAGCGAAGAGGCTACAGAAGAAATCTTTAAAAAGATTGAATCGAGCGTTGGGGCGATTGATTTGGTGATTTTTAATGTGGGTGGTAACGTTTATTTCCCCATTCTTGAAACCACCGCGCGGGTCTATCGCAAGGTCTGGGAAATGGCCAGTTTGGCGGGCTTTCTGACCGGCCGTGAAGCCGCGCGCTACATGGTTCCGCGCGGCCGTGGCAAGATATTTTTCACCGGCGCGTCCGCCAGCTTGCGCGGCAAGCCGGGCTATAGTGCATTTTCCGCTGGTAAAGCGGGCCTGCGTATGCTTGCACAAAGTATGGCGCGTGAATTAGGTCCTAAAAACATACACATAGCACATCTTATTATCGACGCTGGGGTAGATACAAAATTTGTCCGCGAGCGTATCAAAGCCGCTGGGCGAGACCCTGACGCGTTGCCGCCGGACACATTAATGGACCCAAATTCGGTGGCCGAAGCCTATTGGATGCTCTATCACCAAAGCCGCGATGGCTGGACCCATGAGCTTGACCTAAGACCGTTTCGCGAAAACTGGTAACCCAAAACATAGACCGTGAACCAAGCCCCATTTCCCACGTCGGTATTGCGTAGGTATCACGGTGTTAAACCGTTGGTTCAAAAACAAAGCGGCAGGACAAGCAAATATTCGGCGACAATTGATGCAATGGGCATTTCCGTAGCAAAAAAATTCAAAGTGGAACGATAGACTTTTGTAATAAGGTTGCAGAAACTCTTTTGAAACAGTCTTAATGTCGGTGCTCCTATTCGGAAGTGCTACTCTGAATTCCCAGTTCAGTAATTTTTTCGCCAATAAGAAATCACGCCCTAGATATCTCATTATGATAACGTTTTACCAATTATCACCATGACGAAAGGCGCCTGAATTGACTTATTCAAATCGACCCAGACGGGCTTTGAAAGATCGCCCAGAATTTAAAACCAAGATGAAGCCTTTGACCTGTACTGGGGATACATCTGTGAAAACAGCTGTAAAAACCATGTCAGAAAAGAACTTCGGATCGGTTGTTGTGATAAATGAACAACAACTGATAATCGGTGTGCTAACCGAACGTGACATTATGAAAAAACTGGTAAACCAAGGCAAAAGCGCAGAGGAAACATTGGTTTCAGAGATCATGACAACCGATGTCAAAGTGGCGCGCGAAACCGATGATGTTCTTGACTGGCTTCGAATAATGTCCAACGAACGCTTCAGACGCCTTCCGGTGGTGGATGCTGGTGGCCGTGTCATCTGCGTTTTCACCCAAGGTGATTTTGTAAGCTACACTTGGCCTGATTTGATTTTCCAAGCAAAAGAATTGGCAAAAGCTGGGGTGATGAAAAATTTTGGTGCTTGGCTGATAGGCGGGGGGCTAGTTTTATATTCGCTGCTGATGATCGCAGCTATTGCCATGGTGACAACAAACTAGCAAATGCGGTATCATCGCAGGCAAATTCGCCGCCGCAAAATATAGCTCAGCTGACCCCTTTTGCGCATGGCAGACAAAGTTAAAGGGTTTAAGATTCAACGCCTGCTGGCTTTGCTGCCGCGGCTTGCCTTAGAGCGTGGATAAAACCCTCACAGGAACTGCGCTAAGGTAAACCCCATCACACCTCCGACAAATACCAAGCAAACCAGCATTGGGGGCGATATAGAAATTACTTTAGTGCTGTCTTGTTTAAGAAATTCTTGTTTGGGCAGTTCAATTTCTGCAAAGCTTAAGTCCAAAACAGCACAAAGCGCCTGTGCGGTATCGGCCGACGCGATGCCAGAGGCTTCGACCCGCTGTATGGTTCTGGTTGATACTCCGGCAACCGATGCCAGATGCTCTTGGGTCCATCCTTGCCGGGTTCGGGCTTGTGCAATCACATTGTCTTTAAGTCGCATGAAATCAAAACTGCACTGAGAAATATCCTAGGGTATAGCCAGATATAACAGCCAATATAAATATCAATGATGCCATCTTGCCTGAATACATCTGATCCGTATCTGAAAAAAGCAGCGCATCATTGCGATAGGCTGCGATCTCTAACTTGCCTGTAAAAACATTTTTCACGTTGAATGTGACTTTGTAATTCTCGCCGTTTCGCATAAAACAATGCGATGAGCTTAGCCTATAATTCCATTTTTTTGAAACCACTTCGCCATCTAGCCACAGTTGTTCACGGCCTGTCCAATAGGAACCTTCCGCTTTTAGTGTCAGTTCATCGGTCGTAAGCTCGACGCCGCGACATTTCCAGTTGGCATATGTTTCAAGGTCTTTATGCAATTTAAAAATCTCCTAAACAATAAATTGGTCTTTAATTCACCAAAAACGGTGGTTGTCATAACGCCATTTCCCCGACTGTCGGGAAAATGACGTGCAAATCAATTTGTCTATGAGGTGTTTATGCGCGGTAACAGCCAGATCACTATGGTTTGCTCAACCCTGTGACCTTTATGGCTGGTAAGTGACCGCGCGCCTGACGCGCGGCCCTATTTGTTTAAGAAAAGCCTAATGCAGGCCATCTTGTCCAAAAAGTCTACAGCACTTCAAAAAGGCCCGCAGCGCCCATACCGCCGCCAACGCACATGGTGCAAACCACATATTTTGCGCCGCGGCGTTTGCCTTCGATAAGCGCGTGCCCGACCATGCGCGCGCCGGACATGCCATAGGGATGACCTACCGAAATCGCCCCGCCGTCCACGTTGAGCCGCTCGTTGGGAATGCCAAGCCGGTCGCGTGAATAGAGCACCTGCACGGCAAAAGCCTCGTTAAGCTCCCACAGGTCAATATCGTCCATTTTGAGCCCATGCGCTTCCAAAAGCTTTGGCACCGCAAAGACCGGACCGATGCCCATTTCATCGGGCTCGCAGCCGGTTGCCATCACGCCGACATAGCGCCCAAGCGGCTCAAGCCCGCGCTGCTCGGCCAGTTTTGCCTCCATCACCACTGCGGCTGAGGCACCATCAGACAGCTGGCTGGCATTGCCGGCGGTGATAAAGCCGCCCTCTTTGATGTTCAAACCATCTTTGAACACTGGCGCCAGACCGTTAAGCCCCTCGATCGTGGTGCTGGGACGGTTGCCTTCATCTTTGTCCAAGGTCACCTCATGTTCGGAAATAGCGCCGGTTTCACGGTCTTGAAATTTCATCACCGTGGTCATCGGCACGATCTCTTGGTCAAACCGGCCCGCTTCCTGTGCGGCATGGGTGCGCTGCTGCGATTGCAGCGCGTAATCATCCTGAACCGCGCGGCTGACATTATAGCGCGCCGCGACAGTTTCGGCTGTTTCAAGCATTGACATGTAAATGTCGGGTTTGTTTTGCTTAAGCCATGGATCAGGGCCCATCCGCATTTCGGGGGTTTGCACCATGGAAATGCTTTCAACGCCGCCGCCGACAACCACATCCATCCCATCGGTGATCACCTGTTTTGCCGCCGTGGCAATGGCCATCATGCCGCTGGCGCATTGGCGATCAAGCGACATACCCGCAACTGTGACCGGCAAGCCCGCACGGATCGCCGATTGGCGGGCAATATTGCCACCCTGATAGCCTTGCTGCAGCGCTGCGCCAATAATGCAATCGCTTATCTCGCCGGTATCGACGCCGGCGCGCTCAACCGCATGGGAAATGGCATGGGCCGCGAGCGCCTGAGGTGTGGTGGCATTAAACGCCCCGCGATAGGCTTTGCCGATCGGGGTTCGGGCGGTGGATACGATCACTGCGTCACGCATGAGTATGTTCCTTTGGTTGTGTGTCGGTCGCTGGCGCGGCCATAGTTAAAATCCCCGTGCGTCAGCAACTTGCTCCGCATGGTATCCGTAATCGCCCAGCCATTCACTGGCGACACGGGCGCGTTTCATGAAAAATCCCATATCAAAGGCATCGGTCATGCCAATACCGCCATGCATCTGAACACCTTCGATCACTGCAAGTTTTGCAGTTTTAATCGCCCGTGCTTTGGCAAGCGACACTGCCATAGCTGCATTGCCCGGATCACTGTCCAGCATGCGGCCTGCGTGTAAAATAGCAGATCCGGTTACTTCCATTTCGCACCACAGATGGGCGGCGCGATGTTGCAAAGCTTGAAAGCTGCCGATGGGGCGGCCGAATTGCTGGCGCTCTTTCAGATAGCCAACTGTCATATCCGCAGCGCCGGCCGCCAGTCCGGTCATCTCCGCACTTAAGGCGGCCTGACCTGCCTGCAATGCGGGGCGCAAAACTGTCATTGCATCCCCCGCAGCGCCGATAATGTCGTCCCCGGTGGCGTCGACATTGTCAAACTCCAAACGGGCGGCATTGCGGCTGTCGATCATGGCCTGATCATTGCGGGTGATCCCGGCGCGGTCTGCGGGTAAATCAAACAGGGTCAAATCCTCTGGCCCCTCTCCGCTGCGCGCCAGTACAAGCACCCTATCGGCGAAGCCGCCATCTACCACAAAGGACTTTTGGCCGTTCAAACGGAACCCGTTGCCTGATTTTTCGCAGGCTAGTTGACTGTTTTCGGGCGCAAATTTTGACGTTTCGTCCAGTGCGAGCGCATAGGTCAGCCGGCCCTCGGCAATGGCAGACAGCCGCTCCGCGCTGGCGGCGCTGTCCACCTGCTTTAACGCTGTTGCAGCCATTACGGCGGTCGACAGAAACGGACTTACCGCTAGGGTTTTGCCAAGCTCATGGGCGATAACGCCTGCTGCAGCATGGCCCATATCCACACCGCCATTGTCTTCGGGCACCAGAACCCCGCACCATCCCATTGCGGCCATTTCCGCCCATAGCTCGGGATCATGGGTTTTGCCATCATCGCGCATCTTGCGCAGTTTGCTGACAGGTGCATCTGCGTCCAAAAACCCACGCGCACTTTCGGCCAGCATGGTTTCTTCTTCGCTTAAAATCAATTTTACCATGCCCTTACCCCGGTAGTCCCAAAATGCGCCGGGAAATAATTCCCAGCATCACTTCAGAGGTGCCGCCTTCGATTGAATTGGCCTTGCTGCGCAGCCAGTCCATGGCCAGATCGCCATGCGCGCCATCTGTATCAATCGCCTCGCTGCCGCCCGCCGACATCATCAGCTCATAGCGCTGTTTGTTCAGCTCGGTGCCCATGTATTTGAGCATCGCCGAGGCATCGCCAACCCCTGCCCCTGCTTCGGCCTGATCTTTATAGCGCTCAAGCGTTAACCCCACCGAGAGCGCATCAATTTCACACTCCATCGCTGCGGCGCGCAAACTGGCATCAGATAAACGCTCTTCCCCAGCAGTCTGCGCCAAAACTGCGCCAAGCGGCCGGCCCGAGGTCAGCCCTTGGTTATTGCCACTAATCATTTCGCGTTCATGGGTGAGCAGATATTTGGCGATATCCCAGCCTTTGTTCACCTCGCCCACCACATTTTCCTTGGGCACTTTGACATTGTCAAAAAATGTCTCACAAAAGGCAGAAGCCCCTGAGATAAGCTGGATCGGCCGGGTGCTGACACCTTCGCTTTCCATATCAATCAATATAAAGGATATGCCTTTATGCTTGGGCGCATCACGATCCGTGCGTACCAGCGCAAAAATCCAATCGGCCTTATCCGCGTATGAGGTCCATATTTTCTGGCCATTGATCAGATAATGATCGCCCATATCTTCGGCCTTGGTTTGCACATTTGCTAAATCAGAGCCAGCACCAGGCTCGGAATACCCCTGACACCAGCGCTGTTCACCGCGAATGATCTGGGGCAGGTATTTTTGCTTTTGCGCCTCAGAGCCAAAGGCAAGCAAAGCCGGTCCAAGCATCCAGATACCAAAGCTGAGCAGCGGCATCCGTGCGTTGATCCGCGCCAATTCCTCAAGGTATATTTTGTCTTGCTCACGGCTAAGGCCAGCGCCGCCATAAGCGGCCGGCCAGCGCGGGGTTGTTAGGCCAACCTCGGCCGCATTTTGCATCCAGAGCTTTTGATGCTTAGAGGTGAATTCCCAGTTTTTTCCACCCCAGCAAATTGTTGCTTCGGTATTTAACCCGTCCCGCATGGCCTGCGGACAATGGGTATCCAACCAGCTGCGCAGCGACTGGCGGAAGCTTTCTGGATCTTGCGTTGCCCAACTCATTTTAGGTTTTATCCCACCCTGTCCGTTAAATTTGCGCCCTAGGATGTCATCTCAAATTTTGATTGACAAGCACGAAGGTGGGATGATCAGTAGTGACCGTACGTCCAAAATGCCAATTCACAGTGAGAGACAAAATGAAAGCTATGCTCAGCACCGAACCAGGGGGGCCAGAGACGCTGGTTCTGACCGAAATGCCCACCCCTGAACCGAAATCAGGTGATATTCGCATTGCCGTTAAAGCCGCCGGTGTGAATTTTCCCGACACGCTGATCATTCGCGATCTATATCAAATCAAACCGCCGCGTCCCTTTGCCCCGGGTGGGGAAATTTCTGGCGTTGTGGATGCTCTTGGCGACGGGGTCGAAGGGTTTTCCATTGGCGACCGCGTCCTAGCCGTGCCCGGCGTTGGCGGTTTTGTTTCGCACCTGACAACACCGGCCGCCCGAGTGATCAAAATACCCGACACCATGCCCTATGACGAAGCAGCTTGCTTCATTTTCACCTACGGCACATCGCATTACGCACTGCGCGACCGCGCGGCCCTTAAAGCCGGTGAAACCCTCTTGATTTTGGGGGCCGCGGGCGGTGTTGGCGCGGCGGCGATTGAGCTTGGCAAAGCCATGGGGGCAAAAGTGATAGCAGCGGTGTCCAGCGAAGAAAAAGCAACCTTTTGCCGTAAGATCGGTGCCGATGAAACGCTGATTTATCCACGCGAAATGGACCGCGATGCGCAAAAGGAAATGTCCAGTAATATCAAAAAATTGGCAGGTCCAAATGGCGTCGATGTGGTCTATGATGCGGTCGGCGGAGACTATGCCGAACCGTGCATTCGCGCCATAGCATGGAACGGCCGATTTTTGGTGGTTGGCTTTCCGGCCGGCATTCCCAAAATACCGCTCAACCTGACGCTTTTGAAAAGCTGTCAGATCGTTGGTGTGTTTTGGGGCGCCTTTACCATGCGCGACCCCAAACAGCACCAAAAATACCTTGCGGAGCTTTTCGATCTTTACGCAAAAGGCCAAATCAAGCCACAGGTCACGGCCTCTTTTGATCTAGCTAATGCGGGCAAGGCGCTTGAGTATATTGCCAGCCGAAAAGCACTGGGTAAGGTTGTTTTGACGGTGGATTAATCCAGATGGCTGACGTCGTTGTAGCCGCGCACTTTCATTTTATCGCGGTCCATCACCAGCCGGCTGACCGAGCCATTTTCGGCTCCTAAAAAAGCAAAGGGTGCAGCACCTGTGGCCAGTGACATGGCCGCAGCAATTACGCCGCCATGCACCACCACCGCCACCAGTTGGTCTGGATGCGCAGAAGCAATGCGCAGCAGTCCGTTGCATACCCGCGCCTGCAAGGCTGCGGTGGTTTCAGCGCCCGGTATTTCGCCCCATTCTTGATTGTCAATCGAGCGTCTGAAAATCGGATCGCCAGCGGCAGCTTTGAGCCGGTAAAGCCCGGCGTCCCATTGCCCGAGGCAAACCTCGCGTAGATCAGGCTCAACTTTTGGGGTCAGGCCAAGGTGCCCTGCAAGCGGCGCTGCAGTCTGGTGGGTGCGCTGTAATGTGGTGACATAAATCGCCGCTATAGGCCATGTTTTAAGCCGCTCGCCAACAGCGATGGCTTGCTGCTCGCCATTCGGGTGCAATGCCGGATCGCCGTGCCCGTCTTTCATCGGAAATGGCACGCCTTCGACAGCGGCCTGTGATTCTCCGTGGCGGATCAAAAGCAAATCGGCCGCTCCCGGCCATGGTTTGAACTTGAGCTGTCTAATTTCTTTTGGCTTTATTTTATTGGGCATTGTGTCATCCTAAAATATCCGTAGCATGAGCATGTCATAGAACCAAACTTCATTCCATCGCTTTTAGGCCCTAAGGTACAGGAGATGATCAAATGAAAATAGATGCTCTAAGAACCCCAGAGACCGCTTTTGAAGGGCTGCCCGACTGGCCCTATCCGCCGCACTATATCGAGGACTTGGAAGGGTTTGGAGACTTATGTATCCACTATGTCGATACCGGCCCGAAAGATGCAAAAAACATATTTCTGTGTCTGCACGGACAGCCGACCTGGAGTTATCTTTACCGAAAAATGATCCCGGTTTTTACCAGTGCGGGGGCGCGGGTGATTGCCCCGGATTGGCTCGGCTTTGGCCGGTCGGACAAGCCGGTTCGGGATGCCAGCTATACCTATCATTTTCATCGTAATATGATGGTATCGTTTATCAAACGGCTAGATCTGCACAACATAACTTTGGTGGTGCAAGACTGGGGCGGCGTTTTGGGACTTACCTTACCGCAAGACATGCCAATCAGGTTTAAGCGTTTATTGGTCATGAATACTGCTTTGGCAACGGGGTGCGATGCTGGACAAGGATTTAATGACTGGCGCGCCTACAGCAATGCAAACCCCGATATGAACATTGCAAAACTGATGCAGCGCACAACCCCTGTTCTCAGCCCAGAAGAAGCTGCCGCCTATGCCGCACCGTTTCCCGACATTCGCTATAAAGCCGGGGTGCGGCGATTTCCTCAAATGGTCATGACCGAGCCGCATATGCAGGGCGTAGATCTGTCAAAATCTGCAGTGAAATATCTGGCAACCGAATGGGCAGGCGAAAGCTTTATGGCCATTGGTATGAAAGACCCGGTGTTGGGACCGGATATCATGTACGCGCTGCATGGTAAGATAAAAAACTGCCCCCCGCCCATGGAAATTCCTGACGGGGGTCATTTTGTACAGGAATGGGGTGTAGAGATTGCAACCGCCTCTCTTAAATATTGGGGCGATATTTAGTCCGATGGGGCTTTAAGCAACGCAATTTGACAGTCAGGTTCAATGCGGTAGAGATTAAATGATGTATCACGGTAGGCACCGCGATTTATAAGGATCGCATCCAAGGACTTATATTCAGAAGACGCACAATCAAGCGCCAATGGCCCATTAGACACCATCAAAAGTGGGGATTGAAAACCCGCTTCAAAGGGATATTTTTGCGCGTAGTAATGCGCGGGCTGCACGCTATGGGTCAGCGCCAGAATGTCAAAATCTTGCGCACGTAGTGTATGGAAAAGATCAGCCAAAACATCCCGGTTTTGGGCAACAATAACCTCTATATCTTGTTCTTTGGCAACCGCTGCTATTTGCCGGCTCAACTCCGAGCGAAGCAAGTAGCGCTCGGCGATTAACCGGCCATTCACAGAGGCAGCATCAGCAAACATGACAGCCCCGGTCACAACCAGCCCAATCGCGGTATTTAGGATCAATGAAGCAATTTTTAACCGCGGCCCCATGGCAAGCATGGCCAAAGTTATTCCAGCGAAAACAAAAGGAAAGGCCCAATTTGCATAGGCGCGGCTTAGACCGGCCTGCACCGTGATCAAAAGCACGATCGGCAGCGACATTAATAGAAGGTTTTTAGCTTGCTTGGACCGCTTATATCCCAGCGCCTGCGCCCCCAGAACAGCAAAAGCCACTGGCCCGATAACCACAGCCTGCAACAGCAAAAACTCAGCCATATTAGCCAGAGAAAACCCAGTCTCAGCTTCAGGTTTCACCCATTGCACATTTTCAGCAGTATGGCTTAGGGTGGTAAGATCATTGGCAAAATTCCACGCTATATTGGGGGCTGTGACAGCCAAGAATAAACTCAAAAATGCCCCGTATTGCGCCCAGCGCAGCCGTTGATCACCACAAAAAAGATAAACCAACGGCAAGCACATGATAAAATACAGCGCTGCATATTTAGCCATAAAGGCCGCACCAAGTACCGCACCAGCCATAGCAGCAGCGCGCAGGGAACCGCTTCGATTTGCTTGATCATGGAAAATCAAAGCCAAAACATAAAATGGAGCCAGCACAGTGTCGGTTGAAATCATAAAGCTGCCAACCGCAACAATCGGCAAAGACACATACCCCACTGACACCCAAGCGCCAGTTACAAAATCAAAGCGCCGGGCTGCGAATACCCCCAGCAATACTGCGGTTAGACCATGCAGAAACGGCGCCGGCACGCGCACCCAAAAAGCATCAGACGAATTTGCAAGGTCCGTTACAAACCGAATAAGCCAAGCGATCAGTGGTGGTTTGGAATAATACCCAAAGTCAAGATTTTGTCCCCAAAACCAATATTGCGCTTCGTCAACAAAAAGATCAGTGGGGGTTATAGCCAGCGCTAAAATCCGCAGCGCTGTTAACAGAAGGATAAACGAAAAGGCCCAGAAAACTGCTGTTCTCTGGTTAAACATCCTTTTGCTCCGCCGCGTTATCGCGGGTAGATTTGTGGATTAACCAAAGGTTTCGGGTGTAAATAAACACGCCCAAAGATTGCCCTAGTATGAATACCGGATCTTGACGGTAGATGGCATAGGTCAACAGCGTGCTGCCACCAGCCAGAGAAAAATACCAAAACGCAGTTGGAATGATGGACCGACGGGCACGTTCAGAGGCGACCCACTGCACCAAAAAGCGCGCGGTGAACATTAACTGGCCTATTAAGCCAAATGCCACCCAAGCCAATTCGAGCCCACTCTCAACTTTTAGAAATGCCATCAATGTATCCATCTGGGCCTACTTTTTTACTATTTGCGCGCGTTTAGCACGGCGGACAAGCCACATAACCCCAAAGAGGTCTATCGCTCCGACAACTGCACGCTGTAAATTTGAATAATTTGACTGGCCCGCGCTACGGGCTGCATGAGACACATCAACATGTAAAATATCCCACCTATAAGCTTTAAATAATGCCGGTAAGTATCTGTGCATATGATTAAAATACGGCAATTGCAAAAAGGCTTCTCGGCGAAACGCCTTCAATCCACATCCGGTATCCCGAGTACCATCTTGCAATAAAAACCCACGCAGTCCGTTAGCCAATTTCGACGCAATTTTTTTGGACATCCTATCTTGACGACCCACCCTCTGGCCTGCCACCAAACCAAGCTGTGGTTGGGCAGGTTTCTCTAGAAACGGCGCCAGTAAGCTTGGCAAATTTTCGGGTGGATTTTGCCCATCACCATCCAGAGTTACAATAAGAGGCGTTTTTGCGGCCAAAACACCGCTGTGCACGGCTGCCGATTGTCCTGCAGATGACGCATGCTCGAGCAATAAAAGGTTAGTGTAGGTTTGCATTGCGTCTCTGACCACCTGCGATGAACTGTCAGTTGAGCCGTCGTTCACAACAATCACTTCAAACTGGGTTACCGGTTCAAGCGCAGCAACTATTTCGTCTATCAAGGGGCGGATATTCTCTGCCTCATTCTTGATCGGGATTACAACGGAAACACTCGTCATCTTTGGTATGCCTTTGATTTAGGCGCGGTATAGAGCTTAATACAAAATAAGAAAAGCACCTTTGTCATCCAGTCTATTAAAATCATATGCCTTCACACGTGTGGAAATTTCTCATTTTTTGCTTTGGATAAATTAATTTATGGATAAAAGTATCTCGATTAAGTCGTTGATGTATCTGGACTTTGCACCTCTCGTCGCTGGGCCCGTTTCATCAGCTTTTGAGCAAGGTTAATTCCGATCCCAGGACGGCTCCAAGGGCAAACCGCTATACAAATAGCGCAACCTTGATGTTCATTAAAAAATGGCAAGCATTTGTCAAAATCAACATACCACTTTTCGGTACCACGCACCATTTGCTTTTCTGGAAAAATTGCGTCCGTGGGGCATGCTGCTTCACAAATTCGGCAATTGGCGCAAAAATCATCCACCCCATGCGTAGCGGGTTCGTAAAGTGGCAGCGGCGCATCGGTTAAAACAGCCGAAAGCCGAAAGCTTGATCCAAACTCAGGTGTGATAATAGATCCATGCTTTCCCAATTCCCCAAAGCCTGCCTGTAAAGCTGCGGGAATCATCGTGATCTTACCTGACATCGGCCCGGTCAGCGGCTCAGCTTCCCAACCTAAATCATGCAGCCAGTTGGCCATAAATTTCGCACCATAGGCCGCCCGTTTATACTGCCGCATTACTTCAACCCCAGCTTCGGGTTGCGGGGCTTTTTCAATTTCATCATAGGTATGATGAAAGCCCAGTATAATGATATTTTTACGAGTTATTTTGATCCCTTCAAAGGCCCAATCCGGATTAAAGGCAACCGCCCCATATTTTTCAAATACCCCGTTGTTTTTGAATTTAGATGTAGCCTTGGCGACCGCGTCGGCCATAAGGGGCTTTTGCATTGGGCCAACCGGGCGTAGCGGGGCATCCAAGATTTTTTGCCGGGCGGCGCGCAATTTGGAAAATTCTTCCAAACCTGGATCAACTGTGTAAAACCATTTCTGCACTTCGCCATGCGCCGTATCATCCGGATTGTTGCCCCAATACACATAGCTTGGACGCCGAAAATCAGTTTCACCCAAACCATTTACCTCATTTCCAGAAATCTCCGGCATCAACGCCATTTGCTCTGACTTAGGGACAAAATGTTTGACTGTTTGATTTGGCATGTGTTGGCTATGCAATCTGTTATGCGACATCTCAAAGCTATCAAACATGCCGATAAATGAAAGTTAAATTTATTCAACTGGTTTCTTGCCTAAAAATCGGGGCAAAAGGTCAGCCTACAATTAAGCAAGCGACGCCGTTGGCCTTGGTTGAATTGACACAGCTAGCAAACCTGTCTTGACAGCCACGTCGATATGCCAAAGTTTGGGTGGACTATAAGGTGAAATTTCTATTTTCACTGTAATGGAGGTAGCATGCAATATCACACAGCCACCAGTTTTGAAAATGCAGTAGACTTGGCACAGGCCGCACAGGGGACGGTCCGGTTTTTAGCAGGCGGAACCGATGTACTTGTACAACTGCGAGGAGAATTTATAACCCCTGATGTTTTGATTGATATCAAACAAATTCCCGGCGCCGCTGATATTCAATGTTTGGAAGATGGCAGTTGGCAAATCGGCGCCGCAGTGAGCGGTGCACAGCTTGATGAACATGAGGCCCTAAAAGCAGAATGGCCCGGTCTTGTTGAAGCGATGAACCTAATCGGCTCAACCCAAGTGCAAGGGCGCGCCACATTAACCGGCAATCTTTGCAACGGCTCACCTGCTGCTGACTCTGTGCCTGCCATGCTGGCAGCAAATGCCAGCGTGGCAATTATCGGCCCCGACGGGCAACGACAGGTGCCCGTGAAAGACATTCCTAGCGGACCGGGCAAAACCACATTAAAATCGGGCGAAGTGATCGCTACTGTGAATTTACCAGCGCAATCCGCAAGCGGCGCAGATGCCTATTTGCGGTTCATTCCCCGCACAGAGATGGACATTGCTGTTGTAGGCTGCGCAGTAAGCCTTGAGCTTGATGGACCGCAGATTGCCAAAGCGCGGATTGCAATTGGGGCGGTTGCCCCAACCGTAAGATCGGTTGAAAGCGCAGCTGATGCCCTCATTGACAGCACGCTTGATGATGAAGCGCTCGCAGCGCTTGCGACCGCTGTGCGCGAAGCCTGTGATCCGATCAACGACAAACGCGGCACCATAGAATACCGCACCCATGTGGCGGGCGTATTGGCTCAGCGCGCCGCTAAAATTGCCTATCATCGGGCGAGGAGCAAATTATGAGCAAAATCCATGTAAGCACCACTGTGAACGGAGACGATGTTGAGTTTTTGTGCGATCCACGTGAGACATTGCTCGATTGTTTGCGCGACAAACTCAACCTAACAGGCGCCAAAGAAGGCTGCGGCACAGGTGATTGCGGTGCCTGCTCGGTCACTTTGGATGATCGGCTAGTGTGCTCCTGTCTTGTGTTGGGCGCCGAATCCGAGGGCAGATCAATCGGAACAGTTGAAGGCATTGCCGAGGGTGAAAGTCTTCATCCGCTGCAGCAAAAGTTTATTGAATATGCGGCGCTGCAATGTGGGATATGTACCCCGGGCATCCTTGTGGCGACGAAAGCTCTTTTAGACAAAAACCCCGACCCAACGGAAAGCGAAGTACGTTATTGGCTGGCGGGAAACCTTTGCCGGTGCACAGGGTATGATAAAATTATCCGCGCGATCATGGACACAGCGGCAGATTTAAGGGAGGCATCTTAATGGCTTTGGATGAACCAAAAACAACCGACTTCAAATATGTCGGTACCCGCCCCAATCGTCCGGATGGATTTGACAAAGTAACTGGCCGCGCCAAATTCGGTGCAGATATGTCTGCGCCCGGTATGCTACACGCAGCGATTTTGCGCTCTCCTCATGCGCATGCCCATATTCTTTCCATAGACACCAGCCAAGCTGAGTCTATGAAAGGCGTTAAGGCGGTTGTAACCCGTGCGGATTTTTCCAAAAATGTACCTTTCGAAAGTGGTCTGGCAGGCGAGTTTTGGAATATTTTGGAAAATGTGATGGCGGGGGAAAAAGCGCTGTATGATGGGCATGCAGTGGCGGCGGTTGCGGCCACATCCGCCCTAGATGCGCGCGATGCGCTCAAATTGATTAAAGTTGACTATGAGGTTTTGCCGCATGTGACAGATGTCGATGCAGCTATGGCATCAGGCGCACCTGTTTTACGAAAAGGGGCGGCTGATAGCTCGGTTCCAGAAGGTCTTCATCCCAATGTGGTGCGGTATCACGAAAGCGGACATGGCGATGTAGAGGCCGGATTTGCCGAAGCTGATCTGGTAATCGAGGATAGCTTTGTTACCGAAGCCACTCACCAAGGCTATATCGAACCACACGCCTGCCTTGCAACATTGGGAAGCGACGGCAAAGGCGAGCTATGGTGTACCACTCAAGGGCATTGGCATGCCCAAAAAGTCTGTGCCGCCTTGCTAGATCTGGAAACCAGCCAATTACGGGTCACGGCATCGGAAATTGGCGGTGGCTTTGGCGGTAAGACAACCGTATTTATTGAACCGGTCGCGCTGGCACTGGCCCGAAAAGCAAACCGGTCAGTGAAACTAGTAATGAGCCGGTCCGAAGTATTTCGCGCCACCGGCCCCACATCCTCGACATCGATGGATATTAAAATAGGAATGACAAAAGACGGCAAAATCACCGCCGCAAAAGGTATTTTTCGCTTGCAGGGCGGTGCCTTTCCGGGCGCACCTTCTGATGAAAGCGCCATGTGCGCCTTTGCGCCCTATAACCTAGAAAATGTTTTGCAGGTTGGTTATGATGTAATGTCGAACCGTCCTAAACAGGCCGCCTATCGCGCACCTGGATCGCCAATGGCCGCTTTTGCAGTAGAATCCGTCATCGATGAGCTGTGCAAAAAACTAGACTTGGATCCTATCAAAATTCGGCTGAAAAATGCCTCGCACACAGGGTCTAAGTCCAGCTTCGGCCCACGCTTTGATGCGATTGGCCTTGTTGAAACCTTAGAAGCTGCACAAGGACACCCACATTATTCTGCGCCCCTTAAACCCGGGCAAGGCCGTGGGGTTTCCTGTGGGTTTTGGTTTAACCATGGTGGTGAAACCGCTGTTTCATTGGCACTTTCGGAAGATGGAACCGCGCAAATATCCGTGGGAACGCCTGATATCGGAGGTAGCCGAGCCTCTATGGCTTTAATGGCGGCGGAAGAACTTGGCATACCTTATGACCATATCCGCTGCACAATCGCCGATACTGCGACATTAGGCTATAATGAAATCAGCCACGGATCACGGGTCACATATGCCTCTGGATTAGCAACTATCAAAGCGGCGCGCGATGCCGTCAAAAAACTATGTAAACGCGCAGCAGTCAAATGGGATATCCCCGAAGAGGCCGTAAAATGGCAAGATGGGTTTGCTGTACCCTCAGGCCCGAATGCGGGCAACTTCGATCCAATTCCCCTTAAGGACTTAACGGCTGATATGGGCGCAACGGGCGGTCCGATTGTGGGCCACTTTGAAGCCTCGCCAGAGGGCGCAGGGGTGAGCTTTGCCACCCATGTGGTCGACGCAGAGGTGGATCCCGAAACAGGTAAAACCGAAATTTTGCGCTATACAGTGGTGCAAGATGCAGGCAAGGCGATACACCCCACATACGTCGAAGGCCAGTACCAAGGCGGTGCAGCACAAGGCATTGGCTGGGCCTTAAATGAAGAATATATTTATGGTAATGACGGGCGATTGCAAAACGCCGGGTTCCTTGACTACCGTATCCCGCTTGCGTCAGATTTGCCAATGATCGACACAGTGATTGTCGAAGTGCCCAACCCCGGTCACCCCTATGGCGTGCGCGGGGTTGGGGAAACATCCATTTGTCCGCCCTTGGCCGCCATTGCAAATGCGGTTTCGGCAGCATCTGGTGTTCGTTTGCGGCAGTTGCCGATGTCGCCTCCACGCATCGTTGCTGCGTTGAAAAATCAATCAAATGGTTGAGGTTAACTTATGGTCCGGCCTGCGAGCGCAGGCCGGGGGCCATGAAATTGTCCAAGTGGAAGCCAAAACGGTCGGTGAAGTGCTGAGAGCCCTTATTGCAGCCCATCCCGGTTTAAAACCAAGCATCGACGCCGGTGTTTCAGTTGCTGTCGATGGCCGTATTATTGTCAACAGCCTTACTGAACCGGTTTCGCCCAATAGCGAAGTATTTTTGTTGCAAAAATTGCGTGGCGGCTGAAAGAAACACCGGTGGGTCAGTAGGGCGACGTTTTTCAAATGGCGCCGTTATGCTGCCGAAAGAACTTATATCTCCAAATTTGCAATTACTTTCTGTTGTTTTTTCCTATAAAACCTTTCGTTTTAAGGTATAACGAAAGATAAATCAGGGATTAGAGAGCGATAAAGATGGCTGTCAGCAGGAATTCGAAAGCACGGCGCGCTGC
The DNA here is from genome assembly GCA_039640505.1 of Rhodobacteraceae bacterium Araon29. NCBI lineage: Bacteria > Pseudomonadati > Pseudomonadota > Alphaproteobacteria > Rhodobacterales > Paracoccaceae > Rhodobacteraceae bacterium Araon29. The sequence continues at coordinate 1,641,325 of CP046865.1, read as the reverse complement.
AATACTTCAAAACCTGCAGCAAAATGGCCGCGCCTTGGTGGATGATCTCGCGGTATTTTTTAACACTACCCCACAAACCATCCGCAAAGATTTAAATGCGCTATCTGAAGAAAGCAAAGTTATGCGATTCCACGGCGGAGCCTCTTTGCTGGCCGGAATTGAATATACCGGCTTTGAAGCACGCGAGAGTATTTCACGCCCTGAAAAAGAAAAAATTGGCAAAGCTGCGGCGAAATTGATCCCTAATAATGCTGCGATTATCATCAATGCAGGCACCACCACAGCGGCAGTTGCACGCAGCCTTGGCCACCACACCGGCTTAAAAGTTGTCACTGACAACGTAAATATTGCTAATAATCTAAGGGCTTTTGGCGGATTAGAAGTGATGGTGCCGGGCGGTGTTGTTCGGCGCTCAGACGGGGCTATTCTTGGAGAAGCCACTGTTGATTTTATTCGACAATTTCGCGCAGATATTGCGATTATAGGCGCCTCCGCTATTGCTACCGATGGGTCATTACTAGATTATGATTTACGTGAGGCTTCGGTGGCCCGGGCGATCATTGAAAATGCACGGCACGTGATTTTGGCCTCTGACAGCACAAAGTTTGATCGCGCCGCGCCAGTTTGCATTGGTCATTTGTCCCAAGTTCAGACTTTGGTAACCGATACGGGGTGCCCAGCGGATTTACGTAAACTTTGCAAGCACAACGAGGTCAGCCTGATAGAAGCACGCGATCGCTGAAGCAAGGCTTAAAAAGACTTGACTGCTACATTCGTTTAAGACAGTAATTCGATTAAAACGAAAGTTAAACGCAAGCTTGGAGCTAAACCAAGAGCACGTATTAATCGGGAGGGGATCAGCTCATGCTGCTAGTGCTGCGCGCGCTCTCAGTGTTGAATTCAGCAGTCCTTGGGCTGGGGCGCCAGATTGCGTGGATGGCGCTTGGACTAATGGTTGTGGTTATCCTGCTGCAAGTTGTGTTCCGCTATATCTTTAACAACGCTCTGGCCTGGCCAGACGAAGCAGCGCGCTTTTTAATGCTCTGGATGACTGGGCTTGTTGCGCCTTCTGCATTTCGTTGGGGTGGGTTTGTTGCCATTGATATGCTGCCCCTCGCCCTGCCGCGAATAGCGGGTCTGTTGTTGACGCTGGTTCTGCTGTTGTTATCGCTGTCTGTTTTAGCGGTTGCTCTGCAACATGGCTATAATCATACAATGGGTTTTGGTGGAAACTTTGACTCTTCGTCTCTTAGGTTGCCATTTGACCTCATTGGATTTGAAAGCATGAAGGTCAAACTTCGTTATATGTATGGCTCTTTGCTGCTTGGAATGATCCTTTTACTGTCCGTAAACATAGAACTCATTCTGCGCACTGCTGCCAGTCTCATCTCACCAGAAGCAATCCTGCCGTCAACGGATGCACCCTCTGACCTACAAAGGGCCGATTGATGCTGGTATTTTTTCTGCCTGTTTTCCTAGTGTTCTTGATGGTTGGTTTGCCGGTATTTTTTGCGTTGCTTTTTGCGCCGGGCATTTTGCTTTGGCTCAATGGACAAGAGCGGGACATCGCCCTGCTTTACCGTAACGTATACAATGGAATGGACAGCTTTCCGCTGATGGCGCTGCCTTTTTTCATGCTCGCAGGCGAGTTGATGAACCGAGGCGGCATCACCATGCGGCTGGTTGAATTTTCGCAAGCGCTTATGGGCCATCTTCGCGGCGGGCTGGCGCATGTCAACATCCTGTCCTCCATGCTCTTTGCAGGCCTTTCCGGTTCGGCTGTGGCCGATACTTCTGCACTGGGGTCGACACTGATCCCTGCAATGGAGAAAAACGGCTACTCGCGCCGCTTTGCAGCCGCGGTGACAGCCGCCAGTTCGGTGATTGGACCCATTATTCCCCCGTCAGGTATTATGATCATCTACGCCTATGTGATGGGCGAAAGCGTCGCCGCGTTGTTCCTAGCCGGTATCGTGCCCGGCGTACTTGTTGGCTTGGGGTTGATGTTGGTCGTGCGTTTGTTGGCAGATCGTTATGACTTGCCGAAAGCCGAACGAATTGTGACCTCAAACCAGACCATTACGCCTCTTGAAGATCGCATATCATTTTTCCTTTTACGGATAAACTTTGCAGGCGTGCTTTTGATTTTCTACACCTTGATTAAATCAATCATTGCTGCAACCACCGGAACACAGATTACCATTAGCAATTGGGTGCCGTTCATCGTCTTTTTGCCGCTTGCACATGTGGTGCTCCTGCGTATGCGGAACAATGTTTCGGCTGATTTCAGGATCATCTGCAAAAAGGCTGTGGCGCCACTTCAAACGCCAATTATTATTCTTGGTGGAATCCTGATCGGTGTGTTTACCCCGACCGAAGCTTCTGCCATTGCTGTTGCTTATGCGCTGCTGATCTCGTTTTTTGTTCTAAAGACCCTAAAGTTGCGCGATTTACCTGCCATTTTGACAAAGTCTGCTTTGGCCTCATCCACGGTTTTGCTGCTTGTCGGCGCTGCTGTTGCGTTCAAAACGGTAGTAAGCCTAAGCCACGCTCCCGAGCAATTGGCCGCCTTAATCCTTGGGCTAAGCGATGAGCCGCTGATCTTGCTATTCCTGATTAATATCTTGCTGTTTGTCGTTGGCATGTTTTTAGATGCGGGGCCTGCGATCATCATCCTTGGACCAATTCTTGGGCCAATCTTTATAGATCTTGGCGTGCATCCCGTTCACTTTGCGATCATCATGTCGGTAAACCTTACAGTGGGACTTGCAACACCGCCCATGGGGCTGGTGCTTTTTGTCGCCTCTTCTGTTTCACGAGAGCGTGTGGAAACCATTGCCCGCGCCATCTTGCCATTCCTTGCCGTCGAAGTTTTAGTGATCTTATTGATCACTTATGTGCCGGCAATATCCCTAGCGATCCCGAAACTAACCGGGTTCGTCAATTAGCAACCACCAGACCAAAATGATCAACAAGGAGGAATAAATGATCAAATCAACCCTAAAAACGCTAGCGGTGGCCACACTTGTGGCCAGCTCCGCAATGGCGGCCGCTGCGGCAGATTACACAATCCGCGCAACGGCAAACTCAAATGAAAACGACGAAGACTATGATGGTCTGATCGTATTCAAAAACTTTGTCGAGTCAGCTTCCAACGGCGCAATTGCCGTTGAACTGTTTATCGGCACTCAGCTGTGCTCTAAAGGTGCTGAATGTTTGCAAGGTGTGGCCGACGGCTCCATCGATGTCTACATTTCAACATCGGGTGGCGCGTCAGGTATTTTCCCATATGTTCAGGTTCTTGACCTACCATACTTGATGGCAAATGACCGTGTCGCAGAAGCCGTTTTGGCCAGCGATTTCACCCGCACAATGCGTGAAATGGCTCTGGAAGATTCAAATGGTGCAATCCGCTTGATGACCATTGGTAACACTGGCGGCTGGCGTAACTTTGCCAACACCAAACGTGTTGTCAAAACACCAGGCGATCTTGCCGGTCTGAAAATCCGGACTGTTGTGGCCGATCTGCCACAAGAGCTCGTGCGTGCGCTTGGCGCCTCACCTACGCCTATTCCATGGCCTGAGCTTTTCACATCATTCCAAACTGGCGTTGTTGAAGGCTCCAAAAACGGCATCACCGACATCATGGGCATGAAATTCCCAGATGCCGGCCTGCAGTACGTTACACTTGATGGCCATGCTTACATGGGCGCTCTGTGGTGGATGAACAACGAAAAGTTCATGGGTATGCCAGAAGGAATGCGGCGCGTTGTGGTTGATGGTTTCTCAGCATTGCAGCAAGCCACTTTTGCTTCACCAAAGCGTAAATCCATCCAGGCGTACTCTGACTTTGTTGCTGGCGGCGGTACACTTTACGTGCCTACTCCAGATCAAAAAGCCGAGTTCAAAGCAGCAGCCGCGCCAGTTTATGACTGGTTTAAAGACAATGTTCGTGGCGGACCAAGAATCTTTGACGCTCTGACGTCTGCAGTTGCAGATGCAGAGGCATCGATCAACGCTGGCACAGCAAAAGACATCAACTAGTCTTTGTAACCATCCCGAAGGCCATTGCATGCGATGGCCTTCGGACATTCAAGACGGCTAATTAAGACCATCGCAAACCCAAAGAATCACTGATCAAAATATGCGCTTTTTATATTCAATCTGGCGATTATCGCAGGTTTTCATGCACCGCGGTGCTGCATGGCCTTTGATCCGCAAGGTTCTAAAAGCGAGTGTTTGGAACACTTCATCCCAGCCAAAACAGCACGCTACCTCTGTTTTGATCCCCGCTTATACGCCCCACATTACAAGCCTACTTCCACACTCTATCAAGTACCGCCCAAAGGTGCAGTTCGCAGGCATCCCCGTTCCAAAAGCGAGGTTGCAAAAACTGAGATGACACATGTTTTTTTGGCCGGCATGGCCGTTGTAGATTTTGTTTTTTCGGTCGACCAGTTGCCAGACAGAGCCGAAAAATATCGCGCTTCAGATGCCCATATTGTGGGCGGAGGCTGCGCTGCAAATGCGGCTGTCGCCATTGCTCGGCTGGGCGGCAAAGCGACACTTGCTGCGTGCCTTGGAGATGATGCACTAGGCGATTTAATTTTATCCGATTTACAGCGTGAGGGTGTAGAAACCAAGTCTATTCAGCGCACTCAAAATGGTCGCTCATCTTTTTCGTCCGTGTTTGTTGACCGAAGCGGCGAACGTCAAATTATGAACTTCCGCGGCGACGGTTTAGCCCCTCATGATGTGTCGTCCGCACAAGACTTTAAAGCTGATGCGGTTCTAGTTGACACCCGCTGGATCGAAGGTGCCCTTGCAGCGCTCACGCGAGCCAAAGCGCTATCAATCCCCGGCGTGCTTGATGCAGAAGCTCCCATCAAAATGAGCTTATTGAACGCCGCATCACATATCGCATTTTCACGTCAGGGGTTATTGTCCTTAAGTGATGCGAAAACTTTGCCACAAGCCCTGACTGAGGTGACATCCGAACTGGAAAGCTGGGCCTGCGTGACAGATGGTCGGGCCGGTGTTTTTTATACTGATAATGGCCAAATCGCACATATTCCCGCCTTTGAGGTGCCCATCACAGACACCTTGGGCGCGGGCGATATTTGGCACGGCGCATTTACGCTTGGGCTTGGCGAAGGAATGGATGCGCCAAAAGCAATCGAATTTGCAAACGCCGCTGCGGCTTTGAAATGTATGCAGTTTGGTGGTCGTAAGGGATGCCCCGACCGCCAGATGACCGAGACTTTTATGAAGGAGAATACACCATGCAATTGACGCCCGGCAAGTTATGGGGCTTACGTCGGATGGCCGACGAAAACGGCATTTTCAAGATGACTGCCGTGGATCAACGCCCGCCGATCAAAAACCCTATTGCCAAATATCTTGACGTGCAAGAAGCCCCATGGCACGAGGTTGCCCGTTTTAAAAGCCTCTTGGTGAAAACACTTCAGGGCGAAAGCAGCGCGATGCTTCTTGATCCGCATTTTGCCATTCCCGATAGCTTGGATCACTTTTCTCCGGCCAAGGGTCTCATCGTTACGCTGGAAGATTCGGTTTTCAAAGAAACGGACAACGGGCGACTGTCGTCGAGCATTGATAACTGGTCCGTGGCCAAGATCAAACGTATGGGCGGCGATGCGGTGAAAGTTCTGGCATGGTATCGCCCAGATGCCGGCGCAACCGTGTTGTCTGCGCAGCAAGATTACGTCAAAAAAATTGGTGAAGATTGCGCGCGTCATGATATTCCATTTTTGTTTGAATTGCTGGTCTATCCACTGGCCAGCGACGCGCATCAGACCAAAGATTATATCGAGATGCAGGGCAAAAAGGCCGATGATGTTTTGGCCTCGGTTGAAGAGTTTGCAAAGCCAGACTATGGCGTTGATGTGTTCAAACTTGAAAGCCCAGTGAACGCGTCAGAGGCTGACGGCTCTGCCAAGGTGCAAACGGTGTTTGACGAAATGGGCCATCTGGCGGGACGGCCTTGGGTAATGCTATCCGCAGGCGCTGGAAAGACAGAATTCCACAATGTGCTTAAGCACGCGTTCAAAGCAGGTGCATCCGGTTTTCTGGCTGGCCGTGCGATTTGGCTAGATGCCTTTGGCGCCTATCCGGACTGGACGCAAATTCAAACTGATTTAGAAGGCGGCGCTGTGGATTATCTAAAAGAGATATCAGATCTTGCCAGCACGATGGCACAGGACTGGTCAAAACATCCCTGTTTTGGCGATACTGGGGCAAAATTTACACCCGCGGATGCCGGTTTTCGGCATCAATATGCGTCAATTTAGAGGGGCGGTATGAAAGTTGGGATCCTTCCACTGGCACGGGCAACCTTTGATGTAGCTCTGGCCAAAGAAAAACTGCAGCTTATGCTAGCGGCCCTTGATCGCTCACCGCATCAAATTTTAGGGCCTCGCAGTTTACTGTTTGACGCAAACACCACCACCTCAGCAATGCAGGAACTCAAGGCTGAAGGCATTGACCATCTACTGATTTTGCAAGTCACCTTTACCGATGCGGCCCTAACTGTAACGGCTGCAACCAACTTTCAGCAACCCATGTCGATTTGGGCGATCAAAGAGCCGCGCGCCGGGGAGCGGCTGCGCCTAAACTCATTTTGCGGCCTCAATCTTGCAAGTCATGCTCTGGCACTTCGAGACCGTGAGTTTTCGTGGCTTTATGACGATCCAATCGATGGGATTGATGCCCAATTAGGCGCGCTTTTTGCTGGTAACCGGCGAGCTGGTCACTTGCAGGCTAAAGCCTCTGATAACTACGCGTCCAAACGCGGCAAAAGCATTGCTGAAAATCTCAAATCCCGGCGCATTGCCAAAATTGGGGCACATCCGGACGGGTTTGATACCTGCGCTTATTCAGCCACCGAGCTCGCAAATTTATCCGGCGTAACGGTGGATGCGCTTGAACTCAATAATTTGTTTGCCACCGCATCTGCGGCAAGCGCAGCGGACATCAGATCTGTCCGCGATATTGCCCGATTATCCATGAGCGACTTGAACGATGTTGATCAAGATCAGTTGGATAAATCCCTGCGGCTTAAAGCCGGATTGGATCAACTGCGCAGCGACGGCCGCTATGATGCTTTTGCGATCCGCTGCTGGCCAGAAACATTTACCGAATATGGCGGAGCGGTCTGCGGCCCTGCGGGGATGATGGGCGAGGCCGGTGTGCCCTGTGCCTGTGAAGCCGATGTTTACGGCGCCCTCACCCAGCTTATCTTACAAGAGGCAAGCGGCGAAGCTGTCTTTCTGACTGATCTTGTAGATATCGACCCCGAAGATAATAGCGCCGTTGTATGGCATTGCGGTCAAGCGCCCATTTCCATGCGTGACCCCGAAGTGGACGCCAGCGCAACCATTCATACCAACCGCAAAATGCCGCTTCTGTATGAATTTCCCTTAAAACCGGGGGCTGTGACTTTCGTACGGATTTCGCAATCCTTCAACGAACCCAAAATGATCCTTGCAGCGGGTGAAATGCTAAAACGGCCCATGGCCTTTACCGGTACATCAGGGGTGGTCAGGTTTGAAAATCCTGCTGATGAGGTGCTGGGCAATGTGATGGACTCTGGACTCGAGCACCATATGGCATTGGCTTATGGTGAGCACAGGCCCGCACTGCGCGCCACAGCAGCCGCAATGGGGCTACCAATACTGGAGATATAAGATGCCTATTCGCTATGGACTTATCGGCTCTGGAATGATGGGCCAAGAACATATTCGCAATCTCAAACTGCTTGAGAATGTCACTCTAACCGCCGTTTCAGACCCGGATAAAGAAATGCAAAGCCTTTCGGTTGAAACATCAGGTGGCACTGCGCAAGCCTTTAGCGATCATAAGGACCTGCTGTCAGCCGACCTTTGCGATGCCTTTATCATTGCAGCACCAAATGACTTGCATCATGCTATCCTGTTAGATGTTTTGGCCGCTGGAAAGCCAATTTTATGCGAGAAGCCTCTCTGCACCACGTCGCAAGACTGCCGCAATATTATTGCCAAAGCCGAAGGTGCAAGAGCCCCTATCTGGGTGGCCATGGAATACCGGTATATGCCGCCTGTACAGAGACTGCTTGCGGAAGTGGAAAATAGGCGGATCGGATCGCCCAAAATGATGGCTATCCGTGAGCATCGCTTTCCGTTTTTGGAAAAAGTCAATGACTGGAACCGCTTTAATGTCCGTACTGGCGGGACATTGGTTGAAAAGTGCTGTCACTTTTGGGATTTGATGCGGCTAACATTGAAAAGCGACCCTATCCGCGTTTATGCCTCGGCTAATATTGACGTCAATCATCTTGACGAACGATATGAGGGGCAGACCCCGGATATCATCGACAACGCCTTTGTCACAGTGGATTTTGCCAATGGTACAAGAGGTATGCTTGATTTATGTATGTTTGCCGAAGGCTCTTACTGGCAGGAGGTAATTTCTGTCACTGGTGATACAGCGCGGATTGATGCCTGCGTACCCGGCCCTGCCCGATTTTCGCCCAATGGCGAAGAGCGGGCGTCCGAAATTGTCATCTCGGAACGGGCCAGTAAACGCACGACAACAGAAGAAATCGAGGTTGATGAGGCCATACTTCAAGCAGGCGACCACCATGGATCAAGCTTTTTCCAACATCAAAAGTTCCGCGATCTGGTTCAAAGCGGGCACGGCACCCCCGAAGTTAGCCTTGAAGACGGGCTTTGGTCTGTTCTGGTCGGCGAAGCGGCCGAAACATCTGCACGAACAGGTCAAGCGATAGAGCTTTCACAACACGAGGCCGGTCATGACGGTTGAACTTTACGGTAAAATGCCGGATGGGACTGATGTTCATCGCATCACGCTGAAAGGTGGTGGATTATCGGCCAATGTTCTTACATATGGCGGTGTCATTCAAGACCTCCGGCTTGACGGGCACGCACCAGCTCTGGTGCTAGGCTTTGAGCATTTCGAACACTATCTGGCCCATTCCCCCTATTTTGGCGCCAATGCCGGGCGCTGTGCCAACAGGATACGCGATGGGCATTTGGCCCTGTCTGGCAAAACCTACCAGCTGGATCAAAACTTTCTTGAGCGACATCACTTACATGGTGGCCGAGCCGGCATGGGAAAAAGCGTTTGGGATATTGAAACCTTCACCGACGATAGCGCCACATTATCAATCCATTTACCGGATGGGGACATGGGCTATCCGGGAAATATGACCATAAAGCTCACCTATACGCTGTTGGCACAAGGTATCTTGGACATTCAGTTTTGGGCCAGCGGTGATCAGCAAACCCTCTGTAATCTTGCTCACCATAGCTATTTCAATCTAGACGGCCAAGGCGATATAAACGGGCATTTGTTACAGATGGATGCCCCGCACTTCACACCGGTGGATGATGAATTGATCCCGACAGGTGAACTGCGCGACGTCGGCCAAACCACATTTGATTTTCGCGCGCCCAAAGCCGTGGGAGAAGCAGCCGCTGGCCAAATCCTTGATCATAATTTTTGTGTCGCTCAAGACCGCGGCGCGCTGCGCAAAATTGCCTGCTTGCACAGCCCAAAAAGCGGCATAACCATGGATGTCCTTAGCACCGAACCTGGCCTGCAAGTTTATGATGGAGCAAAAATAAACATACCTGTTGGAGGGCTTGATGGCAGAGAAATGCTGCCACACGCTGGAATAGCGCTGGAGCCACAAGTTTGGCCCGATGCCAACCACCACGCGCATTTTCCACAAGCGGTTCTGGCCCCTGGCGACACCTACCAACAACATACTCAATATATATTCAATAAGGATCAAACATGACCGATTTTTCATCCATGATGTGCCAAGCCAATTTCATCAATGGAGCTTGGGTCGGCGCAGACAACGGCAAAGTTATCAATGTCTCAAACCCTGCAACAGGCAAAACCATTGGCACGGTTCCAAACTGCGGCCGCGCCGAAACAAACCGTGCGATAATGGCCGCGTCTAAGGCATTCAAAAGCTATTCTCGGACGGATCTGTCGTTTCGTGTAAAATTATTGCAAGATTTGCACGATGCCCTGATGGATCATCAAGAACCGCTCGCGCAATTGCTTACTGCCGAGCAAGGCAAGCCTTTGGCCGAGGCACGCGGCGAAATTGCCATCGGGGCGGCCTATATTCGCTGGTTTGCAGAAGAAATTCGGCGGTCAAAAGGGGAAATTGTTCCCGCCCCAATGAGCGATCGGCGCTTGCTTGTCACGCGCCACCCGGTGGGGGTTGTCGGAGCAATAACGCCATGGAATTTTCCGTCTTCCATGCTCGCCCGAAAGCTTGGCCCAGCGCTTGCCGCGGGATGTACAGTTGTAGCAAAGCCCGCAACAGCCACCCCATATTCGGGTCTGGTATGGGGCAAACTTGCAGCAGATGTCGGGTATCCGGATGGTGTGATTAATGTTCTGACCGGTTCGTCCCGTGAAATCGGGGGCGCCATTATGGCCAGCCCCGAAGTTCGAAAAGTGACTTTTACCGGATCAACCGAAGTAGGCAAAACACTGATCCGGCAATCGGCAGATACCGTCAAGAAAGTCTCAATGGAACTGGGGGGAAACGCCCCGTTTTTAGTGTTTGATGATGCAGATATTGACGCCGCAATTGAAGGCGCGATGGTATCAAAGTATCGAAATATGGGACAGACCTGCGTTTGCACCAACCGGTTTTACGTTCAAGCAGGCATCCATGATGCTTTTGTCGAAAAATTAACCGAAGCAACGCGCGCATTGCAGGTAGGCGATGGTACCACCGATGGTATAACCCAAGGCCCGCTTATTGATCAGGACGCTGTTGAGAAAGTCGAGGCCTTGATCAGTGACGCCACTGCAAAAGGTGGAAAAGTCGCTGAAGGCGGACGCAGGCACGCGCTTGGCGGGACGTTCTTTAAACCAACAGTGATTACCCAAGCCACCTCTGAGATGAATTTTGCAACCGAGGAAATTTTCGGGCCCCTTTCTGCAGTTTTCAAGTTTGACACAGAGGATCAGGCAATAGTTGCTGCAAACGCCACAGAATATGGCCTGGCGGCCTATGCTTATACCAGAGATGTGGGGCGTATTTTCCGCATTAACGAGAGCCTTGAGTATGGGCTAATAGGCATTAATTCGGGATTGATCACAACGGTTGAAGCTCCTTTTGGTGGCATGAAGGAAAGCGGCTTGGGCAATGAGGGCGGTAGCCAGGGTCTAGACGATTATCTGGAACTGAAATACACCTGTATTGCGGGGCTCAACACATGATTTTAATCACCGAATTTATGGATAGAGCGGCTGTAGATAAGTTATCTTCAGCCCATCCAACCACCTACGCGCCAGAACTGGCAGATAGCCAAGATCAAATTCAGGCCCTGATGGGAGGCGTACAGGCGCTTATTGTACGCAATAGAACACAAGTGACCAAAGACTTGATAGTATCAGCGCCCGATTTGAAATGCGTTGGACGGCTTGGGGTAGGTTTAGACAACATTGATTTGGACGCGTGTAGAAATCTCGAAGTTACAGTCATCCCTGCCACTGGTGCCAACAATTTAAGTGTTGCTGAATATGTGGTCACCAATGCGTTGATTTTATTACGTAATGCCTATCAATCCAAGGCCGATATGCTGGAGGGATCATGGCCGCGAATGGCCTGTGCAGGGCGAGAAGTCGCTGGAAAAACAATGGGGCTCATTGGCTATGGGGCCATTGCCCGCGAAACCGCTCGGCGCGCCGCTGCGCTTGGAATGGATATATACGCATATGATCCCTTTCTAAAAGACGATGATCCCGCTTGGAAATCAGCGCAGCGCAGATCTCTTGACGAAGTTCTACAAAAATCGGATGTGATTAGCCTTCATGTTCCCTTAAGCAACGACACGCATCATTTGATTAATCAAGCACGGCTATGCCAGATGAAAACCGGCGCTGTTTTAATCAATGCGGCGCGTGGGGGTGTGGTGGATGAAGCCGCACTGGCCACCAGTTTGGTAAATGGGCAAATTGCTGGCGCAGCGCTGGATGTTTTTGAAACCGAACCGCTAAGCAAAGAAAGTGCCGAGAAATTCCAAGGCCTCAAAAACTTAATCCTCACCCCGCATATTGCCGGCGTGACAGAAGAGTCGAATATACGCGTAAGCGCAATGATCGCCGAATCTGTGCTTGATGTTTTAGGCTAATGGATCAATCTCGCTTAGGAGGTTTAAGCCATCTGGCGCAACCGGCGATCCTGTAATTGAGTACTTCAAAGAACTTTCAGAATTGCGCGCCAAAATTGCTGCGTAGGAGCCTAAAACTGAGGCTGCAGCTAGCTGAATTTTTTCTGCCCTACTGAAAATGAGGTTTAGCAATCCCTATTGCTTTCAGTAGCATCAAACATCACTGTCATACAGAAAATAGCGCCATTAGCATTTTGGTTATCCAGTCTTGAATGCACCAGATACGCCTTTGTAAAATTGGCACCTAAAATATGTGCGCCTTCAAAAACGGCTAGCTCAAGTTCGGTTGCCATAAAGATAGTATTTTCAAGATGCGCATCTTTGAAAACTGCTGAATTTGCAATCGCATCTGAGAAATCAGATCTGTCCAGAACCGCATTGGTGAAATTGGCACCCACAAGATAGGCATTGCGAAAGGAAGAGCCGGAAAGATCGCTGTTTGCAAAATCGACAAAGGCTAGGTTTTGGTTGTCAAAATTACAGCTCAAGCAGTCTTCAGCTAGGGCTTGAATGCCCACCATTAAAAATATCGATGCAGCGCAAATGCGCCTGAACCAAAAAATGCACATGAAAAGCTTGATATGGGGTGCTATTTTTTCAGTTACTATTTTGCTCATGGTACATCTCTCATCGGCCAGCGAACCTGGACCATAAACCGAACCAATTTACTTTTTCATAGTTCAGGGTCAACTCACCATATTCGGATTTGTGCCTTTTACTACAACACCATTATACGAAATCTCAAAGAGTTCAATCAAAGATGGATTATATCCAAGGTTTGGCCATCGCTTGATTTTATTGTTTAAACGGAAAACACTCCACTAAAACAATCCTGTATATTTTATCATATTAATAATTTTGCGACACTTAATGTCAGAAAAAACCTCAGCAAGCGGTACAAATTTAAAATATTAACTGTCACTTACCAAGATATTTCATACATTTGTCAAAATATCTTTTCAAACAAAGTCCGTTTACTTGTTCTTTTTTTGGCTTATTTCCAAATTTTGTCTTGATATTAGTGCGCCCACAATCTCTATTGGGTTACACAAAATCAAATTTCCAATCAGGGGGAAAACATGACTGATAAATTTGTAAAGCAGCAACAATCCTTGCTCATGCGAGGCCTTATCGACCGACGGCAGTTTATGACATCTGCACTGGCGGCCGGTGTTGCTGTACCAGCAGCCTTAGGTCTGGCGACACAAGCTTTTGCCGCAACGCCGAAAAAAGGCGGATTAATGAAGTTTGGCATGGGCCATGGTTCAACAACAGACACATTAGACCCAGCCACTTTTGAAAATGGTTGGAGTAACATTGTCGGGTACACCTTTTCAAACCACCTCACAGAAGTGGGCCCGAACGGACAACTTCGCCCTGAACTCGCTGAAAGCTATGAAGCCTCCGCCGATGCGGCCACTTGGCGGTTTAAGATCCGCTCTGGCGTAGAGTTCCACAATGGCAAAACCCTTACACCGCAAGATGTTGTCGACAGCTTCAACCACCACCGTGGTGAAGATTCAACATCTGCGGCCAAAGGTTTGCTAACTGCGGTCAATGAAATTTCAGTTGACGGCGACACAGTTGTGTTTGCTCTTGCTGATGGCAATGCCGACTTCCCGTTCATCGTTTCAGATTACCACTTCTCAATTCGCCCATCCAATGGCGATGGCACCATGGATTGGAGTTCAGGGATCGGAACCGGCGGATTTGTTCTGGATAGCTTTGAGCCCGGCGTCACTGCAAAATTCACCAGATTCCCAAATTACTGGAAAGAGGGCGCAGGCCACGCAGACTCAATCGAAATTCTTTCTTTGATTGATGTGACGGCACGGCAAAATGCTGCAATGAATGGCGATGTGGATATCATCGACAGAGTTGATCCCAAAACAGTTAATCTAATGGAACGTGTGCCAAACCTGAATGTTCAGGAAAATACAGGTACACTGCACTATACATTCCCAATGCGGCTAGATGTTGCACCATTTGACAACTACGATTTGCGCATGGCGATGAAGTATTCTGTCAAACGTCAGGAACTGGTTGACAAAATTCTGCTTGGACATGGTGCGCTGGGCAATGATCACCCAATCTCAACTGCAAATCCTTATCACAATGGCGATCTTCCCCAGCGGGAATTTGATGCCGATCGTGCGGCTTTCCACTACAAGAAATCCGGCCACTCAGGCGCGATCCAACTGTCTGCAGCCGATGCCGCCTTTGCCGGTGCCGTCGATGCCGCCCAGTTGATCGCAAACTCTGCAGCTGAAGCCGGTATCAACGTCGAAGTGGTGCGTGAGCCATCTGATGGGTATTGGTCCAACGTGTGGAACAAAAAAGGCTGGTGTGCCTGCTATTGGGGCGGCCGTCCGACCGAAGACTGGATGTTCTCAGCAGCTTATACCAACGACACCGAATGGAATGATACAGCCTGGAAAGGCACAGATGCATCTGCGCGGTTTAATGAGTTGGTCCAAGCAGCCCGTAAAGAGCTCGATACTACAAAACGTCGCGAGCAGTATTACGAAGCGCAGTCACTGGTTAATGATGATGGTGGCGCATTGGTTCCAATGTTTGCCAACTATATCTCAGCAGTGAACAAGAGAATTGGCCAGCCAGATGAAATGGCGGCCAACTGGGATCTTGATGGCGGAAAAGCCGCCGAGCGTTGGTGGGTCGAAGGATAACTTCACATATCATTTGTACAGGCCGACCCCTGTTGGCCTGTACAATAACTTAATCTAACAAATCGGTGATTTCCCTTGCATCCTGTATTTAGAACGGTTCTTGAGCGTTTAGGCTTGGGGCTTGCCACACTATTTATCGTCTCAATCATTATTTTTTCGGCCATAGAAATGTTGCCCGGTGACTTTGGCGAAGCAGTGCTAGGACAGGCCGCCACCAAAGAAACGGTGGCTGCATTTCGCCGTGAACTTGGGCTGGATGAGCCGGCATACATGCGATACGCGCAATGGATAGGCAATGTTGTCCAAGGTGACCTAGGCACCTCCTTCTCTGGCCGAAATGCCTCCGGGGTGGACCGATCCCGACCCGTGGTTGATCTTATTGCCCCACGATTGTGGAACACTTTGTTTTTGGCCTCAATGACAGCGATTATAGCAGTTCCTATTTCCCTTGCGCTTGGTATATCCAGCGCGCTCTATCGCAATTCGATTTATGATCGCACTATCAATACGGCCACGTTAACCACCATTTCTTTTCCTGAGTTTTTCGTCGCCTATATTCTTATTCTGCTACTGGCTTCGCTCTGGCCAGTATTTCCATCGCTTGCCAATGTAGATGCAGCAACACCTTTAGCAGAGCGAATGTTTAAAGCCGCCCTGCCCGCTATGACTCTCACGCTTGTGATTGTTGCACATATGATGCGGATGACCCGGGCAGCCATTATCAATTTGCTTGCCAGCCCCTATATTCAAATGGCGCGTCTGTCTGGCGCATCCCAAACAGAAGTCATCATCAAACATGCATTGCCCAATGCCTGGGCACCGATTGCCACCGTGATCGCCTTTAATCTTGCATATCTGGTGGTTGGGGTTGTGGTTGTGGAAGTGGTGTTTGTCTATCCCGGAGTTGGTCAATTGATGGTAGATGCTGTGACAAGCCGCGATATTCCGGTCGTTCAAGGCTGCGCCTTGATTTTTGCCATGACGTATATCCTGCTTAATCTGACAGCCGATATTATTGGCATCATAACCAATCCGAGGCTTCTGCACCCAAAATGACACAAGAACCTGAAACCTATTCTGCACTTGGCGAAGTCGGCGCGTTTCAAGAACGTCGCACTCTTTGGACAAGATTAAAGCTGGACTTAAAAAAGTCCCCAATGACCGCCCGTTTTGGGATGGCCGTTATTCTTATCTATGCCATTGTTGCAATCTTTGCGCCGTTCTTTGCACCCTATGGCGAAGCTGAGGTGTTTCCAGTACCCTATGCGCCTTGGAGTTCCGAATTTATTTTTGGCACAGATCAAATAGGACGGGACATATTTTCGCGTATGATTTTTGGTGCACGCAATACTGTTGGCATTGCGGTTGCGACCACTTTTCTTGCTTTTTTGATTGGCGGTACTTTGGGACTAGCTGCGGCGATTAATCGATCCTATCTGGATCAATTTCTAAGCCGTACCGTGGATGTTCTTATGGCCATTCCCAGCCTAATTTTTGCTTTGGTACTGCTTTCAATTTTTGGCTCAACTGTGGTTAACCTTATTATAATTATCGCCGTTCTAGATAGCACACGCGTGTTTCGCCTAACGCGCGCAGTGGCCATTAATGTTGTGGTTATGGATTATGTAGAGGCGGCACGCCTGCGGGGCGAAGGCATAGGATGGATAATGCGGCGCGAAATTCTGCCCAATATAATGCCGCCTCTGGTTGCTGAGTTTGGGTTGCGCTTCTGCTTTGTCTTTCTTGCAATTGCTGCACTGTCTTTCTTAGGTGTTGGCATTCAACCACCCACAGCGGATTGGGGATCAATGGTCCGCGAAAACGCCTCGTTAATCCAATTTGCGCAATATGATCTGAAAGCTGGTCTGACACCCTTGCTGCCTGCGTCGGCTATTGCATTGCTAACAGTGGCGGTAAATTTTGTTGTGGATTGGTTCTTGCACAAAACAAGTGGTATTCGCGATGAATAAAAGCAATCTAAAAGGCGATATCCTGCTTGATATCAAAGGCCTAAAAATCCAAGGGTTTTCAGATGAAAAGTGGCATGACATCGTCAATGGCGTTGACCTTACACTGCGGCGCGGTGAGGTCATGGGACTTATTGGCGAATCTGGTGCCGGAAAATCCACTCTGGGTCTTGCCGCTATGGGCTATACCCAGCCAGGTTGCCGGATAACAGCCGGGGAAATTATCTTTGACGGTGTGGACTTGGCAAAGTTAAGCGATGCTGAGCGGCGAAAATTCTGGGGCAATCGAATGACTTATGTTGCGCAATCGGCTGCAGCTTCATTCAATCCTGCCCATCGGCTTATTGCGCAAACCACGGCTTCGACAATTCGATCTGGCCTTAAAGATCGCAGTGAAGCCTATAACGATGCTCGTATCCTTTATGATGCGTTGAATTTACCCGACCCTGAACATATTGGTGACCGCTACCCGCATCAGGTGTCCGGCGGGCAATTACAGCGCGTAATGACGGCAATGGCAATGTCACCGCGGCCGGATTTAATTGTTTTTGATGAACCAACCACAGCTTTGGATGTGACAACGCAGGTGGAAGTGTTGTCTTCAATGCGCAAAATTGTCGAAGAGTTTAATACGGCTGCGATTTACATCACCCATGATCTTGCTGTGGTGGCCCAGATGTCCGATTTCATAAAGGTTCTGCGCTACGGCTATGAGGTAGAAGAGGCCCCTACCCGCGAGATGTTAAGCACGCCAAAAGAAAACTACACTAAATCGCTTTGGTCAGTGCGTGCGTTGGAAAAGAAAGAACAGGAAATAGGTCAGAGCATCTTATCGCTGAAGGGCATTGATGCAGCCTATGGCACGTCAAAAGTTTTGTTTGACGTTGATATCGAAGTTCCCAAAGGATCAACTGTCGCAGTGGTCGGCGAGTCTGGTTCAGGAAAATCGACAACGGCGCGGGTGATCACCGGCCTGCTGCCGCAAACCGCCGGCAGTGTGCATTTTGACGGCACCGAATTGCCGCCGGCATTGGCCGATCGCAGCAAAGACCAAAAGCGCCGTATTCAAATGATCTATCAAATGGCCGACACGGCGATGAACCCCCGTCAAACAGTGCGCGATATTATTGGGCGGCCGCTGGAATTCTATCTTAGTCTGCGTGGCAAAGCCAAAAATGAACGCATTCTTGAATTGCTTGAGATGATTGAACTGGATGGCCGCTTTCTCGAGCGCCTTCCAGGCGAATTGTCCGGTGGTCAAAAACAGCGTATTTGTATTGCCCGGGCTTTGGCCGCCAATCCAGATTTTGTGATTTGCGACGAAGTTACCTCGGCCCTTGATCAGATTGTTCAGGAAGGCATTCTAAAGCTACTACTGCGGTTGCAAAAAGAATTGGGACTGACATATCTATTTATCACGCATGATATTTCCACGGTCAAGGCCATCTCGGATCAAGTGGTGGTTATGAACGAAGGAAAAGTCGTTGAACAGGGCCGAAAAACCGAGGTTTTTCAGCCACCGCATCCGGATTATACCGAATTACTGCTATCCTCAGTTCCAGAGATGGACCCCGATTGGTTGACCAATCTAAACGCCAAACGCGCCGATTTGGAAAGTTAGCCTACTACCTGAGATCCCTTTTAATCTGTTCTGAGATGTCTTTTTCAAAGACCAAAGCATCATTTTCATAAGCCTCTAGGCGTGCTGTAAGATAAAAGTAATCTGCATCTGAAACCATCTTTGCATATGTTTCTGTTCGTACAGACCAATCACCACGGCTATTTTCACAGGTCCAGTGTGTTTGGCCGTTTGCACAGAGCGGATCATCAGGGTGAATTGTCCACCATTCCCGGGCCACCCCCCCGTTGAATAACCCATGATCCAAGTCCTTTACAGATCCAAAATCATCAATAATCTCAAGCGTTTCTGATCCGTTCACCATATCCGTGGTATGGCGCCTTTGATGACTAGGCTGACGGATGGTCATAACTTCCCATGGCGCATCAGTTTCGGGTTGTGGAAATATTCTTTCATCCGTGGTCCCGCTTGGCCGATTGGGGATATCAATCACGCCTGCCTTTAAGTACAGTTCAGCAGGCTCAGGGACCGGCCAGAGTAACGGCCAGTAATTGGATGAAATTGCGACCCGAATAGAGTGCCCCCGCGGAACACGGTATGCGATTTGATCAAGATTTAGGGAAATTTCAATAGTCTCATCCGGCACCAAAGCTACGGCGGTATCGTGGCCATTGCGGTGGCATAAATTCAAAACTCCATAGGTGATGCGCGTTGATGCCCCGTCTGGATGTACATGATTTAAACGCACAGCAATCTGTGCGGCTGGTTTATTTGCGCTCAGTTTTAGCGTGACTTTTGGAGCGCCCACAATGTCCAAATCCTGTATCAGCGGTGCGGATGTATAACACGCTGATACGGCATCGTCGCTGCGTTGATCCCCAGGCATTTCCGGACCGAGCCAAATAGCGCAATATTCGCCCGAGGCCGCCCCACAGGTTTGCGGCGATGCAATAAGCTCGCTTAAGTCGGCCGCCTGCCCTGCAAGAACACTCCCGGGCTGCAGGTGCCAATGATCATGGCCAAGTTCATCCGGCCAGTTGTTCGAGGCAATCCAATGACCCGTTCGCTGCTCATACCAAGTCTTTGGCCGCACACCGTCCATGAGATAGGCTGTATAATCAGGGTCTTTGTTGACCCCGGTATCTTTTCCTTTCAACCAATGGTCCCACCAACGCAGCGCTTCGTGTAAAAACCCAATGCGCGGCTCTGGCACGGCGAAATGCGGATATTTATGCACCCATGGTCCAATGATCCCTTTCACAGGCGCAGATAGGTTTTCGACCAAATGGGAGACTGTATTTTTATACCCATCCCCCCACCCGCCAACGGCCAACGTGGCCGCCTTGATCGTGGAATAATCCTCGCAGATTGAGCCATGTTCCCAATAGGCATCTCGGTTCTGATGAGAAAGCCAGACCGCTGGTAAAAATGGATCTGCCTCAAGTCGAGCCAGCCACATATCGCGCCACGCATCCCCCACCAAAGCAGGGTCGGGCGCACGGGATGAATAGGCCCACATGGTCGATCCCCAGCCAAGATTTTCATTTAACAGGCATCCGCCTTTGAAATGAATATCATCCGCATATCTGTCGACCGTCGAACAGAGCGTAATTATGGCCTTTAAAGCTGATGGCTGACGGGCAGCCACTTGCAGTGAATTAAACCCGCCCCAACTTATCCCCATCATTCCAACGCTGCCGCTGCACCAAGCTTGCTGCGCGAGCCAGGCGATGGTTGCCTCAGCATCGCTAAGTTCTTGCTCGGTATATTCATCCTCCATGATGCCTTGGCTATCGCCATTGCCGCGCATATCCACTCGAACACAGGCATACCCATTTTTTGCAAAATAAGGATGAGTGAGGCAATCGCGTGCAGTTGTTCCATCACGTTTGCGATAGGGAAGAAACTCTAAAATGGCGGGAACGGGCGAGTCTATCGCATTGGCGGGCATCCAGACGCGGGCGGATAACCGGCATCCATCCGGCATCTCAATTGCCATGTCGGGATGTTCTATAATTTCATTTATTTTGGCCATTTTTGCCTCTCGCTTTCAGTGGATGAGCTCTTAAACATATCACTGCGGTCTGCTGATTATCGAGGTCTACTCTCTTGAGGATGATACAATTTTTTTACAAATTCAATCCCAACCGCCATGTTGAAATTTCAAACTTGTGAAGGCTAGTAGCCTAAAGTTTGAATTCCACAGCGGCTGCTTAGAACAGGATGATATCAAGGTCTGACGCCGCGATAGGGCCTTTGGAATTCCCACTGCGGTAAAAGTACGTTGGAATGCCCTATTACCGCATCTATATCTGAAGATTAAATTGAGTTTCCGGCATGGGTTCGTGCATGTATAGAAAGAAGAGAAAAGACAAAAAAATTATTGCTGACCTATTCGCCTTTACTTTCGAAAGGATGATCACTTAAACTAATGGCTTCAAGGCAAGCATATTTTTTGTGCTGACTTCAGCTACAACGTTTTTGGAAGTTCTTTACTTCAATAGAGCTCAAACTAACACTCTGTAATATTGAGTTAATTTAATAAAATAATAAATTTTGTTTCTAATTATGTCATTAGTGAATTCAATTTAGCTGTCCGATACTGAGAAAATCTGTTGTTTTCTATTTCAAACCATTGTGAAAGAATCCACTCATAAACAGACCGATAATCCATAGTAAATTGCATATCACCATCAATAAGCGCGGATAAGCTTGGGTGTTTACCATAAATCCCGCCGTTGATAGCACCACCTGACAAAAAATGCGGGGCGGCAGTGCCATGGTCAGTACCGTTTGTTGAATTCTCAACAGCGCGCCGACCAAACTCAGAATATGTTAAAACCAATGTGTTGTCCCACTGGCCAATTTTTTGCATTTGTTGGGCAAAACCAGACAGGGCGCGACCAAGGTTTTCCAAAAGACGCTGATGCCGCCAAGATTGATTTTCATGGGTGTCGAAGCCATCAATTTTAACTTTTAAAACTGGTGTATCTATACCAGCAGCAATAAGCGTAGATGCAAGAGAGAGTTGACGCCCCAAATCTCCGGCACGAATTTTGAAATGACGGCTTCGCGAGCTGCTGAGTTTGTTTGTAATACTTTCCATTGATGAATTCAAAGCCGCAGCGCGCGTTAAAAGCATTTCAAGAGCTGGATTTTGAGATGTTGACTTAGCTGTCAGTGTCGTTTTGCTTAAGCGCTTAAACTGCTCTGCAGACGTCATTGATAACCATACACCATTTTTTGAAGTAAAAACGCCCATCCCACCATCTAAACTAATACCATGCGCATCAAAATCATGAGTAGTTCCCAGGCCTTCAATATCTTCGGTAAGCCAACCGGTTTTGCCAGAGCCTGAGCCATCCCCTCCTGTTTCCCATAGGGCAATAGATTTGAAATGTGACCGATTGGCTCCTGGATACCCGAGGCCCTGAATAATGGCCAATTGGCCGCGTTCCCAAATTTCTCCAAGGTCTGATAATGCACTGTGAAGCGCCAGAGAATTTGAAATACTAAAGCGATCTTTTGTTTCGATAGCCAAGTTTGGTCGAAGATTAAAATATCTGTCATTGGCGAAAGGAATAACGGTATTTAGCCCGTCATTGGCGCCAGACAATTCAATTAAAACTATCCGGCGCCCTGTCTTTGCAGCAGCTGATGCTAATTTTACCGGCACGAGCGGTAAAATAAGTCCAGATAATAAGGAATTCAAAATAAAGCGTCTGTGCATATTGCCCTCACTTTAAATGATAAACAGGATCTGCGATGAAATCCGTCGGAGAACCCTGAATTGAAACGGATATTGGTGGCAGCGCTAAAATTGCGTTTGCAATCTCATCGTCCAAAAACATTTCACTTAGCATCTGTTCCCATTCTATGTTTGTTTCTACAAAGATGTGCGAAGCTGGCACCGGTGGGGTAATTTTAATTGCCGACATCGCCATTGCCATCATTCCATCAGCCTTTTTACGGGTGTCTTTTGCGATCCTTACCTTTGGAACCGGATAACGGATTACATATCGAGAATTCCGCAGCCTTCGCTCCATATGAGCAAATTTTTTGCTCCAACTTGCCAAGACTTCTTTTCCATTTCTTCTATCAAAATTGCGCCCTGCCTGCATTGCAACAAGTAGGTCTGGCATAGCTTGCCAAAGGGCTGCGACAAAGAGCTTATCCAATTGGCTGAGCTGTTCAAAGTTTTGGCGAGTTTGCCTAGTTTCACGCGGTCCCAAGGAAATCCGAATGAACTTTTGATCCAAACGCCCTTTATGCGCAGATTTAGGCCATTTACCCTGCAAACAAGTATCAGAGCATTCTAAATCGTTAATTTCTAGGAAAATCTCATTATTATTTTCCACGATTAAGTTCACCCGCATTCCAGATTGCCAATGATGATTAAAATCGACATTTAAAAGCCCCAAACTGATCTCGTTCCAATTTTTTTGGGGGTCATATTTTTTCCCATGGAAAAAAGTTGCGCGCTCGATCACCAACTGATTTTCTTGATAGTCAGGCGGCGTTTTTTCTTGGGTAATATTTTCGCCTTGGCTCATTTTCACAATGCCTGAGCAATGCAAATGCCCTGGATTTTGGTTGCCGTTTTTGCATCCAGATATCTGTTCCCCGTCTTGCGCTAAGAATAACTTATCACCGACCTTTACCCACTCGATGAATAGGTTGCGGTCACCTGAATCCGATCCACCAGGCCCACAACAATGATCATTCATAAACTCAATCGCTACAGCGTCAAAACTAGTGCTAGGATCATAATCTAAATCCATAATCACCCAAGGGATTTGACTTCTTTCAACGCGGCCAAAAAGTCCCGTATCATGCCCGCCTTTTGCTGTGATCGTTTTTGATCGCCAAACATTGACCGCATAACTTTTACCCTCTTTCTTCTTCAATAATTTTACTTTGAATTTAGGCGGACCTTCAAAGTTCTCTGCACCATAGCGCACAATAATTTTATCTGGTCTGTTTAACATCATTTCAGGACTATCTGTTGCCAGATCAGCAAGGCTTGAGCCTTCTTTCGCAAAAAAGTCAGTCACGAATTTTGTTCTATTCAGTAAACTGGCCGGGGTAACCCACCCCGCTCCTCTTGACCAGCCAGCAATATTTGGCGGTTCAAAGAGATGCTGACCTAGATTAGCCATTGCACTGCCACTACTTTGCCAATCAACGGGTAGATAGCCAGTAGAGCGAATGGTTCCGATAACCAAATCAACCGGTGACTTTACAATTGTGGCTCTTGATTGATCAGCCCAAAAGGACGGTGAGGAAAACAATTCGGCCAGAAGCACTGGAATTTCAAAGTTCGAATTCCAAAAAGCTTTCGAAATGTGGTCAATCTCAGATTGGTTTTGATCGGTCTCCGAAACATAATAGGACCAAAGCTTTTCGGTGATAAAATGGCTGACAGTAGGCTGTGCAAACAATATATCAATCAAATCATCGCCGTCAAAATGTCCCGTTTTTCCAAAAAGTGTTTTGGTGGTCTGGTCATGTCGGCGTGGATGAAGGTGATATTCGAAGCCTTTCATACGGTTGATTCTTTTACCAGTTAAAGCGCGCGCCGCTTCTTTAACTGTAGTTTCATCATACGTGCCCTCACCTAAAACGAAGAGCTCCATTAATTCACGCGCAAGATTTTCATTTGGAGCTTTCTTATTATTATTTTCACCATTCAGATAATTGAGCATGGCTGGGTCACGAATTATTGCTTTGATCAATGTTTTGAAATTTCCAAACCCATGTTGACGAAACATCAGATGTTGTTTGGCAATGGAAAAAGCCTCTTCGTCTATCGCCGAATATTCAACCGGAAAGTGATCCGTCCAAAATAATAACAGCCTTTCGTTTTGGGGTTTTGTAGTCTCAATCATCTCGCGAATCCACCATGTGCGGAACTCTGCAATTTCTCTATCCCGCGCGACACGAAACGATTGTCGTCCAGGCTCATCATAATCCCAACGAACCCAGTATTCGGTGTCAGTGTCAAAAACAAAATCAGGCAAAGGGCTTTGAACAGTGCCATCCATTTGACTGAGAAGCGCATGAATAGCGTCGGCGCGTGGTACACCCACCAGATTTTGAATATCAAATGGATTTGCGCCGATCCCAGTTCTTTCCAAAAAATGCCTTGCATCTGCCACATCCATGACTTTGGAAAGCAAAGGATTCATTAGCCATGATTGTCGGCCATTATCAAAGTAGATTTGCCGTAGTTGGGATAGGTCTTCTTCGTCAATTATATTATCGAATTCAAAACCTGCTTCATTGTAAGCCACAATGATTGATTGCCGGGTTTTAGGCCCAATTATTCCATCAATCGTACCGGCATTATAGCCAGACAGATTCAAATAGATTTGTACGCGTTTTGCGATCGTATCTGCAAAACCAGAACTGCCGGTGATAAATAAAAAAATATAAACAATAAATCGAAACAGATTTTTGCTCCTTGTATGAAAAAGTCCCAATCACGCTACATCAATCAGAAATGTTTTCAATATCTTTCCAAATTGTCGGAAATTATCTACGAACCCTTTCTAACTTACTTTAGATGTGAGGGAGCACAAGTAATATGATTATTGACGGGTGGTTATAATCTTGCAAAAAACAACCATGCAAAAGTAAAAAGGCGTTGATCAACTTCGGCGATGTGCAAAAAACGCATAAAAATGGTTTTACCAACAATTGAACATTACGGTGGTACCTTCATTGTGCCCGGACGCTGCTCGATCAACTATTAAGTCACACCACCCGGGGATCGAAATGCCGTGATCCAATTTCCATCTTTTGAAGCAGCACATGAGTGGTGTCATTCAAAGGGATATGCCCAAGCCAAAACAGTGCGCATGTCAGCCGCTACCAGCTTGAAAACCATATTTCAGTCGAAACCTGGTTAGCTTACTGCCTTAAATGCTCGAATATCACTCGAAAGGCAGAGCGGATAATTCACCCTGTCTTGCTGAACCATCAGGAAGTTCTACGGATACTTTTCGTCCGGGCGTCCAATACCCTTTTTCTATCAAGGACAGCCCAATATTTTTCTTCAGCCGTGGGGAATATATCGCCGATGTAATGGCTCCAACACGGTTTTCACCAACCCGCACGGGCCAAGGAACAGAGCATGTCGGACAGGCCGGCGCGTCAAAAACAACGCCATGTATCAAACGGTCGGGACCGGCCGCTGCGATTTTCTCAAGCGCGGGGCGCCCAATAAACTCAACCGTCCCGTCAAGGCTGCAATATTTTCCCAACCCAATTTCCAAAGGATTGGTTTCAGACGTCATTTCGTTGCCGTAGGATAACAGTCCACCTTCGATACGCTCAATAAGATTTGGGCAGCCGGGCGAGATATTATAGCTTTGACCTGCCTGCCAAATCTTATCCCACAAAGGGCCGCCCAACGATGCACCATTTAGGTAAATTTCAAACCCACCTTGGCGCGAATAGCCAGACCTAGCAATAAGTTGCCGAGTGCCGAAAATATCAATCCAGCCAAATTTAAAGAACCCGATTTTTTGAATTTCTGCACCAAACAACTCGGAAAGCAGCGCCTCTGCGCGTGGCCCTTGGATGGCAAGTGGGTAAACATCAGGTTCGTGAACGATCACATCAAGGCCCCTGCCAAGGGCGAGCCCTTTGGCATACAGCAGAACATCGCTGTCCGCGATGGACAGCCAAAAACGATCCCCGGCCAACTTCAACAGAACCGGATCGTTGATCAAACCCGCTTGATCATCCAAAATAGGTATATAAAGGCACTCTCCTATTTTTGCCTTTGATATATTGCGCGGGGTCATCCACTGCACCAGCTTAGCTGCATCCGGGCCGGAAATTTCCACTTGTCTTTGGCATGAGACGTCCCAAATTTGGGCATACTCTTTTAGGTGCCAGTAGTCCTCTTCGACGCTCCGCGCAAAGGCCTTTGGCAGCAGCATATGGTTGACCACGGAAAAGCCCCGCACGCCTGCGGCTTCTACCCTGTCTGTATAAGGGGTGCGCCGGATACGGCGCGACATATTCAAACCATCAGCCATGTCTTATTCTCCTGACCACCAAACGGAATAAGAATTGGGGCTTAGGATCACAGGAATATGGTACTGCCCTTCGGGGTCGGGCATTGAAAATCGAATGACGATCTGATCCATGATTTGCGCCCGTTTGCGTGGCAAGTTGCGGCTTTGCCAGTACGCGGTAGTATCAAAAGCCAACTCATACTGTCCGTCTGCGTCAATCTCTGAGCTGTCTATATATTGCGAGAGTCGCCCACCGTCATCCATGTGTGTTTCAAAAAGTACTTTTTGAGATCCAACGTGGACAAGGCGAACAGGGATATGGCCCGCATGTGTGCCATCAACCCCGTTTAATGTATGTGAGCTAACAAGAGACATTATTCTATCGACGCCTTATCCCGTTTATCCGAGGTTGCCGCAACGATTGGGCTAATCACCCCACGGCATTTAACATTTACACAGGCTGTTTTACCACTTTGCATGGCGCGCGTTAGAGCTGGTCCCAATTGATCCCGCCGTTCAACCAATTCTCCATGTCCGCCCAATCCTTCAAACATTGTATGGAACGGGATATCGCGAAAATCAGTGGCAAAATGTGCCCCATTTGAAAACAGCCGTTCTTGCTGCTGACTGATGCAATCTAGCCCCCCGTTATTGTCTATCACCACCGTGATCGGCAGCCCTTCTTGAAACGCAGCCTCTATTGATAGACCTCCGGATAGAAACGCGCCGTCACCAGAGATTAAAACCACATTTTGATCCGGGTGCGCGGCTTTGGCAGAAATTGCAAAGCTTACACCAACGCCGAGCAAACTGTAATTTCCCGGGTGCAGTATGCCGCCAAGCTTTTGGCCCTTCCAGCCGGCCATATTGACAGCAATCTCAGACCAGAAGTGGGTGTTGCCACCATCAAAAACAAGCCAGTCTTGGGGGCCGAGATGTGATTGCACATCCAAAGATAATTGAAGCGGATGCATATTCTGCCCGGCTTCCGTATCCGCGCGGGTTTCGGTATCTATATGATCAAACCAGTCGTTCACCCATGTATTGCGACGATCCCGCTGCTGCTCGAACCAGGTTTCCCAGGTTTTTCCAACTTTGCTTACAGCGTCAAAAAATGCCCCAGGATCACTTAGCAAAACTGTGTCAGCACCACGGTTATATTCAAGCTCTTCATGGCTGCCATTGATACAAATCAAATGGCTGGAGGCCGGAAAAAACGGAGGGTTACCAAAATTCATCTGATTGTCCAACCGCCCGCCCACCATCAGAATGACATCGGCCTGATGAAACGCCGCCTTTGAGGGGTGGTATTGGTGAAAATCAGCCAGCCCCATATAGGCTGGGCTTTCCTCTCCCAAGAGCTTTTGATGATAGGGGACATTAAACACTGGAATTTTAAGTGCCACAGCACAGGTTTCCAACGCGGTTTCCGCACCTGACCACCAAACCCCATGGCCTGCGATAATAACCGGGCGCTCTGCCGCGGATAACCGCTCGAGTATAGCGTTCATAACCGCCGGGTCCGGCCAGGCACGGGGTGGTTGGCGGTCACTGCGATCAAAGGGCCGTTCATCACGCCCTGCATCCGCTTCAAAGCTTGAAAACATCAAATCCACTGGTAGACTGATATGAACCGGGCCGGGGTAACCGGTTGTGGCCGCTGTCCATGCGCGGTCAACAAATTCACTAATCCGTTCGCCATCTGTGATCTGCACAGAATATTTTACCAAGGGCGCAGCAATGGCCACATCGTCAATTTCCTTAAATCCACCGGCGCCTTGACGTTTTAATGTTGACGATCCGGTGACGAATATCACTGGCGCACGTTCGCCGCCGGCTTCAAGCATGGCCGGAACCGCATTGGCAAACCCTTCTGGACCCACCAG
The DNA here is from genome assembly GCA_039640505.1 of Rhodobacteraceae bacterium Araon29. Taxonomy (NCBI): domain Bacteria; kingdom Pseudomonadati; phylum Pseudomonadota; class Alphaproteobacteria; order Rhodobacterales; family Paracoccaceae; species Rhodobacteraceae bacterium Araon29. The sequence goes on along the minus strand of CP046865.1, from coordinate 1,612,958 downwards.
ACATATGGCAGGCTTTCGGGTGATGCGTGTATGCCCGTCAGCCAAATGGCCGGCCACTTGCTCATGCGGGCAATTGATGACCGGCATTTGGGATTTCATGAACCCTTCTAAAGCCGGATTGCAAAATCCACCTGCAAGAGTAAATACATGCTCTGCACCTTTTTCCTTTAGCGCTCTGGCTAAAATTTCACCGCCGCGTATCATAGACTGCTCGTTCATGGTTTTTTACCTTTTGCCTTCGCGGATGCGGCGGCGTCAGTGTGAGCGGTCATCATCTGCGTATCCTGTGATAAATTATGATATCCAATCTGCCCAATCGTCTCGACGCCGATTTGCGCCATCGCAACCGAAAGATCATACCGTAAAGCTGCATAAAGACTTTCCAGTCCGGCTGCGCCATCTGCGGCAAGCGCGAATAAATTTGGCCGCCCAAGCATGACAAAGTCTGCACCGCTCGCCAAAGCCTTTAGAATATCTTCTGCATCGCGTACCCCGCTGTCAAACACCACAGGATATTCTCGGCCGACAGCCTCTCTAATTGGTCCTATAAGATCAATCGCTGCCGGTACGCTGTCCAGCTGACGGCCGCCATGATTGGAGACATATACCGCATCTGCTCCCGTCGATTTGATCCGTAAAGCATCCTCGGGGGCTGTTACGCCCTTTACAATTAAATTGCCCTGCCATTGATCGCGCAGGCGGGCAAGAAAATCCCAATCTGCCATGGCACGGCTGGCATCGCGGTCAAACCCCAATCCGTTTTGGGGAAAGTTGACGGGTTTTGGCCTGCCTGCCGCCAATAGGCGCAGACTCCATGCGGGGTGGGTGGCAAAATCAAAAAATTGCCGCGTGCGCAATTTAAATGGCATTTGAAAGCCATTTTTGATATCTCGCAGCCGGCGGCTGACTTTTGGCACATCCACTGTCAAAATTAAATTGCGATAGCCAGCATCCTGAGCTCGGTGCACCAACGAAAGGCTATGCTCCATGGGCGGCGTCACATAAAGTTGAAACCACGCATTATCGCCGGCCCAATTGCGCATGTCTTCGATGCTGCTTGAGCCAGCAGAGGACAGGGTTACCGGAAATTTCAAACGCTGTGCAGCCTGCGCCATCAAATAATCGGCTCTGGGATGGGATAGGTTGCACATTCCCATCGGCGCGATGCCAAACGGCAGGTTATATGACTGCCCCAAAAATTCTGTTGCCAAGGACTGCTGAGTTTCCTTTGACAATACGCGAGGCTTCAATTTGAGGCGGTCAAAGGCGGCTTGGTTGTTTTTTAAGCCAGTTTCACGACCTGCAGCCCCATCAATAAAATCAAATATCAATTTAGGTAATTTTTTCTGCGCGGTGATACGCGCAGAAACGCATCCGTAGACACGTCGGCTTGGTACAATTTTTGGGTCTTTTTTGTCCAAACGATAGCCCTTGAAAAAGTGCGCTTTGAAACTGCTAGCAGATCATAATTTGTGATACAATTCTATTAATTTGATCGACAGAAAATAATCCATTTATTAATCTTTAGTTTATCTTACCATCAATTGAATTCCAAAGCGCCGTAGGCTTGGCCACAGGTCAAATTGAATGAAGCCAAACACATGCTCATCGTTGATTATCTTTAAGCCCAAAGCTGCCCCAGACGCGTCTATGGCCGTAGCGGAGTCAGCGTTTGCTGTTGCACCTTATGACTGATACGAGCAACCGTCAGTGCATATTGGTGAAGTCCTAGACAACAAATAGCTCCGCTCCTAACCACATATCCAATCAGGGTCTTTTGCTCATGGTATCTCAGTTTTTTAACCAGTTTCACGTAGAAAGCGCCCTTTGATATTTCCCACATCAGGTTCGCAATTTTTGATTATTGCGATTAAATCTCAGTAGCCCAGTGCCTGATGATAGACACATACCAGTCTCTGCTATCAGGCGATTGGCCAGTTTTTTGCAACATTAGCGATCACACGCGGCTAGAACTTTTACCACGTCTTCCAGCTTTAAGAAATGCAAGCGACGCATTCAATTTTCCTATAATCAAGGCAACTTTACAAAGTTGCCACTGATCCTCACAGATTTGGTGATCTATTTCAGTAATGCGCGAGCTGTTTGGTCATTAGTGACAAGAACCGTCGCTACATCGCGAAGCAAAACAGCTTTCATGGCTGCAACTTTATGAGAGCCACCAGCGCAAAGTATTCGGCAAGGTATGTCATGGATGCTATCGGGATCAATTCCCACAGATAATCTATTCAAATCATGCTGAATGGGCGCTCCGTCGGCGCCAATAAACCGGCCCAAAAAATTTCCGATAGCGCCGGCATCAAGTGCTTGTTGATACATTTCATCAGATAGAAAGGCTGCGTCTTTTATGCTGCTCATTTCGCGTCCACCAATACTGAGCAGCGCAAGGTGAGCCGTTTTAGATTTTTCCATTGCAATCTGCGCCGCTGGCTGGGCATTTATGATTTCTTTGGCGGCCATGGTATCACATAAAATTGGGCCAGGAAGATAGAAACACTCTGCCCCAAGACGCTCGGCGAGTACCGTGGCAGCTTCATATTTATCTTGACCAGATCTGGTTGAAAGACTTCCAATCATTGAGACTACTGATAAGTCATGTGCCGGGTTTGGCTCCATCGCTATTGCCAGCGCTCGCAAGGTCTGGCCCCATGATGTAGCGACGGTCATCCCATCTTTGATAAATCCAGCCGCAACATTGGCCGCATAAATTCCAATGACTTCAGAAACTGACACATCATCAGATGCATCGGAAGGAAACACAAAAGCTGCACTTAATCCATAGGCTTCCATCAATGCGCTTTCCAGTTCAAACCGCGCTGCATAAGGGACGTCGATTTCGATTCTAACCATTCCTTTTTCGCGCGCGCGCACCAACAGACGATGTACTTTAAACCGGGTGATTGCTAGGCGTTTGGCGATTTCATTCTGTGTAAGTCCAAGCACATAGTAAAGATGCGAAACTCGGGCCAATGTTTCGTCATTTGATCCACTAAGCTGGGCACTCTTTTTCAAAGGCTTATACATACTTAGAACTCCTAACCTTAGCACTCTGATTGAAGGACATGCCTGTCGATCCATCCAAGAGATTAATTTGCACAAATGTGCATTGATTTAAAATTTGTTGCACAATTGAGCATATTAAGCAACTATGAGCGTGCGGTGTAATTAAGAATCGGTAAGGAGAAGCAGCTCTTGCTATCTGGAGTGTTTTCGTCTGATCGGCCATTTATTTGGATGGCCCCTTTAATAATGATGCTGGTGGCATTCACCATCATTCCTGTGATTTATAACATTTGGCTAAGTTTCCATGAATATTCCCTTTTCCGCCGCGAGTTAGAGTTCGTCGGCCTATTGAATTGGCAAAAATTATTTTCTGACAGTCGTATGTGGGGCGCTTTGGGCACAACAGTCTTCTATTTCGTTTTTGTCTTGGCGATTGAATTGGTGCTTGGGATGGCCATCGCCTTGCTACTAGACGCGGAAGAGTTTGGTTTTGAACTGCTTCGCACCGTATTGACCCTCACTCTAGTAGTGCCGCCCGCTATTGTGGGCATGATGTATCTTTTAATCGAAGATCCGGAATTTGGGGTCTTGACCTATGTGCTCGACCTTCTGGGTATCTTAGATAAATCCACCCCAATTTTAGCAACTTCATCCACGGCGCTTTGGGGGGTAATGCTGGCCGATATTTGGCAATGGACCCCCTTTATGGTGTTGATATTTCTGGCTGGATTGCGCGCGCTGCCGGCAGAACCTTATGAGGCTGCGATGTTAGATGGGGCATCAGGTTTCACCGTGTTCCGCCGAATTACTTTACCATTGTTAAGTAAAGTGATTGCGGTTGCGGTTCTGATACGCGGTATCGATATCTTTCGGATGTTTGATTATGTCTTTGTCATGACTAGCGGGGGCCCAGGAACCGCGACCTATACCCTGTCTCTTTACTCGTGGCAGCAGACTTTCAGCTTTATCAAGTGGGGATATGGGGCAACGCTGTCACTGTTTACACTGATAGTGATCCTGATTTTGGCAAATCTATTTATTTATGTCGCAAAGGTTCGTTGGTGATGATGGTCCAGTCCAAGTCATATCGAATGATGCGCACATTGGCGGGATGGGCGATTGTTATGCTCTTTGCCTTTCCGCTTTATTATTGGCTCACTGTGGCCTTCAAGGATGGACGTGAGATATTTAATTATCCGCCGCAAGTCTTTGACTTTAAGCCGACAATCAGAAATTTTGAGGAAGTTTTTGGACTGTCGTTAGGATTTGGATTTGGCGAACAGCGAGAAGTTCTCCCTGGAGGCGGCAATTGGAAAATGGGGCCTCGTTTATGGGATTCTATTGTCATTGCCGTCCTTTCAACAGCTCTGGCACTGACGATTGCCACTTTTGCCTCATATGCGCTGAGTAGAATGAGATTCGCAGGTCAGCATCATTTTGTGTCATGGGTGCTTTCGACCCGCATGATGCCGCCAGTTGCCGTCGTGATACCAGTCTTTTTCATCTATAAAGAGCTGAGTTTGCTCGACACTTATACTGGGGTGATATTGATCCACGCTTTGATGAATTTGCCATTAGCCGTTTTGCTAATGAAAAGCTTTTTTGATGATATACCCAAAGAAATTGATGAAAGTGCCTTGGTGGATGGGGCATCCCGCGCTTTGATTTTCCGCCGCGTTGTGCTGCCGATTGTCAAGGGTGGGATGGCGGCAACAGCGGTGCTTTGTTTTATCTTTTCTTGGACTGAATTTATATTTGTTCTGACCTTAACCCAAACTGGGTTGAAAACTGTGCCAGTGGTTTCATCGACGTTTGTAACCTCGACTGGCACGGCTTGGGGCAACATGGCCGCCTTGGGGGCGGCCGCAATGATTCCAGCGTTTGTATTTATTTTATTGGTTCAAAAACATCTTGTGCGCGGGCTCACGCTGGGCTCGGTCAAGGAATAATTAATGAAACTAACCAAAAGGGAATTTACCGATGAAAGACAGTGATAAAAAACTCTACAGGGCGAAAATAGTTGACGACTATGTCCGCGGTAAAATGAATCGCCGATCGTTTTTGAGAAACGCATCCAGCCTTGGGCTAAGCGCTGGCGCCTTAGGCGCTGGTATTATCCGCCCAAGTTTATCCTTTGCCGACACCAACATGGCCCTTGAGCCTTCGGCAGAAGTTCTTGCTTGGGTCAAGGATGTAACAAAGCCGTTTCGCGGCACCACTTTAAGGCTGGCAACTGAATCAACACCGCCTTCGAATGCGATTAACAGTCAGCTAAAAAAATACTTTGAAGAAGCGTCGGGCATCAAGGTTGAGATTGAGGTGCTTCCACTAGAGCAGGTTTTGCAAAAGCTCACCTTGGATATCGCGTCCCAGCTTGGAACCTATGACCTTTACTATATCGACCAGTCTTGGGCGGCGTCCGTAAGCCGCGATGTTTTTGATCCGCGCGAACAATTGGCGGATAAACCGGATTTGGCCATGCCAGATTACAACATCGATGACTTTCTGCCTGCTTTGGTCGACGGGATTGCAAAATATGAAGACCGTTGGGTCGGCGTTCCCTATGATATTCCCATTTTCATAATGATGTACCGCAAGGACATCTACGAAAAAATGGGTTTCACAGCGCCGGAGACGCTTGAGGAATACTATGAGCAGGCAAAAGCCATCACAGATGAGATGGGGCCGAAGGTATTTGGCGCTACGGGTCAGATGAAATCTGGTCACTACAGTCTCGAATGTGATTGGACAGCATGGCTCTGGGGCCATGGTGGATCAGTGTTTGGTCCGGATGGAAAATTCTCAGGTCATGATGACGCAGGTCTTGCAGCGATGGAGTACTGGGATCGTCTGAAAGCTACAATGCCACCGGGAGTGACCGGCTGGACTTGGGATGGTCAGGGTCAGTCAGTGGCTCAGGGCGTTGCTGCCACCATGATGAGTTGGGGTGAGTTTTTCCCCTATTTCGATGATCCTAGCGCAACCAAAGTTTCTGGCTTAATGGAAGCCGTGCGTTGCCCAAAACCGAAAGCTTTAAGAACTGTCAATGAAACCGGGTTTGGTGAAATTCCTGGGGTTGGGCACCAAGGTGGATCATCGCTTGCCGTATCACATAATTCCAAAAATCCCGATGCGGCTTGGATCTTTATGCAATGGGCAACCTCTTTTGACACCCAAGTATTGATCACAGCACTCGGTGGTGGCACTGGTCCCACGAGGGAAAGTGTTTATGATGATCCGCGTATACTTGCAAACAATCGGGTCGGTCCAGGCACGACGCGCCACTTAGGTGTGGTACGGGAAACGATTGCCAAAGATATGGGGTCCGAGCCAGATTTGCCGCAGTGGGCACAGCTGTCAAACGATACAATTCCAGTCGGGCTAGGCAAGTATTTTGCCGGTGAATATGCATCAAGTAAAGAAGCAATGGATGACATTGCGAAATCAGTCGACAAAGTTGTCGCGGGCTAAAGGAAAGCAAAGAGCCGCAGATCCTAAAGCTGTTCTTTGCGCCCAAATTCGGAACGATGGAAATGTCTCATAAACCGCTTGTCGCCATCACTGGTGCCAGTTCTGGTATCGGTGAGGCCACCGCGCAAGCTTTTTCAGCTGCGGGCCATCCTATGTTATTGATGGCCCGTCGGTTGGATCGAATGAACGCCTTAAACCTACCAAACTCAATCTGCTGCAAAGTTGATGTTCGCCAGCGTCAGCAAATCATAAAAGCAGTGGCCAAGGCCGAAGTGCAATTTGGCCCAGTTGATTTGATGTTCGCCAACGCTGGAATTGCCCGGCTGGCTGATATTGGCCATCAACCACCCTCAGAATGGGACGAAATGATAGATATCAACACCAAAGGCGTCATGAATACAGTTCATTCTGTTCTTACAGGAATGATCAAACGCAAGCGCGGTACGCTTGTTGTGATGAGCTCAATTGCAGGCCGTAAGGTTTACCCAGACCATACGGTCTACTGTGGGACCAAGTTTTTTGTACATGCCATTTGCGAAGGTTTGCGGGAATATCTTGCTGATTTTAACGTCAGGGTGGTTGTTGTTTCACCCGGTATTATTGAAACAGAAGTCTTGTCGGGCGTGCGTGATCCAAAAACACTGGCAGAGTACCAAAAGAATAAAGCTAAAATAGGCGGAGGTCTTGACGCCCAAATTGTAGGGCAGGTGATTGCGGACGTCTACAGCCAGCCCCAAAACGTACTGGTTCAAGAAATTTGCCTGACCCCAACGCGACAAAAATACTGAGGATAAACTGCATGGTGGAAGTAAATTTTAGAAAGGTTGGCAAGTCCTTTGGGGCAGTGTCGGTTCTTAAGAATTTATCTTTTGATATAAAAGACGGTGAATTTGTGGTTCTTCTGGGGGCCTCAGGATGTGGAAAAACCACTTTGCTCCGAATGACCGCCGGACTTGAAACCATAAGCGAAGGTGAAATTTCTATCGACGGCCGTGTTGTCAACGATGTGCATCCACGTGATCGAAATATCGCGATGGTTTTTCAGAACTATGCGCTTTATCCCACCATGAAAGTGCGCGAAAATATTGGCTTCAGCTTAGAGGTTGCCAAGAAATCAGCCTCAGAAATTGCTAAGAAAGTGCAACAGGTTGCCGAGGTTCTTAATTTAACCGAGTATCTTGACCGCAAGCCGGCCGAGCTTTCAGGTGGGCAAAGGCAACGCGTCGCCATGGGGCGGGCGATGGTGCGAGATGCCAGTGTGTTTCTATTTGATGAACCGCTATCAAACCTTGATGCCAAGCTGCGCGCCCATATGCGTATTGAAATTCGCCAATTGCACGACAAGCTCGGGGCAACCACAATCTATGTAACCCACGATCAAATCGAAGCCATGACCATGGCGGATAAAATTGCCCTGATGCGTGATGGGGATATTATCCAATTAGGCACTACCGATGATCTATATGACCGACCAAATTGCCGGTTTGTTGCGGATTTCATTGGTTCCCCCTCAATCAACTTTTTAGATGGTGAGATTGTTTCTGAAAAAGGTGAGGTGCTGTTGCGGGCTGGTGATTTGTTGCTTGCTCTACCCAAAGCATATGCAGCGCATGCGGGTAGGCAGGTCACCTGTGGCATCCGTCCAAGCGAAGTGGTGCAGGATCCTACGGGTGTGATCAGAGGCAGCTTAAAGATTGCCGAAAAAACTGGAGCAGATACCCAGTTCCATCTGGATTTATATGGGCGCCCATTTGTTGCCGTCGCATCGCGCGCACTTCAGGCCCGTATTGGCGAAGTGATGATGTTTTCGATAAAACCAGAAAAAATCCATGTGTTTGATCAGGCAAGTGGTAATCGGATTTCGCTGTGACTTTCCAATTCAGCTAAACAGGAGTAACCAATGCAATCAAGTTGGAACCAAAGCGATTTAAGTGCATTTATTTCCGCATCGGAAAAACAAGGTCTGGCAAAAGATCTTGCCATCCGCATTTACTCAACAAGGTTGCTTGGCCAAGAGCCGGAATTGGTTTTGCATGGCGGCGGAAATACATCGTTAAAAACCCATCTTAAAGATCCATTGGGCGATCTTTTCGAGGTTCTCTGCGTAAAGGGATCAGGGTGGGATATGGCATCGATCGAAGCGCCCGGGCTACCAGCCGTCGAGCTTGCGCCCTTAGCGGCACTGGCTGAGCGGTCAGCACTTTCAGATCAGGATTTAGTAGCGGCTCAGCGCAAACTATTATTGCAACCGAGCGCTCCAAACCCTTCAATAGAAGCGGTTCTCCACGCTATTATTCCGCATAAATATGTTGACCATTCCCATGCCAATGCAATCATCTCATTAACAAATCAACCCAATGGGGAGGATCTAATTCGTGATCTTTTTCCCGATACCATGATTATCCCCTACGTCATGCCGGGCTTTGCGCTGGCCAAACTGTGCCATAATAAATTGAAAGAAAACCCCAAGACAAAGCACATGATCTTATTGCAGCATGGCATTTTCACCTTTCACGACGATCCACGACAATCCTATGAAGACATGATTTCAATGTGTTCTCAGGCAGAAGATACATTGCAAAAGGGATGTGAACGCCCTTTTAAGGCGGCAAAATTACCCCCCATAAAACCTGAAGTAAGTGACATTGCACCAATTATCCGCGGCGCATTGGCCACGAAAACCAATATTGAAGGACGGCCCAATCGGTGGGTTTTAGATTTTAGGCACTCAGATGAAATTCGCCATTTCACCGACGGACAAGGGCTTTGCGATTACGCCACCAGAGGCAATGCAACGCCTGATCATGTTATTCGAATTAAACGGTTTGGACTGGTTTTGCCGGCCCCTTCTGCCGATACGCTAGATCAGTTTAAGGTTGAGGTTGTTCGAGCAGTTGAGCGGTTTGCACAAGAATACAAAGCTTATTTTGACCGCAACAGCCAGCAGGCAGGCGGTGGTTTTAAGATACTCGATTGCGTGCCAAGGGTGGTTTATGTGCCAGGGATCGGGGTGTTTGGAGTTGGAAAAACTGCTAAGTCTGCGGCGATATCTGCCGATATCGCAGAGGCCACAATCTCGGTTATCACAAAAGCAGAAGGAATTGGCACATTTGCGGCACTATCAGAAAAAGAGCTCTTCGACATTGAATATTGGTCGCTTGAACAGGCCAAACTTGCCTCGGTTAAAGAACAAAAACTGGACCGTCATATTGTATTTATAACCGGTGCTGCCAGCGGACTTGGGTTTGAAACCGCAAAGCTGTTCAAAGAAAACGGCGCCGAAGTTGTGTTATTCGACGTTGATCAAAACGCCGTTCAGGCCGCAGCCAGTGAAATCGGAGGCATTCCAATCCACTGCGATGTCACCGATCCTACGGCCGTGGTGAAGGCCGTCGACAAAGCCACAAGAAAGTTTGGCGGCGTCGATATTTTGATTTCGAATGCAGGCGCAGCTTTTCAAGGTGCATTAAAAACGGTAGATGATAAGCTGTTTCAAAAAGCATTTGACCTAAACTTTTGGTCACATCATTTAATGGCGCGCGCCTGCGTTGCGATCATGGAAAAGCAAGATACCGGAGGAGCTTTAGTTTTCAATGTTTCCAAACAAGCTCTTAATCCCGGTCGAAACTTTGGTCCTTATGGGACATCGAAAGCTGCGCTGATGGCGCTGATGCGGCAATACGCCGTTGAATTTGGAGATGCAGGTATTTCATCAAATGCGGTCAATGCAGATCGCATCCGCACAAACTTGCTGACTGATGGTTTTATAAAGGACCGTGCAAAAGCCCGTGGTACATCAACCAAGGAGTATATGCGCGGTAATCTGCTGGGAAGAGAAGTTACAGGCCGTGATGTTGCCGAAGCATTTTTCTATCTTGCAACCACAAGAACGACCAGCGGGGCTGTTTTGACCGTTGATGGCGGCAATGTGTCAGCTATGGTGCGCTAAGAGCTGCTGCGGCAACATCTTTCAAAGCGCGCGGCTGATGCAAGCCTATTGCAGTATATGGATTAATCCGAGGTCGACACAACGAACCTATTCAATTTATCTTGCTTCTCAAACAGGGTTTGCCATTGGGCGCAATCGGTTTTATCAGGCTTAAGCGTCTGTTTTGTAGAGCACATTGCCGCAGCGGCTGCGGAAAAGTCCCTATACCATCCAATCCCTTTGGCCGCAGTGATGCCCGCCCCCAAAGAAGACGCTTCATGCGATGCGCTAATGGTCACAGGGATGCCAGACGCATCGCTAATCATCTTGCGCCATAGGGGTGAATTTGCACCGCCTCCTACAGCAACAATTTCGGTGACTTTGATGTCGGCAATTTGCATGGCTTTGATGCAGCGGACAATTTCGCCTGTGAGCGCTTCAAGAACCGCGCGGTAGAGATGAGCGACGCCATGATCAGGTTGCAACCCTGAAAATGTAGCGCGTGCGTTTAGATCCCAATGCGGGTTCATGCAGCCAGATAAATAGGGGCAAACGACGACCCCATCTGATCCTACAGGAATGTTTTGGGCTTGTTTTTCCAAAGATAAAAAATGCTCGGCAGAAAGATCTCCACCTGCAAAATTCTCAATAAACCAGTCGATAAAAAATGTTCCTGCGCGTAAAATACCCTCAAGAAAATAGCCGGCTCCGGTGGGTGAAATCATGGTGCGCCATTCTTTACTTATTCTTGGTTCTGCCGACCAAGCGCCGGTAATTATGGCTGTACCAAGATTAAGATAAACGGTCCCGTGACGCATTGCATTGGCTCCAAGCCCTGCACATTGCCCATCACCACCGGCCGCGATCACTGGCATATTTACCGGAAGACCTGTGGCTTGGGATGCAGCTCCATGGATCTGTCCAATTTTGCTACCGGGCGATATAGTGTGCACAAATTGATTACGATGCATGTGCAGCGATTCTATCAGTTCAGCAGACCAATCTTTGGCAGCAATATCAAACACGCCCATAGGATCTGCACTGGTCCATGATGCGACCATTTTGCCAGTTAGCCGGTCGCAGAGAAAACTGTGAACATCGATTATTTTAGCTGTTGATGCCAGAACCTCAGGGTTATTACTCTGCAGCCAATGCAACCGGTAAATTGCCGGTGTGATATCCGGCGGTTTGCCGGTAGTGTGATGTAGAAAATCGGCCCCTATAGCCTTTGAAAATTTTCTGACCGAAGATTTGGCGCGTTCGTCTAACCATACAATGGCAGGCCGAAGGACGGCGCCCTGACCGTCTAGAAAACCAATGGTTTCACGTTGATTTGAAACTGCCAACCCCTTTGCCAAGCTTAGATCAACCTCTTGTCCCAAAGCCCTTAGTGCAGCATAGGCCGCGTGCCACCAATCCTCAGGGTCTTGTTCAAAATGACCTTCAGCGGGTTGTGCCATCGGAATACTGGCACGGCCCTCACCAAGGCAAATGCCATATTTTGACCACGCCACCGCTTTGGTGGATTGGGTCGAACTATCCAATCCAATAACGAATTCTTCTGTCATTTTGCTCCTATCTTGCCCAATAAGGCGCAGGCCAGTGACGCATCCAGCACCAAATGGGTGATGAGACCAGCAGAAATAGCTGCTTGGACAGCCTCTACCTTTTGCGTGCCCCCACAAACCCCAAGACGGGTAGGCACGAGTTTCGCTGTATCTAATGAAATAGCCACAGTTCGGCCTGATAATGCGCCGGGCACTTCCTGTCCTTCACAACCTAAAAATCTGTCAAAAACAATAGCTTTGGCTCCGCTTCGAATATACTGATCACGCACTTCGGCATTTAGATATGGTGGTTGCTCAACAACAGTTTGTTCGGTCAATTCACCAATGCCAAACGCAAGTATCGAAGCCATAGAGATTGTTTTGAAATGTTCCTTTAGGGCGGGCTCTAGATAAAGCCGTTCCGTCAACTCCTGGGATGAAAGAAATGCAGGCGCATGTAAGTTAAGACAGCGCGCTGAAATACTGGTAGCAATGTCGCTAGCACAGACCTCAGGTGAATGCTGAGTGGCAAAAATTGAACTGCCGGACACTTGAATAATTGTTGATCTGGGGAAGCTGGCCTTTGGCATGGTCTTGGCAACCGCGCTTAGGGTGCGGCCCGATGAGACACCAATAATATCACCATCTCGCATCAGACTACATAACACTTCGGCACCTGCACGGCCCACATTTTGGCGCAACTCATCTTGATCTGAAGTGGCTGGCACCACATGCACGCCTTGCAAACCAAGGCAGGATTTAAGTTTGGTGGCAAGTTCATGTTTTGCCAATATATCCGGCTCTAACTGTATTGTGACCAAACCGCGCTCACGCGCCTCGCTAAGATAATTTGCCACAGTTTGCCTGCTGACACCGAGCGCATTTGCAACCTCGCTTTGCGTATAAGTATTTGCATAATACAACCATGCGGCAGCCCTGATCGGGTCCCCTGCGAACTCAATTGATTTCATATTGCTGTACCCTTTTGTAATTCGTGTGGTGCACCGCAATCCCCTAAGAATAAATATTAATTGACATATGCCATATCATAATAGCATATGTTAAATCAAGGTATGGGAATACATAATGAGATTAGCCACAGGGCCGAATTTTAATTGGACTGAATTGATTGATGACATATGCGCTGGCACTTGGATTAGCCCGCTGACCGGAAAGCGATTTCCGCCTGCGCCCAATGATCGAATTGTATTTTCGGAAAGTTTAGCAGGACAAGAAGTTGAACTGATTGAATCATTGGGCTTCGTAGCGCCTTTTGCTCTTATTTGCGATCCAAATACCCATCAAGCCCTGGGGGAACGGATCGCAAAGGCACTTTCGGCAAAAGGCGAGGTGGAAGAGATCATCCTCGAAAAACCAAGCGCAAACATGTCAACGGTGCGCGATCTGGCAAAAAAGTTAGAGCCCTACCCTTCGGCGATTGCAGTTGGCTCAGGTACAATCAACGACCTTACAAAACTTGCAACCAAAATGAACAAGCGTCCATATTGCGTCTTTGCGACGGCCGGTTCAATGAACGGCTATACATCATCTACAGCCTCAATTTCATTGGATACTGGACTAAAGGTTTCGCTTCCCGGACAAACTCCTTTAGGATTTTTTGTTGACCTTGAGGTTTGTGCAAATGCCCCCGCGTGGTTAAACGCTGCGGGTTTTGGCGACTGTCTATGTCGCTCCGTGGCTCAAATAGATTGGTGGATGTCACACCGTTTGATCGGCACCATGTACAAGCATGAACCCTATGTGATTGAAATTCCGGACGAGATCCACTTGATGCAACAAGCGCGGGGTATTGCCCAAGGTGAAATTGAAGCAATTGGTTTTCTGTTTCGAGTGCTAACACTTTGTGGCCTCGGAATTGGTTTTACCGGGGTCTCAAATCACGGATCTATGGGCGAGCATCAAATCTCACATTATATCGACTGTTTTTCCGGCCGCCGGCATCCAGGGTCGATACATGGACAGCAAGTAGGTATTGCAACGTTAACAATGTCGCGCATTCAGCAGCACTTTTTGAACAGTAAGTCGCCTCCGGAGGTGCATGAAACGCAAATTGATACAGAAGATATGGTACGCCGAATGGGCCCCGAAATTGCGGCGCAATGTGAACCCAATTTTCGCAAAAAGGCATTTGACTCAAAAAAAGCAGATCTATTTAACGAAAATTTGCACCGGCTATGGCCTGAACTTCGGAATGAATGTCTTGAAATTGCGGTGCCAACCGAGAAACTAACAGACTATTTAAATGCGGCAGGCGGGCTGACGACAGCTCAGGGTTTGAATATTCCGATCGAATTCTACCGCGAGGCTGTCTTTCACGCCCACGAGATGCGTGATCGTTTTTCTTTCGCTGACATTGCTCGAGATAGCGGCGCATTAGCTGAACTTGCGACTGCGGAGGTGTAAGGATTGCGGCCAATTTCTGAGTTATCTCAACAGGTTGCCTCTGAGGTAAAAGCGGTATTTTGTGACATCGACGATACAATCACAACAAACAGGCGGTTGGGTGCCGCAGCTTTTCAGGCCCTTGAGGATTTATATATGGCCGGTATTGCGGTGGTTCCTGTAACTGGTCGGCCGGCAGGTTGGTGCGATATGATCGCTCGGTTTTGGCCCGTCCAAGGCGTGGTTGGAGAAAATGGGGCATTTTATTATGCCTATGATCCAAGCGGCCAGAAGATGCATCGAAGGTTTAATAAGGGTTTGGGCAACCATATCGATAATCTTCACAGGTTTGATAAAATCCTTGACCGGGTTGCGCGTGAAGTTCCAGGCGCTGCTATTTCCGCAGACCAAAGCTTTCGCGTTGCAGATTTAGCCATTGATTTTTGTGAAGATGTTGCAGCGTTATCCACCACGGACATCAATCACATCAAAAATATTTTTGAGGAAGAAGGTGCTGTGGCAAAAATATCTTCTATACATGTGAACGGATGGTTCGGATCATATGACAAACTGAGTATGTCTCGCATTTTTGCTGCCGAAGTTTTATTTTTGGATATAGATGCGCAAAACAGTCAAGTGATCTTTGTGGGTGACAGCCCAAATGATGCGCCAATGTTTAGCTTTTTCAATAATTCATGCGGCGTTGCAAATATTCGGGCTTTTGAAAACGATCTAGATCTTTTACCAACTTGGGTGGCCAGTGGGTCGGGCGGTGCCGGCTTTTGTGAAATTGCAAATATCCTTCTTGAAAGCCAAAAAAAGGAGAAATGAATGACTAGGGAAAATGATTTACGGCAAGACATCGTCGATGCCTGTCTTGAAATGAATGCAAATGGACTCAATCAAGGAACTTCAGGCAATATATCGGTTCGCTTTGAGGATAAGATGCTAATCTCACCTTCGGCCACGCCTTATGCTAGTATCACCAAAGACATGATTGTCTCGATGGATCTCTCTGGTCAGATGACAGGCAAATGGCAGGGGACAAGTAGACCTTCAACGGAATGGCGTTTCCATTGGATGTTGATGAAAGAACGGACAGATGTAACGGCTGTGATCCATGCGCATCCGCCTTTTTGCACCACTTTGGCCATTTTAAGAAAGCCCATTCCAGCCTGCCATTATATGATAGCAGCCTTTGGTGGCACCGATGTCCGCTGTGCAGGATATGCCACATTCGGCTCACCCCAACTCGCGCGGTTGGCTTTTGATGCGCTTCATGACAGATCCGCCTGCTTGCTTGCAAATCACGGAATGGTGACAGTGGGAACTGGTTTAGAGCAAACCATGTGGCGGGCTGTAGAATTAGAAACTATTGCCTGCCAATACTGGCAGGCTTTGCTTGCAGGAGACCCTTTCATTTTATCAAAATCAGAAATTGATGATACGTTTGCTATGTTTTCAAGCTACGGGGTGCAAGCTGACTAAGGATAGTTGTTGACTGATCATGCGCATAAAAAAACTAGAGCGCAGTTTTCACTAGTGCACCCAACCGCACCAATAGTCCGCTAGTTTGCAATAATTGGAATAGTTTTATTTATGGCCTAAAATATCCTTAGGCATCCGATCATCAGACCTCCGCTTTATGTGTCAAAATTCTTATTCATCTTCGCTCCTTAACAGCCTCAATGAAAGAGAAAGCCTCACTGGTTTAAGCCCCTAAATCAATTCATTATAAGCGTCTTTTAAGGGTTGAGTTATACGTATTAGACGCGCTGACCATAGCTTCACGCCCCATTTCATCAGCACGCCATTTAGCAAAGCGTTTCAGTTCTTCATAGTCAATGCAAGTCACAAACTTATCACTAAAATATGGGATCAAGTAGGGTCTCAGTCCGGCGATATAATCATGGTTGCTTTTCTTGCTCAAGTTAGCACTAATCTGTTTATGCATGTCTTCTATACATTTTACGGCAACAGCTGTGAATTTTTTGGAGTTCACGGGCTGCTTCTTTGGCTTCTGCGAGCAAATTTTAAAACACCTTTACCTTCATCTACCGGTCCAAAAATTTCAGAGCTTAATTTAAGCACTGAAATTCTGTACGATATTGTTTCAGTAAACAATATGCTCTCTCAAAAAAACCTACCGATACACGAACACTGTGTTTGAAAACTATGTCGCAAATACTGTGCTCAACACAGCGCCTCCAGCATACTTTGAGCAGAAAAGTGCGCTGGGAGTGCGCTGCGCACTACCGCATGCATCACAAATCAAGTCATTGAATTATATTGATAAATGGTAGCGGAGGAGGGACTTGAACCCCCGACACGCGGATTATGATTCCGCTGCTCTAACCACCTGAGCTACTCCGCCAACGCAGGCCGATTTAGGCGCTCAGAGCTATAAGGTCAAGCGCTTATTAGCTACACAGCCTTAAATAAATTTGATTGCATATCTTAAAACAATGGCTGCAAAGCGCACGTATCACCTTACTAGCTCTGTTAATTTTCAAATGAACCATTACTTTATATTACAAACGCCGTCGCAGCAATGTGAAACAAGCTATAATCAGCGGCACAATGTCGACTTCTGTGGATCAGCACAATAATCAAAACCAAAATAACCAATGCAGCATATCAAGGAATAAAGACACTCTACGCTTTATGTGAATATTGGCGCTACAAAGCTATTTTAACCCCAAAATGTCCGGCAACGCGGTTAGAATTGCGCGCGGGCCTTGACCTATTCCGCCTTTCGATCGCGCTGGCCTTGCGGTTGGGTTCCAACTATAGATGTCAAAATGAATATATCGTTCAGGCTTAGATACAAACCGGCGCAAAAACAGTGCTGCGGTGATAGAGCCAGCAAAACCACCAGGGGGTGCATTATCAAGGTCTGCAATTTGCGGCTCAATCATTGTCTCATAAGGATCCCAAAACGGCATCCTCCAAACCGGATCAAGGCTGGCCTCACCGGCCTTGATCAATGGCGCGGCAACATCATCGCTTGAGGCATAAAATGGCGCCAAATCCGGACCAAGCGCAACTCGGGCAGCGCCAGTGAGCGTGGCCATTGATATGATCAAATCAGGATCTTCTTCGTCTGCGTAGCTGAGCGCATCTGCCAATACCAACCTGCCTTCTGCATCGGTGTTGTTAATCTCAACGGTTAGGCCTTTGCGCGATGTTAAAATATCTTGTGGCCGAAACGACGCACTGCTCACGGAATTTTCCACAGCTGGGATTAAAACTCGCAATTGAATAGGCAATTGCAGAGCCATGATCATCTTGGCCAGTCCCAAAACATTGGCCGCCCCGCCCATGTCTTTTTTCATCAGCCCCATAGACCCACCGGGTTTAAGGTTTAAGCCGCCGGTATCAAAGCAAACCCCTTTGCCAACCAAAACTACCTTTGGGCCAGATGTTCCATGACGGATATCAAGCAAACGCGGAGCTGTTGCCGAGGCCCGCCCAACCGCATGGATCATCGGGAAATCACGCTTTAACAAATCATCCCCAACAATGACTTCGAAAGCTGCGTCAAACTCAGCAGCAAGCTGAGCGGCGTGATCTGCCAAGGCATCTGGCCCCATATCTGAGGCCGGTGTATTGACCAAATCCCGGCTTAAAGCCTCGGCGCTGGCCATGGTTTCTATGCGCGCGACATCCGCCCAATCAGGTGCGACAAGCGCTATATTTTTTCCCTTGGACGCTTTGTATTTGTCAAAACGGTATCCAAGCAGCAACCAACCTAAAACTTCGTACTGCTTGTTTTGAAATGGAAAATCATTTTCAAGCTGGTAAAGACCAGAGGGCAAATTTGCCGCTGCCGCTGCCAATGAAAATCGCTGACGCTGCCTTGCATTTTCATCGCCTAACCCCAAAAGTGCGAACTTTGGCTTGCCCTGCGCATCAGGGCAAAGCAAAGCCGATCCAAAAGCGCCCTTAAATTGCTGGGCATCGGCCCATGCCTGCACATGATGCGGCAGCGCCTGCAACACATCTTGCAAGCTTTGAGTCTCTGCAAGGTAGACGGGAATTGCATCCTTGCTTGGCGCAGAAAATTTAAGGCTCATTGATCATCCTAATAAATACTTTGACCGGCATCTTGACCGCTTGAACCTAAGAGCACAAGCCTTTACGGAGCGCTTTTTAACTCAAGCTTAGGATCGCAAAGGAATGCTACACGAAGCCTCACTAAGGTGAAAAATCATCCTATATCCAGCGTAAACTTGCCTGCACAAATACGCGAAATGGCATGGTATTAACTCTAGCCTGTACTCATTCACCGGCCAAACAGTAGCTTTTTAAACAAATTTAACCGTGTGCTAGGTTATGATCTACCAAAAATTGTAGTCCACTCTAGAAAAAGATTAAAAAAATCTGATTTTACTCTCGAAAAAGAATTGCATTTATCGTAATGCACTACGAGTGCAGTCGTAAACATCTGGAGGTCGCTATGGAGTTTGTAAAACCTTTGCCATCCTTTCTTTTGCAGCGCTATCATGGATGGTTTGCGACCTCGTATTCAGAAGATAAAACCTGGTATAAGAAGCTTGCCTCAGAGGGGCAACGACCACGGGCAATGGTGATATCGTGCTGCGATTCGCGGGTTCAGGCGACCCAAATTTTTGGCGCCGATCAAGGCGAATTCTTTATCCACCGCAATATCGCAAATTTGGTCCCACCCTTTCAACCGGACGGTCAACAGCATGGCACCAGCGCGGCTGTTGAATATGCAGTTAGCGCTCTAAAAGTCGGCCATATCATTGTTCTAGGCCATTCAAACTGCGGCGGTGTGCAGGGCTGTTATGAAATGTGCTCAGGCCAAGCCCCTGATTTAGAAGAAAAAACAAGCTTTGTCGGCAGATGGCTTGAAATCCTTAGGCCGGCTTATGATACGCTCAACATCACCGATAATGTCGGCGATAACATGCAAGCCCTTGAGAAAAAAGCCGTGCTGACCTCTTTGGAAAACCTGATGACATTCCCATTTGTCAAGAAAGCTGTTGAACAAGAAGAGCTTAGCCTGCATGGGCTGTGGACAGATATCGGTGCGGGCGGGCTTGAAGCTTACGATTCAAATTCGAACAAATTTACCCCTGTTTAAAACAATTCAACACTCAAGTTGATTTTTTATGGCTCTGCTTTGGGGGTAAAAAGCGACGTCGGTATTGCAACAGTATCGCGGCAGTTTCGCAGTGGTGCAAAAAAACGTGTTTCCTGCGGTAAAAATTGCGCGGATGCGGTGCGATTTTACTCGGAGTTTGACACCAACCGGTGGTGACCTACACCGGTTTAAACCGATTATCTTTAGTCAGCAGTTTCAATTTTGATAGATGTGCATCTGCTGTTTTCAAATCATAGGCAAACAAATTCTGCAATTCCGCCTGCGATAAAGGAGAGCGCTTTTCCTGTTCTGCAGAGGCTGCGGCATGCAACTCGCGTCGTTTTACCAGTTTAGCAAATAGTGATTTAGAAGAGAGAGACGCCATTGCTACCCTGTTATCCGTTGTCAAACCAGCCTGACACCCAAGGTAAGGGATGCGGTGTCTAAGGCACCAGGCCGGTCCAACTCTTCGTGCTTTGCGCACGGTATCGCTCGAATAAGAGCGCTTACATTCTGGGCAAACACACCGGTGTTTGCGCCATCAGATTAGCCCTGACAGGTGGCAATTACACTGGATCGTTCGGATAAACCCTGTCAAAGATGTATGGATAACCGCATCCTTTAGGGTTGAGAAAAACAAAAACTAATGCCGAAAGGCCCCCCCAAACCATAGGGAGGCTAAAACACTTTTAAGGTGTACTCGGATTAACCTTTTTTAAGGACCTTCAGGCCAAGGGTTTCAGCAATTTGAACCGCGTTCAAAGCCGCGCCCTTGCGTAAATTATCAGACACACACCACAGGTTAAGCCCATTATCAATGGTGCTGTCCTGACGGATACGGCTGATAAAGGTGGCAAAATCGCCAACCGCTTCAATCGGGGTCACGTAGCCACCGTTTTCGCGTTTGTCGATGACCATAATGCCCGGCGCTTCACGCAGGATATCGCGGGCTTCATCTTCATCAAGAAACTCTTCAAACTCTATATTGATCGCTTCTGAATGGCCCACAAAAACCGGCACTCGCACACAGGTCGCGGTCACCTTGATGGATGGATCAACGATCTTTTTGGTCTCTGCGACCATTTTCCATTCTTCTTTGGTCGATCCGTCCTCCATAAATACGTCAATATGCGGGATCACATTAAAGGCGATCTGTTTTTGAAAGGTCTTCGCGCTTACGTGGCTGGTTGGATTGTAAATTGCTTTGGTTTGATCCCAAAGCTCATCCATACCTGACTTTCCCGCGCCTGAAACAGATTGATAGGTCGAAACCACAACCCGCTTGATTTTAGCCCGATCATGCAGCGGCTTTAGCGCAACGACCATCTGCGCCGTCGAGCAGTTGGGATTGGCAATGATGTTTTTCTTTGCATAGCCCATAACCGCATCGGCGTTGACCTCAGGGACCACCAAAGGCACATCTGGATCGTACCGGTAAAGCGAGCTGTTATCGATCACCACACATCCGGCAGCGGCCGCTTTAGGGGCGTATTTCTTGGTTGCGTCAGAGCCAATGGCAAACAGCGCCATATCCCAGCCAGAAAAGTCAAAGGTGTCTAGATCCTTGGTTTTTAAGGTGTCATCGCCAAAACTAACCTCGGTGCCCAGCGAGCGGCGGCTTGCCAGCACGGCAATTTTTTCCACTGGAAACTGACGTTCGGCCAGAATGTTTAACATTTCGCGCCCGACATTTCCGGTCGCGCCAACAACAACGATGTTGTACCCCATGGGTAGAGTTCCTCTTATTTTTCTTTAGCTGGCTCTTATCCTGCAAGACCCGTAGTCGTCTTAGCGCAGGCCGCCAGTGGATGAAAGGGGGGCGGGTAAAATACCCAAGCAAAATATTGGTTAATCCAACCGGTCTTGCGACAGAGCGTAAATCAACACGCCGACTAAAAGCGCAAACGCATAGAGCAGAAACAGCGGTTCATATACATTGGCCCCTACCCCGCCTTTGGCCACAGCAGCTTTGTGCAAGCGGCTGGTGATGACCTGAAAAACTCCGACACCCGCGATGCTAAACAGGTTCATCAAAGTCACCCCACGGCCGGTTAAATGAGCCGGTGCAAAGCTGCGCCCATGCGCCACCAGCACTGGATAGGACATTCCAAAAAACCCAACGAGCGCAAAAGCCGTAACAGCGCCAGTATATCCAATTTGTGGGGAAAAGCTAAGAACCGCCAAACACAGTGCGCCCAAAGCGTTGCCGCCAAAAACCACCCACTTGCGGGTTTTAAAAATGCGATCTAAGGGGCCATAAAGGAACGTACCCAAGATCATTGCCAAACTCATAATCATCGCAGCCCGGCCAACGGCATCGGGGCCTGCGCCATGCACTGTTGTCAAATAGGGCCCAATCCAGACACCGCGCAAACCGGCAGCCGGCGCATAACTCATCAGCATCAACGGTAAAATAAGCCAAAGCGCCCGCAGACGCAGCAAATCAAGCAAGCTTCCCTCGGCTTTGCCCGTCAAGGGTTCGGGGTTGCGCACAAACAAAAGTAAACCTGCCCCGATCAGTACGGACAGAGCTGCAATAATTGCCATGGCTTCGCGCCATCCCAGCGCCTGTACCGCATAGACCAAAGGCGCTGATCCAGCCAAATTGCCGAGCGAGCCAACGCCAACCATCACAGCCGCCAAAGTGGCAAAAACTTTTGCCGGATAAAGCCGGGCAAAAATGAAATACGCCCCCATAAGAACCGGCGCGCACCCAACCCCAAGCAGCACCATCGCCAAATGTACATGCCAGACGGCCTGAGCGGCTGCAAAAATTACCGCACCGCCACCGCCGCCCAATATAAACAGCAAACCTGCTGTCAACCGCGGACCAAATTTATCAAGCGCCCACCCGATTGGAATTTGCATCGCCGAAAAAGCTAGAAACCAAAGACCTGATGCCAACGCCAACTGATCTGCAGTGGCACCGAGATCTAGCGATAATTGACTAGTTAAAACGGCTAAAAAGCTGCGAAAAAACTGGCTGCATATGTAGGAAAGGCATAAAAGCGCAATCCCGATATACATTACAAACCGTCCTGCAAAGCGGCCATTTAGCTATCTGACCGCAGGTTTCCAGCCGAGGCCTTAATCTCGGCATATTGCCCAGATGGACGATAACGCCACAAATAGTCAGGCAGCACGGATGCCATCGGTGTCGGTTCAATACCAAGATCTGCAAACCCTTTAGCCGCTTCGGATACAACATTGTCTTGGGCCAGTTGTTTGACCTGATCACGGGTCAAAATTCCGTTATGGAACAAGCCTAAGCTCAGAGTTTGCGCACTATCAAAGCCGAGTGCCATAAGCCGCGCGGCAAAAAATGGCAGGTTTAGCACCAAGCGCCGGCGTTGAATGATTTTAAGCATTTGGCCCATTAAATCGCCCAAGCTGGCCACATCCGGGCCGCCAAGCTCATAAATGCCGCCCGGGGACTGACCCAAAATACCGCGCACAGCAGCCTGCGCCACATCATCAACATAAACCGGCTGAAAACGGCTGGCCGCGCCCGCGATCGGCAAGATCGGCCCAAATTTGGACATTGCCGCAAAGCGGTTAAAGAACTGATCCTCGGTTCCAAAGATGACCGAGGGCCTTAGGATCATGGCATCGGAAATATGTGCAAGGATCGCCGCCTCACCCGCCGCCTTTGATTGGGCATAAGCGCTGTCACCGTTCTCATCAGCGCCTAAGGCCGAAAGATGCACCATGTTGGCAATATCCATTTCAGCTGCGATCCGCGCAATACGTTCGGCGCCTTTAAGCTGCACCGCGTCAAAGCTGTTCTTTCCGCCGACATCAAATGTGCCTACACAATTGACCACCGCATCGGCCCCTTGTAACGCATCGCGCACCAACCGATCATCGCGGATATTGCAAAATACCGGCTCGACCTGACCAACCGCGCCATTGGACTTTACAAACAGAGCTTCATTGGGCCGCCGCACAGCCACCCGCACGCGCCAGCCCTCTTTCGCCATATGGCGCACAATATAGCGCCCTACAAATCCCGATCCGCCGAAAATAGTCACAAGTTTAGACATCAAATAAGATCCTGCTGGTTTTCACTTTGGCCCAGATGTATCCAGTATAAGCCCAATAGACAAGTTGGTTATCCGGTTAAATTGGCGCAGTTGGCCAAGCGCTCTAAGCTTTTGACGCCTTAAGGTCTTTGGCCATTTCACGCCCTTGGTCTGACAGATCATAAATCCCGCGCGCAACGCGGATAAACCAGCCATGATAGTTTTCCGCCATCAGCCGCGTTGCATGCGCCACCGCTACCGATTTGGCCAGATCTGCGCCTTTGCTGGGGCCATGGTCCAGCAGATAAAAAGCGCATCTTTGCGCCTCTTGCCGGTACGAGGTGACCAATGCGCTGCGCTGCGTTCCGCCGAGATTGGGATCGCCTTTGCGGCGCTCAAATGCCGCCTTCAATGCCACCTTTTTTGATTTTGATTTACGCGGCGCATAGGGCGCAGGATCACAGCGAATGTCGGCCGCGCCGCTGGCAATATCCACGGCAATCACCCCAAGCCCCAAACGCCGGCAAAGTCCGGTATTTCGTTTAAAGGCACTCCAGCCCGCTTTGCCTTTCCATTTTGGAACGGCCACATAAACCCGCTCGGTTATCGATTGCCGGGCAACAGCTTGATGCAGTAGAGTTAATGAAAACCCCAGCTTTAATTCAATAATCACCGGATCTTCGCCTGACCGTATGGCGACAACATCCGACGCGCCTATTTCGGCTTTCACCTCAAACCCATTGGCCTCAAACAGAGCCTTTATCGGGCCATAAAGATCAGTTTCAAGCAATTGGTTCATATCCGGCTTTTAGCAGACCGCGCTCTGTGAACCAACGGCTTTACGCACTGCAGCGCTGACCAATAGAGATCCCGGCCTAAGCTTATATTTTGCTCCACCATACCGTTGACTCTGCTTCACTGCGCGTTTAAACGCCGACCTCAAGACACCTGCCCAGGTGGCGGAATTGGTAGACGCGCTAGCTTCAGGTGCTAGTGTCCTTATGGACGTGGAGGTTCGAGTCCTCTCCTGGGCACCAAAACAGAATTCTTGAGAAAAATTACCCCTTAAGGCCTTGAAAGGTAATGATAAATAAGGGGTTCTAGCTCCCTTTTTTAGGTGGTATTGCAGACGGTCTTTGAAGGCCAGTCTCAGCACTGTTCTACGCAGGGTGATCTCACCTGTTTCCCATAGTTTCCAAGGGTTTGCGAGGAATTGCAGGGCGAGTTCTAGTTTTTCGTCCATGCTGTTTGATGGTTTGGTGTAATTTGCCAGCTGATCGGCCAATCTGAGCTTATTTTGCTCTAAATCTGCGATTTTGACCTCATAGGCGCGAATGACCGTTGGTGAGCTTGCATCAACAATGCGCATGAGCAGGGATTCTGTCTGCTTTTCAATCGCTCTGATTTGGCTTTTGGCGGAGGCCAGAGCTTTTTCGGCTTGTTTGACACGTTGAGTCCAGATGTCTTTGAACAAGGCGGTGGTCAGCTCAATCAAGGTCGGGCTGGGTTCAAGCGCTTTGATGATCTGGCCGACTTCCCGTTCGATTTTATCGCGGGGGATGGATTTGCCATAGGCCTCGCAGCCCTTCGTCTGGCACAGATAATAGGCATAGTGTTTTGTATTGCCTTTGGACCAGGAAGAGCGCAGCGGCGTGTTGCAGCACCCGCAGGTCACAAAGCCGCGCAGGGCAAAATCCTTGCCGATATTCTGGTGCATGGGGGTTTTGGCGGGGCCCTTGCGGCGTTTTCGCACCCTGTCAAAGGTCTCGAGTGAGATGAGCGCGGGGTGATGGCCTTTGAGCCAATCAATCTGGTAATTCTCGGAACAAATATAGCCCGTATAGATCGGGTGGGTCAAAATATCCGTGACACGCTGTTGAGTAATTATGCCTCTGTTATTGCGTGGAAAATCAGGCTTGGTTTCAAAAAAGCGTTTGACCTCGGCCTGTGTTTCAAAGCGGCCAGAGGCATAGCCTTCAAATCCTTCGGTGACGATGGTGGCAAGAGGCTCATCTCGCACCAGTATTTTGCCATGGCCTTTTCGGGTTTCATATTTATAACCAGCAGGCGCATTATGTATCCAATAGCCACCCAGCATTCTGGCCCGCATTTTTTGAGCAACTTGACGACCATTTTGCTTGCGCTCCAATGCCCCTTGCGCGGCCATGATGGTTTCGATGAATTCGCCTTCGGGCGTGTCTTCAAATTTGAAGTTCAGGCATTCAATGGTGGCCCCGCGTGAACGTAGCGCATCGCGCAAATCCAGATGAAAGCGCGTATCCCGCGCAAAGCGTTTGAGATCGTCAAAGATGACCACATAGTTTTCAGTTGGCTCTTTTGGTCTTTGGGCATCGAGATAGGACAAAAGCGCCACCATACCAGGGCGTTTCATAAAATCACCGCCGCCAGTGATGGTATCGGGAAAGACAGCCTCAACCCCATAGCGCTTGTTCGCCGCATATTCGCGGCAACGGGTTTCTTGGCTTTGCAGCCCGTGGCCTTCCTCTTCTTGTGTTTTGGAGGACACGCGGCAATAGATCAGGGCTTTTTGATTAGTGTCAGTCATTTAGACCTCGCAGTCGTGGCGTCATTCTTTGATGTGTGATTGGCATGGTGTGACCCTAGCACATCAAGCGGCAGATTTGGCGTTCTATCTGCAATCGACCCACAGGTCTGGTTTTTTGCAAAAGCATCTTTCGTTGCCAGTTGTGCAGGATGGACATTGAAGCCAAGATCAACAAAGCCGATCACGATGGAAACAAGGGCTTGGAGAAATTCAAGCGTTTCATCATCGCTCATATCCACATCTTCAAGAAACTGGGCATAAAAATCCCAGTCGATGGTGATGGAGGGTGTCGGATCATGTCCGTGGTTATGGGGTGGTTTTCGTGTCATTTTGCGGCTTTCGGTCTTTGAGGGTTCGGGACAGCCTGCCTGATCGGTTGCAGGGTATTTTGCGTGTCTGGCAGGCCAGAATCTATGGTCATGAGCGGCGGCTGAACGACCGCGCTGATGTGTCCTGATTTTGCTTGGCGGCAGCGCGCGCCTGCTTTTCTTGTTCAATCTGGGGGCGATAATAGTGTTCATCCAATTGTTTGCCCCAATCGCGCAGCTCCAGCGGTGTTTCAACGCCTATGGCGCGTTGTTCGGCAACAAAGGCATCGGCCATCAGCTTTTTGGCGTGATTGTCACGCACGCCATAGTCATCGGCCAGCATTTGCGCTTTTTCCGCAAGAGCGCGATTGAAGTTGATCTTGTCACCATTGGCCATCATGGGCTCAATCTCATGAGCCGCATTCAGGGCGATGTCCTGGGCTTTCGATTGTACGGCGGCCTCGCGCTCTTTGAGGCTTTCGCACAGCTGGAACATGGTTTGCCCCGTGCGCTCGCGGTATAAATCACGAAGGGTCGTTTCCAATCGCTTGGGGTCCATATTTTCCGAGCGCCCCATGGCATAGGCGTAATTCCCAAGCTTGTCTTTGAAACTGCCCGATTTATAAATCTCGCGCTCTAGAATTTCTGTGATGTGAATGGCTTCGTTGAATTGCGCATCCGTAAGCAAGCGGCCAGCAAAGCTTTCTCTGGCTTTGCTCAACCCATTTTGATGGGCGGTTTCTGCATTGACCTTGGCTTTGCTGGCAGTTTGCCCCATCACAGCGCCGTTAAATTGCTGTTCTGCCTTGGGATAGAGCATCATCTGGAATAAGTGACCAATGAGCGTGAAAAAACGGGTGGTCGCCATTGGGTGATGGGTGTTGATGAGCTGACTTTGTGCTGAAGATTTTTCTATTAGTACCATAACAGCGCAAATTGCAGCACATCTCATTCGTAAAATGTCCCAATAGGCACGCGAATAAGGTTCTAAAAATAAATCTGTTGCTTCAGAGTCCGCCTGCAATTCAATGCATTGGCGTATTTTTTGGTGATCGGATTTAGCGAATTGTTTGAGAAGATGAGAAAAACCTCATCATCACCTGTTGATTGTTATATTCTGACCAGTGAAGCCTGTCGTACAATTGAAAAGTGAGATAGTTGGATGTGCATCAATTCGTGCAACATGAACCAAACCAAAGATAAGTGAACCATATGCTCAATCGCATAATCATCAGATTGCGCGATAATGCGTTGTCCGTCAGGCAGTGTTAATATCGACGATCCCCATGCTTGCATCCACAGCTCTTCTAATGTGGCTGTTATTCCAGTATTAACATGTAATTCAATAGTGCTTGCTGTAGGTTTGACCATAGCCCAAAAACTCAGGTCTTTGTGAATTTTGAGGATTGGGATTTTAGCAAATACTTCGCCAGTTACCCATTCATAATGCTTGAGAGCATCAGTCAACGCATTTGAAAGTTTGCAAATAGCCATTTTGATATTCATCCTACGACTTGAATAGCCCTTGGATAGCATAAAATTTTCATGAATGATGGGGCTCATTCCAATTACGATTAGTAAGGCCGTCTACGGGCTTTCGTGAATGAAGCCCGATAGATCGGTCTTCACCAGAAGGCTTCAATCCGACTAAGCCAAAACCGTAGTAGTGGACAGAAAACACCCACGCCCTTCCCTGATTGGATGGTTTTGCCGTAAACTGGTTTAAAACCACGGCTAAAACCGAAACCGCCCCCTTTGGACAATCTAAAAAAACAGCTAGAACAGCGCCCTAGAAATCGAATTTAAGATGCTTCGTGGGTAGATCGACCGCATGGATGCCGAGCGCGAGCGCGAGCAGTTCACAGATCAAATCGAGGCGCTACGGGAACAGGCAGAGCATCAGAGTGCCGACCATAGGCAAGCACTGGCCGTACTGACTGACCAACGGGAAGGCGAGCCTAAGCAGGGTTTGTGAGCGCGCTTAGGGGGGCCGTAGATAGCACCGCACGCATGGTTTCTGCTTTGTTAACCGCAGAGAATTACCGTCAACGTAAATTTATTTGGAGAGTTGCAATGCAATACGAATTTCGTGGTAGAACGCTGCAAGATGCTGTCGTGAAGGCTACGGGTAGACCTGTCCTCAGCAAGAAGGATGCTAGGATCAATAATTGTCGGCAGATAAAGCGGGATATTGATGCAAACAATCGACGCCTCGAATCTCTTGCAGATAATATTTCGCGACTCCAGTCGCAACTTGAATCGGCTCCGGGGTCCGATAGACTTCTTGCGACACAGGAAGCTTTATTTTTAGCGGTGGTAAGCGGTTATTTTGGAAAACTGACATCCAAAATAAGAAATTTTATTCGAAGATTTGATCCGAAAAAGGCTGGAAAAAGGATCGGTCGTATTGCTATTTGGGGGGGTGGCGCTGGCGCGGCAATTAGTGAATTGAAAGACATACTTTCTTCGTTTAAGTATGAAAATATATCTCGCACAAACTCCTTAGCCTCGCAGATCGCCGATGCAATAAATAAATTAGAGAGAGAAGGGTATCTGGCAAATGAACTTTTTGAACAGGCTCTTAATGATCGGTGTGATTTCGTCGGAAGCCCTCCGATTTAAAGTGTCTATTCTCTACTAAAAAAGATTTGCCAAGCACTGAGTATTGACATGATGGCATAGAATATGCGCCAGCCATTTGATACAAAATCGCCCCCAAAGACAGATAAAAAAGTCGCGCTGAAGAAGACGAATATGACGAGTGTTTTATATACAATATCGAGAAATCGCATGGTAGGTACTCCTAGTTTGTAGGTGTTAACGAAAGGTATACTGCTTGTTGCAATATCCGATGAAGGCCGCACCGGCGTTCTTTGGAGGGTTGCCTGTGGTGGCTTCCTCTGTCGCCATTTCCAACCAGTTTGAGCACAGGGCGTGATAATGCCAGCCTTTTTCACGGGCGATCTCGCGGCCTTTTTCTTACGCCCAATCTGGTGATTTGATAGATGGCGCATGTCTGGCTTGGTCGCCAGTGAGAACAGGGGGTGTTCCATGGACGCGGTGTCATCCTCAGGAACCACGTCCGAAATGTCGAGAATGAAAAAATCTCTCTGTGGGTGTCACTCAGGTAGCAAGGCCATGAATTATTCATGGCGCATATTTGCACTATCGGGAACCCAAAGCTCACACTATCGGAAACCTATCTCATTCGCACCTTTCAGAAACCTTTGAATAACTTTCATTCATCAGGTCAAAGGATAAGCTGTGATTTCGAGGTTAGTAACTTTTCTCTCTGGGTAATCCCTGACGGTTAATTGGTGGCATGTCATGCCGCTTTTATTTTGCGCTTCGGCGTCTCGCCTCGCTTGAACCCAATTTCAAGCTTAACACAGGTGAAAAATCCCTTTCCAATAGACCAAGTCCGACTGGCCCGCTCCATTCGCTGAGCCTCCCCATCTGAATTGGTGGACCTGTCGCGGAATTGTGCCGCTCCTTTAACCGCATATTATGCACTAAAGGAGAATACACATGGGAAACAAACCAACAGCAGAATTTAGACAGGAAGTTGTGCGCGTAGCATTAACAAGTGGGCTTAGCCGTAAGCAGGTCGCATCGGACTTTGGGATTGGTTTTTCGACACTGAGCCGCTGGATCAAAGAAGAACGCGATACAGTTTCTACGCCTGAGCCACAAATTGATTTGATTCACGAAAACGAACGGCTGCGAAAAGAAGTCCGCATGCTTCGTGAGGAGAGGGAAATATTAAAAAAGGCAACACAGTTCTTCGCGAAGCAAAAACCGTGAGGTTTAAGTTTATCGAAGAACACCGTGGCACGCTTCCAATCAATCGTCTGTGTCATATTATGAATGTCAGTGCACGTGGTTACCGCGCCTATCGCACACGACCAATCAACCAAAGTCAGAGAACGGATATGGTTTTATTGGCTCATATTCGGGATCAATTCGCCGACCACAAAATCACACGTCTCAACGAGCTCCTCCCGTGGCTTTACGCTGCAATAGCAGCGTAACTCAACCCATCGATCCGCGCCAGAGCCCCCAGACCAAACGGGTACGAATTACTACCTGCCGGGGGATCTTGAAAGGCAGATAGGCGCATTTGTCGATCATTATAACAATACTCGCTACCATGAGAGCTTACAAAACCTTACGCCTGCAGACGTCTACTATGGGCAGGGTAGCAAAATCCTGAAAATGAGAAAGGAAATCAAAAAACAGACACTCCAGAAGCGACGCTTGCAACATCAATCCGTTGCAGCCTAAACTCAAACAGAAACTGAACCAGAGCCTCCGTTAGGAAAACACTTCACCAGTCCGAAAAACCCTGACAACAGACACCCAGCAATGATGCGCAAAAAGATCTACTTGGTTTTGCAAGAGAGACATTGCCGATAATCTGCCATAGATGCTCCTCTCTTGCCCTACCCAACAAACTCGCTGCCTTGGCTCTTACTCTTGCCTCGCGTTCATGTGGGGCCCTAAGATCCAGTAGATCGTATTCGGATCGAAGTTTACGACTATTTGATAGGTTTACAGTGACCTTTGTTTGGGTATCGGAAAGTAAGTCATCGGTTATGACATTCGTCAGATCCCTCAATCTTATCAAATTTGGAATATTGCAGAGATCATCCGAGAAACAGTCCGGACGAGCGGTTTCAATTCCCGATAATCCCATGGCCGCGATTAATCGATAACTAAACTTGGCTTCCGTTCCAGTGGCAGGGCTTTTGATGTCGCAAACATTGCGGTATTGGGGATGGGTAAACACTTCGATGTATTCAACTTCTTCTAGGGCAAATGAGTGCGCATTTTTGATAAGTGCGAGTGCCTCAAGCATAGCGTGAGTCCCGTGACAACAAGCATGAAACTTGTGACTTACGTCAGTAAATAACCAGTCCTTACCCAAACCATCGCATGCAAAGGAATTTTCTTCACTGTGATGAGTAGCACCAAAACCCTGAACACCAGTCAGTGCATCGAAACCAGATACAATTCCTTTTTCAGCCAGCAAACACGCTTCAACCGCAGAGGACGCAGCCATCCCGGCATGAAATGGTTTTCCCATAGTCCCAAATTGTTCTTTGACGCCTGATGCCATTGAAGCGACAAGCGACAATGCCGTCCGGGTTTGCTCGGCGCTAAATCCAAGAAGTTTGGAGCATCCTGCGGTCGCCCCAATGGCACCGGCTGTAGCGGTTATGTGAAACCCAGTCCTGTAGTGTGTTCGCCCAAGCCAAACTCCGATTCGGGTAGTCGTTTCCAAACCAATCAAAGCGGCTTCCTTAATGGAAACCATATCACTACCAATCTTGTCGGCAAAGGCAAAAACTGCGGGAAACACAACAACGGAAGGATGGCCAATATAGGAGAAGTGCGTATCATCATAGTCAAGTGCATGGGAAGTTGTCCCGTTAACAAGTGCTGCAGCACGCGCGGGAACATGTTGACTTAACCCGGCTGCATAAGCCTGTTGTGTACCACATTCTTCTTCAACAAGTGAGCGAATGATGTTCGCAATCGGTTCATCCATTCCGGCAATGGTAACCGCTGCCCAATCCAGAAGGGAAAGACTGGTAATGTGATATGCGGCTTCATTTTCCACAGGTGCAGCGGTTATAAAGTCTACAAATTGATCTGTGATTGACATCAATAAGATCTCGGCATGCCAAGTACATGCTCTGCCACATAGGATAGGATCATATTGGTGGAAATTGGCGCAACTTGATAGAGCCGTGCCTCGCGGTATTTCCGCTCAATATCGTATTCCTCGGCAAAGCCAAAACCACCATGGGTTTGGATACAGGCCTCTGCAGCAGCCCAACTGGCATCCGCTGCCAGCAGTTTTGCAAGGTTTGCTTCTTCACCAGGGTTTTCGCCAGCTTCATATTTTGCGATTGCCTGATTGACCATCAGTTCTGCGGCACGCATTTGAGAATAGGCGCGCGCAATAGGGAACTGTATGCCCTGATTTTGGCCAATCGGCCTTTTGAACACCTCCCGTTCATTTGAATAATCTACTGCTTTTTTAAGAAACCACTTGGCATCACCTATGCACTCGGCCGATATCAACATGCGCTCCACATTCATCACCGACATGATGTAACGAAAACCCTTTCCATCCTTGCCAACTAGACTGGAGGCAGGGATTTCCATGTTATCAAAAAACAACTCTGTCGTTGCGTGGTTCATCATCGTACGTATAGGACGAATAGTGAGGCTCTTTCCTAGCACTTCGCGCATATCGACCAGAAATACCGAAAGGCCATCCGTCTTCTTCGCAACCGCTTCTAAAGGCGTGGTTCTGGCAAGCAACAGCAGAAGATCAGAGTATTCGGCACGACTGGTCCAGATTTTCTGACCGTTAACAACATACTTGTCACCGTCGCGCTTGGCTCGGGTTTTTAGCGCTGTTGTATCCGTACCGCTTGTTGGTTCTGTAACACCAAATGCCTGCAGACGCAGTGAACTATCCGCAATTTTGGGCAGATACATATTCTTCTGCGCATCCGAACCATGTCTCAACAAAGTGCCCATTGTATACATCTGGGCATGACAAGCACCAGCGTTGCATCCTGCACGATGAATTTCTTCTAAAATAGCCGCACCAGCAGATATCGGAAGGCCTAGCCCGTCATATTCTTCTGGAATGAGCGCGGAGAGATAACCGCGATCACTAAGCGCTTCGACAAAATCAACTGGATAGGTCTGTTCTCGGTCGCACTTTCTCCAATACTCTCCAGGAAAGTTTTCACAGAGCCGGGCGACACCATCGCGAATTTCTTGGTGATTGAGTTCGTAATTCATCAGACGCCCTAACGCATTATGAACGGATTGGCCGTAGTTGTTTGTTTTGCGATCCACACTGATTTCGTTTGAAGAAATTCCTTGATTGCCTCTTGGCCGCTCTCACGTCCCTGGCCTGAGCGTTTGTATCCGCCGAACGGAGACATGAAGCTTACAGCGCGATAGGTGTTAACCCACACAGTACCGGCCTTTAGTTTTTCAGACATTCTGAATGCCCGCCCGATATCCGAGGTCCAAACACCCGCTGCAAGACCGTAGACAATATCATTGCCGATATAAATAGCCTCTTCTTCGGTGTCAAAGGGAATGATCGAAAGGATTGGACCAAACACTTCTTCCTGTGCAATCCGCATTTCATTGGAAACTCCTGTGAAAATTGTGGGCTCTACAAACTGATCGCCCATTACCCCTTTTCCGCTGTAAGGTTTCCCCCCTAACACACAAGTTGCGCCGTCTCTTTTTGCAATTTCTATATAATCCAAAACCTTTTGATATTGTGGCCGAGTTGTAATTGGCCCCACATGGGTATCCATTGACATTGGGTCACCGATCTTTGCTTCACCAGCAACTTCAACCAGCCGCTCAACAAACCGGTCATGGATAGAGCGTTGGACCAACAGTCGAGATCCCGCAATGCAAGTCTGGCCAGTAGCAGCAAAAATGCCGGATATCGCTCCCATTACCGCCGCTTCAAAGTCAGCATCCTCAAATACAATGTTAGGAGATTTACCGCCAAGCTCCAGCGTTACCGGCATTATCTTTTTTGCAGCACTTTCATAGATTTTCTGGCCAGCAAAATCAGAACCTGTGAATGCTACCTTCGCAACGTCTGGATGCTCGACCAGTGGAGCCCCCACTTCGAGTCCAAAACCAGTGATGCAGTTTACAACGCCATCTGGAATTCCGGCTTCTTTAATCAGTTCCACAAACTCAAGAGAAGAAACAGATGTAAACTCAGAGGGTTTCACCACCGCTGTGTTTCCAGATGCAAGTGCCGGAGCCAGTTTCCAGGCCAATAGGAGAAGCGGGGAGTTCCATGCAGTTATCATCGCAACCACGCCCAATGGCTCGTAACGCGTGAAATTGAAGATACCAGGTTTGTCAGATGGCAACACAGTTCCTTCGATTTTGTCGGCCAATCCGCCAAAATAGCGGTACCATTCAGCTAGGTATTTGGTTTGCACTCCCATCTCAGCAATCAGTTTGCCATTGTCACGCACCTCAAGCTCCGCCAGTCGTATTGCTTCACGCTCTATAATTTCAGCAAGTTTTGTGAGCAGTTTGCCCCGGTGTGTCTGACGCATTTCACCCCACTCGCCTTCAAATGCAGCTTTGGCTGCCTTAGTTGCACGATCTGCATCATCTGTGTTGCCGCGGGCGATTCTTGCCCAAACCTTGCCTGTATATGGGTTTTCCGTGTTGAAATATTCTCCAGATGATGGTGTTATCCATTCACCGTTTATGTATTGCTGATATTTTTTCATGCTGTTTACCAAATTCGCTTTTGATGGATTGGCCATGCTCATCAAAGGATGGAACATGAGAAGTTTCTGTCGACTCTGAACTAACAGGGAGGCGGGCAATTTCCAGCTCTATGCCATTGTATTCTGCGCGGGAATTTTTCAAAAACGGGTGATCAGAAAGTTCTGCCACACTGTTAAGAGCCGCATTTGCAATTTTTGCTTCATCTAGCTTTGCAATGATTTCAGTAGATGTGTGGTTTGAAAAATGTGTATTTATAAGAGCGTCAAGTTCTCGCTGATTTGAGTATCTTTCGGGGTTGTTTTCAAAACGTGCATCATCAACCAGTTCCGGTTGTGCAAGAACCTGCTGACAGAACACGGACCATTCGCGATTGCTTTGGATTGAAAGTAAAACTTGGTCTCCGCCTTTGCAGGTGAAAGCACCGTACGGTGCAATGAAACTGTGTTGCAGGCCGGATCTTCTTGGTGCGCCACCCATGTAGCGCTGGGCCAAAAGTGACATGTTCATCCAGTCGGCCATTACGTCAAACATTGAGACGAAAATATCTGAACCCGTTCCGGTCTTACCACGTTGGATCAGTGCTCTCAAAATAGCTGAAAAAGATGTCAGCCCTGAGGAAAGGTCTGCGAGGGACATGCCAACTCTGGAAGGGTTTTCGTGTGTCCCGGTTACTGAACATAACCCGCTTTCCGCCTGAACCAGAAAATCATAAGCTTTCTTTTTCGCAGCTTTGCCTGACTTGCCGTACCCTGTAATCTGGCAGGTGATAAGACCCTTGTTTGACCTTCTAAGAGTCTCACCATCCAGTCCCATTCGATCAACCGCGCCCGGTGCAAGGTTTGAAACAAACACATCCGCCTTGCTCAAAAGCCGCAGTATGAGTTGCATATCGGTGTTTGTCTTCAGATTGAGGCAAATTGATTCTTTGCCCCGGTTTAACCAAGCGAAAATTGCACTCTCGCCATTTAATCCCGCATCATAACTACGGGCGAAATCACCTCCCGGACGTTCAACCTTGATTACCCGTGCCCCAGCATCCGCCAGCAGAAGACCACAATAGGGGGCGGCTACTGCCTGTTCAATGGAAACCACGAGTATATCTTCCAGTTCTCTGTTCAAGCTCATGCTTTTTCCACCAGGCAATCCAAAATAACGATGACCTTTGTAGACTAAGCTCTGATAGTAATATAAAAAAATAACAATGCTTATATAATAGGTATACCAATTCGGTAAGGATTATGCATGGACCTGCGTCAGTTGAAAACTTTTATTTGCGTGGCTGAGAGCGGAGCTTTAAGCCGGGCATCAGATAGGTTACGGATCGCGCAACCGGCACTTTCACGCCAAATCAAATTGCTTGAGAAAACCGTCGGAACCGAGCTTTTTGTACGCCATGTTCGGGGAATGGACTTGACTGATGCCGGGCAAATACTACTAGCTCGCATCTCCGGGCCTCTTCGTCAGCTGGAACAGTCAGTGTTTGAGGTTAGGTCGCTCGACAAGGCTATTCACGGCGAAGTCAAACTCGGCGTGCTTCCGACGATCATCAACGAGTTCTCGATTCAACTGCTGCAATATGTCCGGGAAAAACATCCCAACATCAAGCTTTATGTAAAAGAGGCCTATTCGGTAAATCTAGTTGAATGGCTCCAGACGGGTGAACTTGACGCCGGTTTTCTCTACGGTCCGGCTTCGTCCTATCATCTCCAATCAAATCAATTATTCCATGAAGAAATTGGTCTGATGAGCCCACCCGGCAGCCTTCCGCCCAGTAATGAAATTGATGTAAAGGATATTGCAGATTTGCCTTTAGCTTTGCCGAACAGACCATTCGGACCGCGATTGATTATAGATAAGATTGCTGCTTCGGCTGGCGTTTCTTTGGAACCGGAATTCCAAGTGGATAGCTTCGGAATTGCTGTTTCAATGGTGGCTAGCGGAATGTGTCATGGGTTTATGCCAGTTTCTAGCCTGTCAAATCTTGTCCGGATGGAAAAAATTGAAGTGCGGCGAATAATGCCTCAACGTGCAGAACGTCAACTAATCTTGGCACGGTCCCACACCAGCCTAAAATCTCGGGTGACGGAAGTTGTGGTTAAATCCATTTTTTCTGTTGCCAAAAAAATGCGGGAAGAAGGCAGCTGGCAAACCCACTTACAGAGTTAATTGCGTATGGCGATATACCAGCGATAACTTTCTGCGATATTCTAAATCACCATATTTTATTTGAGACTATCCTGAACATCTGATCGAAGAAAGTTAGATGAAGCAGAATTATGAAACCCTCAAAATCAGCGAACCAGCTTTGCATGTGTTACTTGTTCATTTGAACAAGCCAGATACTTCCAATGCCCTCAATACAATGATGGCGCGTGATCTGATAGAATTGTTTGAAGAGTTGGCGCTCGATCCGGGTGACACTCGCGCTATCATATTAACAGGCAGCGGGAAGCGGTCTTTTTGCGCTGGTGGTGACTTGAAAGAACGCCACGGTATGAGTGATCAGGAATGGGGTAATCAGCATCTGGTTTATGAGCGCATGGTACGCGCAATCGTCGGATGCCCGACACCGGTTATTGGCGCGATCAATGGGGCAGCGTTCGGAGGTGGTTGCGAGTTGGCTTGTGCACTGGACTTCATATATGCGGCTGACCATGCTAAATTTGCTCAGACAGAAACCCGGCTTGGCATTATCCCAGGTGTCGGAGGAACCCAGTTACTTGCTCGGGCAGTTGGTGAGCGCCGTGCAAAGGAACTTATTCTTTCAGGCCAGCCATTTTCTGTAGCCCAAGCCCATGACTGGGGGCTGGTAAATATAGTCCTCTCTGCTGATGAGTTGCTCCCCAAGACAATTGAGATGGCAAGCACAATTGCGGCGAATGCACCAATAGCGGTGCGGCAGGCCAAACAATCAATTCATAAGGGGTTGCAGATGGGTTTGATAGATGGACTTGCGTTCGAGATCGAAGCGTACAATCGAACCATCCCAACCGAAGACAGGCGCGAGGGCGTTGCCGCGTTCATTGAAAAGCGTAAACCGGAGTTCAGGGGGCGATAGGGCATGAGAGAATGCGTTGTTGTCCGTGAAGTTGGCCTGCGCGACGGATTGCAACTCGTTGATTACTTTGTTTCAACTTCCAAAAAAAAAGAATGGATTTTTCGGCAAGCTTCGTTGGGGTTTTCAGATATTGAAGTAACCTCTTTTGTTCCGCAAAAGCTATTGCCGCAATTTGCTGACGCAGCAGAAATTGTAGAATATGCGAACTCAATTGATTGCCTAACTGCGTCAGCGCTGGCGCTGAATGTAAAGGGTGCACAACGAGCAATGGAAGCCGGAGCTAGAAAGATATGTTTTGTACTCTCCGCGTCTGAGATGCATAACCAATCCAATGCGCGTTGTAGTACCAACCAATCTATAGAAAGGCTATCGGAGATTCATGTTTGGCAACAAGAGCGTCACCCGGAAACAAGTGTTGTAGCTGCAATAGCCACTTCATTCGGCTGCTCGTTGCAAGGAAATGTTCCAGAAAAACGAGTAGTTGAAATTGCCGCTTTGCTTGCTGAGAAAGGTGCTAGAGAAATCGTATTAGCGGACACGGTTGGATACGGTAACCCGAAGCAGGTCCGAAGCATGTTCGAAAAAGTTCGGCAGGAAATTTCAGATGTGCCGTTGGCAGCCCATTTCCACGACACAAGAGCCATGGGGCTCGCCAATGTGACAGCCGCGCTCGAGGCTGATGTTCGAACCTTTGATGCTGCACTTGGCGGTCTTGGTGGCTGCCCCTTTGCTCCGGGAGCAACTGGCAACATTGCTACCGAAGACACAGTCTACATGCTCGAATCGATGGGGCTTTCTACCAATGTTGACGTGGATGGTCTAATAAAACTCCGAAAAGACTTTGCATACTGGCTGCCTAAAGAAAACCTTCATGGAAGGCTTTCTAGGGCTAAGCCCGCGATCAATTTTTCGTATGATTTTGATAGGAAAATGACATGAACAAGTTTTCACATTTTGATCTCACAAATTTTGGCAAGCCGCTCGAAAAAGTAACTGGTGATATCCCCAAACCAGTGGGTTCCGAAGTGCTGCTGAAGATACTTCGTTCAGGGGTTTGTCATTCTGATTTGCACATTATCGAAGGTGAATTCGACCTCGGTGAAGAGGGTATCATGCGAATGGCGGATCGTGGCATGAAACTTCCACGCACATTGGGCCACGAAAATGTTGGCAAGGTGATTGCAACCGGGGCTGATGCTGACTTTTCATTGGTGGGCCAACAAATGCTTGTCTTTCCCTGGATTGGATGTGGTTCTTGCCGTGCTTGTGAAGAAGGCCGTACCAATGACTGTATGGCAATGCGGATAATCGGACTGGTTCAGGATGGCGGATATGCGACCCACATCCTGGTTGAAGATGCTACTGTGTTAGTCAATGTCGATGGACTAGACCCAAACCTTGTGGCCAGTCATGCCTGTTCCGGACTTACAGTTTACAATGCCCTTGGTAATCTCGGCCCACCTCATCAAGATAGCTGGTTAGCAGTGATGGGGGTTGGTGGATTAGGCCTCAATGCAATTGCCATCGCAAAGGCACTCGGATTTGAAAATATCGTCGCAGTTGACATCAATCATGAAAATCTCATGGCGGCTCGAGAAATGGGAGCGGCGGCTATATTGAACTCCAAAGATGCCGAAGTAATTGATGAACTCAGAAAAATCACGAACAACCAGCTTACTGATGTGCTTGACACGGTCGGAGTGGCATCAACTGCCAGATTGGCGGTACATGCCATAATCAAGGGAGGGCACTACGTGGTAGTGGGCCTGCATGGCGGGGATTTTAAAATGCCGCAGCCTTGGTTGCCACAAAAAGCAATGACTATTCGCGGTTGCCATGTAGGAACAATTGAACAGTTGCGGGAACTCATTAAAATGGTACGTGCTGGAAAAATCGCTCAGATGCCGATTGAAATCCGCCCTATGGATAAGGTCAATGAAGCTCTCGATGACTTGAAGTGTGGCCAAGTAACTGGTCGTATTGTACTAATCAACGAAACAGATTGATTTGAATTGGTATTGACCATTAATGCTTCTAATTATGAGGAAGTGCTTTCATTTCAATTTTTCTAAGAAAGATAAAACAGGGAATGTGTAGTTGTCTTCTAGCTATCAACTGTGGTTACTTACCACCGCAATACGTTAACATTTTGGTATAGAGCCTATCTCTCAATTCTAATTTCGCCAACCCCATTCATGTCCTATTTTCAAGAGAACAAATACCTCAAATGCGTGTTGCATTTGAGGTAATAATATCAGCTAGGGGGGGTAATGTTGATCGATCAGTCAAAGATTGTTGCGCTTATTACGGCCACACTTTTTCTTGTCTTCTCTTTGTTTTTGAACGGTTTTTTAAGCATCGATAATCTTCTTTCCCTTTTGCGCAGCGTATCGGTATTAGGTATCTTAGGAATAGGTATGGCATTAGTTGTGATTTCCCGCGGCGTTGATCTTTCTATGGTGGCAATCATGGTGATTGGAACCGCAATATCGGTGGTGATAGCGCAACCAGGAGGTGTTTTCGAAAGCGGTGTGCCATTCTGGTTAGCACTTTCAGCAGGCATCATTTTTGTAATTACTATGGGAGCTATTTCCGGCTTTCTGGTCGCCTATGGAGAGCTGCCGGCAATTTTTGCAACGCTGGCGATGGGCGGAATCGTCTATGGCATCGGAAGGGTAGGATTGATTTCCAGCGACTCAAATTATCTACCTGCCGATGCAGGTTGGGTCGAGTTTCTGGGGCGCGGGAAAATTTTTGGTGTTCCTATACCAATAATCTGCTTTCTCACAATTGCGCTTGTTTTCACGTTAATTCTCCGCCGCACAACCCTTGGGAAATACATTTATGCGATTGGCGACAATCCAGTTGCAGCAAGATCGGCAGGCATTCCCGTCAGACCTACAATAATGCTCATCTATATTGTGTCCGGCCTGATTGCGCTCGTAGCTGGTTTGCTGATTTCAGGTGCTGTTAGTCAGATCAACACCAGACTGTACACCTCAACCATGATTTACGATGTCTTGCTGGTTGTAGTTGTTGGAGGAATTGGTCTTTCAGGTGGTAAAGGCGGGATGATCAACGTTCTACTTGGTACGGTTATGATCGGGGTTTTGTTGAACGGTATGACCATTATGAACCTTTCCCATACGGAACAGAATTTGATCAAGGGACTCGTTCTTCTGGTTGCTATTGTCATCGACACTTTGGTGAACCCACGTGATGAACAAACCAGCCAGCAAGGAGATATATAACTTTCTTGGCCGAGACAAATCAGAGACGTGGTCCTGTCTCCTTAAAATAATAATGAACAAACCAGCCAGCAAGGAGTCATATAACTTTCTTGGCCAAGACAAACCAGAGACGTGGTCCTGTCTCCTTAAAATAAATAGGAGGAAAATTTATGAGAAAACTGATCAACAAACTGGCTCTCACAGTAGTAGCCACGATTCTAACCTGCGTTTCGCCAACTTTTGCCCAGGACAAAGGATTACCTGACCCACGACACGACAAATACGTAGATACAATGAAGGGCAAAAAGGTTGTGTATATTCCAATTGGAATGGGTTACGATTTGTCAGAAGGATGGTGGGCTGGCCTGAAACGCGAGCTGTTGCCGTTGGGGATTGAGCTTGAAATTCGTGATCCAAACTGGAGTGTCGATGCCGGCGTGCGCACGCTGACCTCACTGATCGGGGAACGGCCTGACCTGATTATGGTTCAGTCACCTGATGAACAAAGTTACTCGCGTGTTTTGCGCAAGGCTGAAAAAGAAGGTCTGCATGTTGTGCAAATTCAGATGCATTCCTCTCACTCATCGGACATTTTCGTCGGTGCCGATTGGATTCAGGTTGGAGAAGAAGTTGCAAAATTAGCGGCCAAACAATGTGGTCCGGACTCCAGCGGAAAAGTTGCCATTATGCAGGGTGTCCTCACTGCTTCTGCAAGCATTTTTCAGGTTCGCGGGGTTTACAATATCCTGGATCAACATCCCCATATTCAGGTAGTGTCTAATCAGGCAGCGGATTGGGATGCTTCAAAAGCTCGCGCGATTATGGAGACCGTAGTGCAACAGCATCCTGATCTTTGTGCTGCCATCGGATTCTGGGATACAATGGACGTCGGAACCAGTGCTGCAATCAAGGAAGCAGGCCTGAAAGATGACATTTTCGTGGTAACGTCCGGCGGCGGGCATAAGGATGCTTGTGACAATCTTGAAAACGGAACATTCGACGTTGCCATTTCATACGATGTACCTCGTCAGGCTCTTGAACTCGCCAATGCGGCGCGTGCGCTGCTACAGGTAGAGAGCAAGGCTGGTGCTTTCAAATATTCGCATTATTCTCCCTTGACCATAATGACTAAAGAAAATCTCAATGTCCAACGCAGAAACGGCGCTTGCTGGACTAAAGAGTCAGTTTCAGGAAACTAAGGAAAATAGCTTTCTATGAAGAGTGTCACAATACAGAAATGTATTTTGACACTCGGATAGAAAACAGTTGAGCAAAGCAATGGGGTTTTGAATGAACCGCGAAACAGTACGCAGGTGGCGCTATAAGCTGATACCTGATCACGTAATCGGCGAAATCCTGACAAAACGCTGGACAGACAATGCAATACCATTTGTTACTTTGCTGGCTCTTATCATATGTCTACAACTGGCCATTCCAAACTTTTTCACTGCTTATGCGATAACGGATTATTCCCGTCAGATTGCCGAACTGGGGTTGGTCGTTCTGGCGATGACCATTGTGATGATAGGCGGTGGTATTGACCTTTCTGTAGGTTCAATATTTGCGGTTGGTAATTTTACAGCTCTTTATTGTGTGCATATTTTTGGGATGCACCCTCTGCCGACATTTTGCCTTACTTGCCTTGCGGGCATTCTTTGTGGTGCCTTCAATGGATACTTTATTGGATACTTAAGACTACGTGCCTTTTTGACCACGCTGGTCTCGCTTATCATTTTTCGCTCAATCGTTGATCTTCTGTTGCAGAAACATGCGGTGGGGATCATGGCAATATTCCCGGATTCTAACCTCTGGTTCGCTATTGGCGAGGATGACGTGTGGAACATTCCTTACACCTTCATCGCCACAGGCTTAATTGCTCTATTTCTCCATATCGGGATCAGCCGCATGAGGCCAGGGTGGCATTTGATGGCTGTTGGGGGTGCACGCCGGTCGGCTCACAATGCAGGTGTGAATGTTAAGCGGACGGTATTTCTGACTTATGTGACTAGCGGCTTGCTCTGTGCCATCGCGGCTTTCATGTTCGCCTCTCGATTATCAAGTGCAAGTTCAGATGCTGGAAATGGAATGGAGATCATGGCTCTCACAGCAGCTGTTCTAGGCGGCACCAGTCTTGGTGGAGGCAGAGGATCCGTTGCCAAGGCAATCTTTGGAGCGATCATCGTGCTGTTATTGTCGAACGGTTTGATCCGATTGGGCATTCAGGGAGGTGCAAGCTCGTTGATATTTGGTGTAATTCTGATGTTGGCGGTGTTGATTGATGTCAGATGGTTGAAAAATCGCGGTAAAATTCTGAGCAAAGTGTATGTTTCACCAACTTACATGCGGCTTTTCCCAGCTCCTTCAACCTCGGCAAAGAGCGACTCCCCATATGCCGAAAACAACAAGCTCCACCATGTCGACATTATCGGCCTGGGTAAGATTGAAGGCCCAGAGGATGTTATCCTTGACGAAGATGACAACCTTTATGCTGGAACACGACAGGGTGACATCGCCAAGTTTCTTGCTCCCGACTACAAGGAAATGGTGACATTCGCTCATATCGGTGGACGCCCGCTGGGGATGGCATTTGATGCAAACGGTAATCTGATTACCTGCGTTGCGAGCATGGGGGTTTATTCGGTTTCACCACTGGGTAGCGTCTCTAAGATCACCGATCAAACAAATCGGAGTTGGACCTCGGTTGTTGATGATTCACGTCTCAATTTAGCTGACGATCTTGATATCGCTCCTGATGGTAAGATCTATTTTTCTGAAGCAACAAAACGGTTTGACACTCACACTT
Source organism: Rhodobacteraceae bacterium Araon29 (assembly GCA_039640505.1). Lineage (NCBI taxonomy): Bacteria > Pseudomonadati > Pseudomonadota > Alphaproteobacteria > Rhodobacterales > Paracoccaceae > Rhodobacteraceae bacterium Araon29. The sequence goes on along the minus strand of CP046865.1, from coordinate 1,569,181 downwards.
GGGCGGTAGACTGTCTTGAAAGCCGGGGCAATGGGAGGATTGTCTGTCATGACCCGAAAACCAACAAAACAAAAACCATCGTTTCCAACCTTATCTTTCCTAACGGGATCTGCACCTCCCATGACGGTCAATCCATCTTGTTTGCAGAATCCTGGGCCTGCCGAATTTCCCGTTACTGGATTAATGGACCGAAAAACGGATCCGTCGAACCGGTTATTCCAAATCTTCCTGGATACCCTGACAATATTAACCGGGCTTCTGATGGCACTTACTGGCTGGCACTGCTGGGAATGCGTGGCCCAGCTCTTGATTTGGCGCAGACAATGCCAAGTTTCCGAAAACGTATGGCGCGCCGAGTATCAGATGATTCATGGCTGTTTCCCAATATCAATACAGGTTGTGTTTTAAAGTTCGACGAAAACGGGGAAGTCTTAGATGCGTTGTGGGATTTGGGAGGAGTAAACCACCCCATGCTTTCAAGTATGCGCGAGCATAAGGGCTATCTTTATCTCGGAGGGGTTTCAAACAATCGGATTGGGAAATATAAAATTCCCGATTCTGATCAAGATTGGACCGGCTCTAAGTCCTATTGGGGAAATCTGTCATGATTAGAGTAATAAAATCCACCTTTAACCGGGTGCTCGGGCGGGGCGATGCAGCAATTCTCATGCCGGTGATGGATGGCCCGATGAAACCAAACGAAAAACTGGATGCTGCGGAACGTATCGTCGAAGTTCCAGAAATTGATAATCTAACAGTCGGTCTGGACGAGCTTTGGGCCACGAGTGGAGATCAATTGGGACGCGTTGATGCCAGCGGCTTTAGACCAGTGCGTCAGTTCACTTCTGAGATTTCCAGCTTGGCCTACTGGTCTGAGAACCGACTTGCAATTGGTCTGAACGAAGGAATAGTATTGATCTTTGATTCAGGCAAAGACGATGTAACAGAGCAAATAGATGTTTTCTGCCCCACAGCTCTCCTATTCTGGGACAAAACTCATCTGATTATCGCTTGCGGATCAAAGCATTTCGCACCATCAGCTTGGCAAGCTGATCTGATGTCAAAAGGCAGCAGTGGAAGCATTTTGATTTGGGAGACAGGCGGAGGAGTTCCAAAGGTTTTGCTCTCGAGATTAGCCTATCCTGCAGGTCTTATTGGCGTCAATGATAACCGGCTTATTTTTACTGAGGCATGGCAGCATAGGCTGTGTGCTTTGTCCAATCCTAACAGCCAGAAGTCGAAAAAAAATGGAGTTGAAACTATCCTTTCCCGTTTACCCGGCTATCCTGGTGCCTTGACACTAAATGCTGATGGATCCGTATGGCTGGCAATATTCGCACCCAGAAACCAGCTGGTGGAGTTCGTTTTAAACGATAAAGAATATCGCACTCGAATGATGCGTGATATCGAAAAGCCCTTCTGGGTAGCGCCCACCCTTCGTGGTGGCCGTAGCTTTCATGAGCCAATGCAATGGGGTGCGGTCAAGCAGTTAGGCGTATTGAAACCATGGGCTCCTGTGTTTTCATATGGATTGGCTGTACGTTTGAATGAGGAATTTCAACCGATTGAAAGCTTGCACAGCCGCGCTGATGGAAATGTACATGGTGTCACCAGCATTGTGGAACAAGCTGAAAATAATGGGGAATCGATCTTCGCTGCAGCAAAAGGCGATGGTGTGTTGGTGAAATTTAATAGTATAAAATAGAAAATGGATTCAGTAAAAAAAATACCGATTGTTGAGATCCGCGACGGAACCAAAGATTTCCGGGGAGCTATTGCAATCGAAGATGTCAATTTCAAGCTGATGCCTGGAGAAGTGCATTCCCTATTGGGAGAAAACGGTGCAGGCAAATCTACATTGACCAAGGTAATTGCCGGTGTTCATGTTCTTAGCAAGGGTCAACTTTTTGTCGATGGTACGGAACAACACTTTGCCAACCCTGGAGAAGGGCTGGATAGTGGTATCGCGATGGTATTCCAGGAAAACAGTCTTGTTCCGACGATGACAGTTGCTCAGAATATATTTCTGGGAGATGAAAGCATGTTTAATGGGCTGCGCAAATTAAATATAGCCGCACAACAATTCCTGCAATCACTCAATTTTCATGTAGATCCGACCCAGTTGGTTTCCTCACTTGGGGCGGCACAATGCCAAATGATTGAGATTGCTAGAGCAGTACATCACAAGGCGCGTGTAATCATATTTGACGAGCCGACAGCAACACTAACACCGGAAGAAAAATATCACTTTTTTGAATTGATGAAGCGTCTTCGGATTAGTGGTGTTTCTTTGGTTTTCATCTCACATGCCCTAGAAGAAGCGCTGGATATTTCTGATACGATCACAGTATTGCGTGATGGGCGCATCGTGGACAATGACGAATGCGGTAAGTTTGACCGTGGCCGCATTGTTCAAGCGATGATCGGAAGGGACCTATCCAATTCAGCATATGCGGATGTGGGAGGGAACTCCCGCATAATCCGGTCCGGAAAAGAAAAAATTATGAGCGTTGAAAACCTTTCGATGGGAGCCTCTGTTCGAAACACGTCATTTTCGATTTTCTCTGGTCAGATTACTGGTGTTTTCGGGCTTATAGGGTCTGGTAGAACCGAAATGATGAAAGTACTTGCAGGTGTATACAAGCGCGATCTTTTTCATGGAGGAAACATTGTATTTGAAGGGCGCGAAGTGCGTTACAGGGTACCTCGTCAGGCTGTTCGTGATGGCATAGTTTATGTAACCGAAGACCGTAAAATCGAAGGTTTCTTTGAGAATATGACTATTACGCAGAATATTCAGCTAGGCCATCTCGTAAGTAAAACCGAACTGTGGAACGTGATTGATTATGCTGAAGCGCGAAAGCTGTCGCAATACTGGTTTGACAAGCTGAATATTCGTGCAATCAGCCCGGATGCGAATGTAGTTGAGTTGTCTGGCGGAAATCAACAAAAGGTTGTGATAGCCAAAGGCTTGGTCCAAAAACCGAAAGTCGTTATCTTCGATGAACCTACCCGTGGGGTGGATGTTGGTGCGATAAAGGAAATCCACCGGTTCATCGAACAACTGGCTGAAGACAGTATCGCCGTAATCATGGTATCTTCATACTTGCCTGAAATTTTGAGCATGTCCGATCGTATTCTCGTGGCGCGAAAGGGGCAGATCGTAGAGGAATTCGAAGGTGTAGGCGCGACAGAACAGGAGGTTATGTTCGCTGCGGTTCACTAAGGTGTTCGCCCAACCGGCGTGTTCTTGATGATTTTGCACAAGATCTTCAGTTTCGTGGTCAAACCTCAATTTTCTGCCTAATTGCTGATTACGAAAAAACTGATGCAAACGGAGCCGATTCGATGTCATACTATCATATCTCTAAAGACGGGAAAGGCTGTAAAGCGCAGAAAGCTGGTGGACAGAAAGCATCCGCGCGTGCCGGTACAAAGGCGGAAATTCAGGCAAAGGCGAAAGGCTTTGCTGAGCGTTCCCGTGGCGGTGAAGTGAGAGAGCACGCTTCCCATGATGGCTCTGTAGTAAGCATCAAGGCAACCCCCTCTTTTTTGGTATGATTTGATCTGCGATTATTGATCGAGGTTGGGTACCCGTTTGGTCTGGGGGCTCTGGCGCGGATCGATGGGTTCAGTTACGCTGCTATTGCAGCGTAACGCCACGGGAGGAGCTCGTTGAGACGTGTGATTTTGTGATCGGCGATTTGGGTAAGGACCCATGTGAGCCAGGCGAAGGCTTAGTACTGCACACGCGCTTCAGTAAATTTTTGGATCAAATTTTGCAGGATACATACCAAAGTGAAACACAAGGCCTCTACGACCAATTAGAAGGGCTCGATACCCATGGCTGAATTGCGTGACAATTTCTTTATCCTTACCGGCGGTCCAGGATCCGGCAAGTCCACTTTGATCAACGCTCTACGCACACTCGGTGTTGCTAGCGTACCAGAAAGCGGACGCAGGATCATCCAGACCCAACAAGTGATTGGAGGCGATGTTCTGCCGTGGAAGGACCCGATGGCATACGCCCAGATGGAACTCGGAGTCGGCCTAGTGACATATTGCGAAACGGATCCGACACAAAAAACTGCCTTCGATCGCGGCATTCTGGATCCGCTTGGGTTCTTGACGGCCATCGGGCAGGAAATTCCCGAATATATGCACCAAGCTACGCGTCGGTTCCGATACAATAGAACTGTTTTCATAGCCCCTCCTTGGAAGAAAATCTACGCCCGGGACGCAGAACGAAAACAAAATTTCAGAGAAGCCAGTGCAACCTATGAAGCAATGGTCAAAGTCTATGACAAGTCAGGGTATAAACTTGTGGAGCTGCCGTGCGCAAATGTCGAGGAACGCACCGAATTCGTTAAAGAAAAGATGATGGCGAGTCAGCCGGAAATGACGTGATCAGAGTCCGCTTTTTAATATCTACTCATATGGATGAAACCCAACCCTTATGAGGGGATATCGTTCCAATCAGCCGCACGTCCCATAACTTAAGTTATCGCGCACCTTCTTTTTAAACGTCGTTTTTATGGCAGCGTACCAAGTTGATCCATGATGTGTTATGTAGACGGGAAATTGAGACACTTCATCTGAATCATATGTGCACAGTTTTTTGATTTCAGCTTCAACATCGTCAACGCGGTTATGGTAAAACAGCCAACCCATTTCTTTCTCCTTTTCAGTGAAAATTAAACACAAGAAAAAAAGCCGCCTTTCCCTTTCAATGAAAGCATTACTGAGTGTCTGAGGTCAGCGCGTACCGGAAAGATTTAGGGGTTTAAGCAAGGGAGGATTTCTGGTTCATCGCAGCTGTTAAGGAGCGAAGATGAATAAGAGATCCGGAACATCTAAAGAAGCCGCTGATAAGTTGGTCAGAGGTATCAAGCGTAAGACGCGTAAGCACTATTGTGCAGAAGAGAAGATCAGGATTGTGCTGGCTGGTCTACGCGGCGAGGAAAGCATTGCAGGTCTGTGCCGCCGCGAGGGTATTGCCGAGAGCCTTTACTACTCATGGTCGAAGGAATTCCTGGAGGCTGGCAAGAACCGTTTGGCGGGCGATACTGCACGCCAGGCGTCCTCTCCTGAGGTCAAAGAGTTGCGTTCGCAATCATCTGCCTTGAAAGAGGTGGTCGCGGAGCTAACGCTTGAGAACCGCCTGCTTAAAAAAAGCATGCTCGGGGATGGGGAGTTCGACGAATGAGATATTCCGCCTCTGAGAAGATTGAAATCATCCACACCGTGGAAGCCTCACACTTGCCGGTCAAACAGACCCTGTCGATGATTGGGGTTCCTAGCAGCACCTATTACGATTGGTATGCTCGGTGGGTTGAAGGCGGCCTGGACGCGCTGGTGGATCGTTCTCCACGACCTCGTTCAGTGTGAAGCCGCATCCCGGATGAAGTACGAGATAGCTTCATTGCGTTTGCGCTAGAGCATGAGGATCTGACGGCGCGTGAACTGGCGGTCAAATACACAGATGAGAAGCGATACTTTGTCTCTGAATCATCAGCTTATCGCATTCTCAAAGCTGAAAATTTGATCACTGCCCCAGCTCATGTGGCCATTAAGGCAGCCAATGAGTTCCACGATAAAACCAGTTTCCCGAACCAGCTTTGGCAGACTGACTTTACCTATCTCAAGGTCATTGGCTGGGGCTGGTATTACTTATCGAGCATCCTCGACGACTACAGCCGCTATATTATCACCTGGAAACTTTGCACCACAATGAAGGCTGCCGATGTCACTGAAACACTGGATTTGGCGCTTAACGTGTCTGGGTGCGATCGAGCAACCGTTTTACACAAGCCCCGGCTTCTGAGTGACAACGGATCATCATATGTCGCCGCAGAGCTCGCTGATTACCTCGACGCCAAGGGGATGGATCATGTTCGTGGGGCGCCGCATCACCCACAAACTCAGGGAAAGATTGAGCGATGGCATCAGACAATGAAAAACCGTGTGCTCCTTGAGAATTACTACCTGCCGGGGGATCTTGAAAGGCAGATAGGCGCATTTGTCGATCATTATAACAATACTCGCTACCATGAGAGCTTACAAAACCTTACGCCTGCAGACGTCTACTATGGGCAGGGTAGCAAAATCCTGAAAATGAGAAAGGAAATCAAAAAACAGACACTCCAGAAGCGACGCTTGCAACATCAATCCGTTGCAGCCTAAACTCAAACAGAAACTGAACCAGAGCCTCCGTTAGGAAAACACTTCACCAGTCCGAAAAACCCTGACAACAGACAGAACGATAAAAGAAAAATTTTGGGGGAGAATTTAGATGACAAACCGCATCATACGTCCGCGCCGTAGCTTCATTTTCACGCCGGGGCTTCGTCCTGACATGTATCCGAAAGCCTTGGCATCAGGTGCTGACATTGTCTGTGTGGAACTAGAGGATGGCATTGCGCCAAAAGACAAGGCTGAGGCGCGCAAAAACGCACTTGCTTTATTCGAACAACCTCAAGCCAACGATGGGGTCGAGAGGATCGTGCGGATTAACTCGATGCGTGAACGGTTTGGGATTGAGGACGTCAATGCAATCCTTGCAAGCAAAACGCCACCACCCGCTCTGATGATGCCGAAGGTTAGAACGCCTGATGAGGTGATCATCCTTGATCAATTACTGACTGAAGCAGCCCACGAGACGCGCCTGCACGTGATTATCGAAACCAATGAGGGCCTAGAGTCCGCGTTTGAAATTGCCAAATGCTCGGATCGCATTGACGCAATGTTTTTTGGTGGTGTGGATATGGCCGCAGAATTGCGATGCCAAAATAATTATGATGCTCTTGTCTATGCACGCTCACGAGTTGTGCATGCCTCTGCAGCTGCAGGTCTTGATGTCATTGATGTTCCATATCTTGACTTGGATGACCCTGAAGGGATGCGCGTAGAAGCTGAGCGTGTTCGCGATCTTGGTTTCTCTGGGAAAGGTTCTGTTCATCCAAAGCAAATTGCTGCTCTGAACGCAGTCTTTACGCCTTCGGAGGCGCAAATTACGCGCGCAAGGCGCATAATTTCTGAGTTTGAAAAGGCGAATACGGGTCTCATTGTGATAGACGGTAAGCTGATCGAAAAGCCCGTCCTTCGCGACATGTATCGTATCGTTGCAATTGCGGATAGAATGGGAACTTGAGATGAAAGATTGTTGTGGTCCAGGGTATTCAAGTCCCCAAGAAGCAATAGAAGCTCCTCGCGAAAAGCTCCTGTACACGATTGCAATTTACACTGGAACTGGCATCCAAAAGCCGGATTATTTAGCAACGGTTGACGTAGACCCTGATAGTCCAACATACTCGCAAGTCATCCACCGGCTGGAAATGCCAGGTATCGGTGATGAGTTGCATCACATGGGCTGGAATGCTTGCTCAAGCTGCCACGACGATAGTTCCATGTCTCGGAAATATCTTATCCTACCCGGCGTCCGCTCGAACAATTTACATATTGTCGACACCGCCACTGACCCGCGCGCACCGCGTTTGCACAAGGTGATCGAAGGGGCAGAAATCAAAGCGAAGGCTGACCTCTCTGGCCCGCATACCGATTAACTGAGCATGAGACCTATGTTGGAAACGTTTGTATTAACCGCTTTATGGGCATCTCCACGGGAACACTTTTTGAAGGATTGAAGCGGATAGCTCAAGATGAGTCTGCGTTTGGTCTGGGGGCTCTGGCGCGGGTTGGTCAGCTCTGTTACGCTGCTATGGCAGCGTAACGCCATGGGAAGAGTTCGTCCAGACGTGTGATTTTATGGTCGGCGATTTGGGCGAGGACCCATGTGAGCCAGGCTTGGGGATCGATGCCGTTCAATTTAGCAGTTTCGATCAGGGTATAGGCGATGGCCGCGGCCTCACCTCCACCTTTGGAGCCCACAAAGAGGAAATTCTTGCGGCCTAAAGCCACGCAGCGAATTGAACGCTCGGCTGAATTATTGTCGATCTCCAGTGAGCCGTTGTTCAGACAACTGCGCATTTTCGTCATTCGGTCCAGGGCATAGCGGATGGCTTTGGCCAGTTCTGACTTGCCCGAGATGCGGTTCAGCTGGGCATCCAGCCAGGTTTCCAATTCATCAAAGACCGGTTTGGCGTCGCGTTGGCGCAGGGCGACCCGTTCTTCGGGCGGCTTTCCACGGGCGGCCTTTTCGACCTTGTAGAGAAGCGCGATGCGTTTGATGGCTTCTTCGGCGATCTGTGATTGCTGCGACTGGAAGATATCGACAAATTTGCGCCTGACATGGGCCATGCAGGCCATCTCATGAACCTCATCCTTGGCGAACAAGTCGTTGAACCCAGCGTAGCCATCTGCATGGATCCATCCCTTGTACTGGCTAAGGTGATCGGTGGGATGCTTGCCTTGCCTGTCCGTGCTGAACTTATATCAAGCCGCCGGGGGATCACCGCTGGCCCAAGGCCGCCCGTCACGCACATAAGTCCAGATGCGTGCGGTTGCGCATTTCTTTTTGGCCTGCATTTTGATCGGCGTATCGTCCGCGAAAATAGCTTGTCCCTGACGAACATGCCGCCCGATGGCATCGGCCAGAGGTTCCAGTAGCTTTGAGGACTGACCAACCCAACCCGCCAGTGTGGACCGGTCCAGATCAATTCCCTCGCGGCCAAATATCTGCGATTGGCGATAAAGCGGAAGGTGATCTGCGTACTTATTGACCAACACATGCGCCAAAAGACCAGCGCCGGGCCGACCGCGCTCAATCGGGCGCGATGGCAGCGGTGCCTGAACGATCCGTTCACAACACGTGCACGCCATCCGGGGCCGGACGATGCGATTTACGATGAAGCGCCCAGGAATATAATCCAGCTCTTCGGTCACGTCCTCGCCGATGGTGCGCAAATCGCCGCCGCATTTACAGGTCTCGCCAGGGCTCAGAACCTGCTCATTGCGCGGCAGAGTTGGGGGCAGCGGCTTGCGCTTTGGTATTTGCTTCGGCTCTGGGGCAGAGGCTTCTTCCGGCGGTGCAGTTCGCGCGGCGGCGGTTTCTTCCTCTTCCAACTGAAGCTGCAAATTAAGCTGGTCAGCCGATTCCGCTTTTGACCCGAACCGATGCCGCTGATGCCCTGCAAGCTGGTGCTTGAGCTTCTCAATTTGCAGCGCTTGCGCCTTGACTTCAGCCGCCAAAAGTCGGTTCACGGCCTTGAGTTCAGCGGGGTCATCCGGGGTGATATCAAGGTCTTTCAGCATTGCCGATCCTATAGCGGATAGGCGTACAAATGGGAATCCTACACCGCTGAATTTGTTGTTAAATTGCCAGCCGCCAAAGGCTGCCATGTCCGCTTTGGCATACGCCAGTCAATCCCCTCGAGAAGCATCGACAGTTGCGCAGGTGTCGCGCTGATCTTACCGTCCTTAGCACTGGGCCAAACGAATTTGCCCTTCTCAAAACGCTTGGAAAACATGCACGCCCCCTGGCCGTCCCACCATATAATCTTGATCAAGTCGCCCCACCGGCCTCGAAACACAAACAGATGACCCGAATACGGGTCCTGCTTCAACACAGCTTCTGCCAGTGCGGAAAGACCATTAAACTGCTTGCGCATGTCCGTCACCCCAGCCGCCAGCCATATCTTCGTTTGCGCCGGGACCGGGATCAAACCATCAATCCTTCGACCAAAGCCACAACAGCAGACAAGCACGTCGCGCCTTCCACCAATATACGTCGGCCATCCGACAAGGTGATATCAACCCGCTGCGCCGACAGAGGAGCCTCCAGCGCCGGTGGGGGCTCTGACGCCAGGGATGGAGCCACGCCCTCAATCTCAACAGGCAGAAAGGCCGGCACTTCATCAATCTCCAGAACATCATCCGAAACATCAGCGGCAAACCGAGGGTCGCGAAGCCACTTGTGGATCAAATTGGCATTCATCAAATACCGGCGTGCGACCTGCGCCACAGAAATACTTGCCACCCGCGCCTGCGCACAGATCGAATATTTCTCGTCGTCAGACCAAAACCTTTTCTTCTGACCCTTCTTTCCCGCCATAGAGTACCTCAAGATGTCCACTAACGATGGTGCACATTATCAAGCCATCCCCAAAAGCGTCAGAGGGGGGAGACCAGACGGTTACGATGTGTATGCCATGCCTTAAAGGTTCTTTCTGCTCAGTGTTTTAGCTTAAACCATAGTCAATCAGGTTCACTGCCGCCGCTTTTTATTCCATCGAAGATCCCCCAGAATATAATCCATAGGTCATGGTCTTCTTTTCGTGTCCCAAGATATCGGCAGAGATGCCCACCTCAACTAGTTTTGCTCTGACAGTGCCCTTTGCTTGAAAAGACGGGGTGTCAGTAGGGCATCGCCTCGCCGTTCCACATCTCAAAGCAGCCAGTAGTGTCTGGCCCAAGCAAATCGAAGCGCCGCAGCAATCCGGAGGACGACTCGTCCACTGTGATGTCAGCCTTCACACCTCCCATATCGGTTTGCACCCAGCCCGGATGGTAAATCCCAACGGCGACATCAGGGGACAGATCTACGGCCAGATTGCGCCCCAAATTCAGTGCGGCAGCCTTGGACGCGCGGTAAGCAAATGCGTTGCCGCCTGCACGTTCGCTGGACCCCATCTGCGAGGAAATGATCGCCACTTTGCCACCTACTGCGCGTAGGTTTGACAGCAGTGCTTCAATAGTGAGGAAAACGCCAGTGACATTGGCCGCAAAAGTATCAGCCCAGACATTCGACGTGTAACCATTACCGAGTTCATTGCCTTTATCTAGATAAACACCCGCATTGCAAATCAACAGATCAATCGCTTCTCCCTTTAACTGATTTGCCATCACAGAAACCGACGCAGGGTCTGTGACATCCAGTTGTAGCCAGCCGTCAGAAGCCTGGTTTCGAGTTGTGGCGATGACATCGTCGCCGCGTGCAACGTAACCATCATAAAGCGCGCGCCCAATGCCACGATTTGCACCAGTGATCAAAACTCTCATGTTGGCTCCCCTTTAACCAGCATTCCTAATTTGAAGCGCTATTTTTCCTAACATGCCAATGACATGCAGTCCAAGTATTTAGCAAAAGCAAGGACGTTGTAATCTATCAATGGTTCACTCATAACTCACGACCCTTTCTGTCTTTAAAAGACGCCCTGGGAAACCAATAAAAATTGCATCGGCAGCCACACACAGGTATCCAAAGTCTACCACCAGCACACCCAAGCCTCACAGGGCCCTCTAGGACTCCCCAAAGCCCCCCAGCAACCAAACCAACCCCAGAATTACCCCCACTCAGGAGGCTTCTGAGGGGCTCTAAGGGCCTCTCTAGTGAGTGCTTTTAGTTGCCCGTGTCTAACAACTGATCAGACAACAGCAACAACAACGGCCGACCTTTAGCCCTACTTTTGAAAACCATTAGAAACCAAAGGTACCGGGGGTCTCTAAAGTCGACTATGGGACCCAACTCGGGTCCACCAAAGAGGCCACCAAAAGTGCCCTAGACAACACAAGGCCACAGCAGCTAAGCTATTGATATCGTTAGATACGGGGGTCTGCTTGGGGCCTTAGTAGGGAACCAGTGTCCTCTCCTGGGCACCATTTCAAACTTTACGTCGAATTTTGATGTTAACCTATTGAGTTATTTGTATTATTCGAGGTTCTAGTTTGTGTTTTTAAACACCTTAAAAGCTCCTCTCTTAACATAGATTCGAGCGCATATTTAGAACGTGTTAATCCGCTTTTATTCTTCAATTATAAGGACTTACATCACTTTCACTTGTGGGTTCTAGTTTACATTCAGAAACATCACATTCGATTTGACCACAGCCCCACTTCACGACGCAAGCTGTGAGGCAGCTCTGTTATGCGGGACTATGGACAAATCTCCGCAACCCAAGTAATGTAATTTTACTCCAGCGTTGATATTCTGGAGTGCAAACACTTAAACAAATGCAAGATGTGTGGGGGCAGACCCCTACTTCTTGGCAAGGGAGCAAAGCCCCCGTTGCATCCCCGAGAAAGAATGGCCCATATCGGTCATTGGCTGGTGATGGTTAGGATCAAAGCGTATTCCAGAAAGCTGACATCCAAGGGCAGTTCTGCCATTCGCCATGTGACAGGGTTGCAGTTGCAACCGTATTCAAGAATTTGGAATCCCGGCCAACACACAAAGCTCCTCTATCAAGCGACGAAATTTGCTTTGAACGTTATCAATATCCATCTTTTTTGTTATGTACGACCTATTATGAGCTGCAGTGTCACCCAAATCTTTAATCAAGTCCATCACCTCGCCCATACCCCTCGAGAGTTTAAAGTTGGAAGGATTCTTGGCTTGGCTGATCAAATCTCTCAACATTAGATAATTACCATCTGCATCACGAATTTGAGCCTCTTTAGCTTTATTCTCAAAAGATGAAATGATGAGAGATTCCATCATTCTGCGCATCAATACAGCGGTGCCATCATAAAACCCATATGTGTAGCTGCCATTGATTTGTTCCACTAATGAAACCAAATACTTTCGCCCGCCAGTGCACGAACTAGCAGTCAAAATGTTTTCATTTGATACGGGTTTCACAACACCGGTGTAACTCGAGAATTTCTCGTCAAGCTTGGTCAAATTAATACGGTGAAGTGCGTAGCCTTTGCCCCGCTTGACATACTGACGACGCTGCTTGCTGGTTCCTTCGGTAAGGTACTGAGCAATACGGCCTGGGATTGGATGGTTGATCGAAGTGAACATATTTCGGATTTCCGCAGAAGAGCAAAAATCATTTCCATGAACCACGGTCTCATAGTAAACCATAAGCTCGACGAGCTCGCGATTTTCGAGTTCTTGATCGCTTTCACAAAAGCCCAATAGTTCTTGCAGGCTGGCCAATTACTTTTCCCGCTTTACGATGTCATGGTTGAACAAGTTTTCGCCTTTTGGCGTTAACGTCATGTCCGTGAAGCCTCTCTCATAGGCAATCAAGTGATCACGATTCTGCGCGTTCCGAAGCGTATCCATAAACGACCCAGGCAATTTGATCATTGACTTAAGTTCCGTGAAACAAGTGTAGATGTCATCTCCTGATATGGCTTCAATATTAGCTTCATCGGCAAGAAATTTAAGAAACACCACCAAATGCTCAGAGTTGTTATTCGATTTGTACGTCGCAGCAAATTTACTCAATCCATGTAAGTCGAGCGTTGCATTGTATTTTGGCTTATATGCAGTCGATCTTTTTCCTTTAGGTACGGGCGTTGCGCCCTTAACTGAATTTGTCGTTTTTGTTTCAGCCGCCTTAGAAGGTTGCTTCCGTGGTTTGGCTTTTGCCAGCATCACTTTCTTGCCACTCAAGACGTCTTCAAAATACTTTTTACCCGGTCTATTTATTGAGTAACGGATAATCGCGCCCTTTTTAGTGACATTGTCTTTCATCACATATCTGGTGGCTTTGCGGGATATAGCAAGTGAAACTCCAGAAGTGGATACAGGTATACCAAGTTGTGACAGTATTTTACTAATATCTCCTGTGGTCAAAGCAGGATTTGAGTCAAAATACTTATCATTTATGTAGAGGCACATCATGACTTTGTTTACAGCGTCATTGCTGTCCAACACATGTTCTTCCAGCGCCTCAGATTCTTCACAATCGTTTATTGTGTTTGCAATTTGAGAAAGATCGACTCCCTCGTGAAGTTCGTCGGCTGCCTTGGTTTGTTTATCCGAATTTTGCTGGTTGTTTCTTGGGGACTTGGTCGCTGGCTTAGATCCACCACCGTAAAGCATCGCAACACGCGCAATCTCCTCCGCCGATCCTGAAACAGTTATCGTCGTTCCGTTTTCTAATTTGATTGTCGCATCAGCCATTTGAATTCTCCATAGATTGAAACCATCAATAAATGACCTTTTCAATTATTGCAAGATAATGTTTTTTTAAAGCCCTTATTTTAATGGGTATTATGTAATATTTATTCCGAGTTATTGGTGCGCAAAAACCTTTCAATGATATTTCTGCTGTTTAAATAGCATATAAGCCATTGAAACATAATTGACTTTCTAATTTAGTGAAACGTTCATCGCAATGACCACCAGAAATATAACGAATTTCAAATCGCTAACTGATAAATGTCGCTTTTCGCCGCATTTAACAAAAGTCAGTTATAACCTGCTTTGGCCTGGCACTTCTTGATTGGGTGAGAGGTACTAAGACAAAGCAAAGAAGCTTATATCCATCCGCCCCTATTAGCGAAGCTTGTATTTGCCATTCCAGATTTGATATGATCGAGTTATGGTTGTTTTTGAAGATCTTCAAGATATTACAGAGTGGTTGGAACCACTGGACTATCTAGCGTTCTGGAATGCAGTGGAGCCTTATAATTTAACTCTACAAGATCGTGATCATTGTGATGAGTTAATTGCCAACGGTAAAGTGGGGGCATCCTTAATACTTGATGTGCTTAAAGGATTAGCTGAGATGGAACTTAGAAAAGTCTTAAATCTGAATGATCGCATTCACGAGACAGTTGACTATCAGTACCTTAAATCAACGCATTAAATCCCTCATTACGGGTTCTAGGTTGTTCCGATCAACTGCACCATTTCTTTTAAACTAATAACAAATGCAGAAACTTAGTTGTACCCAGTTGAGTCTATGTGTGCCAATTCTGAGTCCATTTATGTACAAATTTTCTACCCTAATTTTGTTTTGAGCAGTTTCTTTGCTTTCCTGATGGGTCTAGTTTATTTGGATAGGTAGGTAGAAGACATCCGTTTGTTATTCTGTAGGTGAGTGATGCTAAAGTTTAATCATAGATTTATCTTGAGATACAGGTTTGTCTGCCTGCTGCTCTCAATTGGGTATTTTCTCTACCAATTTACAGCAGCAAACTATGATAATTTTGGGATCCATTTTCGCTATCTCACCATCTGGGGTTTGACCGGTGCTATGATAGCTACATGGCTTTTATACTGGATAAAACGCCAGGGTCTTCCAGAAGGTTATCTTGGATTTGTTTCGGCGATAGCAGTTCTCAATGCGATGGTCGTTTTCTTATACTGGAAGCTATATTTTATCGACCCAAAATTGGTGAATTACTCGGGGTCAATTGTCTGGTTTCAGGAATATTACCTCCATATTCTAGGTCCGCTACTATTAATTCTTGATGCATTATTTTTTAATAACTCATTTACGCAAGTTAAAAAGGGTGCTCTAACAATCATAGGTATATGCTTACTTTATATTTTTTGGACAGAAGTCCTAACTGGGCCACTTAATGCTACGCCCGAGGGTTCCGTGACGAATGGACTTCCATATCCATTCTTGAACGATATGGAGTTTACAGAGCGAGTTAGTTTCTATGCAACGACGATACTCACCGGTCTTGGGTTTTATTTCTCTGGATGGGTTTTGACGAGAGTTAAATTACGATTTGTAGGTGTCTGACGTCAGCGCCTACTGGAAAGATTTAGCGGTTTAAGCAAGGGAGGATTTCTGGTTCATCGCAGCTCTTAAGGAGCGAAGATGAATAAGAGATCCGGAACATCGAAAGAAGCCGCTGATAAGTTGGTCAGAGGTATCAAGCGTAAGACGCGTAAGCACTATTGTGCAGAAGAGAAGATTAGGATTGTGCTGGCTGGTCTTGTGCAGCATTATTTCTATCCTTGAATAGTTTAGGGATTGAAGACTAGGTCTGGCCAGACTGCTAAGACAAGGGCTTTAGAGGCTGCGGCTAAACTAGACGAATACTGGTCTCACCTTCGGATGACTGACCCTATCTTAGCACTTCACGCTCTTTAGACCCTTAAGCCCTGATCCCAGACATTTTTGCCCCCTCCCCCTTGCAGATAACTTTTGCATGAATGATTGTGGGAATGAGCTACAAAAAGGTTGCTGAGATGAGTACTCGAATGAATAGAGCTGAAATGGGAGTTGCAACTCAAACAAGCTTTCACAACAAAAAAACTTATTTTGAGTTTCTCAGTCATTTTGAAACGAGCAATTTAGAAAAAATAAAAGCTGGTGTTATTGATCACTTTCATACCACCGCAAAAATAAATGCCAGTCACCCAATCAATGAAGCCGCTCAAGGAATTGGATATTATTCAGATATAATTTTACCAATTACGCAGTCACTTGATGGCTTTACCCGACAAAATTACATTGTTCTTGGAGGAGAATACCAAGGTACAGAATGGGTCACCTCAAATGGATATTTTTATGGGCACTTCAAAAAGCCTCTCTTCGGCATCCCGCCAAGCAACAAAATGGCTTTTCTGCGCTTTGGCGAATTTCACAAAATGGAAAATGGGGAAATTACTGAAACCTATGTATATCTGGGCCTGGCAGAATTGATCATTGCACTAGGGCTTTGGCCCCTATGCCCTAGCAAGGGGTATGAAGGCCTAGTACCTGGACCTGCTACGCATGACGGTGTTCTTATTGAAGAACCAAACCCGTTAACATCTAGGGCCAGTGCAGATTTAGTGGAAGGTATGCTCAAACGATTAGCCACAGAAGATGCTGAGTGGAAGCCTTATTGGAGTGATAACATGGTTTGGTATGGACCTGGAGGATTAGGTACTTACGCTACCATTGACGCATTTGATGCTTTTCAACGTCCCTTTGAAAAGACTTTTGCTGGCTGGGGTGAAGGAAAAGAAGATGGGATTTCTGGAGTTACAGCTGATTGTAAAGCAGGCGACGGTGACTATGCATTTCTACATGGTTGGAAAATGATTACAGGCGTTCATGTAAAACCGTTCCTTGGAATTGAGCCAACAGGCAATCGTGTCTTTATGCGTGACTGTGATTGGTGGCGGTGTTCAAACGGCAAGATCGTTGAAAACTGGTGCATGTTAGATACTCTCCATCTCGCGCTACAGCTTGGTCGAGATATAATTAGTGAACTTCAACCAAACCAAATCAAGAGCAGACAAAACCTATAATTGAATCATCACATGGAAATATAAATTTTATTCATCAAACCTTGCACAGAAAAAATGTGAGAGCAGTATCTTAGCAACCTAACCAATGCTAGTTTTTGACCCCTCACCCCCTAATATGGTGGTTTTACAGGAAAATATTGCTCCATTGTTTCCCAAAAAACAAAAGGCCCAGCGTTATTTTCGCTAAGCCTTTGATTTATGTGGTGCCCCCACACGGACTCGAACCGCGGACCTACTGATTACAAATCAGTTGCTCTACCAGCTGAGCTATAGGGGCTATCGGACGCCGAATAAAACAACACAGGGCGTCTGACAAGAGGCAAAATTAAAAAAAAGCAACTGCGCGATAAATAACTTAAAACACTTTGCATTGAAGCCTCCAAATAACGCCATAAAAATGACGTATTTTTTGTGCTAGAGCATATCGGCCTATTTCATTTCTGAAAGCTATTGCCATGCGCATTATTCTTCATGCTGGTGTACAATGCACTGATAACGAACGTCTTATAAAAACCTTATTGCGCAATAAAGAGACCTTTGCAAAAGCAGGGGTGGCGGTGCCACCTCCCAAGCTGTACCGAAACCTGCTGCGTAAGACACTCATTAAAGGGATAAATATCAACCTTGATATCGGAGCTCGTGAGCATTTATTGGAAACCATTCTAGAGGGCACATCTACACAAATAAACACTGTGATTTTATCTAATCCAATGTTTTTTGGAATCCCAAGAGAGTTGCTAAGATCAGGACAATTATACCCAAATGCTGTTAAGATTTTAGAGCAGTTTTTGCTTCTATTTTCTCAGGATGACGTGGAACTATATTTCTCAATTCGTAATCCCGCATCTTTTTTACCTACCGTTTTTGAAACTTCGGAACTGGCGGAATTTAGCGCACTTATGAAGGCAAGCAATCCCTTGGAAATCCAGTGGTCTGAGCTTGCTTCAAGGCTACACCAAGCCTTTCCCAATCTTCCTATTCATATGTGGTGCAACGAAGACAGCCCTTTTATATGGGGCCAAATCCTAAGGCAGATGGGGCAGCTACCAGCTCCAAAAAATATAGCTGGTGATTTTGATTTATTTGCTGACATTATATCTAAAGAAGGCTTTGATAGATTTAAAGCATATATCAGCACGCATCCGTCTTTGACCCTGCGCCAACTGCGCATCGTCATGGCAGCGTTTGCGGAAAAGTTTGGCCAAACCGAAAAAATTATTGAGGAACTTGAGGCCCCTGGGTGGGACCACACGCTTGTCCAAGATTTAACAGATCTTTACGATGATGATTTAAAAGATATTCTGAAAGTTCCGAGTGTCCGCTTCATATTGCCTTAGCAATACTTACATCCCCAAAGCTTCTTTATACATATCTAGTACAGCTTCCTCTTCTGCAATATCACTTTGATCACGTTTGCGAAGTGATACTATTTTACGCATAATTTTAGTGTCATAACCACGCCCTTTGGCTTCGGCCATAACCTCTTTTTGTTGATCAGAAATATCTTTTTTTTCCATCTCCAGCCGCTCGAAACGCTCAATAAACTGCCGTAACTCATCGGCAGTCACCCGATAGTTTGCCTCACTCATATCATTCATTCCAATCTCCAGTTTGTTTCAAGACAACGCAGCAAGCGGGACATTAGTTGCGGCGCATCTCGTCGTCCAGAGGAATAATGGCCTCAGCTTTAAAAATAAACTTAGGGCGTCGATTTGATGCCCTCGGGTCTAAAAAGATGCTTGGCTTTTGGGCGTTTCCTGTAAAAAAGCTGTCGTGATCTTATTGACTTTTATCATTGGAAAAACCACCATCCAAAATCGCAAGTCTGCAAAGGCTTACTAGCGGAAATGTCAAAACAAGAGTATGGACAGTGACCCAAATTGATATCAGCACCGTTACAAAAAGCGCTATTGAAGCTCGGTCATCAGAGTTGTCGGCGTCTATCGTGCATACCCCTGTCGTGCCTTTGCATTCCCCCTTGATATCGAGCCTTATAAAAGAGTGCGACGTCCACCTTAAATTAGAGTGTCTGCAACATACCGGAACTTTCAAAGCAAGGGGCGCTTTATCGGTTGCACATCAAATCCCACAGCAAAAACGCCCTTTCGGCATCACTGCGGCCAGCGCAGGGAACCATGCCATCGCATCGGCTTGGGCGGCGCAGCAACTGGACCTGTCGGCCAAGGTTGTTATGCAATCCTCGGCCAATCCGTTTCGCATCGCGCGCGCGCGGGCGCATCACGCCGAGGTTATTCTTAAGCCAGCTGGTGCTGCAACTTTTGGCGAAGCGGAGCGTTTGGTTGAAGAAGAAGGCCGCACATTTATTCACCCGTTCGAAGGTCTCGATACGACGCTCGGCACTGCCGGCGTAGGGCTTGAGTTTTTAAAGGATGTCCCTGAGCTCGACGCGCTCGTGGTTGCTGTTGGCGGCGGCGGATTGATCAGCGGCGTAGCTGCTGCGGCAAAGTTGATCAAGCCTGATTGCAAAGTTTATGGGGTTGAGCCAATTGGCGCCGCCAGCATGTCTAAAAGCCTAAAAAGGGGCGAACCAGTTACCCTAAAAAATACCTCTACCATCGCAGATAGCCTTGCGCCGCCAATGGCTTTGCCATTTGGCTATGCGCTTTGCCGCAATTATGTGGATGAAATTGTGACCATCACAGATAACGAAATCTGCGCAGGGATGGCTGTTTTGCAAGAGGAGGCAAAACTGGCGGTTGAGCCAGCGGCAGGGGCCGCTATGGCAGCCTTCTTGGGCCCCTTGCGAGAGAGCATGAAAAACAAAAGGGTCGGTATCGTGATTTGCGGCGCCAATATCGACGCGCAAACCTATGGCGATCTTTTGGCCAGAGGCCGCATAGCCATGGCTGATTTGCTAAAAAGTTAGTCCGCTCTAACCCCGAAAGTCTAAAACCTTTTCGAGGCATCTTCGATAAAGAAATCGACGCTCTCAGGAATGGGCAATTCTGGGTCGGCCTGAGGCCTCGACCGTCAGCGTTGCTTCTACAAAAATTTCCCGATTTTCCACTTGTGCTTTTCGTATATCTTTTGCGACATGCATTTGAATGTCTTCGGCCCCTGTGGTGCGCGCTTTGGCAAGTGCCTTTTCACGCAATTTTTTCTCTAGGGCCTCCAAAGCTGTTTTCTCAGAGCTGTAATCCTCAGGCCCTTGATCTAGATGAACGCGATAAAGCCCTTCACTTGGGGCCGTAATAGATCCACTTTCTCTAATCGTTACACGGCCCACAACCGCCCCGATTGCGTTTGCGACTCCTGCATATTTTGGCAGGATCATATCACAAGAAAGGCGCGCACCGACATCAGGATAATAACTTGATGCAGATGCCCCAAGACCAATGACCGGCACGTTCAATCCCATGTTCAATCTTAGCAAGCCATTATGCTGCTTTAAGCCCTGCTGGGTCAAAACATGGCGCGCCAACTGTTCTGGGCTTTGCCCAAAGTCCAACGGATCTTCGACAAAGGCGACCTCAAGCAAGGCCAAAACGGTTTGATAGGTCAACTGGTCCACAATTACTTTGGCCATGATTGCTGCATCTTGTGCCAATCGCTCGCCGGACCCAGTGCGCCGTCGGCCAAACAAAATCATACCTTTTTCAGCGGCCTCACGATCCCAAAAACAGGCATTGCCCAGAACATGACTGGCATCCGAAGGTGTTAGAGCGGCGATTTGCACCACCCCACGAGACACAAGGCGCGATAAGGCCTGCAGCTCAATTCGGGCTTTAATCACCTCTGCAATTGGCACAATATTCTCTGGTATGCGATCAAGAAGCGCTTGGTCACGGGACGGCAGACAACTTGGGGAATTCGCCCTAACACGCCGAACAAAGCGCCCGTCGTGATCGCCCGGAACTGAATTTTTCAATTGTGCATCAAGTGCATCATGCACTTCTGCCGGATATTGTCGTGCTGCCAAACTCAGGGGCAGCACACGTTTAGGACCAAGCTTTACGCCGCCGGCCAAGCCCTCGCTTACAAAGTGAACTTCGCTATCTCCGCCTAAGCCGGTGGTTCGCATTGCAACCGCTTCGACCATCGTGCGAAATGGCCCAACTTGAGCGCCCGCAGGATCAATTTCCGGGCGTCCGTTGCGTAGCACAGCCACATCCGTTGTTGTCCCACCGATATCAGACACCAATGCATGGTCAATTTGTGTCAACCAACGCGCACCAACAATTGATGCTGCCGGTCCGCTCAAAATGGTTTCAATTGGTTTCTCAAGTGCTTGGCTGGCAGAAATAAGTGCCCCATCGCCCCGCACCACCATCAGCGGTGCCTGAACGCCGATATCTTCAAGGATATGGCCGGCGCGATTTATCAACCGCGCAATCATCCCGATAAGCCGGGCATTTAGCACTGCTGTAAGGGCGCGTTTTGGCCCATTGAGCTTACTGGATAACTGGTGTGATGCGCTGACGGGCCGGCCAGTCACCTCGCCAATTAGCTTCATAGCTTGGGTTTCATGCGCCGGATTGCGGGTTGCAAACTTAGAGGCTACAGCAAAAGCAGAAACCCCTTTCAGGTCATTCAGCCATTTTTCAATACTGTCCGTATCTAAGGCACACACTTCGTTGCCTGCATGATTATGCCCACCAGCTAATTCCAACACCGGATCATTTGCAAGCGCATCGCTCAATCCATGTTTATCAAGATCACCTTGGCTGAATCCGATAAAGATGAGCGCTACGCTTTCGCCTTGCCCCTCAACCAAAGCATTTGTTGCCAAAGTGGTGGATAAAGCAGCCAGCGAAACCTCTGCGGGGTCAATCGCGGCCTCAGATAAAGCAGCCTGTGCTGCCTTGCCGATGCCAATCGCCAAATCATGGCGCGTTGTTAAAGATTTGGCAGAGGAAATAACCTCAACTTCGTCGCGTAAAATAACCGCGTCAGTGTAGGTGCCCCCGGTGTCCACCCCTAAAAGATAGGGCATATGGTGTTTTCCTTTTTGCAGAAAAAGTGCGCGTAGATTTGGCCTTTTTTCGCATTTTTCAGCGGGTGTCCAGAGGTCTGTTTGCGTCATCTTTCGTTCCAAACTCGAACAAGCATTGAAACTTTGAGCAAAAGAAATCATCAGCGCCAAAAAGAGCTTTGTTAAAATTTACAAAATTGCTGTTTTCGGGGCTGTCACTCTTTCGCCATATGCCGTATTTACGCGCTATGAAAAATAAAGAATTGCATATTATCGGCGGTGGGATGGCCGGATCAGAAGCAGCATGGCAAGCGGCCAACATGGGGCTACGCGTAACCATCCATGAGATGCGGCCTAAAGTAGTCACTTTTGCCCATAAAACCGGGGATCTGGGCGAAATGGTTTGCTCAAATTCATTTCGTTCAAACGATCACGAGCAAAATGCTGTGGGTTTGCTGCACTGGGAAATGTTACAAGCCGATAGCTTGATTATGAAAACGGCTTATACCCATCGATTGCCAGCAGGCGGCGCATTGGCGGTTGACCGTGACCCTTTTGCGCAAAGCGTGACATCCGCGCTTAGGGCCCATCCAAATGTCACTGTCGATGACGGTGAGATAAAGGCACTTCCTACAGATGGGAACTGGATCATAGCCACCGGGCCTTTGACCTCTTCAGCGCTTGGGAACGCCATCTCACAAGAAACTGGCGCTGAAGCGCTGGCATTTTTCGATGCGATTGCGCCGATCATCTATTTCGATAGCATTGATATGAGCAAAGCCTGGATGCAGTCACGCTATGACAAAGGTGACACAGAAGCCGAGCGCACAGCTTACCTGAATTGCCCCATGGACAAAGCCCAGTATGAGGCTTTTATCAAGGCTCTTTTAGAGGCTGAAAAAACCGAGTTCCATGAAGACGAGACAGCTGAGTATTTTGAAGCCTGTCTGCCAATTGAGGTTATGGCAGAAAGGGGCGCAGAAACGCTTCGTTTTGGGCCCATGAAGCCGGTTGGATTAACCAATCCTCACAGCAGTGAAAAACCTTATGCAGTGGTCCAACTTCGCCGCGATAACGCATTGGGAACATTGTATAATATTGTAGGATTTCAAACTAAAATGAAATACGGTTCACAAGCCAATATTTTGCGGATGATCCCAGGCTTGGAAAAAGCGCGCTTTGCTAGACTGGGCGGTATTCATCGCAACACATTTATCAACTCTCCAACGCTGCTCGACGCTCAAATGCGGCTTAAATCAAAGCCGAACCTGCGCTTTGCGGGGCAAATTACCGGGGTAGAAGGGTATGTTGAAAGCGCTGCGATGGGCCTTTTGGCGGGGCGGATGGCCGCAGCCGAAATGAAAGGCGAAGAGTTGGCAATAGTGCCTCCGGACACTGCCATGGGGGCGTTGATCCACCATATAACAGGTGGTGCGGATGCTAAAACATTTCAGCCTATGAATGTCAATTTTGGCCTTTTTCGCCCCATAGAGGGCCTAAAATCGGGCCGCAGGGGCCGAAAAGATCGATACAAAGCCTATACCGACCGCGCCAAAGCCGCTTGGACAGATTGGCTACAAAAAACCACGCTGGACGGATAGGGCTTTATTTGCTTTAGTATCACTATGGCAAAAACCTATTTGGACAAAGCATATGATGGCGGAACGGGCGACTCGCGCGCGCTTTATGCCGATTGGTCTGATACTTATGACCAAGAGGTGGGAAAAAACGGCTATGCCACCCCGGGACGGACGGCCAAAACACTTGCGCAATTTGTCACCGATCTAAACCAGCCTATCCTAGATTATGGATGCGGGACCGGACTGTCGGGACTGGCGCTTAAACTCGAAGGGTTTAGCCATATAGACGGGCTAGACGTTTCCTCTGAAATGGTTGAAATCGCGAAGGAAAAAGGCATTTATAATGATCTTCGCGTTTTTAATCCCGAGCACACACCCCCAGTGGCCATAGGTCAGTATCGTATTATTACGGCCATTGGCGTGATTGGAGTGGGGGCGGCACCTTTACCAGTCTTTGACACGCTGATGGAGCTTTTGGAGACAGGCGGGCTGTTCGCATTTTCGTTTAATGACCACGCACTTGCCGATCCGAGTTTTCCTGCAAAAGTCGACCATTACACGGCCAACGGTTTGGCGCGCTTGCTGGCCTGCAATTATGGTGATCACCTGCCCGGTGCGGGGTTGAAGTCAAACGTATATGTTATTGAAAAACTGTGACTTTCACCACTCGATTTGCTCCATCACCCACCGGTCCACTACACCTTGGGCACGCCTATTCTGCACTTTTGGCGCATCAGATGGCGACCGAGGCCGGTGGAAGGTTTTTACTCCGCATCGAAGACACTGACCAATCGCGTGCCCGCCGGCAATGGGAAGAGCTAATTTACGAAGACCTTTCGTGGCTTGGGTTGGCATGGGAAACACCTATTAAACGTCAATCAGACAAATTAATTAATTACTCTAAACCCATGAAGTTACTTGAAGAAAGTGGATTTATATATCCATGTTTATGTCGGCGGTCAGACATCGAAGCGGCGGCGGGGGCGCCGCAGGAAGGGGTGGCGCAATTTGGTCCCGATGGGCGGATATATCCGGGCAGCTGCCGTCACCGCGCAATGCGTGAGGGGCGTGCAGAAGACGCGCTTCGGCTAAATATGCAACTGGCCACCGAAACACTTACCGAACCACTTTTATATCATGAAACCGGTCTTGACAGCGGCCCTAGAAAGGTAACGCCCGAGGCCCTTCTGTCGCAGGTCGGGGATGTGGTGCTTCAACGCCGTAACGGACAGATTGCCTATCATCTGGCAGTTGTAGTTGACGATGCAATTCAAGGGGTTAGCGATGTTGTGCGCGGCGCTGACCTTGCCGATGCCACGCAAATCCATGTACTGCTGCAATCCTTATTGGGCCTGCCAACACCGCGTTATCATCACCATAAACTCATCCGAGACAGCACCGGAAAGCGGCTGGCCAAACGCGATGATGCCACGGCCATTTCCACGCTGCGCAGCCAAGGCCAAAGCGTAAATGACATTCGCCGCTCACTGGGCTTTAAACCACTGGACTAGCCCCAAAAACAGTGTCGGTATTGCGTCGGTTTCGCGGTGGTATTGCGCAGGTGTGGTTTTAGAGCTCTTCAAAGGCCAGATACGGCCAAATTTCCTAAAAAAAACCCTAAGCCTCGGGCGCCATCAACTCAACCTCTTTGCCGCTCACCACCGAGGTGTAAAAGCAGCTGCGCCGCAGGGTATGACAGGCGGGACCCGTTTGATCGACCACAAGCAAAAGCGCATCACGATCACAATCGACCCGCAAATCAATCAATTTTTGCCGATGCCCCGATGTTTCTCCTTTGACCCAAAATGCCTGACGTGAGCGCGACCAGTAAGTGGCATGCCCACTGGACAGTGTTTTTGCAACCGCCTCTTGGTTCATCCACGCCATCATAAGCACTTCACCGCTTTCGCTGTCCTGCGCTATTGCAGGGATCAAACCTGCTTCGTTATACGTCAAACTTGCTGGATCAAAATCCATCTCGTAACCTCTTTGCATCGCCTGTTCTAAGCCCTATGTATTAGGATCAGCAATAAAGGAAAAGCCCATGTCTGCTGACAGCGACCTGATCAAACTCTATTCTGACCGTATTCTGGCTCTGGCGGCCGATATGCCCGCAACCACGCCGCTGCAAGACCCCCATATATCGGTTAAAAAACGCTCGCCCCTATGCGGCTCGGTGGTCACGGTTGATATTAAGGTCAAAGCAGGCAAGGTGACGGGTTATGCACAGGATGTGAAAGCCTGCGCATTGGGTCAGGCTGCAGCATCGGTGGTTGGCCGGTCGATTATCGGCTGCGACCTGGCGCAAATTGAAAAAGCCCACGATGCCCTGCAGGCGATGCTCACTTCAAATGGCCCGACCCCGGATGCGCCTTTTGACGGGCTTGAGGTGCTTTTGCCAGCGAAAGATTATAAAAACCGCCATGCCTCGATTCTGCTGGCGCTGGAAGCGGCCAGCGAAGCCATGCAAAAGGCCGCACATCAGGACTGCGCATAAAAAAACCGCCGCACCCGAGGGGGAGCGGCGGCAAACTGTCCACGCGGCTGCAGGGATTTGTCAGCGATCCGGTTTCCGTTTGTCGAGGCTTACGAAACCTTCGGTTGACAGGCGCCTTGGGGAAACGCCCTGCGCGCCGCGCGGTGGCAGAGGGTGGTTAAAAAAGGCCTGGCAAATGTAAACCGCCAAGCAAAATCACCAACAGCGATACCGCCCCAAGACTGTCTTGCAAAATGGTTCTGCGTGACGACACTACAGCGGTTTTCAAAATGGTGATCATTGGACAACTCCGTCATTTGTTGCCTTTTTGTTCTCATATCTTTAAGGATTTGTAAAGAACAATTTTAGAACATTTGTGAACTTTTTGAATAACTTTGTGCTAACCCACTGAAATTAAATGAATTGCTTTATCCTGTTCCATTAACCAAAGCAGTGTCCTCGCCGCCTGTCCACGCGGTGATGTCAGCTCGGGATCAGTGGTCAGCAGCGCGCGGGCATCACTTTGGGCGGTGGCCATCAACCCGCTCATACTGTCCAAATCGGCCACCCGAAACTGCGGCAGACCCGATTGCGCCGTGCCGATTAAATCCCCTGCGCCGCGCATGGCCAGATCGGTTTCCGCGATGCGAAACCCGTCTTCGGTTTCGCGCAGCGTGCTCAGCCGCCTTTGGCCGCTTTCACTTAAGGGTGGCTGATACATCAGCAGACAGGTCGATTGCCCTGCCCCGCGCCCTACGCGGCCGCGCAGCTGGTGCAGTTGCGCCAATCCAAAATGTTCGGCCCGCTCAATCACCATAATGGTGGCATTGGGCACATCAACGCCCACTTCGATCACGGTGGTCGCCACCAGTGCCCGCGTTTGCCCGCTTTGAAAACGTTGCATGGCGGCGTCTTTGTCCTGCGCCGGCATTTGCCCATGGACAAGCCCCACCTGATCCTCGCCCAGCACCGCGCGCAGCCGTTGAAAGCGATCCTCGGCCGAGGTGAAATCCAAAACCTCGCTTTGCTCGACCAAAGGACACACCCAATAGGCTTGGCGGCCCTCGGCGATCGCGCGGCGAAGATGATCAACCACTTCGTCGATCCGCTCGGTAGAGATCAGCGCTGTTGTCACCGGCGACCGTCCCGGCGGCTTTTCATCCAGAACCGAGATATCCAAATCGCCGTAATGGGCCAGCGCGAGCGATCGCGGGATCGGCGTGGCCGTCATCACCAAAACATCCGCCGACTGTCCCTTGCGGCCCAGCTCAAGCCGTTGGCGCACGCCAAAGCGGTGCTGTTCGTCAATCACTGCCAGCCGCAGGTCACAAAAATTCACATCTGCCTGAAACACCGCATGGGTGCCCACCAGGATATCAATCTCACCCGCAGCTAAGGCCGCCAGTTTGGTTTGCCGTTCCCGGCCTTTGTCGCGCCCAGTGAGCAAATCGACCACCACCCCCGCGCTTGCGCCCAAGGGTTTGAGCCCCTGCAGATGCTGACGCGCCAAAATTTCGGTCGGGGCCATCATCACCCCCTGCCCGCCGGCCTCAACCGCCGTTAGCAGCGCCATAAAGGCGACCAAAGTTTTGCCTGCGCCCACATCGCCCTGCAGCAGCCGGTTCATTTTGGCTGGCGCGGCCATATCAGCGGTAATTTCCGCGGTTGTGCGGGTTTGCGCGCCTGTTGGGGTATACGGCAGCGCCGCCAGCACCTTTTGATGCAGCGCGCCGGTGCCGCAGGTGCTGCGCCCTGCGGCTTTTTTAACCCGCGCCCGCGCCAAAGCCAGGGTCAGTTGGTGCGCCATTAACTCATCATAGGCCAACCGCTCGCGCGCCGGATGATCGGCGCGTAAATCGGATGCGGTTTGCGGCTGATGCGCGGCGCTCACGGCCGCCTGCCAATCGGGCCATCCCTGCCGCTGTTTTTGCGCCGGATCAATCCACTCGGGCAAATCCGGCGCAAGCTTGAGCGCTGCGCGGGTGGCTTTGGTCATGGTTTTCTGCGTGACACCTGCTGTGAGCGGATAAACCGGTTCATAATGGGCAAGTTCTTCGGCCTGATGCGGCAAAAGAATATGGTCAGGATGCACCATCTGCGCCAGACCATCAAAAAGCTCAACCTTGCCCGACACCAGCCGCCGCGCGCCGCTGGGCAGTTGTTTTTGCAAATACTCTGCACGGGCATGAAAAAACACCAGCTGAAAGGCGCTTTCGGCATCCTCTACCATTATGCGGTAGGCCCCGCTGCGCGTCCGCGGCGGCTGATGCGCGCCCACCAGCACCTCAACCGTGAGCGTTTGCGGCAGTTCGGCCCCTTTGAGCGAGGCCACCAACCGCCGGTCAATGCCGGCGTAGGGCAGCGTAAAAATAACATCGCGGGGGCGCGCAATGGACAGCCCCGCCATATTCTGCGCCACTTTCGGGCCCACCCCTGCCAGCGAGGTCAGCTCGGCAAAGAGCGGGAAAAGAGCTTCGGGGCGGCTGCTCATAATCCCTCAATCAGCGCCAGCCAAGCGGCTTCGTCAATCGTTTCTATTCCCAGATCAGTGGCTTTTTTCGCCTTTGATCCGGCCCCGGGCCCTGCGATGAGTAAATCGGTTTTTGCCGACACCGAGCCGGCCACTTTGGCGCCAAGGGTTTCAGCGCGGGCTTTGGCTTCAGCGCGGCTCATTTGCTCCAACGTACCGGTAAAGACCAACGTTTTGCCGGCTACAGGGCTGCCATCGGTTTGCGGCTTTGGGGCATCCTGCACCGTCAAATGCGAGGCCAGCCGGTCGATGGCCCGGCGCTCTGGTCCCGGGGCAAAAGCGCTAATCAAGGATCGGGCCATAACCTCACCTACCCCGTCAATAGCGCGCAAATTATCCCATTCAAGCCCCTCGCCCGCTGCCGCCTGATCCAGCGCGGAAACCAAAGCCGCCCAATCGCCATAATGTGCGGCGATCAAATTGCCGCCCGCTTCGCCAAGGTGGCGAATTCCCAGCGCAAAAAGCAGTCGCCCAAGCCCAATGTTGCGCCGTTCATTTATGGCGGAAAACAAGTTGGACGCGCTTTTACCGCCCCAGCCATCGCGGTTTTTCAGCGGCGCCAATGACACCGCATCGCGCGCCTCAAGAGTGAAAATATCTGCCGGTTCACGCACCGGCAAAAGATCATCAGAAAAGAACATCTCGATCTGTTTTGCGCCAAGCCCTTCGATGTCAAAGGCTTTACGGGCGACAAAATGCTTCAGCCGTTCGACCCCCTGCGCCGGACAGATCAGCCCACCCGTGCAACGCCGCACCGCATCGCCAGGGTCGCGCACAGCGGGCGAACCGCACTCGGGGCAGTGCTGGGGAAACGTAAAAACAGCACTGCCGTCCAGCCGCTGGGATAGATCAACATCAGCAATTTTCGGAATGACATCCCCGGCGCGGTAAATCTGAACCAAATCGCCGACACGGATATCCTTGCCATCACGGATCTGGCCGCCATTGGCGCCGCGCCCGGCGATGTAGTCTTCGTTGTGCAAAGTTGCATTGGACACCACCACCCCGCCCACGGTGATCGGCGTCAGGCGTGCCACCGGGCTTAGCGCCCCGGTGCGGCCGACCTGAATATCAATCGCTTCAAGTCGGGTCCAAGCCATTTCAGCCGGAAATTTATGCGCGATAGCCCAGCGCGGTGTGGTGGAGCGAAACCCCAAACGTCCCTGCAGCGCCAAATCATCGACTTTGTAAACCACCCCATCAATATCATAATCCAGCTTCTCGCGCGCGGTCATAATCGTTTGATACTGCGCCACAAGATCAGTCACAGACGAGCACAGCTTGGTCAGCGGATTGGTGGAAAACCCAAAACTTTGCAGCCGTGCGATGGCCGCGCTTTGATGGCTGGCAAGCGGCGCTGATAGCTCACCCCAGGCATAGGCAAAAAACCGTAGTGGACGTTCTTTGGTGATTGCCGCGTCAAGCTGGCGCAGCGATCCGGCGGCCGCATTGCGCGGATTAGCAAACAGTTTTGCGCCCTTTTCAGCTTGCCGCGCATTCAAGGCCTGAAAATCACTGTGGCGCATGTAAACTTCGCCGCGCACCTCTAACACATCCGGCGCACCCTCAATAGTCCGGGGAATATCACTGATAGTGCGAGCATTTTCGGTGACATTTTCACCCACTTGGCCATCACCGCGGGTGGCAGCCTGAACCAGCCGGCCGCCTTCATACCGCAGGCTCAGCGACAGACCATCAATTTTCGGCTCGGCCGTATAGGCCAGCTTGGCTTTATCGTCGATGCCAAGATAGCGCAGGATGCGGTCTTCAAAGTCTTGTACATCTTTAACGTCAAAGGCATTTCCAAGTGACAGCATCGGCAAAGCATGAGTGACTTTGCCAAAGCCCTGTGCCGCAGCAGCGCCGATTTGATCACTAGGGCTATCACCGCGCTTTAACCCAGCAAACTGCGCTTCAATAGCCGCATTGCGCTGCTTTAAACGGTCATATTCAGCGTCCGATAGGGATGGATTATCATTTTGATGATAGTCAATATTAGCCTGCTGCAACAGGCTGGCCAATCGGGCCAGTTCAGATCGCGCCTGATCTGGCGTCAACCTAGAGACATCACTTTCATCACTCACGAATTGCGGCCTTTCAAATCATCCATACTATGGTGATAAATCGACCGGCCGCATTGGTCTAGACCCTAAGACGACGAAACCTGATTAAGCGCTGACCGCTAGCCGCGCCTCAGGCTGCTGTTGGGGTTCGGGATCTTTAAGCACATAGCCCCGTCCCCAAACGGTTTGAATATAGTTTTCATTATCTGTTGCTTGAGCAATCTTTTTGCGCAGCTTGCATATGAATACATCAATGATTTTTAGTTCTGGCTCATCCATCCCGCCATAAAGATGATTGAGAAACATCTCTTTGGTCAAGGTAGTGCCTTTGCGCAGCGACAGCAATTCAAGCATTTGATATTCTTTTCCGGTCAGGTGAACGGTCTTGCCCTCAACCTCAACGGTTTTGGCATCCAAATTTACCGCAACTTTTCCGGTCCAGATAATGGATTGCGCATGGCCTTTTGAGCGGCGCACAATGGCATGAATACGCGCCACCAATTCCTCTCTTTGGAACGGTTTGGTCAGATAATCATCGGCGCCAAAGCCAAATCCGCGGATTTTATTTTCTGTATCATCCGATCCCGTTAGAATTAAAATCGGGGTGTCTATGCGCGCCAGCCGCAACTGCCGCAACACGTCATGGCCAGTCATATCCGGCAAATTCAGATCCAATAAAATAATATCATAATCATAGAGCTTTGCCAGATCGATGCCCTCTTCGCCCAAATCAGTTGAATAGACATTTAAATTGGCATGGGTCAGCATCATTTCGATGCTTTTTGCTGTGGTAGGATCATCTTCGACCAATAGAACGCGCATCTTAAACTCCAATTTGTTCAACGATCTCGTTAGAGTGCGGCGAAAAGGTTAATCCCGCGTTACCATTTATTGTAATTTGTCATTTCTCGTTAAGGTTGTCTATATATTTGTGAATATGTCGCCCTAAGGCCCTTTTCCCCATGCTGTGCTGCCAAATCAACCCAAGTAAAAAATTCCTCTTCGCTGATGGCATATGTATCCAATGCCTCATCCAGACTTATCAAACCATAGATAACAGCGCGCACCACGATTAATTTGCGCGATACAACCCAGCGCGCTGTGTCTTTCGGCGGTAGATCTGCACGGCTCAGAATTGTATTATCTGGCAGTTTGACCACACAGGGGCCGTTTTTATCCTTGATCGACATATCTTTGTTCACCAAATCCTAAACCCAGTTTAAACTGTCGACCAACCGGTTAATTCAAGATGAAGCCTGGGCTTGTGATTGCCTAAGATTTTACTATATTTTAGCACAGTTCTTTTGAAAGCAGCGCTATGCCCCTCGACCGATCAAAAAATCTGAATTCTTTGGGCTTTGACAAGCCGCCTAGCGAAACCCGTGTGGTGGTCGCAATGTCGGGCGGTGTGGACAGCTCGGTTGTCGCTGCGCAGCTGGCCGAGCAAGGCTATGATGTGGTGGGCGTGACCTTACAGCTTTATGATCATGGTGCGGCCCTGGCCAAAAAAGGCGCTTGCTGCGCCGGACTTGATATCCACGATGCGCGCCGTGTGGCCAATGACATGGGGTTTCCGCATTATGTTTTGGATTATGAAAATATTTTCCAAGAGGCGGTGATTGATGAATTTGCCGACAGTTATCTGGCCGGCGCCACCCCTGTGCCCTGCATTCGCTGCAACGAGCGGGTGAAGTTCAAAGACCTGCTGCACACGGCGCGTGATTTGGATGCAGACTGCATGGCCACCGGCCATTATATTCAGCGTAAAATTGGCGCGCATGGCGCCGAATTGCACCGCGCCAGCGATGCAGACCGAGATCAGAGCTATTTTCTATTCACCACCACCCAACAACAGCTTGATTTTCTGCGCTTTCCCTTGGGGCATTTGGCATCAAAGCATGACACCCGCGCCCTAGCGCAAAAATACGGGCTCGCGGTGGCCGACAAGCCGGACAGTCAGGATATTTGCTTCGTACCAAATGGCGACTACGCAGCCGTGATTGAAAAGCTGCGCCCCGGGGCTGCCGATGCTGGCGATATTGTCCATGCAGACGGACGGGTGCTGGGAAGTCATAATGGGATTATTCATTACACCATCGGCCAGCGCCGAGGGCTCGGTATCGGCGGTTTAAGCGAGCCGCTTTATGTCACCGCGCTTGATGTGGATAAAAAACAGGTGGTTGTGGGCCCTAAAGAACTGCTGTCCACGCGCCATGTGCCGGTCAGCGGGATCAACTGGCTTGGCGATGCACCGCTCGGCAGCCAGCCTGAATGGCAGGTTGCGGTTAAAGTGCGCTCGACCCGCCCACCGCGTGAGGCGATCCTGCGGCCCTTGGACGGCGGCCGCGCCGAAGTGGAGTTGCTCAATCCCGAAGAGGGCGTTGCCCCCGGTCAGGCCTGCGTGTTTTATCACCCCGATGGCAGCCGCATCTTAGGCGGCGGCTGGATCACCCGGCGGGTGGCGGCGGGCGCGTCTGCTTGATCCTACGGCAATAGCGGCTGACAAATTTTCTTTTTCGGAACTTGAAGGCCTAAGTATATGGCTCTTTCAAATCGGGCCATTTGATTGCACGAGATGTCTTTCAAAGCGGCCTGTTCTATTCAGACAAACGTTTCTTTTGGTGGGTCAAAACCTGCGTTACGGGACTGGCCTATGCCCCGATGTGCTGTCAGAGAGATTTGCAAGCCCCTCATGGCAAACCGGACATAAAGAATAGGTGAAATACACTATTTGTTTTCTCCACCAGACCTATCCTTAGTTTTTTTATCAGAATTGACAACCCGACAGTTTTAGTCAATTATAATCCTTGATTCCGATACGAGTCCTTAAATGATCATTTGCAGCTGTGAAATAATTTCTGATGACGATATCCATTCTGCTGTTGAATGGATGCGCTCTTCCGATCCGGCAGCAATCATCACACCCGGCAAAATCTATCACGCATTGGGCAAAGCGCCCAATTGTGGTGGGTGCATGAAGCTATTTGTTGCGACGATGCGATCGAATAAAAGCCTGAAAGTCCCAGCTGAACTCTGCACTTTAAGGGAGCCACTAGGAGCACAGGCTTAATATTTAAGGTATTTCCAAGCAAAGTTTTCATTGCTTTGCTCCTTTTGTCGTGCAACGCTGAGTATATCTTGGGAAGAACAGCAATTACTGCGAGATGAGCAGGATCATTTTTCCAAGCAAATAGAAATAGTATGGCTGCTATTGCCACTACAGCATCTAACTACTTTTTTTATGATCTTGCCAAACAGTAATAGTCTTGCAGTGCATAAATTTGAATAAGGAGAATTCACATGCAGGGCGATAAAAAAGTTTTAGAGTATTTGAACAAGGCGTTGAAGGTAGAGCTTACCGCCGTAAGCCAATTTTGGCTTCACTACCGGCTGCAAAAAGATTGGGGTTATGGAAAGCTGGCCAAAAAAATGCGCGAAGAAAGCATTGAAGAAATGGAGCATGCCGACAAGCTGATTGACCGGATCATATTTTTGGAAGGGCACCCAAATTTGCAGACCCTTGATCCTTTGCGTATTGGGCAAAATATACGCGAAACACTGACGTGTGATCTTGATGCCGAAATGGAAGCGGTAAGTCTCTATAATGAATCAAGAAAATATTGCTCTGGAGTGGGTGACTATGCGTCGATGCATCTTTTTGAAGAGTTAATTCGAGATGAACAGGGTCATATCGACTTTTTAGAAACCCAGATCGGTCTTTTGGATGAAATTGGCGTACAGAACTACGGATTACTGAATGCAGATTCTGCGGATGCCGCAGAGAGCTAATGACAGACCACTGAATTCGGTTTGATAGGATCTGTAACGCGCCACACGTAAATATTTAATGGTGCCACATTGGAAATCGCGGAGGGCAGGTTTTGCTCATACAAACTTGCTGTCCAATAATGGTAACGACTGTTCCTTGACACGGCGGCATAATTTCGATCAAAACTTGATCTGTTTTTAAACTATTAACTTAAGGCGGTACGCTATTTATCGTGCGTCCCGCTGCATCCGCTATTTTTATTTTCATTTTATGGGTTCATGAACTTACTTTTTTCAAACCGGTCTTATCGGTCTTTATTCTTTGCAACGGGCATTTCTAATCTAGGTGACGGCGTAGCGGCACTGGCAGTCACTTTGGGCAATATTGCCAATAGCGCACTTGCCGTATTTTCACTTGAGATCATAACCTCGGGGTTGCCGGACTCGCGTCTTTGGCACGGCGGTGTTTCTGCCATGCGACCTGATTATGGTTCAAACCAAAGCTGCCCAACCAATTTAGTTCAGTTTTTTCCGAAAGTTGGGGATGACGACATTAGGAGGAAATTATGGGACTAAGTTGTAAACGCTGGGCCTCAGCCTGTGCCTTCTTTGCATTTGGCGTATTGTGCCTGCCATTTATAAGCAGCGCTGAAAGTGCCGATCAAACGGCTGGCACGCAGGAAGATAGAGCTCGCCGTTTTTATCTTCTGTTTGATAACGATATTCCACCCTATTGGCGCAGTCCTGTTAAGGTCGGTTTTCATGATGAAAGTGGCAACAGTTCCAAGGTATTGGAGAAAGCTAAATTATTTGTTGAATTTTATGCGATGGCATCGGCAAGCGAGCTTATTCTAAATGGTACTGATGAGACTTCAACGAGCGATGATTATTCTTTCGGCCTCGTTGTCGCCGATTTTACGCCAAAGGGTGAATTTATGGACCCTGGGTTGCGGCAAAGATTGGAAGGTCTATGGCCAAACACACCATTGTTCGAAGCACTTCACCAACGGGAATCTCGGCTTAGTATTGGCAACGCTAGAGATGGGGATGATTGTCTTATCTTTCCTTCCGGTTCTCACATTAAAGGCAAAAACTCACGTTTTGAAGTAAACTCAGTGGTCATTTTGGCGCACACAAGGTTATCCGAAGACCAGCGATTACTATGCTTTAAAAATAAAACGGCATTGGCATTTGGACTATTCACAGCCTTGTTTGATTATGAAAAAAACCTCGATGAAATCAAATTAAGGGAAACTTACTATAGTTCTTTTCCACTTTTTTTGGAGATATCGGGAACCTGCCGGAAATTTGAATTCGATCATGTATTGGCCTGCATACAGCGGACCATTGAAATTCGATACAGTTGGATGCTCGACTTTCTGAAGGTTAATCATTGAACAAATTATATTAAGGAGAAAGACAATGTCAGATCAAGAAGATAGAAGTGGTACCAGCGTAGGTGCAAGCTGTAGCGCAATTGCTGGCCCTGTTGGGGTTTCAGCAGGAGGCAGTACCGCTATCGAGGTAATGTATCAATTGAAGTTATGAGGCGTAAACAGGTCAATGGCTGCGTTGCTGTAGAAGTCCCAAAACTAAATCCACCCCAAATACTTCAAGCCGCATTACACAATAATTCGCATACAATACCCTGTTTGGCAGAATGCTATAATGAAGATTTTCTTAGTTTCTCTAGATGCTCTTCTTGCATTTTTTTCTGCAACTCCCTGCGGCGGCTATGGTATTCATCTCGAGCGCTGTGAATAACTTTCTTTGCTCGAATAAGCCAAAATAAGCCCAAGAGAGCGCTTAGAACAAAACAAACTCCCACAGCCATCGGAATGGTAATGAAATAGAGGTTTAGTGCCCAACGCACAGGAAAACTAGCAGCAGAAAGAACGCCCCATGACACCATCCAAACCAGTGTCGCCTCATTTTTTTCGTCTCGGTCTGCACGCCTAGCTAAATACGCGGAACTTATAAAGTTATTATGATCCACAAAATCCTCAAAATTTAAATATTTATTACGAGTCAACAACTTAAAGAATATTAAACAGTATTCTCTTCTACACATCAATGATATTTAGACGCCCTAATTGTCGAGTAAGGCGGTGGTCTATGAACTCTTCAAATACTGCCCCCACTTTTGCCTGTAATGGCCGTAGAGTGTGGTCAGAATGCGGTGAGAACGAGCGACCGAAAAGGGATTTACCAGAGCAATATAAGAAAAAGCAAGATTTAAAATGGCATATGTAAAAATTTTCCATTGGACAGCCACCGAATGGAACGACGATACGGAAGCGCAAGCCACAAGTGAATTTGTGTCCATGATTATATCTGTTTCGCTACCGGCACGCTTTTGATGATTTACGGAATTCTACGCTGTAGATTGACGAAAGACGGTAAGTCGATACCAATACCCCATCCACGAAAACACCAGACAGACATTGACGCGAGGTCAATTTAGGTAATTGTTCAAACCCGTGCTTAGCTACACAAGTTCAACCAATGTTTTTTGATTTTTGTAGGAGGTTAAAATGGCATATGTAACAATTTCGCATTGGACAGCCACCGAATGGAACGATGAGATGGAGGCGCAAGCCACAAGCAAATTTGCACCCATGATTATGTCCGTCGGCGCCACCAGCGTTCAAATGATCCGGACCGGCGATCTTGCCATGTGTGTGGTGACCCAGTATCCTGATGAGGCCACAGGGCAATCCGCGCAGCAAAAAATCGCAGATATTCGCGCCCAAGCGGCCAGTGAATTTCCGATGAGCATGGACTCAGCCTATGCAGGGTCTGTGTTTACAGGCGCATGATTGCATAAAATTGCTCCGGCACGGCGTCACAGCGTGCCGGGCGATGATATTAGAAGCAAGGCCTAAGTCGGCGTTAAGCCGGTGGGAACGGGCACTCCGTCAATAACCAACTGCGGTTTTGTGCCCACTCCGGTAAGCTCGGGCCGCTTCGCAAGATAACCCTGGATCGCCGGGAGGCTGCTGATGGCCTCTAGCAGCGCTTGCAAACGTGGAAAATCCTGCAAGATGTCAGCGTGCATCCTCTGCGCCATTGAAATGTGGTGATAGACAGCAAAATCGCAATGAATTGGGTGTGCGCCAGTAAAAAACGGGCCATCACCCTGATCGACAAGCAAACGTTCAAAATCATCGCATTTCGATTTAAGCATTGGCAGCATCGCCTGTTTTTTCTGCTCAAAATCATCGCCGACGGCAAAGTTCATTGTTGGGTTTAGG
This sequence comes from Rhodobacteraceae bacterium Araon29, assembly GCA_039640505.1. Classification (NCBI taxonomy): domain Bacteria; kingdom Pseudomonadati; phylum Pseudomonadota; class Alphaproteobacteria; order Rhodobacterales; family Paracoccaceae; species Rhodobacteraceae bacterium Araon29. The sequence continues at coordinate 1,531,686 of CP046865.1, read as the reverse complement.
GGGGCGAACATTTCCTGCGCAGCTTCAAGGATGGCATCGCTGCGTGCCGCCTCAATGGGGTTTGCAAGGGTCATCCCTGCAAGCCCGTTTAAATAGCGCAGGATCGCGCTGCTTTGCGCAATCACATGCTGATCATCCACCACCAAGATCGGCAACTGTTTAAACATAACCGATGATTTGACCTCTGGCCAAGGGGCGTCGAAATACTCCCAAGACATAGCGTAGTCATAGGACAATCCGGCATACTGCATCAAAAGTTGCGGCGCTTCTGCCAGAGCCCGCATTTTAAAATACACAAGTTTTAGGTCAGGCTGCTGTGTCATGTTTTTTCCCGTTTTATCTTTCGTTACCATGAATATAGAGCAATTTCATTGCTCTACCAAGTTTTGAGCGCTTAATAAGCCGAAAGTCCAAATGGTCCACTCTAGGGCGGTTCTACCCAGATATCTGATTTAGCAATTCTGCAACACCCGTTCTAAAAATTTTCAAAATATGTTTTCTATTAATTCAAAAACAGGCAAAACAACATTTAAAGAGCAGCAAACAATCAATGGGTTACAAACGCTAACTCGTCTTTTTGAGGTTTATTATGGTAGAAGTGACAGCAAGCAGTCTCGGCTCATATTTAAAGCAGGCTTATAACAGTAGCCCGGATGACAAAGCGCAAATCGCAGTTGAAAACAAGCGCAGCGAAGGGCCGCGCGATGCCCCCGTCGCAAAGAAAACTTCTGCCGCGTCCGTTAAGGTGGAAATTAGCGCCGCAGCCCGCAAAATGAATGCAGATGCTGCTGCTGATATTGCACAAGAAAATAATCAATTCGATCTTCAAACCTATACTCAGCAGCTCAAAGACCAACAATTAGATCAGGCTTTGGACACCACCATAGACACCTAAGCGCTCAACTCTGCGTTTGGTTCATCTGCAAGCAGTTTGAAGCGATCAAAATACTGTCTTTAGGGTTTTATTGCAATTCTCAGAGTGAGGTTTTTGGCTCTCGATTGACCAAAATTATTGCACCGACTATCAAAACTAGACCGGCAACAAATAATGGCCTGAGGGTTTCATCGAGCGCAATGACCGCCAAAATAGTGGCTGTGATCGGCATCAGCACAATGTACATGGATCCGCGCGATGGCCCCAGTTGGTTGAGGCTCCAAGAAAACAAGCCGAACTGAATGGGCACCCCTAAAGTGCCCAGCAAAAACAACAGGGCCAATTCTAAGTTCGTCAACGCCGGCAGAACACCGAAATCTATCACCGTTGCAGTGATCGGCAGTGGCACTAAAAAACCGGCGCAAATGGCAATATAGGATACGGCCCATGACCCGTATCTTTGAAAATAGCGCTTCGAGAAAACCGTAAAGCTGGCGGCAATCGTCACGGCTATAATCATAATCAAATCGCCCGTTAGCGCATCGGCCCCTGCAGCGCCAAGTGCCAAACCATCATAAACACTTAAACCAACGCCCAAAATGGCCAGACCGCAGCCCAGTACTTTGAACAGGTTGAGCGTTTCAACCTTGAAGGCCACACCAATGCTCAAAGCCATAATGGGCAGCAAAGACATAATCAACGATCCGCGCGCCGCGGTGGTCAGTTCCAAGGATTGATTGAACAAAAAGGGAAATAGGAAATAAAACAAAACCCCAAGCGCGGATATTGCGATGAAATCCCAGGGCGATATTCTGCGAACCGCAGACCAATTCCAGATTAAAAATGGCAGCACGCTTAGGCTGGCCACAAAATAGCGCAGTGTTGCCGCCAGCAACGGGTCAACCGATTGCATTAAAATGCTGGTAAAAATCACCGTCAAGCCGGCAACGGATGCTGCCACGATGGCCGCTGCATGGGCTTTTGCGTTTTTAATGGCCAAGCTATTACCTCATCTAAATTCTTAACGAACCTTATGGGCTACCCACCCCAAAAACCATTCAAATTTATGTAGTGAAAAGACTATCAGCGTTTTAGCAATATCCAAGACTTATATTACAAACTTGACGCATGCGCTTTTCGTTTTTTTTTGAGAATTCACGATGATCCAGACACTGAAAGGTCCACACCCTTAGCTCTCCAAACCACAACACCCCCGAGCAACATCAAAAGCATGGCAATGCTAAAAGAAAATACCAGGCCTGCTGTGCCAACCGAGATACCGTTGCCAATGCTCAAGGCTAATGCAACGAATACTGTTATCCCAAAAACTTGGCTAAGCTGTTGAATCGTAGATGTTAAGCCAGACCCTGCTCCCGCGTCTTCTTCGGATAATTCAACCGTCGCTATCGATTGTGCCACAGGTGCGGTACAACCAAAGCCGATCGAAGTAACCAACATGGCAGGTAGCATGCCCAACCAGTAGCTATCGGTTGTGACCCCCCAAGCAAATAATCCAAAGCCAGAAGCCGATATAATAAGGCCCGTGCATGCCGCAGTCTTTGGGCTAAACTTTTGTGACAGAAATTGAGATAGGAATATTCCTGGAAAGAAACCAAAACAAAATGGCAACCATGCAAGGCCGGTCATCATTTGGCTAAGACCCAGTCCGCCCTGAAGGTGCAGGACACCAAGAAAAAATAATGCCCCAGAAGTTGCTGCTAAAATAATTACAACCACGTACCCAGTAAATCTCGGCGATGACTTTAAGAGACGTGCAGGAATAATTCCATCTTCAACCTTTCTACAGCGATAAAACACCAAGGCCCCAAAAATCAAACCCACGGCAGCAAGACCAAAACGCAGTCCGTGCTCGCTTTCGATACTGGTGCCAACCAAACCTTGCACCATCAAAACAACACCAACTGCGATGAGCATAGCATTACCAAAATCGAGTCTCACTTTTTTGGAGGTTGGGAAAACGGGAATTGTCAAAAACGCGGCAACTACAAGAATAGAAATTAATGGCACATTTATACCAAAAATCCAGCGCCAGTTGAGAGTTTCGGTTATGACACCCGACAGAATAACTCCAGCTATCGCACCAATTCCACCAAGTGCCGCCCATATTCCAAAGGCCTTAGCGCGGTCCTCGCCTGAAGGAAAAAGCAGTGAGACCATTGCAAGCCCAGTGGCAGCTGCCAATGCCTCGCCTATCCCTTGTCCAGCACGGCCAATAATCAACCATTCTGCGTTTGGCGCCACCGTTGCAACAAATGAGAACACACCAAAAATGACAGTACCCAAAATAAAGACCCGGTGAATACCATAAGCATCGCCCAACTTACCGCCAAAAAGTAATAGCGCACCCGCAGAAATTGCGTAGGCAGTAACAACCCAGGTCAGACTACCATCGGTTAGATTCAAACCTTCTTTGATTTGTGGCAAAGCTACGTTCACAATAGTAGCATCTAACAAAAGAATAAATTGAATCAGAGAGATAACAGCAAGCGCTTTCCACTTTCCGTCCAAATTGATTGCGTCTGACTTAATCGAACCAGTCTCATGTGCTTGTGTCATAAAATATGCCCTTTAATGTTGTACGAGTATCAATTTAGCGCTGCACGGGTATCAATTTAGCGTTGCACGGGTATCAATTTAGCGCTGCACGGGTATCAATTTAGTGTCGCAGGAGTATCAATAATGCAATTCAAAGAATTCAGAATCATTTTTTGGGTGTGAATTAGAGCTAGAGCTTAACATCGCCCTGCAGTAAGCCGAAGTGAATTTTGGATTATCTTCATCCCACATTCGGTCCCAATACTTTCTGGATGAAACTGTAGGCCGGCTAAAGGCTAACTTACATGATGCAGTGCCATGACGAAATTATCTGCCGTCCCCACGGCAGAACGGCAATGGGGGTTTTCGCAAAACATGGTCTTTCCCTCAAAGGGATAGAGGACTATAGGATGAACCGAACAATCCGAAACGAGGCCCGATATGACCTTTCAACCAAAGTCTGATTTTTTAAAAATTATGATGGAACGCGGGTTTGTCGCGGATTGCACGGATTATTCACGGCTGGATGATGCGTTGCGCGATGGCGCGATGCCCGCCTATATCGGGTTTGATGCAACGGCTATCTCGCTGCATGTGGGCCACTTGATGCAAATCATGATGCTGCGCTGGCTGCAAAAAACCGGCGGCAAGCCGATCACATTGATGGGGGGCGGCACGACGAAAGTGGGCGATCCCAGCTTTCGCTCCGACGAGCGGCCGCTTTTATCGCCAGACCAAATTGATCAGAATATCGCTGGCATCAAAACCGCGTTTTCGGCCTATATCACCTATGGTGATGGGCCATCAGATGCGGTGATGGTCAATAATGCCGAATGGCTTGATAAATTGAACTATCTCGATTTTCTGCGCGATATCGGGCGGCATTTTTCGGTCAACCGGATGCTTAGCTTTGAATCGGTTAAATCGCGCATCGACCGCGAGCAGTCGCTGTCATTTCTTGAGTTTAATTACATGATCCTTCAGGCCTATGATTTTCTCGAACTGCACCAGCGCTATGGCTGTATGCTGCAGATGGGCGGATCGGATCAATGGGGCAATATCGTCAACGGTATCGACCTAAGCCGGCGCATTGCAGATGCCAGTGTCTTCGGGCTCACCTCGCCGCTGCTGGAAACTTCCGATGGCAAAAAGATGGGCAAAACCCAGGATGGAGCGGTCTGGCTTAATGCAGATATGCGCAGCCCCTATGAGTTCTGGCAATTCTGGCGCAATACCACGGATGCGGATGTGGGCCGCTTTCTTAAGCTTTATACCGAGCTAACGCTTGATGAATGCGACCGCCTTGGCGCGCTGCAAGACGCCGAGATTAACCATGCCAAGATCGTTTTGGCCAATGAAGTCACCACCCTGCTGCATGGCGCAGAGGCCGCTGCCAAAGCTGAAGCCACCGCGCGCGAAGTGTTTGAAAAGGGCGGTGTGGGCGATGATTTGCCAACCGTAACGCTGAGCTTAGAAGACGTGGGCAGCGGTATTTCGGTGGTGCAGTTGATTGTCAAAGCCGGCCTTGTGAAATCCGGCAAAGAGGCCAAGCGGCTCATTGCGGAAAACGGGGCGCGCATGGATGATGTCGCGCTCAGTGATGCAGGCCAGATGATTGATGCAGACGCGCTGCAGACCCCGATCAAGCTGAGCGCCGGCAAAAAACGCCATGCGCTGGTGTGCTTGCAAGGATAAGCCCAAGGCGGGCGGCTATAGATGCTGGTTTATTTGGCCGCTGCCATAGGGTCCGACCGGCCGCCCATAAAGCCACGCGATAAAAACAAAACCATAATGGGAAGCCCAACGGATACAAACTGATCCCCTGCAAATACAAAGCTCCAAACGCATGCGAGCCCGCAGAGCCCAATGAATGCATAAGACCGCCGCCAAATGGCCACAGGGCCTCCAGTTTTTTCCCTAACAATATCTCGCTTTAGCCCCCAAACAAAGACAGCGCCAGTCAGCAGGATATAGAGCAAGACCGTCGGGCCTGCATATTTCACGATTATCTGCGCCAATTCGCCAAAGCCCATCAAATAGAACAACATTATTAGCGGCGCGAGGCTGGCAAAATTCACGTTTATGCCTAAAACAATTGGATCAAAGGCAAGTCCTTTACGGTAAAAAACAAATAAAACCAGCCAACTGACCAACATCCCGCTTAAAGCGGCGATGATCACGTCTTGACCCAATTTGAACGCAGTGAGGAACACAATAGATGGCATGTTTTCACTTACGCGCACTAAAATTGTTTTCATTTAAACTTGAGCTTATCCTAGGGTGGAAAAATAAAATACAATTTCCACCTTAAATAATACTCTGTTTTCTGGCAAGGCGCGCATATTCCGCGCCGACGCCCAGCATCCGTTGCAGCTCTAGCGGCCAAGCATCCATTCTCCATCAGGCCAAAAGGCGTGAAAGGCAAAGGCAAACATCACGTCATGTGGCAGGTCGTGCCCCGCCGCATCGCGCACGCGGATTGACCCTACATCGCGGCCTTTTGCAATCTGCGCAGTGTCCAGAGCGCTGCTTTGACCGGCTCGCCATGTCAGATGCATGCCTGCCTCACTCAACTCGCCGGCTTCGCGCAGCCTGCCCAGCGGCCAGGCCCGCGGCCCGACCCGCACCACCCGCGCCAAAGCCGGGATATCATGCGGCGGCAGCTCGCCACTGTATAAGAACGGATCCGTACTGCCGTCATAACCCACATAGGGATTGCGCCCGTATGCGCGGGGAAAATCCGGCTGGTCCATGATCAACCCGTCAGGATTGCGGGTGCGAAACTGCCCGACACTTTCCATCCAGCTGGCCACTGGCGTCAGCTGCGCTCCGGTCAGCTCGCCCACAATGGCGCGGCCCAAGGCTTGCTGCCACCAGCTTTCGGTTTGCCTGTCATACATCACCATGTCCGATCCGCGCAGTTTGCCCGACACGCCAAATTCAAGCACGCGGCCGTCCAGCCGCCGGTCAAACGTAAGCCCCGAATTGCACAGCGGGCAAAAGGTAACCGCAACCGGATGCGCCCCGATGAGGTCATTTACAATCTCATGCCACATCAGATAGCGCAGCGGATAGGCGCGCGGGGTTTGCTGCGCCAACTCGACCGTGATCACCGGTTCATTTTGCGGCAATGCCGCATCACCAGCTGCAATAAACGCAGGATCAACCAAAGCCGGAATGCCATCTTTGGGCGGACCACCCGAGATAATTTCGCTCCAATCGCTCAATGTTGTTTTTTCAAAATTGGTCTGCGGCCACTCACGGCCCCACAGCGCAGGATCCGCCATCAGCGGCAAAGCCGCGAGAATGGCAAAAATGGTCACAACTATTTGGCGCATGTCACAGCCTCCCTTAACCTAGGGCTATAAAACGAAAAAGGGCGGCGCTGGTCTAGCCCCGCCCACGTAATTGTGAAGCTCATACAGTCATTGGTGAACGCTTATTCGATCACAGAGACCTTCATCATAACGTCCGGTGCGCCGATCACCGATCCATTTGGGCCCTGACCCAGCTTGATCGCATCAATTACATCCATGCCCGAAGTTACGCGGCCAACAACAGTATAATTTTCGTTTAGAAAATAGCCTTCGGCAAACATGATAAAGAACTGGCTGTTGGCACTATTTGGGTTTTGTGAGCGTGCCATGCCAACGATCCCGCGATCATAGGGCACTTCGGAAAACTCTGCCGGCAAATCCGGCAAAGTCGATCCCCCGCGTCCGGCCATGGAGGTATTGCCGCCGGCCTTGCCGAACTGCACATCCCCGGTTTGGGCCATAAAGCCGTCAATAACCCGATGGAACACAACGCCGTCATAGGCCCCCTCGGCGGCCAGTTGGGCAATGCGCTCTGCATGGAGCGGCGCAACATCTTCAAGCAAATCGATCGTCACGGTGCCATTTGCACCCTCGCCGGCGATTTCAATTTCAATACCGGTGGCCACAACAGGGCCTGCCAGCAAGGACAGAATAGCGGCAACCCTAAGCATCGGCGGCCACCTTAACGCTGATCATCCGATCCGGGGCGGCCGGTGGTTCGCCCGATGCGATCGCATCCACATGTTCAAGACCGTCGATCACCCGGCCATAGACAGTGTACTGACGGTTGAGAAAGTGGTTGTCACTAAAGTTTATGAAAAACTGGCTGTTAGCGCTGTCGGGGTTTTGGCTACGCGCCGCACCCAAAGTGCCGCGGTCATGCGGAATGCCGGAAAACTCAGCCTTAAGATTGGGCAAATCAGATCCGCCTGTGCCAGCCATACGCAAATCGAAGTCTTGCTCCATATTGCCATTAGCCACATCGCCAGATTGCGCCATGAAACCTTCGATCACGCGGTGAAAACACACGTTGTCATAAGCGCCGCTGCGCGCCAGCTCTTTCATCCGCTCGCAGTGGTCAGGCGCAATATCAGGCATCAGTTCAATGACGACTGTTCCGTCTTTCAGTTCTATCAGAATGGTATTTTCTGGATCTTTGATTTTAGCCATCCGGCGACTCCTTGGTGATCTTTAGCGGGTTATCTAAGCTGCTTTGTCGCAAGGAACAAGGTGCAGCATTGACCATAGGCCAAATATAGGAAAAGACGCGGGGTAAAGTTAATAAGGACGGGGATACACCGATGGCTTGGAAAACGCTGGATAATATGGACCTTAGGAACAAAAGGGTTTTGACACGCGTCGACATCAATGTGCCGATGGACGGAGCCCGTGTGACCGATGCGACACGGATTGAAAAGATTGTCCCCACCGTTAAAACCATTCTTGCAGCCGGAGGCCTGCCGATATTGCTCGCGCATTTTGGCCGGCCCAAAGGCAAAGTGGTGCCCGAAATGAGCCTGCGCCATCTTATTCCCGCGCTTCAATCGGCTCTGCAAACGACAATTGGTTTTGCCGAAGACTGCATTGGCCCCAAAGCACAAACGGCAGCAGAGGCGATGCAGGCAGGTGAGGTTTTGCTATTGGAAAACACCCGCTTTCACCCCGAAGAAGAGCACAACGAGGCCGCATTTGTCAGCGCATTGGCGCAAATCGGCGATGTCTATTGCAATGATGCATTTTCGGCTGCCCACCGAGCCCATGCCAGCACTGAAGGTTTAGCCCGATTGCTGCCCGCCTGCGCCGGCCGGTTGATGACAGCAGAACTTAGCGCGCTTGAAGGCGCGCTTGGCGCCCCAAAGCGGCCCGTGGTGGCGGTGGTGGGCGGCGCGAAAGTGTCCACCAAACTCGACCTGTTGGGCAACCTTGTAGAAAAGGTTGATCACCTTGTGATTGGCGGCGGCATGGCCAATACCTTTCTGGCCGCGCAAGGCGTTGCAGTGGGCAAATCTCTGGCCGAGCACGACATGACCGAAACCGCTTTGAGCATCCTGGCGAAAGCCGCCACAACCGGATGCGAGATTATTCTGCCCAGTGACATCGTGGTGGCGCAGGACTTTGCCGCCCATGCCCCAAATCAAACGCTACCGGTCCAAGACTGCCCTGCCAATGCGATGATCTTGGATGCCGGTCCGCAAACGGTGGCGCGGATTGTGGCCTGTTTTACGCAGGCAAAAACACTCATTTGGAACGGCCCCCTAGGGGCGTTTGAAATCGAGCCTTTTGATCGCGCCACAAATGCTGCGGCGGCACAAGCTGCGCAGCTAAGCCAGTCAGCTGGGCTAATTTCCGTGGCCGGCGGCGGCGATACGGTTGCGGCGCTGAACAAAGCGGGCGCAGCGCAGGACTTTAGCTATATCTCCACCGCAGGGGGTGCATTTCTTGAGTGGATGGAAGGCAAAACCCTGCCCGGTGTGGCCGCGCTGATCCGAGATTAGAAACAAAGAAATTCAAAAATACAGAGCTGTCACTTTATTTTGAGTTGATAGCGCTACCACAATTGTCACAGTTCGATCACTGCCTTAAGGCTATGTTCATGACACGAATTTGTGCCGCCACAGCAGCGCGCAAAAGGTAATTTTTGTAAAAGGACGCTTATCTATGACCGACCAGCAGCAGATGCAAAAAATCGCAACAGCGCCCGGGTTTGTCGCCGCCCTTGATCAAAGTGGAGGATCAACACCCAAAGCGCTGCGCCTTTATGGGATTGAAGAAGACGCCTATGCATCCAATGCTGAAATGTTCGACCGTATCCATGAAATGCGCTGCCGGATTATTAAATCACCCTCTTTCACTGGCGAAAAAGTGGTGGGGGCAATTTTGTTTGAAAATACAATGGACCGCGATATCGAAGGTACCCCTGTGGCGGAATATCTTTGGTCAAAGTGCGGTGTCGTGCCATTTCTCAAGGTTGATCAAGGTCTGGCTGAGACCCAAAACGATGTTCAAGTGATGAAACCCATTGCGGGTCTTACGGCGCTTTTAAAGCGTGCAAAAAGCGCCGGCATCTTCGGCACTAAAATGCGCTCGGTAATCCATGGCGCCAATGCCACTGGGATTGACGAAATTGTGGCTCAACAATTTGCCATCGGCAGTGATATTATCGACGCGGGATTAATGCCAATTCTGGAACCAGAGGTGAGCATTTCAATCGCGGATAAAGCGGAGGCGGAAGACAAGTTAAGTGCCGCTCTGCTCGAGCGGTTAAATCAATTGCCAACCGATCAACAGGTGACGTTAAAATTGACCTTGCCAGAAGCAGTAAATCACTATCAAGAGTTGATCAACCATCCTCGGGTTCTCAGGGTTGTGGCGCTCTCGGGCGGCTATAGCCGAACAGAGGCAAACGGCAAACTAGCGCAAAACAGCGGTATGATCGCCAGTTTTTCACGTGCGCTAACCGAAGGGCTATCCGCCCAGCAAAGCGACGCAGACTTTAATCACGCACTTGGTCAATCCATCAACGGCATTTATCAGGCCTCGGTTGCAGGATAAAATACCGGTTTTTTGAGGCCACCGTCACCCCACGTGGTTGAGGATTAAAAAAATCGTTTAATTTTCGTCATTTGGGGGATTCACAAAGCGAATCACCTGTGCAATACTGCCTCAAAGTCCACCTATAATGGGCAATGAGGCAGGAATGACGACACAGCGACACCATCCAGCATGGGGATTGATTGCCGCCTTTGGGCTGGCCTTTGGTCTTGGGATGTATTTCACCTTTGCCGCCGTTCAAGGTGACTTTGGGCTGTTCCGCCGCGCAGAAATTCTAAGCGAAACAAATAAGTTAGAGCGTGAACTGCTGGCTTTGCAGGTCGAAGTTCAGCACATGGAAAACCTGACCAAGCGGATGTCTGACGAGTTTCTAGACCTTGATCTCTTGGATCAGCAAGCCCGCGATATCCTAGGATATGTGCGTGGAAACGAAATTGTGATCAACTAACCTGTTGTTTAAAAACAGTTTATCTCATTACTCCATGCAAACTAAAATTACCTCTCGCACAAAACTATTTTTTCCTGTAAGAGATAGTTTAATGCTAAACTATTTATTTCCGAGGGTATATCTATGGCGGCACGCAAAACCAAAGCAAAGCCCAATATCTCAGCTCAGGAACTGACCCAATATTATGAAGATATGCTGCTCATCCGGCGCTTCGAAGAAAAAGCAGGTCAGCTTTACGGTATGGGGCTTATCGGCGGCTTCTGTCACCTTTACATCGGTCAGGAAGCTGTTGTTGTGGGTCTTGAGGCTGCCGCAGAGGAAGGCGACAAACGGCTAACCTCTTACCGGGACCACGGACATATGTTGGCCGCAGGGATGGACCCCAACGGGGTGATGGCCGAGCTAACTGGGCGCATTGACGGCTATTCCAAAGGTAAGGGCGGCTCAATGCATATGTTTAGCAAAGAAAAGCACTTTTATGGCGGTCACGGCATTGTCGGTGCGCAGGTACCAATTGGCGCAGGGCTCGCCTTTGCGGACAAATATCTCGAAAATAATCGTGTCACTTTCACCTATTTCGGGGACGGTGCAGCCAACCAGGGCCAGGTTTATGAGACCTTCAATATGGCAGCGATCTGGGACCTTCCGGTTATTTTTGTGATTGAAAACAACCAATATGCTATGGGAACTGCACAAAAGAGATCAACATCAACGCCTGATCTTTATGTGCGCGGAGAAGCCTTTGGCATCCCGGGCGAAGCGGTCGACGGTATGGATGTTCTGGCGGTAAAGGCAGCGGGGCAAAAAGCAGTTGCGCACTGTAGAGCGGGCAAAGGCCCTTATATTCTAGAGGTAAAAACCTATCGCTATCGCGGCCACTCAATGTCAGACCCGGCCAAATACCGGACCCGCGAAGAGGTGCAGAAAATGCGCCAAGAGCGCGATCCGATTGAAACCGTCCGGTCCATGTTACTAACCGGAAAACACGCCAGTGAAGATGATCTCAAGGCCATCGACAAAAAGGTCAAGGAAATCGTCAATGCGTCGGCAGAATTTGCCAAAGACAGCCCAGAGCCCGATCTATCAGAGCTTTGGACAGATATTTACGCGTAAGGCATAAGGAGAGTTAAAAGATGGCAACCGAAATTCTTATGCCGGCCCTGTCCCCAACAATGGAAGAAGGCACTCTGGCAAAATGGCTGGTCAGCGAAGGCGATAGCGTGGCCTCAGGCGACATTATAGCGGAAATTGAAACTGATAAAGCCACGATGGAATTTGAAGCCGTCGACGAAGGGGTTATTGGCAAAATCCTAGTCGCAGAGGGCACCGAAAACGTCAAAGTAAACAGCGCAATTGCCGTGCTTTTGGAAGAGGGCGAAAGCGCCGATAGCGCTGATGCAACATCCAGCGAACCGGCCCCGCAAGAGGCATCAGAGCCCGCCCCTGAGATAACAGCGCCTGCAGCAGAGGCTACGGCGCCTGCCGCTCCGATCAGTCCAGCTCATGACAGCACACCAGACTGGCCCGAGGGCACCGAGCTGAAACAGCAAACCGTCCGTGAAGCTTTGCGCGATGCGATGGCTGAAGAGATGCGCGGCAATGATGCAGTGTTCTTGATGGGTGAAGAGGTTGCCGAATATCAAGGCGCCTACAAAATTTCGCAGGGTCTGCTTGACGAATTTGGCGCCAAGCGAGTGATCGACACCCCGATCACAGAACATGGTTTTGCCGGTATTGCAGTGGGTGCGTCTTTTGGCGGACTACGCCCAATTGTGGAATTTATGACCTTTAACTTTGCCATGCAGGCGATTGACCAAATCATCAACTCAGCCGCCAAGACGCTTTACATGTCCGGCGGCCAAATGGGCGCGCCAATGGTCTTTCGCGGCCCCAATGGCGCGGCCGCACGGGTGGGCGCGCAACATAGTCAGGATTACGCCGCATGGTATGCGCATATTCCGGGCCTCAAAGTGGTCATGCCTTTCTCAGCCTCGGATGCCAAAGGGCTTTTGAAATCTGCAATCCGCGATGACAACCCGGTGATCTTTTTGGAAAACGAAATCCTCTATGGGCGCAGTTTTGATGTGCCTGTGCTGGATGATTTCACAGTGCCTTTTGGTAAGGCGCGGATTTGGCGCGAAGGCAGCGATGTCACGCTTGTCAGTTTCGGCATCGGTATGCATTACGCCCTAGAGGCGGCCGATAAGCTGGCCGAGGAAGGGATAAGCGCCGAGGTCATCGACCTTCGTAGCTTGCGGCCGATTGACTATGAGACGGTACTGGCATCGGTACAAAAAACCAACCGCTGCGTCACCGTGGAAGAAGGCTTTCCTGTGGGCGCCATCGGCAACCATCTGTCTGCGGTCATTATGCAGCAGGCGTTCGATTACCTCGATGCACCGGTGATCAATTGCACCGGCAAAGATGTACCCATGCCCTATGCCGCGAATTTGGAAAAACTGGCCTTGGTGACCACGGATGAAGTGATCTCAGCGGTCAAAAAAGTCACCTATCGTTAAGGAGCGCAGATCATGCCTATAGAAATTCTCATGCCAGCGCTGTCCCCAACGATGGAAACAGGAACACTTGCCAAATGGCTGATCAAAGAAGGCGATAGCGTGCAATCCGGCGATGTCATTGCCGAGATCGAAACCGACAAAGCCACAATGGAATTTGAAGCGGTTGACGAAGGTGTCATTGGAAAAATTTATGTAGACGAAGGCACTGAAAACGTGGCTGTTAACAGTGCTATCGCTGTCTTGCTTGAGGATGGGGAAACCGCCGAGGATTTGGCAACCCCTGGCGGCAGTAAAACACCGGCCCCAGAAAGTGACAAGCCGCAGCAGCCAGAGCCATCCGCCGAACCGTCCAAGCCGTCTAGCACGGATACCTCTGCTGCGCCGCAAACCTCTAATGCCCCTGCCCTGAAAGGCAATCGGGTATTTGCCTCACCGCTTGCGCGGAGGCTGGCTGCTGAAACAGGTGTTGATCTTGCTTCTTTGCAGGGATCAGGCCCACATGGACGAATTGTCAAAGCAGATGTTGAAGCGGCTCAAGGTCAACCAACAGGCGCCGTAAGCCCCGCGCCTGCAAGCGCACCTGCGGCCATGCCGGCCGGCCCTGCAACCGAAACCATCCTAAAGATGTATCAAGGGCGCGATTATCAGGAAATTCAATTGGACGGCATGCGCAAAACCATCGCTGCGCGGCTGACAGAAGCCAAACAAACCGTTCCTCATTTCTATCTGCGGCGGGACATTAAAATTGACCGGCTACTCATGTTTCGGGCCGACTTGAACAAGCAATTGGCCGCGCGCGATGTTAAACTGTCGGTCAATGATTTCATCATCAAGGCCTGCGCGCTTGCGCTGCAATCTGTGCCCAGCGCAAACGCTGTTTGGGCGGGCGATCGCGTGCTGCAACTCACCCCATCTGATGTGGCAGTTGCGGTGGCGATCGAGGGCGGGTTGTTCACACCGGTTCTTCAGGATGCCGAGCAAAAAACTCTGTCGCAGCTCAGCGCCGAAATGAAAGATCTTGCTGCGCGCGCCAAAGACAAAAGGCTAGCTCCGCATGAATATCAGGGCGGCAGCTTTGCCATATCAAACCTCGGAATGTTTGGGATTGATAATTTTGATGCGGTGATCAACCCACCGCATGGCGCTATTCTTGCAGTGGGCGCTGGTAAAAAACGACCCGTGGTCAATGCCGATGGTGATCTTGAGGTTGCCACCGTGATGTCGGTGACATTATCGGTGGATCACCGGGTGATTGATGGCGCCTTAGGCGCCGAGTTGCTGCAAGCGATCGTCGATAACCTAGAAAACCCGATCGCAATGTTGGTCTAATTTAACTGCAAAATTGAAATTTCTGGGACGGCGCGGTCAGGTACCGCCTTTTCCAATTGTATTTGAGCACTCTAGAGTATCGAAAAGCCAACGGCGATCATGAAGGGTTAGTTCAACTCTTACTGAGTTGATTGCTCACTGGCCAAAAGCTGATCCATCGTAACTGATGGGGTCGCGCAGCCTGCTTTTCCAACAACCTCTGCCGGAACGCCTGCAACCGTAGTTTTTTCAGGTACGGGGCTAAGAACAACTGATCCAGCTGCGATGCGTGAACACGCCCCAACGCTGATATTGCCAAGAACTTTCGCCCCTGCCCCGATCAGCACCCCATCACCAATTTTGGGATGGCGGTCTTCTTCTTGCTTGCCGGTTCCACCAAGGGTCACAGAGTGCAGCATTGAGACATTATCTCCAACCACGGCAGTCTCGCCGATCACAATTGAATGTGCATGATCTATCATCAAGCCTTTACCGATCAACGCACCGGGGTGAATGTCGATACCAAAAACTTCGGAAATGCGCGACTGCATGAAATAGGCAAGATCTTTTTGCTCGTTCAACCACAGCCAATGTGCCACGCGGTAGGCTTGAACCGCTTGGAACCCTTTGAAATAAAGCAGCGGTTGCAAAAACCGGTGGCAGGCAGGGTCGCGATCAAAAACTGCCATAATGTCTGCGCGTGCAGAACTGGCAAGCTCTGAGTCCCCGCGATATGCAAGGTCACAAATTTCTCGCACATACTGCTCGGACATCTCATTCGATGCCAGTTTAAGCGAAATCCGATGTGCCAAGGCCATGTCAATGGTGTCATGCTGAAGCACATTCTTGTGAAACAAGGCGCCAAGCAAAGGCTCTGTTTGTACGGCTTCTTCTGCTTCAACGCGAATTTTACCCCATACTGGGTCAATTTCTTTTATCTTGCTATGAATGTTAGCCAATGGACCTGCTCCTAAATCCAACACCTTGCTTGCACCTTAAGGCATAAATAGGCAACATCAGATAAATTCAATGCGCCTGAGGCCAAAAGTTTATGGATGATGTTATTTTATCCGATTTCCGCCGGTTAATACAGAAAAAACTAGCCGAAATTGACAAAGAAAATACTTTAGGAGCAGAGAGCCAGCAAACAGTTGAGTTGGATCAGCAGTCTGTTGGACGCCTTAGCCGCATGGACGCGCTACAAGCTCAGGCAATGGCTAGGGCGCATCAAATCCGACGTGATGGCCTGCGCCAAGCCCTATTGCAAGCATTGACGCGGATTGAGGAAGGTGACTTTGGCTACTGCAACGATTGCGGCGATCTTATCTCAAAGGCGCGCCTTGAACTGAACCCAGCCCTGCAGCTGTGTATTGGCTGCGCAAGAGGATAGGCTTGGCGCTGCTGCTTGCAAAACGCAGCGTAAAGCCTGCGCATAATTGGGATCGCACAAGGGTGGCTCTATTGGTTGGATACAATAGCGTGCGCAGCTCATCAACGACCCTTCCCCCCAGTCACGGTGGCTTTTACCATACCGTTTTCTATATCGGTCTGCAGCCCGGCTTCGAATGATGAGCGTGCGGATATGTGCCTGCCGGCAGGCTGGAGGCACCGACAGAAGAGCGCGGCCCGCGGCCACCAGATCGCCATGCATCAAAGGTCTCATGGAAGTGTTATACCTGCGCTAGGTCCTACTCCAAAACGCTCAGAAATTTGCGCCACCTCTAGCCAAATGGGCAGATTTTCACCGCTCGGATTGTCAATATCCTGAAACTCTTTGGAATATTGCCATGATGGATCGCTGACCAAATGCTCGCGGAGCACCTGCCCGCCACCGATGACACGAACACGATAGCGCTCAAAGGTTTCACCAAGCGGGATCTCGGTTTCAGACCATGGGTTGGCATCGATCCGGCCCCGCCGTATCCAAGCAATATCAAGGCCGCCATCACCTGCCTTCACCGTCAAATGACAGGGCCGATATGGCCGCAGTCCTATGCCCGACAAGCTATGGGTTTGATGGCGATATGTGGGATCATCAAAGGCACGCTTGGCCGGGCCAATCCGGTAGTGGCGTTCGACTTGACGGTTTGCAGATTTAAGGTCCAATTGAACCGGAGCCCCGTCAAGCAGGACAAACAGGCTTCCTTTGGGCCAAACATCACGCATTGCGGCATCGCTACCTGCTTGCCCACGCAGCAAACCTGAAAGCTGATATTCATCCTTGCCAATCAATTCAGCATTTTGAAACTGTATCACTTCCCAATTCGCAGCGCTTCCATCACCGATTGCAGCAATGTTTTTTCCCGCCAACAGGGCTGTCTCGGACACCGAACGCAAATCTGCATTTCGCAATGTAACCCGCAAAACATGTCCCTGATCTATAAGCCCCAGTGGCCCTGCCGGCAGTGGCTCAAGCACCTGACCTATCTTTGAGCGATGATAAACAAGGTGATCTAAGTGGTAATCTGCATCTTGATCCGAACTATAGATCGCTACACTGCCGGGCCATGGCTCTGCGGCAACTGCAATATGCGGCGCATGGGGCACTTCATCACCGCTCAAGAGAGGCAAATCAAGAAACATCGCAAGAACGGGCAAGGGTGGCACGAAAGGTTTCAAGCTTACAGAGGCATCACTGTAGGGCGAGGGCTGATAAACGCTTGGTTCAATCCGAGTAGCTGTAATCAGCTGAAACTGCCCTAATTCTGCATGATCTACCCGATAGATCCCCTGTGCATCATTGACCGTCATCCTCACCCGATCCCCGGGGCCAATGCTGCGTTTTGATAGTGGCAATCCAAACCGTATGCTGTCCCGCGCAACCCGCGTTTCTATCAGCCATCGCTCAAGGGTTTGGCGCGCTTCCTGCGGCGTCATTACCAAAGATGTTTGGTGATTGGTCACGGCATGGGTTTGATCACTTGCCAAGATCACCTCTGCGCTTCGCACTTGATAGTGACCATCTGCCTCGGCAAAGGTCATCTGCACGCGGCCGGTTAAATCGGGTGTGCTATCACGCGTGGTTTCGACCAACGACGCCAGTTCTGAGCTGTCGACCAGATGCGAGGGCGGCACGTCATGCACAACGCCAGCATTGCGTGGGAGAAATTTCAAACGCCCACAATCGTCAACGGCATCAAACCCATAGCGCTGCGCAAGAGGTTGCAGTAAACTGCGGGCGGTAGTGACCTGCGTGAGATGATAGCCGCGCAAATAGCCGTGCAACTGAGAGACATCATAATGCGAAAACCCTGACTTTTCACAAATTTCAGCCACAACAGATGCCAGAGACGCTCCTGAAACACGGCCATTTATCCAATGCCCACGCGCATAATTCGCCCCATCACTCCATAGATCATCAGCGCGGGGAAACCATGGGTAAGGCCGCGCATCCCACGCCCAAACAAAGGCCCGTGTCATATCAATCATAGGGGCGTGATACAGCGGTGAGACAGGATTTTTTACGGGGTCAGCCCAATAGGTTGTCAGAGCCCGCAAATATTGCATCTGAATATATTCATCACGCTGGCCGTTTGAAAAATATGGAAAATCGGACTCTGATGATTTGGGATCTAGAAATTTATTTGGCTGGTTTGTGGCCTTATCCAAGGCAGCACACCCAATTTCGGTGAACCAAATGGGTTTTGACATGGGCACCCAATCAGTGGCCACCGCCTGACGTACACCAGAATGACGATCGTGGTGTGGATTGGACCACCAATTGCGAATATCCTTATAGCGCCATATCCATGGCTCTGCATCGGTATCATCAGTAATCGGTTTTCGGCTTTGTGCCTTGCGTGCGGCATCGGTTTGATAATACCAATCATAGCCCTCTCCGCCTTCTATATTCGCCTTAAGATAATCAATATTATAGATTGAGCCCCAATTTGCATCGCGGTGGGTGTCTCCATCCTGCCAATCAGACAGAGGCATGTAATTGTCAATTCCAATGAAATCTATATTGCGGTCCGCCCAAAGATGGTCGAGATGAAAGAATTTATCGCCTGACCCATCCAAAGGCTGATAGCCGGAATATTCACTCCAGTCAGCCGCATAGCCAAGCTTTGTTTTAGGCCCCAAAACGGCGCTTACATCCGCTGCTAGCTTGCGCATTTCTTGAACCGCAACAAAGGTATTATCAGCACCGCGAATTTGCATAAGGCCGCGCATTTCTGAGCCGATACAAAAGGCGGATACCCCCCCGGCGGCCTGACACAGAAACGCGTAATGCAGAACCATCCTTTTATAGCTCCACTCATCGGGGCCGTCGTAGCGCACTTCGTTATTAACGATTGAAAAATCGCTGGCCTTGGCCTGCCCAAAAAACTGTTTTACCTCATTAGCAGCCACTGAGCTTTGATCCGGACTTGCCAAAACTGAAGGCGCTTTTGATAGGGTGATCCGCCCCCGCCATGGAAGCGCCAGCTGACCCAAAGTATCGCTGTAAGGGTCTGGCAATTCATTACCTGCAGCTTGATCCATCAAGATAAACGGATAAAACATCACATCCTGACCTGCCGCCTTTAGCGCTTTGATCGCTTCGATAACGCCGGCATCCGAGGGCGTACCGCCATAAATCGGGCGGCCATCGGCACTCATCAAGACTTGCTCAGCTTTTGCACGATCTAGCCCGGCAACTTGCCAAGCCATTTCTGCCCCTTCGGTCTTGTGCTGTTCGACTTTGGGGCGCAATTGACATTCTGCGCAGCGTAAATCACCCCCAAACCAGCTGACCACCAAAGAAGCGGCCCCGCATTTGGGCAATTCATTGGAGAGCATGGTGAGAGAAGCGGTTATATCCGCCACCCCTGCGGGTGAATTTACATTTGCGGTTCTGGACTGTCCCTGGCCATAATCATAGCTGACTTTGGTTGTGGCCAGCGCATATTCCCCAGTACCCGGCATGACCGTCACCGCTTGCACAAGCTCTGCGACTTCTGGATCTAAACCAATTTGGCTTTGTGCTGGACGGCACACTTCAAAATTAAACTGCGGCACTCGGTTACCAAATTGGGAAAGCAGCAAATCCTCTATCACGACATAGGCGATGCCGCGATAAGCGGGCGCTTTACCAGTGCCTTCGACTGCTTCAATTTTGAGATCTGGCAACTGAGTTTCACTGCCGGTGTGCACCCGCATGTTTATGTCTGATAACCCCAATTCAACCCCATCCGCCCAGACCCGGGACACGTGGGTGATTTCCCCATGGCACAGGCCAATGGCAAGACTAACAGAATAAGAATAGGATTTTTTTTCTGCGACGCCTGGCTCTATTTTGCTTGAACTAGAACCACCTGTTGGATTTATGGCCTCTTCAAACTGAGAGGCCCAAATAAGCTGCCCACCAATCCGTGTGCGGCCATAAACCTGTGCGATTGGTTGTCCTTCTCCAACTTGCGTAAATCGCAGACGATCCAACCGCCCAACCTCAACCGGTTCAGATCCCTGCCCCATCAGTTGAGCATCGACAACTCGGCCGACCGCCGCCCCCGCAAAGCGTCCAACAGCAGTCATTGAAAGTCCTAAAAAAGTGCTGCTTAAAGAACTTCCCAAGCCAGCC
The DNA here is from genome assembly GCA_039640505.1 of Rhodobacteraceae bacterium Araon29. Lineage (NCBI taxonomy): Bacteria > Pseudomonadati > Pseudomonadota > Alphaproteobacteria > Rhodobacterales > Paracoccaceae > Rhodobacteraceae bacterium Araon29. Next base: position 1,511,549 of record CP046865.1, on the reverse strand, counting down.
CCAAGAGCGGAAAATACAACCGTTGCCATTAGCTCAACCTTTCAGGAAAACAAAATCCTTCCATAGCCCTACGCCGCCATGATGGCGTATAGGTTTGCTCAATCACACCGTGCTTTTGATAGCTGTGAATTAGTGTCAAAACATCCCCTCTCTGCGCCAGAATCGCCAAATGTTCTGCCCCACTTCTAGGCGATATACATAGCAAAATTACGTCTCCTGGCCGCGCCATCGAGACAGCAAGAGGGGTAAAATGCGAAGCCAAACGATTGCGGATACCCCAGCGGTGTCGCAGCTTGCTCCAATCATCACTATAGGCAGGTAAAAGCTCAGGCTCAGGGCCTATCACATCCCGCCACACGCCCCGGATAAGCCCAAGGCAATCGGCGCCCGCCCCACGGCATGAGGCCCGGTGATGCCAAGGTGTTCCAATCCAGCCACGTGCAGATACTTCAATTATTTGCCGCAATGTCATCGCCGACTTCCTCCTGAACGCGTGGTGGTTTGGCTTGGGTGTATAGCGATCCAATCCTCAGGTGGAATGTCCGGAAATCCGCGAAAATTCACCGCATTGTTGAATTTCAATCGGCAGGTTTTAAAATCTTTGTCGCATCCGGCAAAGAGCTTTACTTTGTCGCCTGTTTGTAAGGTTGAACGGACAGTTTCCCATAGCTCTATAATACGGTTTTGACCTTCAAAGGCATCACTTTTGATCAACAGCAGTTGCCCTTTGGCAGCACCTGAAATGACAACAACTTTTCCTTTGATAAACCAACCAGGTTCAAAAATACTCAGGTCAGCAAAGCGCAAAATCCGGTTATTTTCCACTTTTTCAATTTCGCAAATATGATGAAATCCTGCTGTTTGAAAATCAAACCGACAGGCTTTATCGCCAAGCACCGCTGTACAAGGGGCCTGATACACATGCCCGACAGGCCGGTTCAAAGCTGAACTTAAGCCGCGCAACTCAGCTTGAAAAAGACTGCCTTTACGCTGAATTTCTCCGATAAATCCAGAGAATTCCAGTTGGCGTTGAACTGGATCGCTCCAGTTTACCAACCAAACTTTCACCGTCGCTTCATCAAAAAGTCCGGCCTCTATCTCTTCATTTTGGATCATATCATCTGAAATAGCACCCAAGACCTCAGAGTTATCAATCGCCAGCCCTGTGGTTTGCTGTAAAGCTGCTGCTGAAAAGCCACCACTTGGTTTGAATGAAACCCCATCAAAGGACAGTTCTAAATCGTGGTCAGTAAACCCCAAGACAGTTCCATCTCCTCTGGTAATGGCCCAAGCATGACAAAGAGTTTTATTTGGTGATCTAAGCGCATTTGAGAGAGCGTTTTGTTTCACAGCCGCACCTCAATAACCGGTATGCTCGGTACAGTACCGGCCTTAAAACTTGCAACACTGGTTTGAATTCGGTCGGTATCAAAGCGTACTGGGACATCGAACTCAAAACCTGCTGTTATTTGCAGCCCCGAGGCTGGGGGCATTTTAAATTGTAATATCCCCGTGCTGTGATCGGCATCAAAGTGAACTTGCTCAAATTGTTGCTCGCCTTGAATGCCAACCTTGATTGACCCTGCGACTGGTTTGACAATCGGTCGCTGATAGCTATGCCCGCCCGAAGAATAGGTTTTCAACAAGCTCCAATCACTTTTGAAACCATCACCGATGCCAATCACCTGATCCTCGTAACCGACAACGCTTGAAGGCAAACAAGATTTGTAATCGGACCAGTCTTTCCATCGAAAACCAAACATTTGCCCGTGGCGGGCTTCGAAAAAGGATATCAAAGTTGTGATATCATCCAATGAGCGCATCCCGATACCGGCATCGTAGTGCCGCCGAGAATGCGCCCAGGGGGTATTGCGTTCTTCAAAGCCGCTGCTGAGTGAAACTATGTCTGTACGGCGCTCAGGCCCCCCGACAGAACCGAAGCTAATAGACGCTGGAAATTGGATTTCATGAAATGACATTCACGGTCCCTTCAATTAACGATTGCGGTCTGCGCTGCCCAAGGCGCGCCGCACCTGTGCAGCAATTTGCGTTTGAGAGCGGCGAAACCCTTCCACATCTGGTGTGGTGATATTGATCACTACATGTGCTGGCGCACTGCTACCTGTATCCCCACGCACACCCAGCTTTCCGTCTCTACCGCGCGCGAGCGGCAATATCGCCTCAGGCCCGGCTTCGCCCATCAATCCTACACCGCCGCGCATGGGAAACAGCGTTGGCTGACCAACCACCCCGCCTTGGGCAAACGGCATGACGCGTCCGCTGGTAAAACCTTCCCCTTTTGCAAACGGCCAGGCAGAGCCAAAGATGCTTTCGACACCTTGGGTCATTAGGCCAGCTAAGTGTCCGGTTATCGGCTTTAGAGCAGTATTATAAGCTGTATTGGCCAAAGCAGTGCCCACATGCTTTAATGCATTGCTTAAGCCTTCTCCGTCTAAAATCACCCCATCAATTGCCTTGCGTAAACCGCCATCCAAAGAGCTTTGCAACGCCTGCGAACTGCGCTTTGCTGCATCAAGGCCTTGGGTGGTTTTGCGCAGCTCGGTGTTAAAATCATCCGCCATTGATGTGGTTGCCCCAAGCGCTGCGTCCACGGCATCCAGTTGGTCTTGCAATTCGCTATAGCTTTGGCTTTCAGTCATCTTTTAGTCCTTCTGACGGTCCAGTTCCAATATCAGGGAAGCGTTTTTCAAGGGCGGCCAAACCTGAACGGTCAAGCGACGTACTTATGTCAGACTGGCCCAGCATCATGTTCAGCTCTAGAGGGCTCAGCCGCCAAAATTCGTCAGGTTTGAGCCTTAAATTACACATCCCCAAGCGCATTAATGCGGGCCAGTCAAAGGAATTGCTCACGAAATGTCCGAGTTTTGCGCCCCAAAAGCGCGATGCAAAAGCAAGGCGGCAACCTGCGCTGCAGTTTGCGGACCTCCTTTGATGTCAGCGTTCTGCAACTCTTTAGTGTCTCCTTCCCAACCGCCTCCTCTTAAACCAGCAATCAAAAGAGCAATAATATCACGGCTGCTGAACGTGGCGTTTTCAAATCGCTGAACCAGTTCGATCAAACTGTCGGCTTTAAGCGCTGTTTCTAATTCTGCAAGCGCGCCGAGGGTCAGCCGCAAGCTATGGGTTCGCCCATTCATTACAAGGCTCACTTCACCGCGATATGGATTGCCCACCATTACAGCACGGTGAATTGCAGCTCACCGGCAGAGGCCAGTGAAATTTCATAAGTGGCTTCGCCATTATGGCTACCGCCGTATTCAAGAGCAGTCACTTGAAACGGCCCTTGAATGGTTCCGAAATCAGGGATTATCACTTGAAAATCTGGGGTTTTCCCATCAAAAAATATCTGCCGAGCACGTTCATCCGTGCTTTCATCTTTGAAAATCCCAGAACCTGAGATTGAGGCACTTCGCACCCCTGCTCCAGCCAAAAGCTCTCTCCAGCCTCCTTGGCTGTCTAAGGTCGTTACATCGACACTTTCGGCATTAAAGCTTAGCCGAGAGGCTCGCAAACCCGCCAAAGTGACAAATTGACCCGCACCGCTCATATCCACTTTGATTAAAAAGTCTTTACCGTTTTGTGCGCCCATTGGGGTTCTCCATTTTGTTGAATTTTAAACATCAGCGAGCCGCGCGCGAAATAGCATGTCAATCCGACGTGTTTGACTATCGGTATCGCGCCGCGCTGTAGCTCGGATAAAGTTAAAAAAGACTATTCTGCCCTGCTCTAGATCTGGCAAAGTGCCAAGAAGAGCTTGTCCCACAGCAGAAGCTAATACCTTTGCTGGTAGAAACCCGGCCTTGGTCGTGATCACCGAAAGTGTCAAATCATGATCTGTACCAATCCCAGTCACATCGGATTTGTCATGCATCACTTCGGCGCCGAGACTTATAAACAACTCGGGCAAATCACCCGATGGCATCGCATCATAAATATGCCCCCCCACCAGATCCAAAACCTCAGAATCTTCCGACAACTGAGTATAAATCGCGGATTGCAATGCTGCAGAGTTCGCAAAGCTCATAATGCAAGCTCCTCGGTCGCAAAGCAGCTAAGATAGTGCGCGCGCCCATCGACCTGTTTGACGGTCTTTATTTGATATCGGCGCTGAGCTTCGCGAAATCGCTGTCCAGCGCGCGGCCGGCTTGCTGAACCGTCCGGACTGGCACGTACAATTATGTTGTAGCTGACACGCGTAATAGGGGATGTTTCACCCGACGTGGCCCTGCCTGATGCCACATCCACTGCAGCCCAAAAATGACCTAAAACAGTCCATGAGTTGGAATAGCCCCCTGCTCCATCAGGCCGGGTGATCGGTGTTTCAAGCGTTAGTAAACGAGATAACTTTGGTGCGGCAAAGTTCATGACATTTGCCCAGCATAAATGCGGCATGGCCGATAGCGTTCAATAAGGCTTAAAACACCAAAGGGCATGCAGCCGCCTTTTAAATTTGTCTCTTCCCTATATTCATAAAAGTGGGCAGCCAACAGCATGACAGCTTGAAGCAAATCTGCTGGAATCGAGTTTAGCTCGCTATGAATTCCAACCTGCATTGTGATTAACAATGTAACAGCCGCACCCCTATCGGCTGGTGCGCACTGCAATATTTGCCGATCTCCCTGATAACTAAATTGATAAGCTTCCGGCGGCAAAACGGAGGACATACCTGCTTTGTCCATAGCGATTATTTTCACAATTGAACGCACTGGACGAATGGGAAATCTCAACCCATCACCGATAATCACTTGTGACGGGGTTTCCCAAAGAAACTCTCGCTGCAGTAATATTTGACTGATCCTAGATTCTATTGCCGTGACAGCGGCGCGCAAAAAACTAAAAAGAACTGGTTCTTGCAGCGTGTCTTCAGCAAACCCTGTCCCCATTCGCAAATGGGCTTTCAAGGCCTCAACCGGCAAATTTTCTGATGGAATTGGGTGTGTTTCAGACAAAATCATTTGTTTTCTTTCTTTGTCATCTCATTGATGCGAACGGGCGCGCGCCAAGCGCGTTGCATAGACGGAGGAAACCGGCCAACTCGCCATTATCCGGCGCGCGCCCAAGGCGATGCACTGAGAGCACCGCCTATTTCGCCGCTGACTTAAATTTGAGCGGCGAATTTCAAAAGCTTAATGGCTGCAAAATCGCTAACATCCCCACCAACCCGCTTTGTGGCATAGAAAAGCACATGAGGCTTTGCACTGAATGGATCACGCAACACGCGTAAATCTGGGCGTTCAGCAATCGTATAACCGGCCTTAAAGTCACCAAAAGCAATGGCTGGAGCCCAATCGGCAATGTCTGGCATATCTTCAGAAACCAGAACTTGATATCCAAGCAAACGCGCTGGCTCTGCCGAGGCCAGGCCATCAGACCATAAAAACCGCCCGTCATTATCTTTGAGTTTGCGTACACGGCCCGCGGTTTTGGAATTCATCACAAAACTGGCGTTAGCGCGGTAATGTGCACCAAGAGCATAGACCAGATCAACCAGCGCATCTGCAGGGTTTGCTTCGGCGAAATCACCACTTGCGCCTGTGATCACGTGACCAAGCTTTCCCCATTCTTCAGCTCCGACCGAAACGGTGTCATAGGTCAAAAAGCCTTTGGGCTTGTCAATACCATTACCAGACACAAAAGCTGCCCCTTCGGCGCGGGTGAATTTGTCAGAAATTCGGGTCGCTAGCCAACCCTCAATATCAAAGGCACTATCATCAAGCAGTCTTTGAGAGGCCTTTGGAAGCGCGTTTAATTCATGAAGAGGGATCGTGATGCGATCAATTTGAGGGCTATCACTTTCATTGGGCGTACTATTTTCATCGCTCCAGCCGGCGCCAACATCTGTGTGATCGATCAGCACATCGTAAGAGCTTGCCTCGACAGTGACAACACTTGCAATCGCACGCACCGAAGCCGCTCCAGAAAGACTTGAATTGATCGCATTTGCAGTTTGGGGATCAACGAGATATCCCCCATCACTATTGACTGCGCTGGAAAGACCCTTGGTTTCAATGTCCAGGCCGCGTAAATCGCCGTCCTCACCGGACCGCAAATAGGTATTAAAAGCTTTTTTATGTGGCGCATCAGGCATATCATGATGTGCTAATATAGGACGGGAGATTTGATTTCGATCGAGCATGGCAAGTTGCTTTTCCTGTTTTTGAAGTTTGGTTTGAATGGCGGCTAAAACACTGTTCGACGTTTCAAAAAAATCATGCGCCGCAGCCGTAAGCAGATCCACTGCCTGTGGATCATTCGAGGTTTTAGTTGGTAAGTCGGGTTGGGTCATAATGAAGTCCTGCTGTTAATTGAATGAGGCGTAGAAAGCGTCATTTCCTGAGTTGCCGATTGAAAAATATCAGCTAGCTTCACGACGGCACGGTCAGAAAAATATAAATCTGCTTTGGCCGCGACCCTTGCGCTAGACAGCATCGGGAATGTCACCAACGATACTTCCCATAATTCCAATTCACTTAAGAGCCTTTGGCCCTGTTCGCTCGTTCCAGCGCGTTTTGTTAGATATCCAATGGAAAGCCCATCAATGGCGCCGGCTTCAACCAAACAGGCCGCCTCACGCGCCTTGCAAACATTGTCGAGCAACCGACCTTTGACATAAAGCCCGCGGGCATCTTCACGTACTTCTTCCCAAATACCAATTGGCTGAGCTGGATCATGTTGCCAGAGCATTTTCACCCGCCGCCCATTGGCCGACAAGGCCGCAAGAGATTTTTCATAAGCCCCTTTTTGTACAATGTCACCATTGCGATCTGGGGTTCCAAAAAGGCTTGCATAGCCCTCAATCTCCGTATCTCCTGATAAGGTTAGGCACGTTTCGACGGCGCAAAATTTATGCTCCAAATTCATTTGATCAGTCATCATTTACCTTTCGAAAGTGGATTAAGTCAGGCTTGGCAGAATTTGCTGAAGCGCCTGCGCCAAGATAACAGCAACGACGCCATACATGGTCAGCCACAATCTTTTTTCGAGCCTTTCGATCAGAACTTCAATTTTGTCCAACCGACGGTTCATATTATCGAATTGAAGCTTTACCAACGCCTCATGAGCTTGCAGCCGCAAAGCTGGGGCACAATCAAAGGCTTCAAAACCATTTCGCTGAGTGGTGTTATGCATTCTTTAAACCGTTCATCATTGGCAATCCAAGCAAGCGGCGTTTTTCTTCATCAGACAAAAAGTCGGCCTCAGCAACGCGTCGCCATTGCGCATCACGCTCAAGAGCGAGGGCGGGAATTTCATCAAGATCCAAGCGCAACGAGACTGGTTCAACGCTCAAAGTAGACAACCACCGACCAAGATGCGCCGCAACGCGGTGCGCCAAAGGCAGCACAGTCAACCTATAAAAGGCCCGATTGGCTTCTTGATAATTGGCATATGTGGCATCTCCAGGAATGCCCAAAATCATTGGAGGTACGCCAAAGGCAACTGCAATTTCACGTGCTGCGGCCTCTTTGGTTTTTTGAAATTCCATATCAGAAGGCGAAAATCCCATAGGTTTCCAATCTAACCCCCCCTCTAACAGCATGGGCCGTCCGGCATTGCGCGCACCTTGATGATGGGTTTCGAGTTCGTTTACCAAGCGGTCATATTGGTCGTCGCTCAGGCTGCCTTGACCATCACGACCACGGTATACGATTGCACCCGAAGGTCGCGCCGCATTGTCGAGCAATGCTTTGGACCAACGGGAGGCCGAATTATGCACATCAAGCGCCTGCGCCGCAGCTTGCAGGGGCGAAAGTCCATAATGATCGTCATGGGGATGAAAGCTACGAATATGGCATATCTGACAGGTTGAACCACTTACCTCAAAGCGTCGCTTTCGCCCGGCAACCGTATAATCATAAGCAGCGGGCCACCCATCCGATCCAGGCACAAGCGACATGCGGTCAGAACGTAAAACATGAAGTTCGATTGGCATACCGGACGTGGATAAACCAGCCTCTAGATATCCGTTGCCACTGAGTAAAATTTGACCAAATAGTGCTTCAAGCAAATCTGCTCTTGTTTGTGCAGGGTTGGGCGCATCGAGAAGTGATAGAACCGGGTGGCTTTCATACCGCCGCTCTTTATCCTGCAACACCATCGGCAGCGCGGCCGCTGCCTCTGCAATCAATCGAACGGCACGAAATCCTACAGGGTTGGCACAAAAGCCTGATTTAACCATGCTCACGGGGTCTCGGGCACTCCATCCGACCCGGCCAGTTGTTTGATAGGTGACAACCGGAAAACTTGCGCTGGATTTATACTCTTTAGCCTGCTGAGGTGAAGCGGGGCTTCCAAATACATTAAATAGCGACATGTAATCACTCCTGTTTCCAACTTTCCAAAGATAACCAGTGGCGTGGTCTTGATGATAAATAATCAGAAAATGATTAAGCCCAGGCTAGGGCACCGTACGCTCGGTGTTGCGTCAAATCCTAAAGAACCCGCAAACTGGGCGGCTGTGCTTGTGCCGCAGGGTCCAGCAGAAGATCACTAAGTGCCCAAACAAGGGCATCCACCCTGTCAGGGCTGCCAGATCCGTGGTAGCCCTGCGCAGTCATCTGGGACATTTGCTCTTCTAGTTTGTCCAATCCTTTTGCGTGATACACCTTGCCCTGCTCGTAAAGCGCAGCGACAGGTTCGGCTCTGGCGGCTTTGCCCCGCCCAGCACGCACAGCGCGATAAGGCACCATTGGGGCAACCTGACGCACAACTGTTTCGACCAAATCGCCCCCCTGGTTAACCTCGGCAACCAACCGCTCTGCACCCCACCGATCCAAAGCGGCAACAGCCGCAGTTGCCCATTTCGTCGGGCTGCTGCCCGAAATCGTCGCATCAGCTAACACATATGCGCGCCAGTCCTGCATAGGTCCGCTGGTGACAGCGCCCGCGACGATAATTCCGCAATCATCGGACTTGCTATGACCCGTGACTGGCGGATCAATGGCAACAATCACCCGGTCCAGTTCAGGCACGATATCAACCTGAGCTACGCTCAGCATTTTTTCGGTCCAAAGCCCGCCCTCGATGCCCTCAATAAGAAGCCCATCAAGCTCTTGTCGGCCCAGGCGCGTACCAGCATATCGCGCGTGAACTTCTGCAAGAAAACTATCCGCCAAATTTGCTTGGTTAGCAGCGGTAGGAGCGTGGGTTTTCACCGTGCTAGAGTGGCCAAGAATTGTTTTCAAAACTCCGACATTCCTCGGGGTTGTGGTCACGCATTGACGGGGCTCATCCCCCAACCGAAGCGCAAACTGCAAATTATCCCAAGCCGCCTGCCCCTGCTTCCACTTGGCCAGTTCATCACACCATGCTGCATCAAATTGCGGTCCTCGCAGAGCCTCTGGATCATGAGCGGAAAAGACGGTTGCGGTTGCACCGTTTGGCCACAACAATCGCTTTCGAGCGGCTTGCCAAACGGGCCTGCGGTCTGGTGGGCTACAGGCCAGAATACCGCTTTCACCAAACACCATAACATCTCGCGCTTGCTCTAACGTATCAGCAACCAATGCCATCCTACGCGCCTTACCATCCATAAGCGGGGTTGCGCCTTCAACTTGATGACGCACCCATTCTGCACCAGCCCGCGTTTTGCCAGCGCCTCGCCCCCCCATGATTACCCATGTACGCCAAGCACCAGATGGTGAAACCTGATGGGGCAAGGCCCAGAACTCGAACAAATACGGAAGCGCGAAAAGCTCTGAGACACTCAGCTCATTTAGAAATTTGTCCTTCACGGCAACATCTGCGGAGGCGATCCAAGCGGCACCCGATACCAGCCCGTGCTGCGGCAAGGTCGAGGTTGTTTCCAAAATGATTTCCTGAGGCAACTTTTTGAGATTCTGCACGTATTTTCTCCGCTTCATTTGCCCACCTAATCCATAATTTTAGGTTCAAAAATAGATCTCGGGCTTGGGTTTCATCTGCATAGTTTCTTGCGCGCACTTGGGCTTCTAATGCCTCAACTTGCTGCACAAAACTGCTTAAGGCCGCATCAAGACGGCGTCGGATGCAATCTTTCGATAGTGGCTCACTTTCGGAGGAGTTTAGGATCATGGTCACTCTGATAATTGGGTCGATGATCCTCCGCCTAACCGAAACCATATGGCACTAAATGAATAGTTTAGCCCCACACAGCATTCGCCCAGCATTTTTCAACCTATAATTGTTCTTGAGGTCAAAGTCAATTTGATTTGAAATGTGCAACGTTCTTTTTATTAACTATTTCATAATGTTATAATATTTTTCCGATGTAGTAACTAAGGTCATTTCTTTCATTTTAAACGCTGCTCACGCCAACCCATCACCCTTAGAGACAACTAATTTCCTCTAAGCACCCATATTTTGAGAGGATCAAACCGGTAGGGTTAACTTGTTTTATGATGCAAAAAATACCGTTTTGGTTGCAAATCAATAACCTTTGTTTGCATCCGGTAAATCGCAATATTATCGCTTGCCCTGCCATGGAAACTCTGCGATGTTATCCGAATTAACATAAAGCGTTAAATTATAGGAAAAATCAATGTTACGGAAATTAATTATTACGCTCTGCGTCTTTTTTGGCGTAGCGCACGTGGCTATTGCGCAGGAAAATACTGACGATGCCAGCTTCATTTGGGCCAATGACTTTTTTGCAACGGGGAACACAGTTATTGCCAAAGCTCAAAACCTAAACGATGTGTTCTTGGCTGGGGATACGGTTGAAACCAAATCAAGTTTGCAAGGATCCGCGCATATGGCCGGCCGTATGGTGACCATAGACGCGCCGGTCGAAGGCAATCTATATGCATTGGGTCAAACAATTTATGTCAACGCGCCAATAAATGGTAGCTTGTCAGCAGCCGCGCAAACAGTCTCTCTGGATGCGGCACTGGCCGGCAATTTACGCGCTGTGGCGCAAACAGTTTACCTAAATCAGCCCATTTCTGGCTCTGTGCTTTTGGCGGCAGACAGCGTGGTTATAGCGACCCACATCGCAGGTGATCTAAAAATCTTTTCCGATGATGTACGGTTTACGGATGCCGCGAAAATCGACGGAAAATTAGAAATCTCAACAGCGAATATAAACGCGCTTGAAGGTTCAGACAACACACCCAATCAAATTGAACTCATAGTTGGCAACCATTTAGAGGATGATCCAGATTACGAACCACGGGGGCCATTAGAGTGGCTCATTGAGGCGCTTCAAGACATTGCTTTAACCACAGCTTTTATTGGAATTCTTGCCGTGATTTTCCCAAATTGGATGTCCTATACAGCCGGTACAGTCGTGCAAGCGCCTTTCGCGTCGCTTTGGTCCGGCATGCTGTCACTCGCCGTTATTCTCGGGCTGATGCTGGTGCTTGTTCTGACAATCATCGGAGCGCTTACGCTTCCGTTGTTTTTGATTTTTGGCTTTGTTGTATTTTGGCTTGGCTATTTGGTCGCGACCTTTGGCATAGGAGTGTATGTGCTGGAAAAATTCGGTAGCTTCGACGGCAGCCGTGTTTTAGAGCGGATTATAGCAGCATTGATTGGCGCAGTTGTTGTGTTTGGACTAAGTATGATCCCATTCATAGGCTTTTTCGCCTGTCTTGCTCTTGGCTTTGCCGGCTTGGGGGTTGTGATCTGGCCGTTCATCAGCCGTAAACTGCCTTTGGGACCGACATTAAGCTAAGCATTCCTATGGTTTGCCGGTTCAGGATGTGATAGCGACTGCATCCAAGTTTCCGGCAAATCAAAGGCACAAGATGAAAAAGCCCAACTGGGTCATTGAAAAAGAACAATCCAAAAAAGCAGCCAAACAGGAAACTGTTTGGCTGTTTGGCCTGCACGCTGTGCGAGATGCCTTGCTAAATGACCGGCGGACACGATTGCGTCTTATTGTAACTAAAAATGCTGCTGAGAAACTTGCCTCAGCAATCGAGGCATCCGGAATGCAGCCCGAAATTAGCGACCCACGCAAATTTTCTGCACCGCTGGATCCTGGATCGGTACATCAAGGTGCCGCGCTTGAGGTCAAACCGCTGAACTGGGGAACGTTAGAAGATGTTGCGCTGGCTAGCGGGCAAGCTGCGCCTCGGCTTGTGCTGCTCGACCAAGTCACAGACCCGCACAATGTCGGCGCAATCTTACGTTCGGCCGAAGTGTTTGGGGCAAACGCTGTGATAGGCACGCAGCGCCACAGTGCGCCCGAAACCGGAGCACTGGCAAAAACCGCAAGTGGTGCACTGGAACGTCAGCCTTATCTTCGTCTGCGAAATTTGGCCGATACCATCCTTCAATTACAATCGATGGGCTATCTTGTTTTTGGATTGGATGGCACGGCAGAAACAACCATTGAAGCCGCTCTGAGCGACCGCCGTGATCGGCCGGTTGCTCTAGTTTTAGGCGCCGAAGGGCCAGGATTGCGGCAACGCACAAAAGAAACGGTTGATGGCTTGGTGCGGATTGACTTTGCGGCCAATTTTGGATCGCTTAATGTCTCAAACGCAGCGGCAGTCGCGCTTTATGCTGCGCGGCCAATATAGGTCAGGTTTCATGGAAGTTTGGTTTGAGAAAAAATTGAAATATATACTCGCTAGCGCATGTGGTTTTTGCAAAAGATTTGACGGGTTTGTGATTATCACCCAAAAAGCGCTCTGGTAAAACCAAATCAGAGCCTCTAAGGGAAGCTCTTAGATACGGAGATAAACATGAGTGAAGAGGCTACAGGTGAGATGACCCCTGACTATCACAATGCCGTCTCTTCGATAGAAGAGATCATTGAAGATGCGCGCAACGGAAAAATGTTTATCTTGGTCGATCACGAAGATCGTGAAAACGAAGGTGATCTGGTCATCCCCGCGCAAATGGCGACCCCGGACGCGATTAACTTCATGGCAACACATGGCCGCGGGCTCATTTGCTTGACCTTAACCAGTGAGCGCATTGACCAATTAGGCCTGCAATTGATGAGCACGCATAATTCATCGCGCCACGAAACTGCGTTCACCATTTCCATTGAAGCGCGCGAGGGTGTCACCACGGGGATATCGGCACATGATCGTGCGCGCACCATATCGGTTGCCATTGATGCCTCAAAAACTGGCACCGACATAGCGACACCAGGGCATGTTTTTCCGCTGCGCGCGCGCAACGGCGGCGTTTTGGTCCGCGCTGGCCATACCGAAGCGGCGGTCGATGTAAGCCGGCTTGCCGGATTAAATCCTTCAGGTGTTATTTGTGAGATTATGAACGAAGATGGCACAATGTCTCGCCTTCCCGAGCTGGTGTCCTTTGCCCAAAAACATGGCTTGAAAATTGGCACCATTGCCGATCTTATCGCCTATCGGCGCCGGCATGATAATTTGGTTCGGGTGCAAGCCCAAAAAACCATCACCTCTGAGTTTGGTGGTGACTGGTTGATGCGGGTTTACGTCGATGAAACCCATGGCGATGAACATATTGTTTTGTCCAAAGGTGATATTTCAACCGACGAGCCTGTTTTGGTACGCATGCACGCGATGGATCCACTACTAGACATTGTGGGTGTCGGACCTGATGGCCGCGCAGCAGAGTTTGCCGATGCGATGCATACAGTCGCCCAGGAAGAACGCGGCGTTGTTGTACTGCTGCGCGATACCTCGATGAAAGTAGAAGACAGTGATGCCGTTTCCCCTAAAACACTGCGGCAATACGGATTGGGCGCGCAGATTTTGTCCTCTTTGGGGCTCTCAAAGCTTGAGCTGTTGACCAATTCCCCAACACCCAAGGTCGTTGGGCTGGAAGCGTACGGTTTGGAAATAATCGGCACCCGCAAAATTTTGGAGAAAAAATAATGGCTGGCTCGGAAACGCATTATACCCTTCCCCGCCCAGCTTTGGAAAAGCCGCTAAAACTTTTGCTGGTTGTGGCGCCTTACTACAAAGATATTGCAGATAAGCTGATCGCAGGAGCGACATCTGAAATCACAGCAGCCGGAGGCATTTACGAGGTCGCAGAAGTGCCAGGCGCGCTTGAAATCCCCACCGCCATTGGCATTGCTGAGCGGCTAAAAAGCTATGACGGCTTTGTGGCGCTCGGCTGCGTTATCCGCGGTGAGACAACCCATTACGACACTGTTTGCAATGATAGCTCGCGCGCCCTTACGCTATTGGGTCTACAGGGTTTGTGCATTGGAAATGGCATATTGACGGTTGAAAACCGAACGCAGGCAGAGGTGCGCGCTGACCCCGAAAATCAAAATAAAGGCGGCGGCGCAGCAGCTGCTGCCCTACATCTGATTGCCCTCTCTCGTAAGTGGGGCGCTGAGCGCAAAGGGGTCGGCTTTAAACCTGTGTCAGATGAATTACAGATAGCAAGCGATAGTAGTTCATGACCAACAGACCTAGCCTTTCTGGCAACCAAAAACGCAAAATGAAATCGGCGAGCCGCCTTTATGCCGTGCAAGCCTTGTTTCAGATGGAACATTCTGATCAAACCTCGGATGCCGTCTGCGAAGAATTCCTAGACCACCGTTTTGGTGCCGATTACGATGGCGCTCAATTTGCCGAGGGTGATGTGGATCTTTTTCGCCAAACCATCGCAAATGCGGTGGAAAATCAAGCCCAAATTGATCAGCTGACCGATCGGGCTTTGGTTGCCAAATGGCCCTTGGGACGCATTGATCCAACCTTACGGGCCTTGTTCCGCGCGGCAGGAGCAGAAATGGTCTCAAGAGATGTCCCTCCGAAAGTTGTCATTTCCGAATATGTTGATCTTGCCAACGCGTTTTTTCCTGAGGGCAAAGAGGCAAAGTTTGTCAACGCCGTTTTAGATCACATGGCGCATGACGCCCTGCCCGATAGCTTCTAAATCCGCGCTGCCGTTTCTACACAGCTTGGAATTTGATTTTTGGTTTTTAAAACCAAGGTTCAATCACCTCATAAATTTGGCAATTTTCTGTTGACGCCGCCAAAAGCCGATTGTAAGCACCGCCTCACGCTCTTAGCAAAAGAGCAGTGGGCGACAGGCCGCAAGGTGTGGCAGGGGACTGTAACTCCCTCGCGGAGACGCACGCTTGGTTCGATTCCAAGGTCGCCCACCACTTTCTTACTTTACCCCACTATGATTTTTAGAATGGTCTTTTTATGGCAAGGCCCATTACTCAAACGTTCAGGATACTTGATACTTCAAAGGCAAAGCCGGCAACTTTTGCTCTTAGGCGAAAGTATTAGGCGCGTGCAGTTCCATGCAGCATTAAAACCTGAGACACGGTTTGGCTAATGCTTTGCAAAGCGCCGCCAATCTCAGCCCTACGCTCTTGGGTGAACCGCCGCACTGGCCCTGTGGCGCCAATGCTAAAGGTGGGGCCAATGGCGCCGATTTGAACGGGTGCAGCCACCGAGCAAACGCCCACTTCAATCTCTTCAACGCATTCGGCATAGCCTTCGGTACGTATGCTATCAAACTCGCGGCGCAGCGCCTGCGGATCATTTTTTGTTTTTTTGGTGAAGGACCGCATTGGCCCGGCCAAAATATCATCGCGAAACCCGTCTTTGGCATAGGCTGCGATCACCTTAGAACACGAACAGGCATGCATGGGCCGAAATCCAAGACCGGGATGAATAAACGAGCGTTTGGCATCCTTGGGCACTTCGACATGAATGATTTCCACACCTTTATTGCGAAGCCGTGACAGAAATATCGCCTCTCCGAACTGATCTGCGGCCTCTTGCAATGTCGGTGCGGCAGCAACGCAAATATCAGCATCAGGCTGGGCAAGAAACGCTAGGCGAACCATCCGTTCGCCAACTAAAAACCGCCCCGTTTCAGGTTCGTCCAACAAGCGCTGTGCGGTCATTGTCTGCAAGAGCCGATAGCAGGTTGGGCGTGGCAAATCAGTGAGGTTCTGAACTTCAAGTGCCGAAACAGGCCGGCCTGTTGTTGCCACTGCTTCAAGTATTTTCATCACACGATCAAGATGCACAATAATCTCACTTTACAGACATTTGTCTCATATAATAAGATACCCATGAAAAAGTCAAATAAAGCGAATCTTAAGGGAGGCTCAGTTATGGAATGTTGTGGACCGGGGTATGCATCACCGGCTGAGGCGATGCAGGCTCCAAAAGAAAAGCTGCTCTATACGATTGCAATTTATACTGGAACCGGCATTCAAAAGCCTGATTATCTTGCCACTGTTGATGTTGATCCCCACAGCTCAACTTACTCTGAAGTAATCCACCGGCTGGAAATGCCGGGCATTGGTGACGAGTTGCACCATATGGGTTGGAATGCCTGTTCATCTTGCCATGATGATAGCAGTATGGCGCGTAAATATCTGCTTCTTCCTGGGGTGCGGTCAAATAATATCCATGTTGTTGATACGGCTACTGATCCGCGTGCACCGCGTCTGCACAAAGTGATCGACGGGGCAGAGATTAAATCCAAAACAGATCTGAGTGGCCCCCACACGGTGCATTGCCTTGGCTCGGAAATAATCATTTCATTTCTAGGCAATGCCAAAGGCGAAGCTCCGGGTGGCTATTTGCAGCTGAATAAGGATTTCGAAATCGTCGGCCGGTGGGAAAACTCCATGGGCGATATAAAATTCGGTTATGATTTTTGGTATCAACCGCGCCATAATGTGATGGTCAGCTCGGAATGGGCTGCCCCGAACACTTTCATGCCGGGCTTTGATTTGGAAGAAGTTGGCCACCTAAAATATGGCCGCGAGCTGCATTTTTGGGATTTTGAGAAAAAAGAACCCATTGAAACCATGTATCTTGGGGAAGATGGCCTGATCCCGCTTGAAGTGAAATTCCACCATGATCCAGACAGTACCCATGGGTTTTGCGGCGCAGCACTTAGCTCAAACGTCATTCATTGGTGGAAAAATGATGCTGGAAAGTGGGAATGGGAAAAAATAATCGATGTTGGCAATGAACCGCATCCAGAATGGCCTATTCCAGTGCCCGGCGTGATGTCAGCAATCCTTGTGTCGATGGATGACAAATATCTTTACCTCAATAATTGGCTGCATGGTGATATGCGCCAGTATGATATTAGCGACCCGCACAACCCGGTGCTGACAGGCCAGGTCTGGATGGGCGGATTGCTGGGCAAAGCGCCCGAGGTGAACGGTGTGAAAATGGCCGGCGGGCCGCAAATGTTCCAGCTTAGCCTTGATGGCAAACGGCTTTATGTAACCACCTCTTTGTTTTCCACATGGGACAACCAATTCTATCCCGAAATTCGCGAGCAGGGCGGCGTGATGGTGATGATTGATTGTGATCCGGTAAATGGTGGCATGACGCTTAATCCGGATTTTATCGTCGATTTTGGCCAAGAGCCTAATGGCCCAAGCCGCTGCCATGAAGCCCGCTATCCGGGCGGCGACTGTACAAGCGACATCTGGCTATGATGCATACCATTACGATCGCCAACAGGGACGGTGCAGCCTATAAGGTTGATCCACGCAAACCTTTGCTGGATAGTCTGCGGGATCAAGGCGTTGATTTGCCTTATGGGTGCAAATATGGCGGCTGCATTACCTGCGCGGCCAAACTGACAGCTGGCCAAGTAGATCAGCGCCGTCAAGTCGCACTTAACAACCGTCAGCTTAATGATGGCTATGTGATTTTATGCGTTGCGCGACCGCGAGGTGACTGCACGTTGGAAATCGGTGTTGAAAGCCATGACAAGCTTTATCGTAATCCATTTTTGGACCCCCTTGCCCCTCATGAGCTTAAAGCGGATATCGCCGCACCGCAGGAGACAAATCAATGAGTTATATGAACCATGATGAGCCCTATAGCGATAGCTATCTACAGAGCATTTTAAAGTCAGTGAAAACTATAGCTATGGTCGGTGCTAGTCCGGATAAAACCAAGTTCAGCTATGGAGTTTTGCGCGTGTTGCACGAAACCGGATATGAAATGATCCCTGTCAACCCGCGCCCGGATGTCACCGAAATCCGTGGCTTAAAGGTTTTTAATTCACTGGCTGAAATAGACCGGCCCGTGGATATGGTGGAAGTGTTCCGCCGACCTGAAGATTTGCTCGGCATTGCCCAAGAAGCCGTCGCCATTGGCGCCAAGATTCTGTGGGGCCAAATTGGCGTACGCAATGATGAAGCTGCCCGTCTAGCCGAAGACGCAGGCCTGCAGGTGGTGATGGACCGCTGCCCAAAGATTGAACTTTTTCGCCCATTTTGGAAACCAAAACTACATCTAGGAATATAGCAATGGCTCAAACAATCACAAAAGGCGTCAAAGCGCTCTTGGCCGAAGCAAACAAAGTGGTCACAACCGTCTCCATTGAAGAGGCGCAAGCCCTTTTGGACAGCCCAGACCATGTTTTTGTCGATCTGCGCGATATTCGCGAATTAAAGCGCAGCGGCAAAATCCCCGGTGCTTTTTCATGCCCACGCGGAATGCTAGAGTTTTGGATTGATCCGGACAGCCCCTACCATAAAGAGATATTCAATCAGGACAAAACCTATCTGTTTTACTGTGCCAGCGCGTGGCGTTCGGCCCTAAGCGCCCAAGTTGCTATGGAAATGGGGCTTACCCCTGTTGCGCATATTGCAGGCGGATTTAGCGCTTGGCTTAAGGCCGACGCCCCAATCGAAGAGCTGGAATAACCAAGCTAATATGATCGGGGCATGTCCAGCACGTGCTCGGAGATGTAACTTAAAATAAGGTTGGTCGAAATCGGCGCCACCTGATAGAGACGTGCTTCGCGAAATTTGCGCTCGACATCGTATTCTTCCGCAAAGCCAAACCCGCCATGGGTTTGTACACAGGCCTCTGCCGCCGCCCATTGTGCATCTGCGGCCAAAAGCTTTGCCAAATTGGCTTCTTCACCCGGATTGCCGCCCGCTTCATAAAGCGCAATCGCTTGTTTTAGCATCAGCTCTGCTGCACGCATTTGTGAATAGGCGCGGGCAATCGGAAATTGCACCCCTTGGTTTTGCCCAATCGGCCGATCAAACACTGTTCTGTCACTGGCATAGTGAGAGGCTTTTTCGATAAACCACTTTGCATCCCCGATACATTCAGCGGCAATCAAGATACGTTCGGCATTCATCCCCGATAGAATATAGCGAAACCCCTGCCCTTCTTCGCCGATTAAGTTCGCCGCTGGAACCGGCATTTCATCAAAGAAAAGCTCGGTTGTGGCATGGTTCATCATTGTTCGAATGGGCCTAATGGTTAGAGAGGTACCAAGCGCATCCCGCATATCTACCAAAAACACAGACAGACCTTGGGTTTTTTTGGTCACTTGATCGCGCGGAGTGGTGCGCGCCAAAAGCACCAAAAGATCCGAATATTCCGCCCGGCTTGTCCAAATTTTCTGGCCATTGATCAAATAGGTTCCCCCCTCACGCCGCGCTGTACACTTTAGCGATGTAGTATCCGTACCACTGCTGGGTTCGGTCACGCCAAAGGCCTGCAATCTAAGAGCGCCGCTGGCAACATCCGGCAGGTACTGCGCCTTTTGCGTTTCCGATCCATGCCGAAGAAGAGTGCCCATGGTATACATTTGTGCGTGGCAGGCGGCTGCATTGCCACCTGAACGGTGGATTTCTTCCAAGATTGCGGCGGCAGCTGATAAGGGCAATGACAGACCGCCAAACTTCTCGGGGATCAGGGCGGCCAAATATCCGGCGCCTGTCAATGCCGCCACAAATTCGCTGGGATAGCTATTTTCGCGATCACATTTTTGCCAATAAGTCCCGGGGAAATCAGCACAAAGCTTACTGACTGCGTGACGAATTTCAGGATGATCCAGTTCATAGTTCATCTTGATTAACCTTTGACTGTTGTGGGGCAAATTCTTGGCGTATCGCATCCCCGTGCTCATCGAGCATTGGCACAATTTTAACTGCTACCGGCTCGCTAGAAACTGGCAAGGCCGCCATTGTGATCTCGGCGCTGCCAAATGAAGCCACTGAATTTTTCAAACAGGGATGCGCCGAAAGATCCGCCACAGAATTCAGTGTGGCATTGGCAATGCCTGCGGCATCTAAACGTTCGGCAACGGAATTGGCAGAAAACTGGGAAAAACATTGCGTGACAATTGCATCAAGCTCTTCGCGGTTGGTGTATCGGGCCGGATTATCCGCAAATTTTGGATTTTTTGCCAACTCGGGTCGTCCGAGAACCTGATCGCAAAACATGAAAAATTCACGGTCGCTTTGGATCGCCAATAAGACCTGCTGATCATCAGTGCAAACAAAGGCTCCATAGGGGGCAATAAAGGAATGTTTTAGCCCCATCCGGTCCGGCGCGCTGCCCATATAGCGGTGGGCCAGCAGCGGCATATTCATCCAATCAGCCATCACATCAAACATGGAAATAGATAAATCAACGCCTTGCCCGGTGCGCCCACGCTGGATCAATGCACGCAAAATTGCCGAAAAAGCGGTCAACCCTGTGGAAATATCAGTAACTGATATGCCGACTCTGGCCGGAGCCTCTGGGCTGCCCGTGACCGCACACATGCCGGTTTCAGCCTGTACCAGAAAGTCATATGCCTTTTTCTGCGCCGCAGGCCCGCTTTCGCCATATCCAGAAATGCGGCAGGTGATCAATCCGGGGGTCTTTTGTCGAAGGGCCCCGCCGTTTAACCCCAAGCGGTCCATTGCACCGGGCGCAAGATTGCTGAGTAAAATATCCGCACGCGCGATCATTTCCTGCAGAACCGCGAAGTCTTTTGCATCTTTTAGATCTAAACACAGCGCTTCCTTGCCCCGGTTAAGCCAGGCAAAGATCGCACTTTGGCCTTCTGCGCCTTTGTCATACCCTCGCGCGAAATCCCCCTCTGGCCGCTCAACCTTGATCACACGGGCCCCCGCATCGGCCAACAGCATTCCGCAATAAGGCGCGGCAACAGCGTGTTCCAAAGACACAACGAATATGCCCTCTAGTTCTTTATCAAGTGCCATAACGCTTCACCTAAAACTTTACTATCTTTCAAATCTATACAGGTGGAATGATCCAGCACAAACTTGATTTAATGGCCTGCAGCCTATTACCACCATTGGCAAATGAAGCTTGGCATGGCTTTGATCTAGCCCTACTATCATTTTGGAAAACCAACAACAAAATGCAAAAAGAGGCCTTATAATGTCTACCCCATATGACACACTCTTGCTGCAAGAGCCCTCAAAGCATGTCTTGCTGGTTACGCTTAACCGGCCAGAGGCGGCAAATGCCTTTAATACCGTTATGGCAGGTGAGCTTTATGATTTATTTGAAACTTTAGCATTAAAACCAAAAGAGATCAGGACGGTAGTCATGACCGGCTCCGGCGATCGGGCTTTTTGTGCTGGCGGCGACTTAAAAGAGCGTAATGGAATGAGCGACGCCGATTGGCAAGCGCAGCATCTGGTTTATGAACGCATGGTGCGCGCCATCATTGCCTGCCCTCTGCCTGTCATAGGCGCGATTAACGGCGCGGCCTATGGCGGCGGCTGTGAATTGGCGGCGGCCCTGGATTTTGTCTATGTGTCAAAAACCGCTCGTTTTGCACAGACCGAGGTGCGCATCGGCATTATTCCCGGCGCCGGCGGCACGCAATCCTTATCTCGGGCGGTTGGCGAACGCCGGGCCAAAGAACTTATATTATCAGGTCGGGTATTTGACGCGCAAGAAGCCCTTGAGTGGGGGTTGGCAAATGCAATTTGCCCACCGCAAGAATTACTGCCAACGGTCCTAACGCTGGCTGAGAACATTGCAAACAATGCCCCTATTGCCGTGCGGCAGGCCAAACAGGCCATCCATAAAGGCTTGCAGATGGGGCTTGCTGATGGTTTGGCCTTTGAAATCGAAGCCTACAACCGAACGATCTCGACCCAAGACCGCCGGGAAGGTGTGCTTGCCTTTAATGAAAAACGTGCGCCAAAATTCAAGGGCGAGTAAAGCTCGGCTCTCACGGCAAGGCCAAAAGCCTTGATTTTTTTGCAAAGCGCTCAAATTGCCACTTCACATCCCGCCCATATTTCGCTATTCCCCCCTGACCATGATCGTGCGGTCGTGGCGGAATTGGTAGACGCGCAGCGTTGAGGTCGCTGTTCTTTAACCGGAGTGGAAGTTCGAGTCTTCTCGACCGCACCATTTATCAATCAGACTACATCAGTTCACTGATAGATAACCCATTGATACCATTATTATAAATATTTTTGCCTTAGTATTCGGCTGGAGAGAGTGTTGACTAAATAACTGACCAAAAAAAGCCCCTTACACGTTTAATCGTGCGGGGTATTACTACTTCTAAAGACGTGTTCCGGCTGATCTTGTGCAGCATTATTCCTATCCTTGAATAGTTTAGGGACTGAAGACTAGGTCTGGCCAGTGTGCACCTGTCGCGTTTTCGTGCCGCTCCGAGTGCTCTTTTATGCCACTTTTCGTTCGAAGGCGACAGGGCTTTTCCAGCCTAGCGCTGGATGGCGCCTTCGTGGATTATAAAAGCCGTTTATGTAATTGAAGATTGCAATTACAGCCTCTCGTCTCGTTGGCCATGACGTTTGCCACAACAGTTCGGCCTTGATGGTTTTGAAGAAGATTTCCACGACGGCATTGTCCTAACAATTTCCAGTCCCAGACATCGACGCCTTAAGGCCGCGCTGACGTAGAATTTTCTGGCAACCATGCGAACAATATTGGATGCCCCGATCAGAATGATGAATGCACCCTTTTGGTGGTTGTCTAAAATTGATAGCCATGTCCAAAGCGCGGATCGCGAGATTGCGTTTCATTCGATTGCTGACTGCCCAGCCGATTACACGACGTGAATGCAAATCAAGAATGACGGCCAGATAAAGCCAACCTTCTTGCGTCTAAATATAGCGGATATCGCTTGCCCATTTCTGGTTCGGGCGATCCGCATGGACGTCCCCTGCCAAAAGATTGGGCACAACATTGAAATTGTCACATGAATGGAGTTCTGAACAGTGCTTACAAATAGCTTTCGCAGACTTTAGATTGCCATGCGGATAGCCAAGTGACGCCTCATGTCAATGCCTGAAAACCATCGTCGCTCACATACTGGGAAATCAGGTCCATTACTTTTTGTGCAACAGGAGTTGGTCGATATGTTGCTCGGTGCAAGAACCCAACGGTGCGGGAGATTTTTGGGTCTGTTGCGCGGACATTCTCAAGGCCGTTTACTCCGCTTCCTGTCGGGTAGGGTGCTAGGACAATGCCTGGACCAAGACCCGCTGCGGTCATGGCAAGGACTGTTTGCATCGAGTTTGGTTCAATAATCGCTTTAATGCGCATGCCGCGTTCTGCCAGTTTCTCGTCGACCAGTTGACGAACACCGGTTTGGTCTGAGACCGCCACTATTTCTTCATTGATAATCTCTGCCCATGCGATTGATGGCTTGCCAGCCAAATGGTGCGCAACCGGAAGCAATAGAGAAACCCTTTCGTCGTAAAGGGGGGTAAAATTTAATTCGGGTTCGGTCTTTGGTTTGCTGGTCAGCGCAAAATCTATCTTACCGGATATCAAATTCCTTAGGATCGCATTTGTGGTACCATCGTGAACGGCAACCTTTATCTCTGGAAAACTCCGGTGCAAGTTTTTGAACACATGCGGAAGGACATTTACGGCTGCCGAAGGAAGTGAGCCTATATTGATGGTGCCCTTTCGCAGTTCTACAAAGTCGCGCACATGGCAGACCGCTGCATCAACATCGTTGACCACCCTGACTGCCTGATGCAAAAACTCTTGCCCCATGTCGGTCAGCGATACTTTGCGAGTGCTTCGGACCAGCAACTGAGTTCCCAGTGCGGCCTCCAGCTGTTGAATCGTCAATGTAAGCGAAGGCTGCGACACTCCCACCTCGCTTGCAGCGAGGCCAAAATGCATGTGATTGGCGACCGCAACAAAGGCACGAAAGTGTTTGAAGCTAAGATTCATTATTCAGATTTTCATATTAATATGTATGTATATTTCATTTATATCTTGCGATGAGTCAAGGTATACTTGGCGGAATAAGAATCTGGCTATGACACGATCCACCGTTTTGAGACGGGCCCACCGATTCAGGTGATGTCAACGTGGATTGGGGCGAACCCGGGAGGGGCTTCAAAATGCAAATCGAATGCCAGCCCAAGCTGATTGGCGATGACCGACAGCAGGCTTTCCTGACATTATTCGGATTTCTTGGTCACGAAAATTATCAACGGAGGAAGAAAATGCGGAATTTATTTAGGAAGGTGGCGGCGGTCTCGACCGCGTTTGCGCTGATTAGTGGCGCTGCAGTTGCGGCGGATGTTGATGGCCCGGAACTAATATGGAACGTATCGCTTTGGGGCAAACCCAGAGCTTTCACCGCGGGCGCAGAGGAGCTGGCGGCGTTAGTTTCTGAAAAGACCGACGGCAACTGGGAGATCAAGTTGCACTATGGTGGCGCATTGTCGAAGGGACGCGAAAACCTCGATGGAATAGCCATTGATGCCTTTGAGGCAGCGATGATGTGCAATTTTTATCATCCAAAAAAGAACCCGGCGCTGATGTCTTTGACGATGCCGTTCCTGCCAATGGCAGATTGGGATGATAACCGGGTAATTCGCGAAACGGTCTATCAGAACCCAGCCGTCGTAGGAGAACTGGCGAACTGGAATGCGATGATTTATGTGTCTTCCTATCTGCCTCAGTACGAAGTTATGGGTCGAGGCACGCCGCCTGCAACATTGAATGATTGGAAAGGGCTGACTGTGCGTGCTGGTGGCGGCATCGGGCGCGCTATGAAGGTTATTGGAGCCACGCCGACAACGTCAACGGCGACAGAAGTTTATACCGGGATCCAGCAAGGAACCATGGACGCGGCGTCGTTCCCGTTCACCTACAGCCATGTGGCGTACAAGCTGCACGAGGTGTCGGACTGGTATACATCCAACCTGTCACCTGGCACTTCGGATTGTCCGATGGTATTCTCGATTAACGCTCACGACGCTTTACCTGATCAGTATAAACAGCTGCTGGTCGATGTGCGGGAGGATGTAATTGCGGCGCAAATCCAATCCTATATTGATATTGATGTCGTAAACATCCCGTTGCTGAAAGAGACACTGACCGAAGTTATCTATTCCGAAGAAGAATTGATCAGCTTTCGCGCAGCTGCGGGCAAGCCGGTGATTGAGGAATGGATCGCAGAAAATCAGGGTGATTTCGATGCCCGAGGGTTGATCGAGTCAATCTTTGCTGCAGTTGGGCAAACATACTGATATGTTGAAATCGTGTAGGGATGCGAAACGTCACCCCTACACGCCCGTTCCGTTGTGTGCATTGGAAAGAAAGTAAATGACTGACCGTCTTGGAAGTTTTCTTCGCGGTGTGGATCGGGTTTTTATTCCGGTTGAAAATTCACTCAACTTCATCGCGGGATTAATTGTGTTTTTCTTGATGTTTCTGGGCGTTTCGCAAATCGTTTTGCGCGTTGCCTTTGATGCCCCAATTTTTGGATATGTTGACATCGTAGAAGTCACGATGGTTGGCTTTGCCGTATTGTCGATTTCATACGTACAGCGTTTGGGCGGGCATGTTCGCATGGAGATTTTGATATCCCGATTGAAAGGGCGCGCCAACTGGATGACCGAAATTATCGGCACACTTGTCGCGATGTTTATTGTTGGCGTTTTGATTCCCTCATCCTATAACCACTTTTTTCGCGCTTATAGATTTGGCGACAGTACAATCGACATCGAACTGCCGACATGGCCAGCGAAACTGATTGTTCCGATTGCCCTGTCAGTGCTGCAACTGCGCCTTTTTATGCAATTGCTCGATTATTTGCGCCTGGCGATCAATTCCAACCTTGAGCCGATAAGCGTGCCAAAACTCAAATCTGTGGACGAGCAGGCGCAGGATGAAATTCGCGACACAGAGACTGATCCGGAACGCAAAAACATAATGACTCAAAAAGAAGGAGTGCGTTGATTTTGGTTGGGCTGGACAATTTCACAATCGGGCTGCTAGGTGTCAGCGGTTTGATCATTGCCGTGTTTTTGGGGGTGCGGGTCTATGTTGCCGCTGCACTGACCGGGTTCATCGGGCTTTGGATGATGAAGGGCTGGACCGTTGCGGCGGGCATCGCAGGAACGATCCCCCATTCAAAAACCGTAACCTATCCGCTGTCAGTGTTACCGCTTTTCATATTGATCGGATTTCTTGCATTTTACGCGGGCTTAACCACTCGCCTGTTCGAAGCCGCGCGTCGATGGTTTGGTTGGGTGCCCGGTGGCTTGGCGGTTTCAACCGTTTTCGCGACGGCAGGGTTTGCCGCTGTATCGGGGGCATCGACAGCGACAGCCGCAGTGTTTTCACGCGTTGCCATTCCAGACATGATCGCAAATGGTTATGATAGGCGTCTGACCGCTGGTGTTATCGCCGCAGGCGGCACCCTAGCATCGCTAATTCCACCTTCGGCCATTTTGGTAATCTACGCCATTATCGTAGAACAATCAGTCGGAAAATTGCTTCTGGCCGGTTTCTTGCCCGGCATTGCATCCGCCCTAATTTACGCGGTCATGATCGTGATCATGTGTAGTATAAAGCCGGATCTCGGACGCCCGATCAGAGGCTTTACTTGGCGTGAAAAGTTTGAATCCATCCCAGGAACGCTGCCAATTTTTATCGTTGTTGGCATCATTTTTGGCGCGCTTTATACGGGTACTGCAACACCCACGGAAGCATCCGCTTTGGGGGCAATGGTGGTTTTTTGCTTATACATTTATCGAGCAATCATAACGAGGCAAGTAAAGCAAATTCGAACAAACCTGTACGAAGCGACAATGGAAACTGCCAAACTTACGGTGATGATATTCACGTTGATTTGGGGCGTGTTTCTTTTTGTCCGCTTTTTGGGTTTTGCGGAATTGCCCACAGCATTTGCGGACTGGGTTGTCGGGCTTGATGCACCTCCTATGGTGATAATGATCTGTATACTTTTGTCCTATGCGATCTTGGGTATGTTCATGGACGCAATTGGTATGTTGATCTTGTCACTGCCGGTTGTTTATCCCGCCGTGATTGCGTTGGGGTTTGACCCGATCTGGTTCGGTATCATTGTAGTTAAGATGGCTGAAATCTGCCTGATCACGCCCCCCATCGGGTTAAACTGTTTTGTTGTTGCCGGTGTGTCACGCGATCTTGTGGATGACGATGGCAAGTCGCTGGAAATCCCCTTGGCGGATGTATTTCGCGGCATTGGTCCATTCTTCATCGCCGATGTTATCACTGTCGGAGTGCTTTTGGCGTTTCCACAAATCGTACTTTGGCTGCCAAACTCAATCGGATGACGCGGGCCAATCTATAAACCGCCACAGGAGGCTTTGAGTGTTCGATCTTCTTAAAGGTATTCGGGTTCTGGACCTGACCGCGGTTGTTCTGGGCCCCTTCGCGACCCAGTATCTTGGCGATCTGGGCGCAGACGTTATTAAAGTCGAGCCACCTTCAGGCGATATCTTTCGCTATGTCCGCCCCGCCCGGTCCGATGGCATGGGAGCGGGTTTTCTGAATATGAATCGCAATAAGCGGTCGATCACGCTTGATCTGAAATCTAAAGCTGATCAACTTACTTTCCAGACTTTATTGGAGGAGGCGGATGTTCTAGTTCACAACATGCGCCCTTCTGCCGCAAAACGTTTGGGACTGGACCCAGTTGAGATTTGCAAACGCTATCCATTACTCGTTTATTGTTCGTCCGCCGGCTTTTCCAGCACCTCAAGCTTTGCCGAACGTCCAGCCTATGATGACATCATTCAGGCAGCAGCGGGCGTTGCTGCTTTGAACTCAAATGACAAAGGCGAACCGCGTTTTCTGCCCACGATTATTTGCGACAAAGTCGGCGGCATGCATTTGGCGATGGCTGTTCTTGGAGGCCTTGTTCAACAGCAAAAGACCGGCAAAGGATGCCATATCGATGCGCCGATGTTCGATGGAATGATATATTTTCTGATGGCAGAACAGCTTGCTGGAGAAACCTTTGATCCAGCGGTCGGGTCGTTGGGCTACGAACGCCTTACGTCGCCCTATCGAAAGCCGTTTGCCACCAAAGACGGGTTTATCGGGGTGCTGCCCTACACAAAACAGCATTGGGTTCACTTTCTTAATTTCATTGGGCGTGAAGACCTTGCAACCGCCTCTTGGGTATTAAGCGCCCCCGACCGAAGCGAACGGATCGGCGAACTTTATGCATTAATCGAAAAGGTGGTGCCGGCACGAACATCTGGTGAATGGCTACAGATACTCGATGAGTTGGACATTCCCTGCGCACCGGTCAAATCGCTCACCGAATTACTGAACGATGAATATCTGAAAGAAATTGACCTGTTTCAGGAAGTGGATCATCCGACCGAAGGTGCCATCCGATCTACCCGCTCTCCCTTCACGATCTCTGGCTCAACCCAATTGCAGGACCTTCCGGCTCCGGGTTTGAGTGCTGAAACAGTTCCGGTGGCGTGGCGATCACGTGGTGAAGATCATCCACCGAAAGTGCCGTGAATATCCAGTTGGGGATAAGGATTAAGAACCTTTATTCTCGCAGATCTTCAACACGCGGTATTTTTTAAGACCGCAAAAAAATCTGCTATAGTCAGAGAGTTTGCCTCTACCATGACAAACGAGCGCCCCCCAATTCAACGGCAGGTTTTGACCCTTGTCTGTCATCGGTACCCGGCCCGACATCAGTCACATCCTTCGATTGCGCTGCGTTCAAATTGATTGCAATAGGCCCGCAGGCGCAGTTACCCTGCCAAATCACCCCACGGCGCTGCTGCGCAAGAGCCATAGAGCGCTTTGACATCCCACAAATTTAAAGCAGGGCAAGAGATATCATCCGCCACCCTGCGTGGTGAATAAAAAAATATCTCAGGAGATAAAAAATGTTAGACATATACGACAGCATAGAAGCGCTCGGTCTTACAGAGCATGGCGCGCAGCTGTCTATGCCGGAAGACTATACCACCCTGAAAGGCATTCAGGTGGCCTTTGGAGCTTTAGAAACTGCCCCAAGCGGTAAATGCTAAGAAGAGCATATTGAACCGCTCCTGCACGGGATTACAACCACCAGTCATCAGCGAGCAAAATATGTCACAGAAGCGACCGACAAAAATATCTGCACGATGAAGGGCCTGATCAGATGCGCCGACAGATCCGAAGTTCTCAAAACACGGATGGAGGACGCCAGCAGATCCACAGAAAACTCAAAGAGCAAAAAGACGCTTTGGTGACAATGGCACAAGGGTGCCGCGATGCGGCATTAAAAGATCACCAGCAACGGGTATATTTCACCTTCAGGCGCTCGTATCGCACCGAAAGATCACCTTACCGGAG
This sequence comes from Rhodobacteraceae bacterium Araon29, assembly GCA_039640505.1. NCBI lineage: Bacteria > Pseudomonadati > Pseudomonadota > Alphaproteobacteria > Rhodobacterales > Paracoccaceae > Rhodobacteraceae bacterium Araon29. The sequence continues at coordinate 1,482,246 of CP046865.1, read as the reverse complement.
CCGTCTATGAGGCGCAGTAAATGATCAAAGCCAATGAAGCGGCAAAGCCTGAGAAATACGCGATCAAAGGTCTCACAGTTGCGGTCGCGGGGGATCCTGAATTTATTTGCACCAAGACCGTCTGGGACACGCTTGATAGGGTCAAAAGCAGAATTGAAGATAGATACGCTCAACCTATGATCCTATTCCACACGTGAAATAGAAAAGGTATCGATCTAATCGCAGCACGTTGGGCAAAAAGCCGAAAAGTCGACCAGGTTCCATTCACACCCAATTTAAAAGCCCCTGCCCGTGCAGCCGTCTTATGAGCGCATGACCAAATGCTCGATACAGCGCACGAAGTTGCAGGAGTGGTAACCTTTAATGATCATGATTAAGAGTAGTCTCCATCTCTAAAGCCCTCCACTCCCATGCTAGGGTGCCTTAGAGATAGCATATCCTCAAAGGCAATCTGGCCTTAGAAAGCTACTGAATAACCATACTCACAGCCCACACACACTCTAGCAGTTAGCATAGTCAACACCCAACGCAGGTAGTATGCACTCAGTAGTTTGCTGTTCTAAAACCCCAACCTCAGATCATGGCTGAGTACAGTACCCCGGTATACCCCCATGGCACTGGCCCCCAGCCGATTACAGACCAGAAAACGCTTTATTGTGATGAACTGGAGTATTATAAATCTAATTATATCAGTATGTTAGAAGTAATTCAGCGCAGGGATAAGGAATAGAACTCTTCTAGACTGCACCAAAAAAACCATCAAAGAGATCGGTTTTTGTATTTTCACTACAGGATGAAGTGAGTATCCGTTCTGTTTCATGCCTAAAGTGTAATACCATATACATTCCTTAGTTGATTTTATGATCCTAGCTTAAAAAGCTTTACCAAATTCAACCAGCAAATAAGTGCTTAGTGTTGAGTTTGTAAAAATCTACTGGAAATATGGCACTCTATTGCTCTACGCTTCACCTTTAAATGGAGAACGTAAAATGATTGAAGTCGACTGGGCGCGCTTGAAGGCCCATGAACTGCGAAAGTTGGCCAACGAAAATGCAATCGTCATATTGCCGATCGCTTCAATAGAACAACACGGGCCGCATCTGCCGGTAATGACAGATACGCGTTTGGGACAGGAAGTTGCTCACCGTGCGGCACGCAAAGCCTATGCAAAGCGCCCAGTGGTGGTAGCCCCAACGGTTTGGTCAGGACTGTCTGAGCATCACATGCCTTTTGGAGGTACACTGACTTTGTCACATGACACATTTAGACGGGTGTTGCGGGATCTAATTGAGGCTATAGCGCGACAAGGGTTTAAAGATATTCTTATCTCAAACGCGCATGGCGGAAACATAATTGCCATGCAGCAGATATTGGATGAGCTGTCTCCAACATCCAAAGCAACCTTGGTGGCAACCACCTACGTTATGGAAGCCGGAGAAGATCTATCACAATACTTAGAAGATCAACCAGGGGTCATGCATGCTGGTGAAGCCGAAACTTCAATGATGCTTGTTTGTGAACCTGACCTCGTTGACCTGTCGAACGTGGATAAGATTGCAAGTCCAGAAGGTGGCAAAGATTTTCTATCTGCAGGGCGTAACTCTTACAGGTGGCGACCTTTTGCTCATATGACAGAAAATGGATTGGCGGGAAATCCAGCACGCTCCAATGCTGAGAAGGGTGAAAACATGTTAGAAGCTGGTGCAGAGGCGCTGGCAAAGTTGATGATCGATCCCGAAACTTGGGCGGTTCCCAAAGATCTAAGATTGGCTGAAACGGGTGGTGTGCCTTTTCGTTAGGGTGCTCGTCATTGGTCAGGAATGATTGCTCTACTCAGCGAACCACCAAACTAAACTGCGGGGCGTATATTTTGCGATGGCAGGCGGATGAATTCCACAATTCCACGCGACTTAAAAATGCAAATTGTTTATTTTTTCCTCTACTTTTATGCTCCATGACAGTGCGTGTTGATAAATATCGACACCACGCGAAACTAAAGGTAAAAAAAACCAGTTAATGTTTTTATGGTTACAAACGGAGTACTGGAATGCAATTAATTGAAGCAGTGAAAAAAGAAGAAGCTGAAGGCGTTGTCAAAGAATCCTTAGAGGCAATCGAAAGCGATCTCGGCTTTATTCCAAATGGTATGGCTGTTGCAGCGAATTCTCAAGCAAGCCTAAAGATGATGTTTGCTATCGATAAAGCGCTAGAGCAAGGCGAATTGCCTGACAACCAATTGGAAACTGCAAGAAAGAGTGGGCTATCAGATAGTGTGATAATCGAAATTATTTCGAATGTGATAAGCGCTATGTACGGGAATTACATAAATCACGTGGCAAAAACAGACATTGATTGGCCTCTATGTCGAATGGATTTGTAAATCTGTCAGCTATATTAGCTATTCCCAATTACCTATAAGATCACATGGCTACACATGGTGATGGAAGTTCAATTCCGCCCATATGAGGGCTGTTGAATTACGACAAGCAACACCTGATTTTTTTGAATTTAGCCAGTACATGAAAAGCATATCTGTCGGCACGATATCGGCCCGTCTTCGGGGGGATGAAACCGATTGCTTTGCCCAAACTAGGTTGTAGTGTGGTTCAACGTTTAGCAGAGCCCCAATTAGGCAAATTATGATTGTTCAGAAAGGTCGTGCATGTATATTTTTCTGGCTGTTCTATTTGCTGCACTTTTACACGCCGGCTGGAACGCGGTTATCAAATTTGGCGATGATAAATTTCAAGGCATGCTGCTTTTATCCTTTGGCCATGGCATTTTTGGCCTTTTTCTTATTGCGCTTTACCCAATCCCCGATTCAGGCAGCTGGTTATTTCTCTTAGGGTCTGTCCTCTGCCATCTGATCTATAAGGTTTTTTTAACCTTTGCCTACACAAAGGGTGATCTGAGCCGAGTGTATCCAATCGCCCGCGGCACCGCGCCGATGATCGTGCTCACAATCAGCCTTCTTTATTTGCCGGATGCTGTCAGCAACCTCCAGATCGCAGGTATATTGTTGGTGGGATTGGGCATTTTACTAATGGCAAGAGGCATCATTACCCACAAAGAAGAGCGGGCACTGATACCTTTTGCCCTCATGGCAGCGGTTGGAACAGCCGGATATTCGCTTTTTGACGGACTGGGTGCGCGTGCCTCCGGAACGGCTTTGGGCTATGTAGGGTGGTTATTTTTCTTGGATGCTGTTCTGTTCATCATTGCAGGGCTCGCTTTGCGCGGCCGGGAAATGATCCCAAAATCAAGGCCGATTTGGATCCAAGGCTTGCTGGCAGGGGGTGCGTCAGTTGGTGCCTATTCAATTGCAGTTTGGGCAATGACGGTTGCACCGATTGCCGTAATCACGGCCCTTAGAGAAATTTCTGTACTCTTTGCGGTGATCATTGGAATTTTCTTTTTCAAAGAAAAACCATCGATTGATAAACTTATATCCGCATTAATGATTGTTACTGGCGTGATTGCAATCGGGATCTAAGCCAGTACCCTTTACATTTTGGCACATTCTGGCACCGGGCTGATCACTGTACCTTGCTCAAAATGTTGTAGCAGATTATCGACGGTCAAAGCCCCCATGGCAGCGCGGGTTTCATGCGTTGCGCTACCGACATGGGGCAACAGAACTACGTTGGACAGGGCTCGCAAGGCCGCAGGCACCTTTGGCTCACGCTCAAACACATCAAGCCCAGCCGCCCCTAGTCGCTGCTCTTGAAGCGCAGCGATCAAGGCGGCTTCATCTACCACAGAGCCGCGACTTACATTGATCAATATCCCCTCTGGCCCTAATGCTTTGATCACATCGGCATTGACCAGTTTATGGGTCGATGGCCCACCGGGCGTTATACAGATCAAAACCTCACTATCGCGGGCCATGGCCGTCAGATCGCTGTAATAAGTGTAATCTACAGATTTTTCATTGCGCGCATGATAAAGAATTTTTGCATTAAACGGCGCAAGCTTGTCGGCAATGGCCTGACCAATTCGTCCCAATCCAACAATCCCAACCGTTCGGTTGTCCGCAGTGCGCGTGAGCGGCGCATTGCCATCGGTTTGCCATTTTCCAGAGCGCACATAAGCATCATCTGCCAATAGATTGCGATAACAGGCCAACATCAACATTAAAGCCGTTGTTGCAACTTCGGCATTTAACACATTGGGGGTGTGCGTGACCCAAATTCCACGGCTTACAGCCTGCGCAGTATCAATCGCATCATAGCCAACGCCGTAACAGCTAATGAGCTTGAGATCGGGCATAGCCTCAACATATTCAGGCCTGATCCCGTCATGGCCGTTGGTAGACACATATTGGATTTTGGCACCATGCTCTTTCAACCAGGCCAACGGGTCGGTCATATCCGCCAGCTCATGAATGGTAAATTTTGCCGCTAAACGCACGCGCATGGTGTCGGTGACATCACCAATCAACAAAAGCTCTGCCAAATCTATGCGTCCTGTGTTACGTTTTGCCTTTGTTTGCCAAGACCTTCAATACTGAGCTCCATAACATCTCCCGTTTTTAAGAAAACCGGCTCAGGCTTGATCCCCAAACCAACCCCCGGAGGCGTTCCGGTGCTGATCACATCACCGGGATGCAGCGTCATTAAGCCGGACAGATGTTCGATAATTTCGGCAACGGTAAAGATCATTGTGCGGGTATTGCCATTTTGCATCCGCTTCCCGTTCACGTCCAAAGTCATGTCTAGGTTTTGCGGATCGGCAATTTCATCACGAGTGACCAACCAAGGCCCTGTTGGACCAAAAGTGTCACAGGATTTTCCTTTGGTCCATTGACCCGTCAGGTTGGCTTGAAAATGGCGCTCGGACACATCATTTACGATGCAATAGCCGGCCACATGATCGAGCGCTTCGGCTTGACTGACATATTTTGCAGTTTTGCCAATCACCACGCCCAACTCGACTTCCCAGTCGGTTTTCACAGACCCGCGCGGCATCGAAACCTCATCATTGGGGCCGACGATGGCAGAATTGGCTTTAAAGAACAAAATCGGATGCTCTGGAATGGCCGCGCCGGTTTCGGCAGCGTGATCTGAATAATTCAAACCAATGCAGAGGAATTTTCCAATATTGCCGACGCAGGCACCAATGCGCGGATTGCCTTTAACCTCGGGCAAACTGGCGTGATCTAAAGCGCGCAAAGCCTGCAGCGCAGGATCAGACAAGGTGTCGCCAGCAATATCGGACACATGGTCCGACAAATCGCGCAGAACGCCATTCGCGTCGATAATTCCGGGTTTTTCAGCGCCCAGCGCGCCGTAACGAACTAATTTCATTTGTCGTTCCTCAATGGTTATCCCTAGGCGTAAATTTACGTGCGATATCACGATATTGATCAGCATCTTTCAAGGTCATGCCCTCATCAAAACGGCCAACTTTCTCACGGAAATATTGCTGCCAAGGTGATTGATTTTCCGGATGCGGATAGCCCTCAGCTTCAAAAATGCGGGCGCGCTCGGCCAATTCATCCAGGGTCACCAGCATATCAGCTGTGCATTTGTTAAGATCAATACGAACACGGTCACCGGTTTTCAACAACGCAAGCCCACCGCCTGCGGCGGCTTCAGGCGAAGCATTTAAAATTGACGGGCTGCCAGAGGTGCCAGATTGGCGGCCATCACCAATACACGGCAGGGCCTCAACCCCCTGCTTCAAAAGATAGGCAGGCGGGCGCATATTTACCACCTCGGCGCCGCCCGGATAGCCGATGGGACCCGTGCCGCGCATGAAAAGGATAGAGTTTTCATCAATGTTTTCGGCCGGATCATCAATACGGTGGTGAAACTCCTCTGGCCCGTCAAACACGATGGCCCGCCCCTCAAAAGCGTTCATATCTTCTGGGTTTGAAAGATATGCTTTGCGGAAATTTTCGCTAATCACGCTGGTTTTCATGATCGCACTGTCAAACAGATTACCGCTCAAATTGATAAAGCCCGCATCCGCAAGGATTGGCTGGTCAGCTGATTTAATAACCTCAGCATTCTCTGAGCGGCGCGCGCGGCAATTATCGCCCATGGAGTGGCCATTAACAGTTAGCGCGTCGGGATGTGGCAACAGACCTGCGGCCAGCAACTCTCCGACCACGGCCGGCACACCGCCAGCGCGGTGATAGTCTTCGCCTAGATATTCGCCAGCAGGCTGCAGGTTCACTATCAAGGGCACATGATGCCCGACCGCTTGCCAGTCGTCATTGTTAAGCTCAACGCCCAAATGCCGCGCGATGCCGTTCAAATGAATGGGCGCATTGGTTGATCCGCCGATTGCCGAATTTATCACAATGGCATTTTCAAAAGCAGCGCGGGTCATAATTTCACTGGGGCGTAAATCTTCCCACACCATATCCACAATCCGCCGGCCCGTTTCATAGCTGATCTGACCGCGCTCGCGGTAGGGCGCAGGAATTGCTGCCGCACCGGGCAATTGCATGCCCAGCGCTTCGGCCAGCGAATTCATTGTGGTGGCTGTTCCCATGGTATTGCAATAGCCCACCGAGGGCGCAGAACTGGCGACCAGGTCCATAAAGCCATCGTCATCAATTTCGCCTGCTGCCAGCATTTCACGGGCTTTCCAGACGATGGTACCAGATCCGGTACGTTCGCCCTGAAACCAGCCGTTTAACATCGGGCCGACCGATAAGGCAATGGCAGGGATATTTACCGTTGCCGCCGCCATCAAAAGCGCAGGCGTGGTCTTGTCGCAGCCAATATTCAACACGACACCATCCAAAGGATAGCCAAAGAGCGTTTCAACCAGTGACAGATATGCCAAATTACGGTCCAGCATTGCTGTTGGCCGTTTGCCGGTTTCCTGAATAGGGTGCACCGGAATTTCAATTGGCGTACCACCAGAGGCAAGGATACCGTCCCGCACCCGCTTAGTCAGTTCAATATGATGGCGATTACATGGGCTAAGATCGCTGCCGGTTTGGGCAATGCCAATGATCGGCTTTCCAGATTGCAATTCTTGGCGGGTCAGCCCGTAGTTCAGATAGCGCTCTAGATACAGCGCAGTCATCTCGGGATTGTCTGGGTTCATAAACCATTTGCGGGATCGTAAATCTTTGATGTCTATTTTCTTCATATTCCTACCCTGACCAGCCGCCGTCAATCACGTGACCTTGCCCTGTTGTAAATGCGCTGTCGTCGCTTGCAAGATAAACCACCAGCGCGGCAATTTCTTCAGCCTGTGCAATCCGTCCCATAGGCTGGCGGGCTACAAATGCTTTCATCGCGGCATCGTAATCGCCCGTCGCCTGCAACCGGTCATGCAGGCTAGGGCTGTCGACTGTGCCGGGACAAATCGCATTACAGCGAATGCCTTGGGTGATGTAATCAATCGCAACAGACTTTGTTAGCCCCAAAACCGCGGCTTTCGTGGTGCCATAGATAAACCGGTTTGGCGCGCCAATGATCGAGGAACAGGCAGAGGACATGTTTATAATCGACCCCGAGCCGCGCTCTAACATTCCCGGCAGGCTGGCGCGAATGGTGCGCAGCATTGAGCGCAGATTGAGATCAAAAGCAAAATCCCAGTCATCATCCCGGGCCTCTAAAATGGTCCCGCTGTGCACAAATCCAGCGCAATTAAAAAGCACGTCTGGCGCAGCGCGTTGCACGCCTTCGCTTACGCTGTCATCATCGCACACATCAAGTTCGAAAATTTCAATATTTTCATGATTGGCCTGTCGAATCGTGGACAGAGTTGTCATGTTGACATCCGTTGCAAACACCTGAGCGCCCTCTTCCGCCATTGCCAGCGCCGAAGCGCGACCAATACCTTGGCCTGCAGCTGTAACGAGAACGTTTTTTCCCTTAAGCCTTTGTTTCATACATGTAACCCTTTAAAAAAGCAGAAAAGGAAAGCCCTCTTCTGCTGTACAGCTTCGACACTTAAAGTCAAATTCTGGCACCACTTCCAGTTTCGAGGCCCAAAATAAGTTGAATACTTCGGACTGGTACACAGCCTAATTTACAAGAAATAATTTAGCCATAGCCATAAGTGAATACAGAAATATAATCTGCCTAATCAAAGAGCGGGCATCTCTTTGCAAACTTGACAAGTTACACCTCATCTCTGGCCTGACTATCCGTGCGTCCATAGGCTTTTTTGTTTGGTCATAATAGGGGCTTTTAAAATTGTCCAAGCAAGATTAATCAGCAAAAATTGAGCATAGATATGAAAGGCAGGGCTATCAAATTCAGTTTAGCCATGCAATTTGCTAGTTATTGATGATGAGCAATTGCACAGGGCACTTGTCAGTGGAGATATATGAAACAGAATGATGCCAATTTATGAAAAATCCATCCGGCTTTGCCTGAGCAAAGAGATTTAACTTATTATGCCCTTTTTTGATCTGCTACCGGCGTTAGGCTTTTTCTTGCTCAATGTCTTTGTGCCCGGCCCAAACGTTTTGAACACAATCGCAACCTCAACTGGTTCTGGATATCGCGCAGGGCTGGCCTGTGCGCTTGCTTGCGGCTTGGGCATACTTCTTTGGGCAAGCGCTGCTTTGTTTGGCGCGGCTGCTTTTTTTGAAACATACCCATTGGCCAATCAAAGCCTGATTATTCTTGGAGGCAGCTTGCTGATCTATTTTGCTGTTCGATATCTGAGAAAGGCCTTTAACCCACAGAGCCAATTGCAAAGCATTCAGGATCAGTCATTTTCTTTAGCTTTCTGGCAAGCTTTCGTGGTGATGATGACCAATCCAAAAGTTCTTACAACTTGGCTTGCTGTTATTTCTCTTTTCCCAATAATTACGCTTGGCTTGCAAAATATATTTGGGTTTATCCTGCTCTCTGCCGCAGCATCTTTTTCTGGTCATGCTATTTTTGCCACTTTCTTTTCCTCCAAAACAGCTGCAGCGATGTATCTTTTGCTGTACCGCCCTCTAAATGGCCTGGTTGGTATCGGGTTTTTTTTCTATGGTATCAAACTTCTATCGGGTGCATTTGTGTGATCGGGGACATCGCCGGTGCCAAGCCAGAATGTAAAGCTTGTTAGGAGCCACTGCACATTATCTTAAACGCAACATAATTTCGGACAGTTGAGCTGTTCTCCAATCAGGAGCACCACTGATTGAACCGCTTAAACTTTGCATTAGATCATCAAAAAACAAAAGCGGGTTAAATGCAGTTATGTCCTTTCCAGCCACCAAAGCCGACGCACTATATCACTTGAATAGTTTTGCCCCTCGGGCTGGCATTAGCTATGCGAAACAGCGTAATTTTGACCGCGGCGCAGGCGGCCATACGGATGTCTCATGCCTTTCCCCGTATATTCGGCGCCGGATTATCACAGAAACAGAGGTGCTGACGTCGGTTCTCGACCATCATTCGTTCAAGGACGCAGAAAAGTTTGTTCAAGAAGTTTTTTGGCGCACCTATTGGAAAGGCTGGTTGGAAATGCGGCCCTCGGTTTGGGCCAAGTATCAAGCTCAACTGGGGATTCAATGCAATCAAATCGCCACTCAATCCGGTTTGCGCCAGCAATGGGAAGCGGCCTGTTTGGGGCGAACAGGGATAGAGTGCTTTGATGCTTGGGCACTAGAATTGGCGGATACCGGTTATTTACATAATCACGCACGAATGTGGTTTGCTTCAATCTGGATCTTTACTTTAAAGCTGCCATGGGAGCTTGGGGCGGATTTCTTCCTGCGGCACCTTTTTGATGGCGATCCGGCTTCAAATACATTGAGTTGGCGCTGGGTTGCTGGGTTGCAAACCGCAGGTAAGACTTATCTGGCGAGACCTGACAACATCGCAAAATATACCGATGGGCGTTTTTTCCAATCTGGTCTGGCAACTACGGCCCAGCCGCGCACAGAAACTGTCACACATCCGCGCCTGCCGGCACCTCAGACACAAAACTATGATAAAGCCGCGCCGACATTCGTGCTTCTTCACGATGATGACATGGATTTATCGCCTCTTGTCGATAGCTTTGAAAATATTGTCGGAGCAGTGCGGGTAAGCTGTTTGGAAAGGCTGACACCTTTTGAAATGTCACCCGCCGTCATAGAATTTGTTGAAATGCTTATTAAAGATGCAGATCACAGATGGTTTGAGCGTATTGGAAACATTCATAAGGCCACCAGCGCAGATGATATTATTTCAAAGGCCCTTGATGGTGCAGCCACGCAAATTGCCATCCCCTACGCGACTGTAGGTCCGACATCTGATTTCATTACGGCCCTGAAGCGCAAAGCGCATGACAGTGGAATCGGCGTTGTATCGGTCCTGTCTGAGTATGACCAAATGTGCTGGCCCAAAGCAACGCACGGTTTTTTTCGCTTTAAAGAGCACATCTCGCAATTTCTGCGAGATTTAAATATGGGTCCCTAAAGCGGATCGGAACTAGCGGCGGAAAAGCCTTGCCATGGCGCGCAGCCAAGCACCATTTAAAACATGAATAAGGAGGTCTAGGTGCTTTGATTTAACGGCGCCATTGCTCATATTACGAAGAGTGCTTAGCCGCATCGAAGTGACAATCGCTTCCTGCATTTTTTGCACCACTGGGCTTGGAGTTTGGCCGCCAGTATGCTCCCGCATCATCTCATTGACTTTTGCGATCAAACGCTTGCCCAGCCAATGATGTTTTATATCCTCTAAGGTCGTTTGCACCGAATAGGGGCGAATTGGATCTGGAGGCGTAATTTGCAATCCCAAATCGTCAAGGGCTGCGTCGTCCATAATATAATAGGGCTGCTGGGCTTTGGGACTGTATGAGGGGCTTTCCTGACCCGTTATTTCAATACTGCGGCTCAGCCGGATATCACAGCAGGACGCACCAATGAGAAGTTCAAATTTGCCCGGCTCTATTTGCCAATCATCAGTTTCAAGATCGAAATAGGCAAAGGCCCTTGCATCTAGCTCAAAACTGCATGTCTTTGTTTCACCGCTGGCAAGAGACAGTTTTTGAAATCCCTTCAGCTCACGATCTGGCCGGTAGACCGATGCCTCACAATCGCGAACATAAAGCTGAATGATTTCTGCGCCGCTGCATGCCCCGATGTTGGTGACCTCAAGCGTCACCTGAACCAAAGGGTTGGCCGCATTATATTGCCCTGACACCTTCAGGTTGTCATAGCTAAATTCCGTATAACTTAACCCATGACCAAAGGGGAAAAGCACCCCGTCTTGTGACCCACCATAGGCGCGGTAGCCAACATTCAAACCCTCACGATAGACAATCTGGCGCGGATGATTGGCAAAGTTAGGCTGTGAAGGAACATCCGCTAAGGACAGCGGGAAAGTTTCGGCTAATTTACCACTAGGCGATAGCTTTCCAAACACCAAATCCGCCATTGCCTCGGCTCCGGCCTGCCCACCTAGATAGGCCTCAAGGACTGCGGGAACCCGATCAAGCCATGGCATTTCGATCGGAGAGCCGTTCGACAATATAAACGCACAGTTTGGGTTGGCTTTTGACACCGCCTCAATCAATCTATCGATTTGCGCGGGTTGTTTGAGCGTTGTTCGGTCAAACCCTTCGGCTTCAAACAGCGGCGGCAACCCTGCTAGGATCAAGACCTGATCTGCTTTTTCAGCGGCCTCAACAGCCTCTTTGATCAAACCCGGATTATCTTCTGCCAATTCAGGATCAAAGCCAGGCGCATAGGTGATCTTCGCGCCATTCATTTTGCGCAAAACCTCAAGTGGTTTTTCAATTCGCGTGGCATTGACCTGCGAGCTGCCTGCACCCTGAATGCGCGGGGTTTCGGCAAAGGCGCCTATCACCGCCAGTGAGCGCTTTGTATCAAAAGGTAAACACCGGTCTTGGTTTTTCAGCAAAACTGCGCCTTCGGCAGCGCCTTTGCGCGCAAGATCATGATGCGCGTCAAAATCAACATTATAGCTTTTGGAATTGTTCTGGGCGGCCAGCATCAGCGCACTCACACGCTGCGCCGCACGATCCAGATCTTCTTCTGCCAGTGCGTTTTGCTCAACCGCGAGGGCAACCACATCGTCATTCACCCCGCCGCTGCTTGGCATTTCAAGCTCAAGACCCGCCGAAACAGCCTTTGGGCGATCATTGATCGCCCCCCAATCTGTGACAACCAAGCCTTCAAACCCCCACCGATCGCGTAGAATACCGGTCAAAAGCGGTTTATGCTCACTACAGAAGGTACCGTTTAACTTATTATAAGCGCACATAACGGTCCAAGGCTGCGCTTCTTTGACTGCGATTTCAAAGGCCGGCAGATAAAGCTCAAACAAGGTGCGGCGATCAACCAAAGTGTCGACAACCATACGGTGCGATTCTTGGTTGTTCGCGGCAAAGTGCTTAAGGCTGGTGCCTATACCCGTGCTTTGTACGCCCTGAATAAATTTTGCAGCCAGTTTGCCCGATAAAAACGGATCTTCTGAATAATATTCAAAATTGCGTCCACACAGCGGATTGCGTTTAATATTCACACCCGGCCCCAGCAATACGGCCACGTCTTGTGCCTGACATTCACGGCCAATCGCAGCGCCGACCTCTTGCAGCAGTTCGGCATCCCAACTGGACGCAAGGGTCACCGCGGTCGGAAAGCAGGTGGCCGGTACAGACGCGTTCAGGCCCGCCTGATCAACAGCCATATCCGCTTTTCTCAGGCCATGCGGGCCATCTGCGACCATAACCGCATCCAATCCCAACCTTTCAAGCGGTTGCAAATGCCAAAAGCTACTGCCTGACATCAGACTTGCGCGCTCTTGCAATGTCATTTCAGACACCAATTCAACAGCTCGTGACCAAACTTCTTTCGGGCTTTTCATCTATTCACCATTTTTTTACGCCTGTCTGGGGCATGTGTTGTGAATTCCACGCTTCAATGCGCAGTAAAACTGCACCTAGAGCATTCTATGACTATTTCATGCTCATGTCTCTTATTACCGCGAAATGCCGCTTTTACCATCGCGGAGCAAAATTTTTTCTGCTGTTATTTGCGGAAAAGGGCTTGGGGCTTTGGCGGTAGTCCTTTAATATTACTCTAAAGCAGGTCTAAATCTAATTTTATTTGGTCTTTTCCTTGAGCTCATTTTATCCGTAATGGATCGTTTCTAAGGATCCTAAAGGATTTCAGAGGAACCTGCACTTCTATTTAAAAGCCGTATTTAATGGCGCGTTGCTTTAGGCAAGACCACAAAGGGAGACCTCATAAAGTGAATATAATCAGAAATTTATTTCAGCAAGATCATGATAGATTTGAAGGGATACGTCCAATAAACATCTATGGGATAAGGTTTATTTTTATTTTGATGGCAACGTTGCTGGCTATGGATGTTTGGCCCCATATAATCACTGATGATCTGTCACGGGACCCAACTGACGCCATGAACTGGAGTGTCTGGGCTGCCTTTACGTTATGTGCCGTTATTGGAATTTTTCGTACGGTTAAAATGATCCCGATAATGCTTTTTGAAGTTGCATACAAAACGATTTGGTTAATTTTGGTGGCCCTTCCACTGTTCCTTGAGGGCAATCTTTCTGACGATACAACAGATGGGATGATTTTTCCTTTTTTGCTCGTGATCCTACCAATAGCCTTTATGCCATGGGGTTATGTTAGAAAGACATATTTTATGTTCGGAAGGGGATCAGAACGTTACAAGCAAAGGTAAGCCGCACTTATTGCCGCGAAATGCCACTTTGACCATCGCGCAGCACAAATTTCTGCACTTTTCCAGTTGCGGTTTTGGGCAATTCTTCGACAAAGCTGACCCATTGAGGGGTTTTAAAATGCGCTAAATTATCCCTCACATGCAGTTTTATGTCAGCTTCGGTGACCTGTGATCCAGGTTGAATGACAACAAAAGCATGCGGCGACTCGCCCCATTTCTCGTGCGGCATCCCAACAACAGCAACCTCTTGAACGGCTGTATGCGTCAGCAGGCATCCTTCAATTTCAATTGACGATACATTTTCGCCGCCGCTGATAATCACGTCTTTGAACCGGTCCCGAATTTCCACATATCCATTGGGGTGCACCACGGCCGCATCACCGGAATGAAACCATCCGTTTTTAATGGCAGCAGCGGTTGCTTCAGCATCGTTATAATAGCCTTTCATCACCACGTTGCCGCGCACTGTGATTTCCCCCAGCGTTGCACCATCGTGCGCCACCTCATGGCCGCCTTCGTCGACAACTCGCAATTCGCCCGACGAGACAAGCTCGACCCCCTGACAGGCTTTAAGCGCTGCGCTTTCGGCGGGGGATAAATCGCGGTGTTCGGGGCGCAGTTCGCAAATGGCGATAAAGGGCGATGTTTCCGTTAAACCGAACACATGGGTCAGTGACCAGCCCAACTCACCCTCAACGATTTTAATGGTGGCGGCAGCTGGGGGCGCACCGGCGGTGAACACATTGACCTGCCATGATGTTTTTGCGCGCTGCTCTACCGGGGCGCTGGTCAGCCCGATTAAAACCGTTGGCGCCGCGCAAAACATAGTGATCTTTTCTTTTTCGATAAGCTCAAAAATACGCTGTGGTTCCACTTTCCGAAGACAGACATGCGTCATGCCCCGTGCTGTATTAATCCATGTAAATGTCCAGCCGTTTGCGTGAAACATTGGCAAGGTCCAAAGATAGCGATCACCGGGTTGCAAATGGTGATGCGCCAAAGTTCCCATCACATTGAGATAGGCATTCCTATGGGTGACCATCACACCCTTGGGACGCGCCGTTGTGCCGCTTGTATAATTGATCGTGATCAAATCAGTCTCTTTGATGGTCACAGCAGAAAATTTGGGCGACTGTGCAGCAAGTGTCTCTTCGTAATTAATCCAACCCTCAGCATTGCCTTCAAGCGCAACAAAATGTTCGACGCCTACCAACTGGTCGCGAATGCTGTTCACCGCCTCAATCAGATCGGAATGGACGCAGACCACTTTTGCGCCGCTATGATTGATAATATATTCAAAATCCTGCGGGATAAGCCGAAAATTAATCGGCACCATCACCGCGCCAATTTGCGGGACCGCGTAGTATCCTTCTAGATGGCCATGGGTATTGGGCGCAATATAGGCCACCCGATCGCCCTGCCCCACATCCAGCGATTGCAGCGCAGAAGACCAGCAATCGCAACGTTCAAGAAATTGCGCATAGGTAAAACGTAGGTCTCCATCTACCACCGCTTCGCAATCTGGGTACAGCCGACGCGCGCGGCGTGAAAACTCCATTGGGCTTAATGCGATTTCCATTGTGCGGTCTCTCCTTGGGCTGAAGGTGTGCTTTGCCTAGGTTATCGAAAAAATAGATAGAGTGTAGATTTTTTTGTATAACGTGAGGAAAAGCGGTCTTGGCTAAAATGCCCTGATTTTTTAGCCAAAAGAATATCACGCATAGCTAAAGTCGCGCACTTGAGAGACAATAGTCAATAAAACAACTGCCTAAAGCAAAATTAAGCAGTAGGTTTTATAAATAGAAAAGTACCTAAAATTTAAGCATTTAAATATAAATATCCGAAAAATTATTAATTTATTCAACTAGACAGCCAAAAACCTTTGCTTTGAAAAAAATTTTAGTAACTATTAATTAAAAAATTCTTATCCAAGGATGCCTCCATGAAATTAGATACCCTTTATAAAGTATTTGCAGTGCTCCACGGTGTTATGGCACTCATGATGTTATTTGGTGGGCCGATGATTTCAAACATGAATGGCTGGGACCATTCTATTGGCATTGTTACTATGGCAGAGCATCACGGCGCAGGTTTGTTAGGTATCAGTCTTTTATTCTGGATGCTGCCCAGA
Source organism: Rhodobacteraceae bacterium Araon29 (assembly GCA_039640505.1). Taxonomy (NCBI): domain Bacteria; kingdom Pseudomonadati; phylum Pseudomonadota; class Alphaproteobacteria; order Rhodobacterales; family Paracoccaceae; species Rhodobacteraceae bacterium Araon29. The sequence goes on along the minus strand of CP046865.1, from coordinate 1,466,481 downwards.
TGGCTCTCTGAGGATGGGCTAAAAGATGCAACCCCTACAGCGCTTTTGGTGCAAGCTATTCTCGCAGTAATGCCGCTATATCATGCCGCAGTTGGCGCAATACCTGTAGATGCCAGCTTGGCCGTTATGATGATTGTTTTGCTGGGCCTGATGTATTTGTTTTTCCAAGCCGCAAAAAAGGAACCAGAGCCAGAGTAAATAGCCTCAGGTTGAAATACAGTAATAGCAAAGAACCATGGGATATAGAAACCTCAGAACATGATTAAATGTCCATCTTGTGCAAAAGTTAACAAACCTGCGAAGCGCGTGGATTTTGCGGGGGCAAAACAGATTTGCCCCTATTGCAAATTTATGTGGACCGAGCCGTCTTTGGCGCTTAAAAAACATCGGGAAACTCGGTATTCACGACTTTTTGACCTGCATGAACTTCTGCGCGAACGGCAGTATAAAAATCTAGAAAACAAATTTAACAACAGAGTAATCTCTGCACAAAAATATAGTGACGAAATTGCCAAACTTGAAAGCCGCGATGAAAATATCGAGTTTGCGCTTGAAACGGTCTACGCCAAGTCAATTTAACCCTGCAGATTAACCATGAAGCGAACGATATGCCTCAAAATCAAAGTGCTTTGCCTTTGATTTATGCGGCTTGACGCTTATCGAAACCGTGACGTTGGCCTTGTATTTTTTGTTCCGGCGCTGCTGACCTGATTTATCCGCTTTAGCCGTTGCCTTTGTGCCAACCGCAAAACTAGAAACCACAGATTGCGACGCGAGAGTGTGGGTTGGTATTTGCATCGAGACACCTCTCTCATCGGGTATGTGCCTCTTTATTTTACGGCCGATTGTTTGAAAAGTTTAAAGGCACGCATCCTTTATGGGTTTAAATGCATGCCAGTGTCTGGGCGGCAAACCAACTTCTATTTTGCGAGGGAATTGCCCAGAATATCTAAATTGGTAGCGAATAGACGCTAATTATAACTTTTCAGGGCGGCGCATGTTTTTTCATCTAAATCACTAAGCGCAACTTTGAGTAATAAAAATTATTGAAACATAAATATATACGAAACACCCCAAAAAAGAGATAATTAATACTGGTTTAAATTATCATTTTGACTGTATATTGTCGCAAAAGCGTTACCCAAAAACTTTTACATTCAACTGCACAGAGCGCGTCCATGTCAGATAAAATCATCCGTAAAATCGCTGTTATTTTTGTCACCGATGTGGTGAGTTTCAGCAAGCTAATGGAACGCGACGAAGACCAAACGCTGCAAAGCTTTCGCGCCTGTAAGGCTATTTTGGATAATTTGTTCCAAGAGCACAGCGGCAGAATTTTCAACACCGCGGGGGATTCAGTACTTGCCGAATTTCCAAGCGCCGTTTCGGCGGTTATTTGCGCCGCCGAATTTCAAAAGCTGATCAAAGAGCGCAATGCCTCGGTGGATAGTTCGGCGGAAATGCACTTTCGCGTGGGCTTGAATATGGGCGACGTGATCGTCGAGGGCGATAATCTTTATGGTGACGGGGTGAATGTCGCCGCGCGGCTCGAAGCGCTGTCGCAACCGGACGGTGTGTGCCTTTCAAAAAGCATTCATGATTTTGTCAGTCAAAAGGTTGACCTGGCGTTTAAGGACCTTGGGGATCAAAAGGTCAAAAACACCGTTGTACATGCCTTTGACATGACCTTTGAGGGCATGGCCGTCAGAGAATTGCAAGATAAGCCAGTCGAGCCGCAAGCCGAGGGTGGCAAACCACCTGCAATCGCAGTTTTACCGTTCAAAAACATGAGCAACGATGAAGAGCAAGAGTATTTTGCCGATGGGGTAACCGAAGATATTATCGGGCATCTTTCACTTTGGAAAACCTTTCCGGTCATTTCCCGGAACTCAAGCTTTAGCTTCAAAGACACCACTCTAACCACTGTCGAGATCTCCGAAAAACTCAATGTACGCTACCTTGTTGAAGGCAGCATTCGCAAAGGCGGCAATAAAGTCCGCATTAGTGCAAGCCTGATTGATGCCGAGCAGGATAAACAAATCTGGTCAGACCGCTGGGATCGGCCGATGGATGATATTTTCGATGTTCAGGATGAAATTTCGCTGGCCATAGCGCGCAAGGTTAACCCAACCATTCGCAGCGAGGAACGTGCCAAAGTGCTGACCAAATCTGCCACCAGCGCCTCGGCTTGGGATACCTATTTAAGGGCGCTTGATCTTTTCAATAAACGCTCAGATACCGAAGAAATCCACCAGCTCTGCGATCAGGCCATTGCAGCGGATAATAATTTTGTAGATCCCTATGCGCTTAAATGCCGAACTTTGATCCGCGAGCGGTATAGTCCAAAAAATATCAAGCATCACGATAGAATTTCCAAACAAATCTTTGAAATTGCGACAGATATTCTCAATCGCGATAAAAACAATTCCGATGCACTTAATTGTATGGCGTCCTACTATATGTCGATCAACGATGTCGTCAATTCAGGCCATTATGCAAAACTGGCCTCTGACGTGAACCCAAACAATGCGCAGACCGCATTTAATCAAAGTTTGGTCAGCGCGCTTAATCACGATATTGAGAGCGCTCTGGAATATTTGGAAAAAGTCAAGTTTCTAGATCCATCAGAACTTGAGGAATGGCCGCAGTTCGAGGTTGGCCTTTTGATGGTGAATGATCGTATGGATGAGGCCTATGAGCAAATTCAACGGGCGATTTCCAAAGATCCAAATAATAATATGCTGATTGGTTTTCTCGTGGCTGTCCTGGGTAATCTTGACAGGTTGCCTGAAGCAAAAGAGAAGCTCGAACTCTTCCGTAAAATGCGGCCAGATATCACATCGCGAGAAGATTACGGCAAAGTGGTGCCGGATTTCGCGCGGGATATCATCCTTCAAGGTATGGAAAAAGCTGGCTTGAGCTAAATCAACGGATTGCGACTGTCCTGTGCACTTTCATCCCGCGCGCGGTAGTGGTCCGAACCGGCGCCAGACCCATATTCCCACCGCCAAAAGCGCAACAGCCAAAGCAAAGCCCAAAACCGCATAGCCGGGAAAGAGCGCATGGCTAAGCATTCGCCCCGGCAAAAGCGTGAAGACGCCCGGAATACCCAAGGCAAGAAAATATAGCGTTTGCATTTGTTTGGCGTGTTCTGCCCGGCGGCCCTGCCGAATGAGCCGCACCCCTCGCACGAGGCCGAAAAAAGTTAATACAGAAAGCAGATGGATCGGGCTAAAAGGCCCCCAGATACGAAACCCAAAGATAAAAAACGAGCTAAGCGCGGTCAGCGCCAACGCCACAACCCAGCTATAGCCAAGCCAGCGGTGCAATTTATCGCGTCGATTTCGAAAGATCGCCACAGGGCCGATAATCAAAGCGTAGAGCGCGCAGATGATATGAAACTTTATTTGTATCGGCGCTTGTAAAATTAGTTCCATAATTTTTATTTGATCCCATATGGCCTGCGCGTTTTGGTGCTTGAAAGATCATAGCACTCGAATATGTCCTTATAGGGGCAGGACATTCCCCGTCGCCTAAGACAGATTGGCAATTCGCCTCTAATCCTTTAATGATGCTGTCAAATCCGCGCAGTTCCAGTTTCTGCAAAATTTAAAAACGGCTCGGATGTGATCACATTCGTAAACCAAGAGGGCCGCATGGTTGAATGGATTATCTCGGATCGGTTGATCGAATATCAAAGTGCCATCGACTGGATGGAGGTTCGTGTCAACGATATTGCTGCGGGGCGCGCCGATGAGGCGATCTGGCTGCTTGAGCATCCGCCGCTTTACACTGCCGGCACCAGTGCCCGCGCGGCGGATCTGATAGAACCGGATCGCTTTCCGGTCTATGCAACGCGCCGCGGCGGACAATACACCTATCACGGGCCTGGCCAGCGGGTGGCCTATGTACTGCTTGACCTAAACAAACGCGGCAAAGATGTGCGTGATTTTGTGCAAAAGCTTGAGCGCTGGATTATTAACACTCTGGATCAGTTCAATGTACGCGGGGAAACCCGTGAAGGCCGCATTGGGGTATGGGTGGAACGGCCGGAAAAGCCGCCCCTGCCCGACGGAAGCCGCACCGAAGATAAAATTGCCGCTCTTGGTATCCGGTTGCGGAAATGGGTGTCTTTTCATGGGCTTTCGATCAATGTTGATCCCGATCTTTCGCATTTTAGTGGCATCGTGCCCTGCGGCATCGCACAGCACGGGGTCACAAGTTTGGTCGATCTAGGATTGCCCATAACCCTGCAAGACATAGATGTTGCGTTGCAGCAAGAGTTTGACAAAGTGTTTGGTTAGATTTTGAGAGAGAAAAAATCGCTCTATCCGCGTCATTTTTTCACCCCCTGCGGCAAAGTCGTGCATTGCCCCTAGGTGCGATGCACACTAAAACATTTGGCAAGAAGGCAACGCCGCTTTGAGTCGCTTTGCCAAATGTCAACTTAATTAGGAGGCAGACATGGCAGACGCAGCCATCCAGGGCCACGAGCACGAAGATCATCGCGGGTTTTTCACACGCTGGTTCATGTCAACCAACCATAAAGATATCGGCATACTTTACCTTATCTCGTCAGCCCTTGTCGGGTTTATCGCGGTCGCTTTCACCGTTTACATGCGGATGGAGCTAATGAACCCCGGGGTTCAGTATATGTGCCTCAACGAAGCCGGAGAGGCCGCAGCGAGATTGGTGTCAGGCGGCACCAACTGCTATGCTCCAAATGGCCACCTTTGGAACGTGCTGGTCACGGCTCACGGTATTTTGATGATGTTCTTCGTGGTTATTCCAGCGCTGTTTGGAGGGTTTGGCAACTACTTCATGCCACTTCAAATTGGCGCACCGGACATGGCTTTTCCTCGGATGAACAATCTGTCTTTCTGGCTCTACATTGCAGGAACAAGTCTTGCAATTTGTTCAGTGTTGGCCCCCGGCGGAAATGATCAGCTTGGCTCTGGGGTAGGTTGGGTACTGTATCCTCCTCTATCGGTAAATGAGGGCGGACTGTCGATGGACTTTGCGATTTTCGCGGTGCACTTGTCCGGAGCCTCATCCATTCTGGGCGCAATTAACATGATCACAACATTTTTGAACATGCGCGCACCCGGTATGACATTGTTCAAAGTGCCCCTGTTTGCATGGTCAATCTTTGTTACTGCATGGCTCATTTTGCTAGCGCTTCCTGTGCTTGCTGGCGCGATCACAATGTTGCTAACCGACAGGAACTTTGGCACCACATTCTTTGATCCTGCCGGCGGCGGTGATCCAATCCTTTATCAGCACATCCTGTGGTTCTTTGGCCACCCTGAGGTCTATATTATCGTGCTGCCGGGGTTTGGCATTATCAGCCACGTGATTGCCACTTTTTCGCGTAAGCCAGTGTTCGGCTATCTGCCGATGGTCTGGGCTTTGATTGCCATTGGCGCGCTGGGTTTTGTGGTCTGGGCGCACCATATGTACACCGTTGGCATGTCGCTGACACAGCAGTCCTACTTTATGCTGGCCACCATGGTGATTGCGGTGCCCACCGGGGTTAAGGTCTTTAGCTGGATTGCCACGATGTGGGGCGGCTCGATCGAGTTTAAAACTCCAATGCTTTGGGCCTTTGGATTTCTGTTTCTGTTCACAGTTGGTGGTGTAACCGGTATCGTATTGTCGCAGGCCGGTATCGACAGAGCCTATCACGACACCTACTATGTGGTTGCACACTTCCACTACGTGATGTCGCTTGGTGCGGTGTTTACAATCTTTGCCGGGATTTACTTTTATTTTGGCAAGATGACCGGGCGGCATTACCCTGAATGGGCGGGTAAGCTGCATTTCTGGATGATGTTTATCGGATCAAACCTTACGTTTTTCCCGCAACACTTCTTGGGCCGTCAGGGTATGCCGCGTCGTTATATTGATTATCCAGAGGTGTTTGCCTATTGGAACCAATGGTCAAGTTTTGGCGCGTTCTTATCCTTTGCATCATTCCTATTCTTTATTGGGATCATCACCTATTCGCTGCTGCGCGGCGCAAAAGTGACTGAAAACAATTACTGGAACGAATATGCTGATACGCTGGAATGGACTTTGCCGTCTCCACCGCCCGAGCATACCTTTGAAATTCTTCCAAAGCAGGAAGAGTGGGACAAAGCACCGGCACATTAAACCGTGCGATAATTCCATAGAAAAGCCCCGTTAATTCGGGGCTTTTTGCATTCTTAAAATGATTTTTATGTGTTTAAACTATTTTTGTGACCCATTTTGACGCCATCTCATTCGATATAGATCAAACTCTTATCGACTTTAAAGCAGCGCTTGATGAAGCGCTGCAAGCAGCGTCAGACTGGCTGTTTGCCTATTCCGGCCACAGGGTCAGCATTAATGAATTTCAGCACCAGCGCGATCTTGTGGCGAAATCTTTTGCCGGCAAAGCAGTTAGCATGCTTGCCATAAGGCATGCCTCATTTTGCCAAATCGTAACTGCCAGAGGCCTTTCCGTGGGAACTGCCGATTTACTTCTTGATGTGTTCACCCGTGTTCGATTTGGCTCTGTAAAGTTCATGCCAGGCGCGCGTGCGATGCTGGAAAAACTCTCAAGCGGGCTAAAGGTTGCAGCCCTTACCAATGGAAACTCAAACCCGAATAAACTCGGTTTTGGCCGATACTTTGATATCATAATTTCGGCCGAAAACTTTCCGTATGAAAAACCTGATCAGCGCATATTTGATGTCTTGCTGTCCAAATTGGAATTGACCGTACCTGAGCGGGTAATCCATGTGGGCGATTGCCTAACAAATGATGTCAGCGGCGCCAACCAAGCCGGTTTAAAATCGGTTTGGTACAACCCAGGCCAGAAACTTGCATCACCGACTATAAAACCTGACTTTGAAATCATACATCTGGCTGAGCTTATTTCACTCTTAAAAACCGCGAAAATACCCTCGGCTTAGCTCTATCAATCAGGGTTATATTGAACCCAGCGCCCCCGCATCATACAAAATTATGCATGCGACAAAGCGGCACCTTTGCTTTGTTCGTCGCTTCACTACTTTTTGGTGAGGAAAGATAGGTTGCGTTATGCCATATGATTGGATCCAAAAACAGCAAAGCCCGGGGAGCCGGATAATTGAGCTTTGGCCACATAATTCGTTACCGCCTAATGGGTTTGCAGGGTTTATTCTGGCAACTTTCGCTCTTATCACGCTGCCGCTATATGGCTTGATGGGGACTGTCGTCTTTTGGGCGTTGCTACCGTTTTTAATGGTTACACTAGGAGTGATTTGGGTTGCTTTACGCCGAAGCTATTTTAACCGCCAGATTCTTGAGCAGCTCACATTGGACAGCGAAGAGATAGAATTAGTACGCCAAAATCCCTCTGGCGCCACTCAAAGCTGGTCATGCAACGGGTATTGGGCCAAAGTTCAAATGCATCCCAAGGGCGGACCAGTGCCAAATTATGTCACGCTTAGCGGCAATGGGCGCGAGGTCGAAATCGGCGCTTTTCTGAGCGAAGAGGAACGTAAAGCACTTTATGATGATTTGCGCCATCTCGTGCAGGCATACAAACAATAGACTATGCAGCCATTCTAAACAGTGTAGGCGATGGTTAAGAGGATAGTTTTCCTTTTACCAGCGGACCAACCGCGCCAAAATCCATTTGGCCAGTGTATTTTGCTTTCAAAGCCCCCATGACTTTTCCCATATCACGGATAGAAGATGCGCCTATATTGTCCACCGCTACTGCAATGGCTGTTTCGATTTCATCTTGGGACAATTGACGCGGTAGAAATTCTTCGATCACTTTGATCTCGGCCAATTCGCGCTCTGACAAATCAAACCGTCCGGCTTCTTCATAGGTGCGGGCGCTTTCTTGTCGTTGGCGGGTCATCTTGCCCAAAATCGCCAAAACCTCGGCATCATCGACGCCTTCATCGTTTCCTTCAGAGCGGGCTGCAATATCCCGATCCTTGATGGCTGCATTAATCAACCGAACTGTCGAAAGACGCGCTGTCGCTTTGTCCCTCATCGCCTGTTTCATGGCCGCATTAATCCGGGCGCGAAGTTCCATAGCAGTCCTCATGCATTAAAACCGTCGGAGCCGCTATAGTATCCAAAAGAAATTTGAGGAGCAAGAGTTTATGATCATGATTAATCTAACCTCCTATATGAAGTGTGCTTGACCCTCATCGCCCATAGAACTAGGTTGCGCTCAAGTCTTACCCAAGAGAGTCGCAGCATGGCAAAATCGCCCCCCCCAACGCCGACAGCCTGTCTGGCGATGCAAGATGGAACCCTGTTTTACGGCCACGGCTTTGGCGCAACTGGCCAAGCAGTGGCAGAATTGTGCTTCAACACCGCCATGACCGGCTATCAGGAGATTATGACAGACCCGTCTTATGCCGGGCAGATTGTGACATTTACTTTTCCTCACATCGGAAATGTTGGCGTAACCGATGAGGACAACGAAACCGGCGATCCGGTGGCGGCCGGAATGGTGGTAAAATGGGACCCGACAGAGCCGTCAAACTGGCGCTCACAGGGGCATTTAGCCGATTGGCTTAAAACCTGCGGCCGGATTGCCATTGGCGGTGTCGATACCCGCCGGCTAACCCGAGCAATTCGCCAGCAAGGCGCGCCGCATGTGGCGATTGCACATAATCCAGACGGCGTATTTGATACAGATGCCCTGATCGCCGCCGCGCGCGATTTTGCCGGTCTTGAGGGGCTTGACCTTGCCCGCGAAGTGACCTGTGCACAATCTTATAACTGGGATGAAATGCGCTGGGCCTGGCCCGAAGGCTATTCCCGCCAACACGAACCAAAACACAAAGTTGTGGCCATTGATTATGGTGCAAAGCGCAACATCCTGCGCTGTCTGGCTTCAGCCGGGTGTGATGTGACCGTCGTGCCGGCAACCGCCACCGCAGAAGAGGTGCTGGCGCATGATCCAGATGGGTTGTTTTTGTCCAATGGCCCAGGTGATCCAGCGGCCACAGGCACCTATGCCGTGCCTATGATCCGCGAGATTTTGGATACAACAACGTTGCCAATCTTTGGCATTTGCCTTGGGCATCAGATGTTAGCAATCGCTCTCGGCGCCAAGACCGTCAAGATGAACCACGGCCATCACGGCGCAAATCATCCAGTCAAAGATCGCGACACCGGGAAGGTTGAAATCACCTCTATGAACCACGGTTTTGCCGTGGATAGTCAAAGCCTGCCCAAAGGGGTTCTTGAAACCCATGTATCGCTTTTTGATGGCTCGAACTGCGGGATACGGATGCAGGACAGACCCGTTTACTCAGTTCAGCATCACCCCGAGGCCAGCCCCGGGCCGCAAGACAGCTTTTATCTTTTCGAGCGTTTTGCAGCGCATATGGCGCAGCGCGCCTGACCCCGCCGCAGTTTAATTAAATTTTAATCACCCACGCGCATTCTGCGGGCATTGTAGCCCCAAGGGATCAGGTGATTATTATGAGCGCACCGCAAAGGCCAAAGCCGCGCACTCGTCAAGCACTCAAGCCTGTTGCAAAACCACTTGGCCAGATTTTATTAGCCGCGGGTGATGTATCCCGCAGTGGATTATCTTTGGCCCTTGATCAGCAAAAAACCACCAAAGGACCGCTGGGCGAGATTCTTATTGCCCAATCTCTAAGCGCCGAAATATCTGTGATCAACGCGCTTGCTGCACAGAGCGGGAAAGCGGTGGCCGACAATAGCAATGCGCCGAAACCCTTTGAAACCAATGATCCGATCTATTGGATCACACAGGCAATGGTGCCTTGGAGCAAAGATGGCGGCCATTGGCAAGTTGCCACCAGCGATCAATCCCGCTTTAACAAACAGCGCAGTGCAATCCAAAGCAAGCTAGGGCCGGCCTCAATGGTTTGGGCCAGCCGGGCGCAAATTCAGGCCCGCCAGCAACAGCTTTTTGGGGCCCAACTGGCCCGCCATGCCGAGGTTTGCGTCCCGCGCGAACAAAGTTGCCGAGGTCTAGGATTTACATCCCTGCACAAAGGCATCCGCTGGGCCGTGATAGCAGGCCTCGCAGCTCTTGTTTTTTTGCTCATTACCCTGAACGCCACTCATCCTTTTTTTATCTTGGGCGTTTTGTTGATGGCTTCCAATTTGATCGCCTCAACGCTGCTAAAAGCGATTGCGTTGTTGTTTTCGCTGCAGTCCCAACAGCCTTCAAAAAGACCCTTTGAGGGGCTTCCGGACGTGCTGCCCAAAGTGTCGATCTTGATCCCTCTTTATCGGGAAAAAAATATAGCTGCACAGCTTATAAACAATCTTGAAAAGCTCAATTACCCACGCTCGCATCTGGAAATCATATTGGTTTTAGAGCGCCACGACACACAGACCAAGGCCTGTCTGGCAGCCATTGAATTGCCCAAATGGATACGCGTTATTCAAGCTGCCCCCGGTACGATCAAAACCAAACCGCGCGCTTTGAATTATGCTCTGCCGTTTTGCTCGGGTGAAATTATTGGCGTGCTTGATGCAGAAGATGCCCCTGAACCAGATCAATTGCGCTCGGTGGTGACCAAGTTTTCGTCGGTCAGCGCAAAAACGGTCTGCTTGCAAGGCCGGCTGGATTATTACAACCCCCAAAGCAATTGGCTGGCGCGCTGTTTCACTATGGAATATGCAAGCTGGTTTCGCGTCATGTTGCCAGCACTGGCGCAGATCGGCTTTGCTATTCCGCTTGGGGGCACAACCTTATACTTTCGCCGCTCGGCTTTGGTCGAGCTTGGTGGATGGGATGCCCATAACGTCACCGAAGATGCCGATTTGGGGATCCGGCTGGCGCGCGCTGGTTATAGCTGCGCCATGATCGAGACCACTACGTTTGAAGAGGCAAACAACAAACCGCTATCGTGGGTGCAACAGCGATCACGCTGGATCAAAGGCTATTTCATGACCTATGCGGTGCATATGAGGTCGCCCAAAACACTGCTACGCGATCTTGGGATTTGGCAGTTTTGCGGGTTTCAGGTGGTCTTTTTGCCGGCTATACTGATGTTTTTGCTTGCCCCTGTAAGCTGGAGCTTTTGGCTCATCGCTTTGGGGCTTGTGCCGCAAGAAAGCTTTGGGGTCCCGGCGCCGGTGCTTGTCGGATTAATCTGCCTTTACGCAATCGCTTTTACACTCGATCTGCTGATATCAGCCATTGGTGTCTTTAAGGCCGGACATTTGCGGCTATTGCCTTGGATTCCAAGCCAGTACTTTTACTATCCTTTGGCTACATTAGCGGCGTTCAAGGCGCTTTTTGAAGTGGTTATAAATCCGTTTTATTGGGATAAAACCAGCCACGGAAACAAACTCAAACGCGGCCCTAAACAGCCGCAGACTCTTGTTTAAGCCGGGTGACAAACGCGGCTGATATATGGTCACGAAGGGCCCTACAGGCGGCATCTTCATCGCTGGCAGTAATGGCTGTGACAATTGCCTGATGTTCTTCCATTGCCCGTTCGCCGCGACCCGCCACCGCCAGTGATGTGGTGGCCATCAACGCCATAAACCGGTGTACCAGATCGAGCTGCTGCACCAGATAGCGATTATGTGATGCAAGGTGGATTTGTTTGTGAAACCGGCGGTTTGCGCGGGCTAGAGCCTGCGGATCACCCAACATATTTCGATCTTCATCCACCAATTCCTGCAGCACACGCTTTTCTTCAAGGGTGGCATGTCGGGCGGCCAACTGGGCGGCAAGGCCTTCCAATTCTGCGCGCACGACATAAAGTTCGGCAACTTCATTATGATCCAGCGAGGCAACAATGAGGCTGCGCCCATCCCGCGTCAAAAGCGATTGGGTTTCCAGCCGTTGAAGCGCTTCGCGGATCGGGGTGCGCGATACGCCGAAGCGCTCAGCCAGATCGCTTTCAACCAAACGGTCCCCAGGTTTATACACCCCGCTGTCAATCGCTTCTAGGATCAGCGCGTAGGCATCTTTATTTTGCTGTTTGCTTAGGCTCATATTGCACTCCGGCATTTGCCTGCTAACTATCTGCTTAACAGATCAAAAATCAACCCCACAACACTGGTGCCCACGCAATGCCCGATCCCGCTTTTGACCATGTCACCGATTGGGTCTTTGACCTCGACAACACGCTCTATCCACCCTCGGTGCGGCTTTTTGATCAGATCGAGGTGAAAATGACCGACTATATGGTTCGGCTGCTTGGCATTGAGCCCGCGGCTGCCAATCAGCTGCGCCAGCACTATTGGCAAACCTACGGCACCACTTTGGCCGGTTTGATGCAAGAGCATGGTATTGCGCCCGATCCGTTTTTACATGATGTCCACCAGATCGACTTTAGCGCCTTGATGCCAGACCCCGAACTGGCCGAAGCCATCGCAGCGCTGCCCGGCCGCAAGATTGTCTATACAAACGGGACAGCCCCCTATGCCAATGAAGTTCTTGCCACGCGCGGGCTAAAGGACCTGTTTGCAAAGGTTTACGGTGTCGAGCACGCGAACTATCACCCCAAGCCCAAAGCCGAAGCCTATGAAAAGGTGTTTCAACGCGACGGCCTTTCGCCAGCTTGCGCTGCCATGTTCGAAGATGAAGCGCGCAATCTAGCGGTGCCGTCCTCGCTTGGCATGCGCACGGTTTTGGTACATGGCACCCGCCCAGAAAATTCCGGCTATATTGATTACGAAACCCATACGCTAACCACGTTCCTGCGGCAGATCGTCTAAACGCGGCCGTGCTCTTGGCTGCAGACGGTTAAAGCCCTATGTTTGAACCATGATAGAAAAAGCCGATCATATGACCACGGATGTGTTTATCTCCGGCGGTGGGCTGGCAGGTTTGATAGCGGCACAAGCCTTTGCTCAGGCCGGCTTTTCGGTGATCTGCGCAGAACCAAATGCCCCCGTCACAAAGCGCGGCAGTAAAGGCGCCGACTTGCGCACCACCGCTTTTTTGCAGCCCGCGCAGCAATTTTTGGCAAATATTGGCCTTTGGCAGGCTTTGGCCGATCACGCCATGCCGCTTGAAAAAATGCGAATTGTCGACGCCGGTGGCGCAGACGCGCCCTCAACTGTGCGAAAGCAAAAAGACTTTGATGCCCATGACGTTTCTGAAAAACCGTTCGGCTGGAATGTTCCCAACTGGTTTTCGCGTAAGGTTATAGTCAGCGCCTTGAAGGCACATCCAAAGGTGATTTTTTTAACCGGGGTTGCCAGCACCGGATATTTTTCCCGAGAGGCCGAAGCGCGGATCACATTAAGCACTGGCGAAAGGGTGCGCGCGGCTCTTATTTTGGCCGCTGATGGGCGCAATTCGCCCCTGCGCAAGGCGGCGGGTATTTCCGTGACCACGCGCCGTTTTGGGCAAAAGGCGCTTGCCTTTGCCGTCACCCACCCGATCCCACATGAAAATATCTCGACCGAAATTCACCGCAGCGGCGGGCCGTTTACCTTGGTGCCGCTGCCTGATTATCAGGGGATGCCGTCCTCTGCCGTGGTGTGGATGGAAACTGGCCCTGAAGCGGCGCGGCTTATGGTATTGCCGGATGAGGCGTTTGAAGATACGATAAATACGCGCTCTTGTGGGCTTTTAGGGCCGCTTAAACTGGCGTCCCAACGCACCCTCTGGCCAATCATCAGCCAGATTGCCGAGCGCCTTAGCGCCCAGCGGCTGGCGTTGATTGCCGAGGCCGCCCATGTGGTCCCGCCCATTGGGGCGCAGGGCTTGAATATGAGCTTGGCAGATATTCAAACTTTGAGTGATCTGGCGAAAGCCAGCCCTGACACATTGGGCAACAAAGCGATGCTTGACGGCTATAACAAAGCCCGTATCAGTGATCTGCGCACCCGTGTTGCCGGAATATCCTTGCTTAATCAGGCATCAATGGCCGATCCGCAAATTCTGCGGGATCTACGCGCGCAGGGTCTCGGCGCGTTGCACGGGATTGCGCCAGTGCGCCGAGCATTGATGCACCTCGGGCTAGGTGCAAAAAACCAATCTTAAGAAGCTGCGCAGCTTTATAGCACTTGATCTATGACGCGCCGCAAGCGGCCCACCGTTGCATCCACATCATAAAGCTTATCCAGCCCAAAAAGCCCCAAGCGGAAGGTCATAAAGCCTTCGGGTTCATCACAGGCCAGCGGTACGCCAGCAGCGATTTGCATACCGTTTGCAGCAAACTTACTGCCGTTCTGCACCCCGGGGTCTGCAGTATAGGACACAACCACGCCCGGCGCGCCGAAACCTTCCGCCGCCACCGATCGCACGCCTTTTTCGCGCAGCAGCTCACGCACGCGGCTGCCCAGTTCCCATTGCGCATCGCGCAGCCGGTCAAACCCATACTCGCGGGTCTCAATCATGGTATCGCGAAACGCGCGCAGCGCATCGGTGGGCATGGTGGCATGATAGGCATGACCACCACCTTCATAGGTTTGCATGATCGCATGCCATTTTTTCAAATCAATTGCAAAACTGTTTGAAGTGGTAGTCTCAAGCCGCGCCAAAGCGCGCTCAGACAACATCACAAGTCCCGCCGAGGGCGATGCAGACCAGCCCTTTTGCGGCGCCGAGATCAGCAAATCAACACCACTTTTGCGCATATCCACCCAAGCGCAGCCGGAGGCGATACAATCCAGAACCATCAACGCGCCAACTTCATGCGCTGCGCTGGCCATCGCCGCCAAATAATCATCGGGTAAAATCACCCCCGCAGATGTTTCCACATGCGGTGCAAAGACGATATCTGGACGCACCTCATGAATTTTGGCCACCACATCTTCGATCGGCGCGGGGCGAAATGGGGCTTGGGGCGCATTGCCCTGCTGCCGCGCTTTCATCACTTCGGTTTCGCTTGCATCGGCGCTGGCCTCAAAGATCTGCGACCAGCGATAAGAAAACCAGCCATTGCGCACGACAAGCACTTTGGCGCTCTGACCGAACTGCCGCGCCACAGCCTCCATCCCATAAGTACCGCCGCCAGGCACCAAGGCCACCGCATCAGCGGCATAAACCTCTTTCAGCATGCAAGAGATGTCCTTCATCACCTGCTGAAAAGAACTGGACATATGGTTTAGTGACCGGTCAGTGAAAACAACCGAAAACTCTTCTAATCCGTCTGGATCAATATGCTCTAGTAACGCAGCCATCTGTGCACTCTCCTACTGTTTATTTACAAATAATTCAGCCACCCTGCAAAGGCAAAGTCTATTTCGACGCAGCCCAGTGCCAAAACTGCAGCGCGAAGAGCTAAAGCGGCCCAGGCCGGCGCTCTTCGCTCAGCAGCACATTGGCCTCAACATCACCTGCCCCCGGCAAGGTCATAATACGGCGGCGCAAGATACGCTCAAAATCTGCTATATCACGGGCCACCACCCGCAGCCGGTAATCATACATACCAAGCACATGCTCGACGGTCTGCACCTCGGGGATTGCTGTTACCGCGCGTTCGAAATCCTCAAGCAGAACACCGCCTTTGCCCGACAGTTTCACACCCAAAAAAACGGTGACGCCAAAGCCGAGCTTTTCGCGGTCAAGCACCAGCCGCTGACCTTTGAGAACCTCGCTTTGCTCAAGCCGGCGCAGCCGCCGCCATATGGCCGGTTGCGACATACCCAACTGCTGCGCCAGCGCCGCAGCCGATTGATCTGCATCGCGGGATAGCTGCCGCAACAGCGCGTGATCAGTGGCATCGAAACTGCTCATATGGGCAATGCCTCGTCCGATTTGATCCGCGCCACCTGCATCAACGCCTCAATATCCGCAATATGTGGAAGGGTCAGGATACGGGTGCGATAAATTCGCTGATACTCGGCCATATCTTTTGCAATCACCGAAAGCCGCACATCAACCCGGCCCAGAAAGGTTTGAATTTCGATCACTTCGGGCACTTCGCGCGCTGCCTCGATAAAATCATCAAACGCCCGGCTTTGGGTTTTATCCAAACCGATGCGCAAGGAAACCTCAACACTATAGCCCAGCTTGGTCCAGTCGATGATCGCCTCTTTGCCCAAAATCACCCGCTTGGTGCGCAGCCGCGTCAGCCGGCGAGAGATTACCGCCGCAGTGCTGCCCACTGCATCGCAAAGCTCAGCCACCGGCATTGCGGGATTGATTTGCAGCCGCCGCAACAAACGGCGATCCAGATCATCAAGCATAGTTTTTATCTATTCTAATATTTATAAGCATGATTTACTCTCTTTATAGCATATTTTAATAATTTTAGAAACGTATATTCGACATATATCTCTATATTTGTAACATCAAAAAAATCAGAAAGGTGCTGATATGCGAGTTTATTATGATCGCGATTGCGACATTAATCTTATCAAAGACAAAAAAGTAGCGATCCTAGGCTATGGATCCCAGGGCCACGCTCATGCGCTAAACCTGCGCGACAGCGGCGCGAAAAACCTTGTGGTAGCGCTGCGCGAAGGCTCTGCCTCGGCGAAAAAAGCCCAAGGCGAAGGCCTTGAAGTGATGGGCATTGCCGAAGCGGCCGCTTGGTGCGACCTGATCATGTTCACCATGCCCGATGAATTGCAGGCCGAAACCTATAAAAAATATGTGCATGATAATATCCGCGAAGGTGCAGCGATTGCATTTGCCCATGGCCTAAACGTTCATTTCGGCCTGATTGAGCCAAAAGCCGGCGTTGATGTGATTATGATGGCGCCCAAAGGCCCCGGCCACACGGTGCGCGGCGAATATGCCAAAGGCGGCGGCGTGCCCTGTTTGGTTGCGGTCAACAATGATGCCTCTGGCAAGGCGCTTGAGATCGGCCTGAGCTATTGCTCGGCCATTGGCGGCGGACGCTCTGGCATTATCGAAACCAATTTCCGCGAGGAATGTGAAACCGACCTCTTTGGCGAACAGGCCGTTCTATGCGGCGGTTTGGTTGAATTGATCCGCATGGGCTTTGAAACGCTGGTCGAGGCCGGCTATGCGCCCGAAATGGCCTATTTCGAGTGTCTGCATGAGGTCAAGTTGATCGTTGATCTGATTTATGAAGGCGGTATTGCCAACATGAATTACTCGATCTCAAACACCGCCGAATACGGCGAATATGTCAGCGGACCACGTATTTTGCCCTATGATGAGACGAAAGCCAAGATGAAGGCGGTTCTGACCGATATTCAAACCGGTAAGTTTGTGCGCGACTTCATGCTGGAAAATGCCGTTGGACAGCCATTCTTTAAAGGCACGCGGCGGATGAATGACGCCCATCAGATCGAAGAAATAGGCGAAAAGCTGCGCGGCATGATGCCGTGGATTTCTGCTGGAAAAATGGTCGACAAAGCAAAGAACTAATTTTTAAACGCCTTTCCCGGACCTACGCTATGGCTGTGGGTCCGGGGTGCTTTTTATCAAATTTATTAACCCTGCAGGCCTTTTTTTGGCACCACCGCAATACAGCCGCGATACTGACGTAAAACCGATGCCTGTTTTGGGTAGATTTTAGCCCGTATAAAGGACCAAGACTAAATGCAAGATAAGCCCCGGATCACATTAAAAAGCTGGATAATGATTGCCGCTTTGGGGTTGATCTGGGGCAGTGCGTTTACAGTCATTAGGCTTGGGTTAGAGGGCATATCACCAATGTGGCTTGCCGCTGCCCGAATAAGCATCGGAGCGGCCTTAACCACTGCACTTTGGGGGGTTATGGGTTGGAAATTCCACCTTGGCCACGAGCGCTCTTGGGCGATGTTATTCGTTGTAGGAATTTTAAGCACGGCAGTGCCGTTTCAATTAATCACTTGGGCGCAGCAACACGTCACATCAGGCTACACCGGGGTATCAATGGCAGCAGTTGCTTTGATAGTTTTACCGCTTGCACATTTCTTAGTGCCGAGCGAACGGCTGACCTTACGCCGTGTGGCCGGATTTGTTATTGGCTTTACTGGGGTTGTTATGCTTATCGGCCAAACCGCCACTTTCTCGTCTAATGCCGAACTTGAATGGGCCGGGCGGATCGCCTGTTTTTTAGCTGCTGGATGCTATGCGCTTAGCTCGGTTTTAATGCGCCGACTGCCGCCCATCGACCCCATCGGATTGGCCGCTGTTTCCTTAATAATCGGTGCTTTTTTCGTTGTTCCAATGGCTATTGCGATAGAAGGTCCCGCCCCTCGCATCGATTCCAAAACATTGTTATATCTAGCATATTTGGGTATTTTTCCCACAGCATTGGGAAATCTTCTTCGAGTTTTGGTGATCCGAAGTGCCGGACCAGTCTTTTTGACACTCACCAATTACCAAGTGCCAATGTGGTCCGTTATTATGGGAATTTGGTTTTTAGGTGAAAAATTTAACCCCCAATTAATACTTTCAATGGCAGTGATTTTATGCGGGGTCGCAGTGAGCCAGTACAGCGATTTGCGCCGCGTATTCAGGTTTTAGTGGTTTCATACTCGCACTAAAAAAAACGTTGCCTGCGACTGTTTAGATTACAGTGCTGGCGTTTTCAACAGCTGCGCAAATGCTATCGACTGTTTCAATGAGCAGCGCTTGATCTTCGCATTCGGCCATCACCCTTATCAGCGGCTCAGTGCCGGATTTGCGGATCAGCAAACGCCCTTGATCGCCCAGCGCTGCTTCGGCTGCGGTGATTTCCTGCTGGACCTTTGGCGAGCTCAAAGGATCCTCTGACGGTGTAAAGCGTACATTTTTTAAAAGTTGCGGCACCGGATCAAACACGTTGATAAGCTGGCTGGCCGGGGTGCCGGTGCGAACAATCTCAGCCAAAAACTGCAGGCCTGCCATCAACCCATCGCCTGTTGTCGAATAATCGCTCATCACAATATGGCCGGACTGTTCACCGCCAAGGTTAAAGCCGCCCTCACGCATCCGCTCAACCACATATCTGTCCCCTACAGCAGTGCGTTCTAAAGCAATACCTTGGGCGCTCAGAAAGCGCTCAAGACCAAGGTTGGACATTACCGTGCTGACCAAAGTATCACCGCGCAACTGCTTGTTTTTAGCCCAGCGCATGGCCATCAGAGCCATCAGTTGATCGCCATCAGCAACAGCGCCAGTTTCATCAATAATGATGACCCGATCGGCATCACCATCAAGGCAAATGCCTACATCTGCACCGTGGCTAACGACTGTCTCAGCCGCTGTTTGAGGCTTTGTTGACCCACATTTATCGTTTATGTTTAGTCCATTAGGAGATACGCCAACCGGAATAACCTCAGCGCCCAATTCCCATAAAACCTCAGGTGCTGCACGATAAGCGGCGCCATTTGCGCAGTCGATCACGACTTTCATTCCATCCAGCCGCATCCCGTTTGGAAAAGAAGATTTGACGCGTTCGACATAGCGGAACAAACCATCGTCAATCCGTTGCGCGCGCCCGATCCGCTCAACTGCTGCAGGCTCGACACCATTTTCAATCAAATGCTCAATTTCTGCTTCAACATGATCTGAGAGCTTGAAACCATCGGGGCCAAAAAACTTGATGCCATTGTCTTCATGCGGGTTGTGACTGGCCGAGATCATAATGCCCAAATCTGCGCGCATTGACGGGGTGAGTAGCCCAACCGCGGGTGTTGGCACAGGTCCAAGCAACAGCACGTTCATACCGGTGGAAGTTAAGCCCGCAGTCAGAGCGTTTTCAAACATATAGCCCGACAATCGCGTGTCTTTGCCGATCACCACGCGGTGGACTTTGTGATCATCATTGCGAAAATATTGCCCAGCTGCAGCTCCAATCCGCAAAGCAATCTCTGCCGTCATCGGATACTGGTTTGCACGCCCTCTGACGCCGTCAGTTCCAAAATATTTACGCGCCATCAAATGATCCTAATGTAATAGACTGCCAAACTGCCAATGCCTGACGTGTTTGTGCCACGTCATGCACTCTGACTATTTGCACCCCTTGTGACACCGCCGTCAAGGCCGCTGCGATAGATCCCCCAACACGGCTCTGGGCATCCTGTTCACCGCTCACCTTGCCAATAAATCCTTTTCGCGAGGCCCCAAGTAATATGGGCACGCCGAGCCCATGAAAGATGCTGATTTTGTTTAGCAAAGTTAAATTATGCTGCAAGGTTTTACCAAAGCCAATACCCGGATCAGCAATGATTGCATCCTTGGAAATACCCGCTGCGATGAGTTTTGCAATTTGGGAGTGCAAAAAATCGTATATATCGAGCAAAACATCTGCATAGTCCGGCTGATCTTGCATTGTTGTAGGGTCTCCTTGCGCATGCATCACACAGACCGGCAATTTTTTGGATGCACAAAACTCTAGAAGGGCGTTATCAAATGTGAACCCCGAAACATCATTGACCAACCCAGCCCCGGCAGCGACTGCCGCTTTTGCAACCGCCGCTTTGCGCGTGTCGATCGAGATTGGCTTAGACAAGTTTTTTGAAATCTGTTCAATCACCGGTGCTGTGCGCGCAATTTCTATATCACTGGCAATCAAATCGGCACCTGGCCGGGTAGATTCGCCACCAATATCGATGATGTCAGCGCCAGCGTTGACTATTTCACAAGCTTCATGAAAAGCTTTTTCGCGTCCGGCAAACTTTCCACCATCTGAAAAGCTATCTGGGGTAACATTCAGAATACCCATGACTTTTGGCATCGCAAAAGACATGCCCATGATCGACGACCTTTGACAGGTCCAGATTTTTAACCAATCGTCAGGCACCTCTTGCGCTGGCAAAACCAAAGCAGGCGCGCTGCGGCTTAATTTCTCGGCATGGGAAAACCACAATGGGCCACCGGCAAAACTATATGCTTGCTCGGGTCGCATCGTGTCGGTTGATAGGATCGGTCTATAATAGTTTTCCATACGTTAATTTGGGTTAAAAATACCGCTACTTCAAGCCTTGTAAAAGGGATGGCCCTATGGCTTGAGCTCGAGCGCTAAAGTCCTTTTTTTCTAAGAATTCTTCGCCAACGAACACCATGTCCTGCGCCTCTAAAACTGTTGCAAGCCACTGCGCCAGCCCTACCCCATCACTGGCATCAGCCTGTGGTGGATGGGTGGCATCCAATACCATTTTTGAAGGCGCCCATACGCTGATCATTCCGTTCTTTATCGACCAGTCCAACTCAGTTTTTGAGGCCACAACAACACAGCGGCTGTCGCGTCCAGCCAGCACCCAAGCATTTTGTTCGATTGCCAAAAGGGCAATGCGCCGTGCAACAGCAGAATTTGCAGCCTCTGGCCCAGCTTCCTCAGGCAGACCAACACATAAAATTGCTGGGATATCTGAAGCGCTCAAACTGTCGATCCACCCAGTCAAATACTCGCATGCAATTGCAGCATTTGACAGGTAAACCAAACGCGGGTGCAGTTTCTCTTCTGCCTCCGGCTCTGCGAGTTGCGCAATATCCTGACGGTCGCGAACAATTTCAACCCCCAATGCCCCCGGGCCGCGATCCAATTTTTCGATCCGGACAAAAATCCGTAGAGCCTGAGGCTCAAGTAATACTCTTTCAGCGACACGCTCAGCCAATGTTTCCAGTAAATTCAAGCGCTCAAGCTCTAACTCATACGAAATAGCATCTGTCACTTTATCGTAGGACAAAATACGATCCACATCATCGACAGCTTGACCAGCGGGCTTTACTTCTACGACAACATTAAAGCAAATGCGTTGGGTTGTGCCGCGCTCTGTCTGAAAGGCGCCAATTTCAACTTCCACCACGTGATCTCGCAACGAAATTCTATCTAATACCTTTGTTGAGCTGGCTTCTGACCGTTCCAAGGGATGCGCAAAAGCGAGCCGAATTTCATTGGTCATCGTACCAAACCCAAAATTGTTTCACTCAACAGTGATAGGCTAAAGCTTTGAAGCGTGCCTCGGTCAAGCGCGGCACCCAGAGCGCTAACTACGTCACACATTGCCTTATTCAGTTACTTTTGACAATTTTTGAGGTGGCGCATAGAAATAATGACGACCAATAGTCGCTGTTTTGAAAAAGCTTTTGGCCCATCTCGGGTTAACGGATTTGGTGTGATAATAAAGCGCACCTTTGGTCAGGCGTCGCGGCGCCCCTTCAAGCATAAGCTGTGCAACTTTACCCACTTGCACATAGGCCTTTTTGTCACGAATAATCTCTGCTCGACCATCACAATCATACGTAAATTGACAGGCAAAACGTCGCCCAGTACCCTGATGCACCACACCGCAGGGCGACGATGGAAAAGCCGCGCTATCTACCCGGTTTAGGATCACTTCCGCAACTGCAAACTGACCCTTAATCTCTTCCCCCCGAGCTTCAAAATAGAGCGCTTCAGCCAAACATGCCCACTGCTTGCCACCCTTGTGCGCGGGAATAGCCACTAAATAATCACGCGTATAAAGTTTTTCATTGCCCTCTTCTGAATTACGCATCAGCGTTCTTAGAGTCAAAGGGGATAAGGCAGAGCGAAATTTTCTATCCAGATCAATCGCCGTGGATATTGAGGTATCTGGCACATCAGCAAAAACCGAAGCTGCCGCCCCCCAGATTAAGAAGACCAAAGTAAATAGTCGGAGTATCACTGCGCTTCACCTTTTCGACCCAGTCGACCCCAGCATGAGAACGGCAGTTGGTACCTTTATATTAACAAGGCCAAGCGCCAATGAATGCTCAGGCTGAGTCGCTTTGGGGGCATTTAAGTTGTCTGATCCCGGATTGCAAGCTGTGCTGCTGCAAGACGAGCAACGGGAACACGAAAGGGTGAACATGACACATAATCAAAGCCATGATCACGGCAAAATGCGATTGCTTCCGGGCTGCCTCCGTGTTCTCCACAAATTGAAATCACAACCTCAGGGCTGGAAGCGCGCGCGCGCTCAGCCCCAAGGCGTAACAATTCCCCAACCCCTTCGACGTCTAGGGTGTGAAATGGATCTTCCGGGAACACGCCTTGTTGCACATAGGTAGACATAAATCTACCGGCATCATCTCTGGACAAACCATAAGTCATTTGCGTCAGGTCATTGGTCCCAAAGCTCAAAAAGGCAGAATTGATCGCAATTTCATTGGCTCTAAGCGCTGCGCGCGGGGTTTCAACCATAACACCCAGCTTATAATCAAAATCCACACCTTTGTTTGTGCGCACTCTTGCTGCAACTGCTTCAATGCGTGATTTTACCAATTCAACTTCTCGCTTGGCGCTGACCAAGGGGATCATAATTTCCGGCACCACCGGTGCACCCGCGTCTTTAGATTCAATAGTGGCTTCAAATATGGCTTGCGCCTGCATTTCATAAATTTCAGGCACCGTAATGCCCAAGCGAACACCGCGCAGTCCCAACATTGGATTGTATTCACCCATTGCTTCAACACGGCGTGTTACATCAGACATCGGCAAATCCAAAGCCTCGGCCAAATCTCGAAGACCGGCCCGATCAGTGGGCAAAAATTCATGCAGTGGCGGATCAAACAAGCGTATGCACACAGGCAAGCCTTGCATGATTCCAAAAAGTTTGATGAAATCTGCCCGCTGCATTGGCAATAATCGGTCCAAAACGGCGCGGCGCTCATTGCTATCATTTGCAAAAATCATCTCGCGCATCACCGTAAGCCGGTCCGCTTCGAAGAACATGTGTTCCGTGCGGCACAATCCAATACCATGAGCATTGAAATTACGGGCTGTCTGGGCATCTGCCGGCGTATCTGCATTGGCCCGCACGGCAATGTCGCTAATCTCGTCAGCCCAGCCCATCAAAGATTGGAACGCATCATCTAGGACAGCCTCGACCATTGGCGGCTCACCTGCAAGTATTTGACCATTGCTGCCATCAATGGTCAAAGTATCTCCTTCTTGGAATATCCTGCCATCAGGGGTGACCAGCTGCTTTTTCCTGATCTGAAAGCGGATTGCAGATGCCCCCACAACGCAAGGAAGACCCAATCCACGACCAATCACTGCAGCATGGCTTGTCATTCCGCCGCGTTCCGTTAGCACCGCAGAGGCCGCATGCATGCCGCGAATATCTTCGGGACTGGTTTCTCGGCGCACCAAGA
This sequence comes from Rhodobacteraceae bacterium Araon29, assembly GCA_039640505.1. Lineage (NCBI taxonomy): Bacteria > Pseudomonadati > Pseudomonadota > Alphaproteobacteria > Rhodobacterales > Paracoccaceae > Rhodobacteraceae bacterium Araon29. Next base: position 1,442,546 of record CP046865.1, on the reverse strand, counting down.
CACAAGGCTCGCCGCGCGCAGCGCTGGCTTGAGCGGCCTCGGCGCTAAAGACAATCTGGCCAGTGGCCGCCCCAGGACTGGCGGCAACAGCTTGTGCCAAAACATCTCGGTTTGCATCCGGATGTACTTGTCTGTGTAGTAATTCGCCCAAAGATCCAGGCTCTATTCGCAGCAAAGCCTCTTGTTTAGAGATCACGCCACTTTTGGCCAAAGATACCGCAATCCTCAACGCTGCTGAGGCGCGGCGCGGCGCACGTATTCCATCAAGAATATGCAGATTTCCATCTTCAATGGTAAATTCAATTTGCATTTCTTCGCGCAAACGCTGGCGCATAAGCACCGCCTGCTCCTGCAGAGTATTAAGAATATCTGGTTTGGCTTCCTCAAGTGACGGTCCGCGCTTATCGCGGGTCAAATACATCACACCTTCATTACTGCTTAATCCGTCACGTCCCTGACTTTGGCGGCGATATCGCCCAACTACCTTTGGCTTTCCTGTATCACTATCAACCAATTGCAGCACACCAAAGCCACACTCGCCGCGCCCCACGCCAAAGGCCATTTTTTGAACGACAAGCCCTAGGCCAGCATCTGCTGGCGCGCCTTTGGCCTGCCGCAGTAATCTTGCAGTGGTACCTTCCCAAGCGCGGGCCATCGAGCGCAACACTTCAGCCAACTGTACCGCACGCGCTTGTGGAAAAACCTCTTCTGTTTCTTCTTCATAGGCGCGCAGTGCAGCTTCAAGTGCCGCCTGCCCCTGACCTTGGATATGATCAAAAATCTCTGGGTCCAGTCGTGCCACATGAATGGAATAGGCTTGTATGAACCAATAATAAACTTTGGCAGCAGCCTCTGTTCCCAGCGTCTCGGAAAGCGCCGAAAACCGCGCATGGTTCATACCAATGTTTAGAATTGCCTTTGGCCCGCCCCAGTCAATACTTTGGGAAGACGGGCGAACACATAATAAAGTATCTGGATCAAAATGATCTAATATCTGCGCCATATCAGGCATTTGATTGGCCGCAATACCGTGCACCACATCAAAAGGCAGGGCGACCGTTTTAGGAACCGGTAATTCAAGGCGTACCAAACGCTGTAAACATTTGGCACGCCCCCCATGTGTCGGGGCGGAAATCGCTGCGTTTGGGGTCACTAGCGCTATATCTGATTGTTCTTGCTGCACTGCGGCATCCTTCTTTCGTCAGCGCAGCATAAAGCCATTAGCCGCGCAAGCAAGAAAAAGCTTTCCCTTACAAAGGTGCGTTAGCCTTCTATTTTTGTCAAATCGGCTACAGCCCAGCAGGTGGAACGAATGAGGTTCAGTAAATTTAGCCTATTACGCCGCACCACTTCGTTATCTGTATTTACTTGCACAGCTTCGAAAAAAGCATCAACCGGCACCCTCAGCGCAGCCATTCCACGCATCGCCTCGGAAAAATCTTCTTGCTTCAAAGCCGATTTAATCACTTTAGACTGGGCCTCAAGAGCCGCGAACAACCCGCGTTCTTCATCGCTTTGGGCAAATTTCACATCGGCGCCATAAGAATACTCAACACCATCTTTTTCTTCGGCTTGGGTTAAAATATTATTGGCGCGCTTGAAGCCCTGCACCAAATTTTCTCCATCCTCTGAGACAAGAAATTCAGACAGCGCTTTCGCCCGCTTGACAACAAGCAGCAAATCGTCGTTCCCCTCAAGCGCCACACATGCATCAATGATATCATGGCGCAGTCCTTGGTCACGTAAGAATACTTTCAAACGGTCATGAAAAAACCCAAGCAAATCAGAAACATCAACTTTTGCTTTGCTCAGCGCAAAAGCCTCTTTCAAGGGCAATGTTATCCCATTTTCCAAAAGCAGCCGGATCACACCCAATGCGGCACGGCGAAGTGCAAATGGGTCTTTACTGCCGGTTGGCTTTTCATCGATAGACCAAAACCCAGTGAGCATATCAAGCTTATCCGCCAAAGCGACGGCAACCGAGACCTGCTCGGATGGTACGGTGTCCGATGGGCCCAATGGCGAATAATGGGCTTGGGCAGCCTGCGCAACCGTATCGGGCAAACCAGCGGCACTGGCATAATACCGCCCCATAAGACCTTGCAATTCGGGAAACTCATAGACCATTTCCGAGGCCAGGTCCGCTTTTGCCACCTGCGCGGCTTGCTCCGCCAAGCCCTTATCTGCGCCAACAAACGGCGCCAGATTTCCGGCCAAACTGGCGATCCGGTCAACGCGTTGCTTCTGGCTGCCTAGCTTGTTGTGGAATGTGACATTTCCAAGACTGTCCGCCCAAAGTGTCAAACCGTTAGACTTGGCAATACGCAGGTCATTTTCCCAAAAAAACTTTGCATCCGCCAAACGTGCTGCGAGAACCTTTTGGTTGCCCGACAAAATTGTTGCGCCTTGGTCTGCGGTTTCTCTGTTGGCGACAGTTGCGAAATATTCAATGCGGCCTGTTTTGGGATTGCGCAGTGAAAAGAACTTTTGATGCTCTTTCATCGAGGCCCGCAGGACCTCGGGGGGAAGATCAAGGAACTGATCTTCAATACGCCCCAAAAGCACCACTGGCCACTCAACTAAGCCGGCAACTTCGGTCAGAAGACCGCGATCCTCTACAAGCTCTAGCCCCAATGCAAACGCCTGATTGCTAGCATCTTGCCAAATGGATTCCGCACGTTCAGCAGCATCAAGAATGACAAACGACCGCTTAAGTTTGGCGGTATAATCTTCAAAGCTAGAAACCGAAAACCTCTGTGGCCCCATAAACCGATGACCGCAGGTGCTATCACCCGCTTGCAGGCCATCAATATCCAAATCAACGATTTGTGCGCCGCTTTCGTCGCTCAGCAGGCAAACAATCGAATGCAGCGGTCGAACCCAGCGCAAGGAACCACTGCCCCAGCGCATGGACTTGGGCCACGGAAAGTTCCGAACAACATTTTCTACAACAGCACTGACAATCTGTGCGGCGGGCCGGCCTTGTGTTTCCAGTGTGGCAAAATACACCTGACCCTTTTTTTCATCCCGAATGGAAAGTTGATCTCGGCTTAAACCCGTGCCGCGCAAAAAACCTTCGATCGCCTTTTCCGGGGCATCAACGCGGGGGCCTTTTCGCTCTTCACGCACCAAAGGGCTTTCTTCTGGCAAGCCATGAACAGTAAGCGCTAAACGCCGCGGTGTCGAAAAACCTGCTGCGCCTAAATAGGTCAGCCCGGCTTCTACCAAACCATTGGTGACCTTGGTTTTTAAATCTTCCGCTGCCCGGGCCTGCATCCGAGCCGGAATTTCTTCGGAAAAAAGTTCAATGAGAAGATCTGGCATATCAGTTACTTTCGGGCGGTGTTGGACAATCAGGTGGGAGAGGTTTTCCAGCAAAGGCAATTTTACCGCATCGATTGATCTTATTCCACGCATAGCCGCGGCCATCATCAAGCACACTGACAATGCGGTCGATGCCATAAGAAACATTTTCGATCGATAGAAAACTTGTTGCGCTTTGGGACTCTATAGCAGCGCCAATTTCTTTGGCATCAAAACAATCAAACCACCCCGGTGCGACTAAAGGTTCTGCATCCTTGATGGTAACGTAAAGCGCCTTTAACTCATCGGCGGTGTTTTCGGCAGTAAAGCACGCGCGATAACGGATTGGCGAACTGTTGGAATCGATTGCTTTGTAATCGCTATACGCAATAGCTTGCGCAACAGAGCCATCCAGAGGTTTCAAAACCACATCCGTACTGCCATTTGGCACAACCGTGCTGTAATAAGCATAAACTTGCAAATAATACATTGCCCCGCCTGCAATAATGCCGCAGGTCACAAGAACTATTGCCAAAAACTTCCCCATTATGCCCTAAACCCGCCAGCTTCGGTCATCACAAAGGCATCAGCGCATTGTTTGGCCAAGGCGCGCACGCGCCCGATGTAAGCTTGCCTCTCGGTCACAGAAATGACCCCACGCGCGTCTAACAAATTGAACAGATGGCTGGCTTTAATACACTGATCATAGGCCGGATGGGCCATGATGATGCGTTTGCCGGTTTTTGGGTCAGTCGGTTCCTGCGCCAATATGGCTGCACAGGCGGCTTCGGCATCTTCGAAATGGCGCAGCAAGATATCTGTATCGGCTACGTCAAAATTCCACCGCGCATATTCTTCTTCGGTTTGCTTGAATACATCCGCATATTTTAATGCAATCGGGGTTTGCGGATCGTTGAAGGGCATTTCCATTACATGGTCAACACCAAGAACATACATAGCCAACCGCTCTAGACCATAGGTAAGCTCGCCCGAAACAGGATGGCAGTCATGGCCGCCAACCTGTTGAAAATAGGTGAACTGTGACACTTCCATACCATCACACCACACCTCCCAGCCTAGGCCCCAAGCGCCTAAGGTCGGGCTTTCCCAGTCGTCTTCCACAAAGCGGATATCATGCAGAGCCATATCAATTCCAATAGCCTCTAGGGACCCAAGGTATAGCTCTTGTAAATCGGGCGGACTTGGCTTGATCAGCACTTGATACTGATAATAATGCTGTAAACGATTGGGGTTTTCCCCATATCGACCATCTGTTGGCCGACGCGAAGGCTGGACATAAGCAGCCGCCCAAGGCCGCGAGCCTAACGAGCGCAGCGTTGTCGCGGGATGAAAGGTCCCTGCCCCGACCTCCATATCGTAGGGCTGCATAATGGCGCAGCCCTTCTCCGACCAATAGGTTTGGAGACGCAAAATAATATCTTGAAAAGAAGTGGGCTTGGTGGGTGTCATTTCTCTATTGCCCTGTCTGTGACGGCTTTACTCGCCTCTACTTAGGCAAAGCCGCGACGAGGGTCAATCAATCTACTGATCTGGGTTGCTTTCGGGGTGCAATCAAGACAAAATTTGCGCAGATATTTAATGTACCTCTGGCATTGTTTTTAGCAGAGCGCTACATATCAGGAAAAATAGTTGAACTCAGGCCTCTGAAGCACTCAGACGAGCCACCAAGAGTTAGAATTGGAGAATTTATGTGGCGTCAGATTTTATCAGTGATTGCAGGGACGATTTTCTTACCCACCCTCTTACTCGCTGATGATAGCCTTTGGGTTCAAGTTGAAGCGCAGCCCAGCCTTCTAGAAGCAGAAGATCGAGCTCGCAAATATGCAGAGCGATTGCCAAATGTGCATGCGTTTTCTTTGGGCTCTGGGTGGTATGCCATTGCCGTTGGACCCTATACTCAGGATGAGATAGAATTAGAGTATCAAAATCTGCGAACAGAATTAGAAATTCCTTTCGATAGCTTCATTTCCACAGGGGATAATTTTCGTCAAAAAATTTGGTCACCTGGATCACAAACAGCTGAAAATACAGACGTGAGTGGTTCGGCAAATATATTGTCTCAAGCGGTTGAGGTAACCCAAGGATACGATTTTAGCGCCATCGACCGCTCTAAAGATGAAACACTGGATCTAGCGCTACAATCAGAAGCCGCACTGGATACATCTTCAAAGAAAGACTTGCAGCGCGCTTTGCAATGGGCGGGCTACTATACCTCCTCTATAGATGGCATGTTTGGGACAGGTACGCGGAACTCAATGAAACAATGGCAAGACGCCAATCAGTTTCCACAAACCGGGGTCCTGTCCACATTGCAGCGTGATATTTTGCTAAAGCAATACGATCAAATACTGGTTGAGTCGGGAATAGAAAAAATCACCGATTTGCAAACTGGTGTTATCATTAATTTACCAATGGGTGTGCTTGAGTTTTCCCACTATGAACCCCCGCTTGCACATTTTAAGGCAACAGACGGCGGTCCTCAGTCGGCTTATGTAATCTCACAAAAGGGCAACAAAGCCGCCCTTAGGGCACTCTATCGGGCTCTGCAAACTTTAAGCATTCTGCCACCTGATGGATCGCGCAGGCTTTATGAGACTGGCTTTTCTATTACTGGTCAGAACAGTCAAATTACATCTGTTGCCGAAGCATTCATGAGCCAAGGTGAGATCAAAGGCTATATCTTGGTATGGCCATCTAATGATGATACGCGGAGCCGGAGACTTTTTAGGAATATCAAAAACAGCTTCGAGACAATCTCAGGCGTCCTAGAACCAACGGCGGGAACCGGTGCCCTAGAAGAAGTAGACGCTCTTTTCGGATTGGATTTGAGGCAGCCTTTATTTTCTAGATCAGGAATTTTTGCGACCTCTGATGGGCATGTAATCACCGACGCAAGCGGGCTTGAACGGTGCGACGAAATCACTATCCGGCCGAATTACAAGGCAAAGATACTAAGCCCAGATGAAGCTTCTGGGTTTGCAATACTGGCGCCAGAAAGCCGTCTGGTTCCCCTGTCTGTGGCCCAATTCGCCCGCGCGCCTTTAGGTTTATCGGATCAGGTAATTTCCGCAGGTTACTCATATGAAGGACGGCTCGATTTCCCAAGCATCACGCAAGGAACGGTGGATGAGATGCGCGGCCTGGATGGCAGTGAAGATATTATAAGACTGTCGATACCTGCTATGAAGGGTGACGCTGGCGGTCCGATACTTAACCAAGCTGGGGCTGTGTCGGGTTTGCTGCTCGACGCATCGACAGGTCCTCGTAGCCTTCCACAGAATGTGCATCTGGCGCTTAAATCGCAAAAAATTATTGACCGGCTGGCGAGCTTAGGAATTTTTGTCCAGAGCTATTCAGGCCAAAAGCCGACCGAAGACGTGCTTTTGGCAAAGCAAGCGCGGTCTATCACAGCGCTAGTGAATTGCTGGAAGGATTAAATCCTTTAGTCACCGCAGTTCAGGAGTCATATGGATGACTGTCGGACAGGGTTCTACAAAGGCCTTAATCAACGCAGATTGCAGTTCACGCAGCGTTTGCGGACGGCAGGCGGCAGCGCCATAAGCACGCGCCACTGCGCTAAAATCTGGATTGAGCGCTTGAACAGCATTGGGCGCAATCTGGGCAGCAACCATACTATCCTCGATGGCTTTCAGCTTGGTATTGTCCCAAACAAGGATCGGCAGACTTAAACCTAGTTCGACCGCAACCCCCAATTCGGGCAGCGTGTATTGAAACCCATAATCGCCAGCAATGGCAACAGTGGGCAAATCCTTACGCGCCACAGCACCGCCAATTGCTGCGGGTAAAGCATAGCCTAAAGTGCCAAATCCAAAGGGATGATGCCAATGGGCCGCACGCGGCATATCCCATACTTCCTTTGCCAAATAGGCAAACTGGGTCATATCGGAATAAATCATCGCCTGCTCTGGCATAACCTCTTGTAGGGCCCGGCAAACTGGCAAAATACCAGGGAACTCGGCATCGGTCTCAGCGGTCCATTTTTGCCTTGCTTGTTTGACGTCATCTGGCTGCCAGCCCGTGCGTTTATCGCTTGGCTCTAACTGTGCAGTAAGCTGCCCAACAAAGTCTTCAGACCGCATCAAAATGCGGATATCCGAGCTTTGAGGATCAGCCAATACCTGTGGGTCAATGTCAACACGAACCAAGCTGTCTTTATGTCCCAATTGGGCACGCCACAAATCAACCTCGGCCAATTCGCTGCCAATGACCACAACCAAATCTGCCGTTGCAATGACATCTGCAGAACTAGGCCGCGCCAAACACGCCCCGAGATAAAGAGGATAATCCGACGCCACCACACCCCGTCCAGCAAAGGTAGAAATGGCTGCAGCGCCTGTTTTCTCAAGCAAGGGCATGACCTTGGCACTAACAGCACCACCACCAAAAATAAACAGCGGTTTGTTCGCCTTTTGGATCAATCCGACAACAGCTGACAAGGCGGCCTCACCCCCTGTGACAGGCTGCGCCGGCACTTGGCGCGCTGGCCCCGGATCAGCAATCGCTTCTAGTTGCGCAATCGGAACCTGAATATGTTTCGGCCGCGCTCTTTGGTGCGCAAACTCTTCAAAGGCACGATCAATCAATGTATAGGCCGCCGCCGCACTATGAGCAGGTTCGGACCAATCACATACCGTTCGGGCTGCAGCAGCCTGATCCAGCATTTGGTGCAACTGACCGCGCCGCGCAGATGTTTCATCCAAACACGAGGATAGTACCAGCATCGATACGCTATCTGAATAAGCCTGCCCCATGGGTGTCATAATATTGCAAAGCCCGGGCCCAGTAATCACATAAGCCACACCCGGCTTGCCCGTTGCACGCGCATAACCATCAGCCATAAATCCCGCGCCCTGTTCATGACGCGCCAGTACATGGCGAATACCTGCTTCCTCAATGCCCCGATACATTTCCTGATTATGTACCCCTGGGATGCCGAAAATTACCTCGACACCCTGGCTTTTAAGGTAATGGGAAATTTGTGCGCCTAGTGGTCTTTTCATCTAATCATGCTCTCCAAAATTGAACGGTCAAAATGGCATAAACCGCCAGCAGTTCAAGGCGGCCAATCAGCATAGCCGCAGATAAAATCCACTTTGCAGTATCATTCAGGCCAGAAAAATTTCCCGTTGGTCCAATTTCTGGGCCGAGACCCGGCCCAATATTGGCCAAAGCCGATGCCGCGGCTGAAAGTGACGTGATAAAATCCAACCCGGTCATGCCCAATAAGACAGCGACCGCACCGAGGGTTGCCAAAAAGAACGTAAAAAATGACATTACCGAATTCAGCACTTCATCATCAATTGCGCGGCCATCATATTGCGGCACAAATACCCCATTTGGCGATTTGATCTTCATCAATTGCGTTTTGACCGAAGCAAATACCAATTGGTAGCGGAAAATCTTAACCGAACAAGCCGTTGAGCCAGCGCAGCCACCAATTAATCCGATGAAAAAGAACAAGGTGACTAAAAAACTACCCCATTGCATATAATCAGAACTGGCATAGCCAGTGCCGCTTATAATTGATGTGATATTGAAAAGGGCTTTTCGGACAGCCGTTTCATTTTCCAACTGACCAAAGCTTAAAAGTACCAAAGCAGTTATAACGACCAGTGCACAAATCAAGATCAAAAAACTGCGTACTTGGGCATCTTTAAAGACAGCCGTTTGATTGCCGTTCAGCAATTGAACGTACCGTACGAACGGGAGAGCGGCGAGGATCATAAACACCACTGCCACATATTCCACTGCCGCTGGAAAGGCCGCAAACGAGGAGTCATAATTTGAAAATCCACCCGTTGCCACCGTGGTCATTGCATGCACCGTGGCATCAAAAGCAGACATTCCAACTGAAAAATAGGCCACGATACAGGCCATTGTGATCGAGACATAAATAAAGGATATCTGGATTGAAATAGTCGTCGCACGGGGTAGAATTTTCCCCAATGTATCAAAAGCCTCAGCCTTAAAGATTTGCATGCCGCCAACTCTAAGCTCTGGCAAAAATACCATGGCCACGACGATAATACCGATACCGCCCAGCCATTGGAGAATTCCGCGCCACAAAAGCAAACCTTTAGGCAGAGTTTCCAATCCGCTGAGCACCGTCGAGCCCGTGGTCGTTAGACCTGACATAGCTTCAAAAAAGGCATCCACATAACGGGCCTCTGTGGCCCCAAATACAAATGGCAGCGCTCCGAATAACGGCAAGGCCAACCATACACCAGTGGTGAGTAAAAACGTCTGCTGAATGGTGAGGCCCTCTTTGACCCCATTAGAACAAGCAATAGCCAAAAGTGTGCCAAACAAACCCGTAATAATCGCGCTTTGGGCAAAAACCATCCACTGGCCGCGTCCCTCTGCCAAATCGACAAGAAACGGCAGCACCATCGCCCCCCCTAAAAGGGCCAGCAAGATACCGATTACATATCCAACAGGTCTTAGGTCAATCATGCGCGTCAGCGTTGGCTGTTCCGCCAAGAACTGTCAAGAGTGGATCGACAAAAGGCGCTTAACCAGTATGGATCAAACTAGCAAACAGCTTGGGATCAAACGAATGCTGAGCAAAGGTGTTACCTTCGGTGAGAATTGATACAGCATCATGACTGTGCAAGCTTTCTTGGTGGCTCGCGATGACGCGAAAATCACCCATCCGAGCATCTGCTTTTAATTGCTTGCAAAATAGCCTCGCCGCATCTTCTACAAAGATTGGGTTGGCTGCGTTCAATTCCGCAAATGCTTGTTCGTCCTCGCGTTTTACCATCACTTGGGTTTCGGTCGCAACAGCAGTGCGGCACAAATCAATAAGGTCTTCGAACCAAAGCACCTTTGCTTCATTAAGCGCGACAGATATGCGCGCCACTGATCTTTGTGAATGCGGCGTGGCCAGTTGGCCACGTTCCCGGCGGGCATGCTCACTCAGTTCCAAAGAACAGGGGCAGGTTGAACTATAAACATAATCCAAATGTACAACTTTTGAACGCACTCCGCTTTGATCAATGAGTTCTAAAGCTAAATCGTAATACTGATATCCTGAAAGCCCCGACCGCAAGCTATTCACTTTGACCGGAAAAGAAAATTTCATAAGAATACGAGCATCAAAACTCTCAAGATCCTTTTTGTAATCGTCAAGCGCCATTTCCATGACATCAAAGCTAAACTTTTTTTCTGCATGCTTGTAAAAGCTACGCATGATCCGGGACATATTTATGCCCTTCTTATCCGCATCAAGGCTCACTGTTCCCGTTACCGATGTTTCAAGCGTTTGTTCACCACCATCACGGCAGATATATCGTATTGGCAATCTAAAATTGGAAATGCCAACATGTTGTATCTGCTGGTTTTCACCTTTGATCAACTTGCTCGGACCATTCTGCAGGTCGGGCATACTGGCTTTGTAGGTTTCATCAACTTCGAAATCTGATGGATATTTCGCTGATAATTCTGGGTATTTCGAGGGTAAAAACCGTGATAAAATCTCTGCGTCCAATGTTTCAATTTTGACGCCGTCCGAGTGTGCAACCCATTGCCGCAAAACTCGCATTGCGTCGTTTAATTGATCACGGCTTGGTTTCTGCTCCACAGTACGAGTGTGAATATTCATCCTTGCCCCCTTTTGGCCAGAGCTGTTCTTAACTAGTCTATGCAATCGGAGACTTAAAATCCAGTTGCGTATTTAAATACGCGAGATGCGACACATCAGATCACTTTTAATGCTGACGCAACAAGCAGATGTGTTGAATTACACTCTATCCAGTGCCTGTAATATATCATCAATTAAGTCATCTGGATGTTCTAGCCCGGCGCTAAACCGTATCAAGCCATCTGTGATTCCTAGCGCTTCTTTCTGATCCTCGGGTAGACGTTGATGAGTTGTTGTTGCCGGATGAGTGGCAATTGACTTTGCATCCCCTAAGTTATTGGAAATAATCACAATTTCGAGCGAATTCAAAAATTCAAAAGCTGCCTTTTTTCCGCCAATTACGTCCAGAGAAAAAACTGTTCCACCGTTTTCCATCTGAGCTATGGTCAATGCGTGTTGTGGATGCGCCGGGTGACCTGGGTAAATCACGCGGCAGAGTTTTTCGTGACCCGTTAAACGCTTAGCAATAATTTTGGCTGTTTCCGCCTGCGCGCGGACCCTTAGCTCTATTGTTTCGAGCCCCTTGAGCATCACCCAAGCGGTAAACGGGCTCATCGCGCCACCGGTATGTTTCATATAAGGTTCAATAGTTTTTCGTATAAATTCCTTTGTACCAAGAATAACCCCACCCAACATCCGGCCCTGACCATCAATATGTTTGGTCGCCGAATATACAACGACATCAGCCCCCTGACTTAATGCTTTTGAAAAAATAGGCGTTGCAAACACGTTATCGATAACCACTTTCGCACCCACTGCATGTGCAAGCTCAGAGACCGCAGTAATATCAATAACCTCAAGTGTTGGGTTTGACACAGTTTCGAAAAAAACAACTTTTGTATTGGGCTGGATAGCCCTTTGCCACTGATCTATATCGGTCCCATCAACAAAGCTGACCTCCACCCCAAATCGGCGCAATACCTCTTCAAGAACATAGAGGCAGGATCCAAAAAGCGCGCGCGCGGCAACAATGTGATCCCCAGAGCTCACCATTGCGCATAAAGCGCCACTTACTGCAGCCATGCCAGATGCCGTGGCAAAGGCATCTTCTGCCCCCTCTAAAGCGGCTATTCTATCTTGAAACATCGCAATTGTTGGATTGCCATAGCGCGCATAAATAAACTCATCCTCTGCAGGTTCTAAAAAGCGCGCTTCAGCCTGTTCAGCGCTGTCATAAACAAACCCTTGTGTGAGGAATAAACCTTCGCTTACCTCACCATATTGGCTCCGGCGCACACCGGCGTGGACCATTTTGGTCCGATTATCTAAATTTTGTTTCATTGCATCCCTCGGGCCGATCAGGCTCAAAAAAACCCCCAGTAACGCGGTCAAGCGAAAGGGGGCATTCCTCCTGACCTTTTAGTGAAATTTTTAACGTGGCCCACAATCCGGTAACAAATCGCCACATCCCAGCGTATACGTCCCCACCATCAAGCGGTCAAGTGTCACATAGCAACAAGCAAATCATCCTACGACTTGAACGATACATTTGATTTTAGCCGGCTTAGGAATAAATCCGGCAGTTTATAGCAGTAAAGGTTTTTAACGCTCACTGGACAGACAATTCTAATTCCCAAGCGGCTTTAGGCCAAGCAAAGCATAATATAGCATGGCCAAGACCAATCGTTCGCCAGTGGTCTGAATATATCCGACATCTCATCATTTATTTTTGCACTGCCTATTTATACTGCCTACACGAAATACTGGCCAGCTGGGGTCAAGTGATTTTAAAAAAAAATCTAAACAGCGCCAAATGATTGATTGAAAAAGCTACAGCTTTCTATTTTCCCCCTTGCAGCATTACTAAAAAAGCCCTCTATGATGGGTGAATTATTTAGGAGGGCAAAATGACCAAACCAATAGAGCTGTATTATTGGCCCACTCCCAATGGTTGGAAAATCTCAATTGCTCTTGAGGAAATGGGCTTGCCGTATGAGGTAAACCTTATTGATATCGGGGCTGGTGATCAGTTTAAGTCAGAGTTTTTAAATATTTCGCCCAACAACCGAATACCTGCCATTGTTGATCCAGACGGGCCAGAGGGTGCGCCCATATCAGTTTTTGAATCAGGCGCAATTTTACAATACCTCGCCCGAAAAACAGGCTTGTACCACGGTCAAAACGAGCGTGACAGAGTGGCTGTAGATCAATGGCTTATGTGGCAAATGGGGGGCGTCGGACCGATGGCCGGGCAGGCCCATCACTTTCTTAAATACGCACCAGCTATGACACCGCCAAATGATCTGCCTTATGCCAAGAACCGATACCGGGACGAAACGGGTCGGCTCTATGGCATATTAAATCGCCAATTAGAGAGGCACGAATTTGTGGCAGGGGATTTTTTTTCGATCGCTGACATGGCGCTTTGGCCTTGGGTATCGTTGTGGCGCGGGCAACAGCAAATACTTGATGACAAACCAAATCTTGATCGCTGGCTGCAAGCCATAAAAGCGCGCCCTGCGGTTCAAGCCGGAAGAGCAGTTGCAGCCGCGCAGCGGTCCAACTTACAAACTGATAAAAAAGCTCAAGAGCTTTTGTTCAAGCAAAGATAAATACTATCTATGAGCGACTTACTCTTCGAAGTCGCCATATTTCTTTAGAACTGGGTACTGAAAAATCATAAATATGAACAAGGCGGCCGTTAGCCCAAAAGTCTTGAAATATACCCATACTTCATTGGTTTGAGTGCGCCAGATCAGTTCATTTAAAAACGCCAATGCGAAAAAAAACATCGTCACCCTACGGCTGATGATGGCCCAACCTTCATCTTGGATTGGGGAACGTTCGCCCATCAATGACCCAAGGTAGTTTTTACCCCGCAGATGCCCGAAGGTCAGCACGCCACCAAACAACAAATAAATCAAGGTTGGTTTCATTTTTATGAAACGCTCATCATTCAAGAAAATCGTCAATGCACCAAAGAATGTCACCATTATAAGGGTCAGAATTTGCATTTTTGACACGCGGCCATTCACCAAGTAAGCCAAAAATGTAGAGAAGATCATCAAAGGGACAAAAACAGCCGTAGCTTGAATAATAGCTGAATACTCGACGCCATTTAAGACCACCGTTTCCCCTTTGCGCCAAATAAAGATGGCAAAAAAAACAGCGACTGGTCCAATTTCCAGTGTTGACGTTATTAAGGGCGACCCGTTTTTCTCAGACATTTCTTTTTCTCTCAACTGCCGATTTCTACAATAACGGCTCCCGCCGCGATAAGCGTCATAAGGGCAACACGCCAAGGCCCGACGGTTTCTTTTAAAAAGTACCAGCCAATGATTGCCGCAAACACTGTCGATGTTTCCCGCAATATGGCGGCTTCTCCGACTTTGTCTAGTCGGGTTGCCAACATTATCGAGCCAAAGCTAAAAAATGCAACAATGCCGCCGATAAAACCACGTTGTAAAAGCGGTATCACAGGCGGTCGGATTGCCATGTTTTTCCAACGCCAGTAGGCAAAAGGCGGCAACGCCACACCGTCAATGACAAAAAACCACACCAGAAAGGTCATCGGGTTTTCCGCCAACCGAATTCCGAACGCATCATAGGTTGTATAAAGCGCAACAAAAAGGCCCGTGGGAACGGCAAAAAGAAGCGCGCTAAACAAAGTTTCACGCGCCGCCTGAAGGTAAAACGCATTAAAGATCGCGAGACCAAATATCCCAGACAATAGCACAAAAACCCCGCCCCACTGAACCGCCGATAATGTTTCTCCAAACATCAAAAACGCACCTAAAATTGCGAAAATGGGCGCAGAGCCCCGCACAATTGGATAGACCACAGTATAGGCGCCCCGTGTGTAGGCAAGACCTTGAAGTAGCTTGTAAATTAGGTGGATAAGAAACATCCACCCAAACACCGGCCATAGGGCTGGCTCAGGCCAGGGCAGAATGAAAAAGGCAACCGGCGCCGCCATTGTGAAATACCCAAAGTCAATCGCTCCGCGGGCCAACCAAGGATCATGCCTGCCCTTTTGCAAAGCGCCAAAGACGGCATGTAAAAAGGCAGCCGAAATAGCAAGAGCCATGGCAAACGTGTTGCCGGCCTCGGTGCCTTCAAGGCTTATGATCCACTCAGTCATACGCGTGCTTAAACGTATTGAAAAAGAATCTATCCAAATTACTGGTGTCTTGTTTTTCCAACTTTTACAGGTCCTGACCCGTTAAGGCCTTGGCAAAGTCTTCTGGATCAAACGGAGCCAAATCATCAATCTGCTCGCCCACCCCTATTGCATGGATTGGCAGTCCAAATTTATCGGCCAAGGCAACCAAAACACCACCTTTGGCAGTTCCATCAAGTTTGGTCATCACCAAACCGGTTACATTTGCCAACTTCTTAAAGGTTTCGACCTGACTAAGCGCGTTTTGACCGGTGGTGGCATCCAGAACCAACAAAGTGTTATGCGGTGCATCAGGGTCTTTTTTTCGAATAACGCGCACAATTTTAGCCAGTTCTTCCATCAGATCCGCACGGTTTTGCAATCGTCCTGCGGTATCAATCATCAATAAATCAGCGCCCTCTGCCTGTGCTTTTGTTATCGATTCAAACGCCAAACTAGCAGGATCTGACCCTTCTGGCGCTGTCAGCACCGGCACGCCGGCGCGCTCACCCCAGATTTGGAGCTGTTCTACTGCAGCGGCCCGAAATGTATCGCCAGCGGCAATGACAACAGATTTTCCAGCTGCTCTGAACTGGCTTGCCAGCTTGCCGATTGTTGTGGTTTTTCCCGACCCGTTTACCCCCACAACCAAAACCACCTGAGGCGTCTTTGGATAAATTGGCAATGGCTTTGCTACGGGCTCCATAATCCGGGTTATTTCGTCCGAAAGCAGTTGCTTGATTTCCTCAACTGACAGTTTTTTGCCATAGCGGCCTTCGGCTAAATTCGCCGTCACACGCAGCGCCGTGTCCACCCCCATATCCGAAGCGATAAGCAACTCTTCTAGTTGCTCAAGCATATCATCATCCAGAGTACGGCGCATGACCGGCGCCTGCGCACTGCGCCCCATCAATCGGCCGATTAACCCCTGCCCGACTTTGTCATCACTTTTCGTCGGGGCTTTTGCCGGCTCTTTCGATGTCTCTGGCTCTGGGTCTTTGGGTTGAATGGGCTCAAGTGGGATATTTTCTTCCGGCTCGACTTCTACCGGCTGATGCGGCGTTTCCTCAACCACGGGCTCTTCCATCGTGGGCGCATCGGCTAAGGGCACATCAGAAGTGGGTTCGACGGCTGGGGGTTCTTCGCTAGGCGGGCTTTCCGGCTCTTCAATCTCAGCCACGTCTGGAACGCTGGCATCAACTTCGGTTTCGGCCTCTTGCACGCCCCCGTCTTCGACAATTGCGTCCAAGCCTTCTTCCAGCTTGGAAGAAGATCTAAACAGCCTGTCTTTTAGTTTCTTGAAAAATGCCATTCTGCGCCTCTAAACCCAATACAGTTGGATATCTATCCTTTTTCGTATGCCCATTAAAGATAGCATACCAATGATTAAACTGGATTTGTAGCAACAGCAATTGGGCTGCACTGTTCCAAAGCATGTCCGCAAGGAAATGCCTGGGTTATAAAATTGCTCTGATGCCAGCTTAAATTTCGTTGGCAAAGTGTTTGATGGTCAGCCGAATCGGATTAGGCGCTGCCTGTCCCAAACCGCAAATCGACGCATCAATCATCGCCGCGCTGATGTCCTCAAGCAGATCTTGATCCCATGTCTCTGACTGCATGAGCTTTACGGCCTTTTCACAGCCAACCCGACAAGGGGTACATTGCCCACAGCTTTCATCTTCGAAGAACCGTAGCATATTAAGCGCTGCATCGCGGGCCCGATCCTGATCAGACAGCACAACAACGGCCGCTGAGCCAATGAAAGAGCCGTGGGGTTGCAGGGTGTCAAAATCAAGCGGAATATCATTCATATGCGCAGGCAGCAGGCCAGAGGATGGACCACCGGGTTGATATGCTTTGAATTCATGCCCATCCAGCATTCCGCCTGCAGAAGCAATAATATCCGAAATTGTCGATCCAGCAGGCAATAGATGAACGCCTGGCTTTTTAACGCGCCCAGATACGGAATAGCTGCGCAAACCTACACGGCCGTTTTTTTCCACTGAAGAAAGTATCTCAGGACCTTCGCGGCATACCCGCGCCACCCAATGAAGGGTTTCGACATTATGCACCAAGGTTGGGCGGCCGAAAATACCAACAGCTGCCACAAAAGGTGGGCGGTGACGCGGCATGCCCCGTTTGCCCTCGATGCTTTCAATCATCGCGCTTTCTTCACCACAAATATAGGCGCCCGCACCGCGCCGTAGTTCGATATAGCCAGGCGGTGTCAAACCTGCATCTTCAAGTGCAGAAATTTCATTAGCTAAAATTGCAAGTACCGCAGGATATTCATCGCGCATATAAATAAATGCTTTTTCGGCGCCCACAGCCCAAGCGGCAATCAGCATTCCCTCAAGGAAGAGATGCGGCGTGCGCTCAAGGTAAAACCGATCTTTAAAGGTGCCAGGCTCACCTTCATCCCCGTTGACCGCCAAGTAGCGCGGCCCCTCGTTCATGCGCACGAACCCCCATTTTTTACCCGATGGGAATCCAGCGCCGCCAAGACCGCGCAGCCCAGAGGACAGCACTTTTTCCTGCACCTCTTGCCAATCACCGCCGCTGCGCAGATCGGCCAAAGCAGTATAACCGCCGCCGCTACGATAAGCTGATAATGTTTCATACTGTGGTATAACGGCATGCGTATCGCCAGCCGCTATGGCCGACCTTACCTTTTCGGGTGTCGCGTGATCGATATGTTTATGGCCTAATTCTAAAACCGGCGCCGTATCGCAGCGCCCCATGCAAGGCGCGCGCAGCACCCGCACTTCCGTTGGATCAAGCCCGTCTTCAAGTGCTTTTTGCAACTGCTGCGATCCAGCCAACTCACAACTGAGGCTATCGCATACACGAATAGTTAGAGCCGGCGGCGGTGTTTCATCTTCTTTGATCACATCAAAATGAGCATAGAAACTTGCAACCTCATAGACCTCGGCCATGGAAAGACGCATTTCCTCGGCCAAAGCCCGCAAGTGTGCGGCCGATAAATGTCCAAATTTGTCTTGGATTAAATGCAGAAATTCAATTAGCAAATCCCGATCTCTGCCACGGCCCTGCAAAAGCAAGCGAACTTCGGTAAGGGCCGCGTCATCGTATTGCCGCCCCTTGGGCGTGCGCCGCCCTTTGCCTTTGCCTGATTTCCAAACGCCTTTGCGATCATCCAATGCCATTTATAGCTCCGCTGACAAATTTGAATCACTCTATCTATACTATACGTCAAAACGCGAGGCTAAAAACGACACAGAACCCGACGGATGCGTTGCGCCGAGGAAAAATTTGCACTTTAGACATATCTCGGAGAAGAAGGTTTGCGCCATTCGCAGCAGATCAAGGCTTTAATCACTTGATCTGAATTCAGCGGGGATAAACCTAAAACAAAGAGCCTTGATCAGGTGATCTTTTTGCCCGCGCCGGTTTGGCCCCACCGCCACTCCGCAACTTCATCCTGCCGTCCTTGAATTCAATTTCAAGACTAGCGGATTTGGCCGCCTGATCCTTGGTTGTCACGACCTTTTGGTCTGATCTGACAACTGCGTAACCGCGCTTTAAGGTGGCTTTGTAGCCTAACGTTTCGCGCAATCGATCAAGCGCAGTGAGTTGCTCGCCAAGCTGGGAAATATGGCGTAGGCCAGTGTCACAGAACCGTTTACCAAGCTGATCCAAATCTTTACGGTTTTGCAACAAAACGCGCTCAAGAGGTCTGATATCCAACCTTTTATGGGTATTTGCAAAAGCCATTTTTCGAATATCAATTCCGCGCAGCAAGGCTGGTTCAAGCCGTGGGGACAGCGCCGATATTTGCTGATTTGCAACAACGAGAATATTTTTCAAAGCTGCGGGCCGAAGGCTGCCAGAGCACTGGTTGAGTTTCACTCGGCGCTGCTGCAGCGCCAATTTAAGCCCTGTGGGAAGCCGATCCGCGAGATGATCTATTTTCTGCCGGGGACTTTCTAATAACGTCTCAAGCCGCGGCAAAGCGCGGGCCACATCCCACATACGCTGCCCTCTGGTGGTTAAAACCGTGCTCATAGCGCGGCTCATACGCGCCTCATGGCTTTCAAGCGTCGCCAGAAGTTCATGGCGCACGGGAACAGCCAGTTCAGCGGCGGCGGTCGGGGTTGGCGCCCGGTGGTCTGCCACATAATCAATCAATGTGGTGTCGGTTTCATGGCCTACCGCAGAGATCAGCGGGATCTCGGATGCAAAAGCCGCGCGGGCAACCGCCTCTTCATTAAATCCCCATAAATCCTCAAGTGAGCCGCCCCCGCGCGCAACAATCAGCAAATCAGGCCGCGGCAAAGACCCCCCTAATGAAAAGCTGTTAAACCCAGCGATGGCAGCAGATACCTCTGGGGCGCAGCGGTCCCCTTGGACCGCCACTGGCCAGATCAGCACTTTGCGCGGAAACCTATCCCGCAAACGATGTAAAATATCCCGGATGACCGCACCAGACGGCGAGGTAACAACACCAATAACCTCAGGCAGATAGGGAATTTGTTTCTTATGCGATGTTTGAAACAAACCTTCGGCTGCCAGAGCCGCCTTACGCTTTTCAAGCATGGCCATCAAAGCGCCAACACCTGCTGGCTTGAGTTGTTCGATCACCAATTGATACTTTGATTGGCCCCCAAAAGTTGTCACCCGACCGGTTGCAACCACCTCCATCCCCTCTTCGGGTTGGATTTGTAACCGCGCGGCAACGCCTTTCCAGATGACCGCTGAAATCACCGCCTTTTCATCTTTTAAGTCAAGATAGACATGACCGGATCGGGGAAAGGATACGCGCCCGATTTCGCCTTTCAAGCGCACATGGGAAAATTCACCCTCGATAAGGCGTTTTATAGCGCCTGAAATTTCCGAAATCGTAAATTCGGGATCATTCAATCCGGCTTTGGGATCATCGATCAAATCAGACATCTTACCTCACTTGCCTCTTGCGCAAGCGCAGCTTAGAACGCGGGCAAGCAAAGGCCAAGAGGAGACAGAGATGAATATTTTGATTTTGGGTGGCGGCGGACGTGAACATGCGCTGGCCTGGGCTGTCAAACAAAACCCAAAATGCGATCATCTCATTGTTGCTCCGGGAAATGCAGGGATGCAAACCATCGCTGAATGCGTGGATTTGGATATCAATGATGGCCTAGCCGTCGTGGCATATGCCAAATCACGGTCGATTGACTTTGTTATTATCGGCCCCGAGGCGCCTTTGGTCGCCGGTGTTGCCGATGCCTTGCGCGCCTCGGGCATTTTAACCTTCGGCCCCGATCAGGCCGCTGCAAGGCTTGAAGCCAGCAAACATTTTACCAAACAGGTTTGTGAAACCGCTAGAGCGCCGACGGCGGCCTATGGGCATTTTACCGATGCTGCATCGGCCAAAGCCTTTGTGCGCAAGCAAGGTGCCCCAATTGTGGTCAAAGCCGATGGGTTGGCTGCTGGTAAGGGCGTGGTTGTTGCGATGAAGGTGGAAAACGCACTTCAGGCAATTGATGATATGTTTGGCGGGCAGTTTGGGCAAAGCGGCGCAGAAGTTGTCGTCGAAGAGTTTATGGACGGCGAAGAAGCCTCATTTTTTGTGCTGTGCGATGGCACAACAGTGCTGCCGATTGGCACGGCTCAAGATCACAAGCGCGTGGGCGAAGGTGATACCGGCCCCAACACTGGCGGGATGGGCGCATATTCCCCGGCGCCAGTACTTTCACCCGCGATTGCAGAGCGCGCGCTTAAAGAGATTATTGAGCCAACAATGGCCGAAATGGCCCGTCGCGGCAGCCCCTATAAAGGCGTGCTCTATGCCGGTTTGATGATCAAAGACGGACAGCCCCGTCTGGTCGAATATAACGTTCGGTTTGGTGATCCTGAATGTCAGGTATTGATGTTGCGTCTGGGTGCACAGGCGCTTGACCTTTTGCTGGCCACCGCCAATGAAGACCTTTCTGAGGCCAAGGTCAATTGGGCCGATGACCATGCGATAACAGTTGTTATGGCAGCAAATGGATATCCGGGAAGCTATGACAAAGGCAGTGTAATCGGAGGACTAGGAGACCTTGCCGAGACCTCATTTGAGATTTGCTTTCACGCCGGAACCCAGCAAGATGGGCCGAACGTTGTGGCAGCTGGCGGACGGGTTTTAAACCTCACAGCGCGGGGCACGAGCCTACAAGAAGCCCGCAACAGAGCCTATGCTTTAGCAGATCAAATCGATTGGCCAGAAGGTTTTTTCCGAAGAGATATAGGCTGGCGGGCTTTATAGGTTTTACTGAAAACATTCTGTGGGATTAAACTCATCTCTGGGGGCTTGCCCCCAGACCCCCAGAGTATTTTTCCAAAGAAAAAATAGGGCGCAAATTTCGGCTGCAGTTAACTACGTTAATCAGACGTTTAGTTTATTCAAGGCGGCTCGTGAGGTTCGTCCTAAGACTTTGCTCACGCCGTTAAAGCGGTGACTAGTTTAGGTCAGCCTGCTGTTAGAGCCGAGTGATTTGGTATGTCTTGATATATTTGATTGATCATTTAAGAGAGATATTTTTTTCATGGGTCTTTATTAGGTTTGGCGGTGACTTACTCTCCCACGCCTTAAGACGCAGTACCATCAGCGCAACGGCACTTAACGGCCGGGTTCGGAATGGAGCCGGGTGTTTTGCTCGTGCTATGGCCACCAAACCGAATAAAGATCCATGATATCAAAGTGTTGTCCAAGTCAGGTAATATTTATGGGTTGGTATGCTTTATTGACCGTAAAATCAGTATTTTAGTCTGACTGTTACTGGATCAAATCAAGCCTATCGGGCCATTAGTACCGGTCAACTGAACGCATTGCTGCGCTTACATCTCCGGCCTATCGACGTGGTGGTCTACCACGGCCCTCAGGGATACCTTGTTTTGAGGGGGGCTTCCCGCTTAGATGCCTTCAGCGGTTATCCTGTCCGATCATAGCTACCCTGCACTGCTGCTGGCGCAACAACAGGTCCACCAGTGGATCGTTCACCCCGGTCCTCTCGTACTAGGGGCAACTCCTCTCAAGTATCCTACACCCACGGCAGATAGGGACCGAACTGTCTCACGACGTTCTAAACCCAGCTCACGTACCTCTTTAAACGGCGAACAGCCGTACCCTTGGGACCTGCTCCAGCCCCAGGATGAGATGAGCCGACATCGAGGTGCCAAACACTGCCGTCGATATGGACTCTTGGGCAGTATCAGCCTGTTATCCCCGGCGTACCTTTTATCCGTTGAGCGATGGCCCTTCCACTCGGGACCACCGGATCACTATGGCCGTCTTTCGACTCTGCTCGACTTGTCAGTCTCGCAGTCAGGCTGGCTTCTGCCATTGCACTCAACGAGCGATTTCCGACCGCTCTGAGCCAACCTTCGCGCGCCTCCGTTACTCTTTAGGAGGCGACCGCCCCAGTCAAACTACCCGCCACGCAGGGTCCCGGATCCGGATAACGGACCGCGGTTAGACATCAAAAGTGCGAAGGGTGGTATCTCAAGGGTGGCTCCACAGAAACTAGCGTTCCTGCTTCAAAGCCCACCACCTATCCTGCACATCACAATTCTGATGCCAGTGCGAAGCTGTAGTAAAGGTGCACGGGGTCTTTCCGTCTAACCGCGGGAAGCCTGCATCTTGACAGGCAATTCAATTTCGCTGAGTCTACGTTGGAGACAGCGGGGAAGTCGTTACGCCATTCGTGCAGGTCGGAACTTACCCGACAAGGAATTTCGCTACCTTAGGACCGTTATAGTTACGGCCGCCGTTTACCTGGGCTTCAATTCGGAGCTCTCACCCCTCCTTTTAACCTTCAGGCACCGGGCAGGCGTCAGACCCTATACGTCGTCTTGCGACTTCGCAGAGCCCTGTGTTTTTAGTAAACAGTCGCCACCCCCTGGTTTGTGCCCCCAGCCAATACTTGCGTAGAAACTGGGCCTCCTTCTCGCGAACTTACGGAGGTATTTTGCCGAGTTCCTTCAACGTAGTTCTCTCAAGCGCCTTGGTATGCTCTACCAGTCCACCTGTGTCGGTTTAGGGTACGATCTCATGGAGGGCTATTTCCAGGGACTGATCAGCGGCCTGCCCAATCCGATAAGGGCAAACAACCTTCACAATCCGTCACTTCCTCCTGGCCCAGGAATATTAACCTGGTTCCCATCGCCTACGCCTTTCGGCCTCGGCTTAGGGGTCGGCTTACCCTGCTCAGATTAGCTTTAAGCAGGAACCCTTGGACTTTCGGCGAGAGTGTCTCTCACACTCTTTGTCGCTACTCATGTCATCATTCTCACTAGTGATCTCTCCACCGGATGCCTTACAGCCCGGCTTCACAGAAAATACCTTATCCTCCAAGGCCGCCCGAAGACGGCTAAAGAGGATAGGTATTATGTCACACTACGCTCCGCTACCATGCATTAAATGCATCCGAAGTTTCGGCTCATGGCTTGAGCCCCGTTACATCTTCGCCGCAGGACAACTTATTTAGACCAGTGAGCTGTTACGCTATCTTTAAAGGATGGCTGCTTCTAAGCCAACCTCCTGGTTGTTTTGGTCGTCCCACCTGCTTTCCCACTTAGCCATGAATTGGGGGCCTTAACTGTCGGTCAGGGTTGTTTCCCTCTCCACGACGGACGTTAGCATCCGCCGTGTGTCTGCCATCTAGTACTCCCGGGTATTCGGAGTTTGGTTAGGATCAGTAAGCCTGTGGGGCCCCATTACCCATCCAGTGCTCTACCCCCCGGGGTATTCGGATGACGCTCTACCTAAATAGATTTCGCGGAGAACCAGCTATCTCCGAGTTTGATTGGCCTTTCACCCCTAGGCACAGCTCATCCCGATCCTTTTCAACGGATGTGGGTTCGGTCCTCCAATACGTGTTACCGTATCTTCAACCTGGCCATGCCTAGATCACTCGGTTTCGGGTCTGATCCATCTAACTCATGCGCCCTATTAAGACTCGCTTTCGCTGCGCCTACACCTAACGGCTTAAGCTTGCTAGATAGACCAAGTCGATGACCCATTATACAAAAGGTACGCCGTCACACCGCAAGGGTGCTCCGACTGATTGTAGGCGTTCGGTTTCAGGTACTGTTTCACTCCCCTCGTCGGGGTGCTTTTCACCTTTCCCTCACGGTACTGGTTCGCTATCGGTCAGTAAGGAGTACTTAGCCTTCGGGGGTGGTCCCCCGATCTTCGAACAGGATTTCACGTGTCCCGCCCTACTTAATACATCCTTCAAAGCTTCCTATACGGGGCTGTCACCCGCTCTGGCTGATCTTTCCAGATCATTCTAGTCACTTATCAGGCTTGGCTGGTCCGCGTTCGCTCGCCGCTACTAACAGAGTCTCTATTGATTTCCTTTCCTCCGGGTACTTAGATGTTTCAGTTCCCCGGGTTTGCTCTTAAAACCCTATGTATTCAGGTCTTAAGTCCCTGTTTTACCCAATTATCCATAACCAAAAGGTTAACAATAACTGAGTATCAGGTGGGTTCCCCCATTCAGACATCCATGGATCAAAGCTTATTCTCAGCTCCCCATGGCTTATCGCAGAGTATCACGTCTTTCATCGCCTCTTACTGCCAAGGCATCCACCAAACGCCCTTTTCGCGCTTGATTTGATCCAGAAAAAGTCAGACTGATTTATAAAGCCTACCGCCGCGCTACTTGAGGCCAAAAGACATCGCATAACACCATCGATACACCATCCTCAATCCGCAGATCACACGCTGGTTCACATGCAATCGCTTTTCCTGGTCAAAAGTCATACTTTCCCGCCTGAACACATGTCGGTGCGTTCAGACTGTGAGCAATATCGCTATTGCTCGGGTTAGTGTACTTGACTTGGACAACGCTGTTCGTTTCAGACCGGCATACTTAAGGGCGGCCGAGGAAAGGCCAGATCCAAAAGCTGTCAGCAGATATAATCTGCTTCACCAAACTGAGATGCGACCCATACTCGGGGCATCAAACAGTGTTG